>CAVWLP010000001.1:0-93186 GCA_963755915.1 uncultured Phycisphaerales bacterium
ACCGTAACGGTAATGCTTCCCGTGGCGTCGCTCGGCTGCGTGGCGGCCGAGCGCGCTGGGCTGCGTACTGGCCGCATCATCCGCCCGAACCGAGCGGGACGCGAAAAATCCCAGGGCCAGGACCGTCAACGTCAGCGCCGCTTTATTCATCCATCGAGTCATAAAAGGTGACCTCCAGAACCCGGATTTTGGGCATAAACGAAGTTTTGTCAACAAAAAAGCCCCGGTTTCACCAACCGGGGCTGCGAAGGTTTCAGAGAATCGACCGGCTGACTTAGAACTGCATGATCACGTCAAACGCGGCCGTCAGCTCGCTGTATTCCGGCTTATAGCTGGTGTCGAACACCGGACGGTCCGCAATCGCCGCGAAGTTCCGGGCGAATCTGCAACCACTGGAAGATAGGGTCATTCGGCAGCGGGTGAATCTGGACACCGAGGGTAAGCTCGCCGTAGTTAGCCTGGTTGCCTGTCGTGGCCGCACCCTGGTCGCGATACCACTCGATTCGGAGATTCGGGGTGAACATCCCGTTGATCTTGTAAGAGACATACCCAACCGCCCCATACCACTGGGCGGCCTTGCCCGCATTCAAGGCGGAGTCGCCCGGCGCATCCACGTACAGGAAGTCGCCGGTGATCGTCAACTGATCAGACACCGTCCACGAAGGAATCGCTTCGATCGCCGTCCAGTAGTCCGATGAGTTGTTCGTCGCTTCCGGGCCTTCTTCAAGATTGACGGTCAACGCCACCGAGCTGGTGATGCTTCCCTTCATCTCGGCCAGGAAGTCGATATCGCCGTTGTTGTTCCGAAGGCTCTGATTCCAACCTTCGGTGATGCCGCCGTTGATCGTCCAGTCATTGCCGTTGATCAGCTTCGACAGCGTATACAGGCCCATGATCCCGGTGTTCGTCGCCGGAATGCCGTAGAAGAAGTTATAGCTATGCGTAAAGAACGCATTGCCCAACGGACTGATCACTTCGTTGCCGAGCAGCGCCACGAACTTGCCGGCGGTGATCGTCAGACCGGTGCCAAGCGGCACCAGCAGCGACACGTTCGCCTGCAGGATGTCGTACTGGTTCTGCGGATCGTTCGGCGGCCGATTGTCGAGCAAGCCGTGCGAGTGCGTATACGAATCGTCGGTGCCGTACCCGTTTTCAAACAGGAATCCCCAGTCCCATTTCTTGGTCGTGTCCACCGTCTTCTCGAGCGTGAGGTCGAGCTGATCGAGGAGGAACCGATTGCTGTATGCTCCGGGGAAGGTGACGTATGTGGGGGAATCGCCTTTGGGGCCCGTGCCAAGGTTCGGATTGTTCGTGTCGTAGAAATATCCGCCTTCGACAAAGCCCGTGATGTTGAACTTATTGTTCGACAACCACGTCCCGACGCCCGTGTTGCCGATGAGATACATCAAAGGCGTCGAAGTCGTCAACGCCGGCGCCGATGCCGGCGCCGCTGGCGCAGTCGATGCCTCTGTTGACGGGGCCGTTGTGTCGTCGAGCGTCACCGGATTAACAACCGGAGTGCTCAAGGCAATCTGGGATGGATCGGCTGACTGCCCCCCATTCAACTGACCGTCATCCGCCATTGCGTAAGATCCCAAAGCCAGCACCGCAACTGCAGCTGCGCTGGCCAAACGTTTCAGTGACATGATCGATGTCTCCTTCCTTCGTGGAGTAAATGCGCGGCGTTTGCCCGTCTGATTTGAGTGCAGGGCAAAATGAGTGCCATAATCCGCGTACAGGCGAGTTTTTGAACGCCCGCGATGATACCACGGCAAATCCGGGGATTCGCAATTGAGGGGGAGATATCGACAGGTGCCTAACGTCTAGGCATCCCCGGCAAAACGTAACTTTTCGTGCCGGGAATGATGGCTCTAACGACTTTTCCCATTTTCTCATCCCCAATGTTGGTATTCACAAACGACGCCAACACCCCTTCAGACTACGCCTCTTTCGTCCGCCGATACGCCGCCGGCGACATCCCCGTGAACCGCTTGAACTGCCGGGAGAAAAAGAAGATATCGCCATACCCCAGCCGCTGCGAAACCGTCTTGATCGGCAGGTCCGTCGCCCCCAGCAAATGCCGTGCATGCCCGATCCGGCAGCCAATTGCATACGCTTGCGGCGACGTGCCCATTGCCTCCGCAAACCGTCGGCGAAAACTGCGCGTCGACATCCCCGCCTCCCGTGCCATCTTGCCGTAGTCAACCTGTGCCCCCAGCACGTTAATCGCCGCTAACCCCCCTTCCAGCCATTCCGGAATACTCGTCGGCTTCGCCCGGGCCTCAGCAAGTTCCGTCAGAATCGTCTCCAGCATCAACATCGCCCGCGCGTTTCCCCACCGGTCCCCCCGCCGCGACAGCGCCAGCATCTCATCAAACCTCCCGGAATAATCAGCCGAATAATCTGACCCGACCGGCGGCTGCTGCGGCGCAATCGGAAAAATCCCCTGCCCAATCCACTGCTTCACCAACGGCCCCTTAAACGCCAGATACCGGTGCACCCACGTCTTCCCCTCCCCCGCCGCATGAAAGCTGATTCGCGGTCCCGGATAGCTCGACCAGAACCATCTCCCCCCCAGCCGATACACCTGCGAATCCACCCGCAGTTCGATCTCCCCCCCATCCATAAACTGAAGCACGTAGTAATCCTCAAAATACTTGTCGATGTCGTGGCTGCATTCCGGCACAAACTGCCCGAAAAGAAATTGAATGGAGCGGCGCATAATGGCCGTATAGTACAAAAGATGGCTATTAAATCCATACTTCAGCAGTTATTTCGACTGTAATGTATGGCCGCAGAGTACAGATCAATTCGTATAGCCGGCGAGCTTGCTCGTCGTGAGTCGGTCGAACAGCCGGCCGCGTCTCTCACATCAGGAGCAAAAATGGAAACCCATCGCGTCGGGATCATCATGAACGGCGTCACCGGACGCATGGGCACCAACCAGCACCTCGAACGCTCCATCATCGCCATCCGAAAACAGGGCGGCGTCAAAATCGGCCCCAGCGACCGTCATCATGCCCGACCCCATTCTCGTCGGCCGCAACGCCGACAAGCTGAAACAACTCTCCGAACGCCACGGCGGAATCGCCTACTCCACCGATCTTGCCTCCGCTTCTCGCAAGATCCCAAATATCCCGTCTATTTCGACGCCCAGACCACCCCCCTCCGCTTTGACGCCGCTTCCAAAGCCATCGCCGCCGGCAAGCACCTCTACTGCGAAAAGCCCGTCGCCTCCACCAGCGCCGAAGCCATGCAGCTCGTCAAAAAAGCCGAAGCCGCCGGCGTCAAAAACGGCGTCGTCCAGGACAAGCTCTGGCTGCCCGGAATGCGCAAGCTCAAACACCTCATCGACACCGGCTTCTTCGGCAGAATCCTCTCCGTCCGCGGCGAGTTCGGCTACTGGGTCTTCACCGGCGAAGACCAGCCCGCCCAGCGCCCGAGCTGGAACTACCGCAAGGAAGACGGCGGCGGAATCATCATCGACATGCTCTGCCACTGGCGATACGTCATCGACAATCTCTTCGGCAACGTCAAGGCGTCTCCTGCCTCGGCGCGACCCACATCGACCAGCGCGTCGACGAGGACGGCAAGCCGCTACAAATGCACCGCCGACGACTCCGCCTACGCCACCTTCGATCACCGAAAACGGACATCGTCTGCCATTTCAATTCCTCCTGGTGCGTGCGCGTGCGCCGCGACGACCTGCTGACGCTGCAGGTCGACGGCACCAACGGCTCCGCCGTCGCCGGCCTGCGCGAATGCCGCATCCAGCACGCCTGCGACACCCCCAGGCCCGTCTGGAACCCGGACATCGACAGCCCCATCGACTTCTACGACGGCTGGCCCACGGTGCCCGACGAACCAGCATTACGACAACGCCTTCAAGGTCCAGTGGGAACTGTTCCTCCGCCACGTCGTCCTCGGCGAGCCGTTCCGCTGGACCCTCCGCGAAGGCGCCAAAGGCGTGCAGCTTGCCGAGCTGGGGATCGAATCCTGGAAACAGCGCAAGTGGATTGACATCCCGGCGCTTGCCTGATCTGCTGCGCGAAATTCGAAATTCGAAACTCGAATGACGAATCAAACTCGAAACTCGAAACCCGAAAACATCTCCGCGGCCCCCCTATCGCGCCTCTGCATCCACACGATCACCACCAAACCCCTATCCCTTCCACAAGCCATCGACGCCTACCGCCTCGCGAACGTCGCCGGCATCACCGTCTGGCGCGATGCCCTCCAGCCCCAGGGCGTCAAAGAATCCGCCAAACTTCTCGCCGATTCCGGCCTCAAAGTCGTCAGTCTCTGCCGGGGCGGATTCTTCCCCGGCAAAACCCCCGCCGACCGCCAGAAAGCCATCGACGAAAACCGCGCCATCATCGACGAAGCCGCCGCCATCTCCGCCCCTCTCGTCGTCCTCGTCTGCGGCGCCGTCCCCGGCATCCCCCTGGCCGAAGCCCGCAAGCAAATCGCCGAAGGCATCGCCGCCTGCGCCTCTCACGCCGCCGCCGCCGGCGTTAAGCTCGGCATCGAACCCCTCCACCCCATGTACGCCGGCGACCGCAGCGCCATCAACACCCTCGCCCAGGCCAACGATATCGTCGAGCAACTCCGCTCCCCCGCCGTCGGCGTCACCATCGACGTCTATCACCTCTGGTGGGACGACCAGCTCCAAACCCAAATCCAACGCTCCGGCAAGCTCAACGCCATCTTCTCCTACCACATCTGCGACTGGCGAAACCCCACCCGCGATCTCCTCCTCGATCGAGCCCTCATGGGCGACGGCTGCATCCCCCTCCGCCAGATCCGCTCCTGGGTCGACGCCGCGGGCTTCACCGGCATGATCGAAGTCGAAATCTTCTCCACCGAGCTCTGGAAAATGGATCAGCTCGAATTCGTCGGTAAAATCAAATCCCGCTACCTGGAGCATGCGTGAAGATCGACGAGAAATTAACCGCTGCCGATCTCGCCAAGCCCGCCGCAAAAGTCCTCGAGCTCGCCGGCGAGAAAGCCCGCACCCTCCACCGCACCTGGGACCCCTCTCGCGGCACCCCCGTCTTCACGGCCGCCGGAAAATTTACCACCCGCGGCTGGACCGAATGGACCCAGGGATTCCAATTTGGCATCCCCATCCTGGCCTTCGACGCCACCGGCGAGCCCGACCTTCTCCAAATCGGCCGCACCGCCACTCTCAAGTACATGGCCCCCCACGTCTCCCACGTCGGCGTCCACGATCACGGATTCAACAACCTCTCCACCTACGGAAACCTCCGCCGCCTCATGCGCGATGGCCGCATCCCCCGCAACGACTGGGAAATCGCCTTCTACGAGCTCGCCATCATAACCAGCGGCGCCGTCCAGGCCGCCCGATGGGTCTCCACCGACGACGGCGGCGGCTATATCTACTCCTTCAACGGTCCCCACTCCCTCTTCATCGACACCATCCGATCCTTGCGGATTCTCGCCCTCGCCCATCAGCTCGGCCACGTCCTCATGGCCGAAAACGACGCCAAAATTTCCCTCCTCTCCCGCCTCCTTCAGCACGCGAAAACCACCGCGAAATTTAACGTCTATTACGGCAATAATCGCGACGCCTACGACCTCCCCGGCCGCGTCGCCCACGAAGCCATCTTCAACCGCAACGACGGCCGCTTCCGCTGCCCCAATTCCCAGCAGGGCTATTCCCCGTTTTCCACCTGGACCCGCGGCCTCGCCTGGGCCATCCTCGGTTTCTCCGAACAACTCGAATTTCTCCACGAAATCAACTCCCCCGAAAAATCATTCGAAGAAGCCGCCATCGCCACGGCCGATTTCTACATCCACCACGCGACCGCCGCGGATGGAATCCCCTACTGGGACACCGGCGCGCCGAATCTCCATCGACTTGGCGACTGGCAATCGCACCCCGCCGAACCGTTCAACGACCACGAACCCGTAGATTCCAGCGCCGCCGCCATCGCCGCGCAGGGCCTCCTGCGACTCGGAAAATTCCTCACCAACCCCGCTCAGAGAAAAAGGTATATCAATGCCGGCCTCACCGTGGCCAAAACCCTGTTCACAGCCGGCTATCTCGCCGAATCGACCGATCACGAAGGTCTGATCCTCCATTCGATTTACCATCGCCCCAATGGCTGGGACTACGTTCCCCCCGGCAAAAAAATCCCCAGCGGCGAATCCAGCATGTGGGGCGACTATCACGCCGCCGAACTCGCCCTCTATCTCCAACGCCTTGCCCCCGGCAATAGATATCTCACCTTCTTCGATGCGAAAGATTGACTGATGCCAAATTCCAAAAAAGTCGCTCTGGTCACCGGCGGATCACGTGGAATCGGTCTTGGCATCGCAAAAGCCCTGGCCGCTGCCGGCTTCGACCTCACCATCAACGGCCGCCGCGATGCCAGTGACGTCGCTCCAGTGATCGCCGATCTCCAATCCGCCGGCGCCAAGGTCCTTTACCTCCAGGCCGACGTCTCCGATCGCGCTTTGCGCGGCGAAATGATTACCCACATCGAAAAAGCTTATGGCCGCCTCGACGTCCTGGTAAACAACGCCGGCGTCGCCCCCGATATCCGCGCCGACATCCTCGACGCCGGCGAAGAAAGCTTCGACCGCCTGGTCTCAATCAATTTGAAAGGCCCTTATTTCCTCACCCAGCAGGTCGCCCGCTGGATGGTCCGCCAGCGCGAATCGGCCGGAAATTCCTGGCGCGGGTGCATCATCAACATCTCCTCGGTGAGCGCCACCGTCGCTTCCGTCAACCGCGGCGACTACTGCATCACCAAGGCCGGCATCGCCATGGCGTCCCAGCTCTGGGCCGCGCGACTGGCCGAATTCAACATCGACGTTTACGAAATCCGGCCGGGTGTCATCGCTACTGACATGACGGCTGCCGTTACGGAAAAATATGACCGGCTCATTGCCGCCGGCCTCACCATCGAAAAACGCTGGGGAACGCCGGAAGATGTAGGCCGCGCCGCGGCCGTGCTGGCCAAGGGGGAACTTTCCTACGCCACCGGACAGGTCCTCCACATCGACGGCGGCATGACCGTCGCTCGCCTCTAGCCGCGGATCACCGTCAGTCCAGTATGCCGATGATGAATGCCTGGTCGTTCACCGACCAATACGCCTGCACCACCTGGCCGTTCAATACCGTCTGATCGAATTGGGCTTCAAAATCGCCCATGAACCCGCTGAACGGTCCCCCCGTCGACCACAAACCGCCTGACTCCGTCGTCCAATTCGGCGCGCCGTTTGGATACGGGTCCGTCATCGTGTCCGACAACTGCTGGCTGACGTTCAACGTCACGGCCCCGATTTGCCCGCTGTTGTAAATCCACGCGTAATCGAAATAGCCGTTGTTCGGGTTGTAACTGTTGTGGAAGCTCTGGGTGCCATAGTTGGCTTCAGTGATTCCGGGCGGCGTGATCACCAGATATACCGCGCCCGAATCCGAACCGTGCTGGCCCGCCTGCGGCCAGTTCTGGTTTAAAATCGTCGTCACCAGCACGTTTATCAACGCAGTCCCGCTGAAATTATTCGCAGGATCACTAGTCGTGTACTGCGCGGAGCCGGCGATATGCGCCGTGTTCGATGCGCCGTACTGCGTCAACCCGCCAAAATAGCCGCTGCCGAGAATCGCACTGATCGAAGTCGTCACTCCCAACATTGACGGCGAATTTAGCAAATTATTCCACGCAGAGCCCCAGTAGATGAGGTAGACCGGCACGTTACCGGTCAGTTCCGTCCCGGAGGTCGAACCCGACGTGGATTCGATTCCGTAGATCGGCTCGAACACCAAATTTGTATCCGTGCCGTTATACGTGTCGAATACCACCGTTCCCCCATACCCCGGAGCGCTCGCCGCTCGAAGCTCCAATCCAAAGGTTGAATCGATAACGTCGCTTTCCTTCAATCCGCTCGTGTATCCGTTTCCTCCGTAGGAGCTGCACCAGACCTGCGTCGTTCCAGTCGGAATGTAATAGGCGTTGCCCGCCGCGTCGGCTGCGAATGCCTGAATCGTGCCCGAAGAGATCTGATAGGTCCCCAGCGTATTGGTGAGATAGAGCATATTGCTCACCGAATCCCAATAGTAAGCGCTGCCGGCGCTGGACATACCGAATCCCGAGATCGGATTTCCGTTGTTCAGCGCCACCTGGGCCTGGTATTGGGTGTTGATGTAAAAGTCCCCGCCGACTTCCCAGTAATATCCCGACCCGTCCGAGCGCATGCCGAAGCCCTGAATCGGATTCGCGTCGATCGTCTGGAAGCCCGTTACCGTATTCAAAAACAGTTCGTTCGTAGCCCCATCCCAGAAATACCCCGCGCCGTCGCTGCGAACTCCGAACGCTTTGATCGGGTTCTGATCGACCAGCGCATTGCCGCCGGAGTAATTGATGTAAAGATGATTGTCGGCCGTGCTCCAGTAGTAACAATCCCCGTCGCTGCGAAGGCCGTAGCTGTAGACGGTCGCGATCGCCGTCGTCCCGCCCCCGGTGGGCAGTTCATTGATAGAAAGCAGGTTTCCCCACTGCTCGAAATAAGCATAGCCGCTGCGCCCGACCTCAAACGAAATCACGTTTGTAGCCACCGTTTGCGATCCGTAGGTCAAAGTTCCGTTGCTCAGGGCATAACTCGAAAGCAGGAGCCGCCCTTCGAGGCTTTCGATCGTCACCCGGTTGTGATCCGCGGCTTTCCCCCGGCAAAAGCCCCGGCCCCTCGAGGAATAAAAATGACTCAACCCCGGCAGGATTTCCCGATTTACCATCTGCACCTCCCAGAAGAATTAATCTGTCACGTCCCATAATAAATCTGATAAGCCCTTCTCGCTAATGTTTCATTTGTTTGCGACAGGCATATTTTTCATTGCGCGAATTGAAGGAGTGCTTCGGATTCCTGCGGATCCCCCGCCGCGTTGGACGACAAAACCTCCAATCGCCACGTTGCCAAGAGGTTGCGACCAGGTCCGACCGCAACCTTCCCCGCACGCCCCGGACTTACTGGCATAAGGAGCTGTCCTATGCGACGGGATGACAGTCCAAAGACTTTGACTGAACAGAACTGAACAAAACTGAACACTTTCGAGAGTTTTGTTAGTAATTAGTAACTTAGTCGATCGATGTATCTGTTGAGGCGGGAAGAGGTTCGCGTGAACTGCGTGCGCGGGGGACGGTGAGGCGGCAAAAATGTGTCCAGTTTATTGGGAATTTGCGATTTCGGCTCATTGGGCTGGATTCTTGGTGGGATGGGTTAGCTACGTTTGCCGCTTTATCCCTCAAACGATATCCTTTTGCCGACAGAAAAAGAGTCAATTCTTGAGGGTTTTGCGTGATCGAGATCCGCTGCAAATCCGGCAGGGGCTGGATAACGACGCCATCGGGTTGGTTTTTGATGCGGGTTCGGGGAATTCGAAGTGACGGATGGGTATGGATGGGTGAGGATCCAGCGTTTTTGTCGATTTCGCGAACAAATCAGCCAATTTTTTGAGGCCAAAAAAGGGGAAGCGAGGGCAGAGTTGTGACGCTGATCCTGAGCCCGTTGGATCTTCGACCCCCTCGCCCGCCCTAACCTTCCCCTCTTCGAGCCTGAGCCTCAGAGCCGAAGGCCGGAGTACCAGGGAAGGAGAGAAGAGCGAAGGGGTGAATCGGCAAACTTATTTGCCGTTCGTATTCGCCACCGCCTCGGCCAAATCCCCGGCGCGCATTCCATTGGCCCGCATTCCCGACAGCATGTTGTACTGGAACGCGACCTGCGCCTCCTTATAGCTGAGGCCCAGCGTCGCCAGGCTGCCGCGCACCTGCCGCAGGGCGACCAGGTCGGCATAAGCACCGCCGGCGGAGGAGGTCGTCGCGCAATACTGCGCGAAGCCCGCACCGGTCAGGTCCTGTCCGCCGTTCTGCGTGGCGTAGGCATCCCAGGCGCCTTGAATGTCCGAGGCCATCTGCTGCTTGCGCGCCTGCGGATCGGTCCCGAAGGCCTGGTTATACGCCTTCAGGAAAATCTGCACCTGGGCCGGATCCAACCGCGGCGTCGCCGCCTTGTAATCCGACGGCTTGGGCCGCGGGCGCTGCGGAACGTCTTCGTAAACCACCATCGTCCCGGTGGCGTCGACAATCTCTTCCGTCGTCACGTCGCGCGTATAAAGCCCGGTATCCTTCAGATCCTGCTCCTGGATCGGACCCGGATACGTGGCCTGGAATGCCACCTTGAAATCGGTCGGCACGTTGCCCGCCGTCAACCACTGCTGCGGATAAGCCCCGGCGATGGGATAATCAAATGGACCGGGAATCGGCGGCACAAAGCTGGGAATCGACGAGGACGTGAACGTGGAAGGCGAATAATCGATCAGTAGATTGTCCGACCCGAAGATGGTGCTGGGCGAGAAGAGCCCGATGAACGAGTAGGCGGTATTGAGCCGCCCGGCGATGCTGGCGATATTCGACGCCGGATTGAAGGAGTTAGCCACAAATCCCGGATCGTCGATTGCCCCAACGCCGTTGGACTCCTTGACGCCGATGTACTGGGCGTTGGCCGGCAGGGAAATCTGCCCCAGCGAAATCAGGTCCATACCACTGTCGACCGTGGCATTGCCGTCGGTCGTCGGCCCGCGAAGCATGAACCGGACCGTTGAAGCCTCCAGCGACATATTCCCCGTCGTGCTGATATCGCCCGTCTGGATCGTTCCGCCGTTGACGTTGATATCCAGCGGCCCAAAGACCGCCAGCTTTTCGTTGGTGCCCACGGCAAAGGTATTGGCCGAATTGGCCGCCTGCCCGGCGCCGATTTCGATCGACAGCGGGCCAAAGGAATCGATGGTCGAGTCGATCGACGAGAAATTCCGCGGGCTGGGATTCTGATCGTTCACCTCAAAGGTTCCCCCCGAGGCGATGTTGATCGTCGTCGCCGGCTGCTGCTCCGGATATGGGTTGGGCAAAAATCCCGTGCCCCAGCGAATGCCGACAAGCCCCAGTTGTCCCGGGAACAGATTCATATACGCCACCGGCGTGACGTTGCCGACGTCGTTGTTGATGCGAATGGTGTCATCATTGACACCTTCCATGAAGACCGATAGTCCGGACGGCCCTTCGATGGCCCCGTCAAATTCGACTTTCTGCGAGTTGGTGCTGACGTCTTCCACCGTACTGATGCCGGTCAGTTCCAGCGTGCCGCCGAAGACCACGTCGCCGTTGGAGAAGACGACTCCATTGAGGGTTGTCGTCGGCGCCGCGGAGTTGTTTCCCGCTACGGTCAGCGTCCCAATCGGCGTCGAAGTCGAGCCCAGGTTTCCCGACAGGCTCACCACCCCCGAGGAATTAATTGTCAGCGGCGAAGTCGTCCCGGAATTCACCAGCACCGTGCCAATCGTGACGTTTCCACCGGTGATCGTCGCGGCTCCGCCGTTCAGCGCCAGTGCCCCGCTGGCGAACGTCAGCGGCACCGCGGGATTCACGGTGATCGTCCCGGTCAGCACCACTCCGGTTCCCGCGCCGTAATCAAATTGCAGCGGGCTCGTGCTGGCAGCCCAGTTGATGTCCCCGTCAATGTCGATGGCGTCGTTGGGCACAGTGATCACAAACCCATTCGGATTGGTGTTGGCGACGCCCCCGTCGGTCACCACACCACCCGAGACGATGTCGAACTCAGGCGAATTGGTGATGAAGCTTCCGCCGCCGGTGCTGACGGTCGAGCCGATCTCCAGCTCGTTGTTGGCCGAAATGCTTACCTCGCCGCCGTTGGTGGCGATATTGCCGCTTCCCGCGGCGGTGAAGGTATCGCCGGCGTCTGCGAAAAATTCACCGCCGCCGGTGATGATCGGGCTGCCGACGGTGATTAGCCCTTGATCCGGGGCGGTGTCCATCGAGACGGCGCCGCCGTTGGAGGTAATGTTACCCCCCTGACTTTGCGTAATCGACGAGGCGTTGAGGGTGACGGCGCCGTGGGTGACGATCGGGCCCTGCAGGATCATAGCGCCCGGCGTCACGCCAAGGCCGGTGACGGTGGTTGCATTGGTATTCAATGAGAAAGTCAGCGCCGTCACCGAGCCGGTGCTGGCCGTGCCGGTGACCATGGTGTAGTTGCCGCCGTCGGTGACGAACGCGCCGGAAATGTCGATCGGCGCGTTGATCTCCACGTTGGCGGAACTGCCCGATGTATCAATCCGGACCGGCAGGGGCGTCGCGTCGGTGGAAGTGATCGGCGCGTCAATCTGAATGTCGGAGGCGCCGACGATGGTGATCGACCGCCCGGTCCCACCGGCCCAGGTAATCGCGCCTCCAAACGTGAAGGTCGTGCCGTCTGCCGCATCCACCGCGGGCGTCTCCACTGAAAATGCCCCGTTTGCCAGCGCCTGCCCACCGTCGGTGATTGACCCGGTGCCCGTGAAGGCAACGGTCGAAATCGTAAACGCCCCGCCGACGGTATCGATGGCTGAGTTAAACTGCACGCCCTCGGTGGTGCTCGTGTTTGTCGTCACGGTCAGCGCGCCGCCGCCGGTGTTGATCGTCCCGTTGTCTTCGGCCGTGAACTCGGCGCAGTTGGGCACGTCGAACGCTCCGCCGCCCGTGTTCACCGCTGCGCCGATGGAAATTTCGCCCGTGTTGTTGATCACGTACGCGCCGCCGTGCGTCGTGACCGTGCCAGATTCATTTTCCGTAAATTCCGCCGTCCCGCCGACTGTCAACGCCCCGGTGGTGACGATCGGCCCGGAGAATTGCACCGCCCCGTTGGTGACGGCCGTGCCGCCGGGCGTCGCCGTCGCGGTGTTGATGCTGGCGGTCGTTGCGGTCAGGATCGTCGGCGCGGGCGTCTCCGAGGGCTCGCCGATCGTGAACGATCCACCCGCCGAGGTAAACGCGCCGTTGTTGGTGTCTATCACGCCATTCACGTCGATCGCGGAAGCGGATCCCGTGGTGTAAAGCGAAATCGGCAGTGCGCCCGAGCCGCTTTCGGTGATGCTGCCGGTGGTCGAGATATCGATATTGGCGCCCCCTTCAATGAGAACCGAGCGCCCGGTTCCACCGGTCCAGATGATCGCGGCATTCAGGGCGATGGGCCCGGTGCTGGCGGTGGTGTTGACCGTGAAAGCGTCATTCGACGGCGGCGACGCAAGCCCGCCGTCGGTAATCATCCCGCTATCGGAAAAACTGAACCCCGTGACGTTGAACGCCCCGCCGCCCGTGTTGACGGTTTCGCCAATGCTCACCCCTAGAGTGCTGGAGAGGGCGACGCTCCCGCCGCTGGTTGTGATCGTTCCCAGAGTGGTCGTGCTGGTGGCTCCGGTGGTGAACTCGGAGCTCATCGTCGCGGTGAGATTCCCGCCGCCGGTCGCAACCGGCGCGTCGATCGTGACGGTTCCCGTATTCGTAATGGTTATTGCACCGGTGGAAGCAAGCGACCCCGACCCTCCGGTGGTGAAGCTCGTGATTCCCCCCACCGAAATCGTACCGGTGCTGACGATCGGCCCGTTGATCGACACCGTGCCGTTCGACACGGCGGCCCCACCCGGAATCGCCGTCGCGGTGTTGATCGTGATCGACGAAGCCGCAATGATCGTTGGCGCGGGGGTCGCATTCGGATTTCCCACCGAGAAATTTCCGCCGGCGCTGATAAACGGCCCGGTTGTGCTGATGATCCCATTGACGGCGACCGAGTCGTCGCTCGCGGTCGAGTAAAGCGAAATCGGCAGCGCCCCGCCCGACGTCGCAGAAATGCTCCCGGTGGCGGCGATGGTGATCGGCCCGCCGGCCTCCAAGAGGACCGCGCGATTGGCGGCGAACGTCCAGGCGATGGGCGAGGAAATCGAAATCGCGCCGGTGCCGCCGCCAGGAGTGGTGGTATTCACCGACATCGTTCCCGCGCCAGTCCCAATGCCTCCGTCCGTAATCTCCGCTGTTTCCGTGAAGCTCTCACACGTGGCGGTAAAGGCGCCGCCGTTGGTATTAATCTCATCGCCCACGGTCACGGCTCCCGAGGGAGGCGTCAGATTCACCGCCCCGCCGGTCGTCGTAATCGTTCCACCGGTCAAGGACGTGAACGAAAGCCCGTTGCTGGTAAACGATCCCGTTCCCGTGGTAACCGCCGCGGCCAGCGACACCGGCCCCGTCGGATCCAGAACCACATTTCCGCCCGCGCTGCTGATCGTTCCGCCGGCCGTCGTCGTAAACGAAATCCCGGCGCCGGTGATCGGCCCGCCTCCGGAACTGAGCGCCCCCGCAATCGACGTCGAGGCCGTCGGCGAGATATCAATCGCCCCGCCCGCCGTCGTAATCGACCCGCCGGTAACCACGCTGAACGTACTCCCCCCGCCGGTGAACGATCCGCCGCCCGTCGTGATCGCATCGCCGATCGAAACGGCTCCCGAAGGCTGAATCGCCACCGTGCCCGTCCCGCTCGTCGTAATGGTTCCCCCGGTCGTCGAAGTAAAGGTGGTCCCTCCCAGCACGATGTTCCCGCCGCTGGCGAGCAGCGCCCCCGAAATGCTCACCGAGCCCGTTGTCACCGACGTTGCCCCGATCGTCGTCGTCCCCGAGGCGATCTTAATGCTCTGGGCCGTTATCCCCACGCTCGAAATCACATTTCCGCCCAAAATTGTGAAGCTTCCATTCGTTGATATCGGTGTCGTATTCAGCGTAACAGTCCCCGCCGTGCTGTTCAGCTCGTCCAGCTCCACCGTCAACGCCGCGGCTGAGCCGGCGGCAACGCTTATCCCGCCGCTCAGCGTCATCAAATTATTCGCCTGAAACGTCAGCGTCGCCGCAGTGGCCATTGTCACCGAGATCAATGCGTCCGCATCCTGAGTGAGATTCCCCAGATCCCCGCCCACGTTCTGATTGTTGGTTTGAACCGTTACGCTGGTCCCAGTGGCCAGCGCCGCTGCGATATCCCCCGCCGCCACCGTCGGTCCGTCAAACGTTCCGTTCCCCGTCCCTTGCACGATGTCAATGTCAATCGGGTCCATCAACCATGTCCCGCCCTCTCCATGCGGTGCTCCCGCATTCGGCGCAGTCCCGCCAACCGACAGGTATTCCCCCGATGTCTCAATAAACCCGCCATTCCCGCCGCCCGGACCCCCGCGCGGTAAGCGTTGCCGAAGTCTCCGTCGTATTCGTCGACCACAAAACGACCGTCCCGCCGTTGCCGTTGCTGGTTGCATCTGCGTCAATCGTCGTATTCGAATCCGCCGAGACATACTGCGACTGATCGAGGCCCGCTGCCCCATGCTCCAGCCCACCGACGTAAATTTCTCCGCCCCCCGCCGGGCCGGTCGCATCAATCGTCGCCCCGGTCAGTTCAACCTGCCCGCCGGTAATCTCCACCGTCCCCCCGCTCGTCCCCGGCGTGGTGGACGACGCATTGATCGACCCCGAAACCTGCACCTGCCCCCCGCCTCCGTTGATGAGCACATTATTCGCCACGATCGACCCCGTGTGCCGGATCGCCATCGAATAGACATCTCCCGCCGCCATCGGCGACGACCGCAAATCCGCCGCGCGCTGCTCCCGCGCTTCCGCTCGAAGCATTCGCCAGCGGAATCACCTTCGCCACGATATGACTGTCTTCCTCTCCCAGCAGCACGTCCGACCCCGCCACCATCGCCACCAATCCGCCCGGCGCGACGATCGTCCCCTGGTTCAAAACCTGCGACCCGACCAGATACACCCCGTTGGCACTAATCTGCCCGCTATTTGAAACCATCCCGGCAACGCCCGTGAAATGGTTATTCCCCGCCAGGAAATCCTGGTTGGAAATATACGCCCCCGCAGCGTAAATCTGGTTGACGTTGATGACCGCCCCCGGCCCAAAAATCACCCCGGCCGGATTCACCAGGTAAACCGTCCCGTTGGAAATCAGCGACCCGTTAATCGCCGACGGCGCCGCCGAGTTGATCCGATTCAGCTCCCGGCTCGCCGCATTCGGCTGAATGAAATCGACGGTGCTCCCGATCGGAATATTAAACTGCGAAAAATTCAAAATCGCATTGTTGCTCGTCCGGATATTCGTCACCGACCCCCGCTGCGAAATCGCCGCCGTCCCGGCCGCAACGCCGCTAAGCTGCACCGCTGCCCGCCCGCAAACCGGCGCCAACGCCGCCGCGATCGGCGCAATCGCCCCCAGCAGCATCATCCGCGCACGCATTCCCCGCCTCTTCCCCCGCCCCCGGTAATCCGGGGGAGGGCTGGGGAGGGGGCCGTAGTTTGAAAAACCATCCATCCGCGCTTCGCTGTGATATTTGCTGATCTTCACGGCTAAACCTCAATAAAGAATCGTCACAACCAACGTAAACCGGCTCGTCCCCACTCCCGCGCCGTTCGTCCCCGCCAATCCCGACAGCACAATCCCCCAGTCGCCACGGATATCGATGTTCTGCCTCACCTGAAGCTCCAGCCCCGCGCCGGCACTGACCAGCGTATTGTTGTTCTCCCCCGTCACGATCCGGCTCTGAAGCACCTCGCCGGCATCCACGAACCCGCGGGCAATCAGGTCCCAATCGGGCCGCTGATACGGCTGCTGCGGCACCAACCGGAAGGGCTCCCCGAAAATCGAAACATTGGTCGGATTCGGCGACGCGGACAAAATCCGCCCCAGGTGAAACCGATATTCCGCCGTCCCCACAAAAACCGTATCCCCGATCGTCGCCGCCTCCGGATAGCCTCTCACCGTGTAAAAACCGCCCGCCGACTGCTCATACTGCGGGATCAACCGGTAATTCAGCGCCCACTGCCCACGCAGCGAAAAATACATCTCATTCGCCAGCGTGCTCCGGCCGGCCACAAAATCGTTCGGGTCCACCAGCGGCTCAAGATAAAACGACCCGATCCCGCTCGGCTGCAGGATGATCCAATCCTGGTCCGGATTCGCCCGGCCCAGGTCGGCCAGCTCCGCCTTGCTGGTGCTGGTGATTCCCCCCTGCACGTTCAGCGCGGCCACATAGTTAAACGTCGGTTGATTGTCCTGCACCCTCACGCCGACATAAGGCAGAATGTAATTCCCCGTCTCCGAGCTGTCCGAAAACTGCGATTTCACCTGCGAGCTCTGATACCTCGCCCCCCCGATGAAATCCCAGAACATGTTGTGCGCCTGGAAGAAATTCCACTCCGCTTCCGCCCCGCCCGAATAGTCGTTGCCGCTGAAGGAGTTGTTCTGCACCCCCAGGTCCGCCGCCTCGTACTGGTCCCAAAGCCCATAGATCCGCACCCGCAGCCCATAGGTCCCGAATGCCGGATCATCCGCCAGCAGCGGAAGCTCATACGACCCCGTCACATTCGTCGATTTCTCGAAATCTGTCACCCCATCGACATTGATAATGTCGTCATTCCCCGTCAGTTGATCGTCCGTAAACCCAAACCTCTCCCGCCATTCCCCGGTGAGCGGAGTCCCCGTATTCGAAGTCTGTGCATACACGTACCACGGCTTGGTCTCATTCACGAGATAATCCAGCGTATACTGGTCCGGCTCATCTGCCGCCGATATCGCCACGTCCACGCGCCGCCCCGGCTGCCGATCCAGCCGATCCACATAATCGTTCACCGCCACCTGATTAAAAAACGGTGTCGAATGCTTCGAAGGCTCCGTCGTCGCCTGCACCGGTGAATTATGAACGATCCGCTTCAATGCCGGATTATCGATCCGATGGTTCGAGGCAATCCGATCCCCCGACGCGATCGTCCTCACCTGCCCCGCCGTCGGCACTGACACCAGAATGTGCAGCGTCCCCTTCTTCCGAAACCGCAGATCGCTCAAATCCTGCGGATCGATATCCGTCGGGCTCGGCACCGCCAGCACCGCCCCATACCCCCGCGCGTTCAGCCCCGCCACAATCCCCTTATCGATCGCCAGGATCGCCCCTTCGCTGAACTGCACGACCCTTCCAGGTTCAACTCCGCGATCTTCCTCTGCGCCGTTGGAATATTTTTCCCCGGCGCGACATACCCCTCCGACGACTGGCCCAGCACAACCTCGGTATCCCCGATGATCGCATCCAGGTTCGCCTGAAACGCCGGATCGGCCGTAGGCTGCCCTTCCCGCGTCTCAAACACCGGCGAAAAATAATCGATGTCGTAAAACTTCTCCGTAGGCGCCTCGGTGCCGCTGGAATTGTCATCCCCTCGTGCCCTTGACCCGAAAACTCCCGCCCCAACCATCCCTGCCAGGCAGAAAATCGAGAAGCGCCGAATTGTTTTAGACACACGCTGTTTGCAGGGAGCCGGAAGACTTCGCATGAGATCAGACCCTGTTGGACATACTTTGAAGCGTCAGACGAGAGCCGCCGAAAAAATTTCGCCCCGCCATTACACGTGAACGGATATGAGAGGTCAAGTGCCGCGTAGAACGGGTGTTAAGGTTGGCAATTTACCCCAAACTCCGCACCCCCATCTCCCGTGTAGCCGCCGCACTTGTGCGGCGCGTCCCAGGTATTTAATCTCTAGCATAAGTTTCCAGCGTCGAGACTATGCAAAAGGGGAAGACGTTGCCTGTCCGCACCATCGCTCTGCTCGCCGTCGAGCTGATCACGATCGTTGTCGGCCTGCTCTACCTCACATCCCTTCTCAATAGCCCCAATCTCCCCACGGATGCATCGACCATCTCAGCCCCCACAACCCAGCCCCAGGACCTCGTCTTCCGCACCACCCACAGCCGCTACCACCAAACCGGCCACCCCCAGCCCGACGGCTGGGTCGCCACTCCCAACGATCGCATCAACGCCTACCTCAACTACGGCCCCTACACCCACCTCGTCCCCTCCGGCCCCGCCGTTGCAACCTTTCGCTTGATGATCGACAACGTCACCGCCGACAACGCCACCGTCCTCAATCTCGACATCAAGGATAACGCCTCAAAGCAGCAGCTCGCCGACCTTACCCTCACCCGCCACCAGTTCACTCAACCAAACGTCTACCAGGATTTCCAGATCCCCTTCACCGCCCCGCCCCACGCCAGCCTGGAGTTCCGCACCTGGTACCTGGGCCAGTGCACCGTCACCCAGCAAAGCGTAACCATCCAACCCCAAAGATAACTCCACCCCCGTTTAGAAGCTGTTTCATAACCTCCCGCGAGCCGATGCACCGCGGCTGGCGAATGCTGGCAAGGCGCGACGACGAACAATATTGACCGGAAATATGGGGAGGAGGAGCAACGCCGCCAGCCTTCCCCAGACGCAAGCAGCGGCCGCGCGAGGTTATGAAACAGCTTCTTAGCGGCCGCGTTTACCCGGCGTTCTCTGAATTTAGATTCGCCCCTCGGCCGAATCTGATTTGCCCGCAGAATTCGCCGTAATCAGCACCACGGTCTTGGAAACGAGCCACGGTCCGGCCCTGAGTCGCCCGGCGACCGTTTCAGCAAACATTTGTCTCGCCGCCATCCATTCCTGCTCACTGAACCCCTTCAATGTTCGGCACGAATCAAAATAGCGAAGCGCAGGCTCCGCCGAATCGAAACGCAATGCCGCCTCGACCCTTGTGACCGCTGCGTTGCCAAAAACATTCTTTATCAGCGAGGGCCCGTTCTGTTCATTGAATACATCCGATGCCGGAACAACGATCCTGAGCACGTCGGCAATCTGGCCCTTCAACTGATCGGCTGCTTCGCCCAGGGCTTTGCGATAGTCGCCCATGTTGTCGCGAATATTCGTGACCGCGAGGAAACGGCCGTTGGGCCGCAGCACGCGCAGGGCCTCGCGCAGTGCCGCGGAATGTCCCCGACGTGATACAGCATGTGCCGCGCGGTGACGACGTCGAACGAGTCGTCGGGAAAGGGAAGAGACTGGGCATCGGCCTGAAGGAATTCGACCCCGGCTCCGGCGGCTTTGGCTTTGGCGATCATGCCAGGCGATGCATCGATGCCGACAAGCCGCCCCCGATGGCCCGTTCGGCGCAGGCGCTGGGGAAAATCGCCGGGACCGGTTCCAACGTCGAGAAGGGACTCGTCCGGCTGCAACGCGATGGCTCTATCGATCGCCGGTTCCAGGGGGGGTCCCACTGTGTAACGCTGGTGTGTTTCAATGCGCACGCGAAGATTTTCGTCGGTCTTGTATTGAGCAGTGAGGTCGTGGTGGACCATTAAAGCCGAGTTTCCGCCGGGTCGTGGAATGTACCAAGCCGGTGAACGGTTTCCAGTCTCTGGTTTATGCACTATCTTTCCCACGCGATGCACGCAACCAAACGCGCATGGCTGCTCGCGCTCCTCGTCGCCGCGGTAATCCCCCTCCTCCCCTCCCTCGCCGCCTCACCCAATCCAAATCCCACCCCCGCCCCAATCATCTACCCCGCCCCTCCCGGCGAGCCCCTCTCCTCCGACTTCACGCTCCAGGCCAACGATCTCAACGTCCCCGTCTACCTCGCCCGCGTCGTCGCCCTCAGCCCCGAAGACCGCGAAAAACTCCACGGATCCTGGCCTCTCTCCGCCACCACCCAAACCTCCTTCGCCTCCTTCGACATCGCCGCCCCCACACAAATCTCCATCACCTCCGCCCGACCGATCACCAGCGCCAAAATCCTCCCCACGTCCCTCCGCCTGACGCCGACCATCGCCTCCCCAACCCAACTCCGCTTCACAATCCCCACCCCCGCCCAGCTCACCATAGAAATCAACGGCGACTGGCTCCACTCCCTCCACCTCTTCGCCAATCCCATCGACCCCGCCGCCCCCTCCCCCACCGATCCCAACGTCATCTATTTCCCGCCCGGCATCCACGAAATCCCCCTGCTCCAGATCGGCTCCAACAAAACCGTCTTCATCGCCGGCGGTGCCGTCCTCTACGGCAAACCCGGAAAACGAATCGGCCCCGCCCTCATCAACCTCATCGGCTCTAACATCACCCTCCGCGGCCGCGGCATCATCGACGGCAGCCTTATGCCCCGCCCAAACCCCGGCATCCTCTTCGCCCAGGGCCAAAACATCACCATTCAAGGCGTCATCCTCCGCGATTCCCCCTCCTGGACCTGCCACCTCGCCCGCTCCGATGACCTCATCGTGAGCAACCTCAAAGTCTTCGGCTGGCGCGGCAACTCCGACGGCATCGACATCTGCAACAGCCAAAACGTCTCCGTCTCCAACTCCTTCCTCCGCACCTTCGACGACCTGGTCGTCGTCAAAACCAACGACCCCACCGCCGGCCCCTCGCAAAACATCTCCGTCAAACGCTGCGTCCTCTGGAATGAATTCGCCCACGCCCTCAGCCTCGGCGCCGAACTCCGAACGCCCCTGCAGAACATCTCCTTTTCCGATTGCGACATCATCCACGACAAAGGCCGCGAATGGGATTTACGGGTTTACAATTGCGATTCCGCCCCCGTCTCCAACATACTCTTCAGCAACATAAGAATCGAAGAATCCCGCCGCCTGATCTCTCTATGGATCGGCAAAGCCATCTGGAGCCAACAATCCGACCGCGGCCACATCGACGGCATCACCTTCTCCAACATCACGTCGGTCCTCCCCACCCGCCCGGGCTCCGCCGGCGTGGAACTTGTGGGCTTCGACCCCGATCACGCCATCCACAACGTCCGCTTCGATCACATAACCATCGCCGGCCAACCCCTGCGATTTCAGGACATCCATCAAAACCAGTTTGTTCAGGGAATCACCGTAACCCCCAAATAACATCCTCCCCGCCGAATAGCGCTGGCCTGCGACGGCTCGCGCTTAACGGGAATGGGGCGAATTTTACAAAATTTTACGTTTTTTTACATTTTAAGCAATAGTGTCCGGAACGCAGGCTCACAAATAACACAATCTTGCGCTTCGCGAAGCAGCGTTTTGTGGTTCACTGCCGCCACGTGCACGCGGACCTTTGCCCAGCTTCTGGATTGCCCGCCAAGCCGGGACGAAAGCCGCGGCCGGCGGTGCGGGGGGAGGATTTGTTCGGCGGCAAGTACGTCGGTATTTTGCAGGATCATCTGGCCCGCCTGCGGGCGGCGCATCCCCACCCCAATCGCACGCTTTTTTATGACGATGTGACCCTTGCCTATCTGCTGGCGTTTTTCACGCCGGCGATTCGCAGCCTGCGGACGATGGAGGATTTCAGCCAGACCGAGCAGATGCAGGAGCAGCTTTCGGTCGATCGCCTGCCGCGTTCCACGCTTTCCGATGCCAACGCCCTGTTCGATCCGACGCTGCTGGAGCCGATCATCGAGGAGTTGCGGGCGCGGCTGCCGCACCTGCGTCACGGCGATCCGAAGCTGGCGGAGTTGACCGAGCGGGTACGGGTGGTGGATGGGTCGCTGTTCACCGTTGCCGCCGACGTGGCCTGGGCGCTGCATCAAAGTCGACCCAACGGAAAGCCCATGGACACGATTCGCCTGAATCTTCAATGGGCGGCGGGCGTGGGGGTTCCCGAGGGAGTGACGATCAGCGGCGCGGGATGCTCCGAGGCGCAGGCGCTGATGCAGTCCCTGGAGCCGGGACAGATTTACGTCATGGACCGCGGCTACGTCTGTTTCGAGCTGCTGGAGCGGATCGTACATGCCTGCAGCGATTTTGTGCTCCGGCTCAAGTCAAACAACTATTTCATTCCCATCGAAAACAATGACTTGACCCCCAAGTCCCTGCCGCTGAGCGATGAAGACCGCGCTGCCGGCATTCTCAGCGACCGGATCGGATACCTGGGCTCAGAAGGGCCACGCTTTGCTCCTCCGGCGGGAAAATGGCTTCGGGAAGTGACGATCTTCGACCCGGACAAACCCGACAGGCCCCTGCGGCTGCTGACCAATCTTCTTAACATTCCCGCCCATGTCATCGGTCTGCTCTACCGCTGGCGATGGAAGATCGAGCTGTTTTTCCGCTGGCTGAAAGTGCACGCCCACTTCCGCCATCTCACCAGCCACAGCAAAAACGGCGTCACCACCGGGTTCTACATCGCGGTCATCGGGGTGCTGTTGATCTATCTGCACACGCAGCGTCCGGTGAGCAAATATGCCTACGCGATGCTGAGCCTGGTCGCCGCGGGAGGGGCCACGTTGCAAGAGATTATTCCCATCCTGCAGCGCCGAGAACGGGAATGCGAGCTGCAGCGTCAGCGTGTGGCACGGAAGAAGGCTGAAAAAATCGTCAAGTAAGTCACCGGGGGTTTTTGTTGTCCGGCCGCCGGTGAACGCCGCGGCATGCGCTGCAGGAGCAGCGCTGAACCTTCCACGCCGTTGCCCATCGAGGCAACGCAGCCTTTCGAGTGAAAACCCGAAAAATCCCAGCTCTAAGACGCGGAAGTCCCGGACAATATTGCGTTTTTTTGAATTATATTAGTGTATGCTAACTATCGTCGTCGGCTTGGCGTTTGGTAAAGCGATAACAAATCTGCCACGAATTCTCCGCGTCTCCGGCGCATGGCGCAGACGGGCGACCAGAACGTCACCCCTAATTCGAAGTCTTGTCGATAATCAGAGTCGTGGTTTCCTGCATCACCACCGTTGTTTCCTGCTTCGGCTGATTATCGAGGACGTCATTCCAAATGTCTTCATTCCTATCGGCGAAATCTATGTTGCCCGTGTCCACGTTCACCAGGACGACGTACGCATCATTCATGTGCTTGATGTTGTGGTATAATCCGCCGCACGCCGAGCAAGGTTAATAGACCCGCGGAAAAGGCGAAGGCTAAGCCCGGCCCAAAGGCTGAAGTACTAAAGCTGGAAGGCGACTGGAAAGAGAATATCCGTAAGTCGATGCAGACGGCCAAGCCATCGACGAAACCGGCATGAACAATGGCAACCATCGACTATGAGCCAGCCCGGCCGCGCCCGCAGAAAAGAGCCAATCGGCGATGGCTTGCCAAGATCGTTCTGGCCGTGTTCGTGATTGCGGTTATCTGGTGTATCGCGAATGGCGGACTCTGATAGCTCCCGGCCTACTCAGCAAAAATCCGAGATTGCGTCAGGTATACACTTCCGAAACAATTAAGAACTCACAAGGAGTTAGCATCCACAAATAAAACTTCAAAGAGTGTTCCGTTTTGTTCCGTTCTGTTCAGTGACCCATCGGCTGCTCCACCTTCCCCGCCATCATATCCCCCAGCAACTCATTCATCGCATCCGCCCAAACCTGATACCCCGCCGCATTCGGATGCAGCGCATCCGGCATGATCTGCGGCGGAAGCGTCCCGTCCGCCTGCAAAAACTTCTCCCCAATATCCAAAAACCGCGTCTTGTCCCCATCGTCCAGCTTCGCCAGACCCGCGTTCACAAACTTGATCTTCCCCCGCATCTCGGCCGTCAGCGGGTCCTGCGGATTCCGCCCCCGCGGAAAAATCCCCAGCACCAGTAACCGCGCATTCGGCAGCTTCTCGTGAATCCGCTCAACGATCAGCTCATCCGCCCGCAGAATATCCTCCTGCGGATACCCAATGTTGTTCGTCCCGATGAGCAGCACCACGACTTTCGGATCGATCCCATCCAGCTCCCCGTTGGCGATTCGCCACAGCACGTGCTGCGTCTGATCCCCCCCAATCCCGAAATTCGCCGCGTTCAGCGGCGCATAATATTTCAACCACACCGACTTGCCCGGCCCACTCCACAGCTCAGTAATCGAGTCCCCCAGAAACAATACCCCGATCGGCCCCTCCGACCGCCGAGCGAGAAACGAATTATGCATTTGCTCGAAGTGCGGATTCATCCGCCCATCAGGCATGAGCTTGGGCGCGGGAACATCCGCAGGTTGCGCGCCGGCGGCTGGTCAACCGACGGCGCCGTCGTCGTCGTCTGCGCACCCAAGCGTCCGCAAAAGCCAATAGAGAACCCAACCGCCAGAATAACGCCAAAAATCGCGCGAGATTTCATCATACCCGCCATTCTCCGATCTCCCGTTTCCAGTTTCCAGTCTCCGGTTAACATATCCTTCGATGACCGTCATCAGCGAACCTCACGCGACCGCAGGAACCAAACCGCGCACCTCGCAAGGCCACAGCACAACCGACCTGCTCCTCTGGCTCGCCCTAGCCGCCGGCGCCGTTCTGCGCATCGCCCGCTGGTGGCACTGGCGCACTCTTTGGCTCGATGAAATCTACCTCGCCCGCAGCATCACCCATCGCTCCCTGACCGGCCTGCTCCTTCACCCCCTCGACGATTGGCAAGCCGCCCCGGCGGGTTTCCTCGCGATGGTCTACGCCATCAGCAAAACCATCGGCGACGCCGAGCGATGGATCCGCCTCCCCTCGATCCTCTTCGCCCTGGCGTCTCTCCCCATGATGCTCGCCGTCTCGCGCCGGGTCCTGGGCAAGAGCGGCGCCGTCATCGCGATGACCGCCTTCACCGTGCTCGGTCCACTCATCTATTACAGCAACGAGCTGAAGCCCTATTCCTGCGACGTGGCCGCATCACTGGCCATCACGCTCCTCGCCCTGCGCTGGGCCGAAAATCCCAGCACCCGGCGTACGGCCGCCGCCGCAATCATCGGCGCTCTGGCAATCTTCTTCTCCTTCCCCGCGATCTTCGTCCTCGCCGGCGCCGGCGTCTGGATGTTCTGGAAGCACCGCGAGCGCGACGCCATCGCGCGAGCCGCGATCATCTTTATCGCCTGGGCCGTGGCTCTCGCCGCCGATTATTTCATCTTTATCCGCCCCCAGGCGTCCGGCGACGCTTACCCCCATCTCGTGCAATATTGGACTGCCCAAAACGCTTTCATGCCCTCCGACCCCATGGGCGCCTTTCGCTGGCTCTTCCCCGCGCTCAGCGCCATCGCCGCCAGTCCCGGCGCGATGTGGCTCGCGTTTCCGGATGTCGCCCTGATCGGCCTGATCGTCGGCAGCGCCATCGCATTCGCCCGCCGCAGCGACCTGCTCCTGATTCTTGCGCCCCTCCCGATAGCTTTGGCCGCATCGGCCCTGCATCAATACCCCTTCGCCGACCGACTGGCCCTTTTCTTCGTCCCGCAATATCTCATCCTGATCGCCGCCGCCGTTGAATCTCTCTGGACCCGGCTCCCCGCCAAAGTCGCGGCCATCGCCATCGCCGGGCTGATTATTCTTCCCTCCGCCGACCGCGCCTGGAATCTGCTGCTTCATCCTCCCGGCCGCGAAGAATCCCTGCCCATCTATCAATGGGTCGCCCAGCGATACCGAGCCGGCGACCAGATTTATCTCTCCCATTTCGCCGAGCCATCCTTTGACTATTACGGCCCCCAATCCGGCTGGCCCCCCGACCTTCAATCCGCCGGCGTCCTGCACATACAGCCCAACCTGACCGAACCCCGCCAGGTTCTCGACGACGCGAAAACAATGACCGGCCACCGCCGCGTGTGGGTCATCCTCATCCACGACTTCATTGGCAATATGGACTTCCACACGCCAACAATCACGGCGTTCAACTCCATCGGTCACCCGCTGCTTCAGCACAGCGAAAGCGGCGCATGGGCGGGCCTTTATGATTGCAACAAAGGAAGCGGAAACTGACCCCCGCGCCGGAAACGAAATCATTCACGCTCGGGTTTCGCCTCTGAAACATAAGTGCATGTCATTAGCGACAGATTCTTTTGCCGGCACGCGCCGATGATCGGTACACTTCCGCAGGATTATGACAGGGGGTGTCCGGCCACTCACACCTGGAGACGCCGATGAAAAAAGCGGAACTGAAAAACTTTTCAAGAGCCGACGAAGTTCGCGAATTTCCCAAGGGGAGACTGGAGTTGCTCAAAGTCGCCGGCGCTACCGTCGGACGGGCCGTCTTCGAGCCGGGCTGGCGCTGGGCAACATCCGTCCAGCCGATCGCAAAAACCAAGAGCTGCGAAGCGCCGCACTTCCAATATCACGTCTCGGGAATTCTGCGCGTTCGCATGGACGATGGAACCGAATTCGACTGCAAGCCCGGCGACGTCTCCATGCTCCCGTCCGGCCACGACGCCTGGGTCGTCGGAAACGAACCGGCCGTGATCGTGGATTTCCAGGGAATGATCGACTACGCCAAGTCGCTTTAACTCTGATACTTGGAGGCGACGGCCCGAAAGGCTTATCGCATGCCCTCTCGCACGGCTTGATCGTCATACCGGCCGCGTGGGGGTAGAGTGGTTGGCTTGATCTTCCTGCCTCTCGCAATCCTGGCCGCAATCCTCGGAATCCTCTGGCAACGCATCATCCGCCGCCGACGGATTCTCGCCGTCGTCGCGATCCTCGCGGCCGCATGCTTCACCCTGTCGGCCGGCCCCTTCCCCTTCGCCGGCATCAACTCGCCCGGGCTATTAAACCTCGCGGCCGTCATCTCCCTCGCCGCGGTCATCGGCCTGGTCCTCGATCTCGCCAGCGATCCCTCCCCCGCCAAACCGCGCGAACTCCTCACCCTCATCGGCCTGGCGATTCTCGTGATGTCCATCATCACCCCCTGGGTCGTGCGCGGCCGATATCTTTCCGATCTCGACTGGACGTGCGACGGCAAAATCGCCGAGATCTACCACTCCCCGGACCACGGCGTCCCCTCCGTCGCCGTCGTTAACGCCGACGGCTCCGAAACGCGCATGGAAAACGTCACCAACCTCCTCTTCAATCACGCCAGGATCGGCGATCAACTCCAAAAATCCCCCGGCCAGGGCAAAGGATTGCTCAACGGCCAGCCCATCCAGATCGTCCAGCCCCCCTGGTGGACCCAATAGAACTCAAACTGCAGAACCCACATTTTTCAGTTGAATTTCGCAAAACCCCCGCGCATAATCCCCCGCCGCTCGTGCGACATACAAACATCGCCGGGCCGAAAGAGGTGTCATTTGCAGAGTTACGTTTACTTCCGTTCCCTCCCGCCCATCGGCTGACGCCAGGCTTTGTCCGTTTGCCTGGGCATCTTCAGGCGGACGGGTTTCTCTAGTTGTGAAGTTTATTAAACGGACCACCGGTCGCATTTGCGGCCACCTTGTGCCATGGGATTTTTTATGGGCGAGAAGTCCGAAAATAATAACGGCGAACTGCCGCCGAGGATCAAAGCCGCGTTCGATTATCTGGAACACGCGCGCGACGTTACGACCCAGTGGCACGCCGCCATTCCCGCGCGATCTTTCCAAGCTCGAAAAAAGCGTCGAGACGGCGGCGCTGCGCATTGCAGCAATACATCCTCGGTGAAATGGATTATGTGGAACCCTCTTCTTCCTCAAAGCGCGACGGCGAAGAGGGCACATCCTCCGCCCCGACCGTTTCCCCGACATAAGAGCTGATAATCCAGCTAAAGTCCGCTCGTGTCCCCCTTGTCGTTGACGACGCACTGCGCACTGTCGATGTCCAGCCACAGTTTCCCCGTCCCGTTCATTACCACGCCCCAGTCGATCTCCGTCGCCTGCGGTGGCACATCTACCTCAGCTCTGTACTGCTTCCAGTCGGTCGTGCCCTTCAGAGGCCGGTGGCCGATCTGCCCCTCATCGGCGAGTGGCGCTGATTCCGTGCCCCACACCTTGATCCACGGCCCGGTCCCGCTGGTCACGCCGCGCGATTTCAACCAAAGCGTGACCACAATGTGATGCCCGCGAAATCCCTCGACATTCAGGTCCGTGCAGTTGTAACTGACCCATTGCGAACGCCGCGCCAGCGAGTTGGAAGAAATGCACACCGTCGCGTTCCCATCATGCGTCACCGCCGGGTCCGCAACTGCCGTGTAGTTGGCGTCGAAAAAGCTCCAGAGGTGCCACTGCCCCTGGTCCGTCAGCGGCGTCTGCGGATCGACGATTTCAAGCTGCATATCGTCCGACCAGACTTCACCCCTGCCGTATAGAAACGTCCCAACGGCAATCCGCGTCATGTCGCTCGGCACTTCGACCACAGCCTGCAAGAGCGTCCAGTCGTTCGTGCCGTGAACCGGCCGGTCCGACATATCGTCATTCAGGATCAATTTATTGTCTTGTCCAATCAGGATGACCCGCAACCCGCACCATTGGCTCACGCTTTTCGTCTTCACCCACACCGAAACACGAACCCGCTTCCCGCGCAAATCGCTGTAGGGTCCACCGAAAATCCGCAACCCGGCATTCTGATTGTTCGGCGGATAACTCGTCCGAAGCGATTTGATGTACCCCGCCGGCCATGAACCGGGTGTCCGTTTCGTGTTGGCGTCGAGGCCAATATAAAAGTCTCCCGGATTGGTCCTCACAAGAAATAATCCATTGGGAACCTTGTAAACCCCCGACCCCGCCGTCGGCTGCGTCGAGGGCGCAGCCGCACCCGCCAGTGCAGCCGCCGTAACCGGCTGCGATGTCTGCGCCATCGCCGGCGTCGCCATCCATCCACGCAGCACAACTACGCTCGATGGAATCGTCAGAACCAGCACGGTCGCCGCAATGGCCGCTGCTTTGAACGCGGCCAGGCTCATCGACATTTGAATCTGCTTCGCAACCGGCGCCAGATGACTCCCAGACGCCGATGCCGAAATTTGCAGCGACGCCGGCGCCGCGCTGACCGCATGTTTCGCCAGCAGCCCCTCGATCGCGCTCGCCGAAAACGCCGCGTCCGAGCTTACGTTTCTCACCAGAATCCCCCGGAGCCGATCCAGCGCCCGGCTCAACCGCTTCTGCGAGGCTTCCAGCGAAATTCCCAGCAGCGCCGCGATCTCGGCATGCGTCTTCTGCTCGTAAAACCGCAGCAGCACCGCCGCCCTCTCGCGCGGCCCGAGCCGATCCAGCGCCGACTCCAAATCCCCCTCAATCGCCCACCACTGCGAATCGGCCGAAGAGTCTGCGTGAATGGGTTTCATCTTCGCCGCCTCCGATTCATGGCACTCGCGCCGGCGGCGCGCCCGCAGCATGTTCAAGGCACAATACTTTGCCGCCTGATGAAGCCAGGGGCTGAGAGTGTTGAGCTTCATGAGCCGCGGCGCTCGCTGCGCCAGCGCCAGGAACACCGCCTGTGTCGCGTCTTCCGCCAGCGCACGATCACCCAGCCGCCGCAGGCAAACGCTGTGAAGCCAGCGCGAATGCCTTTCGACGATCTGGCGAAACGCCGCATCAGATCGTTCGGCGACAAACTGCCCGATAAGTTGACGGTCGTGGAGCATCATGCGAGTCTGCTGATATACACCCGCTCTCCCCTTCAATCTGACGCCGCCAAGTCGAGATATTTCAGCGCGATCTATAAATCTATTATTTGCCGGGCGTTGCAACCGGATACCCCTGCCACAAATACTCCAGCGCCTCCGCCAGCGTCTGCCCCTTCACCGCCCGGTCCGTATGCCCCGCATTCCGCGCAAAGATGAATTGGTAATGATACCCCTTGGCGGCGAGAACCTTCGCCATGTTTTCGTTCGCCACAACCCAGTCATGCATGCCGTCCCGCATCGCATTGGGGTTAAAATTGTCCCGATCCCCCACTTCCATCCAGATCCGAATCGGCTTCGCCGGACTCTCCGCAATTAGATGCTCATGAAACTCCCAAGCCCCATGCGGCAAGTTCGGATCGCTCGGCCACTGCTGATTCACAAACGTCCCCGAATAGCTCAACACCCGGTGATACCACTCTGGATGAAACCAGGCCATGATCATCGCCGCCGCCCCGCCCGAGCTTCCCCCCATCGTCGCCCGCCCGTCCGGATCGTTCGTCAGCTTCACCCCGCAATTCGCTTCCACCACCGGCAACACTTCCGTCTCCACAAACTCCGCATATTTTCCCGACATCGTGTCATATTCCAACCCGCGCTCGCTCCCCTGCGCATCCCCGCCCCCATTCCCGATCGAAATCGCCACCATCGCCGGAACCTTCCCCTCGGCAATCAGATTATCCAGCGCCGTAAACAACGCTCGATCCGGCCCATCCGCCCCGACGATAAACGGCGCTGCCGTCCCCGCCACATATTGCGCCGGAACGTACACGGAAACCTTCCGCGTATAGGGCGCCGGATGGCTGGTCGTCACAATCATCTTCGCCGGATCGGCTGGATCCGGCGCCCCAGACGTATGCGGCTCCCGTGCAATCCCCGGATAAATCCGGCTATCCGCAGAGTTCATCGTAAAATTAAAAATCTTCCCCCGCCGCACCCCATCCTGCACCGTCATCTCCCCCGCCCGCGGATGCGCCGGCCCGATGATAAAATTCCCATCCGCATCCGCCGCCGGCAACTGCCCATCCGGCAACTCCGTGGCCGTCACATATCCCGGCGTATGCGGATCCCGCGTCGGCGGCGCAGGGCGCGTCGCCTGCGCGCTGCACACGGCGCCATCCACGCCAGCCGTCAAAACCACCAGCAATCCAATTCTACAAAACCCTCTCATGCCAACGGCCGATTCTATTTCGCGATCGCCAGGCGTTCAATTCTGTGTCGTCGGCGGCGCATCGGCCGGTAGAATCATCATCCGCTGTGATTCCAACCCAAATTTTCTTCTGACTCTCGTTATCGCCGAATTCAACCCTTTTTCTGCCGCCGCCTCGGTTGGATATCGATGTTCCAAAATCGCCTTCGCCACCCAATCGCAAGCCTGTGCCGTCGCCAAAAAGATCGGCACCACCGCCGATGGATCGGCCGTCGGCGTCCCGTGAAGCTGAACATTCACCACCACCCGCATCGAACGATCGATATCAAATTGCCACTTCCCCTCCCGCCGCTCCACGTGCAACCGCGCCGACGCCCACGCCGCCAGGATATCCCGATAATTTTCCGGCGCCAGTGCGATCAGTTGCGGCGGAATTCGGATCGTAAATGTCGCGCCGTCACCCTCTATCTCGGCCGGCGGGACATTGGCAATCAGCTCCGCCACCGAGTCCAGTGTAACTCCGGTTCGAAACCCCGAACCATCGCCCCCAAACGTCGCAGCGCCCGCGTGGATCAGCCGATTCTGCGCCAGGTCCTGGGCAACAATCCCATCCATCATCGTCGGCGCGATTCGGATCAACATCGAGGCAAGCATACGCCGAATCGCGATCCCCCTGCCACATCGCGGAGAAAAACGACCTCAGAGCGCCGCGCGGTGTCGTTAGGTCGATCATCGCCGGTTGCGTCGCCGGCGGTGACGCGGGCAGCGTCAACGTAGAAACCTGCGGCATCGGCGTCGCCACCTGCAATGTTTTCGCTGGAGCTGGGAACGATTGACCCCCATATCCACGGAAGATCGCCCATCCCCCCGTCGTCAGCGCCGCGACGGCCGCCGCCGCGATCGCGGCCAACTTCACCTGGTTGATGAGCATCATCGCCTTGGTCCCTTTTGCAATCGCAACCCCCGGCCCGCTGCCTGGAATCGGCGCACGAACCACCCGAATCACGCCCTGTGCTACCGCCCGGCGAGCTTCCACACTGATCCCGCTGCCGCGCAACTGTTCGCTCAAAACCCCCGCCAGCAGCGACGAATCGGCTGTGATCCCGCGACGCCGGAAATAGCTTCGCAGCTTCTCCATCGCACGGACAACGCGCTTTTGCGCCGCCGGCTCCGAAACCGCCAGGTTCGCCGCCACCTCCGCGATCGGCTGCTCGCGCAGAAAACTCAGGATCAGCGCCTCGCGATCGCCGGCGCTCAGCCGTCCTAGCGCGTCGTCCAGAAAATCGAGCATATCGACGGAATTTTTCTGCTCGGATTTTTCATCCCGGTTCATGGCAACCACCTGCTCCCGGCGCTGCCGTCGCTGCCGGCTTTTGCGAATGTTGGCGCACACGAAACGCGACGTCGTCAACAGCCAGCTCCCCAAACGGTCCCCCGCCACCGAGCCCGCCTTTTCGCTGAGAAGCAAAAACACCGCCTGCGTCGCGTCCTCGGCCAGATGCCGGTCCCGAAGCTGCCGGCAGCAGGCCGAAAACACCAGCCCAAGATAAAACTCCACCACCCCCCTGAACGCCTCCTCCGATCCCGTGGCGGCATATTCCGCGAGCAATTCCGATGGTTCCGCCATAGCCACTTCGTCTCTCATTACCCAGGCAATGTGCGCCAAACCTTCCTTTTGGACAAATAATCCCCGCGGCGCCCTCTCAACGTCGCCACCCGCGAGGTTGCCGGACAATGGAAAGCCTGACCTGAACTGAGATATTCTCAATACGCATGAAACCCAAACCAATCGCCTACTGGACCACCACGACACTCCTCGCCTTCTTCCTCCTCACCGGCGGCATCGGCGAGCTCCTTCGTCCCCCCGACGCCGTCAAAGGCATGGCCCTCATCGGATACCGGCCCTACGTCATGACCCTCCTCGGCGTCTGGAAAATCCTCGGCTTTGTAGCCATCCTGATCCCCCGTTTCCCGCGCCTGAAAGAATGGGCCTACGCCGGCATTTTCTTCGACCTCACCGGCGCCGCCATCTCCCACGCGGCCAGCGCGGATTACGGCCCCGGCGCGTTCCACATCATCGTCCCCCTCGCCCTCGCGGGACTCGCCATTGCATCGTGGGCGCTGCGACCTGCTTCCCGAAGACTCGCATAAAGTGTGAGCTCCCCTCTTAATCCGCGCCGGCTCGACTGAGCGCTCGCCGAAGTCCATCCGCGCAATCCGCGGTTCCATCATTTCTCTGTCACCAGATTTCAGAAGAGATGGTTCGCGCAGAGGACTTCGACGAGCTCAGTCGAGTCGCGCAGGGCCCGCAGAGAAATTCAATTAAAAACTCAGCGCCTCTGCGCGAACTTATCTTCTTCCCGCTAACCCGCCTTATGCACACCGATGCCCCACACCGACATCCGATCCAGAAGCTTGTCCCGCAGGACGACCGTATGAAACAGCACCGCGCATAAAGTGAGCCAGAAAAGTCGCGAACAGCGCATAAGCGAGAATCGTGTGCGACTTGCGTAAGACCGCATAAAGCATCGGACTGGCCGGCAAAATGGGCGGGAGGTGCAGCGATCCAACCATCACGATCGGATAGCTCCCCGCCGACAGCATTCCCCAGCCCACCAGTGGAAGCACGAACATCAGCGAATACAGGAGAATCTCCGACACGTGCGCCACGCGCCGCTCCTGCCGTGACATCGTCGGCGGAAAAGGAGGCAGTCTGCTGATCTTCCGATTCACAAAACGAATCACCACCACGATCAAAATCAGAATTCCCAGCGGCCGGTGGATCGACACCAGCCGATGATAATCCGCCAGCGACGCCACCATCGCCACTCCGATGAACAGCATCGCCAGAACCATCGCCGCCATCAGCCAATGCAGAATCCGCATCAGCACCGGAAACCGTGCCGGTTCAGTTGTGCCCTGCTCACTCATTTCCCCACCTCCGCACTCGTTACCGCACTGGGCTCCTTCGTCTCCCCTTCCCTCCTGGTAAACGACTGTGAGTAGACCGCCGACCGGGCACTCAGCAGCGGATCATCCGAAGGCTCGATTCCTGCCGGAAGCACCAGCGGATCGAAATTGATATCCCGCGCCGCGCCGGTGTCGTCGCTCTCAACTCGGTCAAGCGTAACCGTTCCCACGTCCACCTGCTGCCGATCCGCCGGCCATGGAATCGTCGCGTCGTTGGTCGGATCGCCGCTTTGGCCAACGATGATGATGAGGTGCCACTGCAATGGCTGTTCATGGATCTTTTCGATCAGTGCGTCGAACAGATAATTCTTATCCGGCGAATTCGAATCCATGCTCGCCGCCTCGAACGGCTGCATTGGCGTCAGAATCCAGCGCACCGGGACGGAAGTCCCTGCCGCGCTGACAAACCAAAATGCATTAAGGCTATGGAAAGTGCTGTTGTCGAATCCCGAGGAAGGCGCCTGGCTTTTAATGATCTTCAGCGCCGCCTGCGTTTCCGGATAGCGTTCGAGGAATGCCTTCATCATTGCGGGATCGGGCTTACCCGTTGTGGGATCGGGTTTCGACGCCAGTAGCTGATCGTAAAAAGCCTGGGGCGTACTGAACGGGAACACCGGCAAGTTGACCATCGCCATTCGCCAATATTCACCGTCGGGCAGCGCAAACTGAAGCCCAAAACCGCGAACCGCGTCAGGCCGGTCGGCAGCATAGGGCTCTCCACCCCCCAGAGAGAACCGGCCTATTAACGGGATCCGCCCAGGGCGAAATACCGCCGCCTTGCAGAGGCCGACGCCATTGCCGTTGCTCTCAAAGAACCCGTAAACGTCCACCCCCTTGGCATGGTTCCGACGGAACCCGGGATGGACGCCATTGACCTGTTCGAACCCGTTGGCAAACCGCACGGGCGTCAGTTCATCGGGAGTCAGCCAACCCCCGCAGTAAAGAAAGACGCACGCGATGCCCCCCACCACCATCGCTATAAAGGCAAGCCTGGGAGAGTCCTTCCTTGGGGTGATCGCCATCCTGCGGTCCTCCGAATCCTTAAAACTCTGAGCGCGCGCCATGGACATTTCCCGTACTGCCCTCCGGCAATCATTGTCTGACCCCCCCGCTCAATTTCGTGAACCAACACGGAAGCGCAATGACACGAAAAACGGAAATGAATCTACTGGAATTGGCTCGCAAGGATGAGCTTGCCATCCCCGCCATCGCGGCTGCCTTGGCCGGTGTCCGCGGAGCACTTCGCGAGATCGCATGCGATCTTGAACTAAGGCGCACGCCCTCGCAAATCAGTCCCCTTGCCACTTCCCATCCTGACAGATCGGCGGCCTGCAATGACTGAGTCAACAAACAATTTAAAGCGTGCGCCAGCAGCGGTCGATTCAATTGACCGCACCGCTTCCGCGCGAAGGCTCGATCGCATCACCGGATACGCAATTCTCAGCGTTGCCCTCGTTGGATTTGCCTCGCTGATCCTCTACTGCGGCCGGTAATTCAGTAAACTGCCCCAGCTCTCCCGGCGTGAGGGATTATCGGCGGGTCGTTATGCAACCCTTCATGTTCCGTCGGTTATCTAATTTTGCCCTGCTTTGTGGACGATGGGTCTAAGTATGGCCCGCACACCGCGAGGCTAAATACCAGGGAGAATCGGCGATGAAACATAAAACCATGGGTTGGATCATTCTGGCCGGCAGCGTGCTTTCCGTGGCCCTTGCGATCTTCAGCAGCTGATTTGGCCGTCAGAACGAAGCTCACTTCCCGAAATGACGGCGCCGTCGCGCCTTTTATTTTTGGCGCGACGGATTAGCCGGATTCTCGGAATAACAAATCTTCTCCTCATCCGCGCCCATCCGCGGTTCGATCATCTTTCAGTACCCAGATTTCAAAACCGCTAGATCGCGCAGAGGACTTCGATGAGCTCAGTCGAGTCGCGCAGAGCTCGCAGAGAAATTCAATTTAAAACCTCGGCGCTCCGCGCCTCTGCGCGAAAATCTCCTCTTCCTTAACAATGGAAAGATTCAGCGCTGCGATTTACGCTTACGCCGATGCAAGCCCGCGCGATTCTTTGGGACGTCGGCGGAACCCTCGTCGACTTCGCCTGCACCTTGCCCACCGCGGTTCGAAGCAGATTGTCGACATGTGGCGTGAATCACTCCCGCCTTTCAGACAACCGAATCGAGCACACCTACACGGAATTTATCGCCGCTGAACGAACCTGGCGGACGATCGAGCACGAGCGAGAGGCGGAAACGCGGTGGCTCCACGATTTGCTCGCCGATACGGGCCTGGACCCAACAACAATCAACCGCGCCGCCCGCGAAATGCCCCGATATTTCAACCTCTACCGCCCCGTAGAAGGAATCCTCGAACTGCTCGCCGAATTGCAAACGCGCGGCACGAAGATGGCAATCGTCTCCAATTGGCCTCCCTCCCTGCCGGAATTCTTAAATCACCACGGCCTGCTCTCATTTTTCGACGCAGTCATCTTTTCCGCCCAGGACAGCATCCACAAGCCCGACCCCAAAATCTTCCTCCGCGCCCTCGCTGCCATCCGCGCCCGCCCAGAAGAGTCTATTTTCATCGGCAACGATTTAGTTCAGGACATCGCGGGCGCAGCGCTCGTGGGAATGACAACGATTCATTTCGATCCGCGAAAACAATGCGAGACGTGCGACGCCGATGAGATTACCGGCCTGCGCCGAATTCTTGGCGCGAAATTAAACCGCGAAAGGCGCCGCGGACCTGGTGAGGAAACCGAATCTGGCGAAATTGGTAACCGTGCATTTTATTGACGAGTAGCCCATGCAATTGCCCGGAAAACGAGTAAAGCGTACGCGTCTGGTTCGAACCGATCGGTACGTCGTGGCGGTCGAGGTGGAGGCCGTGATCCTCGACGCCGCCCCCGAAGAACCGTGCTACGAGCCCCAGGTCGTAGAGCTGCTGCACCAGATTGAAGCACATGCAAGGAACGGAGACCTAGATTGGCTTAAGCAGCACGGAAAAGTCTATGCAGCGGTAGAGGCCGCCTGATCAGAAATCCCCGCGAATCTCTGTCCAACTCCCCCTGCTACACCTTCCCCAAAATCGTCGAAGGCCGATTCTCCATCGGCATCGTCGTCACCCGCACACTGTGCGGCTCCTCCAGCCACAGCGCCGCGGTAATAATCCTCGGATAATACCGGCTCCCCTTCGCCTCCCCGCTGACGAACTGGTCCGAGCACGCCCAGTACCCGCTCCCATCCGTCTGCCAGCGAACGTGCGCCCCATCCGCCTTGCGCATGATCGCCGCCACGCGCGGGTCCGTCTGCTCCAGCCGCAGGATCGCACGGGCGACATACTGGAAGATGGCAATCTTGCTCATCCACGAGTTGCTCGAGGTGGACGACAGCTTGATCCCCCCATCCGCAAACAAGTTCGCGGTCTCACGATCGGTCAGCAGCTTGACCGTATGCCGACGCAGCGCCGCGATCAGGTCTCCCTGAAGATGCCGCGCCAGCATTTCCGGCGCATCCCCTGCCGTAAGGATCGGCCACTGCCGAATCAAATCCAGCCAATACGCCGGATAAACCAGCGCCTCCGCCACGGGCAAAATCCTCGACGCATACCCCGGATTATTCTTCTCCAGCACCGCGGGAATGGCCCCATCCACAGCCGAATCCACCAGCGTCTGCGCCAGTTGATCCGCCAGACTCCCCAGCGGCTCCGCCGGCACGTCGCCCGCCACAATCCGCAGCCGCGACATCACCTCCAGCGCGATCCACGTCGCCCAGCACTTGGTACCCAGATAGGTATTCGCCCGCGCCTGCCCCAGCGATTCATCCAGCGAGTCATACGTGGTGATTTCCTTCCCATCCTCGCACCGCGAGCTGTCATGGGCCATCAGCCCGGTTCGCGGATTGGCCCGCGCCGCCATGCTCTGGGCGCACGCATCCAGCAGATGCTTGTTGGCCAGCATCCAGTCGATATCCCGCGTCGCCACGACATATGAAGCAGCCATCAGCACCCAATTACAAAGCTGCTCCTGCGTCATGTATGAGAAGCACCCCTTCAGATGCGCCAGCTCATAGCTGCTGTCGCCCGGCGGGGAAAAATTGTTGTTGATACCCATGTCATGACAAAACGAAATCCCCCCCGGCAGCAGCGCCGAGCGCGATTTCACCTGGTCGTGATAGCTATACCTTCGCGCCGCCAGCGAAAGAATATTCCGCACCGCCCACGGATTATATTTCAGCTCCCAGAACATCTGATCGACCGCCAAGTCGAGGGTGTTCATCATGCAGTATTCACCCTCGTTCACGATCCACACCGGCTCCCCGCCCACATCGAGCAGTTGCGTATTCCCGTAATATCCGCGCGTCCCCTGCGCGATCTGAAACTGCTGGTCTTCAGAAAGTCCCGAATCCATCAGCTTCGAATCCAGATCCGCCGCCGTCGCGCGAAGCTCGCCGGCGCGATCCAGCCCCGTCATCAGGACTTCGTCGAGATTTGTGTAATAGCGGTTGTAGTAATACTGCCCTTCAAGCCCGGTAGTCGCGATGCCATCGAGATGTACGCCGATCGAAAGCACCAATGTTTTGCGGCACCCCGCCGGCACTTCCATCGCCAGCCCCGCGCAAGTTCCCAGCGCATGCACCGAATTGATATCCGTCAGTCCCTCAGCTACCAGCCAGCGCTGAAGCGGAAAAAATTCCCCGCCGGCATTTGGAAAATCAGATTCGATGGTTCCCAGCACGCCCATGCTTCGCCGCCAGGCAAAGCCGATCTTCGTCTGACCCGGATCGTTGGACTCAAATTGCAAAATGCGCGCGCCGGGGTTGATGAAATCGATGGCAAAGACCCCGGTCTTGGTTTCCGTCCCCAGCCGGTTATCCACTTCAAGCGTTGCAACGACGCCCGGCAAGAGGCAGGCCTTCAGCGTTTCCGATTCGCCATTGGGCTCGGGAATTGGAAAAAAGGGTGAATAGATTGTGAACTTGAAATCAGGCGTCTGCCAGGTGTCGGTTGCCCACCCAAACGTGCGCCGAATTTCGCTGACTTTGTACGGCTGAAGCGAGTGATGCACCGGCGGCGCATGCTCTTCATTGACTTCGTAAGATGAAGCCGGGTCGTGCAGCCCCGATCCCACCTTGAAAAACGGGAGGCAGCGGATGGGGTTAAACGACTTTTTTCCGCCGTGCTTCACACCGATGTAAAGGTTTTGATTGGCGGGCTTTCCGATTTCGACACCAATGCCGCCGGCGGTGTTGAAATGCCCGCAGGTAAAGCTCATGTACGCACCAATGGGCGCGTGCTGGGCGTTGAAGTTGATATTGCCCTGAAAGGGCAAGAGTTCACAAAACACGACTGATACCCGGGCTCCCTTCGTAAGCGTTTACTTGACCTGAATCATTCTAGCGATTTTTAGGTGCAAGGGAAGAGAAATCGTTTGCTAGGCGAAACCAGCTCAAAAACGACTATTGCTTCACCGCACCGCTGGTAAGCCCGCTAATAAACTCCTTCTGGAGCGAAAAGAACAGGATTGCCGGGGGAATCATGGCAATCAGCGTTCCCGCCAGAAAGATGCCGTAGTGCTCGACATACGTGCCCATGTACTGGTTCAGCACCACCGGCAAAGTCAGCTTCGCCTGCGATGTCAAAAAGATGTTCGGGCCGAGGAAGGCGTTCCACGCCCCCATAAAACTGATCAGGCAGAATGCCCCGCTCATGGGGCGAACCAAAGGCATGACCAGGGTCAGATATATCCGAAACTCACTGCATCCGTCGATCCGGGCCGCCTCCAGAAGTTCGTTGGGAACATTGAACATCGCCTGGCGGAAAAGAAATATTCCGAAGGCGCTGACTGCGCCGGGGATGATCAGGGCTTTGTAGGTGTCCATCCAGCCTAAACGCCAGATAACTTCGAAATTGGGCGCGAGAAGAACGACGCGCGGGAATGGTCATGGACGCCAGCATGTAAACCATCAAAACATTGCGCCCGCGAAAGCGATATTTGGCCAGCGCAAATCCACCCAGTGAGCTGAAGAAAAGGGAGATGAACGTGATCGCGGAGGCGAGGAAAAGGGAGTTCACAACATATCGCCAGAAGCCGATCGGCCCGTCGCGGGTGAGGGTGGGTTCGAACAGACCCCGAAAGTTCGAGAGGTTCACGGTTTGCGAGGAGATCTGCGAAGGAGGCGGAAGGAACGAATACTGATTCATGATGTTCGTGTCCTTAAACGCCGAGCAGATGAGCCAGGCAAAGGGCGTCAGCATGATCGTCGCGACCAGAATCAGCACGGCCAGGCGCGCATATTTTAAGGCCGCGTGCCGCGAGATCGGCAACAGCACCACGAAGATGCCGGCAAGAACGAGGAGAAAAATCTGCATCCCGTTCATGTTTCGCTCCCGACGGAACTGATGATGCGAATCTGGATCAGGCTGATAATTAGAATGATCCCCGTCAGGAGCCAGCCGACGACGGCCCCGGTGCCGAGGTCGCCGTTGGTGAAGGCGTTCTGATAGAGATAGCCAACGACGGTCAGCCCGCTGTTACTCGGTCCGTACCCTCCGCCATTGTTCTGAAGGAGGTTGAAAGGAAGTTCGAAGAGCTGGTAGGAGCCGATGGTGCTGGTGACGACAACGAAGGTTGCGACGGGCGCGATCGCCGGGACGGTGACATTCCAGAAAATCCCGCCGGCCCGGCGCCGTCGATGCGGGCGGCTTCGATCAGGCTTTGATCCACATTCTGCAGTGCCGCCAGGAAGTAGATCATGTTGAAGCCCACGTACATCCACATGGCCGCGATGATGATCGCCGGCATCACAAGCTGCGGATTTCCCAGCCATTGCTCTTCCAGCCCCCAGCCAACCAGCGCGTGCAGGGCGACGTTCAGCAGCCCGTAGTGCGGAGCAAACAGCACAGAGAAAATAATTCCAACAAAGACCTGGCCGACAAGATTTGGCGCAAAGATCGCCAGGCGAAAGATGCCCTTGAGCCGGTCATTCTTGGCGTTGAGCAACATCGCCAGGCCAAGACTGAGCGGAAGCTGAAGGCAAATCGAAAATACGGCGAAAATCGTCGTGTTCCAGAGCGCCCTGTGGAAGTCCGGGTCTTTGATCACGAAGGAGAAATTCCCCCAACCCACAAACGCCCGGCTGCGCCGGGCCGTCGGTCTCATAGAACGCCAAAATGGTCGCGTAAATCAGCGGATAAAGGAAAAACACGAGATTGAGAATGACATACGGCGCAGAAAAAATAAGGAGCAGCCCGCCCGCGCGGCCGGCGAACCACGGCCGGTTTCCGCGTGATGACTGCGGGTTTGGGAAGTGTGGCGGCGGTCATTGGGAATTCAAAAAAACATTTCGGCTCATGGCTACCCGCACCCGGTCCGCACATCGCTTCAATTCGGCACGCCCATACTCGCGCAGCCCGTCGGTGCCGTGCTGTTTGTAATAAAGCGAAATGTTGGTAAACGCTTCGGAAAGCTTCGCCTTCCCCAGGACGTTATAGGCGGTGTCATGCTCCTGCGGCACCAGGGCGCCAGCGCCGAGTAAACCTTCCCAAGCGAAAGGTTGCTGTAGAACGGATCCGGCTGCTGAAGCTCCGGCCGTCCCCAGGCCGCCTTCAGCGGCGGCAGAATGTGAGTCTCGGCAAATCGCGGGCCGAGCTGCGCCGGGTCATAGTAAAGATACATCGCCAGCTTCCAGGCAAGATCGAAATTCCTGCAATGCTTCGTGATCGCCAGCCCGCACCCGCCCCAGGTGCTGGTAGGCAGCCCGCCCGGTTCCCACACGGGCAGCGGCATCAAGGCAAGTTTTCCGGAGAGGCTGGGGATTTCCAGTTCGATTCGGTTGGAGCGCCAATCAGGACAAAAATAGAAGAGGCACAACCCGTCGATCATGGCCATCGCGAAGTTCTGCCCCTCGCCGCACGGGAACGCGATTTGGCCCGGGCCTTCGATCTGCTGCACATACCAGCAGATCACATCCAGGGCGGCTTCGTTGTCGAAACTGACGCGCCCCTGCGCGTCGAAAACGGTGACGCCGTGCTGAAGGAGAAGGAGAATCAGCGTGTCGTTGCCGTCGGTCTGGAGATCGAGCATGTAGTGCTTGGGAACGCCGTCGGCTTGCGTGGTCTCCTTCACGACCTGCCGACCCACTCGCGCAAATTCATCCCACGTGGTGAGCTTATTGACGTCGATCCCAAGCTGCTCGCAAAGATCCCGCCGGTAAACCAGCATCACCGGATGAACATCGTGCGGCAACGCAAAAACATGCCCGCGCGACGACCATTTCGCCAGACGGTTGCTGACGAGCTGATCGCCAAGCCCGCTGGATTTAATCTTGTCGGTCAGATCGACGAAACCGACATCCTGAATCGGGCCCCTGGTGAAAAAGCCGATGGAGCCGTACATCAGCTCCACCATGTCCGGCACATCCGCGCCGACTTGAAGCGCCGCCTGAAGCCGGCTCTGAAGCGCGTTCTGATCGGTCAACTGGATCTGCACGTTGCAGTGGTTTTCCTCATCGAAACGCTCGACGGCCGCGCGATAGACGTCCGCCTGTTCCGGTACAAATGTCGCCAGGACCAGGTCCGGCTCCTGATAACCATGATGTCGGGAAACCGGCACCCAAAGTGCCAGGCAAATGCCCGTGGCTAGAGCGATGATCAGAATCGCCAGTGGAACGGGGCCGAAGGGGAATTTCATGGCGCCTCCGGTGGTGCGGTAAGGCACAGCGTGCTCACGCTGAACGGCGGCATCGCGTAATCCAACTCGTGCGAAGCGCCAATCGCCTGCCCGCCGGCATATTTCGGATCGGCGCCGCCCGCGGTGAGCTGATAGATCTCAGCATGGGTGTAGTCATCCGCATTGTGAAGTGAAACGCGTCCTTCAAGCGGGTGCTGCGTTTTGTTGATCAGAACCACGACCATCCGCCCGTCCACTTGCGAATCAATGCTGGCGTAGATGGAGCATTTGGCGGCATTGCCGCTGACGGCGTGGATGGAAATATCGCCAAACGTCGCGCTTTTACCGTCGTAATTCCGATACATCTCGAACGCGCCGCCGATAAAAGGCATTTTTCCCATGTCCGGCCAAAGCGCCGCGGCAAAAACTCCTTCACGCCCGAAGATTCCGAGCACATCCGCCTGGGCGATCGCGCCGGAAATATCCCCCCCACCGCCGTAATTGTATTCGCTGATCGAAAGCTTCGTGCCGGGATAGCACTTCTCGATTTTGGCCCGCAGGGCGGGAATGAGACAGATCGGCGCACCGGTCGAATCCTGGGTGATCCAACTGTTTTCGGTGTAAGTCGGGTCCCAAAGAGACCGCGGCGCCTGGACCCGTGCGGCCACGACCGCCGGAGAGCTGTTTGTCGCTGGCCCGGTAATTCGCACCCCCCCGCCGGTGGCTTCCGGATACCAGTGAACATCCAGCACATCCAGAAGCCGGCGGCCCTGCGATTTCTCGGCCGCAGCCATGCGCTGAAGGTAATATTCCTGGAAATCGCGATTCTGCGCGTCGGCCGCCCCCTGGAGCCGGATATATCCAAACCATCCGTAGTTCACCGGCCCAAAAATGAGCGTCGAATCCATAACGTTCTTGATCGCGCCCGCATAGACGATCGATTGATCCACCAGCTCTTCGTAGGTGATCGGGTCGGAACGAATCTCCGGGTGCGTCTTGGTCCACCAGTCCGGCTCATTATCGAGGCTGAACCAAATCGGGCGATTGATGTCGCTCAGGCAGTAGGGATAATTTGTCTTCACCCAATTGACGAATTCATCCTGATAAACAGCCGGGGCGTTGGACGATGGCCAAAGATAAAACGGTCCATTTTTAGAAGGCCGGCTCGGTTTGAATCGCTTGCGAAGATAATCGGGGCCGCCGCTGCGCACATCGCCCGGCGGAGATTTGTCGGAGGAAACATAACCGGCCATCGGAATCGTCAGCAGAATTCCCGCGTTGTGCTGGGAAGCAGCATCGAGTGCCGGCATGAGCGCGCCGCCGGGCGTATCCTCCTTCCCCTTAAACATATCGCCTGAAACCAGGTAGTCGTCGTTCTGGCAGAGGTAATCTGTGCCGGCATTCGAGGCGTTGTTGGTCCAGTTAAACGCGGTGAAGCGATTTCCGCCGAGGCGGGTGAATGTCAGGTTCGAATATTGGCCGCCCAGACCGTCGACGTAGCCGTGGAACTGATTGATTCCGTAGATGAATCGGGAAATCGGTTTGACGTCCTGCTGGGTATCGACGTCGAGTTGAACGGTCGCAACTTCCTGTCCGGCAGCGATGCCAAACAAGAAAAAGAGAGTGAGGATCGATGTAAAAAAGCGAATCATGGACGCCGCCATGGGAGTACCATCATCGCTGGATGGGACGAGAAGCTCAATTTTCCTCCGCCGCTTGACGTAATCGCCACGTAATCGTTTACGCGATTGTACCAAAAAAAGTCCCCTACTCGTGGTAAGCAGGGGAACTTCAAAGAGGAGGGTATGTTACGTCAAATCATCCCGGATCACAAAAACCGGGAGGAAATTTCGTCATCAGACCTTTTTGGCCCGGCGGCGGGCCATTAAACCAACAGCGCCGAGGCCGAGCAAACTTAGGGTCGCCGGCTCTGGGACAAGGGCGACCTGGAATCCGTCGAGGTACGTTGAATCGGAATTCTGGCCAGAGCCGGTGCCGCCGAATCCGTATACGGTGACTGAGCCGTTGCCGTTCGCCGTCAGATTGAACACCGCCGGAGCCGGGGTGGTGCCGGCCGCCCAGGTAATGGACTGCATGTCAGAGGGCGCGGTGAAGGTATTGTTGTTGGCTGGAGTCGCCGCCCACCATCCGTCCAAACCGCCGGACGTTGTTGGTGCGGTTGCCGTCCAATTCGTGGTGTGGCTGCCGCTGGAATCATAGGAATAGAGAGCGATTTCGTAGGGCGCATCTGGAATCAGACCGCCAAACTGTACCTGGACGTAGTTCGTGCCCTGGACGTTGCTGCCGCTGGTACCAGCAAAGATAAAGTCCTGAAACATATCATTGTCGCCCGCGCCGTTCGGGCCGGTGGGGCTGCCGCGATCGCGCGAATTCATCGACGCCGTGCCGTTCACCTGCGCATAGTCGGCCGAATTGTTTGTGGTATCGATGCCGATCGTCACCGTCGTAGGCGTGATTGGATTTTGCGGACCATAGTTGTAAGGACTAATTAAGGGAGGACCATTGAAGGTGAAAGTTTTCGTTATGCTCGAGGCATTCACGTTGGGGCTCGACTGACTCGAGGGCAATTGGGTGTTATCGCCGCCCGAATAGGCATTACCTCCCCAGGGGGACCAAAGAACGCCGTAAGGATCGGCCGTGAAAGCGCCGCTACTTACATTTTCATTCCAGCCATTCGTAGGTGTTTGGGCGCCGCTGAGCGGGCCGCCGTTGAGATCCACCGACAAAAAGGCGTTGGTCAGAGGCCCAGTGAAAGTACCGGTGGAAGCGAATGCTCCCGAGGCGTACAGGCCCAAAGTTGATACCGCCAGGACTGCAAGATTCCGCCGCATAAGAGCCCTCCAAAGAGTTGAAAATAGGACCTGTTCGAGCGGCGCCTGAGATGAGAACTGAACTGCAACTATCTCCCGCTTCCAGGTCGTCCGCATTTTCTGGTTCGCGGCGTGAACACGCCACGTAAACGATTACTGAATTTACACTGCCCAGGACGCGTGTCAAGAAAATTTTTGCGGTTTTTGTCGTAATCAAGGCGCGGCGTTGCGGAAAACGGGCGAACCACCCTTGCCCGCGACGGGATACGCCGACATCCGCACAAGCGACCGATCCTGCCCGTGATTTTCTGCACAATCTACCCCCCGATTCTCCAATAGAATATGCGCGGGAAATCCTCAAATCGGCTGTATAATCGTACCCTTTGGGGAGGCGGACAACGCGGACGCAAAATCGGTTTCAGGAGCTGACGGCGGTTCGGTTTGCGACCCCGGGGACTGCGGAATAGCAAAAATTATGTTGACAACGCGAAGAGGGACAAGTTATAACTAGTAATCGGTTACTTGAAGGTTTGGACACGTGGCTGGCGGGTATTCGGTGCGGTTTAGGGGCTTGGCGGAGGTCCGGAAAGGCGAGAACTTCATGTCCACACAGACCCTTAGACAATCCAAAGAGTGCCCCAGCCGAGCAGGCGGTTTTACCTTGGTTGAGTTGCTCGTTGTCATCGGAATTATCGCATTACTGGTTGCAATTCTCCTTCCCGCACTGAACCCGCGCGAGCAGGCCATGTTGGTGCAGTGCCAATCGAACGAGCGCCAGATCGGCCTGGCGATCTTCATGTATGCGGGTGACAACCAGGGGTCTCTGCCGATGGGGTATTGGGACGGGTCGTGTGTGAATGGAACTTTTACTGGTATCGCAGCCGGCTCCGCACAGCAAGGCAATTATGCCACCTTCTGGTCAGTCGAAATTATGCCCTACATCGCCAAAGGCGGTGCTACGTGGAATAGCAACGCCCAAAACGGCGGAACGAACAGCTCGATTCGAAGGGTATTTTGCTGCCCGGAAGTCCCTGCCGACGAATATAGTCTGACAACGTCCGCCACAGTCACGCAATACGTAAGCCATCCGCGCCTGATGCCGTGGATGCCTGGTGGACTGACCTCAACCGGCGGCACCCCATGGCCCAATCCTGATCCGATTACAGGGAAATATCCCCAGCCTTATCGGCTGGCCCACATCAAACAAAGCGCAGAGATCGGAATGATTTTCGACGCCGCATTGGTGGTTGACCCACCTCCCCCCACGGGCAGCGGTTCGGGAATGAATGCTTTTGATACGGTTCCCGTGGGATGCCAGATCGATGGTGGGGTCATGAATCCGGATAACCAGCCGACCACTTACATGACGGATCAATATTCGTATTCCGGAAACACCAGCAGTTCGCTTAACGGCGGACAGTCGATTAGCGCAGCCGCCGCGCATTACGTCCCCTATTCAAACCCCCTGAACATAAACATGGATACCGCCATCAATGATGGCATTGGCACAAACGGGGGACAGTTCGGAAACCTCCGATTCAGGCATGTCGGCAACACCCAGTGCAATGTGCTTTTTGCCGATGGGCACGTCCAGGCCTTTACCTACACCGCAAAGACTCGAGTAACCGATCTGCTTCGCAAAAACCTCTATGTGAATCCCTGAGTGGTCGGTGGAAACGGCTTGGGAATAGCACATGGGTTTCCGCGAACAGCTCAATCGGAAGCCAACCTTGAGCGCTGGGGTCGTATTCGGACTCCTGGCGCTGCTGGCTGTCTGGGCTCTGGTTGTGCGGTTGACGAACCGCGCATCTTTGCAGGCAGGTGGCGAAATCTATTTCAGCACCAATGATGGAAAAACCTGGTTCGCGAACCCGGCCATGAATCAGCCGCCGTTTGACTACGATGGCGCCACGGCCGTGCGCTGCTACGTCTTTCGCGTTGGTGATTCAGCCTCTTTTGTCGGCTATTTGGAAACCAATACTCCCCAGATGTACGATCTGCTCACCGGTGTTTCGCACGGTCCAGGCGCGCTGCCCGCCGGTGGAACGCTGGTCAAAAAGCCTGGCGCTGGAACTTGGGTGCCGGCGATGAGCCCCGCCGGAATGAAGATTACCAACGTAACTGATCCCGCCGGCTCCGGCGAAGAACCGCAACCAGTCTTACCGGAGTAAAGGGAAACCACCCGATGCCAAACCCGCGGCTGAACATTCTTTTCAATTCTTTTGCCGCGATTGCCGTTGCCGGTGCGATCATCGCCTGCACCGCGTGCAGCTCCACCACCGAAACATCCCCCAAGCCCGACCGCCAGATGCTTCCCCCAACCGGGCTCCGCGCTTTCACGCCTTTTGGCGATCAGATGGCACTCGAACGGCTCCAGATCGTCGCCGTCGATCATCCGAAGTTCAATTCCGCCATTCAGGTCCAGACCCAGGGCGGCGCAAGGGTCGATTGGAACACCGAAATCATCGCGCCGGTCACCGAGCCTGTTAAGCGCGGCGAGGTGCTTCTCGCACATTTCTGGCTGCGCTGCACAAATTCCATGACCGGCGAAGGATATACCTCCTTCGAATTCGAGCTGAACCACGGCGAATACGACAAGGCCGTCGATTTTCGAATCAGCGCCGAGCAGCAATGGAAAGAGGTTTTCGTACCCTTCGAGGCCGACCGCGATTTCCCCCTTGGCGAGGCCCGCATCTGCTTTCGAACCGGGTTCGATCAGCAGACCATCCAGCTCGGCGGCATCGAGCTTTTGAATTTTCACGACCGCGTGAAGTTGTCACAACTGCCGGCGACCAAGATCACCTATGCGGGCCGTGACCCCAACGCCCAGTGGCGCAAAGACGCCCTGGCCCGCATCGAGAAAATCCGCAAAGGAAATCTGGACATTTACGTGACCGATTCCGATGGCCGGCCCATCGAAGGCGCGACCGCCCACGCGGTGCTTCGCCGGCATGCCTTTGGATTCGGGACCTGCGTGGACGCCAGTTTCCTGACAGGAAATACGCCCGATGACGAGCGGTATCGCCAAACGGTTCTGGCGCTCTTTAACCGCGCGGTCTTTGAGAACGACATGAAGTGGCCGGAGATTTACGACGGTGTTCCCCCGATGGTCGACCAATCCGTGAAATGGCTTCTCGATCACCACTTCAAGATCCGTGGCCACAACCTGATCTGGCCAAGCTGGCAATGGATGCCCCCGCAACTGGAGGCGTATGCCTACGATCCGAAAAAGCTGCGCCAAATCATCGCCAAACACATCACGGACACCGTAACCCATTTTCGCGGCCAGATGATCGACTGGGACGTGGTAAACGAGCCGTTCACCAATTACGACCTGTTCGACGACCTGGGAATGGGCGCCGGGCAGCTCGTGGTGCAGTGGTACAAGCTCGCCCACCAGGCCGATCCGAACTGCCGATTGTTTCTCAACGACTTCGGCATTCTCGACGGCCCCGCCTTTAGCGAGCATCGCGAAAACTTTTCCGAAAACATCTCCTATCTCCAGCAGAGCGGCGCCCCCATCGGCGGCATCGGAATTCAATCTCACTTCGGAACCGAAATCCCACCGCCCGAAAACATCATCAAGATCCTCGACCGGTTTTCCAAATTCAATCTGCCCATCGAATTGACCGAAGTGAGCATCAATCTCCAGGACCGCCAGCTCCAGGCGGATTACCTGCGCGATTACCTGATCGCCTGCTTCTCCGAGCCGCGCGTCGAAGCAATCATGATGTGGGGATTCTGGGCCGGCCGCCACTGGCGGCCCGAAGCCGCGCTCTATGACCTCCAATGGAACATCCGGCCGATCGGCCAGACATGGATCGACCTCACGCAAAAACAGTGGACCACCGACGCGACGGCCATGACGGACTCCAGCGGCGTCGCCAATGTGCGCGGTTTTTACGGAACCTACGAAATCACCATTACCGCCGGATCGAAGCAGCAGACCGTAACCACCGAATTGAAGCCCGGCGGTTCTCGCCTTGACGTTCACATGGAGTGAAAATCCGCGCCATGACGATGGCAACGATGAAAACATCTCTCGCCGCGGATCTCGTCGATGGAACCCTGATCCAGCTCAACGACAACGGCGCCTGGTGCTGGTTTCAGGACCCGCGGATGGTCATCGACCGCACAAACAACACCGTGCTGATCTCCTCGATCGCCAGCTCGCAGGGAACCGGCGGCGAAAATCGAGCCGGAGACGTGGACATAGTGACGTTTCATCCGGACACGGCACAGACCACGCGATCTGTCTTGCATCGCGGCCTCCAGCCCCAGGACGATCACAATGCAGCGGCACTCCTGATCCGTCCGGACGGGCGCTACCTGGCGATGTATTCACGCCACAATCGCGACAATCTCTCGTATTACCGAATATCGACGCGTCCCCACGATGCCAGCGATTGGGAGGCTGAGCGCACGTTCGACTGGTCGGATGCGATCACCGCGGCCGGAGCCAATTGCCACGTCACCTATTCCAATCTCTTCCATCTCCCTGCCGAAAGAAGGGCATACAATTTCTCACGCGCACTCAACGATGACCCCTCAATCCTGATCTCCACCAATGATGGCGACGACTGGACCTTTGGCGCCAAACTCCTCACGGAAGCAAAGCTCGGATACGTCAACGGCTACACAAAATACGCCTCGAACGGCATCGACCGAATCGATTTCCTCACCACCGAGCACCACCCGCGCGATTTCAACAACAGCATCTACCACGGCTTTATCAAGGGCGGCAAACTTTACCGTTCGGATGGATCCGTCGTGGAGCAAAACCTCTTCGCATCCCCCGGCCATTCGCAAACCGAACTCACAAAAGCCTTCGCGGCCGGCAGCATTTTCCACGGCGAAAAGATGACGCACGCGTGGACAATTGCAATCGGCGTTGACGCTCGCGGCAATCCCTACGGCCTGATCTCCGCGCGGGCCAACGATCAGCCGGAAAATACCAATTTCCAGGATCACCGCTTCTTCTACATCCGATACGACGGCAGGCAATGGCAGGCCCGTCAGCTCGCCAAAGCCGGCGCCAGCCTCTGGGACGCTGAGGAAGATTACACAGGCCTCGCCTCCCTGAATCCCGCCAATCCGAATGAAGTCTTTATCTCGACCACAATCGATCCGCGCGATGATTCGCCCCTTTCACTGCACGAAATTTTCCACGGCACAACCGAAGATGAAGGACAAACTTGGACCTGGCGCCCCATCACACGGAACTCGACGGTCGAAAATCTCCGCCCTCTCGTGGTCGCGTGGGACCGCGACAGTTCGTTGCTCGCTTGGTTCCGGGGAACGATGAGCCGCTCGCAGGTCTACGACTGTGCGATGGTCGGCGTTCTGCTTCGAAAAGATGAAACGCGGGAAAGGATCCAGTTTTTTCCGTCGGCCGCGCTGGGCAATCCGAATGGCGCCCTGGCCCTGCCAGCCGTCGATCAGAGCGGGGGCTACGACGTATACGCTTTCTTCTGGTGCAAATCGGGCCGCGACGGACAGTTCACGGCCGGCCTCGCGCCCGATCGAATTATGACTCATCGGACGCGCTCCGCACAACAGGCAGAACCCTCCCAGTTTGCCAGCGAGGTCGCCATCGCTAATGGCAACCGTTTACTATATCGTGTCTATCTTGGTCGAGCCCTCGTAAGATCGGGCCAGCCGATTCGAATCATCGCCGGCAGCCCGAATTTCGCCGGAGCAGGCTATTGCAAAGTTCAGCAGCCATGAATCGATTCGTGTATAATTCGGGTGAAATGAGCAAACGGCCAACGATCACCGATGTTGCCCGCCTCTGCGGCGTCACTGCCGCAACGGTCAGCCGGGTTCTCAACGACAAGAAAAAGAACTTTTCAACCACCGAAGCCGTTCGCCAGAAAATCTGGGACACCGCGCGAACTGGGATACGTTCCCGATCTAAGCGCGAAGCCTTAGCCTGCGAAACACGCGCGTCATCGGCTTGTTCGCCTCGCCGCAGACCCACGTCGCCGAAGGCATCAACGAATCTTTGCTGGAAGGAATCGCCGAAACGCTCCACTCAGGCGGCTACGACGTTTTCTTCGGCATGAGCCCCATCCGCAGCACCAAAAACCCGCTCCCCTTCTGGCGATTCGACGGCGCAATTCTCATGCAGGCCCCCAAACCCGAGACCGTAACCGAGCTGGGTTTGCGGCGCGTGCCCTACGTCTGCGTGAACGAACGCGTCGGAAATCCAGCCGCTTACGTGGTTGCCGACGACGCCATGGGAATGAAACGTGCCATCTCCCATCTCACCCAACTCGGCCACAAGCGTTTCGCTTACGCCAACGCCCGGGCGGCTTATTTCAGCCACTACAGTGTCAACGAAAGATACGGAACATTGCTGGCAGCGGCGCGCGATGGGACCATCAAGCTGGTCCCCGGTCACGACACGCCCTTCCACTCACCCGCGGAATTCCTGAAAGTGATGGTTGGCGAAGGGGGCGCCACCGCAGTGATCACCTACGATCACCAGATCGCCGTGATGCTGCTCGGTGCCGCGTATGGAATGGGGATACGGATTCCACAGGACTTCAGCCTGATTTGCTTTAACGATGTTTTCCCGGTGGCGATGCTCTATCCGCCGCTGACGGCCGTGGCCGTCGCCGGCCGTGAGATGGGTCGCCTTGGCGCGGACTTGCTGCTGAATCATTTGCTTTCGCCGCAGCCGCATAGTGGACGGGAGATTCGAGTTTCCGAAGACCTGATCGTCCGCGGTTCGACGGCCCCCCCCCCGGCCGCGTAAAGCGCAGATTCCTCAAATTGTTCCCCGTTTAACTTCTGAATTGCCCTTTTTTTCTTGACAGCTATTCGCGCCACAGTAATATATAGTAAGCGTTTACGTCAGCACATTCCAGTATTTTGCGGTTTTTGGCGGAGGGCCAATATGTCACGCGGAAAAAAGGCGTTGTGTATAGCGTCCAGCGCGGCGGCGTCGATCATTTTATCCCGCTCTGTCTATGCGGGTTTGACAATCACTCCTGGTCCCAATAGCGGGGCCGTCGGCGCCTATTGGCCTTCTTCGACCAGTGGCCCGGATCCCTCATCCGCTGTTGGTTACGACCCCTCGATCGATAGCGGCGACGGCATCACCACCGGGTCGCCCAACAACGATGGACAAACCGAAGTCCAGGAGGGAATTGGCAGCGGCTATTTCTCGGTCCTTGCCCAAACCTTCCAGACCGGTTCCACAGGATTTACTCTCGGTGAAATTGCATTCGTTGCCGAGGCTTCGGGAGATGGCAATGATACTACCGATTTTAGTCTTCATCTTTTCCAGCTAAACAGCACGGTGACACCCACATCCACTGGTTATACTCTAAGCACTGCCGAAGCTGCCGGAACGAACGATTTGCTGGGTGGCGGCCATGGACTTAACTTTACGTTTGGAAGCGGGGGAATTCCCGAGAGCGTTCAGCAATTCGTGCTTAACGCCAGCGGCACAGACGATCAAGTTAACCTTCTGCCAAATACGGAGTATGCGATTGAGCTCTGGGGCAATCAGCTTTCCACGCACAATGTCCTTCTCTTTCGCCCCAGCGGTAGCGACACCGCTCCCGGGGGCCCCTACCCCTACACGGGCGGACAGGCCTACCAGCTCTCCAGTTCCACCATCACGAATGCCGGCCAATCCGACCATAGCACTGTTTCGCGCGGCGAAGTCGCCGGCTCCACGCGCGATCTTCTCTTCGCGCTTTATCAGGCGCCCCCGCCAAATGTAACGGCAACCTGGACCGGCGCTTCGACCGCCAACAATAGCAACTGGACAGACTCCACCAACTGGACCGGCGGCGTTCCGGGAACGACGCCGGGCGACACCGCCCTGTTTCCAGCGATGGCATCGTCGACCACCGCCGACCTGAACGGATCGCAAACGCTCGGCATGGTCACCTTCAACGGCCCTGCTTACACCATCGCCCAGGGCACCGGCGGCGGTTCGCTGGTGCTGGAAAATGTCAACAATACAACCGCGACCATCAACGATCTCTTCGGCAGTTCAACGATTACGGCCCCGATTAACCTCGAATCCAGCGTACAGATCGCCGTCGGACAAACGGACAATACACTGACCCTTTCCGGTGCAATCAGCGGCGTCGGGGGGATCTCCCTCGCCGGCGACACCAATGCCCTCATGGCCGGCACCGTCGAACTCAGCGGCACCAACAGCTATTCCGGCACAACCTCCGTCGCCAGCGGCGAACTCCTCGTTGCACCCAGTGGTTCCGCCACTGTCAGCCCCTTGCCCATCGGCGGCGCTGTCACCATCACCGGCGGGTCAGTTGTCCTAGCATCTAACGTAACCCTCGGATCAGGAACCATTCCTCACCCCGCCAGCAATGTGACCCTCAGCTCGCTCACGATCTCCGGCAACGGCGTTTTCGACATCGGTAACAACCACATCATCCTCACCTACACCGGCGCCAGCCCCATGTCCACGATCCTGGGCTATATGCAATCCGGCTACAACAACGGCGCTTGGAACGGTCCCGGCATCATCTCCTCGGCCGCTGCCCTTGAAAACTCCACGGCCAACGCTCTCCAATATGGCATCGGCTGGGCAGACGGCGGCGACAAAGTTGGCGATGTTGCCGGCCTCACCAGTGGTGAAATCGAACTCAAGTACACGCTGCTCGGTGACGCCAATCTTGACGGCAGTGTCAACGGGACCGACTTCTCGATCCTGGCCGCGAACTTCGGGCTAGGCCTTACGAACTGGGACCAAGGCAACTTCCTGTTTGGCAGCTCTGTGAACGGTTCGGACTTCAGCGCGTTAGCTTCGAACTTCGGCCAGGGTGACAGCGGAAACGCTGTAACTGTTGCCGACGTCGCGGCCCTCGACGCCTTTGCGGCCGCCAATGGCTTGGCGATACCTTCCTTCAGCGCGGTGCCAGAGCCCGCCTCCCTTGGATTGCTGGCAATCGGCACTCTCAGCCTGATGAATCGGCGCAAACGCCACCACTGAGCGCAGCCAATAGCGCCTGTCGAAACCAATGGCCCCTTCGCCAAGGCGGGGCCATTTTCGTTTGCGGGAAACTCTCGATCGTTCAGGGAAGCGCCGAACCCTCATTGCGCCCGAACATCAGCCGCAGAACAACCACCGCCAGGAGGTATGTGACGAGCGCCAGCGCAGCGCCCAGAAGGATTCCACCCAGCATCCAGGAGACGAAGATCGAATTAAAAACCGCCAAAGACATTCGCGGCAACTGCGGATTACGCCAGTCCGCGATGTGCGGAACTTTGCCCGTAATCAGAAATCGCCCGGCGATGATAGAAACGATGCTCAATACCGGCCCGATCGGAGGAGCCGACAATTGCGATCCCGCGATAACCGACAGCGGATGAAGCGAAAACCGCCGGGCGGTGTAAAGGCTCAGAATCGTCTGCAGCCCGTAAACGGGGATACACGCGATAAAGACGCCAACCGCCAGGCCCGCCGCGAAATTCTTGCGGGCCGTTTGCGCCAGCTTCAGTTCCCGCCAGGCACGCACGGGGCTGAACCAGAAAATAAGCCGCCAGACCACGCGGGAGATCCAGCTTCCACGCCTTGGCGCTGGTGTTCCCTCGGCCCGATCCGACTCAAGGGTGGATGTTGACGGCATAGGCTCGACTTGCATAATCCCGATGGGAATATCGGCGGCACCCGCATGATTACCGCACCCGCGACGGGCGTCAATGTTGGAAATGGCAATGAAATCGGCCACCGCCGCAATAATCGCCCTGCTGATCTTTTGCTCTCACGTTTACGCCGACGAACCGGGCTCAGAGCTCTTCCCCACCACCCTTGCCAGCAATGTCGATTCGCCCGACCCATATCCCCGCGGCCTGCGCCTGGTCACGGTTTATAGCGGCTACGCCCAGCAGCCAACCGGCGAGCGCGAGCAGATCGGATTCTGCAATGTGGGGCTCAATTACTATTTCGCCGATAACTGGGCCTTCGGATTCGAGGCCACAGGTGTCGGCGTCTCCCAGGATGATAACAACATTGCCGCCGGCGGCGCCGACATTATCCTGCGCACCCATCTCTGGAACTATGAACGATTTTCCTTCTACGGCGACTTCTCCGCCGGCGTGCTCGAAGCCGACTACCGGCTGCCGCCCGGCGGCACCGATTTCAATTTCACCGTCCGCACCGGCATCGGCTCCGCGTTCCGTCTCACCGAGAATACCTCGCTGATGTTCGGATTGAGGTACTGGCACCTTTCCAACGCCCGGCAGGAGGGTCCCGATCGAAACCCCTCCCTCAACGCCATCGAAGGATATGTGGGGCTGATGTTTCGCATGTAACCGGCCGCCGCTGGATTCCCGCCCGATACACTTCCCGAAGCAGCGCAAATACTGCCGTGGCCATCTGCCGCTCCTCGTCCGCAGCGCCCGCAAATAATCCGCCGATGGGTAGAAATCCCTATTTAATGCTGCGCGCACCGCGTCGATTAGATGGTCACATACGCTTGATTTGCACGGAAGAGATCAGCGGGAGAAGGAGAAAGTGGTTTTGACCCGCTGGGTGCCCTTAAGACAGGAGGGTCTGAAGGGCGCCCAGCAGCTTAAGAAAAAGAAACCAGGAGCCCTACGAGAGATATTTCCATGGATTGTGCGGCTTTTGCTTAACGAAATACGCAGCTTCCGGGGAATCGCGCATATTCCTTAATTTGCGCTTCACGGATGCTGCCCCAGGCCCCAGTTCCCCCATCCCCGTCCAGCCTGGTTGATGGTGACGTTCTGTTACAGTCGTCATCGACCGGCTGGACGTTTTTGTTTAGAAGCTCCCAACAAGACGGCCACGCCGCCCCCGGCAGAATCTGCGCCGGTTAAGCGAAAATACTGAATTCGCGTCCAAATAACTTTGGAAGAATTAATTTACAACCGATGCAGTATCGGGCAGAGTAAAGTAGCATTTACGGTGCCAATCGCCCCGAATAGAGCTATCTGCAATCAGGAAGGGAAATTGGGAAGGCGGGCCATTGAATTCGGCCATAACGTTTAAATCGGATGCCGAGCTGGATCAGCCGGCGAAGGCGCGCCTGGCTGCCATCGTCGAATCCTCCGACGACGCCATCATCGGCAAGACGCTCGATGGAATCATCACCGATTGGAACCGGGGCGCACAGCGCATATTCGGCTACACCCCGGAAGAGGCGATAGGGCAGCCAGTCTCCATGCTGATTCCGCCCGAGCGCCGCGCCGAGGAGCAGGAGATCCTGCGCGCATTGCGCAGGGCAAGCGGGTCGAGCATTTCGAAACCGTACGCCGCGCCAAAGACGGGCATCTCATCGAAGTCTCCCTGTCGGTTTCCCCGATTCGAGACGAAGAGGGGCAAATCATAGGCGCGTCGAAAATAGCCCGCGACATAACCGAGCTAAAACGGACCCGCGCCGAATCCGATCGCCTGCTGCGCCTGATGGACCTTGCCAGCCTCATCGTGCGCGATGAAGAAGACTGCATCATCCACTGGAACAAGGGCGCCGAAAAACTCTACGGCTATACCGCCGAGGAAGCCATCGGACGCCGGAGCCATGAGCTTCTCAGAAGCGAGTTTCCGCAGTCCCTGGACAAAATCTTGGGACAATTGTGGTCCACCGGATCCTGGGAGGGAGAACTTCTGCACACGACCAGCGACGGGAGGCAGATCGCCGTCGCCAGCCAATGGACGGTCTATCGCGGTCCTGGCGGAGAGGTCCCCGCCGTGCTTGAGTCCAACATTGACATTTCTGCACGCAAGGCGGCCGAGACCGAGAAACGGGAAGTCGACGAGCGCTATCGCAATCTTTTCACCTCCATGAGCGAAGGGTTCTGCCTCTGCCAGATGCTCTACGATGAAAACGGAAAGCCCAACGATTTCATCTTCCTCGCGGTAAATCCGGCGCAGAAAATCCTGGGGATGAAGGCCCAGGACGTCGTAGGCAAACGGGTAAAGGAAATTCTTCCCGGCCTGGAAGACCACTGGATTCAGGTCCTGGCAACCCCCGCCCTCACCGGAGAGGCCGTTCGTTACACCAACTACGTCGCCCAGCTCGACCGCTATTTCGACGTCTACGCCTACAGCCCCGGCATCGGTCAGTTCGCCGCACTGGCGATGGATGTAACCGACAGGAAAAAGGCCGAGGAGGGCATGGCACGCCAGGCCGAAGCCCTGGCGCGCTCCAATACCGAGCTTGAGCGCTTCGCTTACATCGCCTCGCACGATCTCCAGGAACCGCTCCGAACCGTCAGCAGCTTCGCAAAGCTGCTCGACCGAAAGCATTCCAAAGAGCTCAACGAGGAAGCAAGGGAGTACCTGAAATTCATCACCGGCGGCGTAGAGCGGATGGAGACTCTGATCCGCGACCTACTGAATTACTCCCGCATCGATTCGCGGGGAGACTCCTTCAAAAAAGCAGATTGCAATGCGATCGTGCAACTGGTTATCGAGAATCTCAAGGCGTCGATCGATTCGCGCAATGCGAAGTTAACCGTCGACACCCTCCCCACGCTCGTCGGCGATCCCACGCAGCTCGGCCAGGTCTTTCAGAACCTCCTCTCCAACGCCATCAAGTTCTGCAAGGAATCCGAGCCTCACGTCCACATCTGGGCCAAGGAAGATGAGGAAAACTGGACGTTCTCCGTTCACGACAACGGCATCGGCATCGCCCCCCAATACTTCCAGCGCATCTTCATCGTCTTCCAGCGCCTTCACACCATCGAGGAATACAGCGGAACCGGCATCGGTCTTGCCATCTGTAAAAAAATCGTCGAGCGCCACAAGGGCCGAATCTGGGTGGAATCCACCCTCGGAAAGAGCTCCACCTTCCACTTCACCATCCCCAAGCGGAAGAGCGTTTCATGACACCGGAAAATCTCGAGATCCTGATGGTTGAAGACAACCCCGCCGACGTGCTTCTCACCAAAGAAGCCTTCCGCGAAGGCAACATCGCCAGCAGGTTGAACGTCGTCAAGGACGGGGTTGAGGCCCTGGCATATCTCCGCCGCGAAGGCCCCTACGGAACCGCCTGCCGCCCCGACCTCATCTTCCTCGATCTCAATCTTCCTCGCAAAAATGGCCAGGAGGTCCTTCAGGAGATCAAGACCGACGAGAACTTCAGAAAAATCCCGGTCATCGTCCTCACTACTTCCAGCTCCGAATCCGACATCGCCAGGAGCTACCAGCATTACGCCAACGCCTATGTCGTGAAGCCCGTCGACATGGACCGGTTCAACGACGCGCTGAAGTGCATTGACCGCTTCTGGCGTCGGACGGCAACCCTGCCACCAAAATGAGCGACCGATATCTGCAAATTCTGCTGGTCGAGGACAGTCTCGGCGACGCCGCCCTGCTGGAAATGTCGCTCACTGAATCCGTTTACGGAAATTTCCAGGTAACCATGGTCAGGCGTCTGGATGAGGCCATTTCGCGCCTCTCCCGCGAATCGTTTGACGCCATCCTCCTCGATCTGGGTCTCCCCGAATCCCAGGGCCTCCAGACGCTGCAGCGCATGAAGCCCAAAGCGGGCAACGCGCCCATCATCGTCCTCACCGGTCTCTCGGATGAGAACCTCGCCATCCAGGCCATGAAGGAGGGAGCGCAGGATTACCTGGTCAAAAGCGAAGTCGAGCGCGGCTTGGTTGGCCGGGCCGTGCGATATGTTATCGAGCGCACCCGCGCCAGCGCGCCTCCGTCGACGCCGAACGCCGCCTCCAGCTTGCCGTCGAGGCCGCCGAAATCGGAATCTGGGATTGGGATCTGAAGCGCGACAGCATTGTCTGGTCCCCGATCCAGGCCCATCTCTTGGGAATTGAAGGCCGCGAGTGCTCATTCGAAGCCTTCGACCGCTGCATCCATCCCAACGATCGCCTGGAAGTCCACAAAACCTCCCGCGACGCAATCACCTCGCACGAGCCTTTTCGAATCGAGTATCGAGTCGTCTGGCCCGACGGCAGTCTGCACTGGCTCGAGGGACGGGGCCGCGCGTTTTTCGACGACGACGGCAAAGCCAGCCGGATGATGGGCACGATCGTCGAAATCACCCAGCGCAAGGCCGCCGAAGAAGCCGCCAAGACTCGCGAGGCCGATCTGGCGCACCTCTCGCGCGTCAGCACAATGGGCCAGATGGCGTCGGGCCTGGCCCACGAGCTCAATCAGCCCCTCGGCGCGATTCTGAGCTATGGCGGCGCCTGCCTCGCCCAGATGGATGGCACAAACCAGTCGCTCACAACCCTAAAAACCGGCCTCGAAGAGATGATGAACGAAACGCGCCGCGCCGGCCAGATCGTCACCCGAATGCGCGAATTCGTCCAAAAGCGCCAACCCAGGACCAAACCCGTCGATCTCAATCAAGTTGTCCAAAGATCGCTTCAGTTGCTCCAGTTCGATTTGGACCGCCACACCATCGCCGCCGACGTCGATCTCGCTCCCGACCTCCCGCCGGTCCTCGCCGACGAGATCCAGATCGAACAGGTCCTCGTCAACCTGATCTGCAACGCAATCGAAGCAATCGCCGAAAACCCCGGCGGTCCGCGGAAAATCTCCGTCCAAACCCAGCGGCAGCCCGATTCAAACCAGGTCTGGGCCACGGTGATCGATACCGGAGCCGGAATGTCCGACCAAAACATTCGCCAGCTCTTCGACCCGTTCTTCACGACTAAACCCAATGGCCTCGGCATGGGCCTGAATATCAGCCGTTCGATCATCGAAAGTCATGGCGGCCGGCTCACGCCCTCAGCAAATCCCGACGGAGGCATGCGCTTTCGTTTTACGCTTCCAATCGAAACAGGGGTGGCGGCATGTCCGACCAATCAAAGCCGGTAGTCCACATCATCGATGACGATCCCGGAATGCGCAAGAGCCTCACCATGCTCGCCCAATCGGCGTCGCTGCCCATGCATGCATATCAATCCGCCGAGGAATTTCTTGCCGAAGCCGATGTCGCCCAGCCCGGCTGCATCGTGCTCGACCTCCGCATGCCCGGAATGAGCGGCATCGAACTCCTTCAGCAACTCCGCGCCGAGATGGTCGACATTCCCGTAATCCTCATCAGCGGCCACGCCGACGTCCCCACCGCCGTCCGCGGAATGAAGCTCGGCGCCGTCGACCTCCTGCAAAAACCCGTCGAGCCGGAGGTTCTCATCGAGGCAATTCGCCGCAGCCTCGATCTGTCCGCATCAATGCACCGCCTCCGCAGCGATCAGGAATCGGTTCGCCAGCGCTTCGACTCGCTGACCCCGCGCGAATTGGAACTCTTGAAATGGATTGTCGAGGGGCATTCAAACAAACGGATCGCCTTCGACATGGGCATATCCATCAAAACCGTCGCCAACCATCGCGCCAGCCTGATGACCAAGACCGGCGCAAGCAATGCCGCCGACCTGGCCCGGCTTTACATGATGGCCGACTCCACGCCGGCATCCGCCCATCGCGGCAAAGTCTCCAGCTAACAAAGAATCTGTCATTTCTGGGTAAAAGTACCCATTCCCCATCTCGTTTCGATTTCCGATATTTCCGCCATAGGCTATCACCATCGCTGCGACGCGCCTTTGCAGAAAATCTTATGGGTCTGAAACGAAATAGCTGGCGCGGACTGGTCGTGGACGACGTCGCTTGCAACTGCCAGGCGACTGGAATAGCACTCACTTCCATGGGCGGCCAAATCACCACTGCCAATAATGGCGCCCAAGCCGTCGAGATTGTCCGCCTCGCAGACGAGCATGGCTTGGCCTTCGACATCGTCTTTACGGACGTTCAAATGCCCGTCATGGGCGGCATCGAAGCCACTCGCCTCATGCGCACACTCGGGTTCAAAGGCCCAATCGTCGCGATCAGCGGCAGCGACGAGCAGAACCTCGCCGATCGCTGCCGCGCCGCCGGATGCGACGAGTTCATTCGCAAACCCACATCGCTCGATGGGCTTTCCAGCGTATTGGCTCGTTTTTTCCCTCCCAAAAGCCAGTGGCCGCCTCTGGTTCACGTCTGAGAATATCGCCGCTCCTTTCATCGCGGTTGGGTATAAATCCCTATTTTGCGGGGTTTGCTTTCGTTCGATGTTTTTTGAGTAAGCGCGGGGCCGGGAAGTCATTTTCCATAGCCGCCGCATCGCGCAATTCGCCGAACGGAACGGATGGGACAAATGACATTGCCAACGCTGACAACTACCCAGGACACCGAGCCTGTTTCCCGACTGAGCGAACTCCGGTACGTCGCGCTGGTCATCGTCCTTGGCCTGATCGGGTCCCTGGTCTCGTGGAGATTCCTCAATCGCACCGCAGTGATTCGGGCAACCCAGCTTGCCAGTGCAGACTACGAGGACGACTTCAGTCACGGCAAAAAAATAATTGAAGACCAGTTCGACCGGATTTACGACGCCATACGCCTGATCGCGATTGTGCCCGGCGTCAAGAAAATTGACTGCAACACCGCCGATTTTGACCAGAACGCGCAAATCGCGGCGGCCGCGATCTACGAAAACCTCGTTAGCGATGTTGGTGTATCCAACATCTTTATCGTTTCCAAGGATTTCACGCCCGGGCAACTCAACTCGGCGACCGGCCGGCCACAGACGCCCATCATCGCCTTCAGCGGTGGACCCGGTGCCGTCAGCGCCCTCAGCGATTTACGCTCCTCCGGTGACTCTTATCGCGCCATGTTGCCGCTGTACGAAACCATGGCCGCCCAGATCCAAAGTTTTCGACGCAATTGTCCGGACGCCGGCTCGGTTCGACAAGGGCTTGCTCCGGCTTTGGCCAGCGACGAAATTGAGTTCGCCCGCACCAACACCGGCGCCGGCGTCCGCGGCATCGTCTACGCCGTACCAATCTACGGCGCCGACGGGAAATTTGCCGGAATCGTCGCCTGCACCCTCCGGACGTCCGTCATGGCGGGCTGGCTCGACATCCATTTCCTGACCCTCCTGCGGCAGTCCGGATTCCGCACCATGTTCGCCGACGATTCCGCCCCGCCGCCCAATGAACAATTCGGTTATACCCAGTCAGACAGCGTCTTTATCGTCGACATGGCGCCCTGGAGACTCGACATTTCCGTCCCCGCCGACGTCTTCTATAAGGGCGACGATTTCGGCTGGGTCGCCGCACAATCCCGATTCATATTGGGATTTGGAAGCATCCTGACTATCGCCTTCGCCGCCGTGGCGTGGACGCTTTCCAAAAGCCGCCACAGGGCGCTGGCCCTCGCCAAGTCGATGACCGCCTCGCTCAACCTCGCCAAGGAGGCCGCGGAATCCGCCAGTCACGCAAAAAGCGAGTTTCTCGCGCGCATGAGCCACGAAATTCGCACTCCCCTCAACGGCGTCGTCGGAATGATCGACCTGCTGGGAGAAACAGAACTCGCATCCAACCAACGGCGTTACACCGATTCCGCGCGCACCGCCGCCGCGAATCTCCTCTCCGTCATCAATGACATCCTCGATTTCTCGAAAATCGAAGCCGGCAAAGTAGAAATTGAGGCTATCGAATTCGACCTCCACCGCGTCGTCGAGGACCTGATCGAACTCCTCGCACCTATCGCAGCAAAGAAACATCTCGCCCTCGGTTGCCTTCTTCCCGACAACATTCCACACCGCATGGTCGGAGATCCGATCCGCATCGGCCAGGTCCTCACCAATCTCGTCGGCAACGCGATCAAATTCACCGCACGGGGTTCGGTCAGCGTTCGCGTCGAGCTCGCCGCTCAGATCGGGCCTCGCCGCACCATCCGCGTCAATGTTGAGGACACCGGCATTGGCATTCCCCAGAGCCGAATGGACAGGCTCTTCAAGGGTTTCTCACAAGTCGATACGTCAACCACCCGCAAATTCGGCGGAACCGGCCTCGGACTGGCGATCTGCAAACGATTGGTTGAGCTGATGGGAGGAGAAATCGGCGTTCACAGCCAGGAGGGCCGCGGGGCCACCTTCTGGTTCAGCATGGACCTGCCCGCTGTCGACGTCGCCGCCGACTCCGGTTGCCGGCCCGGGAGCCAGATTCGCGTCCTCGCCCTGGAACCCGATCCGGCGTACCGCGCAATCCTTCAAAAGCAGTTGGAACAACGTTTTTCCTCGGTAACAATCGTAGCCGATACCCAAAGCGCGCTCTGCGGCGCTCAAGCGCGGCGCCGCCGCGGGCTCTACGTTTGAAGTCGCCCTTCTCCCCCATCAGAGTGATGAATTTCGCCCGCTGGTCCAGGCGATCAAGTCTGACCCCCGGCTCCAGACGACCAAGCTGCTCGCCATCCTCGACATCGACGACCGCACCGAACTTGAAATGTTACGCGGACTGGGGTTTTCGGCCCGTTTGCACCGGCCTCTCACCCAATCTCGTCTCCTCGACGCCATCTGCTCACTGGTCGAGCCCCGCGAAGGCTGCCCGGATCCCTCCGCCGTCCCCGCCCAGCACCCGCGAAAACTGCATTTCCTGGTTGCCGAAGACAACGAGATGAACCAGTTCGTCACCGAAGAATTCCTCCGCCGCGCCGGGTGTACCTGCAAAATCGTCGCCGACGGCCGGCTCGCCGTCGAGGAATCCGCCAAAGGAAGTTTCAATGCAATCCTGATGGACTGCCAGATGCCCGACATGGATGGCCTGGAAGCCAGCCGGCTCATTCGCCAGCGCGAAGCCGCCACGCCAGGGTCGCAGCGAATAGCGATCATCGCGCTCACGGCTGAAGCAATTGCCGGCGACCGCGAAAAATGCATCGCCGCCGGAATGGACGGCTACGTCACCAAACCGATCAATCCCCGCGAGCTTTTTCGCGAGGTCGATACCGTGCTCAAGGCCCAGGCAACGGCGTCGCCTGCCGCAAAGGCGGCAACGCCCGCTCCCGGCGCCCCCACGCCCATTGAAACTTCCGTCCTGCTCGATCGCTGTATGGGCGACCGCGAGTATGCGATTCAAACTCTGGAAAAGTTCCGCCGCCGCGCCATCAAAGACGCCGACGACCTCGCCGAAACGGGCGCCCAATCCCCTAAAAAGACCGGAGAGATCGCTCACAATCTGAAGGCCGTCGCCTCTCACATGGGCGCCGCCGAGCTGCGCCGCCTCGCCTTTGCTATGGAGCAGGCCGCAGACCACGCCGATCTCGAATTCCTCGAGCATCGCCTGCCGGAGCTGTGCGCCGAAGCCCGGCGCTGTGCCGACTATGTTCCCCAACTCATCGGAATGATCGAACAAGGGTCGGCCAGTACCCCCGTCAAAGAGGAATCGGCAAGGTGACGCATGCAAATTCTGGCGATAGATGACGACGCCTTCCACCTCCACCTTCTTGAACGCGCGCTGGTCAAGCTGGGTCACACCGTGGTTCGCGCAGGTAGTGCTAGCGAAGGGCTCGACCTTCTCCGCCACGGCGAAATACGCCTCGTCGTCACTGACTGGGAAATGCCCGAAATGGACGGCCTGGAGTTTTGCCGCTCCGTCCGCACCAACGATTTCAACGGTTATGTCTATCTCATCATGCTCACCGGGCGCGAGGGTTCCAGGAGCCGCTGCGAAGGCCTCACCGCCGGCGCCGATGCCTTTCTCACCAAGCCCCTCGACATGAAGGAGATGGAGGTCGTCCTTAGGAACGCCGAGCGAATCCTTTCCCTGGAAACGCGGGACGTGGCCCTCTTCGCACTCGCAAAGCTGGCGGAAAGCCGCGACATGGAAGTCGGTGGACACATCGAGCGCGTGCAGAGCTACACCCGCCTGCTCGCCCAATCCCTGGCGCCCCGCGTCAAGGAGATACACGGTGTCGACGCGGAATATATCCGCCTGCTCTATCAGACCTCGCCCCTCCACGACCTCGGAAAAGTCGGAATCCCCGACCGCGTCCTCCTGAAACCGGGCAAACTTGACCCCGAAGAATTTGAGATCATGAAGACCCACACCATGCTTGGCGCAAACCCTCGATGCCGCCCTTCAGCGCTTTCCAAACGTGCACTTCCTCCAGATGGCGCGGGACATCGCCGCCTCGCATCACGAAAAATTCGACGGCACCGGCTATCCCCAATGCCTTGCCGGGCAGCAGATCCCTTTCTGCGGCCGCGTCGTCGCCCTCGCCGACGTCTACGACGCCCTTACCAGCCGCCGCGTCTACAAGGAGGCTTTGCCCCACGAAAAGGCGCACGAAGCGATTCTCCGCGAACGCGGAAAGCATTTCGATCCCGATATCATGGACGCGTTTCTCGCCGCCGAAAAAGAGATTATTTCCGTCCGCGAGCGATTGCGCGACCCCTCCACCGTTCCCGAATTCGCAGAGGCGCGGATGGAACAAGAGTCGGCGCCGGCGTCCCAACAACCCTGCCCCATCCTCCTCGTCGATGACAGCCCCACCGAATTAAACCTTCAGGCCGCCGCGCTCGCCCGCATCGGTGAACCCGTTTTCACCGCCAGGAATTCCGTCGAGGCAATGCAGGTCTTCCGCGCCCAGCATCCGGGCCTCATCGTTTCCGACCTGGAAATGCCCGGCGCCAGCGGTTTGGATCTCTGCCGCCAGATTCGCTCCCTCGCCAACGCCGGACCCGTCCACTTCATCATGCTCACCGGTCGCACCGACGAGAACTCCATGCTCGAAGCCTACAAGGCCGGCGTCGACGACTTCGTCGGCAAATCCTTCAGTTCCGACGAGCTTCTCGCCCGCGTAAAAGCCGGCCTGCGAACTTTCCGGCTTCACCAGGAATTGACCCGAAAGACTTCCCGTCTCCAGGAGATAAACGTCCGCCTCCGCCAGATGAACGGGCGACTCGACCGCTTGTCGATTACCGACGACCTGACCGGTCTGTTCAACCGCCGTCATGCCATGGTGCGCCTCGAAGAGCAATGGGCCATTTCCGAACGCTACAGCCGTCCGCTCACCGTCGCCATGATCGACATCGATCGGTTTAAGAACGTCAACGACATTCACGGCCACGACGCCGGCGACATCGTCCTGCGCCGCATCGCCGGGATTTTCCGCGACCAGACCCGTGGCACAGATGCCGTCTGCCGAATCGGCGGCGAGGAATTTCTCATCATTTTCCCGTCCGAAACAGACCAGGAGGCAATCGCCTGCTGCCAGCGCTGTCGTGCCGCCGTCGAGGCCGGCCCGTTTCGCGTCGGAGATGCACAGTTGCCCGTCACCATCAGTGTCGGGATCGCCCACCGCAGCGGCGACACCCGCCAATTTCCCGATTTGCTCCGCGCCGCCGACCGCGCCCTCTACACCGCAAAACGCTCCGGACGCAACCGCGTCTGCAACGCGGCTCATCAAGATCATTCAGAGGAGACAACCATGTCAGAACCAATTCCTCCCCAAACCCCTAAAACCGGAGCCCTCCCCCTGGGCAACGAAGCACCGATCAAATGGGACCAGCTCATCGCCCGCTGCGGCGGCGACGCCGCCTTTGCCGCCGCCATCGCCGAGCGCTTCGCCAAACAGGCACCCTCCGACCTCACCCGTCTCGAGGAATCGGTCACCAACGGCGATGCAATCACCGCCACACGCCTGGCCCACAGTCTCAAAAGCATGGCCGCCTATATGTCCCTGGAGACCACGTCCGCCCTTTGCAAAACCATCGAGGAGACCGTGCGTGAACACCGCCTCGCCGAGGCTCCTCCCCTCGTATCGCAGCTTCGCCGCCAGATCGAAGCCGCGTTGGCCTGGCTGGACAAAAATTCCACGCCGCACGCCGCACTTGTTGCTTAACTTCGGGCGGCCAGGAAAGGCTCAGGCAAGCCATGGGCAAAATACTCGTCGTTGACGACACACAGTTCTGGCGCGATACCGTCGCCGATATTCTCCGCTCCAAAGGCCACAACGTCTTCACTGCCGCCGATGGAGTCCAAGGTCTCGCCGCCCTTCGTCGGGACGGGGCCGACCTCATTCTCCTCGACGTCGAAATGCCGCGCATGTCCGGCCTTCTCTTCCTCAGCCAGGTCCGCCAAATCAAGGATTGGAAGGACCTGCCCGTGATCATGCTCACGGGCGATACGCTCAAGGACGACATACTGCGCAAAAAGCTGGGCGCCGTCGACTATATCCTTAAATCGCGATTCAGCATTTCCGATTTGCTCGAGCGCGTAAACAAACGAATCCCTCCCGCGGGCACCCTTCCCACCGCGCCGGCAGTTTCCACCTCGCTTCCCGCCGCCCCGCGCAGGCTCCCCAGCCCGCCCCAGCCGGGGGCGAATTCAAGTCCCTTTTGACCCGCGAACAGAGCATCGAGCGCGTCGAAACCGCAATCGAGGGCGCACCCCTCCCCGGCGTCGTCACCGAAGTCATCGCCCTCACCGATTCATCGCGCGGAGATTTCCGACCTCGCCGGGCTCATTGGCCGGGACTCCGTCCTGACCGCTCGCATCATTCAGACCGCCAACAGCGCCGCTTATTCCTCACACCGCAAAATGATTTCCACGCTCGCCGAGGCCGTTCGCATCGTCGGCAGCGCCGTCATCCGCGACATCGCCGCCTCCGTCGGTCTGTTTGAATCCATGCCCCCTCCCGGCGCCGATGGCTTCAACCCCGTTCAATGCTGGCAACATTCTCTGGCGGCGGCAACGCTCTGCAGCCTCCTGGCCCCCCAACAAAACCGCGGCATGGCCTACGTCGTTGGACTCTGCCACAACCTCGGCGAACTTCTTTTCCGCGGTCAGTTCGGAGCAGAATACCGCCAGGTCCTTGAGGCCAGGAAGTCCTCCGGAAAACCCACCTGGGAAGTCGAGCGTGCCATGCTCGGCATTAGCCGCGGCGAACTCGTCGAGCGCATTCTCCGCCGGCTCGCATTACCGCCCGCCGTCTGTAACCCGATCATCGCCTATCACCGCGGGGACCGCCGCAACGCCACCGCAAATGAACCCCTTGCCCGCGTCCTTACCGTCGCCAGTTCCTATGCCAGCGGAATGCTGCTCGAGTTCTGTGACGAGAATCTGATCCGCCCATGGACCCGATCGGAAATTCGCGAAGTGACTGGCAATGACGAGCAATCGCCCCCCGACGCCGCGAAGCTCCGAAGCGAGCTCTTCGCATTGACCGCAATCTGTGCCCACCTCTCGCAGTCCCAGCAGAAAGAGCTAAGCGAATCCTGCGCCCGCCGCCGCCCGGTTCGCCTCTGGCTCGCACGCGAAGAGGCATTGTCCCCTATCGATCCCGTCGCCGCCGCCCTGGATGGGCTGGCCGAAGCCACCATTCGCAATGCCGTGCCGACCCTCGCCGAAGCCGGTGAATATCACGGACTGGTCGTCTTGGCACGTGAACCCTCGGCCATCGGATTTACGCTGAGCGACATTATCGGTGCTTCGAGCGCCGCCGACGGCACCCATCTCCCGACCCTCTGGCTCACATCACGCCTTAGCGGTTCGCAAACGCCGATTCCACCGCATATCAACTCAGCGATATTGCCCACGTCCATGAACTATCTCGAAGCCTTCGTTTCCACTGTGGCCAAAGGCATTTAGACGCCGCAATCATTGCACCGGCTCCGGCCCGCACCACGGCCCGCTCTCTCTCATCATCGCCTGCATTACCGAAACCGCCGGCACCGGATACCGCTTCAAATCCGCCGAAAACGTCACATGAAACAGCGCCAGCGCAGGCGTATCCTTCTTCTCCGGCGCGATGATCGCGACATCATCGTCGCATCCCCCAACGTCTTCAGAAACTGCAAATCGCCCACCTGCCCCACCACGTACGCCTCGGATGAATGAATCCGATCGCTGCGCAGATACGTCAAATTATGAACCAGCAGCGCATCCCCCCGCAAATAAAACTGCACCCGGAAAAAGTTGAGCGGCCCGATCGCCGCGTTGATCACCAGCAATTTATCCCCCGGCACCACCGCCGCCACGTCCTGCCGCAAAAAAACCGTGTCGGGAACGTAATCATCGCGCAACTGCGTCTGCTCCCAACTGAACACCCCGCTCATTCCAATCACGATCGCCGCCAGCATCCACCTCCCATTTTTCGTCCACAGCCCATGATAAAACAGCCAGATGCACCCCCCCGCCAGGCCCGCCAAAAACACCCCCGATTCAATCTGCGATTCAATCGCATTCGACGGCGACAGCAACCGCTTCCACCCCAAAATCACAATCGCAATCCCCAGCGGCACCCCAACTACCATCAATCCAAACCGCGCCCGTCGCGTCGACGCCGGACCCTTGAACATCAATTCCGCGATCGGCTTAAGCCCCAATGCCGAAAGAATCGCCCAGGGCGGCAAACTTGGCACCAGATAATGATGATGCTTCCGATGCGGGATCGAAAGCACGATGATCGGCACAATCGCCCAGCACCACAAAAATCGCAGCGACCGATCCTGCTCCTTCCACGCCTGCCGCGCCGTCACCACCAGCGCCACGATTGCCGCCGGAATCCACGGCATCGCCCGCCCCAGCAGCATCACCGGGTAATACCACCACGGCTCATCAAACTCATGCGTCTCGGAAAAATCATACCGAAGATTCGCCAGATATCCCCCCACCCCCGGATAAAGACGTGCCACATACACATGCCAGCTCAGCGCAATCACTGCCGCGCCAAGAATCCCCCACAGCCACCAGTACCTGAAAATTCGCCTCCGCTGCTCCGGCGGAAAGTGAAATACGAATGAAAGATCCCCACCCCCCTCCCACAGAATCGACGGCATGACAAAATACGCCGCGATAGCCCCAATCACTACTGCCGCCCCCACCACGGGCCCCTTCGCCAGATTCGTCAGCCCCAGAAAAACAAAAAATGCCGCCACCCTCCACGGCCGCCACCCCAAAAATCGAATGCGCCCCTCCCCCACCACCGGGTCCACATGAAATTCCTGGCCCACAAACAGCGCCATCGCCCCCATCACCAGCACCCCCAGAAAAATGTCATCCTCCGCCAGCGTCGAGTAGATGTAAAACTCGTACATCGTCGCCAGCACCAGCCCCGAAACGATCCCCATCCCCCGCCCAAACCACCCCGCGGCAATCCGCGCCGTCATCAAAACAATCAGCAACCCCGCCAGCGCCGGCGGTATTCCCACCGACCACCGCGTGTCGCACCGCTGCCCGATCACCTTCGCCACCGCGATCATGCACCAGTGCGGCAGCGGCGGACGCTCCAGCCAGGGCCGGTCGCCGTCCATCGGCACCAGCCAGTTGTGCGTCGCCATCATTTCCCGCGAAAGCTCCGGCAGCCGGGCCTCGTGCAAAGTCAGCGGCCGCCCGCTCACCGCCACATAACCGAACAGAACCGCGCAAAACGCCCCCAGCAGAAAATAATCGCCCCACCGAAGCGGATTCACGCCTCCAGATACGATATCATGGCCGGTTTCCAGTGAGTTCTGGGGCGTGGTGGTCAATTCCATCCATCCTTGAATTCACGCCAGCCACCAACCGTCATTTCCGGAGGCAGCCCGCGTGACCGCAATATATTCAACATTCGTTTCGTTTCCAATCCGATAACTGATAGCAGACATCCATGGCCCGAGCCTATTCAACCGTCATCTTCCTCTCCCGCGCCACCCGCGCCGTCGCCGGGTTCTGCCTCTTTGTCTGGATCGTCGCCGTCGGAATCGCCGTCTTTTCGGACCCTCAGTTCAACTCCAATCCCGGCCCCGAATTCATGGCCGCCTTCTGGCCCGCGACCATCCTCTATTTCATCCCCGGACTTGTCCTCTTCATCAGCGGCGCCCTGGTCAGAACCGGCCGCCTCTGGGCCGCCGTGATCGTCTTCCTCATCAGCATCCTCTCCCTCTTCAAGCTCGCTTTCCTGCTGGTCCCCATGACCGGCCCCTATTTCGATCCCCCGCTGGGATGCGAAATCCCGGTCCGACTGTTATGCGCCCTGCTCAGCGTCGGCGGCGCCTACGCCTGGGAGGACCTGACGGAAATGAACCGCACCCGCTCCCGCCGCCCGCGCGGAACCCCGCGGATCATCCAAACCCCCGCGCCCCCTAAAGTGCCGCCCGCGAAAATTCCCCAGCCCGCGCCACCGAAATTTAAAACGCCCCCGCCCTCCACCAAAATTCCCCGCCCCAAGCTCCAGCGCGAAAAGAGGCCGGATTCCCGATCAACTTGGTCCTGACATGCCCTCCGATCCGGTAAATTCTCTCGACGATCCCCTCCTGGCCCCCTATCGAAACCTGAAAGACAAGGAACTCGCCAAAAGCGGCGGCCGATTCATCGCCGAGGGAGAGCACGTCGTACGCCGCCTCCTCGCCAGCCCAACACCCGTAGAATCCGTCCTCCTCGCCCGGCGAAAAGAAGCCGCGATCGCGCCTCTGGTTCCCCCCAGTGTCAAATTATTCGTCGCCACCGACGAGCTGATCGAGCGCGTCATCGGCTTCGAATTCCACAGCGGCGTCCTCGCCTGCGGCATTCGTCCGCCTTCACCTTCGCTCCCTTCGGTCATCCCCCCACCGCCGCAACCCGCCCTGATCGTCGCTTGTCAGGAAATCACCAACGCCGAAAATCTCGGCTCCCTCATTCGCATCTCCGCCGCCTTCGGCGCCAATGCGATCCTGATCGGCGAGCGCTGCTGCGACCCCTGGTTTCGCCAAAGCGTTCGCGTCTCGATGGGCACGATCTTCGCCCTCCCCATCGTGCGCAGTGAGAATCTACTGGCCGATCTGGATCAATTGAGCGAAATGCAGATCGATCGTTTCGTGACGGTTCTCGATAAGAATGCGGAGCCCCTCGATGGCCTGATTTCGCCCGCGCGCCTCGCAATCGTCTTCGGCAGCGAAGCTCAAGGCCTAGACGCGGAAACGATCTCCCACTCCGACCGTCGGATCACCATTCCCATGAAGCTCGGCACCGATTCCCTGAACGTCGCCGTGGCGGCGGGAATTTTTCTCTTCCATCTAACGCGGAGGCGATCTGACAGAATCTGACAAAATCTGACACTTTTGGGATTTTAATTAGTATCCGCTAACTCATGTTTAATGTTCATTTAACCGCGAAGAGGCGAAGGCGCGAACGGAAGGTCAGATCACGGCGGTTTTGCGGGTGCCGCCGGTTTTTTCCAGGAGACGGATGTCGGTGATGGCCATCGTTTTATCGATTGCCTTGCACATGTCGTAGATGGTGAGGGCGGCGACGGCGACGGCGGTGAGGGCTTCCATTTCCACGCCGGTCTTGGCTGAAATCCGTGCAATCGACTTAATGCGGACCTTCACCGGATGGTTCCCATCCGACGTCAGATCAGGCAGATCGAAATCAACTTCGACGGATTCCACCGCCAGCGGATGGCAAAGGGGAATCAGATCGCCGGTGCGCTTGGCGGCCATGATGCCGGCAAGCCGCGCGACTGAGAGGACCTCCCCCTTGGGAATCGTCTCATTTGCAATCGCTTCCAGTGTGGATCGCTGAATGGTGATGAATCCTTCGGCGATGGCGGTTCGCTGGGTGATGGGCTTATGACCGACGTCGACCATTTTGGCTTTTCCGGATTTGTCGAGATGGGTGAGTGAGGGGCGGGGCATGAATTTATGTTAGCGGGGGAAGATGATTTTTGTTTCGGGGATATGCATTACAAAACTTTACAGTCCGCAACAAAATGGATAAGATAGGTGGTTTGGGGTATTTATATTCGTGGGTTTTGACATTTATGGTCTACATATGCAGATACTGGATGGGTGCGCCATCGGTGTTCACTGGTCCGCGGGTGCGAGCACCGCGCGGCTTTGGTACGGGTGGTGAGCGTTGCGCCGGCGGCACCGCTACGGTGAATGCGGCGTCGTGAGGGCCTCGTCGATCGTGCCAATGTACGAAAGTTTTTCCTCGGGGATGGAGTCGAACTGACCCTCCAGGATCATTCGGCAACCACGAATTGTTTCGCTCGTGGTAACAAACTTTCCCGGTCGGTGTGAATGCGGCTCAGCGACGAAGAAAGGCGTGGTCATGAACCGCTGCAGTTTGCGGGCGCGGGATACGAGTAATCGGTCGCCGGCATTCAATTGACTCATCCGGGTCTGCGCGAAGTCGCGGGAACGACGCGCGGCGCGGTCTCTTTCCCTGCAGGCGATCAGTTCCAGCAGGACGGGGTCAATCATCAATTCCTTGGCCTGACGGAGTATTTCCCGTATTTGGCGGACAACGGACAGGTGCTCGGCGCCAAGATCGCCGTCGGACAAAATGGAACGTGAATGGTGGGGATCCACGGCGGGGTACAAGCCATCAACGGCCAGAAGAATATTGGAATAAATCGCGGTATCGAATGCGGAAGACCTGGCAGCGTAATCAGCGTCAGTCGCGTGGTCGCTGAGTATCCAAAATGTTTGCAGGCCGCCAACGACGTCTCCCGGGTAATCCTTTTCCTTGGTGAGCATGCCGCGCACGGAGTCGGGTTCCTGACGGTCCACCAAATACAAAATATTCAGGTGGGATGAGTTTGCTGGACCGCCCAGACGGCGCAGCAATTCCTCGACCAAAACAATGCGCCCGACACCCTGAATGCCGAAAAGCGCGACGTTGCCATCGGCCAGGAGCGGGCAAAACAGGTCGATGGGCTTGATACCGGTTTCAATGATCTGCCGGGTGGCGCCGTGCGCAGTCGAGCGGCGACGCGTTCCAAATCAGCATCGGAGACGGGCGAGACGCCGACGAATGGGGTCAGGGCGACGCCAACGGCGCCGGTGTTCATTACTTTCATACCTGGGGCAACATCCTGGATTTGACCCGTCGCGATACAGCGGACAAGCCCCTCATCGCGTCTCTGCATGACCTTCATCCGTTCGACGGCCTTTCCGGCGGTGTCTGCGATGACGAGCGCGTCAAAGAGGTCAGGAACCTGGTGGTGCTCGAAGCGCACGTCGACGAGGGGTCCGTCGACTGACATGACGGTGCCGACGACGAGGTCGGGACGCGGTGAGATGGGTTGTTGGCTGAGAGTGTTGGCAACCATTTTGGATAACTCCTCTTTCAATTTAAGACGAGCGGAGTGCAGGCGGTTGTCGATGGTGGTGATCGGCAGATTGAGAAACGCCGCCACATCGCGACGCGAGCATTCATGCAGATAGAACAGCGAGATCGCTTCACGCTCCGGGGACGGCAGGCGATCGACCAGCGACAAAAGGAGCCGGCCATTTTCGCGGTTGGCGGCGTGATCTTCAGGTCCGATGTTGTCGGACCATGAATCAGCGGCCTGGGCCAGTGGTGCGAAGTCCTGATCGAGCTTGCGGAGGACCCGGTGGCATTGGTGGCGGACGATCGAGCGAAGCCATCCACCGAACGCCTCCGGGTCCTGCAATCCTGAAAGCGACAGGTATGCGGCGACGAAGGACTCCTGTACGGCATCTTGTGCCAAATGCAGATCGGGCAGGAAAGCCAGTGCCTGGGCCATGGCCGCGTCGCAGTATCGCTGCACCAGAATCGAGAATGCACTGGCATCGCCACTGGCGGCTGTCCGGACACACGCGGCAAGATCGAATGTTGCTTCAAAAGCCTGCGTCATGCGTAAAGTTCTCAGTTATATAGTGCCGGATGGAGGGCGGGCGCTTTGCCCGAATACAATTTTTTGTTTGGGGCCCCGCGATGGCGGTTCGACGGAGCGCACCGAAGTCCATCGCGGGGCTTTTGGGGGAGGGAGAGGATTTCAGATTTGAGATTTTAGAAGGGGAAGGGCGCGCCGTGGCGGTTTCGGGGGAGGATATTTCCGCGGGTGCGAGTACCCTGCGGCTTTGGTACGGGTGGTTGGTGGTGGTTTGGTGGGTTGTGTGGGAGCGGGGCGGCTTGGGTGGCGTTAAAATCGGGGCGGGGACGCCCCGGGTCAGGCTTGGGGCGGGGCGGCGGGGTGTTCCGGGGTTCCTTTGGGAGAATCAGGGGAGGGAGTTTCCGTCTAGTTGGTATTTGCGCATTTTTTTGTAGAGGGTCGTGCGGTTTATGTCTAACTCGGCGGCCGTCGCCTGGCGGTTCCAGGCGTTGCGTTTGAGGGCCGCTTCGATGATCCGCCGCTCCGGGCCCTCAAGGGCCGTCTCCAGCGGCATGGGGGATTCTGGAATGCCTGCCGCTACAGAACTTGCCGGCGCTTTCGCGGAGACGTTCGGCTGAAGTTGCTCGGGCAAATCCTCCAGATCGATCTGCGGCCGCCGGCAGAGCACCACGGCTCGCTCGATGGCGTTCTCGAGCTCGCGCACGTTTCCCGGCCAGTCGTAGCGCTGGAGCGCGGCCATCGCCGATTCGGTGAATCCGAGGATTTCGCGGCTGCATTCCTTGCAGAACTGGCGGAGGAAGTTCCCGGCCAGCAGCGGAATGTCACCGAGCCGTTCGCGTAGGCTCGGCAGGCGGATGGTGACGACGTTGATGCGGTAATAGAGGTCCTGCCGGAACTTTTGCTCGGCGACGAGAAGGGTCAGATCGACGTTGCTGGCGAGGATGACGCGTACGTCGACGTGTTTCGTCTGGCTGCTGCCGACGGGTTCGAAGGCGCGTTCCTGCAAAACGCGCAGGAGCTTTACCTGCATGGCGGGGGAGGCGGAGTTGATCTCGTCGAGAAACAGGGTGCCGCCGTCGGCGGTGAGGAATCGGCCCGGTTTGTCGGCGATGGCGCCGGTGAAGGCGCCTTTCACGTGACCGAAAAGCTCGCTCTCCAGAAGCGTTTCGGGCAGGGCGCCGCAGCTTACTTCGACGAAGGGCTTGTCCCGGCGGGGGGAGCGATGGTGGATGGCCCGGGCCAGCAGCGATTTGCCGGTGCCGCTTTCGCCGCTCATCAGGACCGTGGTGCGACTGTCGGCGACGGCCTCGGCGAGGTCGAAGATCTTCAGCATTTTGTAGTCGTGGCCCACGATGTTCTCGAAGCCGAAGCGAAGGTCGAGCTGGTTGCGCAGGGTTTGGTTTTCGAACATCAGCGACTGCTGCCGGACGGCTTTTTCGACGACGAGGCGGATTTCTTCATCGACCACCGGCTTGGTGAGATAGTCATGGGCGCCCATTTTGGTGGCTTCGACGGCGCCTTCGATGGAGCCGTAGCCGGTGATGACCACCACCACGACATGCGGGGCGCGGCGGCGAACATCTCGCAAAAAATCGGCCGGTTTGATGCCGGGCATGTTAATGTCGGCCAGGAGCAGTTCGATCTGTCCACTGTCGAGCCGGGCAAGGGCCTCGGCGGGGACGTCGCAGGTTTGCACGTCGTATCCCTCGCGGCTGAGAAACTGCGAGAGGGACTGCAAAATGATCCGGTCTTCGTCGAGAATCAGAATCCGCGGCTTATGGGGCGTATCGGGGCGATGCATCGCAGGTGTCCAATGGTGTTTCGTGAGAACAACGGTTGCTATTTTTAACCATCGGCACAAAACGATGTTTACGCTAAGCGACGTTTGAAATTTTGGATGATTTTATAGCACAGGCGGGATTTTTTACCGGACGCTCGTGTAACATCGGGGAAAGGTTGGTTCAACCGTCAACAAGGGAAGGTTGCAGAGTCATGCGAATCGGAGTTCCAAAAGAAATTAAGCCGGATGAATACCGGGTCTCCATGATGCCTGTCGGCGTCGAGACGCTGACCAAGAGCGGGCATCAGGTTTTCGTGGAGGCTTCCGCCGGCGTTTCCAGCGGGTTCAGCGATGAAGATTACGTTAAGGCGGGAGCGACGATTGTTCCCGGGCATCAGGAAGCTTTTGCCGGGATGGAGATGATCATCAAGGTGAAGGAGCCGATGGGCTCGGAGATCGGGCTCTTCCGTCCGGGGCAGATCGTTTTCACCTATTTCCATTTCGCGGCTTCGCCGGAGCTGACCCAGGCGTGCATGGAAGCGGAAATCGTGGCGATCGCGTATGAGACGATCAAGGACCGCGCGGGCCGGCTTCCCTGCCTGACGCCGATGAGCGAAATTGCCGGGAAGATGAGCATCCAGGAGGGGGCGAAATATCTGGAAAAACCAATGATGGGGCGGGGGATTTTGCTTGGGGGAGTGCCGGGCGTGGCGCCGGCGGATGTGGTGGTGCTGGGCGCGGGCGTGGTGGGGACGCACGCGGCCCGCGTGGCGGCGGGGCTGGGGGCGAACGTGGCGCTCATGGACATCAATCTCGATCGGTTGCGATATCTCTCGGATGTCATGCCGGCCAACGTGCAGACGATCTTCAGCGACGCCCACACGGTGCGCGAGCATCTGCGGCATGCCGACCTGGTCATCGGCGCTGTGCTGATCCCCGGCGCAAAGGCGCCCCGACTGGTATCGCGGCTGGACTTGGTGGAGATGCGCAACGGCAGCGTGATCGTCGATGTCGCGATCGATCAGGGGGGCTGCGTGGAAACGAGCCGGCCGACGACGCATCAGCAGCCAACGTTTGTCGTCGAGGGTGTCGTTCATTACTGCGTGACCAATATGCCCGGCGCGGTGGGGCGCACGAGCACGATTGCACTGTGCAATGCGACGCTGCCTTATGCGCTGAGGATCGCCAACCGCGGGTTCGAGAAGGCGGCCGGGGAAGATCCGGGGCTGGCGGAAGGAATCAACCTGGCGGGCGGAAGGATCACCAATTCGGTGGTGGCGGAGTCGCTGCACATGCAGCACAAGCCGCTGCGGGCCAAAGCGGGGTAGTTAAAATGGGTGCCGAGACGTCGCGACTGGAGAAATTGCAGGGGATGCTGGAAAAGTCTCCCGGGGATACTTTTCTGCTTTATGCGATGGCGCTGGAGCACCGAAAATTGGGGGATGCCAAAGCCGCGCTGAAATATCTCGACAGCGTGATCCAGCACGATTGGGGTTACTGTTACGCGTATCACCAGAAGGGGCAGATTCTGGAATCATCGGGAGATTTGGACGGCGCCCGGCAGGCGTATCGGGAGGGGATCGACGCAGCCCAGCGCAAAGGGGATCAGCACGCGGCGCAGGAAATAGCCGCGGCGCTGAGCATGATCGAATAGCCCGATGCCGAATCAATTCCTCGATTTTCTGCACAAACCGCACTGGGCCCGCCAGCAGAAGTGGCGGTATGCGATCTGGTCGAACATGGCCCGGCTTGGGCTGACCGGGATGCACGCGCTGCCGGTGAATCGGCGCTGGGTAGAGATTCATCGCCGGCTGATGGTGCTGAGCAATCTCGATCCAGCCATGGAGGGGTGGAAGGTGGTGCAGATTTCCGATCTGCATTACAGCCCGGTGGTGTGGCGGAAATATCTGATCCAGTTTATGCACTGGGTGAACGATCTGGAGCCGCAAGTTGTTGTCGTTACCGGTGATTTGATCACGGGCGGATATCGTTATGCGGATCGTATTGCCACGTTGCTGTCGCACGTGAAAGCGCCACACGGGGTGATCTGCACGTTCGGCAATCACGACTACAGCATTTACGGAAAGCGGGTCAACGGAGAGGGGAAGCGGCGGGCGGATTTTCTGGAATCGGCGCCTGCGCAAGCGCGGCCTCATCGTGCTGCGGAATGAGTCGCTGACGCTCAACGCGCCGGGTGCGACAAAGCCGCTGGTGATCGTGGGACTTGATGACGAGTGGTCGGGGAACATCGATCCGCGGCGGGCGTTTGGGGATGTGGATTCATCGCTGCCGATCATCTGCCTCAATCACAATCCCGTGAACGTGCGCGAGCTATTGGAATATCCCTGGCAGTGGATGCTGAGCGGACATACGCACGGCCGGCAAGTGGCGACGAGCAAAGTCGGGCGGGCGCTTTATCCGCATCGCTATCGCCATTACACGCACGGATATTATTCGGTCGCCGGACGGCATCTGTACGTCAACCGCGGGCTGAGCTACGGCCAACGCGTGCAGGATTGGTGCAAGCCGGAGATTTCGGTGTTCACGCTCAAGGCTGGGGAGTGACGGCGGGGACTAGAGCAGTTTCATTTCATTCGTAGCGTCCGCGTCGCCTTCGGCGACCCCTTCGGGGTTGCTTTGGGCGAGGTTGTCCGCGGCGTCATCCCTCCTCAACGGGTCTATTCAAACCCGCTTCGTCGCTCTTCCTTGCGGCCGACCTCGCCCAAAGCAACGCAGACGCTACGACTGAAATGAAAATGCTCTAGGCAGTGAGATCGAGGCTGTCGCCGTCGGCGGGGGTTTCGGATTCCTCTTCATTTTTCTTGCGGGAATAGGTCCCTTTTCCCTGCTGGCGGGGATGGCTGTCGCCGGCGGTGGGAGGGAGCTCATCGGGGCTGGCGACGGATTCTTCGACTTCCTCTTCCGACGACGCGGCCGTGTTCTTAAGCTGGTCCTGGCGATGGCGAATCTGCTCCGCCTTGCCAAGCTCCTGCTGGCGCTGGGCCATGGGCGTTTGAACGATCGACCCGAGGATGGGATTGATCTGACTCATATTGCTGCCGGTTGAATTTTCTCCCCCAGGGTTCCGTCTCTTCAAACCGGCGTGTCCTACGGAAGTAATTATCGGCAAAAGTTCCCTCTCTTCTCATCCCATTTTTCGCGCCATTTGCTTAGTCCCAAAAAGGGGGGGATCGAAAAATACGCTGAAAACGCGGACGTAATTTACGTCAAACGCGGCAGGGACGTTTTGAATTCCCGCAGTTAACGCGCCAGCCTTCATGCGAGGCTCATTTTCTCTTCATTTTTCTGGCACGTTTCTGAAGGCGGGGTAAGTTCCAGTCGTCAGCCATTTCCGGCCATCAGCTAAGGCAACCCGGACTGGTTTGGAGAAACACTGCGGAAAGCAGAGGCGCGCGACGTTCGCGCACCGCTGGGCCGCTGGAGACCTAATTCCTGAAAGGGACTGCAATGTTTAAGCGCATGGGACTTGGATTCACCTGCCTGGCACTTGCCTTTTCCGCCTACTGCGGATCGAGCTACTGCCGGGCCAGCGTCATCCCCACTTGGGGTGGAGATGGCAAGTACGACCAGAAGGACGACAAGCACGACGGCAAAATCGACTTCAAGTCGGACAAGGACTGCAAGGACATCCTTAAAGACCTCAAAGGCGATAAGGAATGCGAAATCGGCAAAGGCGATAAATTCGACAAGAAGGGATTCGAACTCGTCTGCCTGATGGATTACCTCAAGGATCATTCCCATTGCAACGTCCCCCCCAAGGGCGATTGCGATCCTGATCCCTGCAAGGGCGACGGCAACGACGGCGGCTGCCAGCCGGTCTGCCCGACCGATCCTGGGTGTGGCGACGGTGGCTGCTCCTGCGCCTCGGTGCCCGCTCCGGCGGCCTCGGCGATGAGCGGATTCGGCCTCCTGGGCGTGATCGCTGCCGGCTGGATTAAGTCCCGCCGCAACGCCAAGTCCTACTGCTAATTGAACGGTTCTGCATCCCCTACTCGGCCGGGAGGCTCGTTGCCTCCCGGCCTCTTTTCGTTGGGGTTTTGCTGATTTCCCAGTGCAATTTTTGCCATGTGCGATTCGCGCCATGCCCCGGCGGCCCGCGGGCATTGCGCCATTTTCACCAGATTAACTTGAAGCCCTTTTGCGAAGCCCGGCAGCGGGGGTTGTGCAGCAGTTGCACGCAGTGCGCACGGAAAAGATTCCCCCACTTCAACGCGCCGGAGGAGTCCGAAGCCCGAAAAACGCTTCAAGGTCCGACTTGCGGGGCAAAAGGGGGATAGATTCATGTCAAGTTCATTTCACTGCTATGTGGATCACGCCGGCGCAAGTGAGCGCCGGGAATCGAAACGGTTGATTGGGTTTCAAATCGACGATCTGCACGTTGCGGGAAAGAACGACGTACCAAAGAGGATAGAAACATGAAAAAGTTTTTGTGGGCGAGTGCAGCGGGGATTCTGATCGGGCTTCCGAGCCTGTCCAGGGCTTCGGTGCTGACGTTTGAGATCAGCGGGACGCAATACGAGCTTCTGTTCAACCCCCAGGGCAGCGGAGGGTGCGATCTGCCCAGTTCCTGCTACTACCGCTCCTACAATTGCGTGATCGGCCAGAAGCCGGTCTATCCGACGATTGTCTTCACGCCCCCGCCGCCTCCGAAGGGCAACAACACGCCTCCGGGCGGCAACAAGCCGGGGAATCCTGGGCCCCCCAACAATCCGCCCAGCAATCCGACGAATGGGGATGTGAACCCCCCTGGTCCGCCCGATAACGGTCCGACCACGCCGACCAACCCCGGTGGAGACATGGGTGGCGGTGGATGCGATCCGGCTTCGGTTCCGGCGCCCAACTCGGCCGCCATGGCAGGCGCCGGCCTCGCCGCAATGGGCCTGTTCCGCTGGCTTCGTTCGCGCCGGCAAGTCCAAGCGTAAAGCCGGCTTCTTGATAACATAGTCGTTACAAACCCACCAGCCCTTCCCGGCGATCCGGGAAGGGCTTTTTGATGCGGTGGATTGTTAAGACAGCGGCGATTTCGGCCGATGCCGTGGGTTAGCGCCCCTGAATTGGGAAGCCGTCGCGATTGATATGACCCCATCTGATGGAGGCATTTTCATGTCCCGCATTCTCAAATCGCTGACGCATATCGCCCACGACGAGTCCGGCGGCGAAGTCATCGAGTACGCTATCGTCGCTGGTCTTATTTCCATTGCCGCCATCGCGGTCATCGGCACCTTTGGCAGCAAGGTGCTGGCGCTGGAACTCGGTCAACAGCAGCCTCTAAACCCAACCCGCACTCAGAGACCGCGATACTCGCGGTTTCCAGCCCCGACCAGGGCGAGCAACGCGTTTTGCTCGCTAACGCCGCGAGCAGCGGCAATTTCCGCTTCCGTCAATCCATCCCCCAGTAAGACGACTTCGCCGCCGGTTTTGTCACCGGGCCCGATTTCAACCAGTGCCGTTTGCATCCCCACTTCGCGAATCAGCCGGCGTGCTCCGTTGACCAGGCACGGGCCTACCGCCAGACCCTGCGAATAACCGCCAAAGATCACGCCGAACCGGTCGGCGACAAACCCGCTGTATCCCGCCGGCGACCTTCCCTCATGCGTCTCAACGAGCGGCGTGGCAACGCGAACCGCCCCCCGATAAATCGCCATGCCTGGACGCACCGCATCGAGGTACGCCTCCGGGTGATCGAGCAGCGCCGAGGCCGCCGCGTGAAGCCGCAGCCCGCGCCCGCCTGCCAGAGCCTTTAGTTTTCGCACGTGCTCAATTTGGAAGGCATGCGTGAAAGCTTCGTCGATCGCGCCGGCAGAGATCACCGAATCGATCTGATCCTTCTCGCAGGCAAATCGCCGCATTCCGGTGTCGACGCAGAGGATGGGTCGCGCTTCGCGGAGTCTTCTCGCTTCTTCGCCCGTCCATACGGACGGGCGAACATGGGCGGCGATAAATCTTTCCGGCTTGATTCCCTGAGATGGACCCAGGGTCATCGCAGGCTTATGCGTGATGTCCCATAGTGAAATCGCTTCGGCCTCGTCGAGACTGAAGAGGCAGAACCCGGAAACAAGATCTGCAATCGCCCTGGCGATTGGCGCCGCGCCCAGACCGTAGGCATCGGCCTTGATCACGGCGATGACATCGACGCCCGTCCGCCGGCGGATTTCGGTCACATTATCGCGGATGCGATCCAGGTCCACCGTTACGCGAACCTGTTTGCTTGGAAATGCAGCCATCTCGAATTTGCATCATAACGGCCTTTCCGCAAGAATGCCGTCCCCCTTTATAGGAAACGTGTACTATGGCCGTTAATTACAAACCGGACCCCAAGCTCAAATTCACCTTCGGCCTATGGACGGTCGGCAATACCGGCCGCGATCCGTTCGGCGGGCCGGTGCGCGAGCAGCTTTCCCCGATGGAGATTTGCGACCTGCTTGGGGACGTGGGCGCTTATGGGGTCAACTTCCACGACAACGATCTGGTACCCATCGACGCCTCTCCATCCCAGCGCGATCACATCGTGCGCGAGTTCAAGAAAGCACTGAAGGAAAACGGGCTGGTGGTGCCGATGGCGACGACGAATCTATTCGGCGATCCCGTGTTCAAGGACGGGGCGTTCACGAGCAACAACGCCAAAATCAGGGCTTACGCGATTCAAAAAACCATGCGGGCGATGGAGCTGGGCGCGGAATGCGGCGCGAAGATATACGTCTTCTGGGGCGGCCGGGAGGGCGTCGAATCGGATGCCACCAAGAGCCCCGTCGAAGCCATCAAGCGCTTCCGCGAGGCGATCAATTTTCTGTGCGAATATAGCATCGACCGGAAGTTCGGATACAGGTTTGCCTTTGAGGCCAAGCCCAATGAGCCGCGCGGGCATATCTATTTCGCGGTGACCGGAAGCTATCTCGCGTTCATCCCCACGCTCGATCATCCGGAAATGTGCGGCGTGAATCCGGAGGTCGCCCACGAGCACATGGCGGGGCTGAACTTCGTGCACCAGGTCGCCGCGGCGCTGGAAGCCAAAAAGCTCTTTCACATCGATCTGAACGACCAGGAATTCGGGCGCTACGACCAGGATTTCCGCTTCGGCAGCGTGAACCTCAAGCACGCGTTTTTCCTCGTAAAGCTTCTGGAAGATCATGGCTACAACGGCCCGCGCCATTTCGACGCCCATGCCTTTCGCCAGAGCAATTACGCGGATGTGAAGGAATTCGCCCGCGGGTGCATGCGGACGTACATGATCCTGAAGGAGAAAGCCGCCCGTTGGAACGGGGACAAGGAGATTCAGCAGATCGTGAAGACGATCAACGTGCAGGATGCAGGCCTCTCGCAGCTCACGCGCAAATATTCCAAGGCCAATGGCGCCAGGCTGCTCGATGCCGATTTGGACCGCATCGAGCTGGCATCGGCGCCGCTGCCGTATGAACGGCTCGATCAGTTGACGATGGAACTTCTTATGGGCGTGCGATAAGGCGCAGTATCGGGTCCCGATATGCAACCTTCGCGCCGGAGATAGCCGATAAGACAAAGGTGCGAATCCACAAAATCAAATCAATTGCGGGTTTCAGTCTGGTCGCCATCCTGGCGGGTATTTTGAGCGGCTGCGAGTCGCAGCCATTTCAAGCCTATAAGGGACCAGAGCTTCCGCGGCAGAGAGTCGCAGTCCTCACGCCTAACGAAGGTGTAGGCGCTTATGTCACCAACACCGATGTTGCGATCATCGAGATCGATGGAGTTTATCTCAATACCGGCACACAGCCGGTTGCGCTTCTTCCAGGCACGCACCGAATTAGTTTTGTTCAGTTCAAATATCACCAGTACGGACATGCCATCGTCGAATACGTGAATGTGCAGGCGGGACAAGCTTATCGGGCCAGCAAGGTCGATTGCGACGTTCACGACGCTCCCAAACCCGATCAGTTTTCGAGCACGAGCACCCCTGGGGGAACCTGGTCGGTCGATATCCGAATGGAAGACGCCACGGATTAGCGCCCGCTTTCAAACCTGCGGCCGATCGATAAACTGTATTGCTTATTCGGGGCCGTAGCTCAATTGGGAGAGCGCCGGGTTTGCAACTCGGAGGTTGCCGGTTCAATCCCGGTCGGCTCCATTCGACTCGCTGCGCTCGCTCATGGCAGGCCTGTCCTGAGCGAGCGCAGCGAGTCGAAAGGACATTCTCCGGCGCTTGCAGCGGGTCGAATGCCCTGAGTAAGCGAAGCGCATCGAAGGGCTAATCCATGTCCGCATCTGCGCCAGCAGATTCATTTTTTGTGTATATCCTGCGCTGTTCTGACGGAAGCCTCTACGTTGGTCACACCTCTAATGTTGAGGAACGAGTAAAACTACAGAACGATGGAGGTGGCGCGCTATGGACGGCCGTTCGGCGACCCGTGACGTTAATGTACAAGGAACCTTGGCCTTCGCTGGAACAAGCGATCGCGAGAGAACGCCAGATCAAGCGCTGGACATCCCAGAAGAAACTGGCGCTGATTGCTGGTGACAAGGGCCGGCTGAAACTTTTGGCCAGGCGACGAATCCAATGATTTCTCGCGGCGAATTGACTGAGAAATCCACGAAAGTTCACTCCAAAACGCTTGCGCGAGTTTTTCTTATTCTTTCCTTCGTTTTCGGCAATCTCCTCGTTTTTCTGATTCCGCCATTTCAATCCGCAGACGAGCCATGGCACTTTTACCGTGCCTATGAGATTTCCGAGGGAGGGCTGTCCGTCCGGCAAACCGATGCCCGCGGGATCCCGTGCGACGCGTTTCCTGTCAGCCTGTACAAGATCTGGCTTGCGTTTTCCCACATTGGATTTCATCCCGAAGCCAGGACCTCGCTTCACCAGATTCGAGAGGCGTATTCGATTCCGCTGGAACCGAATCAATGGATGCTGATCGCGCTGCCCAATACGTCTCACTACAGTCCGATCTGCTATTTACCGCAGTCGATCGGGATTGCGCTGGGGCGTTTGATGGCGCCGGCCCGCTAACCCTTTTCTATCTGGGCCGCGAGGGCAACATGCTCGGCTGGATTCTGGCCGGCTATGTGGCCCTGCGATGTGCCCCGATCATCGCGCCGCCGGTATTTCTTCTTTTGCTGATGCCGATGGCTCTTTATCTGGCCGCGACGAATTCAGCCGATGCACCAACCAGCGGCATGGCCATTGTGTTCACGGCGATGGTTTTTCGTTATTCGACCGGCGCCGCCAATTCCGTTAGCGTCCGCCGCTGGCTTGGGCTCCTGCTTTTGTCGGTCGGCGTTTGCCTCTGCAAATTCGTCTACGCCCCGCTGCTGCTTCTTCTGCTGCTGATACCCGTCAAAAACATCGGCTCGGGAAGGAAGTACGCGTTCATGCTGGCGATTCTGATTATCCTGGCCGCCTCCGCCTGGGCAGTCTGGACAATCAGCAGTTCCGCGGGTTTGAATTCGCGGATCAACGGCTCCCCCGACATTTCACCCTCCGATCAACTGCATCAGCTTGAGCAAAATCCCCTTCATTTTACTGCGGTGCTATGGACGACGATTGCCGCGCAGGGTTGGACATTTCTCCGGCTCTACGTAGGACTGATCGGGTGGTATGACGTGCTCGCCCCCGCCTGGCTGGCGGCCGGATATATCGCGATTCTTTTCTTCGCGTGCCTGCCCCCCAGGGATCAACCTGCATTTCCGACTCTCACCAGAGCGACAATTCTCGTGCTCCCGGCGGTTCTGAGTTCATTGCTGATGATCGCACTGCTCAGTTATCTCTACTGGACGCCGGTAGGCGCGTCGCAAATTGACGGCATCCACGGAAGGTATCTCATCCCACTCTCGCCGGCGGTTTTCATTCTTCTTTGTGCAGCTTTCAATCGCATGGGCGTGAAATTGCCACTTCAGCCACGTGCCGTAAAATTGATCTTGCCCCTGATTTCCCTGCTCACGTGCATCTATTGGACAATCGCGATCTGGAATCGATATTACAACTGACTCATTCGCCGGCGGCCCATTTGACTTCCCCCGCGACGACGGTCGCCCTCGCCAAGCCCTTCACATTCCAGCCGTGGAACGGGCAATTGCGGCTCTTGCTCTGAAATTTCTGAACGTCGATCGTCCAGGATCCCTGCGGATCGATCACCGTTACATCCGCAACCGCGCCAAGTCGCAACGTGCCGCGATCGAGCTTCACGATTTTCGCCGGCGAGGTGGACATCAGCTCGATCAGCTTCATCCAATCGACATGGCCCGGGTCAACGAGCGCCTTGATGTAAAGTGCCAGGGCGCATTCCAGCCCCAGAATCCCCATCGGCGCGAAGGGAAATTCCAGCTCCTTCTCCTCTGCCCGATGCGGGGCATGATCGGTCGCCAGGCAATCGATGGTGCCGTCTTTAACGCCCTCTATGCACGCCGCCACGTCCGCCGCAGTGCGCAGCGGCGGATTCATCTTGAAATTCGTGTCATATCCCCGGCACGATTCATCGGTCAGCAGCAGGTGATGGGGCGACACCTCCGCGGTAACCACCTGCTTGTCGCGCTTGGCGCAGCGGATCAGCTCGACGCTCCAGGCCGTGCTGATGTGCTGCACGTGATAGCGGCAGCCGATGGTGCGGTTCAGGAGCAGATCGCGGGCGATCATGAGCTGCTCCGCCTCGGCGGGAATTCCGGTTAACCCGAGCGTGGTGGAGACGACCCCGGCGTGCATCGAGCCGCCGGCGAGGGTCGGCTCTTCGCAGTGCTGCATGATGCAGGCATCAAACATTTTTGAATATTGAAGCGCCTTGCGCATCACGGATGCATCGGCAACGCCCACCCCATCGTCGCTCAAGGCAATCGCCCCGCGCTGAAGCATCGATCCGATTTCCGCAAGCTCCTTGCCCTCCCGGCCCTTGGTGATCGCCCCGATCGGCAGAACATTGGCCAGTCCCACCCGCTGCGCCTCTCGCAGGACAAATTCAATCTGCCCCTCGTTATCCAGCGGAGGCTTGGTGTTTGGCATGCAGCAGACGGTCGTAAATCCGCCCGCCACGGCCGCGGCCGAGCCGGTGGCAATCGTCTCCTCTTCCTCGTCGCCCGGCTCGCGGAAGTGGACGTGAATGTCGATCAGCCCCGGGTTGACGAAACATCCGCTCGCGTCAATCGTGCGGTCGGCTTTGCCGAGATTCTGGCCGACGGCCGCGATCTTGCCGTCCCGGATCAGGAGATCGTCTTTGCGCTGCAACCGCTGCGAGGGGTCGAGGATCGTGCCGTGTTGGATCAGCAGACTTGCCATAGTTTCAATTGCCCGCCTGTGTAACAAGAAAGAGCACGGCCATGCGAATCGCCAGGCCGTTGGTCACCTGAGTGAGGATTCCGCTGTTGGGACCATCGGCGATCTTCGAGCCGATTTCGATGCCGCGGTTCATCGGACCCGGATGCATCACAAACACATCGCGCTTGCAGCGGGCGAAGCGATCGGTGTTCAGGCCAAAGAGCCGCGTGAATTCGCGGACGGATGGGAACTGGCTGCTCTTGATCCGCTCGAACTGCACACGGAGCATGTTAATGACATCCACTTCCTCGACGATGGAATCGAAATCGTTCACGCAGCGCGCTCCCAGCGATTCAAAGGCCCTGGGAAGAAGCGTCGGCGGGCCGACGAGGATTACCTCGGCGCCCAGTTTTTTCAGACCCCACAAATTTGACCTCGCAACCCGGCTGTTGGCGATATCACCGACGATCGCGACCTTCAGCCCGGCGATTTTCCCGAAGCGCTCGCGGATGGTGTAAAGATCGAGCAGCCCCTGCGTCGGATGCTCGTGGGCCCCGTCCCCGGCATTCACCACGCTGCAATTTACGGAGCGCGACAAAATCTCCGCCGCCCCCGCGGCCTGGTGGCGAAGGACGATCACATCGACCCCCATCGCCTCGATATTGCGGGCGGTGTCGATGAGCGTTTCGCCCTTGCTGACGCTCGACCCTTTTTCTGAGAAGTCGATCACATCAGCCCCCAGCCGCGACGCGGCCAGGGAGAAGCTTGTCCGCGTTCGCGTGCTGTCTTCGAAAAAAGCGTTCACCACCACACGCCCGCGCAGGGCGGGATATTTCTTGATGCTGCGCCTGGAGACATCGCGCATCGAGTAAGCGGTATCGAGCACAAATTCCAGCTCCGCCGGCGAAAGCGCCTCCAGCGCAAGCAGGTGCTTGCGCTTCCATACATCGCTGCGAGATTTCTCGAGTTCGGCCATCAGGTTCTGGGTTCCACAAGAATTTCATCCCGGCCGTCGACTTCGGCGAGGCGGACATTGACGCGATAATCGCGGGGAACGTCTTCCAGCGCCCTCCCCACGAAATCCGCCTGGATGGGCAGCTCCCGGCCACCGCGATCGATGAGCACCAGAAGCCGCACCACGCCCGGCCGTCCGAAATCGCTGAGGGCATTCAGCGCCGCCCGCACAGAACGGCCCGTAAACAGCACATCGTCCACGAGAAGCAGCGGCGAGGCGTCGATCGGAATATTGATCTCCGTCGGCCGCACGATCGGGCTGGGCCCGATCTCCGACAGGTCGTCGCGATAAAGCGTGATATCCAACACCCCGCGCCCGATCCGGCCGAAGCCGCGATCGGCCAATGCACGAGCCAACCGCTGGGCCAGGATTTCCCCGCGGGTGCGGATTCCGATGATATTTAGTTGTGAATCAGCCGAAAACGCCCCCGCGAGGCGATCGACCAGGGTATCGATCATTCGCCCGACGTCCGACGCGTCGTAAACAGTGCGCATTAAAAGATGGAAGATAAGGGAAGATGGCTCCGTGAGCAAATTCGAAACTCGAAATTCGAAATTCGAATCAAATTCGAATGATCGAATGTTCAAAACCTTTGTTTCGAATTTCGAGTTTCGAATTTCCTCCCCCCCTCTTTGTCTATCCGCCCCTCATCGCATATCCTCCTGATATGGACGCAAAGCAACGAGCCGGCGAGGCGGCGCTTCAGCACGTGAAGGACGGGATGATCATCGGCCTGGGAACCGGATCGACCGCCAAATTCTTCATTGAGGCCGTTGCGGGGGCGGTTCGATCGGGAAAGCTTCGCGATATCCGTGTCGTCCCCACCAGCGTCAATTCTGAAAAGCTGGCCGAAGCCGACGGCCTGAAGGTCGTTACCTTCGCACAGACGGCCACCATCGATCTAACCGTAGACGGCGCCGATGAAGTTGCCCCCGACCTGACGCTTATAAAGGGCCTCGGCGGCGCGCTTCTTCGCGAAAAACTGGTCGCCCAGAACTCCACCAGGCTCGTCATCATCGCCGACGCCAGCAAGCTGGTGACCAAGCTCGGCACCAAATCGCCCCTGCCCGTTGAAGTCACCCCCTTTGGGATGGAGGCCAGCGAGCGATTCCTCCGCGCCCAGGGGTGTACGCCAACCCTGCGGCGAAACGCCAACGGCGACGTCTTTGTCACCGACAACGGCAACTACATATTTCACTGCAAATTCGCTGAAATCCCCGACGCACGCGCACTTAATGTCACGCTGGCAACCCGAGCTGGAATCGTCGAATCCGGGCTCTTCATCGACCTGGCCCACACCGCGATCATCGCGGACGATCAAACCGTCTGGACCATCGCCAAGCCCTGATTATTTTGAGGGGGGCTCGATATTGATCCCCTTATCGACCGTAAAGATGCGATGCGTCAGTTGATCCGTGAACTGGACGTGCAGCATCAGGGATGCGTGCGCGGGGACGGTCTGCCACGGGCAATCCAGCACATAGTTCTCCATGAGCAGCGAGTTAAACCAGCTCGCGCGGCTCTGCTTGAGGTCAAAATCCCACGTGCCGATGCGGTTGTTTGAGGTCAGGGCGAGGTCGAACAGATCGACGTGAAACATCCCCGTTGCCGTGATCTTGTTTCCATCCTGATCGATTGGGCAGACGTAGACTTTCACCATCGTATCGCCGTACTGGTTTGGATCGGGGTGATATCCGCCGGTCAGCGATCCGAATTTCAACCCCGCGGTGGTGAAAAGCTGGTCGAGCTCATCCTGCGGCAGCACCGGCACGGTGGTGGCATTTGCCTGAAGGCCGCGGATGGTGGCCTGATCGGCGGAGTGCCGGCGGTCCAAAACCGATAGCTGGTCCTGGAGCTGCTGGTTTTGCTTTCGCAACTCGATGTTGGCCTGGCTTGGGGTGTTGTTGAAACACCCTCCTGCTGACAAACTCACGAGCATTGCGCCCAGGAATATCAGGCTCAGCGGGCTATTCCTTGGCCTCATCCGAATCCTCGTTGCGGTTGGCGACGACCATGTCCGGAACCCGCTCCAGCACATGATCGGCGCAGCCGTATTCAATCGCTTCTTCGGCAAACAGCCATTTGTTGCGGTCGAAATCGCGATGGATCTGCTCGGCAGGTTTGCCCGTGAAATCGGCCATCATCTTGTACATGCGGTCGCGCATGCGAAGCATGTGGGCGGCCTCGATTCCAAGATCCGTCGCCGGGCCCTGCAAAACACCGCCGATCAGCGGCTGGTGCAGCATCACCTGGCTGTTCGCCAGAACCGCGCGCTTTCCTTTCTTTCCGCCCGCCAGCAGAAACGCTCCCATGCTGGCGGCCATTCCGATGCAGGTGGTCGCCACGTCGCAGCGAAGGAACCGCATGGTGTCGATGATCCCCAGCCCGGCCGACACGCTGCCGCCGGGGGAATTGATGTAGAACTGGATATCCGTCTTGGGATCGTCGTTGGAGAGAAACAAAAGCTGCGCGATGATCGTGTTGGCCGAGTCATCGGTCACGGGTCCGCCGAGGATGACGATGCGGTCTTTCAGCAGCCGGGAATAGATGTCGTAGGCGCGCTCGCCGCGGCCGGATTTTTCGATCACGATCGGAATGAGATTGTTCTGAGACATAATTCTTACTTGCCTTTCCGCTCCACAATTTGCAATTCGTTTCCTTCAGGGTCCCGGAACGAGACCACCATATCTCCTCCAACGCCCGGCATCGGCTCGAACAAAAACGGCACCTTCAGCTCCTTGAGCCGCCGGTAAGCTTCCTTGAAATCGCTCACCCGCAGCGCCAGATGCCGAAGGCCCGGCTGAAACCGCGGCACTTCCACCGGCGGTGGTCCGGGATTTTTCACCGGCATCAGCTCGATCATCCCGCCGCCGTCTCCGAAGCCAATCAATATGCTCGGCGGGGTATTGCCGTCGTTGAAGATGATCTTCATCCCGAAATTCCGGCAATACCAATCCACCTGCCCATGAACGTCCTGGCAGGAAATCGCGGGATGATCGATGCAGGTGTAGAGCATCCGTTATTTCGGCTTGGTGCCATCACTGGCGGCCACCGCGGCGGGAGAGTCCTCGCCCAGCAGCTCGTCGCAGATGCCATACTCCACGCACTGCTTGGCGTCGAAGAACCGGTCGCGCTCGCTGTCTTCGCGGATGCGGTCCATCGATTGTCCGGTGCACTTCGACATGATTCCGATCAGCGTATCCTTGGTCTTGAGGATTTCGTCCGCCTGGATCTGGATATCGGCCGCCTGCCCGTAAACGCCGCCGAAGGGCTGGTGGATCATCACCTTCGCATTAGGAAGGATAAATCGTTTCCCCTTCTTTCCTGCCATGAGGACAATCGCCCCGCCGCTCTCGGCCCGGCCGATACAGTACGTGGCGACATCGCAGGTAAGGAATTTCATGATGTCGTAAATCGCCAGCGTGTCGTCCACCACACCGCCGGGGCTGTTGATATAGAGGTTGATGTCCTGGTCGCGCTTGACGCTCTGGAGATAGAGCATCTGCATCATGATCCGGCTGGCCGAGACGTGATTGATCTCGCCGACGAGGAAGAGCACCCGGTTTTCCAGAAGCATTTCCTCGAGGGTCATCTCGCGATAGCGGTTGTATCCCCCGCCGGGAGGGCCGGGCATGGCCACCGGCATGTTCACCGGCATGGTTCGCGGATCGGCGCCGAGGTATCGGGCCGCCCGGTCCAGAAGTCTTGGGTCAAGATTGTTCGAATCCAAATTCACCACATCGTCTCCTTCACGCAGTCGCTTAGGTTTCTGCGCTGGGCGATGTTATGCCCTTGTCCATGCATTTTCAATTAAACGGAAGCCGCGCAGGCGAATCAAACGTCTGCGCTCCTGGGGACCGATAAAACCAGCACCGCGCCACTGCCAGCGAAGCTGCCACCACCAGCAGTCCCGCGGTGTACATTCCGGTGCGCTGCTTAGCCCATCCGATAGCGAACGGGGCAACAAAACCGGAGAGCGCACCGGTTGAATTGATGACCGCGATTCCCGCTGCCGCCGCGCACCGCGCAGATATCGTGTCGGCAGCGTCCAGAACGGCCCCAGCGTGCCGAATATCCCCACCGCCGCCAGACACATCGCCAGCACTCCCGCCGCTGGCGTCCTCATGTACCCCAGCACGGCGATCCCAGACGCGGCCACAATCGCACAAGCCGCCACGCAGAGCCGCCGCCGCCCCGCGCAATCGGTGGCGACGCCGATCAATACCATTGAT
>CAVWLP010000003.1:0-1525206 GCA_963755915.1 uncultured Phycisphaerales bacterium
TCTCGAATCGCACTTCGGCAGCCGGCGCGTCACGGACTTTTATACAGTTGAAGGAGCGATTTTCAGCTTGGGACGAGGCGATTGAATCGCCGCCGTCAGTGTTACGAAAAATACTCAAACCGATCGGATTATCGACCGTGCGATCGAATCAAATTCGCGGAGCCCTCAGACAGATCGTGCACGATTTCGGCCGTTGCGATCTTTCTGGTCTGCGGGAGAGGAGACACAATGCAGCGGAGGCGTATCTCGCGTCACTTCCCGGCGTGTCGCTGAAAGTCGCTAAATGCGTTTCCATGTACACGCTCGATGGCGAGTCTTACCGGGTAGACGCGCACGTTCACCGCATCGCTGGGCGGTTGGGTTGGATTAACCGAAAACGCGCAGATCAATGTCACAAAGAGCTTGAGGCCATTGTGCCGCCGGCTTTGAGACATGCCTTTCATGTGGATTGCATCGCCCATGGTCGGGCGATTTGCAGGGCGAAGCGGCCGGCTTGTGAGTCGTGCTGCATTCGCCAATACTGTGAATATTTCAAGGATGGGAAGCGAGGCTAATGGCGCGACCAATTGGGATCGAACTATTCTGTGGAGTTGGAGGAATGTCGCTCGGTTTTGAGCAAGCGGGAGTTTGCGTGCCTGCCGCATTTGATTCCGATCCAGTGAACGTCGAGTACCATCGACGCAATTTCCCTCGATCGCTGACGTATCAAGATGATGTGTCGAAGCTGTCTGCCACAGATCTACTCAAGAAAGCCGATCTCGCCGTAGGCGATATTGACGTGTTATTCGGCGGGCCTCCATGTCAAGGCTTTTCCGAAATCGGCCAACGGAAACACGGCGATCATCGGAATCTTCTGATACTTGAGTTTGCTCGACTCATTCGCGCCCTACAACCGCGGTACTTCGTCGTCGAGAATGTTCGGGGGCTGCTGTACTCATACTCAAAATCGATCCTCGATTCCTTCGTTCTTCGCGTGAAGCGCTCGGGCTACAATGTTCTAGATCCTATTCAGGTTTTGGACGCCAGCAACTATGGCGTTCCTCAGAAGCGCCGCCGCGCATTTATCATTGGTCACCTCAAAAGTGTTTCTGCGCCGGAATACCCAAAGCCATTGCGTTGTGATGACGAATTCATCGATCCCCCAACCGTTGCTGAGGCCATTGGTGATTTGCCCTCCCTCGCTTTGCATGCAGATCTGCTTGAATCGGATGTCTTTACGGGAAAACTCGGAATACCTAGCGACTACGCGAAAGTGTTGCGCGGCGAATCTATCGACCCAGGCGATCATTCGTACAGGCGGACATCTCCGAGAGAGGGCTTAAGCGGATGCTTTCGAACCAGTCATAGCGCGGAAACAATGAAGAGATTCCGCTCAACGGCACCTGGCACCTATGAGCAAGGCAGCCGTTATTATCGTCTCAAACTGGATGGACAATCGAACACGCTTCGGGCTGGAACCGGCCCGCTATATGGTTCGTTTACCGCCGCCCGGCCGATCCATCCCACTGAACCACGGTGTATTACAACGCGCGAGGCTGCGCGACTACATTCATTTCCTGATTGGTTCGAGTTTCACCCCACCAAGTGGCATGGCTTCAAACAGGTGGGGAATGCAGTACCGCCGCGATTAGCGCGTGCTGTTGCAGAATCTATTGTGAGAGCGGCCTGTAAGCATTGAGACAAGGAGTACCTATGGCTACCGACGCGTTGGATCCTGTATCTGCTCATCCCGTAAAGTCATTCTTTGTCCATATGTTGACGCGAGATATTTCGCTTGAAGACGCGGTCTTAGATCTGCTCGATAACAGCGTCGATGGAATCCAGCGCTCAGAAACCGTCAAGGCTTTGCAACGGCAAAAGCCTTATGACGGCTACTGGGCGAAGGTCAAATTCTCAGCAGATTCATTCGAAATTGATGACAACTGCGGTGGTATTCCCTGGAAATATCATGACTACGCATTTCGGATGGGACGACTGAAATCCGACGTTGACAAAGGCCGTCCTACGGTCGGCACCTACGGTATTGGGATGAAGCGAGCGATCTTTAAGATCGGCACAAATTGCGTCATCACAACACACTCAAAAGACCTCTCGTATTCGCTCAAAATATCGAAATCTTGGATGGCCAGCGAAAGCGATTGGGACTTACAGCCCGAGGAAATCCCCGCGAGGGAAAGCACGGGAACGAGAATTAAGGTCGAGACGGTTCATCCCGCGATAAAACCGCGTTTAGCTTCGTCCCAATTTGAAAATCTTCTCATTGACCTCATAGCTACGCATTTCGCATACATTATGGCGAAGGGGTTCAAGATCAGCGTGAACGGAAAATCGGTGACACCCAAGACCATAAAGTTATTATTCGCTAAGCAACAGGCGCCGAAGGATACCATCAGACCATTCGTGTACGAAGCCGAGGACAAAGGCGTCAATGTCTTCTTGGCCGTCGGATTCACATCGCCGATTCCGAGCAAAGAAGAGGCCGACGAAAGCCAGGAAAATTATTCTGATCGCTTCTCCTCCGCGTTGGCGGGATGGACGGTCATCTGTAACGATCGAACGGTTCTTTATTGCGACAAAAATGCGCTGACGGGCTGGGGAGTTTCGGGCGTGCCTCAGTTTCACCCTCAGTTTACAGCCATATCAGGGGTTGTCATCTTCACCTCAGACCAACCGGAGAAGCTGCCCACGACGACGACAAAACGAGGAATAGATGCGTCGTCAAGCCTCTACTTGCATGTTCGCGACAAGATGATTGAAGGAATGAAGTTGTTCACGCAATACACCAACGTTTGGAAGAGCAGAGAACTGGTGGCCGAATCCAGGGAACGAATGAAGGCGATCGAAACCCTTGAAATATCGCAGCTTCGGCAGGAAGTTGGGGAACTGGATATGACATCGACGAAGGGCGCCGTGAAAGGAAAGCAATACAAGCCCGAGCTACCGCGCCCTGTAATTACGAAAACAACGGACCGAATTTCATTTGTTAGGCCAACCCGGGAAATTCGTAAAGTTTCCTCATTCCTTTTTGCCACTGCCTCGCGAGAGGCAAAAGCTGTTGGAGAGAAGTGCTTTGAATTGATCCTTGAGGAGGCAGAGAAGTGAGCAAGCTAACTAAGAACAGGCATCCAGCTTATCATCTTCGCCCCAACAAGGCAGTTGATCGGCTACTGTTTCTCGAAATAATGCATGCGCTCGACGCTTTCAATAATTTAGATCGTCACACGTACGTTGGTTTCGCCGGGCCGTTTTTGGAAGACGCGAGGTTGGTCGCACAGAACTATCCCAAACTTCGTCAGATTTCTGTTGAGCTGGACGAGGAAACACACAAGCGTCAAAAGTTCCATCGGTGCTCCAGACTGCTGGACTTAAAGCATTCGTCATTCAAGGACTTTCTTGCTACGGGCTTTCCTGCTGGCCCGACAATTGTCTGGGCTGACTACACAGATATGGATCGCCAAGTCTTGCTCGAAGTATCTGATCTAGCGCGCAAGGCAACGCCTCTGAGCATGTTGAGAGTTACTGTGTCAGCGGAAACCCCCGTTTATGAAGCTCTCGATTTGTTTCTGCACCCTTACAACCTTCCGAAAGGAAAGGTGCGAGAGTTCAAGAAATTTGCAGAGAAGTTCGCGGACCAAATGCGCATTCCGGATGTGGCGTATGACCCGTCGTTGTTTGTCTGGTCGAACTTTATTGAAGCCAACTATCCAACTCTATTGGCAAGAATATTGGAGTCGGTGGTCCACGGCTCGTGCGTGCTACCAAAGCAATTCATCCCATTGCACGCAGCGAAGTATTCAGATGGAACGATCATGCTAAGCTTGACTGGTGTCTTCTGTGAGTCGTCAACCAGCGGCGAAGTGCAAAGGCATTTCCAAAAGGCAGGAATCTTGAGGAGCCAACCAGTTGCCGTCGAAGCGATCGACATTCCAGTCCTCACTACGAAGGAACGCATGCATTTGGAATCATTGCTTCCTACGGCCACATTTGACGGAAAGCGCTGTTGAAAACGTATGGGTTATTTGATTGAAGGGGACGATTCCGAGGAATTGAGCGACTATAAGCTGGGCCAATACGAAAAGTATCATCGGCTGTATCCATTTTCGGACGACTTGTGCCATAATCGCATAGATATGCGGGCGGCGAAGTGATGCCGACGTTTGAGGTGACAGAACATGTGGAGGAAATCATGAACGTCGAATTATCGCGCGACGAGATTCGGACCCTTCTCGAATCTCTCGATTATTCCCTTCAACGCGTAGGATCCACACAAGGCACCCCGCGAGATGTAAAGCAACAGAATTTGAAGCGCCTGGAGGACGTCAAGGAGAAACTTCTTGAAGCAACACGGAATGGGGAATAAGGGCCGGGCGGGACGGTAAAACTCTAGTCGCACCATCACATCACCACAGGGTCGGATGATCAGGATGAGGATCGACATACGTATCCTCGCCATCCACGGGACGCGGTGGTTGCACCTCACCGTCGCGCGTGACTTCCCAAATCAATTCGCAGGTACAGCGACGATCCTGCCCAGGCTCTATGAGCATCTTCGACCCGCATGCTTGACACCACACGCGAGCAGTATGGCAATGGCGACAAGCCCCTGCTAGCCACCAGAGCCAAGCTTGGATGTATTCAACCGCTCCATTTTGATCGAGGACGATGCAGTCCTTTCCGCATGATGGGCACATGATCCAGAAGTCCTCGACCATGAACTCCAACGCCTCTTCTAATGTCCAGACTCGACAATCGAGCCGTGACGCATCGGCTTTCGCGATCGCTCCCTCAGTGAAGCCATTCGGCGCCACGATCACGGCCTTGTCTGCACTGACGGCTTCCGCGAGCATGATGACCTGCTCAACCGTATTCACATCGATACGATCCTCATGGAATTTCGCGTCAACCAACACGTGAAGGGTCATGCCCTTGAAATTGCATTCCATCCAGAGGTCAATTTGGCGGGGACGACCGGTATCTTTATCGGATCGACGGATGTTCCGAAAGACATGGCCGAGCTGGTCCATCTGCTCATATAGGTCACCAACCGCAGACTGATACTCTTGCCACGTCATCAACTCATTTCATCAGATTTGGCGTCCGCTGGAAATCCGAAAGGCGACGGCACTATTTTTGCCCAGCGCCCGCCGTCTTTTGCCCCAACATCATTCACCCGTTTTTGGTGGATAAATGTGTGAGCGTCATTCATCGCCTTCGCCAGAACAAGCAAATCGTCCGGACCAAAGCTGGAACTGTCTTTCCATTCGTTCCCGTCCTTATATGAACGGCTGAACGTAACGTTGTACACTGGCCGGCTGGCGTTGCCGTTGTCCACCATGTTGCGCCAGATCGCGGCACGGACCGAGCCATAACGGATGGTCTGAACCGGACGATTTGCCGTCTTCTCGGTTTTGCTCGCATCGTTCGTTGATTGCGCCATATCACACCTCCAGTTTGAGTGGGTTCATTCAGGTCATTGCGGCCGCAAGAGAATCCAGTTCTTCCGCCGTTCCGCACACAATGCGCTCACACACGCGCACAAACTCGGCTACGCCGAATTGTTTGAGGAATCCGATCCGTGGCTCACGCGCCAGACCTCGCTCCGTCGCAATGCGCACCGCCTCGTCGTAGGTCGGCAACGCCGGGCCGATCGCGTCATGGGGCCGTATATCCGCCAGATCCGTGAGGATCGTGACGACTTGAATGATGCTGGGTGAAGATTGCCGCTTGAAAACGGCGAAGGTTGCGGTGGCGGCGATCATGGTTGCTCCTTCGGCGCCGGCGCCACTGAAGGCGCGGCGGATTGGCGGCTACTGCGCGATCGGGCCTTGAGACCGTACTTGGCGACTTGGAATTCACGGTCGCCATCCATGAAACGACGGGCCATTTCGCGGAGTAGATCGGATTCCGACACGTCCGCGCCATACGCTTGCTTGTAAAACGCCTTATAGCCTCCAGGTCTTGCGCCAGTTCGTGGTTGATTTCTACGGTCAACTTCACGCGAGTTGTCTGGTGGAAAGGATGCAGTGCAATCTCGGGCATGTGAATCTCCGTCAACATCAAGGGACATACGGTTCCAGGATCATGTCTTTGTTCACAAGGACGCGCAGGGGCCAGCCCTGCCGGATGGTGATCGTCGGCTGGACGTCGAGTTCGCGGTCAATCACTTTCTCGCCGATCCGGTCGACTTGTTGAGCCACAGTGTCGCCAACCACGTCTTGGCCATTGTTGCCGCTGCTGCTATTGGGATCGCGAGCCAAGTTACCGCCATAGGCGAGGGCAGTGGTCAGCGCCGTTGCTTCCGCCAGCTTGTCCAGGTGGTAATCGACCTTATCCTGTAGTCCGGCTTGTCCGGCTTCATCCGTCCCCGGCATTCCGTCCAGCACGATCGAGTTGCCGTTCGGATAGATCAGCCGTTGCCATACAACCAGCGCGCGGTTTTGGCCGTTTGTGACAAGGCTCTGATATTTGCCAAGCAGCTTCGAGCCTTGCGGAATCAATAGGTAGTTGCCGGTGACGGTATCATAGACGTTCTCCGTCACCTGGCCGATCACTTCCCCTGGCAGATCCGTGTTGATCGCTGTGACCAAAGCGCCGGGGATGACGCTGCCGGCTTTCAACTCATACCTGGACATCGGATTGAGCAACGGCTTGGACAAGTAAGGCTCGACTGCCGCCCCTTGAGTCAAAAACGCTTCCTTCTCCTGCTGATGGTTTTGGATGCTTCCGCCGGATGGGCCACCGTCGGGTCCACTGACGTTCTGATCGCCACCACCAGTGCCCATCGTGCCTGCGTCCATCATCCCACTGCGATTGGCACCGGGGCCAAGCATCACTATCGTCGGCATCGTCGCCGGACCCGATATGATCCCCGTAGATGTTGTTGATGACGAAGTTGACTTGGCCCCACCGAACAGCAGCGGCGAATCGAGGGCCGCTTGTTGCTCCTTCTGCTGTTGTTCCAGCATCTTTCGCCGTTGTTCGGCGAGCTCGCGCATCGCCTGGGCGAGGGCCTGATCCTGGGCGGACGGTCCCGCTGGACGAGTTGCTGGCGCCGGTAGTCCACTCAAGCCGTCATAACCAGTGCCAAGGCGATTCACATCGAATGAATAGTCCTGTGGCAGGTCTTTCACTGATTCAATCGGCCCGGTTGGACGAATGGAATTCTCGTCGGCGGGTCCGTCCTTACGCGGCGCGCTATGGTCGCCGAAGCCGAGCATCAGGACGACCAGACCGAGCGAGGCACCGAAAATTCCGGCCAGTAACAACGCTCGGCGGCTGATCCGAGTGACAGGCAGCGGCGTACCGCGCACGTCTATCCGCTCCTCGCCATTGCTGGCTGGTCGTTCGGTCTGTCCGAGATTGGAGGTATTGTTTGGAATCATTGCAGTGTTCTCCGGTCAGTCTTTGGCGTCGGCGCGAACAATCGCCACGATGGTCTGCGGCGCTTGGCCGAGGCGCAATTCCGCTTTATCAAACAGTCGATCGACGATGTACCAGTCGTCTTTGACCCGGTAGTTGACGAGCTGCGCGTTGCCGTTGCGCCCCAGGACGAACAGAGGCGGCGCTTCGGTCACCGTGACTTTCGGCGGGAATTGGATGTAAGTCTTTTGCCCGTCATCGAAAGCCCGCAGCGGGCACCAAGGCGGTGTCGCCGAATGCTTTTGCCGCAGAATCAGGTAATTGAAGTTGGCCTTGGACAGATCCAAGCCGGTCACAACCGTTGCTTGCGCCGCCGCCTGCTGGACCGCGACTTGATTCCGGATCATCACGACATCCCCGAAGGGATAGTTCCAGGCGATCATGGTGTGATAAACGCCCGTATCAATGCTTGTCAGGTCCAGCGTGTAGATTCGCTGGTCGGTGGTGATGAGCAGATTCGTTTGCAATCCCGCCTTGCGCGGTTTGACCAGCAACAGCGTCTGCGCGGTCTCGCCCGAACCGGATTGCACGCTATCGACGAGCCAACGCACCGTATCACCCGCCGCGGCGGTGATAAGCTTTTCGCCGGGGCGCAGCGCGATCGTGGTGACGTATCCCGGCGAAGTGATAGCCGTATAGACGACACCCGGCGCGTAGTCGTAATACTGAATGGCATTCAGGAAGCCATCAGTTGTCGGCTGAGTCGTCGCGCCCGCGTTTGCCGCGGCGATTGCCGCAGCGCCAGTTTGGACCGCCGGCGCGTTATTCCCCGAACCGATGGGACGAAGTTGCGGACTCGCCACCGGCACCTTTACCTCGACGATCCTTGGAACGGTGGCAAAGTCATCGGGCATCAGCGCCGCCGGTCGCAGTCGTGGGTCCGGCATCACCGGCACCGTCGGCGTTTCGCAGTATTCGCAGCCACCAAGGGCAAATGTGGCCATGACGAAGCCGCAAAGTAATAAGCCTCTTCGATAATTCATTGCATGCCTCCGTTGTCAGGATTGTTTGGATTGGGAGTCGATGCGTTGGGCGCGGCGCAAGCTATCGTCGCGCATCACCGCTCCCGAAAACTCTCGGCTCCAGGTGAAATTCGTGATGTAAACGCCAATAGGGTTCTTGAAGGAATCCGACTCATCCCGTGGGGGCATCAACTTGACCTGAAAGAGCCCCGTGTATTCCTCGCGCGATCGGCGAAGACCGTTGGAATAAGTCGTCTCGACCCAACGCACTTGAAAGGTGTCATTGGCTTTTTGAAGGATGCTGCTGATTTCGACGGTTCGCGCCGTCGCGCCCTCGCCGGGCAAGCTCTTCATGCCGGCGTCGGATGCCGCGTATTCGTTCATCGCGTTGACCGCTTGGCCGGCGAGGAATTGGTATGCCTTGGTCCACTGCTGACGCATCACGACGGGATCGAGCGGACGCTCTCGCACCATCCGCACGACTTCGCCAACGAAGTAGCCCACCTGCGCCATGGATGGCTGATACGGGGCGCTGGCCAGCGTGATCCGACCCGGCATCCCTGCCTTATCCACTTCAACGACATAGGTGGCGACCTGCTTCTTGACGCCCAGGACGACGGCGCCGCTCGTCGAGATCAATGCGATAGCCATCGACGCGAACGCGATGTATCGCCAGTTGCGTGCTTGCACGCGCCGATCCGATCCGTTCATCCCAGGCCGCCGCGGCGCGAGCGTATGGGTTGTGACTGTCGCCCGATCCACCGTTCTTGCCATAACTGGTTGTCATATTGGGAAAACTCATGTTGGAGTCCCTCCTGTGTTGGTTGGACCGCTCGTTCCTTTTGGCGAGCTTGACCCTGGCACGCGGCTGGCGGTATTCGCGGCTGTCGTGCTGCCCGCTTGCGGGGCAGTTGAGCCAGACACGACCGATGCGGCGGTTGCTCCCGTCTTATTGCCCGCGCTGCCACTGTTGCCGGTGATCTTTCGGACAACCGCCGTTCCCGCCGACGCGACCAGCATCGCGCCTTTCGTCGGCACCGCCGCCGCCATCTTCACGGCCATGACGGCGGCGCGGGACCGACCGGCGGCCGTGGTTGTGTTGATCGCCGCCGCGGTCGTATTGATCGCCGTGCCGACGCCCAGGCTCGGGCCGCCGATAATCATGTCAGTGGCCAGTCGCGAAGCGACCAGCGAAAGTGCCATAAGAAGCAGCGCCGCCAGGGCGATGCAAAAAGCCTGATAGGTCGTCACGGTCTGGCCTGCCGGCACTTTGAGTGATTGGAAGATGTTGTTGCCGACGCCAAGTACGAGCGTCAGCACCATCAGGCGCACCCCGGACCCGACCACCCAACCCAAAGGGCGCTCGGCAATGAACGCCGTTTTGGACAGGACCGCGAACGGCACCAGCACGAACGCGGCGAGGCTGCCGAACTTAAACGTCAGTACCGCGACGACGACCTGAATGGTGATGACACAGAACGCCGTGACGATCGCGGCGACGGCAAGGAAGAGGAATATGATCTCGACAATGTTCTTGAAGAACGCCACCGGCCCGGTCAGCCGCGCGATCTGATCCATAAGCGGCTGCGCCGTCGTGTACCCGAGGTATGCGATGTTCCCAGGCTGCGACGTGTAGTAGCTCGCGCCGTCGAATCCACCGGCCTTGAGGCCGAGATTCATGAAGGACGACGCCAACGTATCCGTGAGCGACTGCCAGTTCTGGATGATCCAGGCAAAGAAGCCGATGTAGACGATTTTCCTCGCAAAATGGGCAATGACATGGTCATCGCTCAGCGCCCACAGCGCCGCCGACCACATGATGCTCAGGATAATGAGGACGTTGAGAACCCAGGTGACATCGCCTTTGATGAGGCCAAAGCCGCTATTGATCGCGTTGATGTACTGGTTGGCCACATCGTTGATGAGATCGGGGCCACCGTTGCCAAAATCAACTGCCAGAATCGCCGTCATGGAATCACCTGACCTTTCTTCCTTGCCCATCCGTGGTTACTGACCAGCCAGGGGAAACGCATTCGCCATGGAGCTGGTTGGCTGCTGAGGATTCGCCCAATCGCCGCGGACTGCCTGTTGCTGCTGCAAGGCGTATGCTTGTTCGGCCTGATCCTGCGCATTGCGCTCCACTTCGGCGCGAGCATCGGTGATTTCCTGAGCCTGCAATGCTTGAAGCTGCGCCACCAGCGTCGCCACTTCTTCATTGCCGGCTTGCATGGCGGAGGTGGCGCCGGACGCCGAATTGGAATGTTCGACGTAGGATTGAATCCGGTCAGCGGTCGGTTGCATGTTCAAATACGTCTGGTTCTGGACGGTGCGATTTTCGACCAGAACGTTGCTCTCTTCCTGATCCCATCCGTTTTCCATCGACTGGTAGCTGGCATCCGTCATGTTTGCGTAATTGCTCGGATCGGATGGATATTGGCTGTTCAGCGCGCTGCCGGGATCGGTGGACGAGTAGGTTGTGCCGGCTTGGCCGAAGACCTGCTGCCAGATATTCATGCTTTGCAGAATTCCGGGTAGCTGGGTGAAGTTCCAGCTTTTCACCATGGCCACTCCGTTGGTGACCTCTTGGTAGAGCTGGTCAACCATTTGCACATCGTCCGCCACCTGGAGCACCGCTTCGGCAAAGTTCGTCGGATCGAAAACGATGTCCGCGAATGCCGCCGTGGGCACAAGCAGCGCCGCCGTTGCAGCGAAAATGAGAAACCGTTTCTTTGAGCGTGTCATGGCAAACCTCCTATTTCGCAAAATTCCTTCGAGTGCTTTGTTCGCAATTCAGTTCTGAAACGGATCAACAACCGTCTCTGTCGGCGGTGCCGGGTTATCCCAACCAGTGCGGACCCGCTGCCGTTCAGCTTCAGCGAACGAAGATTCCGATTGCTGTTGGGCCAACTGCTCGGTCTTGAGCCGCGAGCGCGCGACCCTCAGAGATTGCAGCTTGGCCAGTTCACCCGACGCCACCGCGAGCAGATCGTTGTGCGCCTGGACCGCCGACGTTTCACCGGATGCAGAGTTCGACGCATCGACGATGTCCTGTACCTGCTGGTTCGTCGTATCCATGTCCTGATAGACCTGATTCTCCAATTGCCGGTTCTCCACCAGCGATTGGCGCTGGTTATCCGTCCACGTCGATTGATCCGACTGGTACTGCGCCCAGGTGGCGTTACTCATGTCCGCCGGATAGCGCGTGTCGAGTTGGCTGGCCGGGTTCGGCGTGCTGTAGAGGCTGGATTCCAGTTGCCCTTCCACGCCGGAGACGATTCCGGCAATGTTCGGCACGTCGCTCAGGTTGAGATGCTCCAGTTCCTTGACTTGGTTCTCCACCTGCTGGACCACCGCATCAATTTGCTCGCCAAGGTCCACCACTTGCAGGACATGCTCAACCAAATTGACCGGGTCCAAGACAATGTCGAACAAGAAGGCATTGGCTCGCTGCGCCGGGAGCAACACCAGCGCCGCACCGGTGGCAAGGAAAACGGCCGCCAGAAGCCTAGCTCGCCGCGGCGGATGCCTCGGAACCAGCCGATTCGCCGTCGAATTTAAGGATGAGTTGGTCATGATCTTTCCTTTCAGTGTTGAAGGTTTCCAGACGCTCGGCCCAATGTCCGAGGCCCCGTTCGTTCAGGTACGCACGCGGCGAATTGCTCGCGATCGTTCTCTTTCAGCACATGGGTGATCCGCGCTTGATCCTGCGGTGAACCGGCAGCGCAGAAGGCCAGCGCCAATTCGCCCAGGCCAAGTTCAAAGAGCCGGTTGCCTTCCCGACTCTGGTAGTAGTAATCGCGCTTCGGAATCGACTGCTGGAGGATTTGCAGTTGCCGCTCGTTCAGCCCAAACGATTCATAGACTTTGCGGGTCCGCTCCTCCAGCGCGTTGCCGTTGGGCAGGAAGATGCGCGTCGGGCAGTTTTCGATGATTGCCGGCGCAATGGCGCTGTCCGCAATATCCGATAGACTCTGAGTGGCGAAGATGACCGCCACATTCTTCTTGCGAAGAACCTTGAGCCATTCACGGATCTTGGCGGCAAAAAGCGATTCGGTCAGGTACAGCCACGCTTCATCGAGAATCATCAGCGTCGGCGACCCGTCGAATCGCTTCTCCAATCGGCGGAACAGATAGGTCAGCACCGGCAGCAGCGCTGCGCGAGTGCATCAGGTGTTCCATCTCGAATGCCTGCCAGCGGGCACCGCGTTCCACGTCGCCGTCGCCCAGGGTGTCCTGATTCGCATCCAGCAGCCGCCCATGCGGACCATCGAGCGTGTAGCTCCGCATCGCCTGTCGAACATGGGCATCTTGAACCAGACCGAGGAGCGTGCTGAGCGTGCGCTGCACGCGCGGCATCGAAGCCAGGTTGGACAGCGCGGCCCAAAGCTCCTGTTTGGTCGCCGGCGTGATTTCCGCTTTTTCGCGATGCAGCAGGTCCGCGATCCAATCCTGCGCCCAGGCCAATTCCGATTCGTCGTCGATGCCGGCGAGCGGCTGGAAGCAAATTTCTTCACCTTCGCCGCCCAGGTCGTAGAAGTCGCCGCCCATCGCCAGCGTCATTGCCCGGCAGCTTGCGCCTTTGTCGAAGATGTAAACGCGGGCATTGGGATAGCGCAGCCATTGGCAGGCCAGGAGATTCAGAAGCGTTGATTTGCCGGCGCCGGTGGGACCGGCAATGATCGTGTGGCCGACATCGCCTTGATGCAGAGACAATCGGAATGGCGTCGATCCCTTTGTGCGGGTTACAAGCAGTGGCGGTCCGTTCAGGTGTGAACACCGTGCCGGTCCGGACCAAACGGCGCTGAGCGGGACCAGATCGCAGACATTCAGGGACGACACGAGTGGCCGGCGCACATCGGCGTAGGCATGACCCGGCAGACTTCCCATCCAGGCTTGAACAGCGTTGAAATCCTCGATTTCAGTGACGAGGCCCACACCGTCCACGACTTGTTGAACGGCCCGCGCTTTTTCCGTCGCGGTTTGCTCATCCTCATCCCAAACCGTGATCGTCAGCGTGAAGTCCCCGAACGAGCAGTGATCGCCGCCAAGCTCCTGCAAGGCATCGTCCACATCTTCGGACTTGTTCAAGCTGTCGGAATCCTCCAGCTTGGATTCCTGTTTGGTGATGGCTTCTTTGAGCAGGGTCACCATCCCCTTGCGCTTGGCGAACCACTGGCGGCGCAGCTTGTTCAGTTGCCGCGTGGCGTCGGTCTTATCCATCGGGAGGTAACGCCCGATCCAGCGGTACTCGATCGGCAATTCGTTCAGACGGTCCAGCAGGCAGGGAAGCGTGCGATTGACGTAGGCGCGGACCGAAACCGTTTTGAGAAAAAGGCGACCGAGCCGGGGCGACAATCCGCCGGCCAGGGGCCGGTCGGTAATCATTTCGTCGAGATAGAACGGAACGTCCGGCACGGCGACGTTCAGCCGCCGATCCGAGATGCACGAATGCAGGTAGGTCAGCGTTTCGCCATCGTCCAATGGATGGACTTCGGGCATGAACGACGCCATCAGATTCACGATCTGATCCACTTGGCCCAGGAAATGATCGAAGTGGGCGCGGTAAGAAACCCGCCCATCCACTTTGTTGTTGGGCCGGTCGATAAAGAAGTCGCCCAGCCGCGTCATACCTTCGGCTGGCGGCAGATACGTGAAGGTGATGAAGCACTGGCTTTCAAAATGGATCGCATCGGCCGTGAATGAATCCCGGCGCTCCTGATCGATCATCGCGGCAACTGGATTTGGAAAGTCGCTAGCCGGATAGACGTGCGCCAAGCGTCTTGACGCCTCGACATGCACGCACCAATGAGAACCGAGGCGACGGAGCACATTGTTCATCCGGGCGCGTGCGGCGACCAGTTCGTAAGGGGTCGAGCTATCCAGATCGGGGCCACGAAACGCGATGGTTTTCTGCAAGCTGCCATCTTTGTTGAGCATCACGCCGGGCGCGATGAGGGTCGCCCAGGGCAGATGGTCAGCAAGACGCTGCGGATGTTTGCGATATTCGCCAAGGTTCCACATGAATGTCTCTCCGATTCAGGAATCCAAATGCGTCGGCTGGCGGACATGACGCCGGAAGATGTCAAACCAGTGCGGGTCGCGCTTGCTCATCAACACCGCCGTCATGTGCAGAGCCGCACCCGCCGGGAATCCAAGCCACCACAGGTGCAAACCCATTCCGATGACCAGGGCGACGCGTGCCGTTGAGAATCGCGAACGTCCGCGGCGCGCCGCCCATGAGGATCGGTTGGGTCAGAGCCACATGGAGCGGGACTTCGTAGCCTTCGATTTCTTCCGGGCGCGTCATGGTTGCACCAACTTTCCGCAGAGCGGGCATGCCGTTGCCTACCAGCCGGCGCCGCCGTCGAAGCCGAAGAACGTCACGCCGAAGCTGGTGGCCGTGACCGCGATGGACACGCCCAGCAGCAGGCCGAGGATGCGCCGCAGCCCACCGCCTTCGCTGAACGCGAAACCAAATCCGATGACCACGATGGCCAGGATGCACAGCGCCTTCGCCACCGGGCCGGTGAAGCTGGCCAGCACTTGGTTCAATGGACCTTCCCACGGAAGCGGCTGGCCGCCATTGGCTGCCGCAGCTAAACTGGCACGAGGAATGCTCAGAAGTGTCAGCACACCCGCGATAGCAGGCGCGACAATCGAGCGTCGATAACGAACGAAGGATCGACTGTTCATGATTTGACTCCTTGTTGGCCCATAACTCATCGGATCACTTGATCCATAACGATGTCATGGTTGGTATGGTCAATACCGTACACTTGCCTAACGAGGAAGTCAAGAAAAAAAGTTCGCAGTTTGTTTGGGTTGGCCTGGATGGTGCGGACTACGTTCGGGCGGGAGAGGCGTTTGACAGCGGAATCAAAATGGGATTGGCCGGAGCGTAGCCGCACCTAAGTGCGTTCCAATGCTCGCAATTTCGGCATGAAATCTAGTCGCACATCTTTGATTCGTTGGGGGAGGTGGTGGGAGTCAATCTTGCAAATGCCTCACTGCGATTTGCGGGGCGAGAGTGCCTATTCTTCGTCCCGCGCTCCGGAACCGATGCGCTCGCGATGCTTGTGCGCCATTGCCGCGCGTTCGTCTCGGCTCGCATCCAGCCAATGCAGGATCAATGCCTCAATCACTCGCTTTGGGTTCGCCAGGTGCGTTGCACAGTCGTCCTCAAATGCCTCAAATAGCTTGGTGTCGAAGCGGTAGGTCCGCTGGACCGTCTTAGGCTTGGGCTCCTGCTTCAACGCACTGCGGTTTGATCGGGGGTTGGCCATAACGAGGTATTTTAGGTAAAATGCGATGGTATGCAAGATACCAAATGGTAAATTTGAAGTTATTTGGTAAACATGGTCCCTTCGGGGGGTAGAGTTGAAAAGTACCGGACTGGGTTCGCGAGTAGTGGCATGGAGCATAATTCGCTGTACAATGTGCATGTAAATGCCGATAACTACAGACGGATGGTACAACCATGCGAACGCCCACGCTTACTAAAACCCATAACGGCAGCACCGCAGAGCGGCAGATTGTGAAGCTGGTCCGACGCAAGGGCCTGCTCCGCGCCCGCGACCTGCGGCCACTTGCCATTCCCCGACGGCACCTGACCCGTCTAGTCGCGGAGGGCGTGCTGCTCCGGTCCGGTCGTGGAATCTATGCGCTCGCGAATGCCGCCGCCAGCGAGCATCGGTCACTGGCCGAAGTCTGTGCGCGGGTTCCGGCCGGAGTCGTCTGTCTCCTTTCGGCGCTTCGCTTTCATAGCCTAACGACACAAAACCCGTGGGAGGTCTGGCTGGCGATCACTCCGGCAAGTCGGAAGCCGCGTATCGACCATCCGCCGGTTCGCATCGCTCGATTCTCCGGATCGGCGTTTCGCGAAGGCGTGGACCACCATCGCATCGAGGGGGTGGAGGTCAAAGTTTATTCGCCTGCCAAGACCGTCGCTGACTGCTTCAAGTATCGCAACAAGATCGGCATCGACATCGCCATTGAAGCGCTCCGCGATGCCTGGGGCAAACGCGCAGTGACCGCCGATCAGCTTTGGCAGTATGCCAAAGTCTGTCGAGTCACCAACGTCATGCGGCCCTACCTCGAAACTATTGCCCACAATTGAACGCGCGAGATTAACGTCTGGCATGAAGAATCCACCACATAAAATCGCCGCTTCCGTTCGCCAACGTCTTTTGAACCTCTCGAAAGCGTCGGGCGTGGATTACAACCAATTGCTAATCCGTTACGCCATCGAACGGCTCCTGTACCGCTTGAGTCGTTCCCATCATCGCGAGAACTTTGTGCTCAAGGGGGCGATGCTCTTCGTGATTTGGGAGGGATCGCCGCATCGGCCGACTCAGGACGTGGACCTGTTGGGATTTGGCGACCGTTCGCCCGATCACATCGCTAGCGTGTTTCGGGAACTCTGCGAAACAGCCGTCGAAGACGATGGGATCATCTTTGCCGCAAAGACCGTGAAAGCCGAGGAAATCCGCACGACCGACGAGTACGGAGGTGTCCGAGTGAGCTTCGCCTCATCGCTTGGCGGCGCGATCATCCGTGTCCAGGCGGATGTGGGATTTGGCGACGCCATTACACCTGCATCGCCGGAATCGAACTATCCGACGTTGTTGCCAAACCAACCGGGGCCGCACTTACGCGTCTATCCGCGCGAAACTGTCGTTGCCGAAAAGTTGGAAGCCATCGCCAAACTCGGGATGCTCAACACACGGTTCAAGGATTATTACGACTTGTGGTATTTGGCGGAGCGTTTCGAGTTTGATGGTGCGATGCTGATCGCAGCAATCACGGCAACGTTCGAGCGCCGCGGCACGCCGCTGCCGTCCGCGCTTCCAGTCGGCTTGAGCGCGGCTTTCGTAACTGACGCAGTGAAGCAGACGCAATGGGCTGCTTTTCGTCGACGCCAGCCGGAACAGAAGCTACCGGACCTGCCCGATGTGGTTGCGGCAATCAACCGCTTCGTTGAGCCTGCGTTGCTGGCCGCCGGCGAACGATCCTCGTTCGCGCGCGAATGGAATGTCGTGCGCGGATGGTCGGTGAGCGGTGCGTCAACCGCGTCGTAAAATAAAGCATTACGCTAGCGTGCCGTTCCGACAGACGATGGGAACGCCACCCCCGTCCCGGAGCGGAATCGTCATGCGGACAAAGGCCAATTGGTATGGAGAGGGGATCCCGATGCGCCGGGATCGCCGCGCCGAAAAAATAGATTGACAATGTCTCTAAATTGGCCAAATTGACTCGCAAAACACTTAAGCTAGGTGCCAGATGAAAGCGCAAAGGAAACTCGCAGATGGAATAGCGCAGTTAAGGCTCGCTGCTCGATGCTTACATGCTGGCGATGAAAGTGGTGGAAACATCGCCAAAAAGTTTCAGCAATTGGGGGTCAAAGACACGCCCGAAAATCGCATCGCTTATCGGGGCGCGATGTTTACCACCCCCGGTTACGGTAAGGTGATCGGCGGCACAATCCTCTTCGACGAGACTTTTCGACAAACCTATGAGGGCCGCTCCGTTACTGATATCTTAAAACGCCAGGACGTCGTCATCGGCGTCAAAGTGGACTCTGGTTTGCAGTCCTTTGGTGGTTCAAAGATCGAACAGGTCGGAAAGAATGAGTTGAGTGCGCTCCCAAAGCGTATGGAAGAGTACGCCACGAAGGAAGTTCAATTCACCAAATTTAGGGTGGTCGCGAATATCGGGCGAGAATGGGAAAACTCTTCCCAGTGATGAATGTCTGACAGCTAACGCCGCATTGTTAGCAGAGTACGCTGAAATCTGCCACCGCTTCGACATCGTGCCAATTGTCGAGCCTGAAGTACCGATGGAGGGTTCGCATTCTTTGGAGGACTGCCGTCAAGCGACTGTGCGTTTTCTGAAGGCGACTTTCGCCGCTTTGAGGAAAAGGCAGATTGTTCTACCGGGAGTTATTCTAAAGACCAGTATGGTCCTTCCTGGCACCGAAGGACCGAAGGCCAACGAGGCTGACTGCATTAGAGAAACGATGTCGACTCTGGCAACGACCGTGCCGCCGGATATCGGCGCAGTGGTATTTCTGTCAGGTGGCCAAGCAACTGATGATGCGATGAGACGATTGGAAGGGATGCGCAACGCCGCCGCACAGACCGGTTTAGCCTTCACCGTGAGTTCGTCCTTCAGCCGCGCCCTGCAGGGCCCCGCCTTAGAAGAATTCGGCGCTGCGGTCCGAGACCATGGGAACGCCGCCGAAATCAAGAGGCGGACGCAATCAAAATTCGCAGAAACTCTGAAACTTAATGGAATGGCACTAAATAATTCAGTTAGGCATTGAGGGAATTCGAATTCAAAGGGCTCAATCCCGTGGTCCAAGACCACCGAAGCCAACAAAAGCTAGACAGAATCGTATGCCGCCGACTTGATGACGAAGTTCGTCGCTTCTCGAATCGTCCTCAGGATTCGATGGTGTGTGACCGGTGCGTCAATCGCGTCCCACCCCAAGTAAGGCCGTTAGCGCAATGAATCCGTCGCAGATTATGGATTTCAATAGGGATCGTCGGATCCGTCTGAATTGCTTAGTGTTGGGAATAGACATCCCGCCAGCCAGGATCAAAGGCGCCGTCGAGGCCGTTTGAGCGTGCGCAATGTCGCTAGACTCCGCGGCCGCAAAAAACTCTTGTTGTATGGTCAGGTTATCCACCAAATTGTGCACCACGATCGACCTTTTTCTGTAAGCACTTGCGCCAATCGGAGAAAAAGCAGGCCAAAATCTTTCGAAAATATGGGGGTTTGGCTTGATTCGGGGTATCGTAGCGCCTCACGGAACCATCGCGCTCCTTCGAGATCGGGCGTTTCGGCCTCCGATTGAATCGGATTGCCGCAACAAATGGCCCCTTTTAGACAGGAGTTTGCCATGAGCGAGATTAATACAATGCAACCAGCCGCCGAGCAGGCGGCTCACAAGAATACGCTTCGCCCAATCCATCTGAGTGTTCCGGAACAGCCGGCTGACAAGACCGCCATCCGTCCGTTTCGCGTGACTTTTCCAGAAGCGGAACTCACCGAATTGCGCAAGTGCATCAACGCGACAAGGTGGCCCGACCGTGAAACGGTCACGGATCAATCGGAAGGCCCCCAACTCGCGACCCTGCAGAAACTCGCGCGCTATTGGGAGAAAGAGTACGACTGGCGCAAGGTCGAGGCCAGACTGAACGCCCTGCCGAATTTCATTACCGAGATCGACGGTCTCGACATTCACTTCATTCACGTTCGTTCGAAACATAAGAACGCGTTGCCCCTCATCGTCACGCACGGATGGCCCGGCTCGATCATCGAGCAGATGAAGATCATCGATCCACTGACCAATCCCACGGCTCACGGCGCAAGCGCATCGGACGCTTTCGATTTGGTCATTCCGTCGCTCCCGGGCTACGGGTTTTCAGGCAAACCGACCACGACCGGCTGGGATCCCGTCCACATTGCTCGTGCCTGGGTGGAGCTGATGAAGCGCCTCGGGTACACGAAATTCGTGGCGCAAGGCGGCGATTGGGGCGCGATTATCACGGACGTGATGGGCACACAGGGGCATCCGGAACTGCTTGGCATTCACTCCAATATGCCAGGCATCTTTTCACCCGAAATTGACAAGGCTGCCCGCGAGGGCGCTCCGGCGCCGGCGGATCTCTCCGCTGACGAGAGACTCGCGTACGAGCGGGTGGCTTCGGTATATGCGAAGGGCATCGGTTACGGATATCAGATGGGGTTGCGCCCGACAGGCGCTGTACGGGATCGCAGATTCTCCCGTCGGCATAGCCGGTTATTTTCTTGATCACGACGCGCGTAGCTTGGCAATGATCTCTCGTGTGTTTGACGGGCAGCCCGAAGGCCTTACACGAGATGATGTCCTGGACAACGTCACGCTTACCTGGTTGACGAACAGCTTCGTTTCCGGCGCGTCTCTATTGGGAAGACTTCGCTTCACAAGTTTCGTTCTTCGGTGTCAAAGGCGTCTCCATCCCGGTTGCCGTGAGCGTCTTTCCCGACGAACTCTATCCAGCTCCACGGAGTTGGACCGAGAAGGCGTATCCCAAACTGATCCATTACAACCGGTTACCAAAGGGCGGACACTTCGCCGCTTGGGAGCAACCGCAACTTTTTTCAGAGGAAGTTCGCGCGGGCTTCAGATCGCTGCGGGAGGGTTCCTCATAGGAGCGACTTGGAATTGAACTTCGGCCGGTACCTCCCTGCGCTCGGCGCGCGGACGACCATGACACGGGTACGCAGCCCGGCTGATTCTCGCCCTCGGCGTTGCCTTTTGGCGCAACGTGGAATCACTGTCCAGGGATTTTGAAGGTCAACATGTCATCCGCTTTCCGCTTCCAGGACATCTTCGTGCGAGGGGTCCAAGACCCTTATCCTTTTTATCACTGGCTTCGCGCCGAGACGCCTGTCTACTGGAACGCCGAGATCGTACCGGCCTGGTTCATCTCCCGCTACGATGATGTGGTGGCCATCACCGAAAATAATCGGCAGTTCGGCAGCCGGAGAGGGATTGAATCAGCCCTCCAACAGGAGCGGGACGGTTGTTTCTGGCACACCCAAGCCGCGGGGGCCGTCTTCACCGATGGGGCAATCCACAGCCGAGCGCGTGGCCTGTTGGATCAGTCGTGGCCCTCCCAGCACATCGCACAGATGCGTGGCCGCATTTTGGAACTCGCAAATAGCCTCCTCGATCGGGTCCGGGGGGCCGGGACGATGGAAATCGTAACCGAATTTGCCGAACCCCTCTCTTATACTGTCTTCAGAGAGTTCCTGGGGGCTGCCGATCTGGATTTGCCCACGCTCATTCGATGGGCCATCGCCATTCATGCCGCCTACGACCCCCTCGGAGGGCCTGATGAAGCCGCAAGCGCCCAGCAAGTCTGCCGCGAGGTGTCAGCCTACTTCCGCGACTTGATCGGCCGGCGCCGCAAGAGTCCGAGAATCGACTTCCTGAGCTGCATGGTCGCAGCCGAGTACGGCGGCACTCCGTTTACCGACGAAGAGATTCTCGGCAACCTGATTCAGATCATAGCCGGTCCGGACTCCCTGATGATGCTAATCAGCAACGCGGTGCTCGCCCTGCTTCGCCACCCCGACCAACTCGCCTTGCTGAAGAAGGACCCCGCGTTGATTGGGGGTGCCGTCGAGGAATGCTTGCGGTACGACTCTCTGACCCTGGGGTTCCCGCGCGTGGCGACGGAAGACGTCAACGTGCGCGGCCAGTTGATCCGCAAAGGCCAGCACGTGTTTCCTCTCTTGCGCTCCGCCAACCGCGACCCGGTCCGATTCCCGGACCCCGACCACCTGGACATTACGCGCCAGGACCTCGGGCAGTTATCCTTTGGCCACGGCGTCCACTACTGCCTCGGCGCGCCTCTGGCTCGACTGCTGGCGCAGATCGGCGTTGGTACGCTGGTGCGACGATTGTCCGGGCTCCGACTCGCCGCCCATACGCTGGAATATCGCAAGCATTTCAACTTCCGTGCCCTGCTGGCCCTGCCGATCAGTTTCCAGCCTGCGTCGTAATCGTTCTCGGGAGATCGACCTTCGTGCATTGAGGACAGCCATGATCGATCACATGCGACGTGACGCCACATTACAACCGGCCACTTTGCGGCCTGGGAACGGCCGCAACTTCTTTCAGAAGATGTTCGCGCGGGCTTCAGATCGTTACGGTAGGTTTCTTCACAAGAGAGCGGGAAAAGAACGAGCTTGCGTTCCCAGTGTTAAGCGACATCGGCAACACGCTTGCTCGCAAGTTTGGAATTGTGTTTGAGCTGGCTGGTGACGAGCTCGAAACTAAAAAACTCACGGAAGGAAGTATGAAAACATCAACCTCAACAGAAGAATGCGATCTGCTCGTGCTGGGCAGCGGTGGTGGCGGCAAAGTTCTTGCCGGTGCCCTCGCACAAAAGGGACAACGCGCGGTTGTGGTCGAGCGCAAATGGGTGGGCGGTTCGTGCCCGAACATCGCGTGCCTGCCCAGCAAGAACATCATCCACAGCGCCAAGGTTGCTTCGTTCTTTTATCGCAGCAACGAATTCGGCATCAGCAAAGAGAATGTTCACATCGACATGGCGGCCGTGCGTGAACGTAAGCGCAAGATGGTGGTGAACGTTGTCGACATTTTTCGCGACACTTTCTACACGAAGACCGGCGCGGAACTGGTGATGGGCACAGGACGCTTCATTGGCCCGAAAACCATCGAAGTTGCCTTGAACGACGGCGGGACACGCACATTCCGCGGCAAAATTGTAGTCCTCAACACCGGCTCGCGCGCCACGATTGATCCAATTCCGGGATTGGCCGAGGCGAATCCGCTCACCCACATCGAGGCCCTGGAACTGGATCACATCCCGAAACATCTCCTGGTTCTGGGCGCTGGGTATGTCGGACTCGAACTTGCCCAGGCCTTCCGCCGTTTCGGCGCCGAGGTCACGCTGATCGACCGCAACGGCCGCCTCGCGCACAACGAAGACGAAGATACCTCGCAGGGACTGGAAGAAATGTGCCGGGATGAAGGCATCACGGTCGTGACGAACGCAAAAATAACCCGCGTCGAGGGCAACTCCGGCGAGTGGATCAGGCTGCTGGGCCGGCGCGACGGAGCCGAACTTACCCTGGAAGGCACGCACCTGCTGGTGGCCGCGGGACGTACTCCAAATACCAGCGGCATCGGCCTGGACAAGGCGGGAGTGGAGACGACGGCGCGAGGCCATGTGAAGGTGAACGAGCGTTTGCAGACGACCGCCGAGGGTGTTTGGGCCATCGGAGATTGCGCCGGAAGCCCGCATTTCACGCATATCTCATTCGATGATTTCAAGGTTGTGAGTGAAAACATCGCCGGGGGCAATCGCGTGACGACGGGCCGGCAGGTTCCGTTCTGCATATTCACCGACCCGGAGTTGGCGCGGATCGGACTCAGCGAAACGGAGGCGAAAGAGCGCGGCATTCCGTATCGCGTCGCCAAGTTGCCCATGGCAGCCGTCCTTCGCACCATGACGATTTCTGAAACGCGCGGATTCATGAAGGCGCTAGTCGATACGGAAAGCGACCGCATCCTCGGATTCACCATGTTTGGCGCCGGGGCTGGAGAGCTCATGACAGCCGTGCAGATTATGATGCTTGCTGGATTGCCTTACACCCTGGTACGCGACGCGGTCATCGCTCATCCCACTATGGCGGAAGGGTTAAGTTCGCTTTTTGGCAACGTCCCTCCCATTTCCGCGCATCCGCCAAACGTACGAGGTAATGCCGAAGGCTCGTCACCCGAGATTCAGTTAAACACGGCCGCTTTGGAACAAGTTGGAAAAAGGCGCAGGGCAGATCCGCTTTCGTCTATTTCGTAGGACAGTCATCATAGTTGATGGGCCCGTCATCAAGGAGTAATCATGAAACTCACAGGCAAGAAGGCGCTCATCACCGGCGGAAACAGCGGCATCGGCCTGGCCACTGCCCGCCTTTTTGTTGCAGAGGGCGCACAAGTCGCGATTACCGGGCGGGACCAGAAGACGCTAGATGAAGCAGTCGCCGAACTGGGACCCAACGCGCGCGGCTATCGCGCCGACGTTACCCTGGCGGACGACCGGAAGCGCCTCTTCGCGGATCTTGCCAAGGATTTCGGCAAGCTGGACATCGTCTTCGCCAATGCCGGCATCTCCGGCCAGACCCCTACCGGCTCGACCGACGAGGCGACTTTTGAGAATGTCATTCGTACCAACCTCAGTGCCGTTTTTTTCACGGTGAATTCAGCTGCCCCTTTGCTGAACGACAATGGCAGCATCATCTTTAACGGATCGGTACACAACCATCTGGGCCAGGCCGGTGTGGCCGCCTATGCGGCCACGAAGGGCGGCGTTGTCTCCATGGCGCGTTCTATCGCCGCCGATCTTGCACCGCGCAACATTCGTGTGAACGTCGTGGCGCCAGGGGCGACGAAGACTCCTATTTGGAATCGCGGGCCACGCGCTTCTATGTCTGAAGATGAATCCACCAAGCTGGCCAAAGCCATATCGTCCAGGATTCCACTGGGCCGCTGGGGTGAGCCGGAAGAGCTTGCCAAAGCCGTGCTTTTCCTTGCCTCAGATGACTCTTCCTACATCAACGCCATCGAGCTGATGGTCGATGGAGGCGCGACGGGCGCACCGTGGGGAGCCCCCATTGTTCACGAATAGCCTCGGAGCCCGTTTCGTTTTCGTGCAACAACAACCTCCGCACGCCTGAAACCGAAAACGGGACAGGTTCCCCTTTCCGAAGGGCTCATTCGGCTCCTCCTGGGGATTCCAGCGAAGGCACAAGCTGCCGACCGAGTGGGTTATGAAACGTCGCCTTTGTCTTCGTGACGAGCTGTTGCTTGCGGTGCTTCCAACCGTAACCGTGCTATTGGTGCTTGGATTGGTCAAAGCACTAAGCACGCAACATCTGCTTTGTGCAACCCTCGCATCGAGCGCGATGCTTATCTACCTGGACCCAAGGCATAAGACAAACACAGTTCGTACGCTCGTCCTGGCACAGATGACGGCGGCACTTGTGGGATGGGCGTTGTGCTGGCTGTTTGGTCCTGGATACCTGGCGGCTGGCACGTCAATGACGGTAACGATCCTGCTAATGATCGTGTTCGACGCCGTTCACCCGCCAGCCGCTTCCACCGCCTTGGCGTTTCCCCTTCGGCTGGGAGGGAACAATAGTCTGATGATCTTCGGCTTAGCCGTCGGAATTACCGCCGTGCTCATTTTGTTGCAGCGAGCCGCCTTCTGGTTCCTTAACAGATGCTCTGCAGCAAACAAGTCGCTATCCCGGGCGTTCGATCTCTCCCATCGTTACGCTCAGTAGCCGTGGCGGGGACAACGGGTTTTTGAGATCGACTATCCGCAGACACATCCGCCTCTACTGTGAATTCTTCGTCGGGCAGTTACCCCGGAGATTGACCTGAATTCTTGCCCCATTTCTTGCCCCATACGAATTGCAAAACATGGCAAATATGCGTACCATGGAGCATCGCGAGCAGTGGACGTAAACCGCTGCTGTCGCTGCAAATAACGGCGGCATCTGGAACTTACGGTTTTGAGCGAATTACGCTCATAACCCGGAGGTCGAGGGTTCGAATCCCTCCCCCGCTATTGGAAGTCATTTCAGGCCAGCCACTTATGGCTGGCCTGTTTCATTACACTTCGTCGGGCACCACCCCGGAGGTCGGTCCAACTTATATGTTGTGTATTCAAAGGTGGTTGCGTTATCCCAATTTTGATTTGCCACCGTGCATGCCCCATAAAAGGCGCCACAACTGGTGCAAACATGCCATCCGCGCGGCGAAGTCCGTGGAAGCGCGTATGCTCAAAGCCGCACGTTTGCTTCACAAACCGCAGGTCGCGCTGATGCTCCGGGCGCAGGTGGATGATGGCGCGGTCTGATCCGATGGAGAAGCGAACGGCACGATTGAGCGGTTCCTTCATCCGGTTCTCCCGTATCAACTTCATCACGGCGAGATTGTAATCATGACCACTCCATGCGATGGCTGCGAGAGGTCAAACTTGAAGACAAATGGCACGGCGCTTCGCCCCGACCGTAATTGAGAGACCAACTGATGACCACCCAACGCGAATCTCGGCGAGCTTTCTTTATGTTCCGATCTTTTCAAATCCATTCGCTATTGAACAGTGAATCCGCACGCGAGACAATAGCCGCGGCGCTGGCGGATACGGTCGCAGAATTGGAGAAGCCAATGGATTTTCGTCGTTTGAGCCGCTTGGCAATGATCGCCAGCTTGGCGATTACTGTGTGGGCATCGCTGTTAGAGGCAGCACCGTCGCAGCCCACTGAGACACGGACCATCGACAACTTTGAGCAGCTCGGCATCGATACCCCTGCCCCGCGTTTTGCGTGGGTAATTAGCGATCCGGTTCGCGGCGCTCTCCAATCCGCCTATCAAATCATCGTCGCGCCGAGCCAGGTGGCACTGGCAAGCGGAACTCATTCATTCTGGGATAGCGGCAAGGTTACTTCATCGCAGCAATATGGCGTGGAGTACGCCGGAGCCGCGCTTGAAAAGACGACAGAGTATTGGTGGAAAGTGCGCACGTGGGATGCACAGGGACAGGTTTCACCCTGGAGCGACGCCCGCTGCTTCGTCACATCGTTCTTTACACCCGGAGACTGGAACTCGGGAACTGTTTGGATCGGCAATCCGCAGGCCGCTTCAACCAAAGCTAATTCACTGTCACAATTTCGCAAAGAATTCCAGATAAACAAACCAATCAGCGCCGCTTATCTTTACATCTCCGGGTTAGGTCAATTCGTGGCGTTCATCAATGGTGCGAAGGTCGGTGATCACATCATGGACCCGGCTTGGACCGATTATGACCAAACCGTCGACTATGTGACCTTTGACGTCACATCGCTGGTGCGAGAGGGAGGCAACGCAATCGGAGTCATGCTGGCAAATGGATGGCTCGCGGACAGCAAGGATCAATTGAACACACGCAATTTCGGCCCGATGAGATTGATCGCTCAACTGCACCTGGTTTTCGCAGACGGGACGAGCAGCGACGTGGTCAGTGACTTGTCATGGAAAAGCAGCGCCAGCCCCCTGACGCACTCGGAAATCCACGGATCCGAGAATTACGATGTGCGGCTTGAACAACCAAGTTGGAGTGCGCCTGGATTCGACGACTCGAAATGGCTGAGCGCGGCCGCTGCGCAGCCGCCAGCTGGGCTCCTTGTCTCGCAGCGTTGTCCTCCGATGAAAGTACGCCAGGTATTCGCATCGCAGACGGTCACAAATCCCGCGTCGAACGTTTATGTTTACGACTTTGGACAGAACATGAACGGGCAATATGAAATCACCGTCAAAGGAAACGCCGGCGCGACGGTAACGCTCCAGCCCGGGGAGCATTTGGAAAGCAATGGGCGAGTGAATTCGGGTCGAGCAGGGCCATCGAGGTACACGCTCAAGGGAAGCGATTGGGAAATCTGGGGCCTGATGTTTAATGCGACCGGATTTCGCTATCTAGAAGTCCAGGATGTAACGACGGACCCGCAGAACACCGCATTACCGCTCATTCAGAAAGCCACCGCGTATTTTGTATGCAGCGCCGCCCGCGACGTGGGATCATTTACCGCATCCGATTCTCGCTATGTGCAGATCTATGATCTTGCGGTGCGGACACTGCGAAGTAATTTAGAATCGATCCACACCGACGGCCCGAATTTCGAGCGACTGGGATGGCAGGAAGTGGTATGGACCACCCCTTCGTCAACGGTCTATTGCAACGACGTGCAGACGCTGTTTGCAAAAATCATGCGGGATGTCCGCGATGCGCAGCGTGTCAGCGGGCTCTGTCCGGACATTGCGCCCAACTGGTTCCATACCAAGGATACCCCGCCCGGCGACAAATACGACGATGCACCGGCCTGGGGTTCATCGGCGATCATCTGTCCGTGGATCATGTTTCAAACTTACGGTGATGAACAAATTCTGTCTGAGAACTACGATACGATGAAAAAATATCTTGCCTACCTCAAAGGCAAAGAAATTAATGGCCTGATCACTTATGGATTAGGGGATTGGATGGCGCCGGCGGGAGATGATGTGCCGAATATGGAGGGTGCGGTTTACGTTTATGACACAGGTTTGATGCGAGACATCGCGTCGGCACTGGGCAAGATAGACGACTCATCTGCATACTCACAAGACTACACGCGCGTGTGCGACGCATACAACCGAGCTTATTTTGATCCCAAATCAAAATCATATCGGCCGGTGAAACAGGCCAACGAGGCGATTCCGCTGGTATTACGGATGGTTCCGGACCGCGATGTTGAATCTGTGCGGCAAGCCCTGGTTGATGACATCGCCCATCCGCAGGAGAACGGCTCGCCTGTCAGCTACGGCCGCCTCGGCGAGTTCGGGCCGGTTGTACCAGATCACATTTCCGCCGGTGATATCGCCACGAGCGCCGTCTGGCAGGCGCTGGGCGATGCCGGACGAGCCACTCTTGTGCAAACCATGGTGATGCAGGAGACGCCCCCGAGCTACATGTACCTAATTAACCATGGGGCGACGACGATTTCCGAAAACTGGAACTACGAGAAGTCGCGCAGCCACAATCATGACATGTATGCTGGCATCCTCGCTTACCTGTATCGCAATGTTGGCGGCATATCGGCGATAAAACCGGGATACGAACTGATCCAGATCAAACCGTCGCCACCGCAGGGTTTGAAGAGCGCCTCGGTCACTTACAACTCAATCCGCGGCTTGATTGAGTCCTCATGGTCCGTCGACGGCACGAAATTCACGTTGAAAGTTCGCATTCCCGCGAATGCGACGGCCATCGTGACCGTTCCCGCCCTCGACGCCAGTTCCGTTCGCGAAGGCGACCAGGCGGCCAAAGATGCGACAAGCGTCAAGTTCCTGCGATCCGAATCGTCGGCAGCCGTATTTGCCATTGGTTCGGGCGTCTATGTATTTCAGTCGAACGTCGCCGCGCCCACGTCGGCTGCGACCCATTAGAAACTTTTGCGGCTTTCGCAAACGATTTCACCGTGAAATCGCTGAGCCTTGCTCGATAGATCAAGAGACAGGTAGGAAGTTCAATTGCCAGCGCTCCGTTAGGGTCAATAAATCATCTGGCGACAGGATACGAGTTGAACTTTTCCTTTTCTTGCACGATAGCGGCGCCGTCGGGGAGGACTATCGCACCAGCGTGAGCACCGCCGGTTGCCAGGGGAGTTGGTTGTAGGTAAGACCTGCCGCGTGGGGCCGAGACCCTGGTAGAGGAACTGCAAATTGGATGGGTCGATGGTCTGCGTTTCGTCGGGATTGGTGCGAACCAGATCCCGCTGCTGATGTCGCTCGTCCAGGCGTTGCCGTCGCTGAAGGTGACGTTGGCCTTGCCGGCGAAGGGATTGCTCTCGCTCGCCGCCAGCGGGGTCCACGAACCCGCGAGATCGGTCGCGGTAAAGGATCGGAAATACCTTCCTGCGCGGCCCATCGCCTCGACGAGCATGAGGTACTGGTTCGTCCCCTTCACCGTGTAGACCTGCACGGCCTCGAACAGGTTGGCCTTGGTGTCGGTCATGATGGTCGTCGGGTTGGTGAAGGTGCCCGGGAAGTCGCCGATCGGCATCGATGCCCGGTAGATGTTTCCGTTGTCATTCGCGAAGAAGAGATAGGCGGTCGTGCTGTTGCAGATTACCGTTTCGTCGATTGCAGCTGTCCCCCGTAGAGATCGTGTGGGGCCGACCAGCCCGACGGGTTGGTGGGGTCGGTCGAGGTCAGGTAACTGAAAGGCCACGGGCCCCACTCGTACATGAGAACCCAGATCTTCTTCGGGGTGAAATAGATCAAGCGTCGGCGCAACGCCCCCTACAGGCATCGAGTACTGGGTGGCTGTGGCCATTTGCGACCAATCGGTGAAGGTCATCATGGCCCCGCCGTAGTTCCCTGCGTTGTTGACCCTCGACATATAGACAATGTACTGATTGTTGTAGACCACGCAGCTGAAGTCCTTGAGCGAGACCCACCCGGACTTTGGCTGAGCAAGCGGGCCCGTCGACGTCCATTTGAAGGTCTTGGGCAGCGCAGACGGAGATGAACTCGACGTCAGGTTGACCGCGATACTGGGCTGCGTGCTGGCGGGAACGGGATCGGCCGCGAAACAACCTGGTAATGAGCAGCAGATTGCTGAAAAATATAGGAATGAAGCGGTCGTAAGAACGCCTTTTCCCCACATTTTTGCAATAGGCTTCTGTCGGTGCGATTTAAGGGCTAACGATCTCATTCGGCATTCCATTTGGTTTTCTTGACCACGACCGCCTTGAGCTTTTTCGTGATTTTGTTCCTGCCGGGAGCAACTGTCAAATGTTCTGGACGCCGCCGTCAGGGCTTGCATGCTACGTCTCAATTGGAGTGAACGCGATTTCAATCCAGATTCGACTGGCTTTACATCCCTCCATTCAAGGGAAACTCTCAACAAAAGTTCAAATCACTACACCCCCAACGATCCACACCTTGAAGGGCAAGGAGTATGGCATCGGTGATGGGATTTGAACTCGTGGTGTGATTGCTTAATTTCCGCAGATTCGGCACCGTGTTTCGCGGACGCCATCATGGAACAAAATTTTCGCAAATCGTACAAAGTATTTGCGTTTCCATCCTCAACCACATCCGCTTTTGTGTGAACTCTTCGTCGGGCAGTTCCCTCCATAGATTGACGCGAATTTCTGCCCCATTTCTTGCCCCATACGAATTGAAAAACATGGCAAATATGCGTACCATGGAGCATCGCGAGCAGTGGACGTAAGCCACTGCTGTCGCCGCAAATAACGGAGTTATCTGGAACTTACGGTTTTGAGCTTAAAACGCTCATAACCCGGAGGTCGGAGGTTCGAATCCTCCCCCCGCTACTTCCCTTATTCAGGCAGAGCCAACAACTTATGTGGCTCTGCCTGATTTTATTTTAGGGACACGTTTCGTCGCTTCCCCTAAACTTCCCCTGTGGATGTGCACTTCATGCAGAGCCGGTACTCGTTGCGGCTTTGTTTCGAGCGCTTTGCGCTCGAGGAGGTATGCGTCCATGGCCAGTCTTCTCAAACGCGGGAGCAAGTTCTATATCCGCGTGTATGTTAATGGAAAAGCGAAGGATATCGCGACCAAAACCACCAACATCAAGATCGCGGAAAAGCTGTTGCAGAAGGTGGAATACGAGAATGCCACCGGCCAGCTTGCCACGGCCACCAGAACGCCGCTGGCCAAGCTGCTTGAGGATTTCGTCGCCCATCTCCGCGCAAACCATCGGCAAAAGTCCGTCAAGAATGATCTCTCCCGGCTGCGGATGATCTTTGGTCCGCTGACGCCAGCCTTGGAACTTGCCGCCAAAAAGGACAATTTGACAGGGGAAGTTCAGGGGAAGCCGCAAGAGCCGGAAGCCACGGAATTGCCCCGTGTGGTGGCCGAATATGCCGAACAAATCAATCCACCGCTGATCAACCGTTACCTGGATCACCGCGCGGCAGTCGTCGGCCCGAAAACTCTGAACGCCGACCGTGAAATTCTCTACCGGCTGTTCCGTTACGCCATCGAGCATCACGGCCTGGTCTATCCCGATCCACGTCTCAAGAATCCGGTGGACGGCGTTCGTCCCCGGAAGCTCCTGGCCCACGACATCCGGTTTCTCAACCCTGAGCAGATCAAATCCCAGTTGGAAGCGGTGAAGGATGAATCGGAACTGCATGCAGCCGTGGCGATTTTGATCTATGCGGGCCTCCGTCGTGAAGAGGCCTTGTGGCTCACGCGCGAGGATCTGGACCGTAAGGCGGGCTTGATTCGCATTCGGGCCAAAACGATCGATAGCCAATTTTGGCAACCAAAGACTGGGCGAAATCGCTCCGTACCGATCAGCACCGCGCTCGCGGCGGTCTTGGACAAATACAAACCATCGGCAGCCGGGCCTTGGTTGCTGCCAAGTCCCGAAGGCGTCCGATGGGATCCGGATAATTTCAGCCACAAGCTCGCCGATGAAAATGCGAAGGCAAAGCTGCCGTGGACGTGCTTGGATTTTCGGCACACGTTTGGTTCGATGCTGGCCCAGCGCGGCATCAGCCTGTACAAAATCAGCGCGATGATGGGCAACTCGCCGGAGATTTGCCGCCGGCATTACGCGGCGCTCATCCCGGACCAGTTTGTCGGCGACGTGAATTTCGCGGCCTGAGCGCAGAGGGTCAAAGCTGAACGCGCGACTGCGAGGACGGACAGGCTTGTGATGGCGAAGGAACATCCCGATTTCCCGCGACTGCTGGAGGCGATGAAAGTCGCCGCGGGCCGCGCTCGCCCATGGGCGGGCACGATTTTCCGCTCCGCGCCGCCGAAATGGGCCACCGGCAAGGAAATGCTCACCGGTGTTGGGAGCATGAAGTCCGGCGCTCGGTTTAACGCGCCCGGTAGCTTCCCCGCCATTTACGGCAGCACGACGCCAGAACTGGCCATGATTGAATCGTTGGCCTATCAGCGCCGCGCCAATCTTCCGTTGGAGCGGGCAATGCCATTGGTGTTCAAAGCCATCTCGGTCGATGTCCAGCGGTGTGTGGACCTAACCGAAGCCATGGTACTCGCTGATATCGGTCTGACACTCGATCAGATTCGGACCGAAACTTGGTGGCTGGCTCGGGCTCGCGGTGAGGAATCTTTGACCCAAGCGATTGGCCGGGCCGCTCACGACTGCGGCATCCAATCGCTTCTGGCCGCATCGGCGCACGCCGTGGATCAGGGCATCAACGTCATTGTATTACCGGACCACCTCAAGCCGCCCAGCCGCGTAGCAGTGCTTCGACGCCCCACGAAATAATGGCCTCAATCGTCAATACGAATTCGTACACGCATATTTGCGTGTTATCGTGCTTGACTTTTTGCACGATATAGGCAAGGATGTCTTAAGAGGTAACGATCATGGCCGCGGCGATAAAGCACTCTCGCGTTCATTCGAAGGTACGCAAGCCGGTTTCCGGTCAGTCCGCCGGCGTCGAGGTGCGCGATTTGCGACGACGCCACGCGCTATCCCAGGGCCTTCTGGCTCGACTGCTTGACGTATCGCTGCGCACGGTTTCCGGTTTGGAATCCGGATCGGTCGTCCCGGCACAGCTTCGGCGAAACTTGGTGCAGGTGAATCGCCTTTGTGGTGCGTTGGCCGAAGCAATGGAATCCAGCTACGTCGGCCGCTGGTTGGATGAGCCAAACGAAATGCTTGCCGGCCTTAAGCCGGTTGAAGCGGTCGAGCGAGGTCAGATCGACTTGGTATGGCAGGTGGTCGAGGGATTGCGTTCAGGGTCGCAACTATAACGCCTGCGCCTGTCGCTCGTGTGGATAACTTCCCATCTAACGCGAAGACCCCGCTCGAACGCGGGGTCTTCGTTTCCCTTACTCAGACAGAACAAAGAAATCATCTATGGTTCACGGCACCTCCTTTCGTAATCTTCGATATCCTTGAGCAGGTATCGCACGATGCCGTGCTTTCCATGCCCGAGGCAAAATGCTTTCACGCCCGCGGCCTCCAGATTTCGCCGCACGGTACTTCGATCACAGGCCCACCGATCGGCAACCGCCTTCAGGGAAACGTATCTTCCGCTGACCCTCTCGCTCTTCGATTGAGGTGATTTGGCCGACTCAGGCCATGCCAATTGATTGCTCATGGGTATTTCTGCCTTCTTAGGTCACAAAGGCTGACAGCATTGATCGTCTTCGACCGCCACCCGGACCTTCGCCGCTCTCCTCACAACCGGAGTTAGCATATTGTTCGGTATTGTCGAAGTCAACGGTTTATTTGACTTTATTCTTCCTGGCCGGCAGTGTTCGCTTTCGCGTCGCGCATTCTCTGTTGGCGACACAGCGTTTGGCATATTTAACCCCTTGCATACCGATGCATTAGGCCATAGAATGTGCCTTATGGCCACTTCTCGCCAAACCCGCGGCGCTTCCAAACCGGAACCATCCCCCAAAACGGTGCAAAGGACTTATCGGTTTGATAACAAGACTTTTGCTGCGTTTGAAGATGACTGCGCTCAGCATTTATCTAATCCGAAGCGGGTCATAGAAGCTCTGATCCTCCACTGGTTGGATGCGAGTGCCGAAGAGCGTGCCGCAATGGCTCAAATACATCGCCAGCGGATCGGGGCTGGTTCTCAGGACGAAGCATGAGCCGCTTCGCATGAGAGTCTCGATTCGCAACGGTGTGGCCATTCGCCTTTGGTGATGCCGCGTCCAAAGGCCTCAGTGCGGTTGATTTCTAATAGCTGGGGCGAATCCACCCCGGCACACCCATCCACGGCGTTGCATTCTCAACTCTTTGTCTACCGCCAAGGCATTGGAAGGCAAAGCGTTACCGCAATAGGCGACAGCGACGTTCTCGTGCCGATCCTGCGATTGGACCTCTAAGGCCGCCGTTGAACGGTGTTTGCCGTTAGATTCTGTCCGCTAAGGATATTGCCCTCAGAGTCGATGTCGCCCAGCTAGGTCTTTGTCGGATCTCATCTGCGGCCCTTGGGATCGTCCGCTGGCGCGGCCCATTTTCAACGCGTGGTTGATCGTGGGTCGTCAAAATGAAATGCCTCTCTGACCGCATAGTCTTCTGCCGCGAGGCCGATAACTTCGCAAATTGCGGAGATGGACCTTCCGGGCAATTCGCGAACGCGCTCAATGAAAACGATGTAATTGATAGCCGCCGAGATAGATCGCCGCGGAATCATTGCGGAAGCTTCACCCACCAAGTCTTCGATGCGCCTCAGAGCGTCCGTGGCCGAATTCGCGTGAATGGTGGCAACACCGCCGGGATGGCCGGTGTTCCATGCCTTGAGCATCGCCAGGGCCTCCGGTCCCCGAACCTCGCCGATGATAATCCGATCGGGACGCAAGCGCAGCGTCATGCGGAGCAAGTCGGTCATCGTCACCCGCGGCTCAGTGTTCTTCGTGAGCAATTCCACTTTGTCCTCTGCGGGGCATTGAAGTTCCTTCGTATCCTCAATCAGCACGATGCGGTCGCTCTTGAATGGCGGCTCGGCCAGGATCGCGTTGACCAGCGTGGTTTTTCCCGACCCTGTGCCGCCGGCAACCAGAATATTCTTCCGATCCACGACAGCCCGACGAATCACCTCGGCGCCAGCGGCCGGCAGGATTCCCTTGGCAACATAGTCATCAAGCGTGAACACGATCGATGCTCGCTTGCGAATGGTGAACACGGGCCGCTCTGCCAGCGGGGGCAACAAGCCCCTGAAATCGTTCGCCGCTGCGCGGCAGAACGCCGGCGACGGCAGGACGATCCGGTGTGACGGTCTCGCCCATATGGCTTGCCAGTAGCCGAATCGTCGTCTCGGCGGCCGATTGCTCGATTCGGCCCACTTTCTCGCGTCCAACGCCGGCCCGATCGACCCAAAGCGTCCCGTCCGGATTGGCCATGATCTCCACGACATCCGGTTGGGCCAGCGCATCGGCGATCAACGGCCCCAATGCGTGATAAAGGCTCTCCTGCTGTCGGTGGTGAACAGAATGTGAATTTGCCGCCATAATTGAACTCCTTCGTGTTTGGAATTACTTCTCGCCCCGCGGCTCGAACAATCCCCAGTTTCGTTCGGCTTTCTGCCCATTCGCTGCTGCTGGCCGGGTAGCTGTGCGGTCGGATGGACGCGCGACAACTCATGCGGGAATCCGGTTTTTCAACGGGTAGCAACGGATCTGCCTTCCCGGTCACTGAAACTTCCCCCTGCGGTGTTTTCGATTCGCTCGGCGCGTCGAACTCCGGCAGCGGAATATCGCTGAGGATGGACTCGCCCTTGCGAAGATTCTTGGCCAGTGTGTCCAGATAGCCGTGAAAACGCTGCTTCCCGCTGAGGATCGCCGCGGCCTTGGTCGCCTCTGGAATCGGCGTGGTGTGGTTAAAGAAGGAGCGCATTCCAAGCCCAGCCATCTCTTTCAACACCGCGAGCTCCACGGCCAAGCGCTGGTCCAGCCGGCGCAGCGCGTGGAAGTTGCGCTCGACCGCCTTGAGAATTTCCTGCTCTCGCTCGCTGCGATAGGTGGACAGGAGCGATTCTTTCAAGGCTTCGACGATGGCGGCCGACAGTGACACCTGCATGTTGGCAGAACGCTCCCTGGCCGCTTGAAGCAGTTGCGCGTCCAGATAGATTGTCACCTGGGCCAAGCGCTTCATGTGTATTCACCCTCGGAACGTGAGCGCTCGTCCGGAACTTCCCGGTCAACCTCGTCGTCAGGCACTGCGGGTGAACGGCCATCGGATAAGAGGCCGTTGTTGCCGGTTCCGGGCAACGTCAATTGCTGCCCCTTTCGGCCGCTCATGCAGCCAGTCGATTTTGGGTTTGGTCGGAACATTCAGGTACGCCGATTGGTCGGGCGCTGGCAGAAGCCGTTTTGTGAACGTCGGATCACTGTAGTACCGCACCCTCTTGACTGCGCATCGGCTTGTACCCGGTCACGAACATGAGCTGGTCGTCAACCGACAACTCCCGAATGTCCCCCGGTGAAAGAAGCGGCCGGACATGCTCGCTGTGGCTGATGTTCCTCATACCGATGTTGCGACCGGGTTCAGAATAGCTTTCCCGGTACTCTGTGACCGTGCCGACCATCTGGCTGATGCGCTGGCAAGTGACGGTGTCGGCAGCGGCAAAGGTGCTGAGGATGTGGCAGTTGTCCAGGATCGTATTGTTGATGCCGTACTGCTCGATGATGTCGTTGAAGGATTGGACAATCAGGTGCGCCTTGATTCCGTATCCGGCCATCTGGCGCAGGTTCATCGTGAAAAAGTCCAACCGTCCGAGCGTCGGGAACTCATCGAGTGAAAGCAGCAGCCGGTGATTCTTCGGTCGGCCCGAACTGTCGCGATCCAGGAATTCCATCAGCGCCCGGCAGGTTTGATTGATCATGAGCCGAACCAGCGGGCGCAATCGCGGCGAGTCCGATGGCGGCGGCTGGATGTAAAGCGTCATCGGCCGGTCCGCGCAGACCAGGTCGGCAAGCCGGAAATCGCTTGTGGCGGTGTTCCGGGCGATGATGTCGTCCGCCCAGAGTGTCAGATAGCTGGCCGCCGTGCCGGTCACGCTGGACTGAAACTTCGCCGGCTGGCGGCGCAATTCGTTGGCAACCAGCGCCACTTCCGGGTGAACTTCCGGCGCACCCGTTTGCGGATTGAATCGGTGCGGCGTGGTAATCATCGCCACCGCAGTCCGCTTGAAATCCAGCAATCGCGCCCGCACCGTCGCCAAGTTCTTGAATTGATCCGGCTCGGCATACAGCACATGCAGGATCAGCGCCACCAGAAATTGGCTGGCCTGCTGGTCCCAAATGTCCATCGTGTGCTTGGCGCCGGTGGGGTTGACCAGCATCTCGACGATGTTCTGCGCATTGCGCACTTCGTTGTCGCCCTTGCGAATCTCAAAGAGCGGGTTGAAGCGGGCGCTGTCGGGCCGGGTGGGATTGAAGAACAGGCAGTACCCGCGTCTGGAGCGCATGCCCGCGGTGATGTCCCACAACTCATTCTTCACGTCATAGGCGAGCACACTGCCGTTCCAATTCAGCAGGGTTGGAATGACGTGGCCGACGCCTTTGCCGGATCGGCTGGCGCCGGAGACAAGCTGATGTTCGGGGCCGTCGTAGGTGAGGTAACGATCAAAGGCATGTCCCAGGACTGTACCCTGGCCAGTCAGCAGGCCCGCCCGCTTCATGTCGCGCTTGGTGGCCCAACGGTCTTTGCCGATCTCGCGCACGGGAATGTTGCGGCGCAATCGGCGCGCTCCAAGCAGCATGAGCGTGGCCAGAATGAATGCACCGCCGATGAACGCATATCCCTCGTTGAGCGTCTTGGGGATGTTGTCGCCAAAGTCGCGGGCCCAGGTGAAGATCGCCCACGGCGGATAAATAATGTGCGCGCCGATCCGCAAGCCGCCCAGATCGGGATGATAATCCAGCCGGTAGGCGACCCACTGGGTCGCCGCGATCAGTCCGGCCAGCAACACGATCAGATACGCAATGATGAGTCGTCGGGCGTTCATTCGTCACCTCCCGGTCCATCCAAGCGACAGGCCAGCGTCCAGATCCAGCGTTTGTCCCGCCGCCACTTCAACGGTCGCATCCTGCGCCGATGTGCGCTGCAGAGTGACTTCGCTGCCCGCGCCAACATCAGGGTCGTTGCGGATGGGCGAGACGAAGACGCTCTCTTCCGCGATGACCACGGCCAGCTTGCCGGCGTGGAGGTGTTCGGTGCCGTGGTATTCGCCTGAGACCGTTCCGCCGCGAGGGAGTTCGTTCACCGGCAGGCCATACTTGGCAGCGAGCCGTTCCGCCACATCGGTGCGTTCTTCGGCGGCAAGGTTGTCCAGCGCATCGGGAAGCAAATCGATATTCTTTTCGTCGCCGGAGCGCTGCGCATATCCGTTTTGAACCAGCCATTCGCGCCGCTGCTGCACCGCTTCCTGTACGGTTGGATTGTCAGCCGTCCGTGCATCCGGCCGCTGGCCGAACGCCTGGCGATCCAGCCAAGTCACTGCGTGCGCTTCGATCTGCTCGACCAATGAATGCTCGGCGATCACCCTCACGTCGGTTCGTTGGCCGGTTCTCTGGCTGAATTGTGTAAACGCATCGGCATCGACGACGTAGGTACCATCCTCTGATGTGCGCACCCCTGCACCCTCAAACCCGGCGACAAAACTCAATCGCGACGTGGCCGAACGCACATTCGACGCGATCTCCCGGTCAGTCGAATCCGGCTGAACCGTGCGCAGATACGCGTCATGCAACTCCGGCGAATAGACCCCGTCATTCGCTTTGGCGACGGCTGCGATCTGCTCGGTCACCAGCCGCCGCCGCTGTGTTCCCGCGCCCAGTTCGGCAATCGAGCCGATATCCAAGTCCCGATAAGCATCACTCTCCCGGACCTGGCCGTAATGGGCGCGCCCCGTTCCGTCACGGATGACGACAAACCGATCCTCTCCCAGCTCATCCGTGCTTGCCTTGGCAATGACAATCCCGGCCACGGGTGGCGATGGTTCGCCGCCGGCAATCATGCGCTCGACGCGCCCGGCTTCGCTTCCAAGGTGGCTGTAGAGTTGCTTGATGATGTCGTTGCGGTCGCCCAGTTCGCGCAATGCCTGTTTGAAATCCCCCTCAACCTGCCAGATTGTTCCACGCCCCTTGTGCGCCAAATCCATCTGCTCAAGGAACTGCAACCGGCCCATCACCAACCGCCGATCATCCGCGCCATAGCCGATGTGCTTGGACGGCGAAACGTCGATCTTGCCGTTCTCCAAATCCCGCTCGATCATCCGGTCCAGGGAGGTAAAGCGCTCCGCTTCCACCTCCTTGGACTTGGCCAATTGCACTTCCTGCGCGCTCCGCTCCCCCAAGAGCTCGGTCGCCACGTCCGATGCCCGGTCCCGGATTCCATACGATATATATTGTCGGGGGATGACCAGATCGGCCCCGTCCGGCTGCTTGCCGCGCAGCAGAACATGCGCATGCGGGTTGTCGGTGTTGTGGTGATTGACGGCGATCCATTGGAGCTTGGTGTCCAGATCCCGCTCCACCCGGCGCATGACTTCGCGGATGTAGCTGGTCATGTCGGGGATGTCGCCGCCGCGCTCGGGCGACACGATCAGCCGGAAATGATGCCGGTCCTGCGCCCATTGGACGGCCTCCTGCCTGGCGTCCACTCCCTCGCGTGCGGCGTCATAGAACACGCCATGCTTGCCGTCGGCGCTGGCGCTTTCCCGCCCCAGGTAGGAGACATGGCGCGCCAAACTTCCCCGCGCCTTGCCGGGTTTGTGCCGGCTGACGTGCGCCTTGACGACGACGCGCTGGCGCATTCCCCGGCCAGCGGAACCGCCAGACAGGTACTTGCGCGTGCGCCCTTGAACCCGCGCAGCCGCCTGGCCAGCTCGCTGTTGACGCTCCGCTCTTTGCGGCGACTTCCTCCCATCCGGCCAATCTGGTCCGAGTCAACGCTGTTCGCCTGTCGCCTGAATCGTCTTGGCATATCCGCCTCCGCTCTCAAAAGGACCTGAAAACTCGCAAGGTGAAAGCAACGTCTCCAGTCGAGCCATACGTTGCGGCAACCATGTGAGGAATCGTGACTTACAAATCCCACACCTTGATCCCTTTTACCTTGCCTTCCTTTCTTAATTACAAAAAATAGTTAAACCCGATGGATTTAACTAAACCGATTATACCAAACAGATGCCGAACGTCAAGTTCGGCCAGACTGATTTGAGTTCAGCCGGACAGTAATCTGTCTGGCTGGACTCAAACGGATTCAAAAAAAATGGTGAGGATGGAGAGAGTTTTCGAGACGGGATTGTGGCCAACGATATAATGGAGCGAGTGTCATCTACTGGCAGTGCGAAGCGCTGCCGGAAGGATGCTTGCGATGGAGATTGCCGGATATGCTGCGATGGATTGGCGGCAGTTTGAAGTTCCTCTACTGGCTCGGCCTGCTGCAACTGGCACGCTTTGCCGTGGTGCTATTCTGCATTGTTGAAGTCGTCGGCGTGTTGACGCTGTGGGCCTTTGCCTTCTCGGAATTGCTCGTGCATAACCGCCCGATCTTCTTCTGCATCCCCATCGGAGCATCGCTGCTTGTCGTCATTCAAGTGGCGTTGTGGCAGTTCACCTGGCTGCAACTGGCGCAACGTGGCGGTAAGTGGCGAGCGCTTGCCGAATGGTTCTCAAGCGTTGTCCGCTATCCCGTCGTGCGTCCGCCTCACCCATGGGAGTAAATTGGGGAATGACCGTCAATGTTCATGGCACCAACAAAGAAGCCGGATCAGGTATGCCCGATCCGGCTTCGTTCGCCATGTTTGAAGGCTTGAACTATGCCGCCGATGCCTGCTCGGTCGCCTCGCCTTCGGCTCATCCCGAAGGTTGGATGGCAGCCAAGCGTTGAACTTGGCGGCAACTTTGGCATCCTCCATACGGCCCTCGGCTGCCTCCGTAAACAGCTTGGCCAAGTCAGCAACCAACTCTGACTTCTTCTTGAGCTCCGCTGCTTTGGCATACACCGGACCACGCAACTCGCCGATCAGGTGCGCCAACTGAATCTTCTGGTATCCCGACAGCCAACGCTCATCGGGACGCCAGTAGCGGCGAATCTCCACGCCCAATTCCGATGCCAGACGCCAAACCAATTCGGTGCGGCGTTGCAGGTGGGCCGTGATGCACTCCACTGTAAGCAAGTCGATCAGTGCATCCAACTTCTTATCCGATAGCGCCTGGAAGGCGTCATAGGCGGCATGATCTTCGACGTAATGCTTATCATGCAGCGGGTCCAACTCGGCTCGGCGTTTGCGGATTCCATCGAGAGCGGCGGACGTGAATCCTTCGGCATTGTCCGCATGAACCGTGCTGCCATTGGCGTCATGCCGGATGGCCAGCGCTTCGCTGCGCACCTTCTCATGCAGGATCAGGGCCAGAATCCGCCTGCGGGCTGTGGCATCTTTCAGCACTGCTTCGCGCACGCCAAGCGCCTGATGGGTGAACGTCGTGGCAAGTTGAGCCTCTTTCAAGTCGTCCGATGTGGGCGGCTTGGGTGCCTCCGTCGAGCCGTGCCCGGCTTGACCGTTGCCGTTGCTGGATACGCCCTGACGTGTTCGCGGTACGCGATATTCTCGCCGGACCCGTCCATCGGGGTCGAGTAACAGGAAGGTTGTGCCAACCGCCTTGGTCGCCTCGGAATAGTGAACCTCGGCATCCTTGCTCACGGTCTGTTCCTCGTCGTCCAGCGCTTCCAGCTTCGTCTGAATCGCCTCGACCGCGCCTTGATCGGACTCGTCCAATTCCTCAAGCTTCGATTCCAGCTTGATCCGCTTGTCGGCCAGCTTCTTAAGTTTGGCCGTGGTCTGCTCATCATACTCCTGCGGAGCATCGGTCATCGCGTACAGCCGATCCTGCACGTCGGCCTGCGGGCCGACAATGACTTCGGCCCAACCGTCCTCGATCAGCGCTTGGCGCTGCGCCAGAAGCGCCTCGGCCTGCGCCTCCATGAACGCGCTGCGCTCCACCAACACGCGCTCGGCGAACAAGTCCCGGCTGACGGCGGTATCCGGGAGTTTGGATACATCGAACGTCGCGGATGCGGCGTCGATCCACGCATGGGCAATCACGTTGCGAACGTGCTGCGCATGTTGCGGGTTCCCGGCCAATTCCTGCCAGACTTCCAGTTGCCGATCTGGCGGGACGGACGCGAACGCCTCGGCGGTCGCGGTGTCGATTGCGCCCTGGCGGTATGCCGCTTTCACCGGCTCGGCCAGCGTCGCCAGCTTCATGCGCTGGCGCACATAGGGCTGGCTGACGCCAAACTCCGATGCGATGGATTCAACGCCCTTGGCTTCCTCACGCGCCAGTTTGGCAAAGGCTTCGGCTTCGTCCAGCGGGTGCATCGGCTCGCGGACAAAGTTTTCCGCCAGCGCCAAGGCGTCGGCGGTGTCGTCGTCCACGGAGCGCAAGACGCATAGCACCTTCGGCGGTCGGGGTGAATCCTTGTACACGTCGCGCAGCGCCGCCAGTCGGCGGTTGCCCGCGATCACCTTGAAATCGCCGGGGCTGGCGTCGTCGGCTCGGACCACCAGCGGGGCCAATAGTCCATGCGCCCGGATGGATGCCACCATGCGGCGGTGGGCATCCCGTTCCGGCTTGACGCGCCGGGGGTTCCGTTTGCTGGAAATCAGCTTAGACAGGGACACGGTAATCTGAACATCACGAGATTGGGAAAAACTGCGATTCATAAGTCACTCTTTCTTTCTTGGTTATTGGATTGAAATCAAACACCTCGGCCCACTTGGGCTAGATGGGAATCTCTTGACCCGCGCCCACAAGCTCGCCTTTCCTGCCGTTGCTGCGGCGCTTGCCGCGTCCGTTGCGTTCGGCGGGCTGGCTGGGGTCGGGCTTGCGGTCCACAAATCGGAACTGCTCGACGACCACGCGAATCTTGCTGCGCCGCTGGCCGTCCTCCTGTTCCCACTGCTCGAATTTGAGTCGGCCTTCGATGTGGATGGGTCGGCCCTTGGTCAAACTCTCACCGATGGTCTGCCCCGTCTTACCGAAGGCGGCGCAGTCGATGAATAACACTTCCTCCCGGTCTGCCCCGTCGGTGTCTTTCCACCGGCGGTTGACCGCCAGCGCGAAATCGCACACCACCGTCTGACTCGGAAGCGTCTTAAGCTCCGGGTCGCGGGTGAGGTTGCCCATGAGGATCACTCTGTTGTAGCTGGCCATGATGAATCTCCTTTGTATGTGTATGGCCTATTTGGGCGGCGTCACATTGACAACCGCTCCCCAGCCCGCCCCGGCTCTTTCTGCACCGGGACGGGTTCGGGGAGGGGTCGCCTACAGAACGCCCGCCAGTTCAAGCGCTCCGCGATACGCAGCCTGCTTGAATTGATGGGATTGGCCGAACCAGACTGAATCGAGTTGCCTATCCAGCTTGTCGGCGGATGACGCGCCGCGATACTTCCGCTGGTGGTCCGCCCATTCGCTCACGGCGTTGTACGCGCCCCATGCCGTGTGCTTCACGCCGGGAAGCGTGTTGCGGTCGTTATCGAAGTTGTCGAGCATTTGCCCGAACACCTTCTCGCGGGTTTTCTTCTGCCGATCTGTGCCATGTGGAAGGTCCGCCCCAGTCAACCCCCGGAAATATCCGCCCGCCTCGGTTACGCTCAGTTCCTTGGCAAGCATGGCATGCAGTTCATCATCAAACTTGTCGAACCGGGCGGCGATGATGCCCAGCTTCGCCCGCGCCTCGGCAATCCGGCTCTCAAGCCGGGGATGATGGGAAATCGTCAATCCCTCCACGCCCGATTCCCGCAAGGCCAGATTCAATGTGTTCTGGCATACCACGCGCACCGTCGTCGGAATCATCCGAAGCGCCTGGCTTCCGTCGTGGGTGTTGGTGAGCAAGACATACGGCTTAATCAGGTCATCCGGCCCGGCCCGATACTCTTTGGGAATGCTCGCCATCATCCACACGCGCTTGCCACCGTGCAGACTGCCCGCCGTTTCGTACATGGCGAGCTTGTCGCCCACTAATCCATCCATGAAGTCGAAAGCTTCATGGTTCTGGAACACCCGATAGCGCCGTCCAACCACACCCAACACCGCCTTGGTATCGGTGCGGACATTCGCCACCGTGTCCGGTATGCCCGCCTCTATCGTGTTATTGTCCGGGTCGAAAGCCCGGACCGGCCATTGCTCGACGCGCCAATCCAGCCCGGCCAGTTGAATCGCCTCGGCGCTGGTGGTCGCCTGCTCGATCACCGTGCCCAAGCGATGCCAAGCAGGCTCGCCGGTCACAAACACTGCCGCTCGTCCCGTCGTCTGGTCGATCTCGTGTGCCATGACAGCACCTCCCGAAAAGGAAGAAAACTCCAAACCGGGATGGCTTAGGCCCACAAAGGCCCAAGCAATTTTTTGACCTCCCGGCTTCGAAAGAAGCGGCCGGGAGGTCTAAAAAAGAGAAATCCTTCCTGCTGGCGACGGGAATTCGAGTGGAGCGGACGAAGGGCATGCCACGCGCAGGCCCGCAGCACCTGTACTCGGGTGTGAGGAGCCGAGCATGGCAAGCGCAGCGGTGACCTTTCGATAGCGCAGCGAGCAACAGGCTGTAGGCCCGCTGCCGCCGCCGCTTGCGGCCTTCAGCAATTCAGCGGGCCTACCTTCCCCCCATGTTCCCGGCGCCATCCTTATTGCTTCCGACAGCAATCACACCGGATTTAGGCCAAGGAGTGGGGGTGCGGGGGCGAGGAACGGCCCGGAGGGCCTCGCCCCTGCGTCTGCGTCCTCTTCAAGAATGTGAAAAGGAACGGGGAAGCAATACATACGTCGCTCCCGACAGAACGGGTAAACTTTTGCCTATGAATCAAACCGAAATGCAACCGACCGTAGCAATCGCGCTTCCAAACGATCAGATGCCCGAAGTTGAAGTAATGCTCCGGCTTGCGTTTTATCTTCTTTCGCTGGAAGACAGCGCAGACGAATGCACGATAACACCGGATTGTCAGCACGTCGAAAGTGCGGGCCGCGCTATTTTCCCGCTTGTCGAATTTTTGTCGCAAGAGGGCTGGAAGCTAATCGAAGGGCGCGGGAACGAGCCGTGGGAGGGAGTATACCCAAGGGATGGCAAGCGCCTCATTATCGTCGCGACGCCAAGCCATGCAGATGTGTTCATTCGCATAGATAAGCGACTAATTCGTGCGGAGTGCAAGAAGGGGCCGTTGGTTAAGCGCCCCGGAAGTCCCGAACGTTCGATCATGCACAAACTGATTGGCCAGTTGATGATGAGCAAGGCGATCGAACCGGATGAGTGGCTACTCGCCGCAGTCCCCAACACAGAGCGCTTTCGAAAGCTCGTCGCATCGTGCCGGGCCGGTGACCGACTCAAACCGACGGGAATCACGTTTGTCCTCGTGGGCCGTGATGGATCGGTTGAGGGCTTCGCGTCGCCGGCAACCAGCAAACGTTCTGTCATAATGGCAACGAAATCGGCGGCAGTTTGAGATCCAGAATTTCCTTGCGCAGCCGCGTGCAAAAGCGTGCGTTGGAATGGCCATGAGATTCACGGCCATGGAGTCAGAGCCAAGGTATTGGCCAGCGTTGTTGGGCTTGAACTACCGGGCCATTTGGCAGAATTTCGTAGAAGGCCGTGTCGGCGTGGTGCCGTCGGACTGGTCGTCCAGTCAAAGATCACGACGCCAAGCCAGCGGTCTATGCCAGGCATAGCCGCCAGCGTCGGATCAGTATCGAGACCTGGTAGCAGCAGTTGCAAATCCCTCGGCTTTACGTCGGCGGTCCCTGAATTGGGCGGGCGGACGTATACGATGATGAACTCGCCGTTGGATTTCGCTGCTTGCGCAGCTTTGCTGATTACATGACCACACACGACATTCCGAATCGAGTTGGCGCGGGCAAGCACGCTGGTAACGCTGACATTCATCGACGAGCCAGTAGCAGCACGTAAACTGACACGGATCGTGGTGTTCCCCAACGTCAGCGGAATTGGCGTGGGCGGATACGCGTTGTTTGTGGATAAAATATTCTGAAACGTCGCGACCATTGCTGTTTTCGCCGGTCCCAAATTCTCCTGCGTCACCGGACCGCTGGTGTCGAATTCGATTTCTGATTTGGGCAGGCCGTTTGCGCTACACCAGGCGGTGACAATCGGAGATAGCGCGTTCTCCAGCAGGCGAAGGCCCACATTCGCGGCGTTCTTCACGTCGAAGGCGATTGGCTGATTGGCTGCATTAACATCCAGTAGCCGGCCCTCAAACGGCGGGGTTGTGCCAGGGACCGAAGGAGGCCAACCGATGCAATCCAATTGCCCATCCTGCTCTAATCGAGAGAAGGCCAGCAACTCGGTCATCGCCGCCTGCCACTTCCCTTCCGTGGCGCCGAATGCGTCTCTGATTTGCGCCGTCAATGCCGCTGGAGAGAACGGGGGCAACAGGACGCCCAAGTTGTGCCAAGCGTCGGAATGTCGTGAAAATGAGGATAGCCGGGGTAGAGCGCCGTCGCCATGTAGCTTGCCTGCAACGGGGGAAGGTTCGCAATTGCGGAATAGGCTGCGGCGAGCGATGGAAATTGAGCGAGTTGTTGTGGCGTCATCGTGTATCTGGTGCCGTTTCTGCGCAGATTATATTCCGTTTGGCGAAACAAAGTAACCCGGCCGGTGAACGGTGCCCGGCCGGGCTTGAGAAGTTATTGCGATCGAATCAGGCGGCGGGTTGCTCCTGCCGCTGCTCGCGATTTTCACCGAGCAATTGCATCACGCGGGTGTGTGTGGCGTCCGCGACCTTCATCAGCACCAGCAGGTCGTCGCGGCCGAAACTGGTTGTGCTCAGCCACTTGCCCTCCTCGGTGCGGTAGAGACGTTGGAAGGTGACATTGAAGCGCGGGCCGCTTTCGCCTTCGTTCCTCCAGATTGCGGCTTTGATGCTGCCGATGCGGATTTCCTCGACCGGTTGCACTTTGTTCTGTTTCTTCGCCATGACAGTTGCTCCTTTCAAAGGGTTCGTGTTGGTCCGTTCTTTGGACACGCAGCGACGGATCAACATGAATCCGCAGGAGCAATGGCCGGAGGGGACGAGGACCGCGCCGGGAGTCCAAGGCTAGCGAGGGCGCTGTGACGGAGGGATTTTTCTTTGCGCAGCAAACCCACCGGGGCGAAGAGCGAAAAATCCGGACGGCACAAGCCGTTGCAATGCCGCAGGGCGCAGCCCGATGGACGACTAGAGCGGGCGGCGGCCCCGCGGGTGGCTTGGCGAAAGACACGGAACAATGCGGCATGGTCGGATTATCCGCGAGCGGCAGTTCTTCAAGCATTCAGGATGGATGAAGGCCGGAGCGTCCCACGAGCGTCATCATTCATCGGTCCGCAACGAGAATTGCGATGTGGTGCATCGACGTTCGGCCAGGACTCCGGCGCGATGATGGTCGCTGGCGGCAGATCAACTTGGATGTAGGCCGGTTGCGCGTTGAAGCGGCTGGATCGGACGACGCGATCGATCGCGACTTCTCAGGCCCGGCAGGCTTTACAACGGATTGGATACAAACCGGCAATGCATCGGTCGTCGGTGAGAACGCGCATAAAAAAACATCGGCGGTTGAAGAAGGGGGGGAACCTTCTTCGGGGAATACCGCCAATGCAGCAGAAACTATGCCCCGGATTCGTTGAAGATGCAAATACAATTGATCGTTGCGACACCCACGATCCTGGAGATTACTGAGGCAAAAGATCACCAGGTAATCAATGGACATCTGACAGACAGGATTTCGCGCCGTTGGATCGGGCCGTAGCAACGGCTGTCGAAGCTATTGGGAATGCGAGCAGAGAAAACAAAGAATTCATCGTCGGCAAGACGCCTACGGGCTCGCCAGATGGGAAGCGGGCGATGAGCGCTATCTTCTCGTGGAGGCATTGGCGCAATCCGCTTGTCGTTGACGACAAGCCAGTCTCCAAGTGTATCAATCCGATCTCCAGGGCCAGCGATTATGGGCTTGAGAATGTACCAGTCGTCGCCGTTGTTTCCGGTACGTCCGCGTACATAACCCCGCGCCGCCGGCGGAATGCAGAAGTCCACAAGTTTGCCGACGGCCGGTTCTTTCGAAGAACGCAAATACAGGCCGGGTGCGACGCTCGGCGATGTGTTGATGACGATCACGTGCCGGCCGACGACGGTTGGAAGGATTGCCCATGCCGCAATGAATCCGAATACGATTCGCTTGAGCCACCGTCGCGCCCGCTAAAACCGGGAATGAAAGCGACGATTGAATTCAGTCGGTTGGGCATCGAATTCATTCGGCAGTCGAGGAGTCCGCGAGCAACGGATGCAGCAGAATTTTATGCGCTGCCTCGGTCCAGAATGACGGTGGCAATTGCTCCAACTTCTTGCCGCGGCGCTTCAGGTCTTCAATAAGATCAAGAAGACAATCGACCGCGCCATCCTGGCCTGCCGGCCCGTGTTGATCAGCGATCGCATGGACGGCAACAGGGGCATGGATACTCGGCAGTTCGTGGCCCGGTTGATCTGCCGCAAGTGCCTGAACAATTGCGACCGCGCGATGCTGACGGTCATTTCCATACCGACGCCACCAAACCACGCCGAAGATTTGGCCTGGGCGGAAGTGGTACACGCCGCGCCCATTGCGCCCGTCGTGATGAAGCGTGGGCACCCCGAAACAAAGGCTGTCCAGCCGACGATGGGAAACGTAGCGAGAAACGAATCGGGTTAAGCTGACAGGTGCAAAATCTGCCTCCTTCTCTGTTGCATTCCAATGAACCGAACATTATACTAACAATCGGTCTGAGTCAAGATCAAAATGTCTATTTTGAATCCATTTTGAATCTGTTCTCAGTTGTTTTTGGATTGACGGATGCTATGGCGCTGGCATTTAATATGGCGATGAATCGCGCATCACGAACCGTAATGGTTACTGGCGAGCGTCTGGCCGCGCTCTGGCGAGAATCGGCGATGTCACAGGAATCGTTCGCGCATGCCATCGGGATGAAGCGATCCGGGTTCCTCCGCCTGATGCAGCCGGGCGAACATGGAATGTTCACCGACAACTTCCGACGAATGGCTGACGCTGTTGGCGTTACACCGAACGAATTACGCAGCCGAATTGGACCGGATGGAAAAGTTGACCTTGACCTCGATGGTATTGCATCCGCACCGCTTTCTCGCGTCGGCCGCGGTATGTCGGGAGTGTCGGGCCCCGCGCATCCACTCCAAGGAATCACACGATTTCACGGAATCAGCGCCGGGGCGCGCCTGGAACGGCTTCCCTTGGAACAGGGAACCGTCAAGGTTCCGGAGGATTTTGGTGAGTTCGCCGTGCGTGTCGATGGCGAGTCGATGGAACCTGAATATCCGAACAATGCCGTAGCGCTGTTTGAAAGCGTAGCGGGACAGCAATTCACCTTTGGGAAGGATTACATCATCTGGTTCGGCAACGGCGAGTGCTATTTCAGTCGGGTCGTCGAAAGTGACGACGACCGCGACGTGCTTCTGCTCCAAAAGATCAATCCGGATCGGGAACGGTTTCCCGACCGGACGGTTCATCGACGCGAAATCGAACGGGTCGCCCTGTGCGTGGGGGTGCTGATCCGCAAGAAGTGATCGTGCTAACAAGGAAAAGACGATGTCGAAGCTCACACAATGGCTCGACCATCGCATGGAGGTGGTGGGACTGAATCGGTGGAAGGATCTGTCAGAATACTCGGGCATTTGCCATCAAACGATCCGGGACATGAATACCTGCGGCTCGCTGCTGGTGCTCAGCCGCTCTGACCGGCGCTCGCTGGCCGCGGCTTTGCGCGTCTCGCTGCGCAAATTGGAACAGCTTGACGCCGGGCAACTCGACTGGATCGAGGACAAGTACGTTTATGACGTTGGAGTCGTGGGACGTCCAACCCCGTCACAGGAAAGCGATCCGGCCTACTGGGTTCCAAAGGAAGCCAAGGCCGAAGATCGCGGTACGCCGCTGATCGGGAGAATTCGGGCGAGTGGCAAGGCCGAACCTGATGAGGACTGGCAAGAGGAATTGGGGAGGCACATCCCGCAACGATTTGGAAAAGGCCACGACATTTACGGCTTGGAACTTGATGCAACCAGGCAATCGGTCGTGTTGCGGAACATCCCTTTGTGGGAATTCCGGGAAGGAATGGCCGCCGTGTACTGCTGGAATGGCTGGGAAGCCGAAGGTTGGTTTGGACGCGTTTATCTGCAAGCCACCAAGGCGCGCGTGGTGACGTCGAATGGAGAGCGACACGACTTGGACCTGGCTAGCGTTGTGCGGATAGGAAAGCTTGTTGGGCATTGGCCGCTGTCCGACTCATGGGCACGAAATTGCACCCGCGCGGGGAAGAATAGGGGAGCCGAACCACGTACTTCTTTGATATCTTGGGCATGGCAAACCTTCCTTGGTTATGCCATTGACGTTACCCTAAATTCGAAGCGTGACAATGCACTAGTCAGGCCTTCGACCATCGGGTTCTCAACCCGGCAGTAGCGAAAGATGCTGTGATGCGCTCGCCGTCGGCGAACGATGCTTCCTCGATGAGGAAGGGATTGGCTTTTCGAAAACTCTACGTCTGCTACGCGATCGACCCGAGCGGACGGGCGCTGATCGGCAAAGGTTTCAGCGGTTTGTTTTGAAGGATGAGCGGCACGTCGACCACTCGCCGGAAGAGCAAGCGGAAGGTTGAACCGACTCCGACCCGCGAATCGACGGTGAGAGTGCCTCCCAATAATTTAGCTGCCTGCGATGCAATGGCGAGGCCCAGTCCCACGCCAGATTCGCCGTGAACGTCTCCTCTTTTGAATGCCTCAAAAACCGTCTCCAAGAGCGCGGGCTCAATTCCAGGCCCCTCATCCAGTACCCACAGCACCGGACCATCTGACTGAGCGTCTTTTCCGAATCCAACGCGGATATCTCCACGGCTGATGTATTTTACGGCGTTGCCCACGAGATTTTGAAGCACCAAGGTGAGCAACTCGCCATCTGATTCGACAACCGTGCCAGGGCGCATCTCGACAATGAGCCGCGCTCCTTTGGCGTCAGCCTCGCGCGAGAATTGCCCGAGTATTTTTGTCGCCAGTGCATGTAAATCGACGGGCGACAGCGTTATCGCTTTGCCGGATTTCCGGAGTCGTTCGTGGTCCAGTAGTCGACGCATGCCCATGACCGTGTCATGGATGCATTGCTGCGCGTGGTCAAGCGACTCTTCCGCTTCTGGGAAGCCGCCTGCCCGGTTCAAATCCAATCGGAGCGCTTGCAGTGTGAGCGTTACACTATTCAGGTTGTTGTTGAGGTCGTGAGAGAGGAACGAGAGAAACTTCAACTCCGTCTCGGCAGCAACGCGAAGTTGATTCTTCTGTTGGTCCACGAGGGCAATTACGGATCGCTGGAGCATCACGTCGATAGCGGCGTGGAGTGCCGCGGATTCCATGGCTTCCATCCGCCGGTTTAGCGCCTGTTCAATGTGCAATACAGTGATGGCCCTGAGCAGCCGATCCTCCTGCATGACCTCGACCACGTCGAGGTTCAGCCTGAAACGTGAAAGGCCCTGGGACGGTGCGCGGCTTACAAGCTCTCGAATCACGTCCGGGTCATCCGACGCAAGGGCTTGAGCGATCGCGAGCAATAGCTGGGGCGTAGAATTCTTTAATTCGTCGGATGTGAGATGCTGCATCTGCGGCATCGCCGCTCGCACAGCGGCGTCCCAATCCAGCGTTATCTGGTCCGCGCCAGTGCGCAGGATTCTTGCCAACTCGGGGAATGGGCGATGCGTGAGTTGTGCCAGCAGTGGATTCATCGTTTTGCCTCCTTGCGGGAACGCAACACACCTGCTACAGTGGGATTTCTCGCCCAGTCGGATGGTTGGCGGCCTCGCGTGGTGCCCGGAGGGCCGGGTATCTTGTACACTGTTTAAAATGGGCCGTCTGTCCGTTAGCGGACGGTGTCAAGTAAAATCTTCTGCTACCGTCAAAATCCTTAGAGCCGGGCTATTCCATGCCGCCGACGTGTAACTACTTACTGGAGCGAAGCTAAGTGACGATCGCAGCCCGCACGGGCAACAAAATTTTGGACCGCCTGCCAGAGCAGGATTTTCATCGAGTTTTCTCTCAATTGGAAAAAATTGCGCCCGATGTTGGCGAGGTCGTGGCCTATCCGGACAAAGAGCCAAGCGCGTTCACTTCCCAATCTCGGGCGTGCTTTCTTCGATGGTGGTCCTTGAAGACGGGTCGATGATCGAGGCATCCACAATCGGAAACGAGGGCATGGACGGCCTCTATCTTATGGCTGATCCACTGGCCAACCCCTACCGCATCAACGTTCAGGTACAAGGCGACATGCTCTGTATGTCGGCGTCAGCGTTCCGGCGTGCGTTGTCCGAGAGCCACGCGCTGACGCAACTTTTGCTCAGATACGCGATGGTGCTGATCCAGCGGGTGCTCAAAATGGAGCGTGCATTCAACACCACACGATCGAGGAACGAATGTGCAGATGGTTGCTTGAAACGGCTCACCGCAAGGGGGAAGATCATTTCGGCCTAACCCAGGAATTTCTGAGCGACATGCTCGGCGTCCGCCGACAGAGCGTAAATTTGACGGCGCGCATCCTCCAACAGGTCGGCCTGATCAAATATCACCGGGGCGAGTTGACGATTCTTGACAGGGCCGGTTTGGAAGAATCTTCCTGCGAGTGTTTTCGTGTCACCAGCCAGATGTACGAACGCATGATGAGGCTTACGTGAATATCGCCTTGGGATGCGATCATCGCGGATACGCCGCCAAGCGGGAACTATTGCCGCAATTGCGAACTCTCGGCTATCAAGTAGAGGACTTTGGTTGCCCTACCTCTTCCGGCGTCGATTACGCGGACATCGCCTATCCCTTGGCGTTGGCGGTTGCCGCGGGGCAATGTGAGCTTGGAATTCTGATCGGGTGCAACGGGATGGGCATGAACATGGTCGCGAATAAAGTCCCGGGCGTGCGCGCCGCGTCGGCAGACGATGAATTCGCTGCGCAGCGCCCGTGAAAAGTATCACTGCAATATCATCTGCTTTGGCGCGGATGTCGTCGGCGGGAATGAGATTCGAAAAATCGTGGAGGTGTTTTTGCAGGCAACGGTCTCCCCACGCCATGCACGACAAGTTACAAAAATGAGGGAGATCGAGGAAATGGTGGCCAAAGTTTATGTCGCAAAGCACAATCAACCGTTCGTGTCGCTCGTTTGAGACGACGATGAAGACTCAAGGCGAAATCGAAAGCGCGATTTCGGAAGGCATCGGGCGTTTTGAACAGGAATACATGGGCCGTGGCCCCAAGGACGTTCACGCGCACTTGATCGGCGATCTGCTTGTCGTCCGGCTCAAGGGTGTTTTGACAGCAGCCGAGCAGCACCTCGTCAAGACGCTACCAAGTGAAAAGGGCCGGGATCTTCTCAAGCAGGTGCGCAGCCATTTGATCGAAATAGCGCGACCGCAGTTGGCGGCGATGATCGAGGGCATCGCGGGCGCCACGGTTGTGAGCCTGCACCATGACATCAGTACAGTGACCGGTGAAGAAGTAATTCTCTTCACCCTTTCAAGTTCGCCGCTTTGCCGCGAGGTGAAGAAGAGATAGACAATTCGATAAATCGACATTGTCCATTGCTATTAGCCGTTGGCACGCGTACCGTGTGACGTTGCGCAGGAAGTGTTCGTGCCTGTGCGTATTTGAAATATAAAGTCGTCGGACGACTAAATAGACGGCATCCCGGTCTCCGGGCGGCCGGTTGCAGAGTAAGCCGACGTGGTTCCGCACCGTAAGGGTGTTGAACCACGTCGGTTCTTTTTTGGCTTAAACGAAGTCGGAAACGTACGTAATGCCTAATTCCACGCAAACAATGGCTGAAGAGATTGGCCAGGTCGCAGCAGCGTTTCAGCAGCAAAGAACCGGCATCGAGCCCAAATCCGTGCATGTCGTGCTTAGAGGAGACACCTTGGTGGTGACACTGCAGGGCGCACTGTCGCTGGCCGAGCAGGCTTTAGCGCGGAGTGCCGAAGGCGCGGCGGAAGTACAAGAGCTTCATCGTCAGTTGTTTCTCACGGCGTTCGACAGGCTCCGAGCGGAAATCAGGCGGATCACGGGGTTAAACGTGTGTGAAGCGGCCGAAGTCGAATCAGCGGCTGGGGCAGCAATTCAGGTTCTCGCCAGTGGAACGATGGTTCAAGTATTCCAACTTTCCGGAAAGTTGCCCCCCGGAGATTTCAGCTCTGGGGACAAACTGTGAAGCCACGGTCTCTGGAGTTGCGCTAAAAGTGCCAGTGATTGTCAATTTTAGTTTTACGGACCCAAGGCAATTTCGCTTCTGGGCCGAAGACTTTTTTAAGGAAATGGACATGTTAAGTAAGAACTCGGTTATCGCGTTATTCGATCAACACACTCAAGCCGAAAACGCAGTGAAGGAACTGCAGCAGGCGGGCTTCGACATGAAGTCGCTGTCTATCGTCGGAAAGGATTACCACACCGACGAGCACGTCGTCGGATATTACACGACCGCCGATCGCATGCAGTATTGGGGCAAAAATGGCGCATTCTGGGGCGGAATCTGGGGCCTGCTCTTTGGGTCAGCCCTCTTTGTCATCCCGGGTATCGGTCCGATTGTGGCAGCCGGGCCGGTGATCGCGTGGATCGTCGCCGCTCTCGAAGGTGCGGTCGTTGTCGGTGGCCTCAGCGCTCTTGGCGCCGGGCTCTACAGCATCGGCATTCCGAAGAAAAGCATTTTGCAATACGAAACTTCGCTGAAGGCAGGGAAGTTTATGCTGCTGGTGCATGGAACCCCTGAGGAAATGAGTCGAGCTTCGACGATCCTCAAAACCACCGGGGCATCGGAATGCCAAGAGCACATGGCGGATGCACCGGTTGCCGCGCTTGTTTGATCGACGTGATTCTCACCCATGCACATCCGGAAGCGATTCGGAGCACGATTGCCGGATCGCTTCCGCGACATTAGGAGCAATGATGAATTCTCAGCTATCGGGCACACACCAGAAGGTTTACCAGCATCTTTTCCAGCATCCGATGCCGCACAACCTCCAATGGCGAGAAGTCTGGTCAATGCTCGGTGCAATGAAGGATGCACAGGCGATCGGAGGAAGCCAAAGGCAATCTGAAAGTCGAGCGAAATGGTCAGGTCCTCACGCTGCACCGTCCGCGCGGCAAGGACTTGGCGGACAAACAGGAATTAATGAAGGTCCGCCATTTCCTGGAGCGCTCTGAATCGCCATTGCCAAAGCCCGAGCCGGGAGGCACCCACTTATTGGTTGTCATCGATCATCGCGAGGCGCGAATATACAGCGCGGAAATACATGGATCGGTTCCGCAACGGATCAAGCCTTATGACCCTTTCGGCTTCGATCGAGATCTGCATTACAACCAGGACGATTCCAACGGCCAGCGAAAACCGGAGAAAAAGAGCTTCTACGAGGCAGTCGCCAAAACGCTGCGCGGGGCGAAGCAGATTTTAATGTTCGGCAGCGCCACCGGCGCCAGCAGCGCGATGGAAGCGCTGGTTGAGGAGTTGAAGCATAATCACCCCGATGTCGCAGAGCGGATCATCGGCACCTTTACTGTTGATGAGCATCATCTAACTGAAGATCAGTTGCTGGCTAAGGCGAGGCGCGCTTGTTTTTGCCTGCACATAAGTCTGCGATGTCTGCGGCGAATTGACATAAAGATAGTTATGACCACATCAACGATGTCCAAACCTCCTGCGTCGACGGCACGCCCCCACGAACTGGCCCGGTTGCTTCAGCAATACGGATGCGGGCCAATTCATTTCACCGGCACGGATGGATTTTACGAGAGGCACCTCGTCTTCGACACCGTGAAAGATTTGGCCACCACCAGCCCGCGTGAACACTTCGAGGCAGTCGCCCGCTCGGTTCGCGATGTTCTCTCGCAACGCTGGGTGGCCACGGAGAAGACCTATGAGCGCGAGAATCCCAAGCGCCTTTATTATCTCTCCATGGAATTCCTCATCGGCCGTTCGCTTGGCAACAATGTCACAAATCTCCTTCTCGACCCTCTGGCAAACCAGTTCGCGGCGATGAAGAAGCTCGATTGGCTGGAACTGATCGAAAAGGAGCCCGATGCCGGCCTGGGCAACGGCGGACTGGGTCGGCTGGCCGCCTGCTTTCTGGATTCGTTGGCCACGATGCAGCTTCCGGCCATGGGTTACGGCCTGCGTTATGAGTACGGCATTTTCAGACAATCCATCAAGAACGGATGGCAGCAGGAAAGCCCGGACAATTGGCTGCGTCGCCCGGACCCATGGGAAGTCGCCCGCCTGGATCGAGCATGTCAGCGTGAACCTGAACTGTTCGTTCAAAATGACCGGACGGAAACTTGCACGCCATTCCGGGCACGCAGTCCAATCTGATCGGTATTCCCTATGACCGGCCGGTGGTCGGATACGGCGGCAAGACCATCAACACGCTCCGCCTTTGGGCCGCGGCAAGTTCCGGATTATTTTGATTTCCAGAGATTCAGCGGCGGCGATTTCGTCGGCGCGTTGGCGGAGATGCTGTCGGCGGAATCGCTGACCCGCGTCCTGTATCCCGACGATTCGACCAGCCGTGGGAAGAGCCTGCGCTTTGTGCAGGAGTATTTTCTCGTCGCCTGTTCGCTGGCCGATCTTGTCCGCCGCTTTCGCGAAACCAATTCCGATTGGACCCAGTTGCCCGAGCATGTCGCCATCCAGCTCAACGACACGCATCCCTCGCTGTCCGTCCCTGAGCTGATGCGAATTTTGCTCGATGATGCCCATCTGGGATGGGACCAAGCCTGGGACATCACGAAGCGGACGCTGGCCTATACGAACCACACGCTTGTTGCCCGAAGCCTTGGAGAAATGGCCTGTCGAGTGGTTCGAGAAGCTGCTGCCGCGCCACCTGGAAATCATTTACGAGATCAACCGGCGACTGCTCGATGATGTGCGTGCAGAAATTCCCAGGCGACGAGGGCCGCGTGGAGCGCATCAGCCTCGTCGAAGAGACGGACGGCCGCAACATCCGCATGGCGAACCTGGCCATCGTCGGCTCGCACAGCACCAACGGCGTGGCCGCGATTCACTCCCGCTTGCTCCGAACCACGACCGTGAAGGATTTGGCCGACATGTTTCCGGAGCGGTTCAACAACAAGACCAACGGCGTGACGCCGCGCCGCTGGCTGCTGCTGTCGAATCCCATCGCTGGCCCGCGTGATCACGCGAAGCGATCGGCGATGGCTGGATCACTGACCTCGATCAATTGCAGAAACTCAAGCCGCTGGCCGAATGACAAAGGCTTTCGCGACGCCTTTCTGAAGGCCAAACGCGAGGCCAAAGTGCGGTTTGCCGATTGGCTCAAGGCTAGCACCGGGCAAGCCGTCGATCCCGACACCATCTTCGATTGCCAGATCAAGCGCATCCACGAATACAAGCGGCAACTGCTCAACGCGCTGCGCATCGTCGTGCTTTACAACCGGCTGCGCGCAAATCCGGAACTCAATATGCCGCCGCGGACGTTTTTCTTCGCCGGCAAGGCCGCGCCGGCCTATCACCTGGCAAAGGTCATCATCAAGTTCATCAACAACCTGGCCGGCGTCATCGACGGCGACCCGGCTATGCGAGGCAAGCTCAAGGTCGTTTTCCTGCCGGAATATTCTGTCACGCTGGCCGAGCGGCTGATTCCCGCCAGCGATGTCTCCAACCAGATTTCGACCGCGGGCTACGAAGCCAGCGGCACCAGCAACATGAAGTTCATGATGAACGGCGCTCTCACGCTCGGCACGCGCGATGGCGCGACCATCGAAATGGCTGAGGAAGCCGGCGAGGAAAACTTCTTCCTGTTCGGCCTGACGGCCAAGCAGGTGGCGGATAGCCGGAGCTGGTACAACCCACTACTGGCATTACGAAAACGAGCCGGAGACGCGTGCCGCGCTGGACCTGATTTTTTCCGACCATTTCAGCCGCGATGAACCCGGCATCTTCGAGCGAACTGCGCGAGACGCTCTTCTGACGGGCGGCGATCACTACATGCACCTGGCGGATCTGAAGTCCTACCTCGAGCGCGGACCAGCAGCTGGTCGAGTTGTATGCCGAGCAGGATGCCTGGGCGCGGAAGGCGATATTGAACGTGGCCGCGTCTGGGAAATTCTCCAGCGACCGAACCATCGCGCGAATATGCGTCGGAAATCTGGAACGTGAAACCATGCCCGGTGGCATGAGAAGCAGACTGCAGCAATGACGATTTCTCCACTCGCGGGTAAACCGGCTCCCAAGGAAATGCTGGTCGATCTGGCTCGCCTCGAACGCGAGTATTACGAGCGGCAGCCCGATTTAGCTGATCCCAACCAAATGGTCAGCTTCGGCACCAGCGGCCATCGCGGCTCGTCACTGCGCGGCACATTCACCGAGGCCCACATCCTGGCCATCACCCAGGCGATTTGCGATTACCGGCGCAGGCCGGAAATCAGACGGCCCGCTTTACATGGGCAAGGACACGCACGCGCTGTCCGCGCCAGCCCAGCGCACGGCCTTGGAAGTTCTGGCGGCCAACGGTGTCGAGACCATCATCCAGCCAGACGACGGCGTAACGCCGACTCCGGTCATTTCGCGCGCAATCCTCGTCTACAACCGCAGCAGGAAACAACGTCTCGCCGACGGCATCGTCATCACGCCTTCGCACAATCCGCCGGAAGACGGCGGGTTCAAATACAACCCGACCAATGGCGGTCCGGCCGACACCGACGTGACCGGCTGGATCCAGGACTCGCGCCAACGAATTGTTGCGCAGCAACAATGCCGGCGTGAAGCGCGTCCCCTATGCCGCCGCCCTCAAGGCGGCGACGACGCACACCGAAGATTTCATTCTTCCCTATGTCAACGACCTGCGGAACGTCATCGACATGGAAGCGATCCGCGAGCGCGGGCCTGAAGTTGGGCGTCGATCCGCTGGGCGGCGACGGCGCTGCCTTATTGGGAGCCGATCAATTCGATTTACAATCTCGATCATCACGGTCGTCAACCCAAGACAATCGACCCGCCGTTTGCGTTCATGACGGTGGACCACGACGGGCAAATCCGCATGGACTGTTCCAGCCCGTACGCGATGGCCAGACTCGTCGGGCTCAAAGATAAATACCGCGTCGCCTTCGCCAACGACCCCGACTCCGATCGCCACGGTATCGTCACGCCGTCCGTCGGTTTGATGAATCCCAACCATTATCTCGCCGTTGCGATTGGCTATTTGCTCATCCCATCGCCCGCACTGGCCGGGCAATGCGCCGGTCGGCAAGACGCTGGTCAGCAGCAGCATGATCGACCGGGTGGTGAGCAAGCTGGGTCGACAGCTCTACGAAGTTCCCGTTGGCTTCAAATGGTTTTCGCCGGGACTTTTCGACGGCTCTCTGTTTCGGCGGCGAGGAAAGTGCCGGTGCGAGTTTCCTGCGACTGGACGGCGCGGTTTGGACGACGGACAAGGACGGCCCGATCATGGATTTGCTTGCGGCCGAAATCACCGCGCGCACCGGCAAAGACCCGGGCGAGCATTTTCGTGATCTGACAGCCGAGTTCGGCACGCCTTATTACACGCGCATCGATGCACCCGCGACGCCGCAGCAGAAGGCGAGTCTTGCCAAGCTGTCGCCCGAAGCGGTGAAAGAATCAAGTTTGGCGGGCGATCCTATCACCGCAAAGTTGACGCGCGCTCCTGGCAACAACGCCTCAATCGGTGGTTTGAAAGTTTCGACCGCGAGCGGCTGGTTTGCGGCCCGTCCGTCCGGCACCGAAAACATCTACAAGATTTACGCCGAAAGTTTCCGCGACCAGAAGCATCTGAAATCCATTGTGGATGAAGCTCAGCAGATTGTAAGCGGCGCGATCGCCGGACCGGCGAAGGGTTGATCGGAGTTGCTGATGCCGAACCAACACCGTCAAATTCCTGTCCTGCCTTTCCGCCCGCGCGTCCATCCCATTGCGGACAAAGTTTTCCGTTCCTATCCCGTGGGGCGGCAGAGTTTCTCCCGCGCTTGCCAGGGGAATGTTCTCTCGCTCAGGATTACCACAACAAAGCCTCTGGCGCAGAACGTACGTGCTATCCTGGCGACAACATTGAATTCGGCTGACGGTAGGTCATGGACAAAGGTGCCGTTCGAGCGCGAAAATGATCGCACCCTTTTATGCTGCATCACGCCTAACCACCCCGGTTTGCATTCCTTCCGTGCCGAGTTCTCGCTAGACGGCGGCACCAGGTGGCTCGGCGATACCGTGCCAGACGCCTGGATTTTGATCGATCCACCTCAGGTAGACGCGCTGTGCATTTATACCCTAATTCCCAATGTCTCCGGCACGCTCGCAAATTGGAAAGCTGACCTCAAGCGGATCGGCGATATGGGCTTCAACGCAATCCATCTATTGCCCATAACCACGATGGACGATTCCGAAAGCCCCTATTCGGCGAAAGACCTCTTCAAAGTTGACCGCAGCTACTTGAGCACAGGATCACGGGACGATGACCTCTCGCAGTTAGAAGACTTCGTCGCAGAAGCCAAGCGACTTGGGATTCGGCTTGTCTTTGATTTGGTTCTCAATCATGTAGGAGTCCATAGCACGATGGCGCTGCAGGCACCGGACTGGATTGTTCCCGATCAGAATGAGCCGGACGGACTGAAGCGCGCGAGATTTTGGTGCGATCAGGGGTGGCGCAACTGGAATGATTTGGTCTTGATCAATTATGAGCATCCATCGGAAGCGGTCCGCGCAGAAATATGGTCGTACATGACCGATTATGCCTTGTTCTGGGCGAAATACGCCAACGACACCGGAGGCTTTGTACGTTTTGACAACCTCCACAGCAGCGATCCCGCCTTTGTTGCTGCGCTCACCACGTCATTGCATGCTGAATATCCAGAAGCTGGCATTCTTGCCGAGTATTTCACTGATGAAAGCACGCTGCTTCGGAATGGGCCAGAATGGGGATTGAATTTGAATCTGGCCACGCCCTGGAATTTCAAATTCGTCCCTCAACTTCGCGACTATCTGAAATACATGCACCGGGTTTCGGAGCACATCCGATACTTCATGCCGATCACCTCACACGACTGCGGCTCACCAGCACAAGAATTCGGCACCGCGGACTCGACGGTCCCTCGCTACGCAGTCGCGGCCCTGCTTGGCACTGGAGCCACCGGAGTTCCGCAGGGAGTGGAATTCGGCGAGAAAGAGCGGATCGACTTTATCGGCAGAAAGCCGAGAATGTCATATCCCGAAAGACCAAGGTTTGCCCAATTCATCCGTCAGGTCAATGAGATTGTCGCGAAATATCCGGCATTCCGACGGGGTGAAAACTGCTGGTTTGTGGATAACGGCCATTCCGCAGTCATAGCGGCATTTCGACGGGATTCAGACGCGCAGACATCAGGCTTTCTTGTCGTCTGCAATTTCGATACCGCTGGTCCGCAGCATATCACGATCGAACTTGGGCCCTTGTTGAAAAGAGACGGACCCTTCAAGTGCATCGAATTGTTGAGCGGCGACACTCGAATTGTGATGCATCCGCACATGGAGCTTGCACTTCCGGCATGTGGCGTCGAGGTGCTGAACTTTCCCGGAAAGGAAAATTGAAACCTAGAAATATTATTTTGCTGGTTCACGGTTGGGATCGCCTATACTATGACATGCAAGTTGGCTGATCCCTCTGCTCCGTGCAGAACAGCGAAAATCTTCGGATGACTAAATAAAGAGTAATCTGGCCGAACCGCCAGAGGACTCGTTAACGAGTAAGCCGACGTAATTGAACACTCCCGTGTTCAGTTGTGTCGGCTTTTTTGTTTGCGCAACAGGCGTTTAACGCCTGGAGAACCTCAAAATGAGAACTCCCAGTCCTTTCGCGGCACTGATCTTTGTCGTAATCCTCGCCATTGGGGGAGGTTTGGCGTTCGCCGCCTACAGCGCCGCAGCGCCCGAAAAGAGCATATGTACCGGGATCATTGCATTTGTGATTGCTGTCGTCGCCGCTCGCTCAATCAGGGTCGCCGATCAGTGGGATAAAGCCGTGATTCTGCGGTTGGGCCAGTTCCACTCACTAAAAGGTCCGGGGCTTTTCTTCATAATACCTATTGTCGATGCGATTCCCTACTGGATCGATACCCGCGTAATCACAACCGGCTTCAAAGCTGAAAAGACGCTGACTAAGGACACCGTCCCGGTGGACGTCGACGCAGTGCTGTTTTGGAAAGTCATCGACCCCAAAAAGTCGGCGCTGGGCGTAGCGGATTATCGGAGCGCCATAAGCTGGGCATCGCAGACCGCGCTCCGCGATGTGATTGGAAAAACGATGCTTTCAGACATGCTGGAAGGCCGCGACAAAATCAGCGCGGTGCTGCAGAAGATCATTGACGAACGCACCGAACCATGGGGCATCAATGTTATTTCTGTAGAGGTGAAGGACGTCTTGATTCCCCAAGCCCTTGAGAATGCCATGTCCATGCAGGCCCAGGCCGAACGAGAGCGCCAAGCCCGTGTGATTTTGGGAGATTCGGAACGGCAGGTAGCGGAGAAATTCGCTGAAGCGTCCAAGAGCTACCAGCATAATCCGGTCGCATTTCATCTCCGGGCAATGAACATGCTTTACGAGGGGTTGAAGCAGAATTCCACCATCGTGATCGTTCCCAGCACTGCCGTCGAAAGCATGCAGTTAGGCGGACTTGCTGGATTGACCGCCCTGACTATGGGAATCGGTCAGGACGGCGGTGGCAATGGAAAGCCGGTGCCACCCAATGAACCTGCATTGATCCGATAGCGGTCGTTGGATGGACCCGGCGGACCTCGTCCGTCACGGACTCGCTTGAGGCAACGTGACGCAAACTCTCGTGAAAGGAACTCATTATGTCCATTCTATTCATCATAATTATCATCCTCGTGATCATGAGCTTCGGCGGTGGGTACTATAGGCCGGCTTATCGAACGCATGGGATTTCACTTGGAACGATCCTCTTAATCGTACTGGTCTTATGGCTTTTCGGCGTGTTTGGCAGCCGGCCGTTTTAGGTGTTGTTAGGCCCCCCACGGAATTCTTCTGTTGGAGCCGACAGGAAAGACAATGCCCAGCATGCACGCAAGGAGATACCGTCATTCACACGCTAAATAAAATTTCGCTCGATAAAATCGTGCCTCAGGAAAATGCCCCAGGCGCCCCGGGATTCCGCCACGTTGGACTTGCAGCGCAAAAACGGGCGTGGGCACTGCCCTCAGCAACAAGAGCCTTGTCTGGTTCACGCTGAGCCATGGAATTTTCAACGAAATATTTTATCCCCGTATCGATCAAGCGTGCGTCCGCGACATGGGATTGATAGTCACGGACGGAGCGGATTTCTTCTCCGAGGAAAAGAGCGACACCAAGTCTGAGGTTCATTGGCTGGCTGAGGGCGTCCCAGCATTCCGACTGGTCAATACGTGCCGCGCCGGCCGATACCGCATCGAAAAGCAAGTCGTGACTGATCCGCAGCGAAACACAGTTCTGCAACGCATCCAGTTCACCGCAATGCAAGACCATCTTTCCGATTATCGGTTGCATGTGCTGCTGGCGCCGCATCTGGGAAACCACGGCGATGGCAACAATGCCTGGGTGGATGAGTTTGAAGGCTTGCCGCTTCTGTTTGCCCAGCGTGACGGATATGCGTTGGCACTGGCCTGTTCCGCGCCATTACTGAAGCGATCCGTCGGTTATGTCGGTTCTTCCGACGGCTGGCAGGATCTAATGGCGCACAAGCAGATGACCTGGGAATACACGCAGGCTCGGAACGGGAACGTGGCTTTGACTGCCGAAATCGATCTTCTTCACCCCAAGGGACATTGCGAACTGGCCTTGGGCTTTGGCAAGAACTCTCAAGAAGCGGCGGAGAACGCAATCGCCAGTCTTCGCGAAGGTTTTGACAACATCAAGCACGAATACATTGCCGGATGGCAGTTTTGGAAGAAGTCGGTGATGTCGACAAAAAAGGACCGTTTCCATGCGGGCGATCTTTTCCCGATCAGCCTCGCCGTCTTGCGAACCCATGAATCCAAGACGGCCTCGGGCGGTCTCATCGCCAGCCTCGCCATCCCATGGGGATCAAGCAAGGGGGACGGCGATCAGGGCGGTTATCACCTTGTCTGGGCACGCGACATGGTGGAAACGGCGGGCGCGTTGCTCGCTAGCGGCGCACATGATGACACGCGCCGGGCACTCACGTTTTTGCAGTCAACCCAGCAGCCGGACGGCCACTGGCCTCAAAATATGTGGGTGGATGGCACACCTTACTGGAACGGAATTCAACTCGATGAGACTGCGCTGCCTGTTTTGCTGGTGGACCTGGCCCACCGTGAGAAGGCGATATCTGACGCCGACATGCAATCGTTTTGGCCGATGGTGCAACGTGCCGCCGGCTATCTGGCGCGCAATGGCCCCGTGAGTCCGCAGGATCGCTGGGAGGAAGATCCGGGGTATTCGCCTTTTTCCGTCGCCGCGGAAATAGCCGCCATCCTCGTCGCTGCGGATATGGCCGCTTTGAACAATGAACCCGCCATGGCAACGTATCTCCGCGAAATCGCGGACGTTTGGCACACCTCCATCGATCGCTGGATGTACGCCTCGGCAACGGATTGGTGCAAAAAGTTCGATGTGGAAGGCTATTACCTGAGAATCGCCTCCGCGAACCCGGGCGAAGGGGAACGTTTCCAGAATTTTGTCCGCGTCAAGAATGTCACTGCCGCCGAAGACACCCGTATGGCCAAGCATCTGGTAAGTCCCGACGCCCTGGCACTGGTGCGTTTTGGTTTGCGCGCCGCGGATGACCCGCGCATTCTCGGCACGGTAAAAGTCATCGATTGTTTACTTAAAGTGGAGACGCCCACCGGTCCCAGTTGGCACCGATATAACGATGACGGGTATGGCGAACATAAAGACGGCGCGCCCTTTGACGGAACAGGCATCGGCCGCGCGTGGCCGCTACTCACGGGTGAGCGTGCTCACTATGAACTCTTGGCAAATCGGGCTGAGTTTGCAAAGGGACTGTTGGACACGATGGAATCGTTTGCCAACGAAGGAAGCCTTATCTCAGAACAAATCTGGGACTCGCCCGACCTGCCGGAACATGATTTGTTTCTCGGCAAGCCCTCCGGTTCCGCCATGCCGTTGGTTTGGGCTCATGCAGAGTACATCAAGCTCCGGCGCTCCTTGCGGGACGGACACGTTTTCGACCTGCCACCGCAAACCGTACAACGTTATTTAATCGACAAAACTATATCCCCGCGCATGGTGTGGAGGTTCAACCACAAGCTCCGCTCCATGCCCGCGAGAAAATCACTCCGTGTCGAAACTCTGGCGCCCGTGGTGATTCATTGGAGTGTGGATGACTGGAAAACGCATGAGGACACTAAGTCGCGCGATGTCGGCCTGGGCCTTCACGTTGCGGATCTAGCAACGCAATCACTCCCGGACGGAAAAGAAATCAAATTCACTTTCTACTGGCCCGCCGCGGGTCACTGGGAAGGAACCGACTTTATCGTTCGCATCGACTCGCTATGAGGCGACGGGATTGTAGCTGTTAAAGCGGTGAAGCTCATGCTCTTGAAAACCGATACCAAGGCGAACGCCAACCGCTTTGTCTACCTTGCCACTGCCGTGGCGGCTCTAGGCGGTATGCTCTTCGGTTATGACGTCGGTGTCATTTCCGGAGCGATCCTTTTCGTCAAGAAAGATTTCTCCCTTTCTCCCGGCCTCGAAGAAGTTGTCATCAGCTCTGTCTTGCTCGGATCGTTAATCGGCGCGATTGCCGGAGGGGTGCTGGCCGACCGCTGGGGCCGCCGAAGACTGCTGATCATTACTGCGAGCGTCTTTGGGATCGGTGCCATTGGAGCGGCTCTGTCGCCGGACACCGGGTGGCTGATCGTTGCCAGGATTCTTGCGGGCGCTGCCATCGGGGTCGCTTCTTTTGTCGCCCCGCTTTACATATCAGAAATCGCGCCAGTGGCTATCCGCGGAAAGCTCGTTTCGATTAACCAAGTCGCCTTGACCAGCGGCATCGTCGTCTCCTATCTGATTGATTACGCGTTTGCAGGTGTCGGGGCTTGGCGGTGGATGTTCGCGATGGCCGTCGTTCCGGCCGCAGCATTTGGAGTCGGATTGCTCTTCATTCCCGAGAGCCCCCGCTGGCTTGTCGGACGCGGACTGGCGGACAAGGCTCGCGCCGTACTCGCACGAATCCGCACACCTGATCAGGTCGAGGCGGAATTCGCCCAGATTCAGCAGAGCGCTCAGCAACAAAAAGAGAACTGGGCAGAATTGCTCAGTCCCGCCTTACGACCGGCAATGATTGTCGGTGTCGGGCTGGCCATCGCCCAACAAATCACCGGCATTAATACGGTCATTTATTATGCACCGACGATTTTCAAGTTTGCCGGCTTGTCTTCCGCGTCGGTGGCCATTCTCGCCAGCGTCGGTGTCGGGGTCGTTAACGTCATCCTGACCGTCGTAGCAATGCAACTGATCGATCGAGTCGGCCGCCGTCCGCTTTTATTGATCAGCCTCGCCGGAATGTCGCTAAGTCTAATCGTACTCGGACTGGCGTTTAAGCTTCCCCAATTGTCCGCCAGTCTAGGATGGATCGCAGTGACCAGCCTGATGCTGTACGTCGGTTCGTTCGCCGTCGGCCTGGGCCCAGTGTTTTGGCTAGTCCTTTCCGAGATTTATCCGCTCCGCATCCGGGGCCGGGCCATGAGCGTCGGCACGGTCGCTAATTGGATCGCCAATTTAATCGTTGCGCTGTCGTTTTTGACACTTACGCATCTGATGGGTAAAGCCGCTACGTTCTGGCTGTACGGAATCGTGAGTATTGGAGCGTGGCTCTTCGCATTTTTTCTGGTGCCGGAAACGAAGGGTAAAACCCTTGAACAGATCGAAGCACATTGGCGGGCAGGAAAACACCCAAGGGAACTCTGAGGGTATTATTCGAGAACAAAGACCACCGTTCCAGCGGAGAAGCAAAACGAGTAGAATTCTGGCAGACGATTGAAAACCTCGGATGACTAACTGAAGGGTAGATCGGCCAACGGCCGGCAGACCCGTCAAAGAGTAAGCCGACGCGATTGAATCTCAAAATCTCGGGATTCGGTGGCGTCGGCTTTTTTGTTGATCGGAAAATAATGACCGGTACTAAGCACTCAGTTGAAAACGAAGGAGCCAAGCCGCGGGATCACGTTCACCCGCTCCACCATTTTTGGAAACATGCGCACCGGGACTGGCGCAGTTTGGATCGCAGTCGTGTTGATGCTCGTTGCGATCCTTGCGTATGTGATGACGGACAGCCTCTCCCTCAGACCCGGCAAACGGGCTGTTCAGCCGACCCCCGAGGCAATTGCACCTTAGGACGTCTCGTTATCTAACAATAAGGAAAGATTATGTCTACTGATCTACTGGAACCCGCCGTTGAAGCTCTCAACAACGACGCCTCGTCATCCAAAGCGGGAGGTCCACTTACATCCGAAGAACTCCGCAAGATGAATTCCTATTCGCACCGCCAATTACCTCTCGGTTGGACAGATTTATCTGTATGACAATCCGCTGCTGAAAGAGCCGCTTAAACTATCTCATGTCAAGCCACTCGTGGTTGGGCACTGGGGCACGACGCCGGGCCAAAACTTCATTTATGTGCATTTGAATCGCGTCATTAAAAAAGCTGATCTGGATATGTTCTACGTCGCCGGTCCCGGTCACGGCGGACCGGCGATTGTCGGCAACGTTTACCTTGAAGGCACGTGGAGCGAAATCTATCCAAATGTCACCCAGGACGAAGCGGGACTGAAAAAGCTGTTCAAGCAATTCTCGTTTCCAGGCGGGATTTCGAGCCACGTCGCCCCGACGACGCCGGGTTCGATTCACGAAGGAGGCGAACTTGGATATTCGCTGAGTCACTCGTTCGGAGCTGCGTTCGATAATCCTGAGCTGATCGTCGCGTGTGTCGTCGGCGACGGGGAAGCGGAGACGGGGCCGCTGGCCACCGCTTGGCAATCGAACAAGTTCCTCGATCCAATCTCCGACGGGGCCGTGCTGCCAATCCTGCATCTCAACGGTTTCAAGATCAGCAATCCGACGTTGCTCTCTCGAATCGAACACGATGAACTGGAGCAGTTCTTTCGCGGTTGCGGCTGGACACCCTATTTTGTGGAAGGGGACGACCCGGCAACGATGCACCAACTCATGGCCACGGCGCTGGACAAAGCGATCGGGGACATCAAGAAGATTCAGACCACCGCCCGAGCGACGAAAGACCCGAGCCGCCCGCGCTGGCCCATGATCGTTTTGCGATCCCCCAAAGGCTGGACCGGACCCAAAGTTGTCGACGGCCTTCCCTGCGAAGGCACCTTCCGCGCGCATCAGGTTCCGCTGCTCGTGGATGCCGATCATCCCCAGCACGTCGCCCAGCTTGAAAGCTGGATGAAGAGTTACAAGGCCGAGGAACTCTTCGATGCCAACGGTCGCCTGAATGCAGAGTTGGCTGAGCTTGCCCCAACGGGCGATCGTCGAATGGGTGCCAATCCCCACGCAAATGGCGGCATTCTTTTGCACGATCTCAAGATGCCCGACTTCCGCGATCACGCGGTAAATGTTCCTTCACCGGGCGCGGTTAACGGTCAGGACACGATGGTGCTTGGCCAATTTCTGCGCGATGTCGTCAAGCTCAATGAAAAGCCCCGCAACTTCCGCGTTTTCGGGCCCGATGAAACACTATCCAATCTGCTCGGGGCTGTATTCGAAGTGACCAATCGTCAATGGGACGCCCGTGAGGTAAAGAACGATGAATTCCTCGCCCCTGGGGGCGGCGTTCTCGATTCGATGCTCAGTGAGCATCAGTGCGAAGGGTGGTTGGAAGGATATCTACTGACCGGCCGGCACGGGCTTTTCAACAGTTATGAAGCCTTCATTCGCATTGTCGACAGCATGTTCAGCCAGCATGCCAAATGGCTAAAGGTCACATCCGAATTGCCGTGGCGCCGAAAGATCGCATCGCTGAACTATCTGCTCGCATCACACGTGTGGCAGCAGGATCACAATGGCTTCACGCACCAGGATCCCGGTTTTCTCGATCATGTCATCAATAAAAAAGCGAGCATCGTGCGGGTCTATCTGCCGCCCGATGCCAACTGCCTTCTATCGGTTTTCGATCACTGTTTGCGCAGCCGCAATTATGTGAATGTCGTGGTCGCGGGGAAACACGCGCTCCCACAATGGCTTAGTATGGACGCGGCCGCCGTGCATTGCACGGAAGGCATCGGGATCTGGCAATGGGCCAGCAACGATCAGAATGCCGAGCCGGATGTCGTCATGGCCTGCTGCGGTGACACGCCCACGCTGGAGATTCTCGCTGCGACTTCCATCCTTCGCCAGCACCTGCCTGATCTGAAAATCAGAGTCATCAATGTCGTCGACCTGATGAAACTGCAATCTGCCAGCGAGCATCCGCATGGCCTGAACGAGACGGATTACGATTCACTGTTCACGAAGGATAAGCACATCGTTTTCGGATTCCATGGATATCCATGGCTGGTTCACCGCCTCACCTACCGGCGGACCAATCGCAATCTGCACGTCCGCGGCTACAAAGAAGAAGGCACAATCACCACCGCCTTCGATATCCGAGTGCAGAACGAATTAGATCGCTTTCATCTTGTGCAGGACGTGCTGGACCGCGTTCCGAATCTGGGGGCCAAAGGTTCATATCTCAAACAAATGATGCAGGACAAACTCATCGAGCACAAACAGTACATCGATCATCACGGCCAGGATCTGCCTGAAATCCGCAACTGGAAATGGAGCGTCTCCAAGTGAATTCAATGCAACTGACAAAAACAGCGCAAGCGCTGGTCGGCGGCCACAAAGGATTGCTTGCGATGGATGAGAGCAATCCAACCTGCAACAAGCGGTTCGCGGCACTTGGTATTCCCCAGACCGAGGCGTCCCGCCGGGCATATCGAGAACTGATCGTCACGACAGCCGGTTTGGGCGGATCGATCAGCGGCGCGATTCTTTACGACGAATCAATACGCCAGAAAACCAGAAGTGGAAAATCCTTCGTCGATGTCCTGGCTGAAGCGGGGATCATTCCCGGCATCAAAGTCGACACCGGCGCAAAAGGACTTGCCGGATTTCCCGGCGACAAAGTCAGCGAAGGATTGGACGGACTGCCGGCTCGCGTTCAGGAATATGCCGGGATCGGCGCGCGATTCGCCAAATGGCGCACTGTAATCGCGATCGGCGCAGGCATTCCCAGCGAGGCATGCATTGATTCCAACGCCCACGCGCTCGCCCGTTACGCCGCGATTTGCCAACAGGCCGGACTGGTTCCGATCGTGGAGCCGGAAGTCGTCATGGATGGACCGCACGATTTACAACAATGCACGGAAGTCAGCGGGCACGTTCTTCATGCTGTCTTCAATCAACTTCATGTCCAGCGCGTTTTGCTCGAAGGCATGATTCTCAAGCCGAACATGATCCTGCCGGGAACGGATTGTCCGCAGCAAAGCGACGACGAACAGGTGGCCGACGCGACGGTGCGATGTCTTCTCCGATCCGTTCCGGCCGCGGTGGCCGGCATTGCATTTCTGTCCGGTGGTCAGTCAGGCGAAATGGCATGCGCTAGACTGAATGCGATGAACGTTCGCTTCGCTTCCAAAATGCCCTGGCCGCTTACTTTCTCATTTGCCCGCGCAATCCAGCACCCCGCGCTGGATATCTGGTCCGGCCATGAATCAGAAGTGAAAGCGGCGCAAGAAGCTCTGATCCACCGGGCCGAGTGCAGCCGAGCCGCCCGCTGCGGGAAATACAGCTCCGAAATGGAGCGTCACCCGGCTTCGACGCCCCTGGTCGCGGCTGGCAATTAGACAAGAAAGTAGACCCATATGTCCTCAGACCCCAATAAATCCCTGGCTCCTCAGCAGAAGCCCGATGCCAAGGATGATCTAAAGACCCTTCCGATCGCTGAAGTTGAAAACCGATTGAGTTCGTCTCCCGACGGTCTCACCGATGTTGAGGCTAAGAAGCGGCTGGCGCAGTACGGCCCCAACGAAATTGCGGAAAAGAAGACAAATCTCTTTTTGAAATTTCTCTCTTATTTCTGGGGTCCGATCCCTTGGATGATCGAGGTGGCAGTCATTCTGTCGGGCGTCGTTCGTCACTGGCCGGATTTCTTCATCATCCTTCTTCTGCTTGTTGCCAACGCCGTGGTCGGATTCTGGGAAGAGCGACAGGCGGGCAATGCCATCGCGGCCCTAAAGAAAGAACTGGCCATTCAGGCAAAGGTCAAAAGGGATGGCAAGTGGATCACACCTCCGCGCGCGAGCTTGTGCCGGGCGATGTCATTCGATTGCGGTTAGGCGATATTGTGCCAGCCGATGCACGCCTTCTGGCGGGTGACGAAATCGCCGTTGACCAGTCCGCGCTGACGGGAGAGTCGCTGCCGGCAACACACAAATCCGGCGACGCTGTCTTCTCCGGCTCGATCATGCGTCGCGGTGAAATTGATGCCTTGGTTTATGCCACCGGTACGCATACCTATTTCGGCAGGACCGCGCAATTAGTAGGAGAGGTCCAGACGGTCAGCCACTTCCAGCGCGCGGTCATGAAGATCGGCAATTATCTCATCATCCTGGCCGTAGCCTTGGTGGCGATCATTATCGCTGTTGCAATCTACCGTGGGGACCGAATTCTCACGACGTTACAGTTCGCGCTGGTGCTTACGGTTGCCGCGATTCCCGTCGCGATGCCCACGGTGTTGTCAGTGACCATGGCCGTTGGCGCTCGCTTGCTTGCAAAGAAGAAGGCGATTGTCAGCCGGTTGGTAGCGATAGAAGAACTGGCGGGGGTTGACGTGCTTTGCTCGGATAAGACAGGCACGCTGACACAGAACAAGCTCACGCTGGGCGAGACGTTCACTGTCGATGGCATCCCCGCCGACCAGGTTATCCTTGCCGGCGCTCTTGCTTCGCGCGGAGGATAAGGACACCATCGATCTAGCCGTCCTGGGCGGCGTGAAAGACGATAAGGCGTTGAAAAGCTTTGAAGTCGTTCACTTTCAGCCATTCGATCCTGTACACAAACGCACGGAGGCCACAGTAAAGGGTAGTGACGGAAAGCAATTCGATGTGGCCAAAGGCGCTCCGCAGGTGATTTTGCAGATGTCGGCGAACGCCGGCGAGATCAAGACCGCGGTTGAAAAGGCCGTTAATGACTTCGCCGCTCGCGGCTTCCGTTCACTGGGCGTCGCCCGCGCCGACGAAAAAGGCAAGTGGCGATTCCTGGGTGTGCTCCCGTTGTCCGACCCGCCGCGCGAGTCGGCTAAAGCCACTATCGCCAGTGCCAGGCAGATGGGGGTGAGCATCAAGATGGTGACCGGCGACTCGATCGCCATCGCGCGGGAGATGTCAAAAGAATTGGGGCTGGGTTCCAATATCCTTGATGCCAGCGGCCTTGGCGACTCTCAAAAGAAGGAAACTCCCGAGGAAACGAAGCTGATCGAGAAGGCGGACGGCTTCGCTGAAGTGTTCCCCGAGCATAAGTTTCACATCGTCGACATTCTGCAAAAGCGCGGCCACATCGTCGGAATGACCGGCGATGGCGTGAACGATGCACCCGCTTTGAAAAAAGCGGACTGCGGTATTGCCGTCTCCGGGGCAACCGACGCGGCCCGCGCGGCGGCATCCATCGTTCTTCTCACCGACGGGCTCACCGTCATCATTGATGCGATCAAGGAAAGCCGCCGAATCTTTCAGCGTATGAACAGCTATGCCATCTACCGCATCGCAGAAACCCTCCGCGTGCTGTTCTTTATGACACTAGCGATCCTCGTATTCAATTTCTACCCGCTGACTGCCGTGATGATCGTGATGCTGGCCCTGCTCAACGATGGGGCGATTCTCTCCATCGCTTATGACAATGTTCACTACAAGAATAAGCCCGAAGCCTGGAACATGCGCCTCGTACTCGGCGTTTCCACCGTCCTCGGCGTCATAGGGGTCGTCGCGGCCTTCGGCCTCTTTTACCTCGGGGAACGCGTCTTCAAACTTGATCGTCCGCATATCCAGACGCTCATGTATCTGAAACTATCGGTGGCCGGGCATCTCACCATCTTCCTGACGCGCACGCGCGGCCCATTCTGGTCCATCAAGCCCGCGAAGATTCTATGGATCGCAGTTCTCGGAACGCAAGCCATCGCAACCTTGATCGCGGTGTACGGAGTGTTTATGACGCCTCTCGGCTGGGGTTGGGCAGCATTTGTATGGGGCTACGCCCTGGTGTGGTTCCTGCTTAACGACCGCATCAAGCTGCTCGCGTATCGAATCTTTGATCCGACGAACGCGACATCGATTGTGAAGAAGACAATCTTGCCAAATCCGACTGTCGTTGTGCCAGCCGCCTGATCATACCGTTCGCAGAAGCTGAAAGATCAGGATGAAAATTAAATCAGAAGATTTTCGAGTCAACCCTGATCACGGCGTTGAGCTCAAGAAATGGCCCACCATCGTAAAGCCGTTTTGCAAGTCTAAGAAGCGGTATCAAGAACTGCTGGCCAAACACGTCGAGGAGTTGGCTTTACTGCAAAACCTTCACTATGCGTCCAGCCGTTATGCGTTGCTCCTCATCTTTCAGGGAATGGACGCTGCCGGTAAAGATGGGGCAGTGCGGCACGTCATGTCCGGGGTCAACCCGCAGGGTTGTGAGGTCTTTAGTTTCAAACAGCCCAGCGCGGAAGAATTGAATCACGATTTTCTCTGGCGCTCGACGTGCCGACTTCCCGAACGCGGACGAATCGGCATTTTCAACCGTTCTTATTACGAGGAGGTGTTGGTTGTCCGCGTACATCCGGAGATCCTCGCAAGCCAGCGACTCTCCGAAGAATTGCGCGACGACAAATCGTTCTGGAAAGAGCGGTATCGATCTATCGTAGACCTGGAACGCCACCTGTTTCACAATAGCACCCGCACCATCAAAATCTTCCTGCATCTTTCGAAAGAAGAGCAGCGCAAACGATTTCTGGAGCGAATCGACGAACCTGACAAAAATTGGAAATTCAGCCTCGCCGACATTCACGAGCGAAACTTCTGGAAGCAATACGTCGCGGCGTATGAGGAATGCCTGAGCGCCACAAGCACTCACCATGCGCCGTGGTATGTCGTTCCCGCAGATGACAAGGAAAATGCCCGATTGATCGTTTCCCGAATCATTATTGACGCGTTCGAAGAACTAAAGATGGAATATCCGAAAACGACGCCCAAACGGGAGGACGAATTGAAAGCGATCCGCAAATTGTTGGTCGCCGAATCACCGAATCAACATGGGAGGGACTAGGACGATGGCCGCAAACGAAGCACAACATCCGCCGCGGCTTTTCCTGATCCGTCACGGCAATACCGATTGGTCTGACTCGGGCAAACACACCGGCTGCACAGACATTCCTTTGAACGCCGGCGGGGAGTCGCACGCTTGCCTGCTTGGGACGCGACTCTCGGATGAACGATTTTCTCGGATATTTGTAAGCCCGCTTATTCGTGTGCGGCGGACCTGCCAGCTTGCCGGCTTCGCTGATCGTGCAGAGATAACTCCTGACCTGACCGAGTGGAACTACGGCAGTTACGAAGGTCGGATGACGGTTGACGTCCACCGTGAGCGGCCTGACTGGTATCTCTATCGTGACGGCGCTCCAGGTGGTGAGTCACCTGGGCAGGTTGCCGCCCGCGCGGATCGATTCATTGAAACGGTGCGGCCCATCGATGGCGATGTCGCCGCCTTTTCCAGCGCACAAATTATCCGCATGATCGTGGCCCGCTGGTTGGGCCTTCCGCCACTGGGGTCAAGATATTTTCATACCGATACCGCCAGCATTGGAATTCTGGGCTACGAGCACAATCGGAGCCAGCCGGTCGTGCGCCTCTGGGATGACGTCGGCACCCTCGACAAGAACGTCTGAAGAAATGAGATTATGCAGACCGCTCAACTGCCACCAATAACACCCCCAAGGAACGTACCCGGACATTACGGATTTGTCCTCACAATTAACGGGGGATCGTCGAGCATCAAATTTGCACTGTTTTCTTCTGAATCACCGCTCAAGCGGCGCTTCGGCGGGCAAGTTGAACGCATCGGAACGCCTGGCGCCTTGCTGACAGCGACACGCGACAATTCATCAACGCTCGATGAGCATCCAATCACCGCGTCAAATTTTCATGACGGCATTCAAGGCGTTCTTGCTTATCTGAGCCAGCGGATCGAAAGGTCCACGATCATTGCGATCGGGCACCGCATCGTCAAAGGCGGCGCACATCTGGTCGACAATCAACTCATTACCACGGAAGTCATCGCCGAACTCCGCCGCATGCAGCCTCTCGATCTCGATCATCTGCCGCGTGAAATCGCGTTGATTGATGCCTTCGTTAAGGCGTTTCCGAAGGTTCCCCAGATTGCGTGTTTTGATACTGCGTTTCACAAAGATATTCCGCGGATCGCCCAACTTCTTCCGATTCCGCGCCATTATCTGGAATCAGGCGTTCGTCGGTTTGGTTTCCACGGCTTGTCCTACACCTACCTCATGAGCCAATTGGCCGTGGTGGCGGGCGAGGAAATTGCGAAAGGCCGAGTAATTCTGGCGCATCTCGGATCAGGCGCGAGCATGGCGGCAGTGCATCACGGCAAGCCAATCGATACGACCATGGCATTCACGCCAACATCCGGCCTGATGATGGGCACTCGACCCGGCGATCTCGACCCAGGATTGTTGGTATACCTGATGAAAGACCAAAGGCTTTCGACTGAAGACATGGACAAGTTCATCTCCCAACAGTGCGGGCTCATCGGCGTCTCCGAAACCAGCTCCGACATGCGCGATCTTCTGCTGACACGCAACAGCGATCCGCGCAGGCTGAAGCCGTGCAGCTATTCTGCTATCAAGCTAAAAAACATCTATGCGCCCTGATTTCGACTCTCGGTGGCTTGGACACCATCGTGTTCGCCGGCGGGATCGGAGAACGTTCTCCAGAGGTGCGCGGCGCAATCTGCGACGGCCTGGAATTTCTGGGATTGAAACTCGATTCGTCAAAAAACGTCCGCGGATGCGATGTCATTTCCAACGACCAAAGTCGTGTTGAAGTTCGGATGATCCCGACAGATGAAGAGATAGTGATTGCCCGAATTGTCTGCTCGATTTTGCATCATTCCGGTGCTCAATGACTCGTCAAAAGCGGCGGCCTTGATTACCATGCCTGACGAGCGGATTCTCTGATGATGTGATTCGGATGTGGGACGAAAGCTGCTAGGAATTCTTCCCCTAAACTTCCCCTTTTTTATGCAGAATGAGCTTGTCTTGCCGCTCATGCAGAGTACAATTCAACCGGTGTTAAGGCTCTGCCTACACGGGAATTAAACGTAAATTCCGGGTTCAGCTAGATTTGCTGATTTTGGGTCATTTCTGACTCATAACCATACGGTCAAATCCACGAATCCTGATTCTCCTTTCGAAAACGAAGTTTCTCCGTCTCAAATCCAAACCCGCATAGGGGAAGAATGGGGGAAACCTGTCGAAGCAGCTAATTGAGACATATCAGAACTGTCATAAGCGCCTTCAGTTACAATTGAATTGAGAGACGCGGCGATGTTCGACCATCGGGTTCTCAACCCGGAGGTCAACATCTTCTTTTGAAGTAAGAAAACGCCGATTGTTGAGCCGTAGTTAAGATGAACTGGCGCAATCCTGTGCATCAAAATAAAGTTGCTCGGCGAATATAGAAATTCCGTAATATCGAAAATCAACGAGCATCTGCACCGTCGCCGCAATTGCATCATGGTGAGAAGAAACACCACCGGGATCGTGAATGAATTGCAGATCGGGCTGGATGCTGAACCAGGCATTGAGGCGAATCTTGTAGAAAGTCTCCACAGTAAGTTCCCCGCGTTCGTTGAATCCGGAGCCGGGAGCGTCGCTGAAACGGAGGTAGCTGGCGCCAAGGCCCAGAACATCGGAATCGCGCGAAGCTAGAGGTCCGGTCCATCTCAAGCCACCCCCAATCTGATAATTGGCTGCGCTGATTGCCGGATTTGCGTATCCCGCGAGGGCAAATATGGCGATCCCCGGTGCGGTGTCCTCCCCGTCCGGGGTCCTGCGCCACAGCGTCTGGTCTAAGGTCAGATACGGACCAGTGGCACCGTTTTCGGTGCCTCCGTCAAACCGATCAAACATGCCGGTATGATGCCAAATTCCGAAACCCAGCCGACCATCCCGCTTTCCCGGACCGGTCCAGGTTGCACCGATTTCACCAATCCAGAACTGGCTGGGATCATCGAAGATGTGGGCTGGTCCCAGCGATCCGGTATCGGCGCCCTCCAGTTCCGACCCATCATAAACGCCGATTCCGGCATACACATGAGAGGTAGGATTTACGAACAATTCCGCGCCAAATGCCGGATCAGGATCCGTGGGGAAATGAAGGATTGTGGGGCTATAGCTGGCAAAATCATTCAAAAACTCCCCTCCGTTGGCAACGAACGCAAACTCGGTATTGGCATCGATCTTTCCAAGTCTTATACGTAGTTTGTCATCGAGCATTTTTTGTTCATACCAAATCTCCGAGATTTCGGTTCGGTCGGGAGCATATAGGTGAGAGCTCGCTCCGAATGAGCCGTCCAGCGAGCGATCGTGCAGCCCGTTCTGATTCCTGAAGTTGATGAATAGCGTTCCACCATCGTAGCCGACGAGCTTTTTGCTATCGAGCGTGATGTTAATATTGAGGAGGTAGGCCTCGCCGAGAGTGTGCGTATCGGCACCACCCGTAAGATTCTTGCCCAAATAGGCTGCGAACCCACCTGCAAAAGTGATCCCATGATCTTCAAGCTTTGGTCTTAAGCCACCCCAGTCATCTGTCAGCCGCGCCCATTCCTGTGGCGGCCTGCCAATTTCAGTGGCTTGTGGTGCCGCTATGTGCCGGTCAAGCGATTGCGGCGGCTGAATTTCGCCAGACTTACTATTCTGAGTGGTTGGCAGAATTGGGTGTTGTCGGACGGGCTGTGCTGGCGGTACAGCGCTCATCCGTGTTGTCGGCGATTCGGGATGTTGGGGAAGCGGCTCCCCCGGTCGAATTGTCGGCGCTAGACGGCTCTCCTTGTCAATACTGGGTTTGTCGAAGCCGCTAATGGAAAATCTCGGGACTGCTGCGCGGCTTTTTTGAGGGATATGTGCATCAGCAAAAAAGAACTTGGCAACGCCGAACGCTGCGATAATGGCAATGGGCGTTGAAGCCAGTGCGATTTTTCGGCGTTTGTTGCTCATGCCAACTTTCCGCTTCCATCGTCGACCGTGGATGCGCACCGTCCGCGCGACGGAGGCCCGCCTTGTAAATTTGGTGAAACACGACGATCAGACGTGATCGAGAAACTCATCCCGAACTGCCGGCGGGCACGATGACAGGAGATTCTTCCGCTCCCTTGGACGAATGCACTCGATTCCGTCCAGCGTTCTTCGCCGCATACATTGCGCGATCGGCCGCTTCAACCAAAGTATCGCTACCGGCCGTCGCAAGATCGGATACTCCGAAACTCGCCGTTATTTTCAGTTGTCCATTTCTGTAAGGTAGCGAGGTCGATTCCAACTCGTTGCGGACCCGTTCGGCGAACGCCGTTGCCTGTTCTAGGGATGTCCGGGGGAGGAGAGCGACGAACTCCTCGCCGCCGTATCGACACACGATGTCTTCAGCACGTGCTGAGTTTCGGAAGATACGACCGACCTGCCGCAGAACCTCGTCCCCGACCGCATGCCCGTAGCGGTCATTGAATTGCTTGAAATGGTCCACATCGGCGATCACGCACGCCAACGACGAAGTCCCGTGTCGCTTGTTGCTGGCCAGTTCGGCGGCCAACCGCTGATCGAAGTAACCTCTATTACGCACTCCAGTGAGCCCGTCGATCATCGCTTGGTGCGACAAGAGGTCGATCAGTTCTTTGGTGCGTAATGCCGAGCGAACACGGGCCTTCAGTTCCGCCGGATCGCAGGGTTTGGTGACATAATCGACTGCGCCCAACTCCAATCCTTGGATTTTTTGTGCCGAGTCGGCTTCTGCGGTCAAAAAGATGACGGAAATGTCTTTTGTTCGGGCATCGGCCTTGAGGATGCGACATACTTCCCATCCATCGGGCTTGGGCATTTCGATATCGAGTAGAAGCAAGTCAGGCAGGAGTTTACCTGCCATGTCCAAGGCCTGTTTTCCATCGTACGCAGAGTGGATTTCGACCGGTTCTTCGGCCAGGTGGGTGCGCACCAAGGCATGAATCATTTTGACATTATCAGCAACAAGTACCTTATGCTTGTCCATCCGATGCCTCCACTGCATGGCGGCTTTGTTCGTCGAATCCTTCGACACACTGAATTGCTTCGATTAACCCGCGAACCTTACTTTCGATTTCCACCATTTCGCAGGCAGATTTCGCCCGGTTCCCCAAATCCGCTGCGATATCAGTCAACGGCCGGAATCCGAGGCCGCCGGCTGTTCCACGTATGTCATGCAGCTCTCGGCGAAGTGCCTCAATATCTCTCTCACGCATCGCTGCTTCCAGACGCTCAACCTGCGCGGGGAGTCCCTCAACATATTCTTGAATCAACTCGTGGTACTTTGGCTCGCCTGCTAGAGTGCTGCGCAATGACTGAGAGGGAGATGACGAATTAGCGATGGCGGGCAGTGCGTTTACCAAGCGCGGTTCCGCAACACATTTGGATATCGTATTGCCAAGCTGACCGAGCGATTCCGCGATCGTCTCTAGAAGTAGTTTCCGCTCGATAGGTTTGGGCACGTAGCCGGTGCAGCCCGCCTGCAGGCATTTAGCTCGGTCGTCGCTCATTGCGTGCGCGGTCAGTGCGATGATCGGCAGGCGACAACCCCGTTTGCGCAGTTCCGACGACGCCGTATAGCCGTCCATTTCCGGCATTTGCATGTCCATCAGGATTAGATCAAATTGCTGCCGTTGAAACAGGTCCAACGCGATTCGACCATTTTTCGCGACGGTTACGGTAGCGCCGGCTTCGCTCAACAGCAGGGTAATTAACTTTTGATTCTCCGGACCATCCTCCGCGAGAAGAATGCTGCAATTCAACGTAAACTGCTGACTGACGGCCGGTTTGGAAGACTGCACGACCAGCATCGATTCATTAAGTCCATGCAGCATTTCGACGCCTGCAATGGGACCACCGTCGATTGTGATTCGGAAGCAACTTCCGACATTGGCCACTGATTCAACAACCAAGTCGCCCCCGAGTAGCTCTGTCAGGCGCTTACTGATGGTCAATCCCAGTCCGGTTCCTCCGAATCGGCGCGTCGTCGAATCGTCAGCTTGCGTAAACGGTTGAAACAAGCGGGCAAGTTGCTCGCGGGTGATACCAATGCCGGTGTCGATAACTTCCAATGTGACGATGCTGGATCCATCTTTTATTTCGCAGTCAACGCGCAGCCGTACTTCGCCGCGTTCGGTAAATTTGATCGCATTACCAAGCACATTCATCAGGATTTGCTTCACGCGCAATGGATCGCTGTGGATCACACGGGGAATTGTGTTGGCGAAGGTCAAATGCAAGGCTAACCCCTGGGCGATGGCGCGTGGGCGCAGCAGGGAGACCACCTCAGCGGTGACCTGGGGCAGATCCATCTCGATCCGCTCCACGGTCATCTTGTTCGCCTCAATCTTGCTAATATCAAGAATGTCGTTGATGAGATCAAGCAGATGCCTGCCGCTCCGATGGATGATCTGCAAACCCTCGGCGTGCTCGCCAAAATTCTCCTTGCGCTCCAGCAGCCGTTCGGCATAACCCATGATGGCGGTCATGGGGGTCCGGATCTCGTGGGACATATTCGCCAGGAATGTGGATTTGGCATGGCTGGCCGCTTCGGCGCGGTCTGCGGCTTGGACGAGCTGCATTTGCGAGGTGGCCAGGCTTTCAGCCATCTGGTTAAATGTGCCGGCCAAGTCAGTTATCTCGTCCTTGCCTTCGACGCTGATACGTGCCGCCAGATCACCGCTGCCTAGTTGGCTGGCCTTAGTTCGGACTTCGTACAGTCGCCGCCCGAGGGGTCCGGCAGTCATCAAGGCGATCATTGCAGTTAGCGCGACTGCCACTGCTCCAACGACCACAACGATGAACCATTGCACGCCCACGCTTTTAGCCGTCTCGGCGAGGGTATCGGAGATTTCGGTTCTCGCCCCTTGTTGCAGATCGAGCGCTTTGGATACCAACCGGTGATTTTCTACGTCATTGAGCCGTATTAACTCGCTATCGACTTTTCCCTGTTGTTCTAAGCTGGCACAAATTGCGTCCCAATTTCGCTGCAACTTCGCGCGGTCAGCATCCAATTCATCAATCTGCGCTATATGCTCTCTTTCTTCTCGAACCTCATCCTGGTTATCCGCAGCTTTCAAAATTCCGTCCGACTCATCTCGTAGTCCGCCAATTGCATCAGCCAAGCTTCGGAAATCGTTGGCAATCTGGCCCTTTGCGGCCTGAACTTCGGCGGTTTGTTTGTGGTCAATTGCGTCTACGAACTCGTCGATCTTCGCATCCAGCACCACAGCCGACTCCGCAGCCAGGCTCGTGTCTTTCACTTCGCGAAGTGTCGTGTCGATTGTCTCGCGCAAGGAGCCGGCGGTGACCGATAAGCTGTGAATGCTAAATGCACCGACGACGGCAACGGAGATCGCTGAGCTGACGAAGCCGAGATAAAGTTTTTTTTGAATTGTCATCTTGTCAATTTCAGGACTGGTAAAATCTCGGCGCACGATAGGCATGAATGCGCCTGAAACGTAGATCGGCACAAAACTGCGCGTATTTACGGCAGTCCAGATTAGATAAGACAAAGTGAGTTTATTCTTTAGTTCTGTCGAAAGAAGTTATCCCAAGCCACTTCAGGGGTGCACCTTTTCATCCGATAAAGTCGAAAGCCGGCATCCGATTTTAGCAATGGCGCGACGGTCATGACATTCATGACGGGCCGCATTATTCCATAGTTCTGAGTCGTGACGAATCGAACTGGTGATCCGCAATGACGATGAAGCAGAAAATTCTTGGCGTATTTCTTGGATCATCGATGCTAGTGGCGATGGTGGGTTGTCTGGCGGTGATAAGCCTATTTCATCTTGACAGAACATTGGTCCCCTTCAGCAATATCGAGATACCACAGATCTCTGAGGCCAACGCGATGGGAAGTGCCACGGTTGAACTCCACCGCAGTGTTGAGCAGTACGTTCGAGCCAAGCACGACCGGCGAGATAACGATATTGTGACGCTCAGAGCACGGATTAATTCTGAATTCGATCAGATCACCCAGATAAGCAGTCAACTTCAAGACACGGTGGAATTTCAGTCTGGCCACTCGGTTTCCGGAAGTGACGATTACAAGGATGCCGAAAAGGACCAGAAGGATCTCAGAACAATCGACGATCAAGTGCAGTCGTTGCGTCGCGATTGGCGGGAGTTGGATTCACCTGCTGAAAATCAGCCGAATGCTGATCATGATCAGTTGCTCCGCACAAGAATGGATACGACGGCGTCGGGGCTCCTGGAGTCTACGTTGGCCTTTCAACGCGGAGCCAACTCGGGAGCTGTCTCCTTGCGGGCGTGCGTATCTGGCTAGCGACGGCAGCGGTGGATGGCCGCAAGGGATTCGACACGCTGTGTGGCATCGTGCGCCAAGCGCTGGGGCACAATCCCCTGTCCGGGGACATGTTCGTCTTTCGTAACCGCTCGGGTGCGAGGGCAAAAATTATCTTTTGGGATTCCAACGGACTGGTTCTTTACGCAAAGAGGTTAGAGAAAGGAACGTTCCGCTGGCCGGCGGCCGGCGAGTCCTCCATCGCGCTCAGCAGGCGCAGCTGATGGATCTGCTGGCCGGGCGAGAAGTGAAATCGATGGCATAAAATTCATTGCAATATTCCGGTGGACCGCGCGTATTATGCGGCAGAGTCATGGACGACACGGCCCTCCTGGAACTTCCCGACGACCCGATCCTCCTTAAGCGCCTGATCGTCGAGCGCGACCAAACCATTGCCCAGCGCGACGAATCAATCCAGCTCCTGAACCAGGACAACCAACTCTTACGTCACCGCCTGGCGGCGCTGCTGCGAAGCAGCTACGGCCCTCGGGCCGAGCGCTTTGATCCCCGGCAACTGCTGCTCTTCGGCCTGCTGGTGCCCAGGATTGAATTTCTGTCGCCAGCGTCTCCTTCCCGATCCAAATCGCCCAACCGTTCCAAGCACGGTCGTCAGAAACTTCCCGATCATCTGCCACGCCTGCCCATCGAGCACGACCTGGATGAATCGGAAAAGGCTTGCCCCTGCTGCGGCGAGCAGCGTCAGTGCATCGGCCAAGAGAAAAACGAACAGCTGGAGCACCTTCCATCGAACTTCGTAGTCCTGCAGCACATCCGCCATAAATACGCCTGCCAGCATTGCAATTCAGGACATTGCCAGAAGTGCGATGGCAACGCTCATATCGATCTGGCCACCAAGCCCCAGCAACCGATTGAAAAGGGAATGGCCGGTCCGGGACTCCTGGCGTACGTGGTGACCAGCAAGATGGCGGACCATCTGCCGCTGTACCGGCTGGAACAGATCTTCGCCCGACAGCAGGTGAATATCAGCCGCTCAACGCTGTGCGGCTGGATCGCGGCGGCGGCGAGGGTGGTCGAGCCGTTGTACAAGCTCATGTGCGACCGCGTCTGCCAAAGCGATGTCATGCATACGGACGACACGACCGTGCCGGTCCAGCACGAAGGGCATTGCCGGCAGGGACGGTTGTGGACGTACTTTGGGAACGGGTGCCATCCCTATATTGTATATGACTACACACCGACGCGTTCTGGCCAGGGCCCGCTGGCGTGGCTGGGATCATGGAAAGGGTTCCTGCAGGCTGACGCCTACGCCGGCTATGACAAGCTGTTCGCGCAAGGCGATGTGACGGAGGTTGCCTGCTGGGCTCACACGAGACGCAAGTACTTCGACGCCCAGGAATCGGACATCGCCAGATCGCTCTGGATGCTGCAGATGATCCGCCGATTGTACGCGGTGGAGAAAGAAGCGGCCGACCGCGATGGGCCAACACGCCTGGTTCTACGGCAATCGCGATCGACGCTGATCCTGGAGCAAATCCGCTTGTGGCTCGTCGAGCAGCAACCACGAGTGTTGCCCCGCAGTCCCATTGCCCAAGCCATCGGCTACACGCTGAACCAATGGGCAGCGCTGATCATCTACACGACCGATCCTCGCCTGAGCATAGACAACAACGTGGCCGAACGCGCCCTGCGTCGGGTTGCAGTGGGAAGAAAAAACTGGATGTTTACCGGGCACGACGAATCGGCTCAGGGCCACGCGATCCTGTGGTCGCTGATCGCCAGCGCTCAGCGTCACGAGATCGACGTGCAGTTTTACCTCCGTAGCGTGCTGGCCCATTTGCCGGGTCTGCCGCCTGATGAATTGCAAAACTACCTGCCCGACGTGTGGAAGCGCGACCTGATGGCCGAGCAGCAGGCGAAGCTCAACGCCCATCACGAGACTTTGGTTCGAGCCATCATCCGGTGAGGATGTGGTTGTCCCAGCGTTGACTTACCGAGTGCTGGGTTGGGTATGAATATCTTGAATCTCACCTCTCTGAAGCGGTGAGCGGACAACCTCCAAAGCGGACGGAATCACTTTGCCATTAGTAGAAGATGACGGATACGTAAAAGGGGTTCGAACGCTTTTTCCGTTGACTTGGGCGACAAAGATCAGCCCATAGGCATAGTTGCTGGATTGCGTGGGATATTGCACGGCGTACGTGACATTGCTTGGACCGTTACTTCCGACAATCATTTTGACATCTGGATTAGGCTGGCCTGTGCTGTGGCCAACGCCGTCGAACTTCGCGATCGTTTCCCACGGACCAATAGACCCGGAAAAGTAGAGGGTCGCGTTGGGCGTGCCATAGAAGAGCTTTCCGAACAAAAGTTCATGAACAGTCTTGCGCTGCTGGGATTCAATTTAGTTCTCCAGAACCAGGGCGTCTTGTCCGTCGCATCTTCGAACGAGAAATACCCAAATCCCTCGCCTGCGGGCAGCCGAATCTCGCAAGCCGCAACGCATTCCGTGCCCGGTTTGAGATCATGTTCGGCAGACTGGGTTGCGGGAAACGGCGTGCTCAGGAGCGTGCCGTTCGGAAACCATCGCGGCCCTGAGTTGCTCGAAGCGAGACGAATCGAGTCCACTTTGAATTCCATACCGTTGGCCAGATGGATTGCATAGGTACCCGACCAACTCGACGTGCCGCTAGGCCGCGATGTCGGGAGGGTCAGGGGCATTCCAGTTGGCGTCGCGGGAATTGACGGCTGTAACCATTGAATGAGGAACGTCCCGGTTCCGGCGCCGGCAACGGTGACGGCGGCCAGCACCATTGCGGCGATTTTGGCGTTCGTCCAATACATGGCTTGACCCGCCTTTCGGGCGATTGCGCTCACGAGAGTTCCTTTTGCGACGGACGTGCCGGTGAAGGCGATTGTTTCGGCCAGCTTGGCCGGAGCGGCCTCCGATCCCCGAGCCGCCAACTGCGTCGCCAGCACCGCCACCGAGGGAACGGCCCCCTTGATCGCCAGGGTCGCTCTGAGCCGGGCAACGGCGCGGCTGACTCGTTTTTCCGCGGCCTTGGCGTTGATGCCTAGAGCCACGCCAACTTGCTCGAGGCTGAATCCGCGAAGGTATCGCAGAGCGACGGCGTCGCGGTCGGATGCCTTCAATTCGGCCATCGCATCGTCCAGGATCGGCGCATAGGTTTCCCACAGCGGTTCATCTGAGTCGCCGGCTCGCTCGGGCCGCATGAAAGCTGCCTGCCTTTCGTGATATTCGCGTCGCGCGGCGAGTTTCCTGGCATCGTGCGCGGCGAAGTGAGTGGCGGTAAGAAGCCACCCCGCCAGTGGACCCTTGACACTGGCCGCCTTGCGCGACAAGAGCAGGAAGACCACCTGGGTGACATCTTCAGCCAGATGAGAATTGCCAAACTGCCGCCGAGCCGCCGAATAGACCAGATCGATGTTTTGTCTCACGATTTGTGCAAACGCGTCCGTTGAGGATTTTGACAGATAGGCGGATAAGAGTTGGCGGTCATCCATGGGACAGGTCTGCATTCATATAGTAATGGACGAAACATCGCGAAGGCGACAGCCTATTGGGTCGCGGATCGGGGTAGAGAAGGCTGGTTGATCCCGGCCTCCCCTCCCGCCGAACCGGACGGGCGGGTTTCCCGCATCCGGCTCTCCGGTTGGTGATTCTCCGCTTTCGCGGATTGACAGGCCAAGTTATTGAATTCGCTGATCGCGATTTGTTGGTTTTCACAGAAAATATTGGTTGAAAGAGAACGGCAGCCCACCTTAAGGCATGCGGTTGGCGGAACGAATACGAACAAATCACAGCGTCCGAGCCCGGAGGAGTGGCGTCAGATTATTGACCAGCATCGGACCAGCGGGATGACCGTGGCACGGTACTGTCGTGACCGGGGAGTCACCGAGTGCTCCTTCTACAACTGGAAAAAGAGATTGCGTGGTGCGTCGCCAACGCGACCGAAGCAATTGTCCGCACGAGCGTTCGTTCAAGTCACTCCGTCGAATCCGGCAAAGACAGATGCTATAGAGATTCTCTTGCGCGGCAGCGGTCGTTTACGGGTCGGTCCGGGATTTGACCACCAATTGCTATTGGATCTGATTCAGACGCTGGAGGCTCTGGCGTGATTGGCGTGGTGGTCGGCAACCAGATCACGCGAGCCGGCTGCTGGGCGCACGCGCGGCGGAAGTTCGTTGATGCCGAGAAGACGCAGCCGGCCATCGCGGCGGAGGCGGTGGCGATGATCAGGCGGCTGTGCGCCGTCGAGGACCGAACCAAGGCGTTGGACATTGGGGGACGCCTGGCACTGCGCCAGCAGGAATCGGCGTCGATCTTGGCGGCGTTGAAAGACAAGCTGCACGCCTGGCGGGATCAATTGTTGCCCAAGCATCCGATGGCCCAGGCCGTGGCGTATACCCTGAACCAGTGGACGGAACTGAACGTGTTCGCCGGTGACGGGGCCGTGCCGATCGATAACAACGTGAGTGAATGCGAGATGAAGCGGATTGTGTTGAACCGGAAGAACAGTTTGTTCGTGGGCAACGAGCGAGGCGGCCAGACTGCGGCAATCCTTTCCAGCCTGACCAGCACTTGCCGCCGGCACGGCATCGATCCACAGCGATATCTCACACAACTGCTGACGAACCTGCCGGCCACGCCAATCAGTCAACTCGAGCAATGGCTGCAGGACCAATGGAAGCGGAGAAACCCGGTGCCGTCAGGGTAGGAAGCGGGATACGCGGCGGACAGACAAGTTACGCTGCTGCACATAACCGTCGATAACTCTTGAGACGACCCCCCAACAACGGAGGCGGATAGTGAACACTGAACTCAATGCCTGGGGAGTTCTGCGAAAGCTGACCTGGCATCATGTGCTGATGGTGGCGGCCACGATCGTCATTGCTCGCGTGCTGATCTACCTGCTGCGACTGCTCTTGCATCGCGCTGCCGAATCGACTGCACCGCGCTTTCGTCTAACCGTTCTCCGTGTCGTGCCGATCGTACACCTGCTGATTGGAATCGCGACGATCGCCGTGATTGTGCCAATCGTTGTCGAGCCCACTTTTGCCAACGTCGTCACCCTCATCGCCAGCGTCGGCCTGGCTTTGGCGTTCGCGCTCAAAGACTATGCCAGCAGCCTGGCCGCCGGACTCATCACCATCCTGGAACACACCTATCAATCCGGCGACTGGATCGAAGTGGACGGCGCCTACGGCGAAGTAAAATCCATCGGCGTGCGCGCCGTTCATCTTCTGACGGTGGACGACACCGAAGTGATCGTCCCACACTCGCGGCTCTGGTCGGCCAGCATCCACAACGCCAGCAGCGGCAGCCGAAGCCTCCTTTGTGTGACGGACTTCTATCTTCACCCCGATCACGACGCGACGCTCGTCCGTCAGCAACTGGAAGAGATCGCTGAATCAAGCTCCTACCGCAAGCCGGGAACGGCCGTCACCGTGATCGTGTTGGAGAAACCGTGGGGAACGCACTATCGCGTAAAGGCGTACGTTAAAGAGAGCCGCGAGCAATTCCTCCTCATCTCGGATGTGACGATCCGCGGCAAGCAAGCGCTTCGCCACTCCGGCATTCAATTTGCCCAGGCCACTTACGCGGAAACGGCATAACGGCTCCGCCGTCCACACACTTTAACGTGGGATGCGGTTGACGCACCGCTCACGATAATTGGTGCTTCTGATCGTGGCGAGCTTCCCCTAAACTTCCCCTTTTTTGAGCCGAAAGTGCTTGTCTTGCCGCTCGTGCAGAGTACAATTCAACTGGTGTTAAGGCTCTGCCTACACGGGAATTAGACGTAAATTCTGGGTGCAGTAAGATTTGCTGTTTTTCGGGCAAATCCAACTCATAACCCGGAGGTCGTAGGTTCGAATCCTACCCCCGCTATACGAACGGCCTTGGCGATATCGCCAAGGCCGTTTTTCGTGATTGACCTGGTTATGAACATCCGACTCAGCGGCTGTATCCAACAGATCTCGGCTGATGAGTTGCCGAGTGAGCGTTTACGCTACCATTGCCTGCACCGTCCTTTCCCGTTCGGCAGTTCGACTGGTTCGAGCAGCGCCATGAATTATCTGCTTGAGGAACTCAAAGAGCATCATCCCGATCTGGCCAAACTCGTCATTGGCTCGGCGGTGGTGAACGCGCAACATATGAGCGAAGATCAGTTGCTCGCCCAGGCCAGAGCGTTTTATGCTGAGCATTCTCGAAACTGAAGTGGCTTCTCAAATCAGGAGCATTCGATGACGGAAAAGACTTCGCCGGACGTTCTCCGCAAGATCGACGCCTACTGGCGAGCGGCGAACTACCTTTCCGTGGGGCAGATTTATCTGCGCGATAACCCTCTGTTGCGCGACCCGCTGAATCTGACGCACGTGAAGCAGATGTTGCTCGGTCATTGGGGCACTACGCCGGGGCAGAATTTCATTTATGCCCATCTGAATCGGATCATCAAGCAGTACGACCTCGACATGATTTACGTCTCGGGCCCGGGTCATGGCGGCCCAGCGCTAGTCGCGAATACGTATCTTGAAGGCTCTTACACAGAGATCTATCAAAGCATCACGCAGGATGAAGCCGGCCTGAAGAAACTGTTTAAGCAGTTCTCGTTTCCCGGTGGAATTCCCAGCCATGTTTCGCCGGAATGTCCGGGTTCCATCCATGAAGGCGGTGAGCTCGGATATTCGATCAGCCATTCGTTCGGCGCGGTGTTCGATAATCCGAATCTGGTCGTTGCCTGCGTCGTCGGCGATGGCGAAGCCGAGACCGGCCCACTCGCGACGGCATGGCATTCGAACAAGTTCCTCAACCCGATCACCGACGGCGTGATTCTGCCGATTCTGCATCTCAACGGATACAAGATCGCAAATCCCACGATTCTCGCCCGCATATCGCGCGAAGAATTGACGAAGCTGTTGGAAGGCTATGGCTGGGCCCCGTACTTCGTCGAAGGCCATGAGCCGGAACTGATGCACCGCGCGATGGCGGATACGCTCGATACCGTTGTCAAACGAATCAAACAGATTCAACAAAACGCCACAGAAAACGGCGTCGCGATACGCCCCACCTGGCCGATGATCGTGCTGAAAAGCCCGAAGGGGTGGACCGGGCCGAAGGAGGTCGATGGCGTGCCGAATGAAGGAACATTCAGAGCACATCAAGTACCCCTGTCCGACCCGGCCAAGAATCCAGCCCATCTGACTCAGCTCGAAAGCTGGCTGAGAAGCTACAAGCCCGAAGAACTATTCGATGAACACGGCAGGCTAAATCCAGAACTCGCCGAACTCGCCCCTGTTGGCTCGCGCCGGATGGGCTCGAACCCGCACGCGAACGGCGGCGTGCTTCTGCGCGATCTGCGCATGCCGGATTTTCGCGACTACGCCGTCGACGTTAGGTCACCGGGCATTACGACCGCCGCCGACACGCTCGTCCTCGGCAGTTTTCTGCGCGATGTCGTAAAGATGAATGAAGATCAACGGAACTTCCGCCTGTTCGGTCCCGACGAGACGCTTTCCAATCGGCTCGACGTCGTCTTCGAAGCGACGAACCGGCAGTGGGAAGCCGAGACCCAAAAGAACGATCAATTCCTCGCCCCCACTGGCCGAGTAATGGAAATGCTCAGTGAGCACCAATGCGAAGGATGGCTGGAAGGCTATCTGCTCACCGGCAGACACGGCTTATTCAACTGCTACGAAGCGTTCATCCACATCATCGATTCGATGTTTAACCAGCACGCCAAGTGGCTGAAAGTCACTTCCGGCTTGCCCTGGCGACGTCGGATCGCGTCGCTGAATTATCTCCTCGCCTCGCACGTATGGCGGCAGGATCATAATGGCTTCACGCACCAAGATCCGGGATTTCTCGATCATGTCATCAACAAGAAGGCCGAGGTTGTGCGCGTATATCTGCCGCCCGACGCCAACTGCCTCCTGTCGGTGATGGACCACTGCCTCCGCAGCCGGCACTACGTGAACGTCGTCGTGGCGGGCAAACATCCGGCCCCGCAATGGCTGTCAATGGACGCGGCGTTTCGCCATTGCAGCGAGGGCGTCGGCATCTGGGAATGGGCCAGCAGCGATCGCGGCGCGACGCCTGATGTCGTGATGGCCTGCGCCGGCGACGTGCCAACCCTCGAAACGCTGGCGGCGGTCTCAATCCTCCGCAAAGCTTTGCCCGAGCTTAAAATCCGCGTCGTAAACGTGGTCGACTTGATGAAACTTCAGCCAAGCACCGAGCACCCGCACGGCCTGAGCGACCAGGACTTCGACTCACTCTTCACCAAAGACAGGCCTGTCATCTTTGCCTTTCACGGCTACCCGTGGCTGGTCCATCGGCTGACCTATCGCCGAACCAACCATCACAACCTGCACGTACGCGGCTATAAGGAAGAGGGAACGATCACCACGCCGTTTGACATGACAGTGCTGAATGACCTCGACCGATTCCACCTTGTACGCGACGTGATCGATCGCTTGCCACAGTTGGCCGGTAAGGGCGACTATTTGAAACAGGAAGTCGCAGAGAAACTCATTGAGCACAAGCATTACATCCGCCAGTTCGGCCAGGATCTGCCTGAGATTCGAAATTGGAAGTGGAGCTTGTGAGGCAAGAATGTCCAACCGTGCTGACAACATTGCAGGGCATGCTGGCCAGCCGTTGGTTCTTACCGTGAACGGCGGCTCGTCCAGCATTAAATTCGCCGTATTCGAACTGACCCCAGCGCTGGAGCGACGGCTTTGCGGAGAAATTCAGCGGATAGGCGGACCGGGCACACAACTGATCGCCAAATGGAAAGACGAGGAACGCGAAGAAGTTCGCGCCGTCGACGCCTCCAACTTCGACCGCGCCACGAAAACGCTGATCGAATATCTCCATGAACGCGTAGGCCCAACGTCCATCAAAGGGATTGGCCATCGAATAGTTCACGGCGGCGCCAACTTATTCGAGCCTCAACTCGTCGCACCTGAACTGATCGAGGAATTACGGAAAATCCAAACGTTGGACCTAGCCCATCTGCCAACCGAAATTTTGCTCATCGAAGTGTTCGGCAAAGCCTTCCCCTCGCTGCCGCAGGTAGTGTGTTTCGACACGGCCTTCCATCGGGAGATGCCAACGGTCGCCCGCCTGCTTCCGATTCCCCGCCGCTATCTCGACGCGGGCGTTCGGCGATTCGGCTTCCATGGCCTCTCGTACACCTACCTCATGACCCGCCTCGCCGAAGTCGCCGGCGAAGACGCCGCCAACGGCCGAGTCATCCTCGCCCACCTCGGTTCCGGCGCGAGCATGGCCGCCGTCCACAATCGAAAGCCGATCGACACGACCATGGCCTTCACTCCCACCGCCGGGTTGATGATGGGTACTCGGCCCGGCGATTTAGATCCCGGGCTCCTCGTTTACTTGATGAGGCTGGACAAATTAACGGCCGATCAGATGGACGACCTGATCTCTCACCAGTGCGGCCTGCAAGGCGTGTCCGACACAAGTTCCGATATTCGTGATTTGCTTAGAGCCCGCGCTACAGACCCCCGCGCGGCCGAGGCCGTCGATCTCTTCTACTACCAAGCGAAAAAATTCATCGGATCGTTGGCCGCAACCTTGGGCGGTCTCGATACGCTGATTTTCGCCGGCGGAATCGGCGAACATTCGCCGGAGGTGCGCCAATCAATCTGCGCCGGTCTGTCGTTTCTCGGCATAGCACTCGATACAAGCAAGAATGTCGAAAATCGCGACATGATCTCCGCGACGACTGGCAGAGTCACGGTGCGTGTGATTGCGACCGACGAAGAAGCCGTCATCGCTCAAGCAGTTTGCGATGTAATTCCTTTGTGCCCCGCATAGGCAACACCCATATATTGGAGTTGTCCTTGGCCGAACCACTGAATGTCACTGTGGACTGCGGTTCAGACCAATGGGCTCAGAGTGGAATTCAGATGGCCTGCTCGTCAGTGGTGGTGTAAGCCACATTCGCAGCTAATCTCTCAAGCCGCCCGCCGAAAACAAACCCAAAACACCACTTTGACAAGGCGACGGGTAATATAGCGAGCCCCTGCTATACGAACGGCCTTGGCGCTGGCACCAAGACTGTTTTTGTTTGCATACCTTGGGAGGAAATCTTCAATTCTTTGCTTCCCACAGCACGGGGCAGGGGTGAGTTCGGTAAATCCCTCGGTCTGTCTGGGCCGACAAACATTTTGTCGCGGCTGGTGTCGCACTTTTCGGGGTTCATTCAGCCAAATCTACAGCAGATGAAACTGGCATAGGGCTTGCCTTGCGTTCGTTGACTTCGCGGCGGCATGTCAACTGGCCGCGACGGTCTCGGACACAATTCATTTTTGGCTCTTTTAACCCCAAGGGAGGTTTTATGATCCGACGTCTGGTTGCATTTTCGGCGCTGCTTTTTTTGCCTGCGCTGGCGTACGCCCAAAACATCGCGAGTGATGCCGGGCCTTTTGAAGTCACGGTTCAGGGCATTGGGCAAAATGACCGGGAGTTTGAGAATGGCGGGTTTTCGCTGGCGGGAGGCGTAGGGTTTTTCGTCATCCCTTGGCTGGAACTGGGGGTTCGGGATGGGGTTGATTATACGAGCGTCAAAAATGGCCCGAGCGGCTGGGACAACACCGTGAAGGGTGCGCTGGATTTCAATATTCCGCTGGATCATCTTGAGCCGTACATCGGGGCGAATGTGGGGTATTACTCGAGCGATGTGAATCGGAGCACGCCGGAGGCGGCGCCGGAAGCGGGGCTCAAGATTCTGTTTACGAAGAATGTGTTTCTGTATGGGTCGGTGGAATACGACTTCCTCTGGCGCCGAGGCGGGGTGGACCTGGATACCGGCAACTTTGCGTATGGGCTGGGGATCGGGCTGCGGTTCTAAGTTCGTTTTTCTGTCGCTGTTGATTGCCCCCGCTGCGGGTTTGTTTTTCGCAGCGGGGGCATGATTTTTTGTGAGGACGGACGAGGTGAGGTGCGATGTTCCTAACATTATACTGTTTCCGGTGTCTGATCAGGCAGATAGCCTTAAAAGGCAAAGAGCATGGCAAGACGGATATCCCTGATTATCTGCGTCGTGTGCGCGCTGGGCGGCGGCGTCTTTGCGGCGGGGCCGCAAGAATCGGACGATACGAGCCGGTTTTTCGGAAGCTGGTCGGTAACATTTCTCTATCTCAACATTCCGGTGACGGTTGTGTCGGTGCATGATGTGAAGGGGTACCAGAATTATATCCTGACGCCGGAGGGGGCGGCGCCGGCGGGGGCCGGGCATTTTGCGGCGGCTAATGGAAGGTGGAGCAGTGATGACACGGCAGCACCGAATAATGGGGGGACGTATTCGTTCGTCGATAACAATACGCTCTATTCAACGAATGCCCTGGGGCAGGGCGGAACCTGGCAGCGGTACAATTTGCCGCTGCCGCAGATCGTTGCCAGCGGGGGAAACGGGGTGTCGCTGGGGAACGATCTCACGCGGGTGAAGTCGAGGGACGCGATGGCGGCGTCGCGGGCCGTTGCGGCAACGTGGCAGTCGGATGCCGTGCTGCTGTGGATGCAGGTGGTTTCGCCGAATCCAGATGGGACGGTGAATATCCTGGCGCATCCGCAGGCGTTTAATTGTTTGTACTACTCGCCCTCGGCGAACGGAGAGATTTCCGTCGTGAGCACAGCGCCGACGGGGGTGATGGTGATTGCGGCGCCGGTGAATGTGCGGCCGGCGCCGACGATCGCGATTAAGCCGCAGGCGATCGATCTTTCACAGGCGTTCGCGAACTGGAAACTGTTTGGGTTTAACGGGAACGCGTCGCAGGCGACGTTGAGTTTTCAGGCGGCGCGGAATAAGCCGATGCGGCTGGTGTGGGAAATCCAGGCGGGGGCGGCGTATCCGCTGGTGGCGTCGGGGGCGACGGGTGCGTTGCTGAGCCCATTTGAAATCGTGGACGATAAGGTAGCGGATTACAACGCACTGGCGGCCTCGCGCACGAGGCGCGGGGGGATGAACAGTTCATCCGGATTCCGGACGCAGACGGGGATTAACTTCTGGCCGGTTGAGGGCTCGACCAATTCGGAAAATCCGAACAATCCTTCTGGCGGGACCGACGAAAGCGCGGAGGCGGAGAGGAATTCCGCTCTGCAAAACGCGTATGACGCCGGCGACATGGCGGCGTATAACCGCATCCAGAACAACGAAATGACCGACGCCGACCGGGAAAACTATTTCAACGGCACGGGGCCGGGTGAAGTCGTGAACGATAACGGCGGAGACAATGCGAATAACGACAACGGCGGCGGCGGGAACGAGGATGTGGCTCCCGCTCCGGAACCGGAACCTGAGCCGGCTCCCGAACCTGTGGGCGATGAAGGGGGATGAATATGAATCGCGGGTCGATGATGTTGCACGATCAGCCTTACGCTGCGGCCGATAGTCTCTTGCGATGGTCGGTGCGCGTTGGGCTCGGGCGTGCGCTGGTTGCGGCGGTGGTTGGATTTGGGGTGTTTGCATCTCGCGCCGCCGCGGATCCTACGCCTGCGGGCGGCAACCCGCAGGCACTGGCGGCGGTTGAGCACGGAGACGCGGCGTTCGCAAAGCGGGATTACAAGACAGCCATTGGCGAATACAACGCCGCCGCGGGGATCGATCCGCATCTGGAAGCGGCCTACGTGCACGCGGGGGATGCATATCTGGCGACGAATGATTACGCCTCTGCGCTGGCTCAATATCAGAAAGCCGTTGACCTGGGCAATGGGGACATCACGGCGTATATGCGGCACGCGCGATGTGCGTATCAGCTCAACGACATCGATACGGCCATGGCCGATTGCAACAAGGCGCTGGACATTGACATGCGCTGCGAAGACGCGTGGATGTTCCGAGGGAATTGTTATTCGGCCAAGGGAGATTACACGACGGCGGCCGCGGACTATTCGGAGGCGGTGGCGGTCGATCCGCAAAGCGGGGATACATGGTATGCGGCGGGTTTCGCGTTCGCGGAGGCGCAGGAATGGCAGGCCTCCATCGTGGCTCTCTCGCAGGCGATCAGGCTCCGGCCCAAGTTTGCCTGGGCGTATGGCGAGCGCGGATTCGCCTATTTCAAACTGGGACAATATGCGGCGACGATTGCGGATGAGAAGACGGCAATTTCACTCGATCCGAAGACGTGCTATTGGCATCTGGATTACGGGGATGCGATGGTGAACACGAAGAATTACGACGCCGGTCTGGCGGAACTGAATATCGCTGTGCAGCTTTTGCCCAACGACGCGGTTGCGTGGAATGATCGGGGCTATTGCGAATTCGAAATGGGGAATGCCCAAGCGGCGATCGCCGACTATCAGAAGGCGGTCTCGATCGACCCAAACTTTGCTTTAGCGCAAAGCAATCTCAAGGCGGCGGAGGAGAAGGTCGGTGCTCCTGGCGGCTGGAATAACCGCCCGATACAAATCAGGCAGTAAATAAACGCTCCCCTGCGGATCGCCCTCACGACGCGAAAATTGAATTGATCGCCTGCTCCAGCGCCTCAAGGGTGACGGGTTTTACGATGTGCATTTCGAAGCCGGCGTCTTTGCTGAGTTTCTGGTCGTTTTCAGAGCCGAAGCCGCTGAGGGCGATGCCTTTCAGGTTGTGGCGGGCGCGGAGTTGGCGCATGAGATCGTAGCCGCTGCGGTCGCGCAGGCCGAGGTCGCTGATAACGAGGTCGAAGGGTTTTTTGGAGGCGGCGTGGGCGGCCTGGCGAGCGCTGGGGACGGAGTGGAGTTGGTAGTCGCGCTGGCGGAGGAGGATGGTGATCGCGGAGCGGGTTTCGGCGTGATCTTCGACAAGGAGAATGCGGAGGGGTCTTTGGGCAGCGTGGGCGGCGCGGGTGCGAAGATGGGAATCGGCGGGTTTTCCGTTGTGAGATTCTGCGACCAGGGGAAGGGAGATGATGACGGTTGCGCCGCGATCTTTTCCTTCGCTGCGCGCTTCAATGGTACCATTGTGGGCCTCGATGATGGAGCGGGAGATGGTGAGTCCGAGGCCGAGGCCGCCGAAGCGGCGGGTGATTCCTGTTCCGCCCTGCTCGAAGAGGTCGAAAATTCGGGGAAGGACATCAGGCTCGATGCCGACGCCGGTATCGGTGAAGCGGATTCGAACCATACCCTGGGACCGCGTAAAACCAATGGAGATCTGTGCGCCGTCGGGCGTAAACTTGACGGCATTTCGCAGGACATTCCAGAAGACCTGGAGGAGGCGGACGCGGTCGCCGTTTACGGGGATGGGAAGACAATAGAAGTCGGGAAGAAGGACAAGCCGGCGGGTTTGCAGGTCGGGCCGGCAGATATCCAGAGCCTCGCGAATGACGTCGCGGAGATCGAGCCGCTCAAAATCGGTGCGGAGCTTTCCGTGGAGGATTTTGTTGAAGTCGAGGAGGTCGTCAATAAGACGAACCTCCAGGTGAATATTGGTGAGAACGACGCGCAGGTCGTGACGGACATCGTCGGGCAGAGCGGGATCTTGCGCCATTGCGGAAATGCAAAGAAGAGCGGGAGTCAGCGGGGTGCGCAGCTCGTGGCTGAGCATGGCGAGGAAACGATCCTTTGCATCGTTGGCAGCCTGGGCAGCGGCGCGCTGTTGGACGGCGTCGGCGATGCGCTGCTCGGCCACGCGGCGTTCCTGGTCAAGTTGAGCGCGGCCTGTCAAATCGGTGATGGCGGTGAGATAGACCATGCCCTTCCCCGAGTCGCGGCCGACGTAAACGGCTGAAAGCTGGACGTGAGAGTATCCGCCGGAGGGGTTGCGAAGGCGGAGCTCCACCCAGGGCTTGGTCTGTCCCAGTGTTCCGGGAGCGGTGAGCAGGAAGTTGAGCAAAGCCCTTCGGTCCTCCTCATGCACGTAGACGAGCAGCGGACGGTGGATCATCGTTTCACGCGAAGCGCCCATGAGGCGAAAAGCGGTGAGGTTTGCCTTTTCGATGACGCCGTTTCGGTCAAGGGTCAACAGACCCACGGGCGCCTGTTCGTAAAGGCCGGCGTAGAGATTTTTCGAGCGTTCCAGTTCGAGCCGGGCTTCCCTGAGCTGCTCATTCTGGGCCAGGACTTCGTCCTGATGGGCGGTAAGGGCTTCAGCCAATTTGGCCGGATTCAAGGAGAGATCGTGTTGTCGGTAAAGGCGGCGTTTGGGTTTCGAGGAGTTCGGGGGAGCAGCAGCTTTCCTGCTTGCCGCGGAGATTGGGAATCGCTTTACCGGCATTGCGAGGGTTTCATTGGTTTAGCCCGCAGAACTTGCGAAGCGACTAATTGTAATCTGATTCCCGGGTAATGAGAATCCAGGAATTTTCAGGAGGCGGAAAAAAGGCTTACGGTGCTTTGGATCGCGGATCAAGGGAGGGGCCGGCGGGGTTTGGATCACCGCGCCCCTGGATTTCAAAAAGGGCGATGACCGCGCCGTCGATGCGATTGTCGATGTTTTTGTAGGGGCGGATGCGCAGGGAAAAGAGCTTGCCGTTGCGATCGCGGCATTCGCTTTCCTTGACGGACATGGAGTCGACGGCTTCGGCGATAAGTGCCTCGAGATTGGGGCAATCGATGTTGGGCTTGATGTCGCTGATGGGACGCCCCACGTCGGTGGGAATAAGGTTGAGAACCCGCTCGGCCATTGGGGTAAATCGCCGGATGCGAAGATCGTTGGAGACCATCACGATGGCAATCTGGACGCTGGCGAGCAGATTGATAAGGTCGGAATTTACCCGGCTCAGCTCCTCGTTGCGGGATTGAAGCTCTTCGTTGACGGTGTTCAGCTCTTCGTTGGTGGACTGCAATTCTTCCTTGGCGGTGTCGAGTTCCTCGTTGGTGGATTGGAGTTCTTCGTTGGCGGAGAGGATCTCCTCGTTGGCGGATTGGAGCTCCTCGTTGGCGGCTTCGAGGTCCTGGATGATGGCCTGGAGATATTCGCGGCTAGCGGCCAATTCCTTTTCCAGCTCGCGAACGCTGTCGGAGCGTTTGTCCGTTTTTCCCTTGTCTTTTTTCGAGTTTGCGGAAGTGCGGCTGGACTTTTCAGGTTTGGCTAAATGCGGATCGCCGCCGGCCTGACGCTGCTCCTCAAAAAGAATGAGAAAATGTCGTTCTCCCGGCAAGGCGCAAGGGGACGACCTCGATGGCGACGGGGCTCATGCCGCCGTTGCTGCGAACGCGGAGGCCTTCGCGGCGAACGGATTCACCGAGTTTGCGAGCCTCCTGGATGGCGGATCGGATGCTGTAGAGAAGGCCTTCGCGCGCCATTTTAAGGAGGTTGAGGCTGGGATCGCCGGGAGGGGGCTCGAGGAATTTTCCGGTCTGGCCGCGGAATTGGATAATCTGGAGATCATCATCGACGACCACACCGGCGGGTGAATATCGGGAGAGAATAATGTGATTGGCTTCACTCTGGATGGAAGCCGGACGGAGCTCGGCGGTGGCCGCTTTTGCGCGCTGGGGCTGGGCCTGGGTATAGGCGCCGACGGGGAGCCCGGCTTCGGCATTCTCGGTGGCAGGTTTCTTGGCGTAGAGCTTGTAGCGTTTATCAACGATGCTGAAGGAGTCGGCGCCGGCGCCGACGGATTCGGCGCTGCCAAGCATGAGAAAGCCGTTACTTTTCAGGGCGTAGCGGAAGACGCCCATGAGGCGCTTTTGAAGATTGGCGCCGAGATAGATGAGGACATTTCGGCAGAGGATGAGATCGAGCTTGGAGAAGGGAGGATCGCGCGTGATGTCCTGCCTGGCGAAGATGCAGACGTCGCGGATGCTTTTTTTGATGCGGAATCCAGCGTCGGTGCGGGCGAAAAAGATTCGCAGGCGTTCGGCAGAGACGTCGGCGTTGATGCTTTCGGGATAGACGCCGGCGCGGGCATGTTCGATGGCTTTGTCGGATACATCGGTGCCGAAAATCTGTATCCGGGTTCCCGAGGCCTGATCGCCCAGATATTCGTGAAGGGCGATGGCGACGGAATAAGCCTCCTCGCCAGTTGCGCAGCCGGGAACCCAGATTCGGATCGGCGAATCCGTCGGGCGATTGGAGGAGATGGGGGCGTAGACCTTCTGGTTGAGGACCTCGAAAGATTCTGGATCGCGGAAGAAGCGGGTGACGTGGATGAGGATGTCCTGATAGAGACTGTTCACCTCGGCGGGGTTTTGCTGGAGGAACTTGATGTAATCGTCGAGGTTGATGAGCTTATGAAGGACCATGCGGCGCTGGAGGCGGCGCTTGATGGTGGGCTGCTTGTAGTGGGTGAAATCGACGCCGCTGGCGTTGCGCAGCATGTTGAAGATTCGGGGGAGCCGCTCGTCGATGCCGGTGATCTCGCCCGATTGTCTGGCTTCGCCGCGAACGAGGGGGTGGGAGGCGATGCGGATGAGTTCCTGCGCGATGCCGCTGGGTGGGCGGACCAGATCGACGGCGGAAGTGGCGATGGCGGCGCGCGGCATGCCGTCGGACTTGGCGGTGGTCGGTTCCTGGACAATGGTGATGCCGCCGGCAGCTTTGATTTCGCGAATTCCGATTGCGCCGTCGGAAGCGGTTCCGGAGAGAACGATGCCGATGGCGCGATTTTGGGCGTATTCGGCAAGGGATCGGAAGAAAGAGTCAATCGGCATGTGCTGCGTGCGATCTTCCGGACGGGCGATGAGATGGAGCACACCGTCGGCAATCTTCATGTGGGCGTTGGGAGGGATGACATAAACCTGATTGGCCTCGACGCGGACGCCTTCCGTGACCTGAACGACGTTCATTTTGCAGTGGGAGGCGAGCAATACGGGCAGAAAGCTCTCGTGGCGGGGTGCGAGATGCTGTACGACGATCAGGGCGAGACCGAGGTCAGCGGGAAGGTCTTCAAGAAGCTGAGAGCAGGCCTCAAGACCGCCGGCGGAGGCGCCGACGCCTGCGATCATGAAATCGGGGAGAACTTCGACGGCGGTGTCGTCGGCGGGCGCCGGGGCGGCTGGGGGCGCGGCAGTTGCGTGCTGTTCGCCGTGGGTGGAGCTCTGTGCGGCGGAGGATTTGGGTTGGGCGCTCTTTTTGTAGGACGGCGCCGCAGCCTGGCCGGATCGACTCTTCCTGGGCCTTGGTTTTTTCATTTTGCGCCTTTGCGATTTGATGGATCGATTTTGCGGGGGGTGCGGCCGGCGGATACGCGCACACAGCAAAATCGCCCGGAATCCCGAAACAGAAATGCTAAAGCTGCGGGCGGGAGGGGTCAAGGCAGAGCGAAACGTGGAGAGGCTGGATGATGAGGAGTTTTAAGCGTCTATGCATTGATCGCAAGGGCTCGCGGCTTTGTGCGGCGGGCGCGGTGTCCGTTGCCATTCGGCTTTTGCGCAGCGCCGTTTTCGCCGGCCATGCGCTGAAGGATGACTTTCGCCACGTCTGCCTCGATTGCCGAGGGAATGAGTCGCTGGACGATAGCCTGAATGTTTTCGTCCTGGTCGCAGAACCAATCGATCAGGTGTGAGACGGCGGCGAGCTTAGTCATGCCCTTGTCGTCGCAGAATTGATCGAGCCGGGTTTTTGAGGACGGGGCGATCTCAATCCGCATGATGACGCGTTTGTTCATAGCTTTATTACCGTTTTATCTTGGAAACTGGTAGCCGCCCTTGAGCCCGCTGTCTATCAGGAAAATCGGCAGTTGGGTGATTATCTTGTGGCAAGGGAAGGGGCATCAAATGGAATGGCGCATTACCCGATGGGGTTGGTGGTGGGAATTGCCCGAAATGAGGCGGTCCGCGTAGGATCGTCGGCGTGAAGTTCGGCCGGGTTAAACGTCAGCATGGGCGCGTCGCGGGACTGGATGCGATCCTCGATCGAATCGTGCGGGAATGCCCGTATGTTTCCCGGATCGTGCCGGGGAGGATCAAAGTGCGGCGGGGCAATATATCGGGCAAATTCAAGCTGCAATATCCGACGCCGGCAGGACTTAAATATCTTTACCTGGGAACGGGAAGCGTGCAGGAGGTTTTTGTGATCTGCTCGGACGCCGAAAAGGCGGCCGAGTGGCTGAAGAGGTTGGAAAGCGAGGATTGATGATCGAGAGCGCGGAAATCGACAAGGCGGCGGCGATTTTGCGGCGCGGGGGGCTGGTGGCGTTTGCGACAGAGACGGTCTATGGGCTGGGGGCGGATGCGACCAATGCGGAGGCGGTATCGAAGATTTTGCAGCCAAGGGACGGCCGGGAACGAATCCGCTGATCGTACACGTGGCGGATATTGCAACGGCGCGGCGGTATGTGGCGGCGTGGCCGGAGGCCGCCGAGCGATTGGCGCGGGTGTTTTGGCCGGGGCCAATCACGATTGTGCTGCCTAAGACCACGGAGATTGCCGGTGCGGTGACGGCCGGGTTGATGACGGTGGCGATTCGATGTCCGGATCATCCGGTCGCGCTGGAACTTTTGCGGCGCTTTGGGGGGGCGGTGGCCGCGCCGAGCGCGAATCGGTCGAGCCGAATCAGTCCGACGACCGCGGAACATGTGCAAAGAGAGCTGGGCGATAAAGTCGAACTGATTTTAGATGGCGGGCATTGCCGGGTCGGGATTGAATCTACGGTAGTAGATTTGGCCTCGGGATCCGCGGTTATTTTGCGGCCGGGTGGCATTTCACGGGAGCAGATCGAGCGGGTCATCGGGCCGGTCGAGGTTCGCAGCCTGAAGATTTCTCAAGATGAGCCCAGCGCCAGTCCGGGGCAGCAGGCGGTTCACTATTCTCCGGTGACGCCAACCTTTCGAATCAGTGAAGAGGATGCGGGCCGATTTCCGACATTATTCGGGGGTAAACTTGGCAGGAGTCAGATTTTCGTGATAATTCGCGGCACCCAACTGGCCGCGCAGTTGGAGAAATGGATTAATCCTGAATTCACGATTGAAATGCCCGCCAGCGCCGGGGAGTATGCCAGGCGTCTTTACTCGGCGCTGCACGAAGCGGATGGTCGAAAGGCGAATGTCATCTGGGTTCAGGAACCGCCGGGAGATGCGTCGTGGGATGCGGTTCGCGACCGGCTTTGGCGCGGCGCGACCGGCGCCGTGAACCGGGTCTGCTTCTGCAAAAAAATCCGTGATCACACAATTTTGCGGCTTACGTGGACTACACAACCAATGTAGCATAAGTTGCTTCAGCCTGGGCTCGCAGCATGTTCACGAAATCCACAGTACTTCAAGGGGATAAAACCCTCCCAGCGCGGGAAACGCGCCTGCATCCGGAGTCGTGGGGCGAGCGCGGGGGGTTGAATGTTTTCCAGCGGCTGGTCCGGCAATGGGAATCGCTGCATCCGTATAACGGCGCAGGTGCTGAAAATCGAGGGGGAAGTCGATCTGCAGCTTTGCCGAAGCGCCTGGCTCGATGCGCTGGCGGCGCTCAACCTTGGGGTTGTATCCATACAAAAGAATTCCTACCGCTATCGGCGAATGAACGGGGAGGCGATTTACCATGGAGTCGTCGAATGTCCGGCGGGAACGCGGCTGGAGGAGTGGATCAGCCAAGAAATGAACCGGCCGTTTGATGATGGGCAGGGCGTACCGTTTCGGCCCTTTGTGATCCGGGAAAGCGGGCATTTCTGGATGGGGTTGTGCTACCGGCACTGGGTGGCGGACAGCACGTCGATCCGGATGCTGATTCACGAGTGGTTCGCGCGGCAGTTTGAGCCGGAGGCGGCAGTCAATCGTCCGCTGCGGATTCACGCGGGGGGATATCTTTCGCTGTTTGGGCCGCATCGTCCGGGCTCGCGGCCGGGAAGCGCGCTGGCGTCGACGATGCGCTGGCATGAGGAGTTTCGGCGGGTGAGGCGAATCGAAGAGCCGGTGAAGTTTCGCGACATGACGCTTGGATTTGAACTTTTTGACGCGCCGCCCGGGTTGATCGATTCCGTTTGCAAATCGGCGCACTGCGCCGGGGCGAAGGTGAACGACATATTTCTGGCGGCGATCGCGAAGGTGTGCGATGAGTTTGTGCCGGCAGAGGCGAAGTTTCGCCGCCGGCAACTGGCGATCGGGAGCATCGCCGATCTGCGTCCCTCCGCGGGGAAGCCGGTCGGGGATGTGTTTGATCTGCTGCTCGGGTTCGCGGTCGTGCGGTGCAAGGCCCATGAGATGAACGATTGGCCGAAGCTGGTGGGAGCGATTGCCCGGCAGACGCAGGACCAGAAGCTGGGGGCGCTGCCGCTGAGCAGCTTTATGCGGATGGGGATCGGGCTGATCGCCGGGAAGTGGCTGTCGCGGGAAAAGGTGATGGAGTTTTACCGCAAACGGGTATCCCTGGCGGGGGCAAATTCGAATGTGAATGTGAACCGCTGCTGGGCGGGGAAGTATGCGGGGTGCCGGCTGCTGGATTATGTGCGGGTGGCGCCGACCGGGCCGATGACGCCGCTGGTCTTTGCCACAACGACTTTCGGGAGCAATCTATCCGTGGGCCTGACCTACCGGCCGGCGATCGTGCCGGCCGAAACCGCCCGGCGCGGGGGCGAGATTCATCGAATATCTGCAAGAGATTCCGGGAAGCCTCAGGGCATAAGCAAATAACCGATCAGGACCGCAAACAGGCCAACGAGGATGGCGAGCCCGACGGCAAAATTCGCCCGGGCGGCCGGGCCGATGCGTGCCCCCGGATTGCGGCAGGTTTCGCCGCAGGCGGGGCAATGCCAGCGGGCGTGGTCGTGGCTGGAATCCCGCGGGTGCAATTCCACCCTGGGGTTTCCGCAATGGGGGCAGGACAGGTTGATTTCCATAGGCTCTCTCCGCAGTGGATACGCGCTAAAACGGCCGGCCCTGCGCACTATCACGATGGGGGATTTTTATAATGGGGGACGGGATAACGCGCTTTTCTTGCGCTATCGGGCTTTACTTTTTGCGCGAGGCGGATATCTTTTGAAGCCAAGAACATGGAAACCGGCGTGGAAAACGCCGGTAAACGGATTGCTTCATAGGTCTATCAGGCGCACATGGAGGTGCCGCAATGTCCTTCCGATCCCTTCTCCTCGCGGTCGCGATTTCGATTGCCCCCACGATAAAGATATTTGCCGAGGACGCCCTTTCGACGCCGGAAGTGGCGAATTCCAAATACCAGATCAACGGGGTTATCAACGTTGATTCGGTCTACGTGCGCAGTGGTCCCGGGGAGGGGTATTACCCGACCGCGGAGCTCGCCAAAGGCGCACAGGTGACCGTCGTGGGGATCAAGTTTGACTGGCTGAAGATTCTGCCGCCGGCGGACAGCTTTTCTTATGTCGGCGAGAAGTTTGTGGATCATGACGCCAACTCGACGGTGGGGAAGATCAACCGCGACGACGTGAACGTTCGGGCCGGGAGCATGGTCAATGCGATGAAGACGACCGTGCAGGCGCGGCTGAACACCGGGGACCAGGTGGAAATCATCGGGACGGATGAGGACTATCTGAAGATCAAGCCGCCGGCCGGGGCGTATCTGTATGTGAAGAAGGATTTCGTGACGATTTCCAGCGCGGTGTCGCCGGCCAATACACCGGCGCCGGCAGTGCAGCCGATGACCACATCGGCTGTGCCGACGCCGCAGGTCGCGGCGACGAATCCTCCGGTTGCGAATTCGGGGGCGATTGTGACCAGCACGCCGACGACGATGCCGACAGCGCCGATGGCGGCGGCATCAGTCGCGCCGACGACAAATCCGTCGGCGGTTGCTTCGGCAGCGCCGGCCCCGTCAACGCAGCCGGCGGCCCCGCCGCCGAGCCCGGAGGAGCTGTTCGCGGCTTATGAGTCGCAGTTCAGCGCGATCAGCCAGCAGCCGCTGGATGCGCAGCCGATCGACGAAATGATTTCGGATTACAAGGGAATCCAGGGCAGCGAGCAGCTTTCGGATGATCTCAAGACCGTGGTGCGGATTCGCATCGCGACGCTGCAGGCTCGGCTCGACAACAAGGCCAAGCTGATCGAAATGAAGCGGCTGGAAAAGGTGGCCGCCGATCGGCAACTGGCGCTTCAAGCGGAGCAGCAGGAGCTGGCCGAGCGGCTGAAGCAGTCGCAGGTCCAGGTCTTCGCGGCCGTCGGCCAGTTGCAACCCTCAAGCTTGCAGATCGGCGGCGGGACGCTCTATCGGCTCGTGGATCCGGCGACCGGACGGACGGAAATTTACGTCCGCACCGGCGACGCGAAGATTACCGCGATGATGGGGCAGTTCATCGGCATCTCAGGGCAGCCGGAGACAGATCCGCAACTCAGCCTGCGGGTGATCGAGCCGACGGATGCGCAGGAAGTGGATGAGTCGAAGGTGAACGCCTCGATCATGGCGGATATTGTGCCGCCGAGCATGTTGGCCAGGCAAGCAGCTTCTAACTAGACCACAGCCGGAGGCGAGGAGCGGTACTCCGCATTGGCTGGAGGCCATCTGCCCGGAGGGCAATCTCTACTTGCGGAGGCGAGGAGCGGTACTCCGCAAAAGCTGGACGCGTCCGCCAAGGACGGCACTCTTTAATCCCGGAGGCGAGGAGCGGTACTCCGCAATGGCCGGACGCCCATTGCCACGGGGGGCAGCCTCTCGATGTTACGAAATTTTAATCCCGTTCGGCACGGGGTTCGCGCAAGCAGCAAGATATTGAGATTGCGCCTTTGATCTTTTTATGGCATGCTGCCGGACGTGCAGGCAAGACTGAAGGAAAAAGAGATCCTGTGCCTCGGACATCTGCGGCGCGTCTTCGCGCTGCTGCCCACGCTGCGGGATGTGGGCTGTGAGCGGGATCGAGCCGGGAACCGCCAGCTTCACTTCGACGATTATTGCAAGCTGGTTTTGCTTTACACCTGGAATCCGCTGATCCAATCCCTGCGGGATCTTCAGGAGGTTGCTGAACTGCCCAAGGTGGCCAAGGCGCTGGGAATTAAGCGTTTTTCCGTGGGCAGTTTCTCTGAATCGGTTCGGGTGTTCGAGCCGGGGCGTTTGACGCCGCTGATTGAGGAATTGGCGGGGGAACTGCCCCAGGCGCCCGATCCGCGTCTTGCGGACTTTGGGCAGGCGATCACGCTGGTCGACGGGACGGTGCTGACGGCGCTGAGTCGGCTGGCCAAATCCGCTTGCGGCATCAATGCGCACTACAACACCTCCCGGGACGGGAAAGCGGTCTATGGCTGGCGTTTGCACGTTCAATTCGATCTGGAGACGTTCAAAGTCCATCGCCTCGACCGCACTGGCGCTCGCAACGCGGGGGCCAACCGTGAAAACAACGTCCTGCGGCGCAGCCTGGAAGCAGGACGGTGCTATGTAGGAGACGGCGGCTACGCCGACCGGAGCCTCTTTGCGGACATCGCCGCGGCGCAAAGCTCCTTTGTGATGCGGGCCGCGGAAAACTCGGTGTTTGAGCTGTTTGAAGAACGATTGCTTTCACAGGAAGCATTGGACGGCGGCGTGGTGCGAGACGCGCTGGTGAAACTCGACGGCCTGGAGACGGCGGCGGATAGGGTGGTGCGACGGGTGGAAGTGCAGGTGAAACCCCATCCGCGCCGCACGCGCAGCGGCAACAAGCCGACGGACCTGATCATCCTGTACACGAACCTGCTGGACCTGCCGGCGGAATTGATCGCCCTGATTTATCTGTACCGCTACACCGTTGAGTTGTTCTTCCGGATCTTCAAGCAACTGCTGGGCATGCGTCACCTGCTGAGCCAACGCCAGGAGGGGATCGACATCCAAATCCACTGCGCGCTGATCGTCTGCGTGCTGATTCAGCTGATCAGCGGCAGGAAGCCGAACAAGGCGATGCGGAACATGATCGGCTGGTATCTGCTGGGGCTGGCCGAGGAACAGGACGTGCTTCGATTCCTGAACAAGCCGGATAACACCGGGATTAAGCTGAGGGCAAGAGCGGAGGCCTTGAAAAAACTGGGAGTAAACTGAAGGGGAATCCGTCGCCGCGGAGACCTCGCGGTTGATGCTGCGCTCTTGCGGACGCCGGCGTGCAGCAGGGGAAAGTAAAAGTATCTAAGCTTCAATTGTTTCGCGTCCTCCACAGCTTTGGAATGCTCCGATGAAGCCTGCGTGCCGAACGGGATTAACAAAAAGCCACATATCATCCCGACGAAAACACGAAGGACCGAGGGGCCGCCGATAAGTTCGACGGTCCCTCGATAGGGAATGTGGGCCGGTGAAGGAGGGGCCAGGATGGCTGGCGGCGGTGCGTTGGAGTCGCCGGACGCGAGCATCTTCTGAATAATGGGTCGCATTTGCTCGATTGTTATGCCGGCGCGATTTAGACATTGGCAGGCCTTGCCGTCGGATTCACGCAAGAGGCCGAGGAGCAGGTGTTCCGTGCCCACGTGCGTGTGGTTCATCAGGCTCGATTCTTCGATCGCGTAAATGAGGACGTTTTTGGCGTGAAGCGTTTGCGGGAGTTTGATCCGGGCAGCGGGGATGATGACGGGATTGACGGATGCATGGATGTGATCGAAAACCTTAAGTCCAGCCGGCAGCGACTTGAGGGCGCCGGCGCCAACGCCGCCGGCTTCGATGACAAGTGCAAGAAGAATATGTTCGGTGTCGATGGCGGCGTAGCCGCGGCGATTGGCTTCGAGATTGGCGATCGCCATGACTTTGCGGGCACGATTGGTGAAATGTTCGAACATGCGTGCTGCGCCGCCAGATTATATGCGAGCAAATGGGAAGGGAAAATGTGTCAGGATTGGAAAATGCGCGAGGTGCGGCAGGGTAGTTTGGGGATAGAGCAGAACGTGCTCCCCTGCGGGTCGCGGCTAAACGGGGAAGGCGAGGGGTGGGCTTTGGGTCTCTGAGTTGGTTAGGCCGCGTCGGCGACGATGTGCAGCGCTGGTTGGCGATCGATGTCGGGCTGGTATTCGGGGACGAACCGGCAAAGAGCCTGGACGATTTCGCGGTGAGTGGCGCTGGTGATGGCGCTTAGAGTTTGAAGCATCTGCTCAATCTGCTCCGGCGTCGCCCGGGGGAGTTGCCAGACGCGGATTTTGGGATGGCTGGTCGGGCGGGTTTGCTCGCTGGCGCAAGCGAGTTCTTCGTAGAGCTTTTCGCCGGGGCGGATGCCGGTGAATTCTATTTGGATGTCCTTGTTGGGTTTGAGGCCCCGGCCGCGGATCATTTCTTTGGCGAGTGATAATATCTTGACGGGCTTACCCATGTCGAGGATGAAGATTTCCCCGCCGCGGCCGATGGCGCCGGCCTGCATGACGAGCTGGCTGGCTTCGGCGATGGTCATGAAATAGCGTTTCATCTCGGGGTGGGTGACGGTCACGGGGCCGCCGGCGTCGATCTGCTTGTTGAAGATGGGCACGACGCTGCCGCTGCTGCCGAGGACGTTGCCGAATCTCACCGCGACAAATCTCGTGCGGGAATTCTCGGTGTTCAGGGATTGGACGTAGAGCTCGGCGCAGCGCTTGGTGGCGCCCATGACGCTGGTGGGATTCACGGCTTTGTCGGTGCTGACCATCACGAACGCGGCGGCGTTGCAATCGCGCGCGGCATCCGCGACTAATCTTGTGCCCAGGACATTGTTCTTGATCGCTTCGCCGGGGTTGATCTCCATCATGGGGACGTGCTTGTGGGCGGCGCAGTGAAAAACGACGTGGGGCTCGAAGCGCTGGAAGATCTGGGAGATGCGGCGCGAATCGCCGATGTCGGCGATGACCGGGATGATTTCCGCGCCGACCCAGCGGTGGCGGAGTTCGCGGTCGATTTCGAAAAGATTGTTCTCAGCTTGATCCAGAAGGATCATCCGGCGCGGGCAGAATTTCATGGACTGGCGGCAGATTTCAGAGCCGATGCTGCCACCGGCGCCGGTGATGAGGATGTCTTTGTTGGCGAGGAAACGCTGAAGCTCGGGGGTGTCGAGGCTGACGGGGCGGCGGCCGAGGAGATTGTCTAAAAGGGGGGACGTGATTTGAGGATTTCGAGAGACGCGCTGGGCAAGCCCGGCAGCTACACGGGGAGTGGAGGCGGCGCCGCGCGTGGTTTGGCGAGGCGTTGGCTTTCGCGGCGCACGCGCGTGGGAGGGTCCGCCTGGTGGCATAGCGATGGTTAAAGATCGGCAAAATGAGCGATTGGCGCTTAGATATTCTCGGACGTTGGCATACAATCCGTTGCAATTACATGTGGTTGGAAATACAGCGAAAAACCCCCTCCCCGACCCTCCCCTCTTCGAGCCTGAGCCTCAGAGCCGAAGGCCGGATTACCGGGGGAGGGGGAATGAGCGGGATTCTTGCGTTGATGGCTGTGGGACTTGCGGCGTGCGCGACACATACAGCCCCCCCACAGCAGCCGGTGGCGGCGGCGCCGACTCCTGCGACTGCGCCCTCGGTGGTGGTCAGCGATGCGCCGGCGGCAACGGATTCGGATCCGAAGGATACGCTTCCCTATCTGGCCAGCGATGAATTGCAGGGGCGCGGCGTGGGGATGAAGGGGCTGGACATGGCGGCGGACATGATTTCAGGCGAGTTTGCCGCGGATGGTCTTAAGCCCGTGCCGGGATTGACGGATTATTTTCAGCCGTTTGATTACACGACGCAGGGGGGGCCGGGGGCGAGGACATCGCTGGCGCTTGGGGCGCGGACGCTGAGGCTGGAGGATGATTATCTGCCGATGCGGTTTTCGATCGAGGAGAAATTCAGCGCGCCTGCGGTTTTTGTGGGGTATGGCGTGAGCGCGCCGGAATCGGGGTATGACGATTACGCGGGAGTGGATGTGCGGGGCAAAGTGGCGATCGCGATGCGGTATGAGCCGATGAATGCGCGGAGCCAGAGCCGGCTGGTCGATGGGCCGGATGCGGGGTCATGGTCCACGCACGCGACGTTTGACGCGAAGGCGAAGGCGGCGGCGGATCATGGGGCGGTGGCGCTGCTGCTGGTGAATCCGCCGGATTCGGAGCCGGATTTGCTGTTGCCGTTTGCGGGGGCGTTTGCCAGCCCGGCGACCATCCCGGTAATCCAGGTGAAGCAGCATGTGGTGGAGGAAATTTTGGGGGCGGCACTGGCGCCGGATTTAAAAGCATTGCGCTCGCAGATCGACACGACGTTTAAGCCCTGCTCGACGGCGCTGGGGACCGTGAATGTTTCGGGGGAAGTGCAGATCGATACGGTGACCGCGCATTTGAAGAATGTGATTGCGGTGATCCCGGGTACCGGGCCGACGGCAAATGAATATGTCGTGGTTGGGGCGCATTACGATCACCTGGGGCTGGGGCGATTGGGCGAAGCGTTTGGGCCACGGGGAAGCATTTATCATGGGGCGGATGACAACGCATCGGGGACGGCGACGCTGCTGGAGCTGGCGTCGCGATTGTCGCAGGCGCCGCCGCCGCGCGCACGATTGTGCTGATCTGTTTCACCGCGGAAGAAGAAGGGCTGGTGGGGTCGACGTATTTCATGAACCACTGCCCGATTCCGGCGGATAAGATCGTGGTGATGGTGAACCTGGACATGGTGGGACGCATTCGCGACCAGACGCTCTTTACCGGCGGGCAGGGAACAGCGAAGGATTTCGACGCGATTTTGACGCAGGCGGATGAAGATTCGCCGCTGCAACTGAAGAGCATTGGCCGCGGCGGGCTGGGACCGAGCGATCATATGGCATTTGCACGCCGGCATATTCCGGTGCTCTTTTTCTTCAGCGGGATTCATGCCGATTATCACCGCCCCACCGATACGGCCGACAAGATCAATTATGAAGGGATTGGGGAAGTTTGCGATTTCACGGCGAAGGTGGTTGCGGGGCTGGAGCATATGCCGCGGGATCCGTACATCGCGGAGGCGGATCGGGATTCGATGCATTTGTTTGGGACACCATTTTTCGGGGCCGACCCGATGCCGCGCGTGGAATTGGGCGTGCTGCCGGACATGGCGTCGCAGGAATCGCGCGTGGGGGTGCTGATCACGGGAACGCGGCCGGGGACGCCGGCCGAGGTGGCGGGGCTGCGCGAGGGGGATTTGCTCGTGCAGTTTGACGGGCAGAGGTTGGAAAATCTCATGGATCTGGATCAGGCGCTGGGGCGGAGCAAGCCGGGGGATCGGGTCACGCTTCGAATCATTCGCGGGACGCAGACGCTTTCGTTTGATGTGATTCTCACGCAGAGGAAGAGTTAGGACATGGCCAAATCAGCAAGCGAAATCGGGATTGTCATCGTCGATCATGGCTCGCGCCTGGAGCAGAGCAACCGGATGCTGGAGGAGCTTGCAGGGTTGTTTGCGAAGCGGTTTTCCGAGAGATATGCGATTGTCGAGCCGGCGCATATGGAAATCGCGGAGCCGTCGATCGCCATCGCGTTTGATCGATGCGTTGCGCGGGGGGCGAAGCGCGTGGTGGTTTGTCCGTATTTTTTGGGGCCGGGCAAGCATTGGACGCAGGATATTCCCCGGTTGACTGCCGAGGCCGCGGCCAGGCATCCGGGGGTAAAATATCATGTTGCGCAGACGCTGGGGATCGATGATTTGATTTTGGATTTGCTGAACAAGCGCGTGGAGCATTGCGTTGGGTGTGAGTATGAGTGCGAGGCGTGCCGGGGGACGCTGCGGGCGGGGTGATCGGAGAGACGAAGACGCGCCGGGCCGTTCGGCATTGCTCACGACAGGCAAGCCCGGCGGCTACACGGGGACGGGGGGAAGGGCATTACTCCACCTGCCTAAGCTGGATCGTATCGACGACTTTGTCGTGGGCGAGGATGTTGGTGATGACGACGAGCCATGAGCCTTCGTCGGACCAATTTTTGCGTTTGAGATAGGCCATGGCGTTGAGGATGGTTTCTTCGGGGTCTTTGCTGAACGGCATGAGGAACGGCTCCACGCCCCAGGGAAGCAGGAGCTGACGGAAGAGGGCTTCGTCGTCGGTGAAGGCGTAGATGGGGACGCCCACGGCGCGGAGGGCGGCCAGGGTGTAGGCGAGGAAGCCGCTGCGGGTGAAGACGACGATGCCCGATTTGCCGAGCTGCTGGGCAAGCACCGCAGCCGAGCGCAGCATTTTTGCCTTGGGTTCCTTGAGCTCGATGACCTCGTTGATGCCGCGTTTTTCAGTCGGCTCGATGGTGTTGACGATATTTTTCATCACTTCCACGCATTCCAGCGGATAGAGGCCCGTGGTGGTTTCGCCAGAGAGCATGACGGCATCGGCGCGCTCGCGGACGGCGGTGGAAATGTCGGAAATTTCGGCGCGGGTGGGCATGGGGGCGGAGATCATCGATTCCAGAAGATGGGTCGCGATGATGACCGGGCGTCCTTCGGTGAGGCAAAGTTCGACGATGCGGGTCTGGACGAGGGGGAGGGTGTGGTAATCGACTTCGATTCCCAGGTCGCCGCGGGCGACCATGATGGCGTCGGCGATTTTGACAATCCCCTCGAGGTTTCGCAGGCCGCCCTGGTCTTCGATTTTGGCGATGATGCGGGCCTTGGAGCCGAGATGATCGAGCAGCGCGCGCAGGACCAGGACATCGTCGCTGCGGCGGACGAACGAGAGGGCGATGAAATCGATGCCGGCGGCGACGCCGGCGCGGACGTCGCGCTCGTCTTTTTCGGTGAGGGATGGGAGATTCACGTCGACGCCGGGCAGATTGATATGCCGTCGCGAGCCGACTTTTCCGGGCGTGAGAACCCGGCACTGAACGTGGGTTTCGTCCTTGGTGAGGACCTGAAGACGGATCAACCCGCTGTCGAGCAGGACGATATTGCCGACCTGGAGATCGAGGGGCAGGCCGGGGTAATTGACGCTGACGCCGCGGCAGCCATCGGAGGGGGTTTTCGTGTAAAACTCGAAGGTGTCGCCGACCTTGAGGTCGATCGGTTCGGCGACGACGCCGGTGCGGATTTCGGGGCCCTTCACATCCATCATCACGGCGACGTGACGTTCCACTTCCGCCGAAACCTCGCGGATTCGCTTGACGACTTCGGCGACCCATTCACCGGTGCCGTGGGCCATGTTGAGGCGGATGACGTCGACGCCGCTGGTGACAAGCTGCTTCAGCTTGTCGCGACTTTCCGTGGAGGGACCGATTGTGGCAATGATTTTGGTGTGTCTGTAGTGACCGCGCATTTTGTTTCGCCCGTTTTTCTGTGCGCGGCTGGTTACTTTAGCGGGCGGTGAGTGTATCAGATTGGCGGGGGTTCACAAAGTTTTGTTTTGCGCTTGGGTTGGATTAGGTGGAAGAAATGCAGTGGAACCACGGATTACACGGATGGGCACGGATAAGAGGGATTTTTTTTATCCGTGAAATCCGTGTAATCCGTGGTTCAATTCTTTAAGTCATTCCCCGGTTTCGGCGACGGGCGGGATGATGCGGGAGCCGATTCCCGGGTCGTCGATGATGGATGTTTCCATCGCGGGGACCGACGCCCTTCCGATTCCCGCCCCCATCAGGCGATGGGCGAAACCCTCGGACTGGTCCACTTCCCCATGCACGATCCAGGATGACGTTTGCTTGCCGAGCGTCGGCTTCAGAAATCGCAGCAGCTCGTCGCCGTCGGCGTGGGCGCTGAGGCCGTGAATCGTGCGGACCTGGCAGCGGACGTCATACCAGCGGTCGAAAATGCGGATGCGTTTCTCACCGCCCTGGAGGCGGCGGCCGAGCGTGTTGGAGGGAATGTAGCCGGTGAAGACGACCAGGTCATCCGGGGTTTCGACGCTTTGGGTGAGATGGTGAAGGATTCTGCCAAACTCGCAGGTGGGGCTGGAGGCGATGATCACGCAGGCGCCGGTTTGTGAATTGATTTTCTTGCTGTCATCGACCGAAGAGGCGAAGGTGACCCGGGACATTCCAAAGAGGTCGCCCCGACCGATCTCTGCGCGGGTTTCGTCGTCGTAGCATTCGGGGAACTGCGTGTGGATTTTGCTGATCGCCACGCCCATCGGGCTGTCGACGAAAATCGGGATCTCGGGGATTTGCTTGTGCTGGATGAATCGCTGAATGTACCAGAGCACGGTTTGCGTGCGCCCGACGGCATAGCTCGGGAGCAGCAGGCGGCTCTTTCGCTGGATGCAGAATTTAACCGCGTCCAGGAACTGCGGGCCGACCTGGTCCATCGGGGCGTGCGTGGCATTGCCGTAGGTGCTTTCGGTGATGAGATATTCGACGGGTGCGGGAATGGGATCGGGGTCGCGAAGGATGGGGGTGTTATATCGGCCGATGTCGCCGGTGAAGAGCAACGAGCGCGAACGGCCGTTCTCGGTCCATTCGATGAGCACGTAGGCGGAGCCGAGAATGTGCCCGGCGTCGTGGAAGGTGAAGCTGACGCCTTTGCCGATGTCGGTCTTCTGGCCGTATTGGACGCGACGCATGAGGTTTATCGTGGCGGGGATATCCTGCGGCGTGTAAAGCGGGGTGAGCGGCGGCTCATGGGGGTCGCGTGTGCGGCGGTTGAGGTATTCGAGGTCTTCCATCTGGATCATCGCCGAATCGTTGAGGACGATGCGCGCGACTTCAGCGGTGGCGGGGGTGCAAAAGATGGGGCCTTTGAAGCCGGCGCGGGTGGCGACGGGGAGCTTGCCGCAGTGATCGAGATGGCCGTGCGAGAGAATGATCGCATCGGCGGTTTTGACGTCGGCGGGGAGGGTTTCGTTAATCTGCCGGGCCTCGTCGCGCGAGCCCTGGTAGAGGCCCATGTCCAGAAAAATTCGCAGGCCGTTCATTTCCAGAAGATGGGAAGACCCCGTGACGGTGCGGTCGGCGCCGCAGAATTGGATGCGCATGGCGGGGAGTCTAGCAGACTGTGAACCCACCGACGAATGGCTAACATAAGCCCATGAATCTGGGCATCGACATCGGGGGAACTTCGGTGAAGGCGGCGGCGCTGGAAGGGGAGCGGATTGTTTGGACGGGGCAGAGCGAATTTTATTCGCGGCCGGATGCAGAGGCCTTGCAGGCGGCGATTCGCCAGGCGGTTGACGGGCGGGTTAACCGGATCGACGCGGTGGGGCTTTGCGCACCGGGGTTGCTGGATGCGGATCGAAGGGAGATTACCTACGCGATCAATGTTCCGGGAATCGCGGGAATACCGCTGGATCGGCTTGTGCCCGATGCGGTGAAGCTTCCCGCCAGTGGTCGCGCGACCATCTGCAACGACGCGCATGCCGCCGCGTTTGACATTTTTCAGGTCCGCCGGATTTCCGATCGGCTGCTGGTGCTGACTTTGGGAACGGGGATCGGCTTGTCGGTGCTCGACAACGGCCGGGCGCTGCACGTGGAAGGCGAATCGCCCGGGCACGTTGGGCAAATCGACATTTCAATTCCCGGCGACGATGTCGTCGGACCCGACGGCGGAGCCGGTGGCCTGGAAGGATATCTCGGCGTGGCAGCACTGCGGAAACGATATGGCAACGACCTTTGGCATGCCGTCGCCGGATTCAAAGGCGACGAGACACCCATGCTCGCCCTGGTCCGGGCGATTCGCATCGTGCATGCGATTTATCGCCCCAACCATGTCTGCCTCTGCGGCGGCATCGGAATCCGGCTCCAGCATTTGCTGCCTGAACTGCGGCGGAGAATCGAAGACAAATTGACGAATCTTGCCCGGCACGGATGGACATTCACAACCGGCGACGACCTGTTTCACGCCGCCCGCGGAGCAGCGCGGCTTGCGGGCGGTTGATGTAAAGCCGTGCGGAGCGCAAACTGCCGGTTACGAGCCGATCGCGTAAAACGCGGCCGAGGATCGGACCCCAGGAGGTCGAGGGATTTCTGCGCACCAATTATCCGCGCGTTTGCCGGATGGCGCTGGGACTCTGCGGCAGCCAGAAGGCGGGAAACGCGGCCGTGAAACTGATCGTGCGCAAAAGTCTGCACGCTCTGCCGTGGTGCGATAGTGACGCGGAGCCGGCCAACTGGTTTGCCCATCACACGATTCTCACCTGCCGCGAGATGTCGGCTGCAACCCCCACGGCCACCGAGGACGTGCTGGTGCGCGTCATCACATCCCCCCCGCCGGGGCACATCGCGTTCGTGAAAGCACTGCGAGGTTTGCCCCGGCAGCAGATGGAAGCCTTTTTGCTTTTGCGGTGCGAGCATTTGGATGCGCGGGGCGGCCGTCGCGATGGACTGCTCCACGCAGGCGGTCGCCACGCACCACGTAGCGGCAACCAAGGCCCTCTCGGAAATCGCCGGCAACGAATTCGAAGCACGGACGGCGGAATTAATGCGGGCGTATGCGTCGCTCAGCCCCACGGAGCAACTGGTCGAGCAGAATGTGAACATCGCCGGGCGCAAAATGCGCCGCACAAGATTTTGGCGGTTCATCAAGAACCTGATCCTTCTCGCGCTTCTGGCCGGCGTGGCGTGGGTGGGGTGGCGGCTTTGGAAAATGATCATTATCTAAGGAGTTACGATGGCGCGGAGATCTCAGGCAATATTTCTCATCGTATTGCTCGCGGCCGGCTGCAAATCCACCGCCGTGAATTCATCGCTCGACGTCAAAATCGGCGAGGCAACGATCCAAGCCGCGGCAGTCACTCCCACGGCATTTCGTCTCTCCGTTTCTTATGACGGCAAACCGGCGCCCGCGCATAGTATTTTTCTCGCGCCTGATCCCTCGCCGGTGCAAGCGACAACCGTCCAGGACGGCAAATGGACGGGTGTGAAAAACGCCGCCGGAGAATTGCTGATCGATCAGGCCGAGGGATTGTGGACGCTGCGCAATTCCAGCGGAAAGGAGATCATTCCTCCGGGCCCCATCAGCCAGATCAACCGTGATGTGACCAGGGGCAAGCCAACTGTGACATTAGACATCGCCTGCCCATCCGCCAAATCATTCCAGGTATACGGCTGCGGCGATGGCGCAAATTCGCTCCTTCAATCGCAGGCGCATCCGGAGCTTGGCAATGGGCACGCCGTTGTCCCCTACTACTGGAGCCCCACCGGCTACGCCGCGCTGGCCGTCAGCAATGACGACAACGAGCCGGCAAGCTGGACGGCCTCGACAGAAAGCAGCCGCGTGGAGTGGGTCTACTCCGGCACGTCCGCGGACCTCTATCTCATGCCCGCGGCGACGATGAAATCCGCCTGCCATGCCTACGCGGAATTGTCAGGACCGGCGGCCGTGCCTCCGCGGTGGACGTTTGGATATCTCCAGAGCCGCTGGGGGTGGAAGGACCGGGCCTATATCGACGATGCGATGCACCAGTTCCTTTCCCGCAAGCTGCCGGTCGACGCGTTCATTTTTGATTTCGAGTGGTTCACCACCACGCCCGACTACGAGATACCGAAGAAGGGACTGCCGACGTACACCGATTTTTCCTTCAATCCCAAGCTGTTTCCCGATCCGGCAGACCAGATCGCCGAGATGAAGGCCAACGGGATTCACTTCGTCGGCATTCGCAAGCCGCGGCTGGGCAACAGCGCGCTTCTGGCCATGGCGGGGGCCAAGGGATGGCTTTTTGCGCAAAACGCTTCAGACCCCGTTGACGCCCGCAACCTGGATTTTCCCAACCCTGATGTCCGCGCCTGGTATGCGAGTCAGACCGTCCCCCTGCTTCAGCAGGGCGTCGCCGGCTGGTGGGATGACGAAGGAGAAATCCGCTACAACCAGTATTACTGGTGGAATCAGTCCGAAGCCGACGCACTGCACCAGGTGAATCCGGATGCGCGCCTCTGGACCATCGACCGCGCCTTCACTCCGGGCGTACAAAGATTCGGAATCGCCGCCTGGACCGGCGACATCCACGCCAACTGGACGGAGCTGGCCAAGACGCCCACGCATCTGCTGAACTGGAGCCTGGCTGGAATGACCGACTGCGCCTGCGACATCGGCGGGTTTGGCGGCAACACCACGCCCCATCTGCTGACGCGCTGGATAGAGGCCGGCGTTTTCTTTCCGGTCATGCGGACCCATTCCGAAATCACCGTCAAACCGCATTTCCCCTGGCTCTGGGGCCCCGAAGCGGAGGCCGCGATTCGCAAGGCGCTGGATTTGCGCTATCAGCTCGTGCCCTATCTCTACAGCTTGGCTCACCTGACGTACGAAACCGGCCTACCGATCATCCGCCCGATGGCGATGGAATTTCCGGACGATGCGCGCTGCGCAAACCTGTCCGACCAGTGGCTCCTCGGACCGGGCCTCATGGCCGCGCCAATCCTGGAAGACAAGGAGGCCCGGCAGGTCTATCTGCCGGACGGGACCTGGTACGCCCTGGGCAGCGGAAAGCCAATCCAAGGCGGACGGGACATCACCGTCTCGGCAAAGCTCGACGAGATCCCCATCTTTGTCCGAGCCGGCACGATTCTGCCGATGGGTCCGGTTCTTCAGCACACCGACGATTTGCCCGGCGGACCACTGGAGGTTCATATTTATCCCGGTCACGACGCCGTGTTTACGCTCGTCGAGGATGACGGCGTTTCAACCGCTTATCTTGAGGGCATCCTCCGGCGAACGAATTTCACCTGGGACGACGCCAAACGGACTTTAAGCTGGATCGTCGATGGGCCGTATCAGGCGAAGGACATTTTTACGGAACTCCGGATTACGGTTCACGACTCCGACGGTGACCACTCAACCACCGCCCCGATCGCCACCGGCGGTACGCAAATTATCCAAAGCCAAACCCATTTTTAACAAACCACGGCAGGCGATCAGGTTTCTTATATTGGCCACGGCGCGAGCACCGAGAGGTTAGCCCGGTCTTTCGCCGATTGCCGAAAAAACTGATTGCAAAAAGGCGTTCCCAAAACCCCGAAATGTTGCCTATTATGCAGGGAATCATCAGAATAACGGATCACATAGGGCGCAGAGAGACGATGGACACCAAACCGCAGATCGCCAGGCTTCTGATCGAGGCAGATGAAGCGATCGATTCACGAACCAACGGCCTGATGGATCGCGAGGATTTTCTGGTCCTTATCCAGCAACTTTCAGGGGTCATCCGCGATCTGCTGGTCGAGCGCGAAATCATCCATCCGACGGGTATCGATCTTCCGACAAACTATGATTCGGCGCCGACCGACCCGCTGCAAAAATCTTCCATCCCTACGGGGGCATAGATCATCTCTGAATTTTCCGCGAGCACGGCTAGCAGCTCCTCTCACTGACCCTTCCTAGAAGCCGCCTCAGCCTTATCCCCAGGCAGGTTCCGCCCGAGCACCTCGAAGAAAGTATTCAGCGTAGCCATCCCCCGGCGAAAATCCTCGTTCCAAAAGAAATCCTGCATCAATCTCCAGAGCCCCGGCGGCTCCGGATGTTGGACCATTTTCTGCAGCGTCTCCGGAATGATCCGCATAAATGTTTTGAGCGATTCAGGCTCGATCGCGCCCAGCGTGTTGATTACCAGAAGGAGATTACGAATGCCGCGAATCGATGCCGGCGATTGCGCCGCCGCGACGACGATTTCCAGCACTTTATCCCCCGAGCCCAGCGCCCGCGCATCAGATCCAGTGCGCCCCGATCATGCAGGCCTTGGAGCACTTCATATGCCGCCAGCAAAGCTTCCGCATGTTCCGCCGGGGCATTCTGCAACCGGTTCTGAAGCTCAACGCGCGGGTCGGCGGGCGGTGGCTCCAATGCGATGGGTTGAGCCATAAATATTACTCCTGCTTTGGGCGGACATTAATTTGAACAAGCGGGCTTCCCGGAACGGAATAGTCCGATCGCTTCCACTTAAGCTCGACTTTCACCCCCCGCTGCGGCGTCGGATGACCGAATCGAGAGTTAATCCGCGGCAAGGGGCTTTCATCGACTTCCGGCAACACCTGCATGCGAACCGCCGTCTCCTTATACGCCGGCGTGTGCGTCGCCGCGTCGGAGTGGCTGCCGGTCAATCGGTTCACCGGCGACTCCGTGGAATTCATCGGCATGTAAAGTTGTTTGTCGTGCACTCGATCCGTCACCAGCGCCCGCAGCCGGACCTGCCCATGGCGCGATGTCAGTTGCACGCGCGTCCCGCTCACAATTCCGCGCTCCTTTGCCAGATCGGGCGACACTTCCACCCACACGTCCGGCGTCTTCTCGCGGATTCCCTCAACCCGGTACGTCAGGTTCCCCTCGTGAAAATGCTCCAGCAGCCGCCCGTTGTTCAGATGCAGATCGAATTCGGCATCCGGTTGTTCCGTCGGTTCCCTCCACGTCAGCGGATGCAGCTTCGCCTTTCCATCCGGAAACGCGAACTGTTTGGTATAAAGCAGCGGCTGGTCCGAGCCATCGGCGGCAACAGGCCATTGCAGCGATTTGTATCCTTCCAGCCGGTCATAGTTGACCCCCGCATATAGCGGAGTCACCGCCGCTATCTCATCCATGATTTGCGACGGATGCTGATACTTCCAATCGGCCCCCAACTGATTTGCCACGTCGCAGATTATTTTCCAGTCCGGCCGGCTTCCTTCCAGCGGTTCGAACACCTGGTACAGCCGCTGAATTCGCCGCTCCGTGCTGGTGAATGTTCCCTCCTTCTCAAGGCTCGGCGCCGCAGGCAGCACCACATCCGCAAACCGGCAGGTTTCGCTGAAGAAAATGTCCTGCACCACAAAGAACTCGAGCTTGTTGAACGCATCCTGCACGTAATTTGCATTCGAATCGACCAGGCTCATTTCCTCGCCGAAAAGGTACAACGACTTAAGCTTCCCCTCCTGTATCGCGTCCACCATCTCATGATTATCAAGCCCTTTGCTCGTTGGCAGCTTCACGTGCCACGCCGCCTCAAAGCGTTGCCGCACTTCAGGATCATCCACCGATTGATAGCCTGGGAGCGTGGCCGGCGCTGCCCCGTGATCTCCGGCCCCTTGAACATTATTGTGCCCGCGCAGCGGGTATGCGCCGGTCCCCGTCCGCATGTAGTTCCCAGTGACCAGCAAAAGGTTTGAGATCGCCGTCGACGCATCCGAACCCATCGTGTGCTGGGTGATTCCCATTGCCCAAAGAACGCACACGCCGCTCGACTCCACGATCATGTGGGCGACTTTTTTCAGCGTCTCGATAGACAATCCGGACAATCTCTCCGCCGCCTCGAGTGTAAAAGGCGCCAGGCTCTTCTTGTACTCGTCGAGTCCGTTCACCCATTTGCTCAGGAATTCTGTCTTCGCGAGCCCCTGATCGAGAATGTACCGGCTGACCGCCGATAGCCATACCAGATCCGTCCCCGGCCGGGGGCGTATAAAAAGATCCGCCCGCCGCGCCATCTCATGCTCGCGCAAATCCGCGACGATGAGCTTCTGCCCGTGCAGTTTGTGCGAACTCTTCACCCGCGTCGCCAGCACCGGATGGCTTTCCGCCGTGTTACTCCCAATGATCAGCACCAGCCCCGCGTTTTCGATATCGCGAATCGAACCCGAATCTCCGCCATAACCAACCGTCCGGAACAATCCCGTTGTGGCCGGCGCCTGGCAATACCGCGAGCAATTATCGATGTTGTTCGTCCCGATGACGGCCCGCGCCAGCTTCTGCATCAGATAGCTTTCCTCATTCGTACACTTCGAAGAGGAAATAAACGCCAGCGAATCCGGCCCGCTCTTACTTTTGATCTCCGAGAATCGCCGCCCGACGAGTTGAATCGCCTCCTCCCAACTCGCCGTCCGGAATTTTCCCCCCTCCCGGATCAGCGGCGACGTCAGGCGATCCGGGCTGTTCACGAAATCCCAGCCGAATTTCCCCTTGATACAGGTTGAAATTCCATTCGTCGGCCCATGCTCCGGCGCGATCTTTAAAATATGCCGGTCTTTGGTCCACACATCAAAGCTGCAACCCACGCCGCAGTATGTGCACACCGTTTTCGTCCGCCGGATGCGCGACTGCCTCATCGCCGACTCGGCTTCCGATAATTTCAAAATCGCCCCGTACCCCGCCTCCGGCTCGATCTCCTTCACGATCTCGATCATCCCCTTAAGCGTTTTCTTCGGTATCGAGCTGAAATAACCCGCATGCCCGATCATCGACTTCTCCATCAGCGCGTTGCACGGACAGACGGTCACGCAATGCCCGCACGAAACGCAGCTCGATTCGTTGATTGCCTTCCCCCCATCCCAAAGAACGCGCGGATGCTCATCTTCCCAGTTGATGCTTAGCGTTTCGTTTACTTCAACATTCTGGCACGCCTCCACGCACCGTCCGCACAGCAAGCACTGATCCGGATCATACCGGTAGAACGGATTGGAATTATCAACTTCGAAAGGCTTGGTCTTAAATGGAATGTTCTGATGTTCAACGGCCAGCATCTTCGTGGTGTTGTGCACCGTGCAATTGCCGTTGTTGTTGTCGCAGACGGTGCAGTAGAGCATGTGGTTTTCGAGAACGCGATCGAAAGCCGCCCGCTGCGCCGCCGACGCGGCGGCTGTATTCGTCGAAACCTTCATCCCCTCCGCGATAACTACCGCACAAGCCCGCACGAGCTTGCCATCCACGTCAATCATGCACGTATCACACGTCTGAATCGGCCCAAGCTGCGGGTGGTAACAGACCTGCGGCAGCTCGATCCCAGCCTGATTGATCACGTCGATCAGCTGCTCGCCCGCGCCTGCTTCACGCGGGGAACCGTTCAGAATAATTTTGCTCATGGGTCGACCTCTCGATAGCTTCGACGGACAGGCAGGCGCCGGTGACCTGCGGGTGCGGAAAGGCATCTTCCTGCGACTCATCCGTAGCGTCAACACATTCAAAATCCTTCTCGATGAGGATCTTCAGTGCGCCTCCGTCGCAGCCGACCTGGATACTTTCAATTCCGACCTGGCCCGTCTCAGCCCACTGATGCATCAAAGCGTTCGGTATGCGAACAATGATGCGGCCATCCTCGAAACTTGCCGTTACGGCAGGAAGATTCGGGCCGGCACATAACACGTACTTGAGCCGCTGACTTCCGGAGATATTGAAGATTGTTGACTCTTCGACGATGCCTTGATCGAGCATTCGCCGCACTTCGGATCGGCCCAGCCGCAAGCGGATTGAGTTACCTTTGATTCTTAGCTTCATGCCTTGCCTCTAATCTCGTCAGGGCAGATCCGAGCTCATGCATTCTTACAATCCGGTACCCGAAATGCATCAGAAAATGAACTGAAATTGTACCTGTCCAATCACCTCGTTTCCGCGTTGACTCGCCAGGAGGTCGTCAATGGTGCTGGAGACGGGTGAGCCATTGGGCAGATAGGTGGCGTCCGCGGATAATTTTGCGCGATGGCCGTAGAAGTAATAGTTGAATCCAAAGGTCGCGTCGTAGACGGTGTTGTCGGTGCCGGTTGGTAACTCACGGCGGTCGAAATCGATCCATTCGAACCTTACGAACGGCTCCCAGTGCTCTTGAATGAGATAAGCCGCCATTAGTCGCACTGAGGCGTCGTAGGTATCGAAAGATGGGCCCGATCCGGTGAACCCACCGTCGGTAGTTGGAGGCCCGCCATTGTCCCTCACATATCGGCCAAGGTAAGCCCCATACAGGGTCAGTCCATTCGGAAGCGTGTATTGGATATCCGCCACGTGGGTGAGGCCGCCAGTGGCCCCCGCTTCAGTATAGTCGAGACCGCCGCCGAGAACCAACAGTGGCTCCTTGTTGTTGAGCCCCGTGAATTGGTTGTAGTCGATCCAGTCGCCAAACAGTTTGTATTCAAAACGCGCGGCCGCGCCCCAATTCGCCGAATTGGTGGGAAACTGTTCGAAGTCGGTGTCGAAGTTTCTCTCGCCACTTGTGAACGCGACTTCCGTGCGGAACGGATAATTGCCGTCATACCCATAGCTGAGGCTGGCGCCTTTGACGATGTTGTCGCCATTGAGCAGCACGTTGTTCACGATCGAACGTCCGGGCGTGAGCGATTTCGTGGCGAACACGATCTGCTCATGATCGACAGGATCGCGGATCTGTCCGGCCTCGAGCGCGAACGGTGTGTTAGGAATGTGGTACCGCGCCCACGCGTCCTGGAGGCCCAAATCCCCGGTGGTATCGCCGGTGGCCCAGATGAACTGGTAAGTCAGGTTGGGTGAGACGAGGTTGCCATCGATGATGAATTTCGCCCGCGGCAGCTCGAAACCATTCTCAGTATCGCTGGTCGTGGCCGTTGCATTTTCCCGGTAATTCGTGGCATTGCGGATCTGCACAAAAACCCAGGGGTGAAACAGGAAATTCCCGTCGTCGCTACGGATGACGAATCCTTTGTTCGGGTCATAGCCGGACGCGAGTCCTTCCATATCCGCAAACTGGCTGTGCTGCCCGGCATCCTGAACGATTTGATTCATCGTGTCCTGATTGGTGGGCGCTTGGACGACCGCAGCGCTGGGCCGCGTCGTCGACTGCGCCGTAGCCACCTGTGCACGAAGCTCCTTGACTTCCGAACGTAGAGCACGGACTTCGTCAAGCAGCTCCCGCGACGTTGGATCACCGGCATTTGCCGCCTGCGCCCATAGTTTGCTCGTCATGAGGCCGCAGATCGCAACGAAACACGTGTATTGGGCAATCGCTTTCATTGGACCGTCTCCTTTATACCAATGAACATTTGATTATCGTATAAACAATCAATTCCTTGCGATTTGTATTGAGTCGATATCCGCTTCCCGATCCGCTCGGGCACGCCAGACAACGCTCCGTTCGTTCACGGAGGCATCATCATTTCTTCGGCCTTCGGTATTGCGTTAAACGTCGCCTTATCGATGTTGAGATGTGCCATGACCAATTCCGGCGGCGTATGGGACAGCCACTCGGAGAACGAAAGATCCTGGTAATTGGGGGATGCGAACATTTCCAGGAAGACCAGGTCGCTGTCCCCCGTGTTCTCGACGTAATGCAGCAGGCTTTTTTGTACGTACCCAACGTCTCCGGCCTGAAAATCGAGGGTGCGAGCCTTGTTACCGGTGTCTATGACCGTCATCCGGCCCTTGCCGGCGATGTAGTATTGCCACTCGTCGGCGTTCGGGTGCCAGTGCAGTTCGCGCAGCCCGCCCGGGTGAACGGTGACCATCGCCATGGAAATGGCCGTAATCTTGAACTTGCTCGAATCAACGATGCGGACATCGCCCCCCTTGGTGCTTTTCGTCGGCGGCATCTCCATCGTGCGAAACGCGAAATCGACCGGCGACTTCCCAAGGTCACCCGCGGCCGCATTCTGATCGTCATCCAGCGATCCGGGAACATCGGTCTGGAAAATGAAGAGCTCCTGTTTAGGCAGATTCTTCAAGGCATCTTGCGGAACGCCGAAGTTCTTCGACAGGACTTCGGGGGGCGTATGCGAGAGCGCGTCGCTCAGCAGCAGGGTCTCGGTCTCCGAGAACGCTCCATCATCGAAGACCAGCATGAATTCGGTGCCGTCGGGTCCCAAACCCTGAATGGAGTGTGGAGTTCCGCTGGGGAAGAACCAGAGATCGTTTTGTTTCACGTCGGCGACAAAACTCTTGCCGTCCTGGTCGATCGCCGTAATCCGCGCATTGCCGTAGAGGATGATGGCCCATTCGCCAGCCGTGTGCCAATGCAGCTCACGAACCCCGCCGGCCGTAAGCCTCATGTTTACGCCTGCCAGGGTTTTAGAAACCGGCAGTTCCCGGATGGTCACTTCCCGAGACCATCCGCCTTCATAAGTCCGCTTGTTCGCAAAAGAAAAAGGATACTTGAAGTTTTGGACCAAACTCTTGGAATCTGTTGCCGGTGGCCATTCGGAGTCCAAGTTCTGCGCGTCGAGATCAGGATTTTGAGGACCGGGATCGGTCTGACTCCTGTCCTCCGCAGCCGCGGCCATCATGGGCAGAAGTGCCGCCCCGGCCAGCGCCGCAGCGGGCGCGACCTGAAGCATTAAGTTTCGCCGCGAAACGCCAACATTCCTGTCATTCATGGTATTGGTCTCCGTTCTGCGGGCCTTGCTTACCAAGTCCCATACCGAGTTTTAACTGCGCGATTCAAACTGGGTCACGCCATCGATATTCGCCCAACTTTCTGTTTGCGGTTTTGATGCCGACTCCTACCGCCATATCCCCGAGAGCTATGAGCGGAAGCCATGGACATTTCCGATGGGGAAAGGATTCGTGGCTGCAAACGCCCCTGGCTCATCCGACGAACGAGCAACTTTTCCACGAGAAGCTCAGCACGACATGGAAGTTCTGCGAATCGGTTATGTCGTTACTTTTTGACCAACCCGAACATTGCCCTCTATTTCGAGGGCTTTGATCATCGCTGATGCATTTTCCTCACCCCATCCCTGGTTCACAGCCGATTTGATCGTCTCGCGAATCACCGCCCCCGCCGGAATAGGCGAATTCAAATCCTGCGCAAAGCGGTCGATCAGGTTAGCATCCTTCAACAGGTGCTTGAGCGCGAAAAAGGTGCTGAAATCCCGCTTAATCAGTGCCGCCCCCACCCCGGACAAAATCGGCGATCTGAAATCCGTCACCTTCAGCACCCCCAGCACGTCCTGGGCATCGAGCCCCGCCTTGGTCGCCAGCACCATTGCCTCCCCCAACGCCTCCAATTGCGCCGCGACAATAAGATTCCCCACCAGCTTCATCGCGGACCCCTTGCCGCAGTCCCCCATAAAGTGCACAGTCACCCCCATCGCCTCCAGGATCGGACGAACTCGCTCAAAGACCGCGCGCTTCCCCCCCGCCAGAACCCACAGCCCCCCATTGGCCGCTTCATTCTTGCTCCCAAATACGGGGCAATCCAAAAATTCCACTTTCTTCTTCGCATATGCCTTCCCCTCTTTCCGGCTCGTCTCGGGATGCACGGTTGAGATGTCGACCGCAATCTGCCCCGCACTAACCGATGCTAAAACCCCGCCCGCCCCAAACACAACCTCTTCGACCGCCTGATCGTCGCTCAGGCAATACATCACTACTTCCGCCCCTTTCACAGCGCTCGCAATATTCGCCGCCGCCTTGGCCCCTTGTTTCACCAGCGGCTTCCCCTGTTCGTGGCGCCGGCTCCAAACCGTCACCTCATACCCAGCTTTGAGAAGAGTTCCCGCGATTCCCCCACCCATCACACCCAAACCGATGAATCCAATTCGTTTCATGTCAGCTCACTCCCGTAGTGAGGCCAATTCTTGCATAGCGCCTTTATCTTAGCCACACCGGAACGCACATGAATCCATTTCCAAAAAAATGGTGTGCCTCAGCTTGTCCCCTCTTTTTCACGGGTCTTCTCGAAAATACTTTTGCCTTTCCGTCCGGCAATTGCCTACGCTTCCCCACAGGATATCGTTCGCGCACTCAACCGGGAGGACGCAATGAAAATCGGCTTTATCGGTTTAGGCATCATGGGCAGCCGCATGGCCGCCAACCTGCAAAAACAGGGTCACAATCTTTTCGTCTTCAACCGAACCCGCGCCAGCGCCGGCTCCCTCTTGGCCGCCGGCGCCAAATGGGCCGACTCCCCCGCCGTCCTCGCTCCCCAGGTCGAAATCCTTTTCACAATGCTCGCCCATCCCGACGCCGTCGAAAAAGCCGCCCTCGGCAAAGACGGATTTCTCCCCGCCATGGAACGAGGCCGAACCTGGGTCGACTCCAGCACCGTCAACCCCTCCTTCTCAAAACAAATGGCCGCGGAAGCAACCTCTCGCGGCATCCGTTTCCTAGGCGCTCCCGTCACCGGCTCCAAAGCCGCCGCCGCGGACGCCAAACTAATCTTCTGGGTTGGCGGCGACCCCGCCGACCTCGAAAAATGTCGCCCCCTGCTCCAATCCATGGGCAGCAAAATCGTCCCCTGCGGCGGCCCCACCATGGGAACCTCTCTTAAAATGGTGATGAACCAGCTCCTCGGAACCCAACTCGCCGCCTTCGCCGAAGGATTAATCCTCGGCCAATCACTGGGCCTTTCCCGCGAAGTTCTCTTCGAAGCCCTCTTCAACGGCCCCGCCGCCGCTCCCTTCGTCGCCATCAAACGCCAACGCATCGAATCCGAAAACTTTGCCCAGGCTGATTTCGCACTACGCTGGCTCCAAAAGGATTTGCACCTGGCCACCGAGAGCGCCTACGAAGTCGGCGTGGCGATGCCACTGACGAACGTCGCCAAGGAGCTTTACCGCCTGGCAATTCGGGAAGGCCTCGGCGACCAGGACATCTCCGCCATTTATGGCTACCTGGCGAGGAATCGCGACGGTTCCTCTTCGACGGGAAACAGAATGTAACTTGTTTCATTCACGCATAGTGCTCTTAACCTCGCAATTCTGCGGGCGAATTCCATTTTCTGTTTGCGAAAGAGAAAAGATTTGATACCATCTGTTTCAGGCTGTTACATATCACTTCCGCAAATCTGAATCGCGTTTTCGGCATCTGGCGCTGGAGGAAATTATGGCGAAGTCCAGGTCGGGCGAGAAACATCCGATCGCCGCCCATGCAGTCCTGTTGCCCCCGGCGTTCACCCTGGTCGAGTTGCTCGTCGTCATTGGAATAATTGCCATTCTTCTCGGCATCCTTCTACCCGCTCTCGGCAAAGCGAGAGCTCAAGCGAATCTCGTTGCCTGTCAATCTCACTTACGCTCCATCGGCCAGGCAATTCAGTTGTACATCGATGACAACCAGGGAACGCTCCCCTATGGCCACTGGAGCGGCCTTTCCCGGGGCCAGGGAGGTTATGGCCCCCTTCAGGGAGATTGGAGCACCCTCCTGGTTAATGAGCTCAATTCCCACTATGGCACCAGCTATCAACAACAGGCCGTCTACAACGGTGGTATGGATGTCTTCAACCGCGGAATCTTCCGCGATGTCGATACCGTGGACGGAGACGCCCCCCTTCACTATTCCTGCCATCCCCGGCTCATGCCCGATATCAGCTCCAAAAATCCCGCCGACAACCTCTACGATCTCTATCCCTACAAATTCGGCCGAATCAAACGCTCCACCGAAATGGTCATCGTCATGGATGGAAGCCAGTGGCAAACCTCCGTTGCGGGCGACAACAACTGGTGGGGCGTTCAGTATACTGCCTGGGCCTTGGACAATTGGCGATGGGGTGAATTCGCAAACAACTACAGCTCGGCGCCCCTTGACTACCTACAGTCAGCCAGTCCCAACGCGGACAACGGCTCGCAGGTCAACATTGGTCCGAATCAGGACACCGCCAATAACATCGGATATCTCTGGTGGAACTGCACGAACGGTCAGGTCCGCTTCCGTCATGTGAACAACACCGCCGGCAATTTCCTTTTTTGTGACGGCCACGTGGAGGCGTTCCACGTCGGCAAACAAACTTCGCCCGGATATTTTAGTTGTGATCTTCTTGGCAAGAACGTGAATGTGGATTAGTAAGGATTCAGGAGGAATAAGTGGCCACAATTCGCAAAGTCGCCAGCGACGCAGACGTTTCAATCGCAACCGTTTCGCGGGTTCTAAACAGCAGCGGCGCGGTCAGCCATGATATACGTCAGCGCGTCCTGCACGCGGCCAATCGTCTGGGCTATGGTATTCCGCGCCGCACGGCGGGCAGTTTCGTCGCCCTCGCCTACACCGGCCGCAGTTCACTGACGTCCCCTTACGATACGGCACTGCTCGACGGCATGTCGGAGGCCGCCAGCGAATCCCCTTCTGTCGACCTTGCCATCGTTCGCCTGCAAATCGACCGCCAGACCGGCGAATCCTACGCCCAAATGCTCCGCCGCAAGGGAATCAAAGCTGCCGTGCTCCGTACGAACGCTGAAACCAGATCCATCTGCGCCGAGCTGACGAAAGACGCGTTTCGGTGCCTCGTAGTCGGCGACCGTTTTTCCGATCAGGCCGTCAGCTTTATCTGCTCCGATTCTCGTCCCACCAGTTATCAGGCCGTCGAGCATCTGATTTCTCTAGGCCATCGACGCATTGCCATTGCTGTCAGCCACATTCCCGACAGCGATCACATCGATCGTCTCGCCAGCTACCAGCAGGCCATGCGAGATCACGATCTGGAAATCGATCCAAAGCTCGTCTTGCACGTCTGGGCCATGCGCCCCAACGGCGCCCAGGTCTTGCGCTCAATCATGAGCACGGCCGCTCGCCCTACCGCCATCTTTGTCGCGGATCCGCTTGTGGCCGTGGGCCTGATTAACCAGGCCCATGTCATGGGCGTGCGAATTCCCGAAGATATTTCCGTGATTGGCTTCGACGACGCCGACGCTCGCCACAATGTCTTTCCCGAGATGTCCGCGGTCTGCCAGGACGCACGACAGATGGGCTACGAAGCGATGACCGCCCTGACACAGATGATTCTCGACGATCGCAGCCAGCAGGTCCAAAAAATGATGCCAACCTGGCTCGAATTGCACGGCACCACCGCCCAGCCCCCTTCCGATCCCGTCCGCATTCTCCCCGGCGGAACCCGCATCTCCGCCGCCGGCTCGCTCGTCGCACACACCGCGCCAAGTGAATCATCCGCGGATTAAAGCTGGAGGACCGCGGTGAAGCCGAAGCGGGGGCCAAGCGGGAGCTTCAGCCTTCCGATTGGGTGCTTCAGTGCTGCTCCGTCGTCCATGTCAAAGGCGGGACGGCCTCGTCAACAGAACCGATTTCGAGGACCTCGCCGCCAACGTCGATAAAATCGCCGGTGGCGGCACGCACCCCATCCAGTGGGATATATTGAATCCAACAGTAGCGACTGCGCTGGAGTTGACTTCATCATGCTCTAATACTGATCCCGGCGGGCGGAAATGGCCGCCGCGACGCGCCCAAACGTGTCGGCGCCGGAAGTGTATCTGCGAAATTTCATGTGACCGATAAAGATCGCGACGCCCATGAGAATGCCAATCCCCAGAAACAGCCATTTGCCCAGCTCTTGATTGCCCGCCGTGTGGTTGGCCGGAATGAAGTACCCGTCAGGAAAACTGTAGCCCATCGCGGCGTCACCCGGTTTGGCGACGGCGTAAATGGCGGCGGGTACGTCTTGAACGATTTCATCGCCGGTTGTCCGATAGCAATGCAAATCGGCTGTCGGCGAAGAGACGTCGAACCGGGCGACCATAAAGGTCTGCGGCAATACCTTATTCTTGGCGATCTGTTTTCGCTTGGCCGCCAGGGCGCGGTTGTCCGCACGCGAGCGCATCGGCGGAGGATCTCCCGGAATGAGATAGCCGCTGGGGAATTGATAGGCGGTCACCTCGTCACCGGGCCGGATAGCGGAGAGGAAACTTTCGGCGATGGTGATCGTGACCGCTGGCCCACTGATCGTCCGATAGACCACGTTGTGAAAGTGGCCGATCGTGTATTTCCGCACGACGAGCAGCGTCTGGCCCGCCACCTGCCCGGTTTGAATTTGCCCCATCTTCTCCCGATAAAGACTCTGAGACGCGCTGGCTTTAACGAAGACGAAAACACCCGCTGCCACAAACACGCTTGCCATGGCGAGGCCGGAGATGAAACGGATGATCGACATACGGTTGGAATGAAAATATACCCGAACAGATATAGGCAGCGGCGATTACAAAACGTGGGCGGTTTTTGAAACCCCGTGCCCCAGAGGTTGAGCTTTGGCTCACCGAGAGTACCACGGCTACCGGACCGCCGGCGCCGCCGCCTGCGCTTGCTCCGCTCGCGCAAACCCTCCAGCGGAAGGATTTCCAAATCCCGAATGGCAGGCCAGCACAGGTACTCGGCGTCCGTAACCGTGATGCGCAGATATCGCGCTCCGCGAGCCACAAAATTGTGCAGCGGCATGCGCACCGCGGCCGTGCTCTTCGTCATGTCAACCGCCATCGTCCAATGCTCGTCATCCGCGGAAGTCTCGATTTTGTACTGATGATAAAAGCCGGCGGCGTCCCACAGAATTCGGCACGCTCCGATATCAACCGGTTTTCCCATGTCGACCTTGATCGAATGTCCCGGTGTCGCGTCGTCGATGCTCCACGCCGTGGAGATATCTCCATCCACCGCCTTGGTGCAGTCGGTATTCGGCTGCCAGCTATCGGCCGAGGCTGGTTTTCCGCGGGCGATATCGACACCGTTGCTGAAGACCCTGCATTCGGCAAAACCGGGCCAGTCGTAGCCGCTGGGCGTGGCGAGAATGGTCACCCGGACGTAGCGCACGCCGTCGGTGGAGAAAAAGTCATCCGCCGCCGGAAGCGGTGCATTCCTACCGGAGGCTCCACGTTTGCCCACGGCATTGACCTTTCGCGTCCAGTGCTGACCGTCCGGCGAGACGTCGATGGCGTAATGATAAGCCCCGTTTCGCCGATGCCAGATGATCTGCGTGCCGGAGATATGGGTGGGCGCGCCCAGATCGACTTGCCACCAATGCCCCGGGAGATTGTCGCGGGCGCACCACCAGGTCGTAAGGTCGCCGTCGTTGGCGTTGGACGGCTCGCAGCCAGCGAGATGCGAAAAGTTCGTCTCGTCCATCTCGCCGTTAAAGTTATAGTCCGAGCTCACCACCGCGCCGCGGGCAAGGTCGCCCGGCAACCGCGCGAATTCCGCGGGATAAGTGGCTTGCCCGCTCGCTGCATCAATCGACCAACTGTCCGCCCAACGCATCGGTTTGATCGCCCCGTCGGCCGTGAATTGCAGCGGCAACCAGACGTGGCGCATCGGTTCCACCTGCCATCGATCCCCGCAATAAATGTAGGACGTGGTCGCCGTCCCCTGCACCGTCAGGATAAACGCCGCTTGTGAGTCGAACGTCGTGCAGGTGTCCTGACCGCACAGCGGCTTCATTTCCGACCACGGCCCGCTCATCGACGTTGCCGTCGAATAGTAGTTGAGGTTCGGGTAAGTCCCCGTACAAAAAGACGTCACCAGATAATAAATCCCCTTCCGTTTGAAGACGCAGGGCGCTTCCCGATAGCGCCCTCGAAACAGGACGCCGATCTGCGATTTCACTTTGAGATAATCGTCGCTGAGCAGGTAGACCATCATGTCCGCATTCTCATTGGAGCTGGAGATGAAATAGGCACGGCCGTCGTCGTCCTTGAACAGGGTGGAATCCCGGGACATGTTTCCGTTGGGCCGAAAGCTGCCGTGCCAGGTGTAGTTTCCATCGACGGTATCGCAGGAAGCGACCGCGCATTGGGCATCCGCGTAGCCCATTAGACTTTCGCGGTGGACCCAGAGCACGAACTGATGGGTTTTGTCGTTGTACACGACCTTGGGGCGCTCCAGGTGCGACCGCGCCACCGCCGGATCCGTCCCCGGCGTTATAACATACTTGTCAAACTTCCAGTGCAGCAAATCTTTCGACGTGTAGCAGGAGATCTTTTGCACTCGGAATCCCAGGCGCGATTCGCCGAACCAGTAGAACGTGTCGCCCACTTTGAGAATGTCGCCGCAATGGGCGTCGATGTGCTTCCCGTCGGCCGCCGGCCAGATCTGCGCCGGCGTAATCGTCACGGGCTCGGCGTTTGCCCGAGTTCCCAGCACTACAACCGCCAAAGCGATGAATAATAATTTCATGGATGTGCACGGTTTAGCCATTTTACGCGGCGGTTAAAGTTCACGCGTTATGACTGCTCATGGATTACGAGCTATCCATGCTTCTCGAGGGTTTGGTACGGAACAGAATCATATCCTAACTGCTAAATCTCCGTCATACCAAACATTCCCGGCGGGGCTCGAACCCGCAACCTTCGGTTCCGGAGGCGAAGACCGGTAAAACCGGGTAAACCTGCACTTTCGACACGAATCCAATGCGATTATATAATCCCGGCATGGGAAAGGTCCTCGAAAAAGAACGAGCACGCGCTTTATCGAAACGGCGGCTCAATCATCTCGAAAATGAGCGGCGCAAGCTGACGGCACGGATGCAAAAACTCGATGCTCAACTGGCTAAGCTTGGAAAGTCGCGCCAGTCTGGCCGGCTCCCAACACCGCGGGATCTAGAGCATTGGTTCGATGAATTGGGCCAGGGCATGCCGCCAGTTTCTCCCCTCCCAGCCGGTTTTTCGCGGGCTGATATCTACGATGATCACGATTGATGCGATACTTGCTCGACACCGGCATCCTCATCCGAATTCCGCATCGCTCCGATCCCTTGAACACGGATATTCGCAATGCGATCCGCCGGCTCGCACTCGACGGAAATACATTTGTCACCACCAGGCAAAAACGTCGCTGAATATTGGAATGTTTGCACTCGCCCGGCATCTTCTCGCGGTGGCTATGGGCTAACCACGGACGACACCGCCCGACGCTTGCGAATTCTGGAACGATTCGTCACAGTCCTTGATGAGCCGAAATCAGCGTACGCGCATTGGAAAGCCCTTGTCCAGAAGCACAAAGTTCTCGGGCGACAAGTCCACGACTGCCGAATTGTTGCAGTCATGATTGCCTGCCGAACCAATCACATCCTGACACTAAATGACGCCGACTTCGCAAGGTATTCGCCGCAAGTTATAGCGGTCCCGCCCACCGCGGTTTTATCGGCGAAACATTCGTAGCAGGCGGCCGCGAGGCAGGAAAAGCCGTGACGCCCATTCACGGCGACACATACGCTTCCGTCTGTGCCACTTTGATTCGCTGGCCCGGATGCAGCGATGCATTCTCGTCGACCCCGTTCATAACGGCAGTCATCTTCAAATCCCACTGATTGTCCATTCGTCGCGACACGTCTGCGAGGGTTTCGCCGGGCAGGGCTTCTGCAATTCGCAATCGCGTCACCTTGATCGAGGCTCGCTCCGCGGGCGTGAGATCGTGAAAGCTGTTGACGACGCCGCGGACGGCCGTGAGATTGCTCGACGTGGCGATGGCGAGAAGTCGATATGTCACGCCGCCATGCTCCAGCCACGTGATCTCCGCGTAGTCGACGGTTCCGCCATCCTCCTCTGTCAGCGTGACGCGCCGGGCGGGAAGATCGCCGATCGTTACTGATTCCACCGCGGGCGCCGTCACGTTATCGCGAGCCAACTCGGCGACGAACTGCTGGGCCGCCTGGTCGGGGCTGCTGACGCCAGATGGACGGTCGAGCAACACCGCCGCATCCTGATTCGGCGAGACGGTGACGACTTCGACCGGCATGTTTACGTCCGACCACCGGGGCGGGGCGCTGAATGCGACGCCCAGTGTCGGGTCCATAAAAACGTCGCCGATAAAGATGCCCGCCGCCGGGTCGTCGCCAAGCACAAGCCCATCGAGCATCTCCACGTATGCGTCGCGATCGTGCGGCAAAGGCGGCGGTATGATCGTCGCCACAAGCTCATCGGCGCACCATCGGGTGGCGGCCACCCGCTCCGGCGTCTGAGGATGCGTCTGGAATATGCTCGGAATGCGCTGGTCCCGCGGGTTGCTGATAAGCAATTCGTATTGACCGAGCCGTTCGAGAAGCCACGACATCGCATGCGGATCGAATCCGGCCCGGGCCGCCAGCTCCTGCCCGATCCGATCGGCCATGCGCTCCTGATCGCGGCTATATCCTGCCAGAAACAGCCCGCCCACACCCTGCGCCGGCGCGGCCAGAATATCCCCCGCCAATGGCGAGATCGTCCCAACCAACGCCCCCGGAAGCGCGAAAATCCCCGGCACCTCCGCCGCTTCCAGCCGCTGCGCCGCGTGCCGCTTGATCACGTGGGTCGTTTCGTGGCCGAGCACGCACGCCAGCTCATCCGGCGACTCCGTCAACGCCAGCAACCCGCGCGTCACATAAACGTAACCACCGGGAAGCGAAAAAGCGTTCGGCACCGGCTGGTCGATAATGTGAAACTCAAAATCATACTGCCGATCGGGCACCTGATTGACGACCTGCTGGCCGATGTCGTTCACGTAGGCGGTAAGTTTCGAATCGTTATAGAGCCCATCCTCTAATTCCAGTTCCTTCGATGCCTCCGCGCCGACCTTCCGGTCCCACTCGGGCGAATGCGCGCAGCCACAGGTGACGGCCGCGAGCAATGCACAAAAGAACCCCAACCTCAGCAAGGATCGATTCATAGTTTTCACCCGATGGTGAATTTCAATCGACACATCTCTAGCCCGCGATTCGCCAAAAGTTTAAACGAGAATGGCATCGCGGTCACTACTCATGCTTGACCGCGGCGACTGCCCGTTTGCACAGGCGGAGAATGCTTTGTTAGCTGCGGAATGCCGCACGAAGGGTTCGTTCGTGCTGTGCTAAGACCTTGTCGTACCCAATGTTCCCGGCGGGGCTCGAACCCGCAACTTCGGCTCCGGAGGCGAACGGAGAACATTGCGAGACGTTATTGGAAACGTCGTGAGACGCTCGATTTAGAGGCGAACCAGCAAACCAAACATCTGCTTTGACTGTCCCAATTTTAGATGGTTTGCGTTTGTTTTGCCAAACTTAACTGCCGTCCTCTGCCCACGATCTTCCAGAATGATCTGCGATTCGAAAAGTGGCCGGCTGCCAACTCAATCGTACTGATATCGGAGGAAAGCGATGGCACATGGTCTTTACCCGCCAGGCGGAGGGGCGGTCGTTTGCCCGAGATCCAGGGTCGGCTCGACTTCAATATGCGGCACAGCACCGGGCCCTGCCGCATTTGCTGTCCGACGTGCTCTGTCGCGTGCAGCGGAATCCCACAGCAAGGTCGCTGCCACACTGCCGATTTTCTCTGGATGCTGATTGATCCGGGTGAACTTCGGCCACAGGGCGAAATCAAAGTGAAATTGTCCAAATCCCACGATTGAAAGATCATTGGGGATTTGAATTCGCGCATTTTGAGCAACCTGCCAAACGCTTACCGCCAGCTGCTCGGTTGCCGCAACCACCGCCGTCACTTGCTGAAGATCATGATCCAGCCGAGCGAGCGAGGGACTGTCGCCTTTACCGATTTCCTTCAGGAACATCACCTCCAGTCCGCGCGCGGCCATTCCTTGCACGAAGGCCTCACGGCGTTCGACGACCCAGTTACCAGGGGTTGCGAAACCAAGGTAGCCCACTCGTTTATGCCCCAGCTGCATGAGATGATCGAGAGCCGCAGCCATTGCCTTGGGCTCGGGCGTTCGCACGTTGACAGCGTTTGCGGCATCGGGCAACTCGAAATCGAGCGTGACCACCGGCATCTGTTTGGAGCAGACGCTGGAGAGGTAGTGGATAGCGGCGCGATCAGCGAGCGGCCAGCAGACGATACCTTCAACGCGCAGTCCCATGAGGTTGCGAAGCAGCTCCAGTTCCGTAACGGTGCTGGCACCGTCGTAGTCGGGTTGCAAAACCAGGGGTAACAGGTCGTGCGCAAGCAGTTGCACTTGCAGACTGATCATAAGCCGTTGCCAGTGCTCTCCACTGGGAATCATGATCAGGCCAGCCATCCCAGTGCGGCCGGTTTGAATTCCGCGGACGAGGCGATTGGGAGCCCACCCCAATTCATTGGCGACTCGAATAATCTTGTCGCGTGTAGCCTGGCTGTAGCGATCCGCCCGCCGTCCCCGGAGTACCTGCGATACCGTTGCCAGCGAGACGTTCCCTCGCTCGGCAATATCCTTCATGCGTACGAGGGTCTTTCCACGCGGGTCTAAAGCAGGTTGCGATCGCGCCATTGTCAAACCACCTCATTTATCACGAGCCGACCCCGTCGGATGGTCAGAATATATAGCTGGGCAATCGTAATTGCCAGCCTTTTTATTGCATTCTAAGTACTTAGAATGCCGGTTTTTCCTTGACACATCCCGAGCGATCCGGTAACAATATACCGGTTGCTGTGCCGGAGCGCATCAACACCTCCGGCAGCGATCGGGCGGTGAGCTGAAAAACACCTCCGACGGCTTGTCTCCGCGAGCCGACATCGAAATGCGATTGATTAGCGGTTGGCGGAACCGCTTCAAGCAAAGGGAGATCCGATGTCCAGAAAGCCCCTGCCGCGCGGCTTCACATTGGTTGAGTTGCTCGTTGTCATCGGTATTATCGCCTTGTTGATCTCCATGCTCCTACCCGCACTGAACCGGGCCAGGGAACAGTCCAGTCTGATTGAATGCGAATCGAACCTGAAGCAAATCGGGCAGCTCTGCGCAATTTACGAAACCGAGAATCAGGAATATCTGCCATACAGCTATGGCCAGATTCAGTATAGCACCACCAGCCCGTACTCTTACGGTTGGTGGAACACAACAACCTGGACTTGGACTGACTCCCTGCAGCTCTTGACCAACAGCCGCACCCAGGACAAGGGCGGAACCTGGCAAGAAAATGCTTCTTCGTGGGATGGCCCCAACCTGCAAATGATGGCATACGACTTTTCCGGTGTCTTCCACGACACCGACAACAGCATGCCTAAGGAAGATAGATGCTGTGACTACACCGCTAACATGCGCACCTTTCCTAACGTCACCTACATCGACCTCTATTCGCAATCATCAACCGGCCCGGCTACTGGCTATTTTCCCCTACGAAAATCAGCTCAATCCAGCGCTCTTCCCAGGTCATGGGAATCTGGTGCGGGAGTCTGAACCTTTCCGATGGCGTTGGCGACCAGGGCGCGGACATTTGCGACGACCAGCTGGACGATTCGGCCGTCTACAGTTTCGGTTATTGCTCGTGCTACCCCCAATGGCCCATCCATGCCGCCTCTTGGTACAGTCCTGTTCTCTACACCCAACCCGTAGCGCTCGGCGTTAATGGCAGTTATTGGTCTGGCAACAGCAACGTGACGATGTCGGTTCTCAAATCCGAGAACGTCGATTTTGTCAACCCCTCATTAACATACAACCCTTTTTGCAACATGCGGTTTCGCCATATGGGGAATACCACCTGTAATTTTCTGTTTCTGGATGGTCATGTTGAATCCCGCGCACTCGGTCAGGTTCGGGCAATGGATGTATCCATGAATCCTTCGAACCTGTTTGCCAAGACGCCATAGACCGTTTTCCATTCGGCGGAGATCCATCGTGGGCGTGCGCGAAAAATTGAATTCCGACCGAGTGATCGGATTTGTTATTGCCGCCATCTTGTTGGCCGCGGCGACGCTGCAGGCGGCCTATTTTTTTGGGCGCCGCCCCCAAACACCAGAGCGCCACCGACGCCTTCTACACCGATGATGATGGCCGCACTTATTTTATCGACAGTATCTACAAGTTCCCTCCCTGGGACCATAACGGCAAAGACGCCGATATCGCGATGGTGTACTCCAGCTCGTCCGGAAATTTTGTCGCCTATCAGGTCCGATACACCGCCGCCGCCCGAAAGGAATTACTGGATCTTTACGCCAGGGCTGAGGCAGGCCAGTGTCCCCTGGCCGATGTCAATCGCTTGATGACCACCCAGAGAGTTGGTGTCGTCGGAAAAGAAGTGAAAATGCGTGGGGCGGACAAGTGGGTCCCGATGGCAAGTATGCCACGCCCCATCCCCGTAAAGGCTCCTGATGGCACTGATGTGATGATGCTGATGCCGTGATCAGACAGGTCGGCATTATCCACAATCGACCGCAATCTTCGAGAAGAAGTCACGAAAGGCTGCCTATGTGGGATAATTTTTTCAAAAGAAATTCAATTCAGGACGCTCGTGCGTCCAATGGACGAGAACTGAAGTGCTGTCAGATAAGGAGCGAGTGATGCGTAGAATTTCACGAACCGTGCCGGCGATACTGCCGGTGACCGCAGCCCTAGTCGTTGCCTTTGCGCCATTCACGGCGCGGGCATCATCGGTTTTGATCGAATCCTGGGAAAACACCCTGGATGGTTGGCAGGCCCCTTCACCAGACGGCAGCAACAGCAGCTATTCGCCGAGCTTCAGCACGACCAACGGCGTCACCGACGGAAACTATAGTCTGGCGATGACCGGGACCGCGTCGCCGGATTACAGCATAATGCTGAATTCACCTTCTTCGATGACACTGACCAACACCCTCGCCGATGCAACGTCAGTAAGCCTTGATGTGTTCGCGCCGTCCGGCTCGTTTGGCGGAGCGTTGGGTATCGACATGGACATTGGCAATAGCGCCACAGGATTTGTATCCCTCGATAACTACGATTACCAGTCCCCAACCATAGGAACTGAATCAACGATTACCGTTCCGATTTCCACTTCGCTTGCCTCGGAGTTGGCGGCGTCGGGAGATCCGACCGAGTTTTACATACAAGTAGGCGGAAGCGATACCCCCGGTAACGAGACAATCTATTTCGACAATCTACGTGCCATCAATAACTCCACCACTCCCCAGCAATGGACTCCCACCTCTTCGGGTAACTGGAACAGCGTGGCGAACTGGAGCGGCGGCACTATTCCCAATGCCGTGGACGCTGAAGCCGATTTCTATGGCGCCATCACCGCCAACAGCACCGTCTACACCGACCAGCCAATTACCGTCGGCACCATCAACTTCAACAACGCCAACAAATACGTCATCACCGGAAGCAGTACCCTGACCTTGCAGGCATCTACCGGTAACGCACAGGTGATCGTTCAGCAGGGAACGCAGGAGCTGAACCTTCCAATCACGTTGGCCAGTAACACGATTTTCAATGTCAGCCCCGGCGCAAATCTGATCATCGCCAACCCGCTGACCATCGATCCCGGCGACAGCGTCACAACCAGCGGCGGCGGGACCGTCACTTACCAATCCATCATCACCGTTGGCAGCGAGGCTTCCATCGCTTTCGGGAACTCCACATACGCCAACGCCCTTAACGTCGCCTCCAGCGGAACGGCAACGATCCAGGGAAGTGGAAACCTTGTCGAGGTCGACAACCTCTCGGTCGGCGGGACCGTCGACATCACCAAGAACGAGCTGCTGGTGAATTACTCCGGCGGCGGCGATCCGATCAGCACCGTCTACGCGGAGCTCAAGAGCGGCTATAACAACGGCACGTGGAACGGTAGCGGTATCATTTCATCGTCCGCACAAACGCTGCATAATGGCCTGGGTTATGGCGTTGGGTGGGCCGATGGGTCGAACCATATTGTGGCCGGGCTTTCGTCGGGTTTCATTGAAGTGAAATATACGCTGCTGGGGGATGCGAACCTGGACGGGACGGTGAACGGGAGCGACTTCAGCATCCTGGCGGCGAATTTCGGGCTGGGGGTTACCAACTGGGACCAGGGGAATTTCCTGTTTTCCAGTTCGGTGAACGGGTCCGATTTTTCGGCGCTGGCGGCGAATTTCGGGCAGGGGTCGAATCTTTCGGCGGTGACGCCGGCGGACGTGGCGGCACTGGATGCGTTTGCGGTGGCGAATGGGTTGCCGTTACCGACGATTGACGCAGTGCCGGAGCCGGCATCGCTTCTGTCCCTCGTCTTCGTCGCAGGGCTGACCACTCATCGCCGCAAAAGGCGGCTGCGATCATAAGCCAATCTCGCCGATCGTATTTTGAGAAACTCCCTGAATGGATTTGCCATGCCGCAAGAACCCGTCTCTGCTTGTTGTGGATTGTTCCCGAGGTATTCGACGTCCCAAAACACGGCATTTCGGTCGGTCCTATGCGGGTATATCGTTCTAACGCTTATCGGGGCTTCGTCCCGGGCGGAAACACTCCTCTACGATGACTTCAATACGCCCGTCCTCAATAGGGACAACTGGTCGGTGGGGACTTGGGCCTTGGGACGGACGCAACTCGGAAATAAACCCGTGTTATTCCCCAAAACAAGCAACGAGCCAGCCTATGCCCGGCTCGAGTTGGACACGTTCAATCCAACGAATATTCAGCACCAAAATTCCGGTGAATACATGTTTCGCGGAACTGAGATTTATTCCAAAAAGACGTTCTCGGTGATCCCGCCCGGCGTCCGCTTCGAGGCTAAGGTGCGTAATGAGGGCATCTTGCCGGCGGGACTGGTAACTTCGTTTTTTTCCTACACGCAGTATCAGGCTTCCGCCGCAACGCTCGCAGATGAAATTGATTTTGAATTCCTCACTAACCAGCTGGCTGCTGCGCACGGGCCGATCTTGTGCACCACCTGGCACGATTTCAATACGAGCCACGCGAACCCCGGCAACAACAATACTCGCAATCCCAAATACGCCGTGTGGACCCACCGATCGGCGACTAACGACCTGACCAAATGGACGATCTACGATATCGACTGGTATCCGGACCATGTTGAGTGGTTTGTTGATGGTCAACTGGTGCGCACGGCCAGCCAAACAGTGCCCAATCGACCAATGTCGATTCGTTTAAACTTTTGGGCGACGAGCTCCGACTGGAGCGATGCCTTTAATGCCGATTTACAACCAGCCAAAGATCCCGGCCATAGCAGGAAATTCTACTACGATATCGGTTACGTCAAGGTATGCACGCTGCGATAATGGTTTTCGAAAGCGCGGCATTGAAACCTCCAATGATCTGAGAGCAGACCTTGAGAGGTTTGCGGGGTGTCAGCGGATTATCCAGTCCGAGACCTTTTTCAAGCACTTCTCTGCCACTAAGGCTAGCGTCGAATTCGATCGTACGTAACCTCTTAATTGTTCAAACGTTCCCGGCGGGGCTCGAACCTGCAACCTTCGGCTCCGGAGGCGGAAGTCCCCGATACCCGAAGCTGCGGAAACCAGCTTCTTAAGACATGTCAATACCGGTGCTTATCACCGTTACAGCAACACAGGCATCGCCTGCTAAACTTTTTTAATTCTACACGTTTTATGCTGGTTTTTCAACGTTTTGGTGACAAATCGGTGACGGCAAAACTGAACTTATATAAAATGACCTCCACCATGCTTTCGAATTGCGTGAGTTGCGGTCGCTTGGCTAGTCCGTCCATCCAGGATACGAAATTATCCCACGCCATTAACTGCTTCGTCGCCATCGCCGTCGGTCGGGGTACTCAGCGGCCAATGCCGCGTAGCGGCTAAAATCGCCGCGGCCGACCGATGGTGATGGTGACAGTCTTTTAATCGCTGCTTCAGAGCCTGAGTCAGAGGGAGGGGGTGCCCTCAGGCGGAGAGGCCGGGATTCGAAACATCTCAAATCCACGAATTCCTGCTGAATCTCTATTTACGACTTAAGGCCGGCGAATTCCAGGATTTGGCGCGTCTCGAAAATGTACTGAAGCTGCACGGTTTTTTGCTGTCTTTTGATGCGGGTTGAGGGCAATGGCTCCCATATCCAAGGTGGCGTGGTTCATTATCGCCGAGTCTTGAAGAACACACTTGCGAGTGTGCATTGAGCAGCGGCCAATCCGTCAGGAGAAAGCGTGCAGCTGGATTTGGCAATTGTGGTTTCTGGATGATCCCACAAATTGGGGAAGAATGTTTTCCATTTGCTGGCGACCGCAGGATTGCGAACGAGAAGCCCCGAATCAAGAGATCCCCCGCCTTGTTGTGCACCGAAAGGCGCCCATGCAAGATGTGTAGTACGAAACCAACCATTAAGCATTTTCGCCCGGAACGGAGGGAGGTGGGATGGCTACCGGCCGTTCGGCGGCGTTCGCGGGCTTATGTGACTCTGAACCGCAGTTCCCTTCCGCGCTTCCAATTGGCGCAATTCCGGCGAAAGGTGCAAGCTCTCTGGTCTTTTGATGGTCAGCGAAGGCAACGCCTTGGTTCGTGAGACCCCGAAAATAGTGCTTCTGGAATCTTTGCCTTGGCGCAGCTGGATCGTTTATCGCTTGAGCGGCCCAAAATTCCTGCCGTGATTTGACCCAAATATCATATCCCTTCGCCAATTCGGAGTTTTCGTTCAGCTGCGCAAAGCGTGGCCGAAATGCCTCCAAATCGAGACGTTTGTGGGGTACCAACATCGCGATTGGCTCGCCGGCGCGGAACATACATTTTTCGGGCCGCGTGAATTTCCAATTCATTGAAAACGACGCGAAGCTCCAGTCAGTTTCGACCAACCCCTCCAACGGGAACAATCCGTCTTTGATAAAATTTGCCGGCCCTCGGCATAGAAGGTTCCATCCGGGAGGCGTGCGAAATACGTAGGGTAGCCACCTATTACAAGTTCGCTTTCGTTCGCAATCCGTGGGACAGAGCCGTTTCTGCTGCGTTGTGGAGGGCAAAGTTTCCGCTTTGTGGGATAAGAGATCTTCGCGATTACGTCGAATGGGCGGAGCGTGTCAACAGGCTGAACTCGTTCACGGGTCATGAAGTTCATGCTTTGCCGCAATCCGCATTCTTAGTGGACCAAGATGGTCGACAGGCGGTCGACCGAATCGGACGTTTTGAGAGTTTTAGCGGCGACCTGCGCCTCATTCTTGGCCGTTTTGAGTCGGATTTGGCAAGTATACCTCATATGAAGAAATCCTTGGGGCGTGTCAGTCATCACTTCAAATGCCACCACCGATCATCGGATCAAATGCCACCACGTCCGATATATCGCAATCGACCGTCCCATTTCAAATTGACGCCGAGTTGTTGACTACCGGCGAGGCCGCTTCGGCAGGCTGAACCCCCACGCCAGAAGACAATGGCTTTCTGGCATCGGTGTCTTCCGGAGGGGAAAGCCCTTCATCGCCGCCGGTACTCCGGCGTCCTCGCGGTTTGGTGGATTCGATGCTTTCAGCGGTAGGCTTCGCCTCCGCGGCACGGTCTCGCAACCGATAGCTTCTGCCGGTGATCGCGATCACCTCGGCGTTGTGCAGGAAGCGATCGAGGATTGCCGTGGCGGCCGGTACGTCGCCGATCAATTTGCCCCAGTCTTCGAGCGGCCGGTTGCTGGTCATCATGGTGGAGCGAACCTGGTAACGCCGCATGATGATCTCGAAGAGATATTCGCCGGAGCGTTTGGGCAATTGCTTCATGCCCATATCGTCGATGATGAGCAGATCGGGCCGGAGATACCGCTCCATGATTTTGTCCTGCTGGTTGAGGGCCTCATCGTGCAGGAAGTCGCGCACCACGTCGAAGATCGAGCGGTAAAGCACGACCGATCCGTTCTTGATGGCTTGGTATCCCAGTGCCTGGGCGATGTGACTTTTTCCCAGACCCGGCGGCCCGATCAGCAAGACATCCCGCGCCTCGCGGATGAACCGGCCGGTTGCCAGCTCGAAGATCTGCTTGCGTTTGACCGACGAGTTGAAGGAAAAGTCGAACTCGTCGAGGGTCTTGAGTTCCCGAAAGCCCGCGATCTTGACGCGCCGGGCGATCAGGCGTTCATTGCGAATGAGCAATTCATCCTGAAGCACCAGTTCCAAAAACTCGCCGTGGGAAAGCTGATGGCCGGCGGCTTCCTGCAAGCGCACGTCCAAGGTGGAGGCCAAGCCCGAAAGCCGAAGGCGGGTCAGGGCGGTTCGTAACGATTCGTTCATAAATCTCCTTTCAAAAAAGTGGAGGCTTTGCCTCCACGGGGGTGTTATCGAAAGCGTCATGGACCAGTTGGGAGTAATCCGAAAGCGACCGGATCAGGGGATGCTCGGCGACGAACTCGAACTGTTGCTGTTGCGCGGCGGATTCCGATCGTTTCAGCAGATTGCGGATGTCGCGCAGCCGATGGGTGCCGTGCCCTTGAGCCACCTGACAGGCCTGTTCGATCATTTTGGCGGGATGGCGATGCGTGAGACTGACCAGCCCCATCACCACGCGCAAGGCGTGAATCCCCCGGCAATTCAGGACATTTTCAGCCCATTGGCCGGCGTGGGGACCGATGGCGCTGGCCTTGTTCATCCACCAGGCCGCGCCGCGTTCGATCCCGCCGCGCTTCTCGGGAACGATGTGACGATCATCGGTGGCGAAGCGTCCCGGCTCGTGCTGAACGTGGATGGCAACCTGCCGAAGCTGAGAATCAAAGAGCCGGACGACGTGCCCGTCCCAGCGCGCCCAGATGGTCCGGCCGAGGAACTCCGGCGGCGCCGAGTAATACGCCTTGGCCACCTCCACGTGGCCATCACGGTTGACGATCCGCTGGGCTTCCTGAAAACAGGGGAACCGTCCCGGCGGAAGAGGCAATAGCGCCGGCTTCTCCACTTCCGCGAACATCCTCGCCACCTGCTTGCGCGTGGTGCCATGAATGCGCGTGTCGGCGATGGTCGATTCCCATTCGGCCAGGAATTGGTTCTGCTCGGAAAGGCTCTTGAAGGTTCGGGCCTTGAGAGCATTCCCCTGGGCGTATCCGACGCCGCGTTCGATCTTTCCCTTGTGCCTGTCATGGGCGCGCAAAACCGGCCAATTGAGGGCGCGCCAAAACCGGCCATTTTGAGGCACAGGAGATTGGGTTATCGACCTTGGCTTTCGGCGGTTGCCGCAAGCCAATGGTGGGATGGCCAATCAACTCAAGATGGCGGAAGTACAAGCAATTTTGGCACTTGCGCAGCGGCTGGTCCAATCGGAACATCGCCCGCCAACTCGGCGTTCACCGGGAGACCGTTGGACGCCACATCCGGTTGTCGGGCGGCGATCCTGCGGCGCCCGGATCGGATTCAAAACCGGCCAGCGCGCCCCTCGGCTCGACGGTGCTCGCCGCAGGCGGCTCGACGGTGCTCGCCGCAGGCGGCTCGACGGTGCTCGCCGCAGGCGGCTCGACGGTGCTCGCCGCAGGCGGCTCGACGGTGCTCGCCGCAGGCGGCTCGACGGTGCTCGCCGCAGGCGGCTCGGAGAGCGCGCCCACCGGGTTATCCGGCGCGCCCATCGGGTCGGTCAGTACGGCATCGCCCTGGCGTGAGGTCATTGTTCAGAAGTTGGAAGCCGGGCTGACGGCCCAGCGGATTTATCAAGACATCTCCAGCGATCACGGCTATGCCGGCAGCTATTACAGCGTGCGCCGGTTCATCAAGAAGCTCTCGGCTGCCGCGCCGGCGCCCTTTCGCCGGATGGAATGCGAGCCGGGAGCCGAGGCGCAGGTGGACTTCGGCCGGGGTGCGCCCTGGTCGGTCCTGACGGCAAACGCAAAGCAACCTGGGTCTTCCGCATTGTGCTGAGCCACAGCCGCAAGGGGTACGCCGAGGCGGTGGAGCGGCAGACGACCGATGATTTTCTGCGTTGTCTGGAAAATGCCTTTACGCACTTCGGCGGGATGCCGTCAGCGCTGGTGATCGACAATCTTCGCGCGGCGGTGACGCGGGCGGACTGGTTCGAGGCGGAGTTGTGTCCCAAGGTCCGGTCGTTCGCCGAACATTATGGAATCGCCATTCTGCCCACCAAGCCGTACACGCCGCGGCACAAGGGGAAGATCGAGCGGGGCATCGGCTATGTGAAGAGCAATGCTCTCAAAGGCCGGCAATTCGCCTCGCTCTCGGATCAGAACGCGCATCTGCTGACGTGGGAGAAGAGCGTGGCCGACACGCGCATCCACGGCACGACGCGGCGGCAGGTGAAGGAAGTCTTCGAGCAGGTAGAGAAGCCGGCACTGTTGGCTCTGCCGCCGGTGCGATTCGATCTTTTCACCGAGGCGTTGCGCAGTGTTCACCGCGACGGGCACGTGGAGATCAAGGGGGCGTACTATTCGGTCCCGCCGGAGTTTTTGGGCCAGCGGGTCTGGGCGCGGTGGGACGGGCGCACGGTCCGGCTGTTCGATCAGAAGATGCGTGCGATCGCTCTGCACGCGCAGCGTCCGCCGGGCAGGTTCTCGACGCAAGACGCCCATATCCTGCCGGAGAAGATCAGCGGCATCGAGCGTGGAACGACCTGGCTTCTCCAGCGGATCGAATGCATCGGGCCGCACGCCACGCAGTGGGCGCAGTCAATGCTTCAGCATCGCGGCATCGAAGGCGTGCGCGTGTTGATGGGGCTGCTGTCGCTGGCCAATCAGCAGCCGCGACCGGCCGTGGAACGAGCCTGCGAGATTGCTCTGGGGCATGGCGCGTATCACCTGCGCTCCCTGCGGCAGCTCATCGAACACCAAAACGGCGCGCCGGTTCAACAACACTTCGAGTTTGTTCAGGAACATCCAATCATCCGCGGACTGGCCGATTACGGACAGTTCGTACGCGACGCAATCACCCAAGCGGAGGCTTTGCCTGCCGCACAACCTTTACAGGCCTGCCCTGAGCAGAGCCGAAGGGAGTCCACCCCATGAGACCTTCGTTGATGCAGACGCTCAAGCAACTTCGGCTTTCAGGTCTGGCGAGCAGCCTTGAAGTTCGCCTGAGCGAGGCGGCCGGCAATCGGCTCGACCACAGTGAGTTTTTGGAACTGATCCTTCAGGATGAACTGAACGTCCGATCCAGCCGGCAGATCGGCCGGCGCGTCAAGGCGGCGATGTTCCGCGACACCAAAAACCTCGACGAGTTCGACTTCTCCTTCAACACCTCCATCAAACGCAAACAGATTCACGATCTGGCCGCCGGCCAGTTCATTCGTGACAAACGTGACGTGCTCTTGCTGGGTCCGCCCGGCGTGGGCAAATCGTTTTTGGCCCAGGCCATCGGACACCAGGCGATCAAGAGCGGCTTGGTGGTCCTGTACCGATCCATCTTCGACCTGGCCCGCGACTTTTTAGGCGACGAGGATCTGGGAGCCCAGGACAAGACGCTGGCCCGGTATCTCAAGCCTGATCTGCTTATCATCGACGACATGGGAATGAAGCAGCTTCCGCGGCGCAGCGGCGAATGCCTGCTGGAGATCGTCATGCGCCGGCACGAGAACCGCTCGACGATGATGACCAGCAACCGTCCACTGGAGGACTGGGCCAAGCTGATCGGCGACGTGCCGGCGGCCACGGCCATTCTGGATCGGTTCCTGCAGCACGCCACGATCATCAACATCACCGGCAAGAGCTACCGCCTTCGGCATGGGGGCCATTCGACTTCGCTCACGGCAGGCCAATCCGGGACACCGGAAAAGACAAATCCAAAAGGACGGCGGAGTACCGCCGGCGATGAAGGGTGCTCCCCCCCGGAAGACACCGTGACAGAGCCGCCGTTGTCTTCTGATGTGGGGGTATCCGCCGGCCAGACGGCGTGAACGGGGACCAATAACTCAAGGAACAGTTGCGTCGGATAGAACGGATGCGGTATAGAATACGTCAGCACATTGGCCGGTTTTGAAGCGCCCCGCCCTGGCTGGTTTTGGCGCGCCCCGTGACAGTCAACGCCCCAGATTCAACAGATTCCATGCAATGCGATCACCTGGCCACAGCAGGAGCGGAAGCATTTTCGGAAGAGGGAATCGCCGAGTTGGCCGAAACGATGCGAATCCACGGGATTTTAGAGGCGATCGGCGTGGTGCGGGATAAGGATGGATATTCCGGCCTGTGGGGTCAGCGCCGATGGCTGGCGGCCAAGCGGCTGGGGTTGGAGTACGTACCGGCCGTGGTGCTCGACAACATTGAATCGGACGCGGAGGCGGTGGAAATCAGACTCATCGAGAACACCTCTCGGGAAAACCTCCGCCCCGGCGAGTTGGCGGACGGCCTGGCACGCCTGATGGATATGCAAAAACTCACCGGTGCCGACGTAGCCAAGCGTGTGGGGATGAATCCCGCATCAGTAACAAAGACCCTTACACTTCGGCAACTGCCGGACTGGATTCGCGAGAAAATCGATGCCGGCGCGATTAGCGCCGGGGCGGGATATGAACTGGCTCGCATCAAAGACCCGGAAATTCAGGCGGAATTGGCACGGCAAGTGGCCAACGGCGCGTTATCTCGTGATGGTCTGGTTGCGATGGTCAAAGCCCGAAAACGCGGAGGGAAGAAAGCCGGAACATCAGGAACAAGAGTCACCGCGATGCTCGATTCGAACCGGAGTATTTCATTAAGCGGCAATGGCATGGATTCGGTCGAAGTGCTGATTCAGTGGCTGGAAGATCTTCTGACCAAGGCCCGCAAAGTGCGGCCTCAGAACTTAGCCCTGGGCACGTTCATCAACATGCTCCGGGACCAGTCCAAAACGTAAATTGAAAGCGCAGATACCAGCCTTTTGGATGGAGGCAGCGTGTGGAGCTTTCTGACGCCATGGAGAAAGCGGCAGCAATCGACAGAGCCGTGGTCGCTGGACCAAAGGCTTTGGAGCTGGTCGCGGCGTGACCATCACTGCATCGCCGATTCGTTCATGCACATTTGCTGCATGGGAGCCACCGGGAGCGGCAAGTCGAGCGGTCCATCGGAAATGATCGCGATGGCGCATCTGCGGGCTGGCTTCGGTGGAATCTTCACTTCCTGCAAACCCGACGATTTGGCAATGCAGTTGGAATGGTGCAAAAGGGCGAACCGACTCAATGATGTCGTCGTCTTCGGCCCTGGACACGACAAATGCTTCAACTTCCTTGATTACGAAATGACCCGTCCAGGTGTTGGGGCCGGGTTAGTTGACGACATCGTTAAGAACCTCCTCAATATAGCGGAAATCCGTAGCCGCGAAGCGGCCAAAAATGGTGGCGGCGGCGGTGACAATTCTGAATATTTTGCCAACGCCAAGAAGCAACTCCTATCGACAATCATCGACGTGCTTGGCATGGCCCGGCAGCGCGTCAGCGTGCCGAACATCTACATGACGCTCAGTTCCGCGCCCGACACGATAAACGAGTGGAATGACCGCCAATGGAGAGAGAAATCGTTCCTCTGGGCGTGTTTGACGGAAGCGGAACGTTTGGAACGGGACCCTCGGCGGCTCACGGATTTGGACAACGCCGTGAAGTTTTGGAAGGCCTTTGCAAAGCTCAATGAAAGGACGCGCAGCAACATTACCAGTACGGTTACGGGAGCGCTTGATTTGCTAAACCGTTCAGTGCTACGACAGCTTTTTTCTGAAGGCACGAACGTCACGCCGGCGGATATCGCGGCGCGGAAAATCCTCCTGTTCGACATGTCTGTGAAGCAATGGGGCGAAACCGGGGCGATGGGTCAGGTCGTATTTAAGTATGCCTTTCAGAAGGACATCGAACGACGCGACGTGCACGTAAATCCGCGCCCGGTATTCCTGCATATCGATGAGTTTCAGCTCCTCGCGACCTCGCATGACAGCGAGTTCGCGACAACGTGCCGTTCGTCGCGCGTTGCCATGATCATTTTGACGCAATCGCTTCCAACGGTCTGGTCGGCCCTGGGCGGCAACGACAAGGCCAAGGCCGACACTTCAAGTCTGCTGGGCAACATGAACCTGAAGATTTTCTGCGCGAATTCCGAAACCGAAACGAATCGATGGGCCGCTGAGACCATCGGCAAGAAACGGCAGCACCTGATACAGGCCTACCTATGGCGAAGAACAGCAGAACATCACGTAAATGGGGCCAGGGCGCCTTGGGGGCCTATGGCCGGAAGGGCTTGCTGGAAATACAGGCGGCGGGACCTTTCGGAAATTCCCCAATTGCTGCTCCGACCGACCCTGGAATGCCTGGAATGGCGACGCAGGGGGAGATAGCTCAAGCGCGGCAGGAGGAATCGCCGGGGCTGGAAGAAAAGTTTCCCGCGCGCACCGGCATTGGCTTGGACGATCGCGGGCGGGATGACCGTGAAATCGACCCCGATCTTTGAACTGAAAGCCATTTGTACAAAGAAGGAGATAGCAATGACGACGCTGCTACTGATTCTTCTCGCGTTTCTGATTTTGATGAAGGGGCTATCGAACAAAATGAGCGAAGAGCCTGAAAAGGTCAAAGATCATCACAACCATAACGACCCGCCTGGAGCGCAGTGAGTCGAATGCCGCGGGAAAGGCGTTGCCAAGGTCCGCCCGCGGCTCTGCTCGGAGTTGAACTGGAGACAAGCCATGACCGTCGCGCAGGCCGCCCAGCGAATTGGAATCAGCGCCTCAAAGGTCTATCAATTGGTCGCGTCACGGCAGATAGGACATTACCGGATAGGCGGTAAGATTGTCTTTTCCGAAGCGGATATCGCGACCTATCTGGAGAACTGCCGCGTCGGCCCGGTCAGCCCCGCATCCCCCTCGCCCCGGATGCGCGTGAAACTCAAACATCTCGCCTTCGGATAACCGCCGGCGGACGACGGCAGTCAAGCTACTACTAAATTTCGCAGGCAGCCGGGAGGTTGCAGAATGCCCCGGCGGGTTGCAGCCCGCCGGGGCATCGTCATCACCGCCTACGCCGTTACCCTCCGCAGTTGCTCTTGCAGGAACTCTGGATTCTGGGTCAGGTGTTGATAATGGCGGGCCAACATGCTGGTGTCTCTATGCCCCAGCAGCGTTGCCACTGTGATGCTGTCAACGCCGCGCATCAGAGCGTGCGTCGCGAAAGAATGCCTCAAGGCATATAGGCTATATCTCACGCCCATCCGCTTTTTGAGGCGATCAAAGCGGTTGTTGGTGGCATCGGTGGTCCAGGGCACGCCATTGACGTTACGGAAAATCGGACCCCGGGGGTTTTTCTCCATCAGCCGCCGCGTAATTTCCAGCGCCTTGGGTGTCAGGTAAACGACGCGCGGAAGCTGATTGCCCTTTGACTCCGATGCCGGAAAGAACCAGCGGCTCTTAGCCACATCGACGTGACGGGCCTCAACGCGTAGCGACTCCTGTGGGCGACAGCCGGTCTCCCAAGTAACCGTGAGCAAGTCCTTGAACTGCTGGTCGCGTGTGCGTCCGAGAATTGATTGGTATTCCGCGGGACTAACCACTTGCTCCCTGCGGCCACCGCCCGGCTTCTTGAAATGGGCCAGGGGTGAGCGGGAGACGTACCCCTGCTCTTCCGCCCAGTTCATCGCACGGATGATGGTGCGGCAGTAATTTCGCTTGGAGCCGTTCGACAATTCGGGGTAGCCATCGATCCACTTCTGCACGTGGAACGGTTTGAGCTGCCCCAGACGCAGATCGGGTGGAATCGCGTCGAGAAACAACTGCAAGCGGTCCTTATACCAGCGGTACGTGTGCGGGTTACGGTGCTGGTGGACGAAGTCCAGGAACGAATCGATCACGACAACAACAAGCCGCGTCGCCTCGGCGGCAGTAACCGACGGCGCCGATGGCTTGCTGGTCAACTCGTGCCATGCGGCAAAGGCCGCACTTTTCTCAGGGCCCAGATTGATCTGTCTGCCCTCATGCCAAACATACCACAGCCCGCGTGAGGGGCGATAGAAGGGCTTCCGGAAACGCGCCATAGCAAACCTCCAGGTAGCGCAGGCGGCCGGAAGTTGCTGTGGACTTATGGCGAGTTGCAGCTCACCGGAAGTAATTTGGTGACAGAATCGGTGACATTTCAGGTTCGGCGAAAAATATCGCTGCTCTAACCTGTTGTCTTAAAAAGCGTTCCCGGCGGGGCTCGAACCTGCAACCTTCGGCTCCGGAGGCCGACGCTCTGTCCAATTGAGCTACGGGAACTCAAAGCCCAAAGCCTATCCAGCGTCCCCTTATTCATCAAGACAACGCCGCCAAGCGCCTGCAAGTAGAAGCGGCGTCCCACCGCTTGAATTTCCCCGAGCGGCGTGACGCCGGTTCTACACAATCCACAAAAATCCAGATATGCATACCAGATATGACATTTGGCCCAAAACCCCTACCCCATCTCCCCCAAACCCCCCAGCTTGTTGCGGAGTGTTACCTTTTGTTAATCCCGTTCGGCACGCAGGCTTCATCGGAGCATTCCAAAGCTGTGGAGGACGCGAAACAATTGAAGCTTAGATACTTTTACTTTCCCCTGCTGCACGCCGGCGTCCGCAAGAGCGCAGCATCAACCGCGAGGTCTCCGCGGCGACGGATTCCCCTTCAGTTTACTCCCAGTTTTTTCAAGGCCTCCGCTCTTGCCCTCAGCTTAATCCCGGTGTTATCCGGCTTGTTCAGGAATCGAAGCACGTCCTGTTCCTCGGCCAGCCCCAGCAGATACCAGCCGATCATGTTCCGCATCGCCTTGTTCGGCTTCCTGCCGCTGATCAGCTGAATCAGCACGCAGACGATCAGCGCGCAGTGGATTTGGATGTCGATCCCCTCCTGGCGTTGGCTCAGCAGGTGACGCATGCCCAGCAGTTGCTTGAAGATCCGGAAGAACAACTCAACGGTGTAGCGGTACAGATAAATCAGGGCGATCAATTCCGCCGGCAGGTCCAGCAGGTTCGTGTACAGGATGATCAGGTCCGTCGGCTTGTTGCCGCTGCGCGTGCGGCGCGGATGGGGTTTCACCTGCACTTCCACCCGTCGCACCACCCTATCCGCCGCCGTCTCCAGGCCGTCGAGTTTCACCAGCGCGTCTCGCACCACGCCGCCGTCCAATGCTTCCTGTGAAAGCAATCGTTCTTCAAACAGCTCAAACACCGAGTTTTCCGCGGCCCGCATCACAAAGGAGCTTTGCGCCGCGGCGATGTCCGCAAAGAGGCTCCGGTCGGCGTAGCCGCCGTCTCCTACATAGCACCGTCCTGCTTCCAGGCTGCGCCGCAGGACGTTGTTTTCACGGTTGGCCCCCGCGTTGCGAGCGCCAGTGCGGTCGAGGCGATGGACTTTGAACGTCTCCAGATCGAATTGAACGTGCAAACGCCAGCCATAGACCGCTTTCCCGTCCCGGGAGGTGTTGTAGTGCGCATCGATGCCGCAAGCGGATTTGGCCAGCCGACTCAGCGCCGTCAGCACCGTCCCGTCGACCAGCGTGATCGCCTGCCCAAAGTCCGCAAGACGCGGATCGGGCGCCTGGGGCAGTTCCCCCGCCAATTCCTCAATCAGCGGCGTCAAACGCCCCGGCTCGAACACCCGAACCGATTCAGAGAAACTGCCCACGGAAAAACGCTTAATTCCCAGCGCCTTGGCCACCTTGGGCATTTCAGCAACCTCCTGAAGATCCCGCAGGGATTGGATCAGCGGATTCCAGGTGTAAAGCAAAACCAGCTTGCAATAATCGTCGAAGTGAAGCTGGCGGTTCCCGGCTCGATCCCGCTCACAGCCCACATCCCGCAGCGTGGGCAGCAGCGCGAAGACGCGCCGCAGATGTCCGAGGCACAGGATCTCTTTTTCCTTCAGTCTTGCCTGCACGTCCGGCAGCATGCCATAAAAAGATCAAAGGCGCAATCTCAATATCTTGCTGCTTGCGCGAACCCCGTGCCGAACGGGATTAACCTTTTGTACCGCATACCTCCCGACCCAAAAAATCATCGCCCCACCCCAACTCGCGCTATTCGGGAGAATTCATGATCATTATTCTCCGCGCTCTCTGCATACTCCGCGGTAAGTAATCCGGTTCAGTTATCCCGCGCCTGTGCCACCGCCAGCGCATGTTCATCGATCGCGCGAACGATCCGTTCCTGCAAAATCTTCGCGCTACTATTGGACTTGTCAGGAATCCCGTTGAACATAATGCTGAAGCAGTACGTATTCGCATCCTTCGCGTGCAGATACCCACTCAGGCAGCTCACCCCATTGACGAACCCCGTCTTGGCAATCACCCGCCCGCGCAGATCCGACCCACGAAACCGCTCCGCGAGAGTGCCGTCTTCCCCGGCCACCGAGAGAGATTGCATCCACACCGCACTGTTGGCGCTGAAATAATCGTGCGTCAGCACGCTCACCATCACGTGCGGGCTGATCGCGTTGTTGTGTGAGAGGCCGCAGCCATCAGTCAGCGAGAATTGCGACGATGGAATCTCCAGCGACTTAAGGAACCCCCCTACCGCAGCAGTGCCCGCCGCCCAGGTCCCCTGCCCGAACTTGGCGAAGCCGAGCCGCTTGCAGAGACACTCGGCGTAAAGGTTCATGCTGTCCTTATTCGCCCGATCGATCACGCTCGTCAGCGGCGTCTCATGCAGCGCCAGCAGCGTCCACGACGAATCCCCCGCCCGCGCCCGGCAATGCAAGCCGCCCGCATCGTCCGATCTCGCCGCACCTGCCCGCTCAGCGCGATGCCCGCCGATCGCAGACATTCCGCCAAAACCGCCCCCGCATACATCGGCGGATCATGAACCGTCACCGAAACCGGAACATCATTCGCAAACCGCGCCGTCCCCCGAAGAATCAGGTTATTCGTCTCCGGCTCCCGCGAAAGCCACACCGAATTGTCCGCCCCGGTCACACAGCTATTCTTGATCGAAACGTACGACGTCACCGGATCAGTCGTATATTCGATGAGGCGTCCATAACTGGTCGGCCGCGCGTAGATGTCCAGGCAATTCGCATTGAGATTCAGCCCGGCGATTTCGGCCATGTAGCGCTTCTCGGTCTGATCGGCCGGCCAGTCGGGATGGACGAATTGATCGTCAAAGACGCTGTCATCCACAATCAGGTCTCGCGCCGACCGAAACTGCTTTTGAACCAATCCCGCCGCCCATGATTTGAAAACGGTATCGACATCCCACCCATATTTTTTCAGCATCTCCGCATCGCCCAGGGTCGGATCGCCGTCGCCGATGAGTACCAGGTCGCCATTGTGACCGAGCAGCAGCGTGCGAAACTTGAAACCCGCCCCAAGCTCCTCGAGCGCAGCGGACGTAGTGATCACTTTGAGATTACTCGCGGGAACCAGCGGCGTAGAAGCATTATGGCGATAAACCGGCGTCACATCGCCGTTGGAATTTCCCAGCCGAACAATGTCGATGCCAACGGTCGCCCGATCGAGCAGCTTATCGGCGGTAATCTGATCGACCTCGCCGGCAAGATCCGCGCGGGTGTAAGCGGGTATCAACAGGAGTGTGGAAAGGATTGCCAGAGCGGCGAAGATCGACGATTTCATCCGTGAAACCTCCGGGGACAACGTAAACTCCTTTTGGCAACTACCTTATCGGGAAAGTGATGCGAGACAAGTGAATCGCCGAAGGAAATCCTGAATTTGAGATTTTGATAATCTTGCGTCGCCCCCATCCGCTTCTCTCCACAGCGGCTCGGAGCCGCCGGGCCGTTGACATAACCTCAAGCCGCTACGTATCGTTATGTCAAACTGTCTCCAGGAGCGTTGGGCTATGGCGGTGCAGATGGAACTTCACAAAATCATCATCAGCGATGTGGGGGATTCGCAGGTGATCGTGCTGAAGGAAGTCGACGGCGAGCGCAGCTTTCCGATCCTCATCGGCAGCAAAGAAGCGGAAGCCATCGACCGGCGTCTCAAGGGCCTTTCAACGCCCCGCCCGATGACCCATGAGCTTCTGGCCAGCGTCATCGAACAGCTTGGCGGAACGATCGAGCGGATCGAAATCAACGACCTGGCCGATCACACGTTCTTCGCCCTGATTCACATCCGCCAAAATGGCGAGGTCTTCCAGATCGACAGCCGGCCGAGCGACGCGATTGCCCTGGGCATCGCGACGACGGTACCGATTTACGTCGCGGAACATGTGCTGAATGCGGTGGCGTAAACGCATCCACGCTTGTCCCATATTAGCAATTTTGCTAACCTGTCATTATGCCTCAAACGCCGGTGGTTTTCTTCAGGGAAACCGACGGCAATGTGCCGTTGCTTGAATGGTTGCATAAAATCCCGAAGAAAGCCTCCGCGAAATGCATCGTTGCCATCGAACGACTCAGCCAGATGGGATATGAACTGAGACGTCCAGAGGCCGATACCCTGAGAGACGGCATATACGAATTACGGGTCGGCTTGCAAGGAATTCACTATCGCATGCTGTATTTCTTTGATGGGGCTTCGGTGATCGTGCTATCTCATGGACTAACCAAAGAACGTATCGTTCCCGTGCGTGGGATCGAATTGGCGATTCGGTGCAGAAACGAATATTTAAAGGACCGGCAAAAGCACACATTTCGACGGGACTTAAAATGACGAAGAAAAAGACTTCAACCACGGACGCTATTGCCATCCTTCACCGAGAGTTCCTGGCGAGTGACAGCGCCATGCGCGCGTTGGTTCAGGAGGCTCGGATGGAGTCCGATATAGCGCGGCAAATTCGGCAGCTTAGAGAAAAAGCAGGATTAACCCAGCGACAACTTGCGGCGCTTGTGAAGACCACCCCGTCTGTAATCAGCCGATTGGAATCCGCGGATTATCAAGGACACTCCCTGGCAATGCTGCATCGAATTGCGCTGGCGTTAGGGCGGCAATTGAAGATCGAGTTTATCGCCTCGAGGCGGTCCGCGTGATTTGTCGACGAGCCTTCAGGCTTATGCATTCCCCAGCAACACCGCCAGCAACCCCTTTTTGAAATGGAGCCGATTGGCGGCCTGCTGGAAGACGACCGACTGTTTCCCCTCCATCACGCCGTCGGTGATTTCCATTCCCCGGTAGGCCGGCAGACAGTGCATGACGATCGCATGATCCGGCGCGGCGGCGAGAAGTTTTTCGTCGATCACGAATCCGGAAAACACCTGTTGGCGGCGCTCTTTTTCCGATTCCTGACCCATGCTCACCCAGGTGTCGGTGTAGATGACGTCCGCTTCTTTAACCGCCTCCGCAGGGCTGTGGGTGGTCTGGAAATCCATCTCGGGAACCTGCGACATGATTCGGTCCATGTCGGCGGTGGGCAGTTCGTAGCCGGCGGGCGAGGCGAGGATGAAGCGAACGCCCAGCTTGCCGCAGACGACGGAGAGGGAGCGGGCGACGTTGTTGCCGTCGCCGATGAAGGCCATGGTGCGGCCTTTGAGGTCGCCGAACTTTTCGCGCATGGTCATGATGTCGCTCATCGCCTGGCAGGGATGGCTGTAATCGGTCAGGCCGTTGATGACCGGAACGGTGGCGTATTTCGCCAGGTCGAGCATGTTCTGATGGAGGAAGACTCGGGCGGCAATTCCGTCGCACATGCCGGAGAGAACGCGGGCCACATCTTTGACCGGCTCGCGCTTACCGAGGCCGACTTCATCATCGCGAAGCATGACCCCCTGCGCCGCCGAGGTGGGCCATCGCCACGTCGAAAGCGACGTGGGTTCGCAGGCTGGGCTTCTCGAAGATCATCGCCAGGGTTTTGCCCTGGAGGATGGGATCGTTTTTTCCCGTTTGTTCGTGCTCGAGCTTCAGGTGCGCGGAGACGTCGAGCAAATGCTCAGTTTCAGCAACGCTGCATGACGCGATGGAAATGAAATTTTTCATGGCGAGTTGCGGGTTTTGTCCAACTTGGTCAGTTGCGAGTCGCGAGATGCGCGTTGCGAGTGAAGACGATGTCTTTAACTCGCAACTGGCGACTCGTCACTCGCAACTCATCTCATCATCTGACAATTTCTGTTCCGATACCGGCTTCCGTGTAAATTTCCAGGAGGAGCGCGTGGGGAATTTGGCCGTCGATGATGTGGGTTTTATTAACCCCGCCCTTGAGCGCGGCAAGGCAGGCTTCCACTTTAGGCAGCATGCCGCTGGTGATGACGCCGCTTTTGACCAGCTCATCGATCTGGCCGGCGTTGAGGTGACGGACGAGGCTTTCGGGGTCGCGGGGGTCGGTGCGAATGCCGTGGGTGTCGGAAACGACGACCAGCTTTTCGGCCTTCATGGCGGCGGCGACGGCGCCGGCGGCGGTGTCGGCGTTGACGTTGAGCTTGTTCCCGGCCGCGTCGCGGGCGATCGTCGCGATGACGGGGATGGAGTCGGCCTGCACCAGGAGCTGCAACAGGCGGTTGTTGACGGCGGTGACTTCGCCGACGAGCCCGAGATCGATTCGGCGGCCGTCGGGGCCGGGGAGATAGGTTTTCTCGGCGAAGAGGACCACGCTGGAAAGGGAATGGAGGCCCATCGCCTCGCAGCCCTGGGTCTGGATGAAATTCACGATGAAGGCGTTGATCTCGTTGCAGAGCACCTGCTCGGCGATGGCGAGGGTGCGCTCATCGGTGTATCGGCGTCCCATCACCATCTGGGGTTGAAGTCCGGCAGTTTCCATCTTCTGGTTGATCGCCTTGCCACCGCCGTGGACAAGGATCGGCTGCATGCCGACGTAGTTCATGAAGACGATGTCGTTGAGAAGGTCGGTAAGGGCCTTCTCATCGTCCATGATTGAACCACCAACTTTGACGACGACGACTTTATTGTGAAATCGCTGGATATATCCGAGCGCCTCCACGAGTGCGGAGGCTTTGTCGATGGCAATTCTGTCGATCAGGTTTTCCATAGGCGGTTCGAGCCAAAACGAAAGCGGATGAGTCTAGAAGTTGGGAATGGAAGTGTCAAAAATGAGATTGGGGTGCCGCGTTTTACTTTTGCGATTGTCCTGAGATACTGAAGCGAAGAGCTTTTCATCTGGGGAGCATAGCTCAGCGGTAAGAGCAGGGGTCTCATAAACCCTTGGTCCCTGGTTCGAATCCAGGTGCTCCCATTCAAAGTTTCGCTCGGAACGGTCGAGATTTCCCCGGTGGTTCCGGGCGAATCTTCCTGTTGGCTTTCAGCGCGTTTGACTCCGCGGGACTCCGCCGAGGTACGCCGAAATTCGCACCCAGGTGACAAGTCAGGTGACAAGCGATTTCCGGCTGTAACAGGCATTCCATCGCTGCCCGTTTTCTTGGCTTGTTGAACGACCGGCGAAAGGTTCGGCAGCACGTCAAGAGCCGACGCCAACGCACCCCGGTAGACATGCGAATATCGATCCATGGTCAGGGTGATGGTGGAATGACGGGCGAGGGTCTGGGCGGTCTTGGGATGCACGCCGCCAGCCGCCAAATTGGAAATAAACGTATGGCGCAGGGCATGGAAATCGGCCACGCGATTGGCGTGGTCCCGGTATGTGAGAAATAGCGAAGCCTCTCGCTTTAGGCGATTCTCGTCCGTCTCGGCTGATTCGATCCAATCTTGGCGTGCATTATCCAAATCTCGCCGGAACATTTTGGACACGGCTGTTTCTGATGGCACGTCGAATGCCTTGGCATGCGGCATCTTTCCCGCAAAATGCACCTTGAGCACAGCCACGGTTGCTGGCCTTAAAGGCAAAACATCCTCCCGGCGGTTCTTCGCATAGGCCGCGGCGATGGTCACGGAAGGCTCGCGATCTTCAAGCCGAAAGCTTGACGGCGTAAGACTTCGCAGTTCGCCGGCCCGTAGACCTGTTTCGACCGCCAGCCGATAGAGAAGCGATCTCGCCTCACCGGTCATGTCGTAATGCTCCGAACCCTTGACTGTAGCATCCAAGAGCCACCGCAGTTCGTCGGCCGACAGTGCTCGGCGGTCGTGGCGCCGATCCGTTCGCACGTTCAAGCCGCGTAAGTGAGCCAATGGTGACTCCGCCGCGCGGCCATCTTGAACCATCCACCGCGCGAATTGTTTTGCCGCTTGAAGGTAGAAATTTGACGTTTGGGACGAGATTCCACGCTCGATCACCCCATCGGCGTTGCGCTGATCCTGCCGCATGCCGCTAAGAGCCGCCTGTAGCTTGCTCGCCGACAGGTCCGACCAGAATTGAAACCCGCATTCCTCAAACATTTTGCGCGCCGACGAGCAGTCTTTTCGGCATGATTCTGCGTGCTCCCCTTGGCCAATAGCGAGGACTTCCAGTCGTCCAAATGGACTGCGAGCGGATTGCCAGCAGCAACTTTCGCGGCGGAAAGAATTCCCCACTTGGCCAATTTTGCGCGAATAATTCGCGGCATCGCCTCCACGGACCGTCCCAAGTCCGGTGTCATTACATCACTGCCGGCATGTATGCTGTTGAGACGATCAATGACCTTGGCCAGGGAATCGCTGGCGCGTCGATCTTCAAACAGCGGCAGTCGGCGCAAGGTCTCGGAATAATCGACAAAAACGGCGTACCATTTCTCCGATAACTTGTGCTGTCCATCGGTCCAATATGGCATCTTTCGCACTTTCATCGCCTCATCCCTTCCTGGCGTAATGCGGGCGGCTGGCAACAACATCTAGATTTAGGGCCACCAGCATCGCTTCGATATAGCTCAGGCCAAGCTGCCGAAATCCCCGGAGAAATTCGTACACCGCCGATTGAGTGAGAGTTGGGCAGTTTTCTTGAGCGGCCTTCCAAAGCTTGTATCGCGTCATTTTTCGGCGGCCAAGCTCTTGCAGAATTGCCGAACGTATACGGCTCGGCAGCGGTTTTATAATTCGCCCATTCGCATCGCGTCGAATGGGATTAGATCCCATCGTCGGCTCACGGTCACGCTTGACTCGCGCATCCGATCGGGCCATCGCCTTGCGCAATCGGTCCAAGTCAGCAGGGGTCGTTGGTGGAAGCTCATCGTACTTTTTATGAACGATGCCGCCGGCGGATTTGTTCGACATAGGCCCTCTTTTCTTCGGAGTTGGCAGCGCGCTGCGCTGATGATGCGTGTGATCTGCTCTTCTTCGTCTGTGCGCTCCGTCCATGAGATTCGTGTGATAAGGTCGCGATTTTCAGGGTGCGAGCCGAATGTGCAATATCGGTCTTCTTTATCGCTGTGGTCATCATCATAATCCTCGACCAAATAAAGGTCGCCATCCTCCTGCCCCAACACCTTGGCCGCATCGTCAAACGATACGCGATGATGGCGTATATTCGACGCGGCTTTTCTCGCGTCCCACTCGAACCGCCAATGGAGCCGCATATGCCCTTTCCAACGCCGCCATTACAGGCAGCATATTACCTATATCGGTAGCAATCAAGTCAAAATCGACAATTTATGCCCGCCGGCGATCTTTGCCGTTTGCCAACCACCGATCCCGTGGTGGGCTGCCTGAGTTGAACCAATCAATCAACTCCTGACGTGACCATCGCACGGCCCTGCCCATTCGGACGGGCAAGGGCCCAAGCCTGCCAGTCTTGTGCAGAGAGTAAAAGTGCGATTCGGAAACTCCCAGAAGCGCCGCCGCCTCGGCCGCCGATACGCCAAGCGATTCGGTACGCGTGTGATATCGGAGATGAGTCGGCAGTCCCGTCTCATCGAACAACCTGGCGGGCTGTTTTTGCAGCGTCGATGCCATGGCCTTGCCTCTGATTTCCGCCGCACAGCGGAGCCACAGCAGATGTTATTATCGTCATTAACAATGTCAAACAGAATTTGCGGAGTTTCCAGGATTGCGGTGCGCTCGCTGGTCAATCCTCGGTTGGCGTGACGCCGAATCGTTTATGGTGCTTCTCGGCAATTGCAGAGCGGATGGCGGGCTTCGATTCCAACCAGTGCAGGATCAACGCTTCGAGCACGTGCTTGGGATTCGCAAGATTCCTAGCGCAATCGTACTCAAAGTCGTCAAATAGCTTCTGGTTGAACCGGTAGGTTCGCTGTACCGTCTGAAGTTCCGGGGAGATGCGGGGGCGTGCCATTCTATCTAGCTCCTTCCTGAGATCATCATGGTAACCATCTATTCCAAGCGTACCATGTTTTTAACGTTAACAACTTACGCGAGGGTAATCGCCTTTAACGGCATTCGGTGTCCTCCCAGGCACAAAGTTTCTCTTCAACCCCGCAGCCAGAAGGGGGTTGAAGAGAAACGGCGAATAGCAGAAGGACCGAGCGCAGGCCCTGCCGTCGCGCAGGGATGCAAGACGTGCTGCCACGCGCAGGCGGTACTCCGTCGAGCATGGCGGCCGGCTTGTCGCCCGGAGCAGGCTGGGCGCAGCGGCGGAACGTCAGCCGAGTTGCGAGAAACAGTCTGACCTCGGCGGATTTCGCGGGGCACTATATGACATCGATGACGATTGAATCGTTCCGCAGCACAGTCTTTCCCGCAGCCACTCACAGCGGACGGCTTTCGCGCGGACGGGGTGGCGGTCAATCTGGATGGCCCGGAGGGAGGGAGATTGTCGGCCGCCCCGGCCGCGTACAAGGGAGCCATGAGGTGGGAGCGGATTTTAGGGATAGGCTTTGCATACGCATTGAACGAATTCAGGGTTTCTACATGTTGCGCAAGAAGTCCTGGCCCGACATAGCAAGCCTTTGCATTCTTCACAGGAACTACCCGGAATTGATTCTGGCCAAACAATAAGCCCATTGGGCGAATCGACAGGTGACTTTGAGCCAACGACTCGTTGCACTAAATCGCCAAACAATTGATCCACAGACCAAGAGGCACCCAAAGCGGGGGCTCGCAATGCCCGCAGCCGCCGAACTGTTGCCGGTCGGGGGACTAACGTAAGCCGAGAGGGTGTACCCGCCGTTTACCAAAAATCCACTGGACTGTACCGTTTCGGATTGCGATTCGAAATCGAGTTGACCTGCTTGGATACTTCCCGATGAGCCGCTCAATGTCCAGGTAGTGCCATTCAAAGTGGCAGGTCCCAAGCTCGCCGTCGCACCGATAGCAGTGTAGACCCAGTTTGGCGCGGCAATATTATCGACCGTAAATGCACCGGTGGGAAGCTGAACGCTGGAATTGGACTGAATCCTAACCAAATATTCGAAACCCCCCAGTGGGACCTAAGCGTCGAGGCAACGCCTCCGCAACTGACCACTTTGGCCGATCAGCCACTTGGTAACAATGATTCCCTGACATTTAGCGTTGGGGCGGAAGCGGAAGCTGATATCGGACCGGTATCGGCGGATTGGCAATACACAATCGCAAGCTGGACGCCGTTCGCGATTCCCTCGGGATCGAGCACGTTCAAGCTCTTGCCCCCTCAAGGGCTTGGGCAATTCACAACAAGCTTTGGTATCGGGAGCGACCAGGTCTTTCCGTCGTTTCTTCTGTCCGTCTTCGGACAGGCTCAATTATCTGGTCAATTTGAAGTTCCTCTAACAGGCACGACGCGAGCCGTGATTAGCACGTCCTCTGTCGCCGCCGTCGCCGGCCAACCGTTGCCTCCAATTACCGTGACGCTCGAAGATGCGCTTGGGAATGTGGAAACCGACGACGATTCGAGTGTTACTCTTTCGGTTGCCCCCGATCCCGTTCTCTACGGCACGACGACGGTTAATGCGGTCGATGGTGTTGCGACCTTCGATAATCTCTACCTCGATACCAGCGGCAACTATAGCTTTGTCGCGACAGACGCTACCGATGGCATCACGACCATCGTCTATCCAAGCCCTGTTACTGTCGCCGCGTCAAAAGCAACCCATCTCGCGTTCATAGAAGGGCCAAGCGACACAACGGCCGGAAACGCGATCAGCCCCGCGGTGATGGTGGCTGTCGAAGACCAATACGGCAACATCGTTACGACCAACAATTCCAGGGTAAATCTAAATCTCGTCGGCGGCCCATGCGAAGCATTCCTGTTGGGCACGGCAAACCTCCAGGTCCAAAATGGCGTGGCCACGTTCAAGGGTTTGTCGATTCTCAAGGCCGGCGATTATTCGCTCAAGGCAACGGATCGCGGTCTGGCCGGCGCCACATCCGACACCTTTGCTGTGACGCCGGGCCCGGCCGTTCAAATGCGATTTGTGGATCAATTCCCGTGGCTGGATTCCTCCGGCAAAGATTTCAACGTGCAGGTTGCGCTTTACGACAAATACGGCAACCTGGCAACGAACGACACTTCCAGCGTCACGCTGTCACTGGGCGCTCATCCAAAGAGCGGAGTATTGACCGGCAATATAACCGCCGCGGTGGTGAATGGCATTGCCACCTTCGACAATCTCTCGCTGAGCGAAGAGGGGTTGTACACATTTGTGGCAACTGACAGCGGCGGAATTCCGGCGATTAACTCGCGGCCCTTCCTGGTAGGCGATTGGAAATTTTGGCGGGATTGTGATCGTAATGAATCACTCCTCCAGGATATATGATTGCCGTAACCTCCGCTCGAAATTGCTTCTCTTAATGATATGGCGCGAAGTTCAACTAATCGGGTTCTTCCGGGCCTCGCGACGGATACGGCCGCATCACATCGGCCGCTTAAGAAAAGGAAAACATCATGATCATGCCTGCCATGAAATGGCTGCGAAGCGCCGCCTGCGCGGCGGCTTTATTATCCCTCTTCGATGGAACATTCCCGACGGTCGCGGTTGCCAATCCGACCATCAGTTCCGTTCAACTGACCGGCAATCCGGGCGACTATACCATTACGATCGACGGCGCTGGATTCGGCGGCTCGCCCGTCTCACCAGGTTATGTCGGAGATACTTCTGATTTCCGGATCGCTGATGCGGCGCAGTTAGGCTTCGGTGAATGGGGATTCACAGGTGACGCAAAAACACTCACCTATCAAACCTGGTCGGACGGCCAAGTCGTCCTTTCCGGATTTGGCGGTTCCCCGGCCGATGCTCTTGCGCTTGCGATCTGGAATCCCTCGACGGGTTTGGGCGCAACCTGGGGTGGAAACGTGCCGCCCACCAATTCCTCCACCCCGCAAATATCCAGCGTGACGTTCTCCGGCTCCGGCGCCAATACCACGATGACGATCACAGGTTCCGGCTTTGGCAGCTCCCCGTTCTCCGGCCCATTCACCGGCGATTTGAACGATCTCCAGTTCCTCGATTTCCGCACGCCCAGCAATGGAGCTTCGTCTTTATTTGGCGCGGGCGACGAGGGCTTTGGCGATATCTCCCCCTACAGCGTCACCCTCAATTACCAGTCCTGGTCGAATAATCAGATCGTCATCACCGGCTTCGGCGGAACCTATGGACAAAACGGCGCGACCCTTGACGTCGGCGATCCGGTTACCGTCACGCTGTGGAACTCCGCGGATTCAAACGCTGGCGGCCCGCAAACCGCTTGGGGCGGAATCGTCACCGTGCCGGAACCCGCATCCGTGGGTTCGCTTATCGGCGGCTTTTGCGTACTGCTCGTTCGTCGCCACCGGTGCAAACAAACCCAGAACTAACCGCGTCGCGGCACACGTTGTCTGGAATTGAGGAAAGGACTTTGCCATGTTCACGAATACTAATGCCATGTCTTTCTGGTCATCCTTCCTGTGGTGGTGGTCATCAATGCCACTTTTGTGGGAGGGGTTATTCGTCCTTTGGATTGTTTGTCTCTGGCGGGTTTTCGCCAAAGCTGGCCAGCCCGAATGGGCCGCGCTCATCCCCATCTACAACCTCGTCGTACTGCTGAAGGTTTGTCGGCGACCGATTCGATGGATCGTCGATCTCTTTTTCGTCCCGTTACTGGGTGTCATTGCCGCAATTGTAGTTATGGTAATATTCACTCAACGAGCGGTCAGCGACCAGGACCCAGCCACCGCGGCGATTGGCGGAGTTCTGGCGTTCGTGCTGTATGTCTGCGGATTCGTCTACGGATTGGTCTACGGGATTCGTCTTTTGATCTCACTGGGTCGAGTCTTTGGGAAGGGCGCGGCCTTCATCATTGGGCTCATCATTCCATTTACTTCAATTATATTTTGGGCGATTTTGGCCTTTGATGGCTCCGATTACCGAGGTGAAGGGTCGACTTCGCCTAAGTTGGCTCCGGTGGCTGGGATTCCAGCAGTCTCAAGGCCCTTACCTTCTGCGAGTCCGAGCTAACCGAGTCGCGGCGCGCGTTGTCTGCAATTGCGGAGGTGCTTTTATGCGGTATAGGATTCTTCCAATCATCATTCTTGCGATTGTTGGAGCCGGCGGATTCGTGATGCTGAAGGAGTCCAATCGTCCGGCTGTCGTTACTCCGGCAGCCGAGCATATGATTCTACACGGAAGTTACGTCTCCACCGACCCTAGGCTTGGCTATTTGATTGATTTTGATAAATATCCGGGCACCGCCTGGTTTCTCGCTGGTCAGGGAGGCGCAATGGCCTCTGCGTACACCGTGAATGGAAATACGCTTCACCTCGCCATGTGCATACTGGACCTTACGCTGATGCCGGACGGTACGATCCAATGTCCTCCCTGCTTCGGTCCCATGCAATCAATCGTCATCCTCAAAAAGCGTGGCTAGTTGCAATCGCCCGCTGCTCTGTCTCGAGAAGCAACCATGTCAAATATCCAAAAAGCAATTAGCATCACCAATGCACTTCTGCTCGCGACGGTTGCGGTTTTGTTTTTCCTGCCGCAGTGCCGGATCGAATCTCAAGCCTATCAATCCACACTCACGGGATTGAATCTCACCTTGGGCACGACTCCGTATACGCATGTCGAGGGCATGTCCGACGCGGATTACCAAAAGCTTGTTGACATGATCCAGGGCATCCGACAGACAGTGGGTCAGCCTAAACTTCAAGATTACACCAACCCGGCATTCCTGGGCGTGCTCTTGTTGTCGGCATCGCGGCCATCGCATTCTTCAGTGATGTCAGTAAAGCGCAAATCAATTCGTTCGGTGTTCGGGTCAGCCGTGATCTTCGGGACTGTGCCGTGGGGGGGGTGCTGATTCTGTTCATCATCTACGGGATAAGCGGCTTCAGTTCCGAGCAAGCAATGAAAGATCAGAACGCACAGTGGGAAAAGACGATCGCGCAACTCAAGACGGATACCGCAAACAACCAAGCGCAGAATGCCGCAGCTATGGGGGCCGATCTTGCGCGAGCTTGGGGAGCGAGCGCCGCGTCGATGCAGGATACGGCGCGAGCCTCGATGGAGCGGATGATCGCCACGATTCAAAAAACTGTATGGTTTGACTTGGGCTTCGCGCTATCAGGCACCGCTTTATGCCTGGCGATTGCCGTGCGGTTCACTGGTAAGGTGCCCACGACGTTGGCAGATCGTCCGATGTCGTCCGCATCCACGGCCGGACAGTTGTCAGAACATTCCGCGAGCGCCGATGCATCTACACATTCCGGTGGGACATGGGATTCGATTAAGACTCGCACAATGCAATTCGTCGAAACAGCCGAAGCCAAGGCTGCAGAGGCCGTTGAAGCGGGTAAGGTTGAGGTACGACTACATCACGAAAAATCGGCTGTTAGCGCATGTAATAAGCAGTTGGATCAACTCGCACTTGAATGCGGCGCGTCCGCAGCCGACGTCTCAGCTTTCTCGGATTCGACGCTTCAAGCGCTGCGCCAAAAAGCTCTGGATGCGCGACAAAAGATGAAAGAAAGCCAATCGCAGCACGATGCGGCGGTGGAGGAGTTGGGCGCATTGACGCGAAGGCAGACCCCACAAAGGCAGCAGAATTGACCGCCTGGATCAAGGCGACGGATGCCACTTTGCGCCGTCAACAGCACGATTTGGACGCGATTTTGAAAGACTTGGGAACTCGCGTGCTGGCGGCAAATCTTGCCGAACCCAGGCTTGCCGGATTCTACCGACAGCGGAACGAAATCCAACTGCAAGCCGATGAGCACTCTGCTAACATCGCACGATTAGAACAGGAACAGGTTGGACACAAGACATCCCTTGGGTTCAACACGAGAAAAGCAATCATCATCGGCGGCGCAGCCGTTGTCGCGCTTGTGATTTTAATATGGATCGTCACGGAATCGATGTAAGGCGCGGTACACACCGGCGAGCAATTTGCCTGCGCTGCCGGGCAAATCGCGAATGTAAAGTGAGGAGATGTTTCCATGCGACAACTGATACTTGCAATGTTGATCGTGACAACTCTTGGCGCGTTGGCGATAGCCCAACGCACCGCCGATTTGTCTTCTCCGCCGCCGCCGCCGCCGCCTTCTCCTCCTGCTCCTTCTCCCGATTCTCAACCACGTGGACTCGTCCATTTTGACTTTTCCTCGATGAATATGGATCAGGTAAATGTATGCGCGGCAGCGACATTGTCGTGCATTCCAAACCCTGAATCTCGCGATCGCCAGCAGAAGCTCGCGATGAATCGCATCGCACAGCTCAGCAAGTGGACCTCCAGTTTTAAGGCTGCAGGTGGCAAAGATATTTTCGCCGTGATTGGAGGCGGGAATGGACAGATTGAATTGGACGAGGTGATTGTTCCGCTTGACGGCGCCAATCCCGACGAATTGGAGAAGGCGATCCGTGCATTCAACTCGCTGGAATGGGTGTCGATCCCGCAGCAGAGTAAGCTCGTGGGAAAATCTTTGGTCTTTTCGTGGCCGGGGTCGGAAAAAACGGACAATCCGTTGGCCCACCCACCGCCCGAATGGGCCGACGCCTTGGGCCCTGGCAGAAGCGCGGCAGTTCGTGCTGCGCTTCCGGGAAATCTGCTAAATTGGACTCCGTCCGGTTTTATTTATTGCATGATGACCGGCGAATCTCCGCTCGGCGATGCTCCTTCGAACTCGCCTTTGGATTCCATATCAGTGACTTCGATTTCTCTCAGTATCTCACCGAGGGGGTCTGTCGCTTGGAGTTTTCAGTGTGCGGATGCCAAGTCAGCCGATACCCTCTCAGATTACATGAATGCTGGCTTCGAGAACTGGCGTGAGAAGATCAAGGAGAGCGCCGCGGATGAAAAGGGAGTCAACCCGCAGCAAAACGCCATGATAGCAGCGGTCAACGATCAATTCAGCAAGCTCCTAGCCATAATGAAGCCTAAAGCGGTTGGCTCACAAGTTACGACCATGTTGGATCAAGATGCCGTCGGCAGCTTCATCCTTCTCGCGACAGGATCGTTAGCGGGGGTTCAATAAACGATGTCTTATATTATTCTACCTTTCGCGTAGCTTGCACCACGCCGACGATCATCTTACGCACGTCAATTGGCAATGTCGGCCATGCCATGGTCACCGTGGTTAGGTCAGCGTCTTGCTGCGCGGCAGGTGACAAGTCGGGTGACAAGCGATTTTCCTCGGTGGGCGCAAGTTGTTGATTCTCCTGCTCGTTGCGACCATCATTCAGGGGTCTCATAAACCCTTGGTCCTCGGTTCGAATCCGAGTGCTCCCATTGCGATTGATATTTGCCAGAATTATGTTTTAGTTTTCCCCCTGCGGTATAATTTGGTATTCCCGCCGGGCAAGGAGGCCCGCGATTTTGCCAGGGATGGTGCCGCATGAATCGAATCAATTCGGTTACAGTTCTATTTTTTGCCCTCAGTGGAATTCCCATGTTTGCCAGTGCTGGCCCTGTCGCCTCGGCGACGACGCAGCCGGATTTGACGGTTCTGGACAAACTGGACGACAGACTGAAGATTGGGCAGACGGCGGGAAATTTCACGGCGCTGGCGGATCTGACCCGTCCGAAATTCATCTGGGGCGGCCGGGACATGCTGTGGATCATGCACGACGGGGCCGGCAAGCCGATGTTCGCCATGAATCGGGCGTACGATCTGAAAATCGGCACGCAGCAACCGGCCTGGTTCCTTCTGGAATCGCACGATTACTGGTGGGATGACCCTGACGGCCCAATGCTGATCTACACGCGCTTCGTGGATGCGCATCCGCTGGTGGTAGTGCGCGATCCGACCCGGGGCGTCATCTACCAGGCCCGCTGGGATTCCGCCCCGCAATCCGGCAGCGGGGCCATCACGCAAACGCGTAATATTTTTCTTCTTTGCGATGGGGAACATCGCTGGCACCTGCTCGGCGAGGGACCGATCGGATCCCGCGGCCAATGCGGGGGCGACGAACAAATCAACGATGCCGTGGAAGCCGATGCGCGATGGGCGGGAAATCCTGCCCATCCCGTTGAATTGTCGTTCACGATGTTGACGACGGACCTGTGGGACTATGACGGCGAGAATTTCCATGAATCGATGACGGTTCGGCGAAGAATGGCGCTGGGACCTGTCGATTCCTCGGGATATTCGAATCCTGAGGCGGTCGCGGATACGTCGCCCGGTCCGTTCAAGCGGCAGGGCGCGTATTACGTGATCGCTTCGAAAAGGGAATCTCTCGACTCGTTTGTCCGGAGGTTCTGCCGGCTGGATCTGCTTGGGATGAAGGATGAATCGCAAAAGCGCACCTTCGTGGAATCGACCGAGGCGGCGATTCGAAAGACAAATCCCGGGCTGAGCGCTGCGATCGCCAGCGGCCAGGCGATTGTCCTTCCGGAGAAGATGTACCGGTTCGGCGATAACTGAACCGGTGGGCGCGAAAGAGGAGTCGGTTGATCCGGGAATGTTACGTCGGGGCGTAGTGATTTCGGTGCAGGACGGTGGCAAATACCAAGGCACAAAAGGGCGGTGCAATTTGGGGACATCGAAAGAGGCACCCCGCACGTGGGGGCGGCTATACGGGGGGTGGATAAATCGATATTGCGGTTGGCAATTTCGGGGGGAAGTTGCGGGGTGCTCTATTTTCCCCGGCCCGGCGGGTTCCCTTGTATAATGCTGTTGCGTGGAACCATCGGCCAACGAGTTCGGATCGTATGCCCGGGTTGCGAGCCGGTATCTGCTGGCGATCGCGCTGGTGATTGTCGCGGCTACGGTTGCTTATTCGATTAAGCCGCCGATGGGGCAGAACATGGCCTCGCTGTTCTTCGGGGCGGTGGTGATCAGCGCCTGGTGGGGAGGATTGGGGCCTGGTTTGCTGGCCTCCGCGCTGGCGGCGTTTCTGGCGGGGGATTTTTATCGACTAAACCCCGTCGGTTCGCCGGGATTTGGGTGGGATGACTGGCTTCAGGGGGGCGTTTTTTTTGCCGTGGCGGTGCTGATCAGCTCACTGACGTCAATGCGGCGGCAGGCGGAACGGGCGGTGCAGAAATCGTTTGAAGAACTGGAGGCGCGCATCGAGCAGCGGACGAGCGAACTGACGCGCTCCAACGCCCTGCTTCGGGAAAGCGAGGAGCGGTTCCGCCTGATGGTGGAAGGGGTGGCGGACTACGCGATCGTGATGCTCGATTCGATGGGGCGGGTGATCAGTTGGAATCCGGGGGCGCACCGCATTTTCGGATTTCCGCACGATGAGGCGATGGGGATGAATTTCTCGGCGTTTTATCCGCCGGAGGACGCCACGCGCGGAGCACCGGCGGCGGATCTTCTGGAAGCGGCGCACAAGGGGCGGCGCGAGGATGAAGGGTGGCGCGTGCGGCGCGACGGCGGGCGGTTCTGGGCAAACGTGATTACGACGGCGCTGCGGGATGAGACGGGGAATTTGCGCGGGTTTGCGCAGATTACGCGGGACGTGACTGAGTTGCGGTCGCTGGAAAAGGAAATATTGGAGATCAGCGAGCGCGAGCAGATTCGCATCGGGCATGACCTTCACGACGGCGTGGGGCAGGAGCTGACGGGGGTTGCGCTGCTGACGCAAAATCTACGGCAGCGTTTGGCGCAGCAGGGGCTGCCGGAGGAGGCGCATGCGGCGCGAATCGCGTCGCTGATCAACCGAGCGCTGGAGCAGACGCGGAAGCTTGCCCGCGGTTTTTCGCCCGTGGAACTGGGGCCGCAGGGATTGGAAACGGCGCTGCGGGACATGGCGATCAAGGTGCAGACGAGCATGCAGAGGTCTTGCGCGGTTTCCTGCCGGGGGGCATTGAAACTGGCGGACGATACGGCGTCGATCCATTTGTTTCGGATTGCCCAGGAGGCGGTCAATAATGCGGTACGGCATTCGAAATGCAGGCAGATTCGGATCGAACTTGTTACACTGGAGGACGGCACGACGTTGTCGGTGCATGACGACGGCGCCGGGCTCCCGGTCGCGGGACCGCGAAGCAAGGGGATGGGCATCAGCGTCATGCAATATCGAGCGAGGATGATCGGCGGATCGCTGGAGATAAAGAGCACAACCGCCGGGACCTCGGTCATTTGTCGTTGTCCGAACACGAGCGATCATGAATCACCCACAACCAGCCGACAGCAGGAAACGGCCGCTCTCCTCGGCGCGGCCGCGGTCGCGCGTCCTTCTGGTCGATGACCATCCGATCGTGCGCGAAGGACTGGCAACGCGCATCGAGATGGAGGGGGACATGGTCGTGAGCGACATGGCCGAGACGGCTGACCAGGCGATCGAGCGGATTCAGAAGGAAGAGCCGGATATTGTGGTGACGGATCTTTCGCTGTCGGGGCGGCCGGGGCTGGAGCTGATCAAGGATATCCGGACGCACTGGGCGAGTCTGCCGATTCTGGTGCTGTCGATTCATGATGAGGAATTGTGGGCGGAGCGGGTGCTGCGGGCCGGGGCGCAGGGATATGTGATGAAATCGCAGGCGACGGAGAAAGTGCTGGAGGCGATTCGGCGCGTTCTGGCGGGCGGGCTGTGGCTGAGCGAGCATATGAGCTCGGCGCTGTTGGGGCGGCTGACGAGCCGGCGGCAGACGCTGACGCGCGACACGCCGTTGTCCAGATTGAGCGATCGGGAGCTGGAGATTTTTCAGATGATCGGGCTGGGGTTGTCGGTCAAAGAAATTGCGCAGCAGCTATTTTTGAGCAGCAAAACCGTGGAAGTGCATCGCGAGCATGTGAAGGAAAAGCTGGGGATGCGAAGCAGTGCGGAGCTTCTGCGGTTCGCGGTGATTCATACGCTGGAAGAGGCGCAGTAACTTTCAATGATTTTTTTGACTTTCTTGGCGCGATTCCGCCGGTGGGGACACCGGCGGCACTTAATTTCGGGGTTAACTACAACAATGGGGAGAGCAACGAAACGGCGTTGTCGGCGTATTCGCTGATGGCGGGGCGCTTTTCCCATTCGTTGGAAGTTAGCTGACGGGAGCGGGAGAGATAGATGTTTTGTATATCGCGGAGGCGCTGGGTGATGGGCTGGCCGTAGAGGAGGACGCTGATCTCGAAATTGAGGGTGAAGCTGCGGACGTCGAGATTGGCGGAGCCGAAGAGGGCGAAGGCGTCGTCAACCGTCGTCGTTTTGGAATGAAGGAGGCCGCCCTCATAGAGATGGATTTTGACCCCGCCGCGGAGGAGGGAGCAGTAATGGGATCGTCCGGCGGCGGCGGCGAAGAAATGGTCGGCGACAAAGGGGAGAATGAGCTTTACATCGACGCCGCGATCGGCGGCCATCATGAGGGAGAGGATGGTTGCCTCATCGGGAACGAAATAGGGGGTGGTTAGGATAAGCTGATGCTGGGCGGACTGGATGGCGGCGAGGAGAAGGCGGCGATAGGTGAGGTCGCGGTTGGTGGGGCCGGTGGGAACGACCTGGGCGGGGAATTCCTGATCGGCGGGGTTGCTGGAAGGCGAATCCTGGCGCTGGGGATAGGGGATGTCGATTTCTTCGCCGGTTTCGAATGCCCAGTCTTCGGCAAAGACGGAGGCGACCTCGCCGACGATGGGACCGGTAAAACGGGCGGAGACGTCGACCCAGGGATTTCCGTGGCGGCCGCCGTAGTCGGGGTTGATGATGTTCTGGCTGCCGACATAGGCGATCTGGCCGTCGATGACGGCGAGCTTGCGATGGTTGCGCAGGTCCATGCGGGCGAGGCGGCGCCGGATGGGGGTGACGGGGAGAGCGGCGGCGACGTGAACGCCGTCGGAAATCAGCTCGCGGGAAAGGCCGTGAGGCTGGAAGAATTTTCTGGAGGCGAGGGCATCGACGAGGAGACGGCATTTGACGCCGCGGCCGACGGCGCGTTTGAGCTCGAGGGCGACGGCGCGGGCGGAGGAGTCGCCGGCGAAGATGTAATAGAGGAGGTTGACGGACTGTTTTGCGGCGGCGATATCGGCGCAGAGGCGGTCGCGGAAGATGCCGGAATCGGGGACGAAATCGAGACGGTTGCCGGCGAGGACGGGCATGCCGCTGATTTTTTCCGCCTGGCGGATCATGGGCTGGTAAGAGGGGGTGGCGTCGGGGGTAGTCGCGTGGGCGGCGCGTTCGGCGTGGCGCTGGGGATCGCGGAAGCGGGCGATGATGTCGCGATGGCGCTGGGTTCGGCGCGGGCCGAGACGGCTCTCGCCGAGCAGGAGATATAGAACCACCCCGATATACGGATGCAGAAAGATAATTCCGAGCCAGGCGACTGAAGCCCCCGGCGCGAACTGGCGGCGGAGGACGACGGTGACCATGATCGCCCGGATACTCCAGCCGACGATGGCATAAGAGAGATAAAAGAGAAACCAGCCCATTGAGATGGGTTGATTATTGCGGTGCGGCGGAAGAGTTCAAATTCTTATGGGTGGGGACATCCGGCGCTTTTCTCTCTGGCGATAAATCGAGGATGAACGTACTCTGCAATCTGTGGAAACTGAAAGGCTGCAATTTTTGCGCTCTGCGCTGGGCCGGTTTCGCGGGGGAGACGGCTCGACCGATGGAAATGGGGGTAAAAACGGGAAGGTTGTGGATGAACAGCCGCTGCGGTCGGAGCTGTTCAGCGTTGTGCAACTGGAGCGGCATGCCAAGTCGATGGCGGGGTCGCATATCGTATCGGGGGGTGGGAAAGCGTGGGGGCGGCGCGATCGGCTTTTGCCGCGGCTGGCGGAGAACGAAGTCGTTTTGCGCGACGCGTATGAGGTGATCGCGGACGCGGTGAAGCGCGGGCGGCGGATTACCCCGGCTTCGGAATGGTTTCTCGATAATTTTCATTTGATTGAAGACCAGGTTCGGACGGCGCGGCGGCATTTGCCGCGGAATTACAGCCGGCAGTTGCGGCAATTGATCAGCGGACCAAGCGCGGGGTATCCGCGGGTGTATGACATCGCGCTGGAGCTGATTTCGCACGTGGATGGGCGCATCGATGCGGAGAGCGTGCGGGCGTTTATCGCGTCGTATGAGTCGGTGAGCCCGCTGATGCTGGGGGAATTGTGGGCCATTCCGATCATGCTGCGGTTGGCGCTGCTGGAAAATCTGCGGCGGGTGGCGATTCGACTGGCAGCGGGAAGGCGCGACCGGGAACGGGCGCAGTATTGGGTGGAGCAGATGCTCGACACGGCGGCGGGGAATCCGGCGCACGTGGTGCTGGTTTTAGCGGACATGGTTCGGGAGGACCCGCCGTTGACGACCGCGTTCGCGGCGGAGTTTGCGACACAGTTGCAGGGGCACAGCTCGACGCTGCTTTTTCCGATCACGTGGCTGGAGCAGCGGCTGGCGGAGCAGGGGCTGACGATCGAGCAGGTTTATCGCGAGGCGAGCCAGAACCAGGCGGCGGACCAGGTTTCGGTCGGGAACAGCATCACCAGTCTGCGATTTCTAGGGACAACCGAGTGGCGCGACTTCGTGGAGGCGATGAGCACCGTCGAGCACACGCTGCTGACGGACCCGGCGGGGGTTTATTCGAGGATGGATTTTTCGACGCGCGATAATTATCGCCATGCCGTCGAAGAAATCGCGCGGCACAGCAGGCTTTCGGAGGATGACGTTGCCCGCAAGGCGATCGAGCTTGCCAGCGGGCGGGCGGCGCGATCGACGACGGAATCGGACGGGCGCGAGGGGCACGTGGGGTATTTCCTGGTGGATCGGGGAAGGCGGGAACTGGAAAAGGCGTCACAGGCGCGGCCGACGATGCGCGAGCATATCAGGCGGGCGGCGGGCGGGATGCCGCTGGCGGTTTATCTGGGGTCGATCGTGGTGGCGACGGCGCTGGTGAGCGGATTTGTGGTGGGGATGGCGGCGCGTTTTGGGGCAGGGCCGTGGGGAATCGCCGGGCTGGGCGTGCTGATGGTGATCTGCGCGAGCCATCTTGCGGTTGCGGCGGCGCACTGGGCTTCGGCGCTGCTGGTTCAGCCGCAGGTTTTGCCGCGGCTGGATTTTCGGCGGGGATTCCGAAGGAGTTCCGGACGATCGTGGTCGTGCCGACTATTTTTGGTGAGCCGGAACATATCGATGAGATGGTGGAGGCGCTGGAGCTGCGGTATCTGGCGAATCGGGATGAGTCGCTTTATTTCGCACTGCTGACGGATTTTCGGGATGCGCCGAGCGAAAATATGCCGGAGGACGAGGCGCTGCTGAACCGGGCGCGGGATGCGATCAATGGTCTGAATGCGAAATATACGGCCGTCGCGGCGGAGGGGAATGGGGATGGGAATGGGAATGAAAGCGGGCATGGGCACGACACGTTTTTCCTGCTGCATCGGTCGCGGAGGTGGAATGAGAAGGAAGGGGTGTGGATGGGGTGGGAGCGGAAACGCGGAAAGCTGGAAGATTTGAACGCGATGCTGCTGGGGGCGGGGGAGAAATTCGATACGATCGTGGGGAACGTCGACGAGCTTGAGGGGGCGAAATTCGTCATCACTCTGGACAGTGACACGCAGCTTCCGCGCGATTCGGCGCGACAACTGGTGGGGACGATGGCGCATCCGCTGATTCGACCCCTGCTGGATGGGGAGCGGGGCGAGGTCGTGGCGGGGTATAGCATTTTGCAGCCGCGGCTGGGGATAAGCATTCCCAGCGCGAATCGGTCGCGTTTCGCGCGGCTTTTCGCGGGGGAGCCGGGAATCGATCCTTATACCCTGGCGGTTTCAAATGCTTACCAGGATATTTTTGGGGAAGGCTCATTCACCGGCAAAGGGATTTATGACGTCGATGCGTTCAGCAAGACGGTTGGCGGGCGGTTGCCGGAGAATCGGATTCTGAGCCACGATCTGCTCGAGAGCGCGTATGCGCGGTCGGGGATTGTGAGCGATGTGACGCTGTTCGAGGATTTTCCGGCGCCTATCCGGTGGACGTGAGCCGGCGGCACCGGTGGATGCGTGGGGACTGGCAGATTCTGCCGTGGCTGGGGCTTCGCGTGCCGCGCGGTGGGGAGGAGAGCGAAGAGAATCCGATCTCGGCGCTTTCGCGGTGGAAGATTTTCGACAATCTGCGGCGGAGCGTGGTGCCGCCGGCGCTGCTGCTGGCGCTGCTGGCGGGATGGCTGCTGCCGGGCAGCGCGCTGTTTTATTGCGGCGTGGTGATCGCGATCCTGGTTTTGCCGCCGCTGCTGAATGGGTTTTCGGATTTCACGCGGCGGCAGCAGGACCTGCCGATCCAGCAGCACAGCCGATTCGTTCTGCGGGGCGTGGGCCGGCAGCTTTTGCAGGAGCTTTTCGGTCTCGCGTGCCTGCCGTACGAAGCGTATGTCAGTGCCGAGGCGATCGCGCGAACGGCGCTGCGAATGCTGATTACCGGGCGGAATTTGCTGGAGTGGCGGACGGCGCTTGATGCGGAGCGATTAACGCGGACGGACCTGGCGGGATTTTTTATCACGATGTGGATTCAGCCGGCGATGGCGCTGGCGGCGCTGGTTGGGGTGCGGCTGTTGCATGCGCCGGCGCTGGCGGTGGCGGCGCCGTTTGCGGCGCTGTGGCTGGTTTCGCCGGGGATCGCGTGGTGGGTGAGCCTGCCGATGCAGCCGGCGAAGGCGAAGTTCTCGGCGGACGAGCTGGCGTTTCTGCAGGTTGTGGCGCGACGGACGTGGAGATTTTTCGAGACGTTCGTGGCGGCGCCGGACAATTTTCTTCCGCCAGACAATTTCCAGGAAGACCCGGCGGTGGGCGTGGCGCATCGAACTTCGCCGACCAACATCGGCTTGGCGCTGCTTTCGAACCTGGCGGCGATGGACCTGGGATTCATTCCGGCCGGCCGGGCTTTGGAAATGACGACACAAACATTGGGCACGCTGGATAAACTGCCACGGCACCGGGGACATTTTTACAATTGGTATGACACGAAAACGCTGGAGGCGCTGCGGCCGCTGTATGTTTCGACCGTCGATAGCGGGAACATGGCGGGGTTTCTGCTTACGGTGGCGGCGGGGTTCTATGAGATGGGGGGCCGGGCGATTTTCAGCTCGGCCGCGTTCTCGGGGTTGGAGGCGACGCTGAACGTGATCGCGGAAGTGCACCGGGCGACGGCGGGAAAATCTGGGGCGCAATCGACGGAGATTTTCGCGCCCCTTCGCCTGGCTTTGCAATCGCCCGCGCTGACGCTCTCGGCGATGTATCAGCTTCTTCAGCGGGTCTCGAGGCTGGCGGGTGAATTGGAAACGTCGGTTCGAGCGCCGGACAATTCGGAGCTGAAGTGGTGGATGCAGTCGTTTTCGCGGCAGTGCCGGCAGTTCATCGACGAATTGACGCTGCTGGTGCCGTGGGTGGAACTGCCGCCGCCTTCGGAGCTGATCTGGAAGCAGGAGAAAGGGGAGACGGTCGTTCATCTTTCGGAACTGCGGCAGTTGCTGAATCGGCTGGATGAGATTCCAACGCTTGGAAAGGCGGCGCAACTGGAGAGCGAGTTGCTGCCGGTGATCGATGCCGTCACGCAGAAGCTGCGGAAAATTGAAGCGGCGGAGCAATGGCTGACGCAGTTGCGCAAGGCGGTTTTGGAATCGGCGGAACATGCCGCCAAGCGGCTGGCGGATGCCGAGCTTCTGACGGCGCGGTGCCGGGAATTTGCCGATCTGGATTATTCGTTTCTCTACGACGAATCGAGGCGGCTGCTGGCGATTGGATTTGACGTCGGCGAGCGGCGACGCGACGCGGGGTATTACGATCTGCTGGCGTCCGAGGCGCGGTTGACGAGTTATGTGGCGATCGCGCAGGGGAAATTGCCGCAGGAGCATTGGTTTGCGCTGGGCCGGCTGCTGACGAGCGCGGGGGGCGAACGGCGCTGCTGTCGTGGAGCGGGTCGATGTTTGAGTATCTGATGCCGCTGCTGGTGATGCCGACGTATACGCATACGCTGCTGGATGAGACGTATCAGTCGGTGGTGAAGCGGCAGATTGAGTTTGGCCGGGAGCGTGGCGTGCCGTGGGGAATTTCCGAATCGGGATATAACAAGACGGATGTGCAGCTCAACTATCAATACCGCGCGTTCGGCGTTCCGGGATTGGGCTTCCGCCGGGGACTGGCGGACGATTTGGTCATCGCGCCGTACGCGGCGGTGATGGCGTGCATGGTGGCGCCGAAGGCATCGCTGACGGATTTGCGGCGAATGGCGACGGAAGGTTATCTGGGGAATTACGGCTTTTTCGAGGCGGTCGATTTCACCGCCGCACGGTTGCCGCCGGACAAGACCAGCGCGGTGGTGCGATCGTTCATGGCGCACCACCAGGGGATGGCGTTGAATTCGCTGCTGTATTTGCTGGCGGGGAAACCGATGCAGCGGCGGTTCGATTCGGATCCGGAGATGCGGGCGACGGATTTGCTGCTGCACGAGCGGGTTCCGAAGACGCCGTCGATTTATCCGCATCCGGCGGAGGTTTCGGAGGCGCGCGGCGTGCCGGCGGAGGCGGCGTCGAACATACGGGTGTACAACACACCGGGCACGGCGGTGCCGGAAGTTCACCTGCTTTCCAACGGGCAATATCACGTGGCGGTTACCGCGGCCGGCGGAGGGTACAGCCGGTGGCGCGACCTGGCGGTCACCCGCTGGCAGGAGGACACGACGCGCGATTGCTGGGGAACCTTCTGTTATCTGCGCGATGTCGAGTCGGGGGAATTCTGGTCGATCACGCATCAGCCGACGCTGAAGCGGGCTTCGTCGTACGAAGCGATTTATTCGCAGGGGCGGGCGGAATATCGGCGGCGCGACCGGGACATCGACACGCACGTTGAGATCGCAGTTTCGCCGGAGGACAACATCGAGCTTCGGCGGATTGCGATCACGAACCGGGGGAGCCGGCCGCGGACGATCGAGCTGACGAGTTATGCCGAGGTGGTGATCGCCAACCCGGCGGCGGACGCGGCGCATCCGGCGTTCAGCAACCTGTTCGTGCAGACGCAGATCATCCGGCACCGGCAGGCGATTTTGTGCACGCGGCGGCCGCGGTCGGCGCCGGAAACGCCGCCCTGGATGCTGCATCTGGTTACCGTGCAGGGGAATGCGGTGGGGAGCGAATCGTATGAGACGGCGCGGGACGAATTCATCGGCCGGGGGCGGACGCTGGCCGATCCGGCGGCGATGCACCGGAGCAATCTTTCCGACAGCGAAGGGGCGGTGCTGGATCCGATCGCAGCGATCCGCACGACGGTGATGATCGGGCCGGATGAGACGGTGCGGGTGAACCTGGTGACCGGGATGGGGGAGACGCAGGAAGCTGCGACAGCACTGATCGAGAAATATCACGATCGACACCTGGCGGACCGCGTGTTCGAGCTGGCGTGGACGCACAGCCAGGTGACGCTGCGGCAGCTCGACGCGAGCGAGGCGGAGGCGCAGCTTTACAGCCGGATGGCCAGCAGCATTCTCTATATGAATCCGCTGATGCGCGCGCCGGGGAGCGTGATCGCGCGGAATCGGCGCGGGCAATCGGGGTTGTGGGGGTACAGCATTTCGGGGGATCTGCCGATCGTGCTGCTGCGGGTGAGCGACGTGAATCAGCTTGCGCTGGTGCGGCAGTTGGTGGTGGCGCATGCCTATTGGCGCGTGAAGGGTTTGACAGTGGACCTGGTGATCTGGAACGAGGACCAATCGGGATATCGGCAGGCGCTTCAGGACGCGATCATGGGCGTCATCGGCTCGGCGCGGAGAGCAGCCTGCTGGATAAGCCGGGGGGGATTTTCGTGCGGCGGGTGGAGCAGATGTCGGAAGAGGACAAGGTGCTGATGCAGACGGTGGCGCGGATCATCATCAGCGACACGGCCGGAACGCTTGCGGAGCAGGTGGACCGGCGTCCGCGGGCGGAGGCGCTGGTGCCGAGGTTTACACCGGTGCGGCCGCGGCAGCGGGAGGTGCCGGTCGGGGTGGAAATCCCGCGGCGGGATCTCATCGCGTTCAACGGGATCGGAGGATTCACGCAGGATGGGCGGGAATATGTGATCACCACGACCGCCGAGCGGCCCACGCCGGCGCCTTGGGCGAATGTGATCGCCAATCCGTATTTTGGAATGGTGATGACGGAAAGCGGCGGGGCTTACACGTGGTGCGAGAATGCGCAGTCGTACCGGCTGACGCCGTGGTACAACGACTGGATTCGCGACGCCAGCGGCGAGGCGTTTTATATCCGCGACGAGGAGAGCGGGCGTTTCTGGTCGCCGACCCCCCTGCCGGCGCGGGGCGATGCCCTACACGACGCGGCATGGGTTTGGGTACACGATCTTCGAATATTCGGAGGATGGAATCAGCGCGGAGACGAGCACGTTTGTGGCGACGGATGCGCCGGTGAAGTTTGCGGTGCTGAAGCTGCAAAACAACTCCGGGCGTCCGCGGCGGGTGTCGATCACGGCGTTTTTGGAACTGGTGCTGGGAGAGCGGCGGCCGGTAAATGCGATGCACGTGGTTACGGAAATGGATGCCAAGACGGGGGCGCTTTTGCGCGAAATTCCTACGGCGGGGAGTTTGCGCAGCGGATCGCGTTCCTGGAATGCAGCGAAGCGCTGCGGACGGTTACGGGAGACCGGACGGAATTTCTGGGCCGCAACGGCGGACCGGGACGGCCGGCGTGCATGTCGCGGACGCGGCTGTCGGGGCGGGTGGGGGCGAACTTCGATCCTTGCGCAGCGATGCAGGTGATGATCGATCTGCCCGACGGGCGCGAGCGGGAGGTGGCGTTCATCATCGGCTCGGGGCGGGATGCGGCGGATGCGCGGACGCTGATCGGACGGTTTCGCGGGGTTGATCCGGCCCGCGATGCGCAGACGAAGGTGTGGGAATATTGGAATCACGCGCTGGGAGCGGTGCACGTGGAAACGCCGGATGCGGCGGTCAATTACCTGGCCAACGGGTGGCTGCTGTATCAGACGATGGCGTGCCGTTTTTTGGGCGCAGCGGGTTTTATCAGTCGGGCGGGGCCTTTGGGTTCCGCGACCAGCTTCAGGACGTGTGCGCGTTTGTGCATGCGGAGCCGGAGATTCTGCGGGCGCATCTGGTGCGGTGCGCTGCGCGGCAGTTTCGCGAGGGAGACGTGCAGCACTGGTGGCACCCACCAAGCGGACGCGGGGTTCGGACGCGAATCTCGGACGATTATCTGTGGCTGCCGTATGCGACGTGCCGGTATATCGCGGCGCTGGGGGATACGGGGGTGCTGGATGAGAAGACGAACTTTTTGGAGGGGCGTCAGGTTAAGCCGGACGAGGACAGCTACTTTGATTCGCCGGTGCGGTCGGAGGAATCGGCGTCGCTTTATGAGCACTGCGTGCGGGCGATCAAGAATGGGCTTAAGTTTGGAGATCATGGGCTGCCGCTGATGGGGACGGGAGATTGGAACGACGGGGAGAATCTCGTCGGCGAGCATGGGAAGGGTGAGAGCGTCTGGCTGGCGTTTTTCCTTTACGACGTGCTGATGAAGTTTGAGCCGATTGCGCGGCTGCGGAATGATGCGGCGTTCGCCGACTTGTGTGCGTCGGAGGCGGCGAGGCTGAAGGCGAATGTCGAAGAGCACGCGTGGGATGGGGAGTGGTATAAGCGGGCGTATTTTGACGATGGGGAGCCGCTGGGGTCGGCGTCGAACGATGAGTGCCGGATCGATTCGATCGCGCAGAGCTGGGCCGTTATCTCCAAAGCTGCGCGGCGGAGCGGGCGCGTAAGGCGATGGAGCAGGTGGATCAGCAACTGGTGAAGCGGGATCTGGGGCTGATCCAGCTTTTCGATCCGCCGTTCGACAAATCGCATTTGAATCCGGGTTACATCAAAGGATATGTGCCGGGGGTGCGCGAGAATGGCGGACAATACACGCACGCGGCGGTTTGGGCGGTTATCGCGTTTGCGGAAATGGGGGACGTGGAGCGGGCGTGGGAACTGTTTAATCTGATCAACCCGGTGCATCACGGAGACAGCGACACGGGGATCGAGAAATACAAAGTTGAGCCGTATGTGATGGCGGCGGATATTTACAAGAATCCGCGGCATGCCGGGCGCGGGGGATGGACTTGGTACACGGGGTCGGCGGGGTGGAGCTATCGTTTGCTGGTGGAGTCGCTGCTGGGGGTGCAGTTGAAGGTGGACCGGCTGCACCTTTCGCCGCGGACGCCGAAGGGGTGGGAGTGGTTTAAGATTCATTATCGGTACCGAGAGACGTTTCATCATATTCACGTTCAGAATCGCGGCGGAACGGGTGTGAGCCGGGTCGTCGCGGACGGCGTCGAGCAGGCGGATAAGACGATCCCGCTGGTGGATGATCGTCGGGAACACCAGATTGAAGTGGAGCTGGGGGGAGCGGGGGAAATTTTGGGGGTCGGCGAAAGCGGGGATCAGCGAGCCAGATGAGGAATTGGAGTGAGCGGGCGGGGTTTAAGAAGGATGGTTTGGGTTTTTTGGGCATGGGTGAGCTCTGTGAGGGGGTTGCGAGAAAATGTTTGGCGAATTGAAATCCGCCGGTGGGGACACCGGCGGCACTGAAGACGCGCCCCGCAAGCGGGGCCGCTAAACTTGGGGAGGACGGTTGTGTCGGGACATTCGGAATATTATCTGGTATTCGGGCCCTCACCCTAACCCTCCCCCGGATTACCCAACATATTTCATCTATGCCGTAAGTCCTTTTATTTGGCACTGCCGCAAGGCCAGGATGATCAACTTGGCGATGACCCACCGGGCCACTCGTCGTGGCCGACGGACCCAACTCGGCAAAGATTGCAGTCCGCCGCCGAAATTGCACAGATGTGCCAGATCCCGCTCGATGTCGCCCCGCAGTCCATAAAGTTCCCGGCCGAACGGGTTGGGAGCGTCCGCCTCCAGCAGTTCAATGCATCGCAAGCGTGCCGGGCAGTGCTTGCCATGTCCCAAGCCGCTCCCGGGTGCTTTACGTTTGGCCAGCAGTTGGAAACCGTGGGTCATGGCATGCCAGTGGAGCGGATTGGTCTCATGAGTGGCATCGGCCAGCAGATAGCCGGTGGCATTTGAACCATTTTGAGTCAGTCGATCGATCAACTCAATGCCGCATTGCTGATCCGAGACGTTCAGGGACGCCAGCAGCAGCGGATCGGGCACCAGTCCGCGTCCCCAGGCGGCGGCCAGTTTGTAACCGCGGGCCAGACCTCCGGTGGCGTAGCCCCTCCTGGCATCTCGATCCTTTGAGAATCCGCTGACCACCAGCGGCTTGGTATCGACCCGCCAACAAAGACCGAGTCCCGATCCCATCACCGCTGCAACTCGATAATAGAGTTGGGCCAGCAGCGTGCAGCAGGAAAGAGTTTTGAGCCGTCGGCTCATGGTTGCCTCGCTGGGCAGCGTCATCCATTGCATCGTTGCAGGCCAGTGACCAGGCTGGCAAGCCCAACGAATGGGGCGATCGTGCAACAGCGCCCAAAAGAAAACCAGAAGAATGACGGCATCGGTAAACTGCGCGTATTTGGGACGGGGGTGGTGTTTGGCTTCCCGCCCTACGATGGCGTAAAGTGCCTCGAATAGTTCGCCTTCCATGGCAAATCTCCTTGTTTGAGACCAAGAAGATCAGCATGGAGGCGAACTCTTGTTTTTGCCAGCATTTAGTTCATTGTTGAAAAATGTTGGGAGTACCGGGAGAGGGGGGAAGACTGAAGACGCGCCCAGCAAGCTGGGCGGCTACACTTGGGGAGGGACAGCTACCCGACTTTGGGACCCAGGATGGGAATGGGCCAGGGTTCGAAGGGGATCTCCGGTGGTTTTTCTTTTGGGGGGGCTGGGGCTTTGAAGCGGGAGGCGGCGGAGAGAAGGATGTGGGCGGCGCGGAAGCGGTTTTTGTCGTTTTCGTCGGTGAGGAATTTGGAAAGGACAGTGGCGGCGGTGAGGGCGTAGGTCTGGCAGCGGTCGGTGGCGGCTTGATGGAGCTGAATTCGGGCGTCGGTGAGAGCCTGGCGGTAGTCGTCGTTTTGGGTTTTCCATCGCCAAAGGGTTTTGGGAGAGAGGGCGAGGGCTTTGGCGATTTGGGAATCGCGGAGTCCCTGGAGGGCGAGCTCGATGGCTCGGGATTGGACGTTGGAGAGATTGGCGATGGGGGCGATGTCCGAAGATATCCGGAAGTGCCCGGGATTTGAGCGCGAGATTTCTTCTCCCTCTTCGGGTTGGGGGTATTCGTGCGGGTGCGGAGGGAGATTAAGGTCGTCGTTGGGCATGGTGGTTCCTTTCTGTTTAGAGAATGCAGAGGAAAAATTGCAGGCGTCTATATACAGGTCCAAAAGGTGTACGTTTTGGACCTATTTTTGAGAAATCCGCAGATTTTTGTGGAGAAGATTTCACGGATTGACAAGAATTTGAAATGTGAATGGGGGGTATGGAGGAATTTGTGGTGGATTGAGCGGGTTGCATTTATTGGGGGGCGTTGCTGGGTGCGATGAAAAGAGGAGGAAGAGTATTTTCGGTTGTGGTTTGTGTGACGAGAAGATGCGGGAGCTCGTATATAATAGGCGGTTCCGCTGCGGGGGCACATGGCTGGACTGGTGACGTTCGGGGCGACCTAGAGGTGTTGGGCGGGAGAGCGCCGTGCGGTTCGACACAGCTCACCGAAGTCAAGCACGGCGGCTACACGGGGAGAAGTTGGGGAAGGCATCCAACCTGAGTTTCGCGGACCAGTAGCGGGGTAAGCGTGAATGGACGGCGGGCGGATTCCGTCTATAGTTGTAGAGGCGGGTTTTTCACGTCGGGGCGGAAAGGATCATTTATGGCGATCAAATCTCTTGTTGTCGGTGCGCTATTTGTCGCGCTGCCGCTGGGCGCGGCGGGACAGACAACGGAGCCATCGGGAGACGCGGCTGAAGTCTATTTGCAGGCGGCGCGATTGATTCGCGATGACGATGCCAGAAATATCATGTCTCCGGCTTCGTCGAATGCGGTGTTTCCGCGCGAATATCCACCGCTGCCGGACGAGTGGGTGCAGATGGAGAGGCAGGATTACCACCTTCATGCCGAGGTGCGGGAGCTGGCGCACGAAGCGGGGCTGATGCAGCGGGCGAATTGGCCGGTGTTCAAGAGGTTGGGGCCGAATAATTTCAGCTACTTGAACGAAATGCGGAACCTGGCGAACGAACTTGGCGATGCGGCGAAGTACCAGAGCCTGGTTCTGAACCAGCAGCCGGCGGCGTTTGGGACGGCGGGAGATTTGCTGCGTCTGGAATCCATGCTCAAGGATCAACCCGGGGAAATTCTGGTGCGGTTGCTGGTTGGCGAGGGGATCGATGCGCTGGCGCAATCGCGGTTGATGGTGATGATCGCGAACGCGAAAATCACGGATGATCCATCTGACGCGCACGATCTTCCGCTGGCGACGGCGACGCAGTGGATCGGGCGGCTGCTGGACCATCCCGATGCGGAGGCGGAATTGCAGCAGTCGTTGAAGAACGAGCCGGCGGGAGCTCAGAACGATCCGATCATGAAGCCGTCGCTGGTTCGGATTCTTCAAACGATTCACCGAGCGCAGACGGAACGGGATCTGGCGGCGATGTCGCTGGCGGCGCATGTTTATGAGTTTAAACAGGGGCGATGGCCGGCGAATCTTGCGGAGCTGGCGACGGAGTTGCCGCGGGTGCCGGTGGATGCGTTTGGGGATGGAAAACAGACGCTGGGATATGTGCTGATCGCGGGGGGGTTGCCGGATGGATCGGATCGGCCGCTGGTTTATTCGCATGAGCGGATGAAGGATGGATTGTTTTTCCGGACGGATGAGCCGCAATACGATTATTACAGCTCCGATGGGTCGAACCTGCCGGTGACGCGACAGAAGCACGGGGGGCAGTTCCGGGATGTGGCGGGCTGGTCGCCGCAGGGGACGCGGGCGGGAGTTGCGACGACGCAGCCGGTGCCGTGAGGCAGGGCAATCGCACATGCCTTGAAAAAATGCGAATGACCCCCCACCCTAACCCTCCCCCGGAGTACCAGGGGAGGGGGGAAAAGAAACGCGCACCCCTGCGGGGTTGCGGCTAAACGGCAAAGGGGATATATCGCGATTGCGGTTTCCGATTTAGAATCTCCCGCTTGAGCGACCTGATTCTCAATTCGACGAAGTACGACGGCAGCCTGCATTATCGGTATGGGGTGCGGGAGGTTGATCGGCGGGAGGACCGGCTGACGACGTTCATCGCGCCGGGATCGCCGATTGAAAGTTATCGGGGGCGCTGGACTGGGAAGAAAAATTTTCTGAGCACGTTTTGGACGGAAAAGCCGTATGTGCTGCACGTGCGGTGGGATGAGGTCTGGACGCCGGAGTTTTTGTACGTCGATATTGCCACGCGCACGAATTGGGACGATCGGACCGTGCGGTATGTCGACCTGGATCTGGATTTGATTCTGCGGCACGACGCGACGGCGATTCATCTGGACGATGAGGATGAATTCGAGCAGCACCGCGTGCGATTTGCTTATCCCGCGGCGCTGGTGACGCAATGCCATGAGGCGGTGCAGGAGGTTCGGCGGCTGCTGGATGGGGGCGAGCGGCCGTTCACGAAAGCGCTGTTCGCATGGCGGCCGGGGATGGGGGTCGATTGGTGAGGGGGCGCGAGCGCAGCCTGTCGCAGGCAGGCTCCGAGCTTTACTTTTTCTTGCCTGTTTCATAGAACGGACTCTTGCGCATTTCTAAACAGTTCAAACCCAAAAGGAGACCGCGCCAATGAAAATGCTGATGTTGGTCACGTTGCCGAATGAGCCGTTCAATACGGCCGTGCGGGATGGAACGGCGGCGACGAAGATGAAAAAGATTCTGGATGCGTGTAAGCCGGAAGCCGCCTACTTCACGGAGCAGGACGGGGGGCGCGGGGGAATTTTCGTGGTTGAAGTGACGGATTCGTCGAAGATTCCGGGGCTTGCCGAGCCGTGGTTTCTGACGTTTAACGCGGATGTGAAATTCCGGATTGTGATGAGCCCGGGGGAATTGAGCCAGTCGGGGTTGGATGAGATTGGGAAGAAGTGGCGGTGATGCGGCGGGTGTGTGGGGAATCCCTGGCGTTGTCTAACCTTTGACGTGCCGCGCACTATCTGTCTGCTTGTATGTAAGCAGAGGGCAACGGGCGGAAGCGGGTGAGGGCGGTTGGGGGGAGAAATTATTTTAGGCCCTCACCCCCAACCCTCTACCGGAGTACCGGGCGAGGGGGTAAATTCGAATGGATCAGCTATGGACGCAATTCAGGCTGGCTTGGCTGGGGGCTCCGGGGCGTCGACGAGGATTTTGGCGGCGGCGGCGGTTCCGAGGGATACCTCGCCGCGGCGGGTGATGCGGATTTTGACGGCTTCGGCGACGGAGTCGCGGGTGAGGACGGTTACCACCGAGCCGGGCATCAGGCCGGTGCGCTCGACGAACTGCAGGAATTCCGGCTGCTGGTCGAGCATTCTCGCGATTTTCTGGGGGGAGCCGATGGGACAGTCGGCCAAGCTCATGAGGGGGCGTTCGTGGAGATGTCCTTTGGGGGTGGGGATGGGGTCGCCGTGGGGATCGACCGTGGGGTGGCCTAACAGCGCGTCCATACGCTCCAGGACGCGGTCGGAGATGGCGTGCTCGAGGGTGTCGGCTTCGTCGTGGACGACGGACCAGTCGAGGCCAAGCACTTTTACGAGAAAGAGCTCGACGAGGCGATGGCGGCGGAGGACGTGGAGGGCGAGCTGCTCGCCGCTGCGGGTGAGCTTAACGCCTTCCCGCGGCTCGTAGAGGACGAGGCCGGAATCGGCGAGGGCTTTTACCATTGAAGTGGCGGTTCCGGGGACTACGCCCATCGCGGCGGCGAGGCGACCCATCGAAACCATCGGCTCGGCACCGGTGGTGCGCTGCTCGAGGTAAAGCTGCTTCAAGTAGTTTTCGACGGTGCTGGTGGCCATATCCTCAGAACCCCCTCCCTAACCCTCCGCGGGAACACCGGGGACGGGGAGAGAAGGCAAAAATACTACTCCTACAGGCCGCGGTTGACAATTACGATATATGATTGTATCGTATTTTGAGTAATCAAAATTATCAGGCCGAACGTCCGAATAAATATTTGTTCTGCGCCATGAAAACGCCGTCCGAAAACTCGCTCGATTATGAGGCCGCGGTTCCGCTGGCCAAGCCCGGTCATCTCTCGCTGGAAGGGATGCACGGCTCGGTCGAGGTGCCGAAACATACGGCCGGGTTCTGGCCGCAGTGGCGAGCGTTCGTCGGGCCGGCGATTCTCATCAGCGTCGGATACATGGATCCGGGTAACTGGGGGACCGATCTCTCCGGCGGAGCGGAGTACAAATACCAGCTCCTCTGGGTAGTCGCGGTCGCCAGCATCATGGCCATCTTTTTGCAGGTGATCTCCTCGCGGCTTGGGGTTGCCACGGGAAAGGATCTGGCGCAGTGCTGCCGGGACTGGTATCCACGCTGGACGCGGTTGCCAAATTGGCTGCTGTGCGAGATCGCCATTGGGGCGTGCGATCTGGCCGAGGTGCTGGGAAGTGCCGTGGCGCTGAACCTGCTGTTTCACATTCCCCTGCTTTGGTGCGTCATCATCACCGGCGCGGATGTGCTGCTGCTGCTGGCGCTGCAGCGCTATGGGATGAGAACCATCGAAGCCATCGTGCTGCTGCTGGTTGCCACGATTGCCCTGTGCTATTTCATCGAAATCTTTGTCCTGCCGCAGACGCAGCCGAGCTTCAGAGAAATGGGATGGGCGCTGATTCATCCCAGCCTCCACGGGGTCGGCTATGCAAACGATCCCCAAACCATGGCGTTCCTGGCCATCGGCATCATCGGGGCGACCGTCATGCCTCACAACCTTTATCTCCACTCCGCCCTGGTGCAGAGCCGACGGCTGCAGCGCGATGATGCATCGATCCGCACCGCGATTCGTTTCAATGCGATCGATTCCACGCTTGCGCTGACCATCGCATTTTTTGTCAACGCCGCGATTTTGGTGCTGGCCGCCATCGTCTTCTACGGCAAATCCCAGGCCGTCGCCGGCGGGCAGGTTTACACTTTCGACGCCAACACCGATTGGATTCGCGTGGCTTATCTCACCCTCGCGCCGCTGCTGGGGACGTTTGCCGCCAGCCTTCTGTTTGCCATCGGGCTGCTTGCCAGCGGGCAAAGCAGCACGATCACGGGGACGCTTGCGGGACAGGTGGTGATGGAAGGATTCATGCACTGGCGGATCACGCCGTGGGTTCGGCGGCTGATCACCCGCTGCCTGGCGATTGCGCCGGCGATTTTCATTATCGGCGTGCGCGGAAACAGCAGCGTGAACGATTTGCTGAATCTGAGCCAGGTTGTTCTGGCACTTCAGTTGCCCCTGGCCATGTTCCCGCTGCTTCATTTCGCGAGCTCTGAAAAACGGATGGGGAAATGGAAGCTGGGATACATCTTGCTTGTGGCCGGCTGGGGGAGTGCGATCCTGATAACGCTGATGGATTTTTACGGCTTGCCCGATGCGTTCAAACAGGCATGGCAGGTGATTGTCGGTGGATGAGCATTTGATTTCGCGCAGCGGGAAGCGACCGGTTAAGATTGTTGGATAGCCAAGTGTTCTGATGTATCAAAAGATTCTCGTCACCCTCGACGCCACACCGACTGATCGAGCGATCATCGATCACATCAAGCAGCTTGCCAAAGGACTGGGGAGTAACCTGGTGCTGCTGCATGTGGCCACCAGCGTTCCGGCGCAGTTGCTGGGTGCGGATGCGGCGGGAGAGGAGATCGGCGAGGACATGGCCTATCTGCGCGAGGTGGAGGAGGAATTTAAATCTGCCGGGATTCCCGTGGAGGCCGAGCTTGCGTATGGCGACCCGGTTCGCGAAATCGTGAAGTGGATCGAAACGCACGGATGCGATCTGGTGGCCATGAGCACGCACGGGCATCAGTTCATTGCCGACATGGTTCTGGGGACAACCGCCAGCCGGGTGCAACATCAGATCAGTGTGCCGGTGCTGCTGCTGCGGGCGAAATAAAACAGGCGAAATAAAATCGCAGTGGCGAATGGCGTTGCGATGGTTAAGCTGTTGGCCCTGAAAAGAGCCGACGGTTATGCTGCGGTTGCGACTGATATTTGTTTTTTTCGCGCTGGCGGTGGTCGGCGGATGTGCATCGTCACATCGCACCCCCCCGCCGCTGATTCTTACCGCGGCGCAGATCACCGCAAGTTACTATCCGGGAACCCCCCTTTCGGGCCCGCAGGCCGGCGAGCTCAAAAACATCTCCTTTGACGATTCGCTCGATGTGCGTGCGCGATGGTTTGTGCTCGAGCATTTCGACGTGACGCAGCTTCCGCTGCTGGCGTCGCAGGCTCGGCTGATCACATCGCGGCCTAGCGGTTTGGCCGTCGTCCCGGCAGGAACTTTGACGGCCGATGCCCGCCTAGTCTGGACTGACGTTTCGCCCGATCCACTGCTGGGCGCGGGGCGAAGTGCGCCGATCGGGGCCTCCCGCGGGGCTTTGCCATCGGGTGGCACGGTTGCATTTCGCGCGATCGACGGCGCGGGCTGGGCCGATCAGACCCTCAATCGGCCGCAGCCTAGATATCTGGAGGTGGCGCTCACTCATCTGGCACAGGCCGGCGGCGCTGGTGCGGTTCAGATCGGATTCACGGTTCAGGACAATCCGCCCGGAGCGGCTACATCCGGCGTTTTCCAGACGGAGACGGCCATTGTCGAGCATCCTCTATCGCCGGCGGCGCTGAACCTTTTTATTGCCGTGCCGTTTAAGTTTACCGCAACGAATACGCACGCCGTCGCGGCGATCCTCACGATTTCGCCCCATCCGGCCGATGCGGACTTCGCGAAACTGGTGGATGCCGCGAAGTCCGAACTTGCGTCGCCCCGGCCGATGGAAAATTCCGGGCCGGCGTGGGCGATGGGATTGCAGCGGGCGATGGAAGCGCTGGGTGATCCCGCGCATCGGCGAGCGGCGCTGATTTTTCTGGCCGGCCAGAGCGATGCCGACATTTGCCTCGATGTGGTTTGCGTATGCGACGACTCGATGCTGGAGCAGATTGCCGATTCGGTTCGCAAGGACGGGCCGGCGGCGCTTCAGGAGCCGACGCTGGACCAGTTTGGGTGGATCATGGACCGGTCGTCGATCGCGGCGATGCAGCCGCTACTGGCGAAGGCGACGCTGCCGCCGGAGCTATTTGAGGTGCTGACGCTGCACATGGGGGAGCCGGGGCGTCATGCGGCGGCGGTGGATGAGATCATGCATGCGGCGTCGAGCAAAAAGGATTTGCAGGATCGGCTGCTGGCGGAGAATTTTATTTATCTTGAGGACAGCTCGCCGGCCGCGCGGGTGCGATCGTTTGACTGGCTGAAGGCGCGGCATTTGGAGCCGGCGGGTTTCGATCCGCTGGCGTCGCCGAAGGACAGACGGTTGGCGCTGGACAAGGCCCTGGATGCCGAGCAGGCGGGAGGGGCGCAATGAGCGAAACGCCGACGCCTGCCGAAAAATCGAAGGCAACGCGCAAGCCGGGGCGCTGGCGGCGGAGATTGATCTGGGCACTTTGTATTTTTATCGCGCTGGTGCTGGCGTTGCGGGTTTCGGTGTCGATTCTTCTTCCGGCGGTGCTGAACAAGATCGCCAAGTCGTATGACCTGACGTGCGATTACGACCGGCTCGATCTGAACATGCTGGGGGGCAACGCGTCGATCTGGGGATTGCGGTTTACGCCGCGCGAGGGAGGGGATCCGATTTTCAGCGCGGATTATTGTCAGGGAGACATCTCGATTCTCAAGCTTTTTAGGGGACGGCTGGTGGTTTATCGGGTGGCCGCGGATGGGGTTGATACGACGATCGAGCGCACGGCCGATGGGCGGATTCCGCTGTTGGCACGATTTACATCATCCTCCTCGCCTCCGCCCCAGGCGATGGCAACTTCCTCGCAGCCGCAGCCGATCGAGCTTCAGCCGCCGCTGCGGATCGACGCCCTGCGGCTCGAGCATATTCGCGCTAGGTTTCACGATGAATTTGTGAAGCCTGAAGTGGACACGCGCATGGCGCTGGACCTGCGGGTGAACGACCTGGGAACGGCCGGCGAGCCGACGCGATTTGAGCTGGATTTCTCGTCGACGCCGATTCTCGACACTTTGCAGATTTACGGCCGGGGTAATGGGGATGGAAAGAGCCTGAGCGCCGATCTGCACGTGGTGATGCGCGGGCTGCATCCCAAGCCCGTTGCGGGGTATCTGGCGCAGGTTGGATTGCGGCCTACCGCGGATGATATTTCCGCTTCGATTGACGGAACGATTTCGGCACAGGTTAATCCGAATGCCGCCGACGGGCTGAAGGGGAATCTGACGCTGACGGGTGGGCTGATCACGTGCGACGGACGGACGGCGGCGGCGCTGGATCGGCTGTCGCTGGATGCGGATTCGATCACGCCCGGATCGGCAAAGCTCGCGGGGTTGGGAATCAGCGGCGTTCGCGTGTTTGCGGGGCAGAATCCGGCGGGGAATCTGGCGGCGCTGGGGATGGAGGTGGTCGCGACGACTCAACCGGCCACTCCCCCGCCATCACCCGCCATGTCCCCCTCTCCATCGAATTTCCGGTGGAGCCTGGCGCAGTTCACGCTTGAGGATCTGCACGCGGGATTCGGCGATGATTCGGTTTCGCCGCCGGTTTCGACGGGGCTGGACGTTCACCAACTGAAGCTTGGCAATCTGGTTTGCGATCCGGCCAATCCCAATGCCCAGGCGGATTTTTCGGCCGATCTTTCCGCGGCGGGGATCGTGCGCTCGATTCAGGTCAAGGGACAGGTGGAGCCGTTTGCGGCGAAGAGGCCGTTTCTGGTGACACTGGATGCGGCTGGGATCGCGCCTGATGCGATTGCCCCGTACCTGCGAGCCGTCGGGCTTGAATCGGAGTGGAAAAACGGAAGTCTCAGTGTAGCGGCTGATGGAACGGTTCAAAGCGGCCAGAACGGAAATCTGACGGCATCGGCGCATCTGGCCAAGTTCACACTTTCCGATCAGGACAAGCTGCTGGACATCGGCGATACGAGGATCACCGGGGCCACGCTTGAGCCGGCTACAAATACGATTCACATCGGCGCGATCGAAATCAACGGACCCACGGTTGCCGCCCGGCGCGATTCAGATGCGAACATCCATCTCCTGGGCTTTAAGACGACAACCCAGCCTTCGCAAACCGTGGCGAGCCAGGCGCCGTCCCCGGTGCAATCCCCGGCCGCGCCGGCGCTTCTGCCCAATATCGAGCTCGATCATTTCGCGTGGAGAAATATTCACGTAAATGTCTCCGATTTCGCGGTCCGGCCTCCCACCAGCATCAATATCTCCGACGCCGGCCTCACCGCGGACAACATCGGCATCTATCTCAACGGATATCCCCACCCTGACAGGCACGGGACGATCAAGGGTTGGCTGAGCGTTCCCGGCGTCGCGTCAAACGCCGAGCTGGCGGGAACCATCGACGGGGTGGCACGCAGACGAGCATTGCAGTGAATTTGTCGGCTGCGGGGATCGCCGGCGACAGCATCGCCCCCTACCTGCGTGCTGCGGGGGTACAGCCGACCTGGAAGGACGCATCGTTGAGCCTGCACACGCGGGTTGATGTCGCCTATACGGACGGCGCCGTGAAGACGTCCGTCAGCGCGGCGGATGTTAAATTTTCCGACGGCGTTCAAACGCTGGCGTCGGTCGCATCGTTTGGCATCAGCGGCGCGGAGGCACAACCGAGCGGGGTGAGTGCCGACAGCATTGATATTGAGTCGCCGCGAATTCGGGCCGAGCGGCTGGCGGATGGAACGCTTGATGTTGCCGGCGTGCGCGTTGTTCCTGTGCCCCCGCCGCCCCCTCCCGCGCCGCTTGCGGCTGCGACCCAGCCCGCCGCGCCGAGCGCTTCACCGCTGACACTCGATCTGGGCGAACTGCGGCTTAGGAACGCCGCCCTGGATTGGAGCGATTCCGCCGTGCGCCCGGCGGTCAATATCGCACCGACGCTTAACGCCGACATCCAGAATTTTCATTTGGGTGGCTCGACGCCGGCTTCTCTGCAAATCTCGGCCGCGATTCCCGGGACGCTGGATAACCTCTCGGCCAATGGCACGCTCGGCCTCTCTCTCGATCATCAATCGCTGGATCTGCACGTTCTGGGAAATGGCATTCGCGCCGGCCCCGCGGCCGCCTATTTGCCGCCGGGGATCGAATCGACCCTGAAAAACGGCTCCGTTCGCGCAGCGATCGATTTCTCCGGCGCGGCAAACCCCGCCGGCGGGCAGACGCTGGAGGCCAGTGTCTCCGGTATGGATTTCCGTGAGCAGGGCTCCGCTTCGTCCCTGGTTGATTTCGATTCATTTCACGTCAAAGTCGCGCGCCTCGATCCTTCCGCCAAGGTGGTCGCGGTCGACGATGTGACGCTGAAGAATCTTGACGCCGGTGCCAGAAAAACTGCGGATGGGATTGAATTCCTGGGGCTGAATATTACGCCGGTGAATTCTTCAACCGCCGCGGCCGATCCACCCCCGCCGCCAGCAAATGCTCCGCCGATGGCGACGCGGCCCAGCGGCAACATTCTTGCCCAGATCGCACAGCAGCGGAACAAATACCCGCTTATTTCTTTGGCCAGCCTCGATCTTGGCATCCGACATTTAGATTATCTCGACGAGACGACGCCGAGCGCCGCTCCGCTGGTCGTTTCCGATTTGCACGTGCGAAACAAGCACAAGATTATTCTCCTTGGCCGGGATACCGAGACCAATCCACCGACGGATCTTGAAATCACCGGGCACGTCGCGCCTGTTGCGGACGATCTGAAAGTCGATCTGCACGCCACGCCGTTTGCGAAACAGAAGACGCTCGGCGTCGAATTGTCTGTTTCTGGAATACATGGCAAGGGGCTGGTTGCGTTTCAGCCGCAACTGGCTTCCAGGATCGATGCGGATGGTTTGAAATCCGGGCAGTTGACGGCAGATTTCAATGCCGCCCTGACGCTCAAAACTGTCGAACCGACTGATTTTAATCTTGGCTATGGCGGGAAGCTGGATTTCGACGCGCACGACATCGCCTTTCGTGCCGAGCCAAGTGGTCCCGTCCTGGCGGGCGTTGGTGAAATTCGCTCGGAAGGGATCGTCATCAAGCCCGATTCCGCCGGCGTGGAGGCTCGCGAACTGGAGATCGACAATATCGTCGGGCAGGCGATGCGAGACAACCAGGGCATTCACGCCCTGGGATTGACGATCAAAACCCCGCCGCCGGCGACGACGCAGCCGGCGGGAAAGTCGGTCGCCGCTGCTTCTGACCCGCCGGCAGTGGCACCGACAAGTGAGGCGGCCAAATCCGAAATAAAGATCGATCGACTCCTGGTCAGCGGGATGAATTTCCGCTTCCAGGATCGGACTGCGACTCCGACTTTTGACTTCCCGATCAACGGGCTTGACCTGGAAGCGCAGGGGCTTTCGAACCTTGCGGTCTCCCAGCCGATTCCGATTCGCTATAGTCTGCTGGTTTCCGCGGACAGGGTGCCGCTGCCTTCACAGCAGGCGGGGTTTGACAAACTGGAAAACCGGCAGCTTTTTTCGCAGGTCACCAGTGACGGAGATGTGACGCTTTATCCGAACCTGAAGGGGTGGGCAAAAGCCTCGCTCAACGGGTTTGAGCTGACTAGCCTTTATGGGATTGCCGAGCAGGAGAAAGTGAAGCTTGGCGGCGGCACCTTCGATGCCGACATCGACGCACGTTTTCCGGGCGACGGGTCGGTTGACAGCAGTACGAAGCTGGTGCTTACCGATCTTTCGCTTTCGGAGCCGCCGGATGGGATTATTCGAAGAACCCTCAAGCTTCCGGCCCCACTGGACGTGGTGATCATCGCCCTTCAGGACCAGGACGGCTCGATTACGATTCCGCTGAACGTCGTCTTCGCCCAGGGCAACCTCGACACCGGCGCGGTGGCCGCGTCGGGCGTCGGCGCTCTTGGCGAAGTCATCGCGACGGCGCTGGCGTCGGCGCCGTTGAAGGTCGTCAACCTGATCGGACTTGGCGGCCCGCACGCCAACGCCCAGCCGCCGGTCGTGGTGAGTTTTCCACCGGGCTACAGCGATTTGCTTCCCGATGAGGTGGCAGTTCTCAATGGGCTGGTCAAGCGCCTGAAGGACGACAAGTCGCTGGATGTTACGCTTCGCCACGATCTGGGCAGCGAAGACATCGCGCTGGTGAGCCAGCGGTCCAATCCCACATCGGACGACGCCCTTGCCCTGGCCAACGACCTGAACCTCCAGCGCGACCAGCTCATGGCGGCAAGGCTGAGCGCTTCCAGCGATGTGCGGGCGTTTACCGCCTCCGATGACGCTGCAAATGCCGGGCGGGCGCGGCAGCGGCTGCGCACGATCAATTCCCAGCTTGCGCAGACGGAAGATTCCCTGGACCACGTCTACGACCTGCTTCGCCCCGGCGCCGACCGGCAGGCGATGCGACGAACGCGTTTTGCCGGCCTGACGATCGCCAGGGCGCGACTGGAGGCCGTGCGCCGTTATCTTCTCACCGCCGGGGGAAAGCATCTCGCGCCCGAGCGGATTCACGTGGCGAATCCGCAGTTCAATCCGTCTGCGCCGGATCAGCCGGGGAGGGTGACGATCGTGGTGGTGAAGAGTAAGTAAAGGTAAGGCGGGCGAATCCAAATCACAGGTTGTGATTTTGAGATCACAAATTGTGACCTCAAATTTCGGCGGCGGCAACCCGTGCATCCCACCTCGCGGGTGTCGCGAACCTCATCGGGCCAGCCAAGTGCTCACGCGGCGGCACCGCCCATGACATACGAGTCACCGGATCTCCTCGTCACCAAAACCGTAATCGAAAATAATCCTCTTACCAATTCTTATCGAACCCCGAAAACTTGCGTAGAAAACCCAAGCGAGGAGGATCAGTGCAATTGGGCGCGGAAGGATTCGAACCTTCGAAGGCAGAGCCATCAGATTTACAGTCTGACCCGTTTGACCACTTCGGTACACGCCCGAAAGAATTCCGCCCTTTCAGCGGGGGCAGGATTATCTCTGACGGCCATCGCGGTTGCAATACGCGCAGGGACCCCCTCTTTTGGGCCGGCAGCCCGAATGAAACGGTCAGGGCCGGTCTTCGCGAAATCAGCTACTCTTGGTGATCGTCGCGGCAGCGGCGGCCATGGCCTCCGATACCGCGGCGAATTGCGGCTCCGGCTCGCCAGTCTGGTGGAACAGCTCCCCTTCTTCCACCTGAAGCTGGTCCGGACGCAGCAGTGCCCGGGTTTGGTAATCGTGACCGATCTGATGGAACTCAACTTCGTACGCAACAGACGGCGCGAACCAAGTGCTCCGGACGACGCCAATTTCGCCCCGGCTCAGCGAAAGTTCTGGAATGTCCAGGGTGAGCCGAACAAAATCATCAACGTGCGGCGATCTCATGGCATCCTCCGTGAATGCTGCTTCACTAAAACAACCAATCCATGAACTCTATGCTTCGCTCGCCTCCGAGGTAACGATCAAAATAAACCATTTTTTTGTAGTCGCAATAGAAATGCGCGGAATTCCCTCTATTTTAACGCCGTGAGCCGCTTGAAGCAGACTTCTCTTGCCCGACTCTCCGGATTGGCGCCCAGGCTTCTCCGCTGGTACGACCGGCAGCGCCGCGATCTTCCCTGGCGGCCACCGCCGGGAAAGCGGTTGCTTCCCGAGCCCTACGCCGTGCTCGTCAGCGAATTTATGCTCCAGCAGACGCAAGTGGCGACGGTTGTTCCCTACTTTCGGCGATTCCTGGAGAAATTCCCTACCATCCAGTCGCTGGCGGCGGCGGGGGAACAGGATGTCCTTCGCCTCTGGCAGGGGCTCGGCTACTACTCCCGCGCCCGCAACCTTTTGGGGGCGGCACGCAAGGTCGTTTCCGATTTCGGCGGCCAGGTTCCCCGCTTGCCCGAGCAGTTGCGCTCCCTTCCCGGGGTTGGCCCCTACACGGCCGGCGCGATCGCCTCCATCGCGTTCGATTGCCGCGCCCCCATCCTCGACGGCAACGTCTCGCGCGTTCTGTGCCGGATCGAAAAAATAACCGGGGACCCACGGCGTCCCGATACCGCAAAACGCCTGTGGCAAATTGCCAAGGAGATACTCCCCCGCCGCCGATGCGGCGAGTTCAACTCCGCGCTGATGGAGCTTGGGGCGGTCATCTGTACGCCTCGCCACCCGGCGTGCAACGAGTGCCCGGTCCTCGGCTTATGCAAAGCTGCGGCGGCGGGAGTGCAGGAAAAGATCCCCCCACCGCGCCGGGCTCCGCCGGTTCCTCTGGAAAAACGGTGGACGATCTGCGTTTGCCGTGGGGACGAATACCTGATTGAGCGCCGCCCCAGTCGCGGCCGGTGGGCGGGACTGTGGCAGTTTCCGACCCTCGAGGCCAACGGATCGCTACCTTCCGCGGGCGCGATCGCAAAGCAAATTGGACTGCCCCTCGATCGACTGACCCGGATTGGCGAAATCCGGCACGCCCTTACCCATCGCCGATATGAGTTTACGGCATTCAGCGCAATCGCGGACGGCCAAACCGTCAGTTCCTCACCAGAACTATCACAAGATCGACGATGGGTTCGCCTCGAGAACCTTGACGAATATCCCCTCTCCCGCCCGCAAATCCGGATCGCCCAAATGCTTCGGGATTCACGAGCCTGATTGCTTCCGGCCGGGGCACCACGCTTTCCACATTTCGCGAAGTGCAGCTTCGACACCGGCGGCGTACCCCTTGCCATCCATCAAACATGAGCTGCCCATCCGGTGTCGCATTCCTTCCCTCATCCCGGACAGTCGTCCGGCGTCTGCAGCAAGATGAGCGGCAATCTGCACATACTCTTCGGGACTCTGGGCGATCAATTCCGTGAGACCCAAACTGGTGAGAATGCTGCACCCGCCGCGCAAATCGGCGTTGGCCCAGAAAGCGTCACCACCGGCACCCCCATCCAGAGGGCATCGCAGGTTGTTATCCCCCCGCAAAACGGAAAGGGATCGAGCGCGATGTCGATCCGGTGATACGTTCGCATATAAACGCCCATGGGTTGGCGGCTTACGAATTCCAGCCGGCTGGGATCGACGCCCTTCTTCCCGAATCTCTCCGCCAGCACCTGGCGGTGCTTGCCGGCGTCCACATTCAGGAGCAATCGCGATCCCTGAACACGAGTGAGAATCGCCGCCCACAGTTCCTGGACATCGGTCGACGCCTTGGAGAATTTGTTCAGACAACCGAAGGTGATGTGCCCGGCAGCCAGAACCGGCAAAGGGGCGACATCGATTTCCTGGCCGATGAGGGGCTCGTAACACCAAAAGCAATGCCGCAGGCGAATGGGCTTCTCGACGAAATCATTTTCACCGGCGCCGGGGGGATCGAGGCAGGCGTCGGTGATTCGGTAGTCGATCGCGCTCAGTCCGGAGCCGCCGGGATAAGCGAGAAACGTCGCCTGCACGGGCGCGGGTTTGCGGGCCATGACCGGCAGCCGGTTATCCGCGGTGTGAAGCGAGAGATCGACGAGGATATCGATGCGATCTTCGCGGATCCGGCCGGCTACTTCATCGTCCGGCCTGCCCCACACGTTTCGCCAGTGATTTGAGTGCGCACGCAGCAACCCGGTAACGTCATCCGCCCGCTCGATGTTGGCGTAGCAAAAGACCTCGACGGCAGCCGGATCGTGGTTCTTCAGCAGGGGAATCAGGCAGTTTGCCATCGGGTGCAGCCGAAAATCCGCGGAGAGATACCCGACCCGCAGCCTGCGATGCGGATCGGGATCGTTGGAATGCGAAACCCATTTCGCCCGCAGCGGCCGCTCGAACCGATCGGCGAAACGGCGCGTCTCGGCCAAAATCGTCTGCGCATCGCAAATCGGCGAAAAATGCATCGCGAAAATGAGGTTGCTGTGAAGCGCCGGCGAATCGGGTCGCAATTCCAGCGCCTTACGACTTTCGGCAATCGACCCCTCCACATCCCCAATTTCCCGCAGCGCCGCGGCAAGGTTGCTGTGCGCCTCGGCGAGATTCGGTTCGATTTCCAGCGCGCGCTGGTAGCATTCCGCCGCCTGTTCGAGATCGCCCATCTGGCCGCGAACGAGCCCCAGGCTGAGATACGCCCTGGCAAAGCGCGGATTCAGCTCAATGGCCTTGCGAAGATGCTTCATCGCTTCCTCGCCTCGCCCGACTTTCGACAGTGCTGTGCCGAGGTTGCTATGGGCCTCGGCCAACTGAGGATCCAGCCCGATGGCGCGGCGCAGCGACGCAATCGCGTCCTCAAATCGGCAGCCGATTCCCTGAAGCAACCCCAGACGGTTGAAAGCCTGCGGATCGCCGGGCATAAGCTCGGCAAGGCGCTGATAGCACTGGATCGCCTCGTCGATTTTTCCCGCTTCGCGAGACGCGTTTCCCAGATTCTTCCAAGCGATGGGAGAATCGGGCCGAAGCTCAACCGCGCGGCGAAACGAAGCCAGCGCCGCATCGAGCTGCCCCGCCTGGCGGAGGACGATGCCGAGGTTGTTATGGGCTTCGGAATAGTCGGGCTTCAGCTCGACGACGCGCCGCCCCAGCTCGATGGCCTCGTTTGTTCGCCCCCGCTGCCCCTGCACAATCGTCAATAAATAGAGCGCCCCGAGGTGATCCGGAGCATGCGAAAGAATCTGCCGGCAGATCGATTCCGCCTGCTCCAGCCGGCCGTTGCGATGATGATCGCCGGCCAGGACCATCGCCTGATCGAGAGTCAAATCGGCCATCTCGTCCCCGCCGTTCAGGGAATCTCAAACCGCCCCGGCTAGTTGGGCAATCACGACTCCGGTGTTCACGTTCGCATCGAGATATTTCTCCGCCTGCGCGATCGCGTCGATGGCGGCGCAGGCCCGCTCGGTGGTTTGCGGATTGGTCAGCCGCTGGCGAATCCGCCGGGCGGCGATGCCCAGATAGAGGCCAAGCGCCACGCGCATGGTGGTGTCCTTGCTGGCAAACTCGTCGCGGTCCAGCACCTTCTGCGTATAGATCTCGGCGCTGCTCCGCAAAGTCTCGGCCAGGTCGCTTCCTTTTCCGGCCATGGCCGCGTCTACCGCTCCGGCAACCGCCGAGACGGAATCCATCAGCCCCTCTTCGATCCAGCGCAGCGCCACGCCCAGCGAGCCCTCGGCCAGTTCTGCCGCCTGGGCTGCGGTTGCGGGATTCGATCCGCGCAGCTTCAACTGATTGACGACGAGATCCATCGGCAAGCTCGCGAACTGAAAAATCCGGCACCTGCTCCGAATCGTCGGCAGCAATTCCCCGGCGTGCGTCGTCAGCAGAATAATCAGCGCCCGACCCGCCGGCTCTTCCAGGGTTTTCAAAAGCGCGTTCTGCGCCGCGGGCGTCATCAATTCCGCCTGCTCGATCACGAAGACTTTCCCCTTCCCCATGACCGTCTTTCGCCCGGCCGGCTCGGCGACGCTGTGGCGGATGACCTGGATGGAAACCTGCGTCGCCTTGCTCGTGCCGCTCTTGTCGTAAACGCGAGCCAGTTCCTTGGTCACCACGTGATAATCCGGATGAGCATTGGCTGCGATCGCCCGGCAGCTTTCGCATTTTCCGCAGGCGTCGTCCCTGGTCGGCGTCTGGCAAAGAAAAAACGCCGCCAGCGCCGCCGCCGTCGTTCCCTTGCCGATGCCTTGGGGACCGGCAAAGACCAGCCCATGCGCCAGCCGATCCACCGACATCGCCCCGCGAAGATCGGCGATCACCGCATCCTGTCCGAATATATCTTTCAGCCGGGTCATAAGGCTCATTTCAGCGCTGCCAGTAGCTGCATCACGTCCACATGAACTTCCGCCGGCGTTCGGCTTGCATCGACGACGCGATATTTGCTGCGATGAAGCCGCGATTGCCGCAGGTAATTCTCCCGCACCTTCTCATGGTAATCGCGCGAGCGGAGTTCGATGCGGTCCATCTCCATTCCTGCCTCGGGGTCGTCCGGGAAGAGCGAAAACTTCGGCCGCACGCGGGCGGCGCTTACTTCCACCGGCAAATCGAGGATGATCGTCAGGTCCGGCCAGCGTTTGTCGATCGCAATCTGTCCCACCGAGAGAATCTCCGCCTCCGTCAGGCCATCCCCACCGAGCTGATAGGCCAAGGTGCTGGAGATGAACCGGTCGCTGATGACGGCCTTCCCCGCGTCCAATGCCGGCTGAACGATCTCCTTCATCATCTGGGCCCGGGCCGCCATGTACAAAAGCATCTCGCAGCGCATGGCCATGTCGGTGTTTTCGGGGTCGAGCAGAACTTTCCGGATGGATTCGCCAATCCGCGTGGTTCCCGGGTCGCGAACGATCAGCGAATCAACGCCCGCCTTCTCAAGCTCCGCCTGCAGCATCTGTGTCTGCGTGCTTTTGCCGCAACCTTCGTTCCCATCGAACACGATGAATTTTTTGCGGAGATGGTTCATTCAAGAGGGGCAATGCCCAACGCACGCCAAAGGTACACAGGACGCGGCAAAACGCCAGCCATCGCTAGGCCCTGTTTCGTGTCCCCTGCTTCTTCTTGTGCAATTTGGCGTTCACCCCCGGCCACTTCCCCCCATCACGCTCAAAACTCTCCGCCGCGCGCGCCAGCCCCTCCGGCGTTGAAACATGCCATTTTTTCAGCCGCAGCTTCCCCTTTTCCTTTTCCGCCCAGATCATCCGCTGCGTCTGCGTAATCCGAAAGAAACCCGGCTGGCCAAGACTTTCGAGCTGATTCATCGCCTCCGTGAGCGTCTTGCCATACCCGGTGACGTGGCAAACCGTCGTCCAGCCGCGCTTGTTGCCTCGCCATTGCTCAACGGTAAAAAAACCAAACGGCATGAAACCCCGACCTCGCCTAATTATTATCATCGCTCGCCAGATCGCTAAGCTTCCGCAGAAGCATCTCCATCGCCGAGGGCTGCTGCGGCCGGATCGTCAAATCCCACGCCACGTTCCAGTGCGTCACCACCGGTTGGAAACCCATCGCCTCCAGCCGCTTGGTCATGTCGGGCATATGGGCCGCGCCATAGAAAATTGCGAGCTTCTTCTTCCCGCCGGCCAGCGAGTCAGACAGCACCTGAATCGCAACCTTGTTCCGTTCCGTCACCAGCACACTCCCGCCGGGCCCGTCCAATCCAAAGCTCGAGAAATCCATCTGCGTCAGTTGCTTCGCCAGAACGAGCTTAATCTGCCGCTCCATGTCCGGGTGGGTGAGGATCGAGATCATGTCGGCCGTCGAATCGTCCACAGCCGCGGTCGGATTGATTGGCGGAGGGTCGGTGAGCGATTTCATCAACATCTTCAGAAAGATCATCTCAAACGTCTCGCCGCGCTCTTCCTGGAGCTTTTCAAACGTGTCCTTGTCCATGTCGGCGTGGACGAAGTTTGGGGCCGTGTAGTCGATGTCATCCAGCTGGAAGTCCAGATCCAGCGAATCCTTCATGAAGCATTGGATCTCGGTGATCGGGTTATCGCTGTTTTCCGCGTCGCCCGGCGAAGGGGGCGGCGTATCCTGCGATTTGATCAATTCATACAAAACCGCGTCATACCCCTGAAAGTCGCGGTTCAACCCGTCGTAATACGACTTCTCCCCGATATGAATCGCCCCGACGAGATGCACCGTAGCCCCGGCCGCGTTCTGAAACTCGACATCAGCCGTCTGGAGCGAGCCACCCCCCTGCCCATCGTCCACAAACCGCATGAACGCCTGTGGAACCACCGGCTGCGTCGCAGGAACGTCGCAAAACGCAACCGAGGCCAGGACAAGAATCACCAGGGGAACGAATCGAACGGTTCGGCGTAACATAATTCGATGCTCCTTGGTCAGGTACCAAAGTATACCCACGCCCCCCACCCAAAGCCCATTACAAGTTGGGCGTAATAAATCAACTCACCGATCCGGTCATTTCATTCGGCATTTGGCAATCGGCAATCGGCATTTGCACCCTTCCTTGACCCCCTTTCGGGATGCTTTTACAGTCACTTGATATGCAGAATGATGAAATTCACCAGTTGAAGCAGCGCTTCACCCAACTTTTTGGCGAAGGGGGCAAAATACGCGTCGTACGCGCCCCCGGCAGGGTGAATCTCATTGGCGAGCATACCGATTATAACGACGGTTTCGTCTTTCCCATGGCCATCGAGCCGGAGATCAGGGTTGTCTTCCGAGGCCGATCGGATGAGACCATCAAAATCGCCTCCAGCGTTTATTCCAACGAATTTGTCGAATTCTCCCTCCAGAAAAAGATCGAACGCGCCAAGCCCCCCTGGGGCAACTATGCCCGCGGCGTCGCCGCCGAGCTCATCGGGGCGGGAATCCCCCTCGCGGGGATGGACGCCCTGATTTCCAATTCCCTCCCCGTCGGCGGCGGGCTTTCCAGCAGCGCCGCCATCGAAGTCGGCGTTGCCAGGGCCCTGCTTCTTCTCGCCGGCCTGGAGATGGACAACAATCGCCTGGCCCTGATCTGCCAGAAGGCCGAGCACGAATATCCCCAGGTTCCCTGCGGGATCATGGACCAGATGATCGTCGCGTCGGCCCGCGTCGGTCATGCCATGATGCTCGATTGCCGGGATATCACGAAGCAGTTTGTCCCCATCGACGCCAAGGATTTGCGCGTCCTGATCGCCAACAGCATGGTGAAGCACGTGCTGGGCGACGGCGAATATGCCCGCCGGCGAAAGCAGTGCGAGGAAGGCGTCGCCATCCTCAAGCGCAACCAACCCAACATCAAAGCCTTGCGGGATGTCACCCCCGCCCAGGTTGAAGCCGCCAAGGGGAGCATGAGCGAGGTCGTCTATCGCCGCTGCCGGCACGTGGTCACCGAAAATTTGCGCACAATCGAAATGGCTCAGAAGCTGCTCCTCCAGCACTACGACAGCGCCGGGGAACTGATGGTCAAGAGCCACAGATCCTTGCGCGATGATTACGAGGTAAGCTGCCCCGAGCTCGATTTCCTGGTCGATGAGGCGATGACCGTCAAAGGCGTTTACGGCGCGAGAATGACCGGCGGAGGCTTCGGCGGGTGTATTGTCGCCCTCTGCCAGCCCCGCTCCGTCCAAGCCGTCACCGAGCATCTCCACAAGACTTACACCGCCAAATTCGACCGCCAGCCCAATGTTTTCGTCACCACGGCCACCGCCGGCGCATCCGTCATCGAATAGCGGCCATCAACCCATGTCCGCTTTTCGCGACATCCTCCTGAAACTCTGCCGTCGCGAAGACCTCAACCGCGACGAGGCCGTTGAGGCTTTCCAGCACATCATGTCGGGTCAAGCCGCCGAGGCGGAAATCGGCGGGTTGCTGGTCGGGCTGGCCTCCAAGGGCACGACCGTCGATGAACTCGTCGGCGCGGCCACGGTGCTTCGCGCCAATCTCATCCCCATCGATACCACCGGCATCGACATCGTCCTGGACACCTGCGGCACCGGCGGTGACATCCGCCACACCTTCAACATCTCCACCGCCGCCGCCCTTATCGCCGCCGGCGCGGGTGTTAAGGTCGTGAAGCATGGCAATCGCTCCGCCTCCGGCCGCTGCGGCGCCGCCGACGTGCTGGAAAAAATGGGGCTCAACCTCGAAACTTCCCCCGAAGACCTCCGCCGATGCCTCGATCGCGCCAATATCTGTTTCGCCTTCGCCCGCGCCCATCATCCCGTGCTGAAGCATGTCGGCCAGGCACGCAAAAGCCTCGGCATCCCGACAATTTTCAACCTCCTCGGCATCTCAACAATCCCGGCCGAGCCACACACCAGCTCCTCGGCGTCTTCGCGCCGGAGCTGACCGATCGCCTCACCGCCGTCCTGCGCGAACTCGGCAGCGTCCGCGCCTGGGTCGTTCATTCCGAAGACGGCCTCGATGAAATCTCCACCATCGCTCCGACGCGGATCAGCGCACTGATGCCGGGAAAGCATATCCATTCCTGGACACTCGACCCGAAGGACTTTGACATCCCCTACGCCCGTCTTCCCGATCTCCAGGTCTCCACCATGGACGAAGCTGAGAACGCCCTAAAATCCGTCCTCCAAAACCAGCCCGGCCCCAAGCGCGACATCGCCCTTCTCAATGCCGCCGCCGCACTTGTGGTGGCCGAACGCGCCGCCGACATCAAAGAAGGCCTCGAAATCGCCCAAAAATCGCTGGAAACAGGCAGCGCCAAAACGCCCTGCAAGTCCTTATCTATCAATCCAAAGCCTAAATCCCCCTTTTTGTGCCAACCCGTCAGAATTGGCGTACAATACTCCATATGAACCGCGCGATTTTACTGGCCCTGGTCGGTGCAATCGCTCTCTTGGGATCATCCCTGACCGCCAGAGCCGACTCGCCCACCACCGCCCCCTCCCCCTCCCAAAAAACCGTCGTCATCACCCTTTCCGGCGAAGTCAACGACTACGGCCGCGATGAACTCATGCGAAAGTTCGACCAGGCCCGAAAACTCGGCGCCACCGTCGTCATCCTCAACATCGACACCTACGGCGGCCTGCTTACCAGCGGCCTGGATATCTCGCGATTCATCAAGCGCCAGGACGACCTCCACGTCGTCGCCTACGTGCAGGACAAAGCCATTTCCGCCGGTGCGATGATCGCCATGGCTTGCGACGAAATCGTCATGAGCGATTCCGCCTCGCTGGGCGATTGCGCCCGATCATTTTCGGACCGGAAGGCCTGGAGAACATGGCTCCCGCCGAGCGCGCCAAAGCCGTTGGCCCTGTACTCACTGATTTCAACGAAAGCGCCGTCCGCAATCATCACGACCCCCTTCTTGCCGCGGCCATGGTCGATGTCGCCCACGCCGTCTACTGGATCCAAAACGACAAGGGCGAGCGAAAGTTTGTCGATCAGAAGGATTACGATACGCTGATCGCGACGAAAAAATGGACCGACGTTCCCGGCGCTCAGGTTCCCATCGTCGCCGCCGACGCGCTGCTCACCGTCGATAGCGATCAGGCCGTTCATTACGGCCTGGCAACCGCGAAATTCACTTCCATCGACGCCCTCGCCCAGGCCCGCAATTACAACGTCGTCGCCGACCTCACCCCCGGCTTCGGCGAAGAAGCCGTCGAATTCCTCGGCGGAGCCGTGATGCGCGGAATCCTCATCATCGTTTTCCTCCAGTGCCTGTATATTGTCATTCACGCTCCGGGTCACGGCGTAGCCGAGGTCCTGGGCCTCATCGCCCTGGTCCTCATGCTCGGCGTGCCGCTGCTCACTGGCTACGCCCAGTGGTGGGAAATCCTCGTCATCTTCCTCGGCCTGGTCCTGGTCTCCCTCGAAATCATCCTCCCCGGCCACATTTTTCCCGGCGTCACCGGGGCGATCCTCGTCCTCTTTGGCCTGGTCATGACCTTCGTCCCCGCCGGGTTCAATGGGCCCACCTTCCTCCCCTCGCGCGATGTCCTGCCCCTGGTTGAAAAAGGCCTGGTTGTGGTCGCCAGCTCGATGGCGATCTCCGTCCTCCTCTGGTTCTGGCTCGGCAATTATCTGCCCAAAGTGCCGATCCTCAATCGCCTCATCCTCACCGCCACTTCCGGAAACGCCCCGATGACCGCCGCGTCCGGCAACGGCGCCAGAGCGGCCGGAATCGACCGCTGGCCTCCCCCCGGCGCCGTCGGCAAAGCCCTCTGCGAACTCCGCCCCGGCGGCCGCGCCGAATTCTTCGACCCCGCCACCGCGGACAAACGCATCGCCTTCGTCGTCAGCGAATCCGGCTACGTCGAAGCCGGCAGCGAAATCGTCGTCCGCGAAGTCTCCGGCCCCAGCGTCGTCGTCCGTAAACGCGAATAGCCGGTGGATTGCTTCCAACCGCCCCCACCCTTACTCTCAACGCCGGTTAGATTCCGTCCAATCGCATGGCCCTCGAACTTTCCCTGTTCGCCCTCTACCTCTTGGCCGGTCCGATTTTCTGGATTCTTTTTGCCATCGGCTCTGCTTCCAGCCGCCGGCGGATGATGCTCGTCTCCAAAACGGTCGCCCCGCTCCCGGACCCCCCACCCGCGGCAACGATCATCGTTCCCGCAAAGGACGAGGAAGGTCGCATCGCCCAATGCCTCGCTTCCGCTCTCGCGCAGGACTATCCCGATTTCCGCCTTCTCGCCGTCGACGATCGCAGCAAAGACGGCACCGGCAAAATCATGGACGAACTCGCCGCCGGCGACCCGCGCATGAGCGTCCTGCACATCGCCGATCTCCCCCCGGGCTGGACCGGAAAAAATCACGCCCTGCACAGTGCCGTGCAACAGGTCAAAACACCCTGGCTTCTTTTCATTGATTCCGACGTCATCCTCCAGCCAGTTGCCCTCTCGCGGACTTTGCGATCCGCCGTCGGAAGACGCTACGACATGCTCAGCCTCATCCTCAAAAGCGAAACCCTCGGTTTCTGGGAAGACGTGCTGGTCCCCCTCGCCTCCACTGCCTTCGGCTCGGTTTACATGATGGGCCTGAGCAACTCCGAATCCAACAACTATTTCTTCGGCAACGGCCAGTTCATGCTCTTCCGCCGCGATATCTACGACCGCATCGGCGGCCACGAAGCCGTCAAGTCGCAATACAACGAAGACATGGCCCTGGCCCGCATCATGAAACTCTCCGGCCTGCGCCGCGCATCTTCTGGGGCACCCACCTCGGCTCCGTGCGTATGTACGACTCCCTCGCCACCATCATGCGCGGCTGGAGCCGGATCTTCTTCGGCTCCAGCAGCGGATCGCCCTGGCGAATCCTGGCACTCATCGCCTTCATCATCTTCAGCTGCTTCTCCTCGGGCGCTCCGGCGCCTGGGGCCTCTACCGCATCTTCCATCCTACGCCATTTCCCAGCGCAATCGGCTGGCTATCCGCCGCCGCCGTCCACTTCGCCCTTATGTTCACCCTCATCGCCATCACCTACCGCTGGATGGGCAACCGCGCCCTTTATGCGGCGACCTTCTTCATCTCCATCTGGTTTCTCCTGGCCGTCCTCGTCCGCGCCATGTGGATGTGCCTCACTCGCCGCGTCGATTGGCGCAGAACGAGCTATTCGCATGCGATCGACGCCTCTGTCCCCCTCTCCCGGTACCCCGGGAGAGGGCCGGGGTGAGGGCCAGATAAAATCTGACGACCGAAAGGCTCGAAGTCTTCGCCGCGCATTTCATTTGGCAATCGGACTTCGGTGAGCTTAGTCGAACCGCATTCGGCATTCCCCCAAACTCGCAACCAACCTCCGAAACCCCTAAAATATCGTTCCCTCAACAAGGAACCCTCACATGCTCACATTTCTAGCTGACGACAACTCTTCTTCCGGGCCTCAGATGCTCTGGATCATCGTGGCCATCGTCGTCATCATCGTCTGCCTGGTCTTCCTGGCGCTGATTGCGAATTTTCTGGGCCTCTATATTCGCGCCCGCGTCAGCGGCGCTCGCGTCGGCTGGCTGGAGCTGATGGGGATGCGGCTGCGGAAAGTGAACGCCCTGGTCATCGTCAACAGCCGAATCCAGGCCGCCCGCGCCGGGCTGCCCATCAGCCAGCCGGAAATGGAAAGCCATATGCTCGCCGGCGGCGACGTGCAGCGCGTCATCCGCGCCATGATCGCCGCCAACAAGGCGGCCATCGATCTTCCCTGGCAGACCGCCACGGCGATCGACCTTGCCGGCCGCGATATCCTTGAAGCCGTGCAGACGAGCGTGAATCCCAAGGTCATCGACGTTCCCAATCCGCAGTTCGGCCAGCCGACGATCGACGGCGTCTCCAAGGATGGAATTCAGCTTAAGGTGAAAGCCCGCGTCACCGTCCGCACCAACATCCGTTCTCTCGTCGGCGGAGCGACCGAGGAAACGGTTGTCGCCCGCGTGGGGGAGGGAATCGTCAACGCCATCGGCTCTGCCGCGGATTACAAGCATGTGCTGGAGAATCCGGACAACATCTCCAAGGCCGTGCTCGGCAAAGGCCTCGACGCCAACACGGCGTTTGAAATCCTCTCGATCGACATTGCCGAGATCACCGTCGGCGAAAACATCGGCGCGAAGCTGGCGGCCGATCGGGCCGAGTCGGACAAACGCCGCTTCCAGGCCGAGGCCGAGCAGCGGCGCGCGATGGCCGTCGCGCAGGAGCAGGAGAACGTCGCCAACCAGGCGGCCAACCGCGCCATCGTCGTCCTGGCGGAAGCGGAAATCCCCAAGGCGATGGCCGACGCCCTGCGCAGCGGGCATATCGGCGTGATGGACTATTACAAGCTGAAGAACATTCAATCGGATACGTCGATGCGCGAAGCGATCGCTAAGCCCGGCGATCAGCAGGCGAAGCCACAGGGCTCTTGATATGGACCTGATCGAACTGATTGTCCGCGCACTGATCGCCCTGTTCTCTGGGGGGGACCAACAGAGTCAGACGCCTACTCCGCCCGCCGCCCAGAACTCCTCCGCAAGCTCGCCGGCCCGGCGGAGGTCCGATGAATCGCCAAACTCAATATCCCCAGCGTCCGCCGGCCACGGGTCGTGGACCCCAGCGCGGCGCTCCATCGCGCGGCGTGCCACAGCACGGCGCACCAACGCGTGGCGGACCACCGCGCGGCATGCCTCCGATTCCGCTACCTGCCGCCCCACCGCTGCCGGCAAGATCCGTGGCACAAAAACCGCAGGCCGCCGCGACTGTCGCCGCAGCTCCCCCACCTGCGATCACCGCAGCCGCCATCCGGCAGCTTCTTCTCTCGCGCCGGTCGGCGCTGCGGACGGTTTATGTGCTTTCTGAAGTTGTTGGTCCGCCGCTGGCTTTGCGGGAATCGGATTGAAGATTTTTTAACCGCGAAGGTCGCGAAGAGCGCGAAGGGGATTTTTTTTGGGTGCCGCGGACATCGGTACAAAAGGTAACAGTCCGCAACAAGCTGGGTAATTTGGGTAGGCCAGATAAGACAAAATCGCGATTTTTGCCATATTATGCCATCGTATGAAGGCTTATGTGGTCGCAATTCCGGCCGCCCCATCGCTGAACCCTAATCCCGCCAGTTCTGAGCAATGGAGCTTGTGAGCTTACGTCCAGGTTCCACCGCTCATAATATTCAAGTGGCTTTGGCAGGACCGCACACGAGGGCAACAATGTGCTCTAGATGCTTGGGGAAGTTAGCAACCCAATCGTCGATTTCTCTTTGCAGCTTGGCCACCGTCTTTGTATCACCAAACGCCGTGGCTATCGCGATGCAACTAAGCAACGCAAAGATTCGCACCGTTGCGGTGAGCGCGGCAACATCCGCCACTGTCACCTTACTTACCACAAGATGTTCGATCATACGACGGGCCAAATGAAATTCACGCGCTTCGGGTGCCACCTTAAAAAACTCTTGCACAATGTCGCAGATTTTCGGGAGCTCCGTTCCACCAACCTGCGCCCAAAATAGATCGCAAAAGTTCTGTGATTCGGAGACTGGAAGATAATTGTGGTCGCCGGCGAATCCGGAAACGCTACCGAGTTGAAACGCCTTCAGCAGCAATTCGACGTCGCTCGGTAGTTCGGGAGCCAGTTCCATTTGCGCATCGCGAAGGATCACGCAAAAGTCGACGAACCATCCCCTTCGAGCATTTTCAAAGCCCACGGCGATGCACTGGGAAATGTCACCCCACTCCTCGCGCTTGGGGTAACGCTTGAATAAGTTGTGCAGAAATCCCACGACGTGTCCTTATTTTGGCGGCAGACCAAGGTTCTTTCGTGCAAGTGCCTCCAAACGCGCGTCAAAGGGTTTCCTAAATGCGTCGTCAGCGGCAATCGCCGAATTCAGATTTTCGTTTGCCAAGTCCACCGCAGCCCTCGACTCCGCGCTTTCTTCTGCCGTGTTGCGAAGGTACGCCCGCGTCACGGTATCTTTGGCCGCTTCGACCTTGGCGTTCGATTCGTCGAGCGCTTTTAGTTCGGCCGGTGTAAGAATATCTGAAAGTTCCATATTTCTTCGTCCATGAGCTCAGGCCGCGTCGTCGATCTTCAGCTCGCTCGTGCTAAATCGCACGATCAAGAATTTGGCCGGGCGGGAAAATTCCCACCGCTTCTCTACCGCGAAAACGGCAATCTGCTCGAAGTCGCCGGACACGAGTTGCCGAAATCGATCTGTATCGAGAGGGCGCATCTCCTCTATCGAGAAAGGTTCGCTAACACGTAACTTGTAAACTGCGCCCGTCGCTTCGGAACGGAGGAAAATCTCGTAAGTATCGCCCCTGCGCCCCGTGGCGACCGTCTGGAAATTTTGAACCTTGGGCGAGAGGATTCTCGTTGGTGGTAATGGTCGTCTGTCGCTCATGGTCCATCCTCCGTTGCTAATTGCCGGGAGTATGTGGGGAATCCCCTTCGGTCTATCGCCGCTGTGGGATATTCCCTTTAATCCCCAATCGTAATTTTATTTGTTATCACCAATGGATATAGGACGCGAAGAAATAAGGGACCACAGATTACGCGGATGGACGCGGATAAAGCCAAATAAATCGTTTCTGAATTCTTATCCGCGAAATCCGTGAAATCCGCGGTTCAATCGTATTTCATGGCGACCTCAATTGAAGGCAGAATGTCGGTAGCGCACAAATCGGACCCCCTCCCTAACCCGCGCTGCGCGAGAGAGTAGAGCAGTTGAGAGTAGAACAGTAGAAAAATACAAATCTCAGGCGATAGTGGGGGTGGGGAAATGAGGGGCGCGCGGCAGGTCTCTTCTTCGCGCTCTTCGCGTCTTGGCGGTTAAAAATCTGCTTTCCGATCCGGCGAATTGGGGTTCACTTCTCGGTTCTGCCTCTGGCTAGGGCGCACTGTCCATGCCTTGTCAACTTCCACAACGGCACTGCGAGTGCCGCCCCCAGAATTGGCGCGGTGAGATAAACCCACAGTCCGGCGAGATGCCCCGACACGACGGCGGGCGCGAGAACGGGCGGGATTCATGGACGCGCCACAAATCGGACCGGCGAACATTGCTTCCAGGCCGATGATCCCGCCCACGGCGATTCCTGCCATCACGCCGGTTTCCTTCGGGCCGGTGGACACATTCAGGATGACGAGCATAAGCAGGCCGGTCAGGACGGCCTCCAGCGCGAACGATTGCCACGGCGAGCCTGCGGGAATGGTCGCGCCCAACGCGGCGCGGTTGCCGAACATGGCGAGCAATGCGCCGCTCGCGACAAACGCCCCAAATAGCTGGGAGACGATGTACGGCACGACGTGCCGGGTGGGAAGACGACGCGACAGCCAAAAGCCAATGGTCACCGCCGGGTTTAAGTGGGCGCCCGATACATCGCCAAACGTGTAGATCATCGCCATCACAATCAGGCCGAAGGTCATGGCGACCCCGACATGCGTAACGGCATGGGTCAGATCGTCAATCACAATCGCGCCGGTGCCCGCGAACACCAAGGCAAACGTCCCTATGGCCTCCGCAACGTAGCGTCTCATTCGGGAATCCACTTTCGCATGGCTTCATCAATTTCATCGCGAACGCGGCGAAATACTTCGAGCCGTTCGGATTCGCTTCCGGCGGCGGCGGCAGGGTCATCAAACGGCATGAAGGTTCGGGAGAACGCGCCGGGCCAGAGGCGCGGGCAGGACTGATTGGCATTATCGCAAACGATCAGCACGTGGCGCACCGGCGACTTGCCCAGAAAATCGCGGACATCTTTGGGCCGCCGGCCGCTGATGTCGATTCCGATTTCGTTCATCACCCGCACGGCCAGCGGATGTACCTCTGACTTTGGCTGTGTGCCGGCACTGGCGGCAGAGAAGTCATCCGCTTTGTACTTCTTCAAGAATGCCTCGGCCATCTGGCTACGCGCGGAATTGCCCGTACACAGCACCAGGATCATGGGTTTGTCATCCATACGGATTTCCGGATAAAGCCACGCGGCGGTTGTGAACCTGCCGCGTGGGAAATGCTGTCTACTTTTTGGTTCCGCACGGACAGCCGGGCGGACACTCCGGACAGCAAGAGCAGCAGGTGCAGGACAAAGCAGTCATGGCACACCTCATGGTTAGAGACGGCCCGGAAGCCATCGCGCGATGGCACAGTTCCGAACCTTGTCACAGTGTAGAGGTTGCACCTTAGTGCAAGGTCAAGGGCTTGCGCGTAGAACAGCGCGGCGACGTGCAAATCGCGGATTTGCCGGTCTTGATTCGCTCGATTTCGTTGCACCAGTCGGGGCCGCCCTTGCAGCAGGATTTCAAGGCAATGGACAAGGCCCGGTCTATGCGCTTCAATTCGCCGAGGCGCTGCTTCACATCCGCAAGGCGGCGCTGAATAGCGCGGCGACTTCATCGCATGGCGGTTCATCCGAGTAGGTCAATGCGAGCATTTCGCGAACGTCCTTCAAGCTGAATCCGGTCGCCTGCGCGGCGCGGATAAACTTCAGTCGTTCGGCAGCGCGAGAGGTGTACGTGCGGTAGTTAGCCTGGGTGCGGGCATCCGGCTTTAACAATCCCCGGCGTTCATAGAACCTGACCGTGGAAGTGGGAACGCCGGCAGCCCTGGCAAGCTCGCCAATTGTCATTGCGTCTTTCATCGTACCCTGGACATCTTTTGGGCGGGCGCGTCGAAAAGCAAGTTGAAACGGCACGCTTCAAAACAGATATAGGACGAAAAGAAATAAAAGACCACGGATTACGCGGATGGACTTCGACGAGCGCTCAGTCGAGCGGCACGGATGAAGACAAAGAAATCGTTTTTGAATTCTTATCCGCGAAATCCGTGAAATCCGCGGTTGAATTAAATTTCCTGGGGATCTAGATGTAGGGCGGAATGCAGATGGCCCGTGAACCACCCCCCCCTCCCTAGCCCTCCCCCGGAGTACCGGGGGCGGGGAAATATGAGAGGGAGAGTGCGGCGAGTTTTTTCTTCGCGCTCGAATCCGCGTAACGCTGCCAGGCATCTGCATGGCCGGCGGGCTTTACCCGGCGCCCGTGCAGAATCTCGGCGATAATCTCGACCGTCTCGACGATGGTCGTCCCCGAGCGATTGAAATAGAGATTTCCATCCGCCACGGCGACTTGACCGCTTCTGACGGCTTTGAGCTGGTCCCATCCTGGCCGACCCTGGAGCATCGGCAACTCACGAAGCGTTTTCTCGATGGCGTAGCCGCAGGGGGCGATGATTAAGTGGTCGGGGTCGGCGTCGCGCACGGATTCCCAGGAAATCGGGCGGGAATATTGTCCCTTTTCTCCAAGCAACAGCCAGCCGTTGGCGGCTTCGACGAGTTCGGGTCCCCAATTGCCCATTGAAAAGATCGGGTCAGTCCACTCGAGCATGACGACCGTCGGTGTGGGCCGGTCTTGTACCGCTTCCGTGACGGCTTGGATGCGGGCTCGCATTTGGGCGACGAGCGTTTCGCCCGCCGCGCCAAGATTCATCGCCTGGGCGACGCTTCTGACGCCTGCAAAGATCCCATCGACGGAGCCGGCGGTGAGGGCCAACACCTGCGGGGCGAGGAGGCCGCAACCGGCGCGCTGGACATCCTGCGGCGTGACCGCGCATACCTCGCAGTGCGCCTGTGCAATCAGCAGATCGGGGCGCAGTTCGCGGATGAGGTCCGAATCCACGTGGTAAAGCGGCTCGCCGGCCTTGAGCCGGCGCCGTACCTCGGCGTCTATCTTCACGCTGGGCATGTTGACATCGAACGCCGCCCTGGTGCAGGCCGGCAGCTTTCGGACCCAGGGCGGGTTATCGCATTCATGAGATCGACCCACCAGCGAATCGCCGGCACCGAGGGCACAGACGATTTCCGTCGCGCTGGCTAGAAGTGAAATCACTCTCATGGCTGGTTCACCTCTTACACCGGTGGAATCATTTCCGCCACCGGCGCCGGCGACGCTTGCGCTCCCTCGGGCAGAAGGTCGGCATAATATCGGCCGTCCCGGATCACGGTCTCACCCACCCGCACGGCCACGGGGCGGTGGAAAATGGGGCCGTCGTAAACGAAGGAGTGAAATTCACCGTACTCGCCGCAGGGGTCGATTCCGGGCGGCAGATCGCGCAGAAATTCGGCGTCGAAGGGCCTGCCGACAAATCCCGGTCCCACCTTCCCCTCAACGCAGGAAATGAAGGCCTTGAATCCCATCGCGATCACCTCGCGGGCTAACTGGGTCGTGTCCCGCTTCCAAACGGGAAAAACTCCCCGCATACCGGCCTTGGCCAGATTGGCCTCACGCCAGGCCCGAAGGTCTTCCAGAAACAGATCTCCAAAGGCGACGGTTTGGACGCCCCGCGCCTGAAATTTGGCCAGCGCATCGCCCATGATCTGCTCAAAAATTTCGTTGGTGCAGGGATGGGAGCCGCCGGATGGGAAGTAGATTTTTTCCAGGGCGATGCCGAGCGCTTCGGCCTGCTGGTCGAGAAGAATTTCGCGCACGCCGTGATGGCTGATCCTGCGATATTCTTCGGATACAGAAACGAGCAGCGCCACGATTTCGTACTGGCCGCTCTTGAGCAGCTCATAAACGGCCATGGCGCTGTCTTTACCGCCGCTCCAGGACATGATCACAGGCGTCTTCATCTACTCTTCTCCCGATGGCACGAACCACGGCTCGCTTAACTCTACTTACACGGCCGAGAATTTGTCCAGGCATGACGGACAGAGACAACCTTGGTAATCCTGCTCCAGCCGCTTAAGCGTATCGGGGCTGAGGCGAACGGTCTCGCACCAGCAACCGCCATCCGTGCAACAGTCAAAGCCGTTGCCACACTTCGGACAGACTTTCGCTTGCACGCGTGCGGGACATTCGGCACTGGCAGGCTTACTGTTTGGATACGGACAGTTTCGGCAGCCACTGCCGCAGCACGAGCCGCGAGCGAGAAGGAAATCGCGCGAGATCGCACCATCCTCGTCAAGAAATGGAAGCAATTGGCCTGCACAAGTTTCACAAACCTCGCGGGACAATGTCTGACGGACCGCCAGGCACTTTGGGCAGAATCGAAGGATCCTTAGCGGCATTATTTTGCATGTTACCTGCTATCGATATCCGGTCCAGCTTAGAGCGGTTGCGATTGAAACGCGTTTAACCGCCAAAACGCCAAGGTCGCCAGGAAAGAAAAGATTTGGAACCGCGGATTGCGCGGATGGACTTCGGCGAGCGCTCAGTCGAGCCGCGCGGATAAAGGCAAAGAGACCGTCCTCGAATTCTTATCCGTGCCGGCTCGACTGAGCGCTCGCCGAAGTCCATCCGTGAAATCAGTGGTTATTTTTGTATATTCTTCGCGCGGTTCGACTGCCTTCGGTTCTGAGGCTCAGGCTCGAAGAGAGCTCACCGAAGTCTCTTGGCGTCCTGGTGGTTAAAAATCTTTTCAGTTCCGACCCAGATGAATCGCCAGCACGGTCACATCCGAGGGCGTGATGCCGCTGATGCGCAGGGCCTGCCCCAAACTGCGGGGATTGAATTTCGTGAACTTCTGCTTTGCTTCGTTGCGCAGGCCGACGACCCGCGAATAATCCGTGGCCAGCGGGATCAGCTTTGTCTCCAGCTTGGCGAACCGCTCGATTTCGCGGTCCTGGCGGGCGATGTAGCCTTCGTATTTGATGCGAATTTCCAGACGCTGGGCGACGTCGGGGGAGACGAAGCGGCCAGTTGCGGATAGCGGCGGGTCATCTCTTCATGCGCGAAATCCGGGCTGCGGAAAACGGTTTCGGCGCGAAGCTCGCGAATTAACTCGGCGCCGGCGGAAATCGCGTCCCGGCGGGCGGAGAACTGGCGCCAGCGATGGTCGTCGACCAGGCCGATCTCGCGGCCGATGGGGGTGAGGCGTTCATCGGCGTTGTCGTTGCGAAGATGCAGGCGATGCTCGGCGCGGCTGGTGAACATGCGATACGGCTCGGTCGGTGGCTTGGTCACCAGGTCGTCGACGAGGACGCCGATGTACGCCTGATCGCGGCGCAGGACGAAATCGGCCTCGCCGCCGGCGGCATAGCGGGCGGCGTTGATGCCGGCGATGAGGCCCTGGGCGGCGGCCTCTTCGTAGCCGCTGGTGCCGTTGATCTGGCCGGCGAGAAACAGGCCGGCGATGCGCTTGGTTTGGAGCGTGCTTTGGATCTGCGTCGGCCAGACCATGTCGTATTCGACGGCATAGCCATAGCGGAGAAATTTCGCGTGCTCCAGGCCGGGGATCAGGCGGACGATGTGTTCCTGCACGTCGGCCGGGAGCGAAGTGCTGATGCCGTTGCAGTAGATTTCGTCGGTGTCGAGGCCTTCGGGCTCGAGGAAAATCTGATGGCGATCCTTGTCGGCGAAGCGGACGACCTTGTCTTCGATGCTGGGGCAATAGCGCGGGCCGGTGCTTTGAATCTGGCCGGTGTACATCGGGGCGCGGTGGAGATTCTGGCGGATGATTTCGTGGATTTCCTGGCACGTGCCGGTGATCCAGCAATTCACCTGCGGCAGCGGAGGGGACCATTCACCCGCATATTCATTCAAATAGGAAAACGGCGCGGGCCGCTCGTCGCCGGGCTGGTTTTCGAAGGCCGGAAAATCGATCGACTGCCGCTGCAAGCGCGGCGGGGTGCCGGTCTTGAGGCGGCCCATTTCCAGGCCGAGGTTTTGGAGGCAGGCGGTCAGGCCAGAGGCGGCAGCTTCGCCGACGCGGCCGCCTTCGGTTTGTTTTTCGCCGGTGTGCATGAGGCCGCGGAGGAAGGTGCCGGTGGTGACGATTGCGGCGCGGCAATGGAGGTGGGTGCCGTCTTTGAGGATGATGGCGCTGACGGCGGGAGTTGTGCTCGTGCCGAATCCACTGTGTGAGTTTTGGGCTTTGAATTCCGCCGGTGAGGACACCGGCGGCACTCTGGTTGCCGGCGAAGTTGTGGAGGGAAAAGTAGAGCAGAAGGGCGAGGTGCAAATCTCGGCGACTTCGCCTTGAACGATCGTCAGGTTTGGGCAGGTGTGCAAAAGCTCCTGCACGCGTTTGGCATATTTGTATTTGTCGGCCTGGGCGCGCGGCCCCCACACTGCCGGGCCCTTGGAGCGATTGAGCATGCGGAACTGAATTCCGGTGTCGTCGGTGGCGAGGCCCATCAGGCCGCCGAGGGCGTCGATCTCGCGGACCATCTGGCCCTTGGCGAGTCCCCCGATGGCCGGATTGCACGACATCTGGCCGATTTTGGTTTGGTCCATGGTGATCAGGGCGACGCTGGCGCCGAGGCGGGAGGCAGCCCAGGCGGCTTCGGCGCCGGCGTGACCTCCGCCGATGATGATGATGTCGTAACCGGCCATTCCTGGACTACCAAGTCCCCAAATTCGTCGTGCCACAAAATCTTTTCGCCATTATAAGAGCGCTGCTCGCGCATGGCCACGATGGTGAGATCGGGGGGCTGGGGCGGCATTTTTCCCGCGAGGATCAGGGGAATCCTGTCGGCGGCGGGAAGATACTGGCCGATCGGCTCGGAGATCGGCATGGGGACCTCGGCGGCCTCCCGCCAGCAGAGATAGGTCGGCCACGTTCCGATGTTATCGACCAGGGTATGGGCCGGGGTATTCTGGCGAATCCAGTCACACATTTGTACATATTGCGCGGACGGCTCGAAGAGGTTTTCCATCTGCGCCCATCTGCGAAAATCGACGACCGGCGCAACGAAAATTAAGAGCATGCAAATCCACTGGGGCGCTTTTAGCCTGGCCCCGAGGCAATTGAGCGCGGCTGCCGCGAACATCGCGAGGAAATAATTCAAATCGGCAAGAAATCGAGAGGGGGTAAAAAATCCTGCCGTCAGGTGAAATGTGGCGGGAATGACATATTCGCCCAGCACAAACATTACCGCCAGCAGGGTCGAGGCGATGATGACGATCGGGTCGAGCCGGATTTTTCGAGCGAGGGCCAAGGCGATTCCGGCAAGGGCAAAACCGCTGAGCACATATCCCAGCTCGCGCGGAAGAGTGATCAGCGAAAGGATCGGCTCCCCGGCCGTGGTCATGCCGGTGGAGTGAAACGTGTTTAAATGAGCGGCGTAGGGGATGAGATAAAATGCGTCCAGGAGGATGCCGCAGATGGCGGCGGTGGCCAGGTTGGGCCAGCGTTTATCCCGGAGGATCTGCCACAAGGCGATGAAGAGCAAAATCGCCGACGCGGTAATCATGACGTGGTGGTGGACGAGAATAGTGGATGCGAAGAGCAGGGCCATTGCGACGGTTTGGCGATATTTTGTGGCGCTAGCGAACGAACCCCCTCCCCTGCCCTCCCCTCTTCGAGCCTGAGCCTCTCTTCGAGCCCGAGCCTCAGAGCCGAGGGCAGAGCCGAAGGCCGGATTACCGGGGGCGGGGGAAAGAGTCAGCATCGCGATGAACAGGAGCATCGCCAGTTCATTGGGCAGCGCCGCCCAGCGGAAATAATCGATGCTTCCATCCCAGGCCCAAAGGCCATAAATGCCCGCGGCATAAATTGCGATGGTTGCGCTGCCACAAACCCGACGTGCCAGGAGATACATTTGTGCCGTGGTGAGGACGCCCAGCAGCGGTATGAGATCTTTGAAGACGGTGTGCAGGGGCAAGCCGGAAATCCCCGACAAAAGCACCAGCAGCACGTGGCTGCCGGTGGGATAATTCAGCGGCACGCCGGCGAAGGGCCAGCGATCGATGGCGTGGTGAGTGAGCTGAATCTGGCGGGCCAGAATCAAATGAAACACCGGATCGAGCCACCCCGCGGGCAAAACCCGTGGGAGCGCGACGGCATAACGGCTAACGCCGACGACGACGAGAATCAAAACCAGCCAGATTTGCGAAGGATTTCTGCTTGTGCCAGGGGTCGCGCGTGCCCTCACGCAACCCACGATACAGAGGAGCGTAAAAATTCCCCAAACCGGATAAAACAATCTCAGATCAAAGTGGCTGACAACGGCCCCAAGGTAGACAGCGCCCGCCAGGCCGAGCGAACTTCCAGTCGCAAACCAGTCCAGCCACCCCTCACCAAGCGCTGAGAGCGCGAGCCAGACAAATGCCCGGGATTAGAAAAAGTGCGGCGGCCGCGAGAAAGCGGATCAGCTCCATCGCCATGCGAAAAGAGTGGAAGCGAAGGAGGGAGGAAATGCAATCGGAGGAATCTCACTGACCCGTCGGATCAGGCTCGGTTGCCGGTCCTCCGCCGCCGAAATCCCAGGGATCGAGGAAGGCCTCAAAGTCGTTGTTGTTGTTCAAGATCAGCTTCATTTCGACGTGCATATCGAGGAACAAGTAGTTGGAACCCAAATGTAATCCGTGGCGCGTTGCATCGATTTTGCCGTTTTCGTAGTCGCCGTATTCCATGTAGTAGTCGCCGACCGCGGAAACTTTTTCACCCATCAGGATGGCATTAGACGGCGACATGTGGTTCGGCAGCGGGGTTCCGTATTTTTCGTTGTAGTACGACATGTAGGCATTGAGAATATAGGTGTGCAACCCGTTCGGTGGCGGGTCCGTATTATCTGTTGGACAAGTAATCACGCCCGTTTTGTATGACCCCAGCACTACCGACGGCCAGGTGTTGTAGGTGTAGATAGGCCAATACGGCTGATAGGCCGGATTAAGAACCAGATTGGTTTGTCCGTTGTAAAGCGTCCCACCAATCAGTCCATCGTCGCCGGGTGTCTTATAATAAACCGAATTTGTGCTCCAGCCCATACCCGTCGGAAACAGCCAGCCGCTCCACTGATCGGCGTACGCGAGCATCGCGACGCCGCATTGCCGCATGTTGCTGGCGCATTGGACGGCTTCGGATTGCTGGCGGGCTTTTGTCAGAGCCGGCATCAGAAACGAAATGACGACGGCAATGATGCCGATGACCACCAGCAATTCGACCAGCGTAAACCCGGCGCAGAATGATTTGCGACTTCCCATGCCCGATGATCCTGTGAATGGACGCAACATTCTACCTTCTTTGACGCATGCCGCCAGCAAACATTGCAGGGGCGGGAAACTATATTTGGGGTCACTATATTGTGGCCGCAGACTCTCAAAACAGGACAAGAAAATCCAAAAATCGCGACAAAATTGCACGGAGTAGTCGGCCTCCAGCCTGAGTTTTGCGGAGTACCGCCCGGCGGCCTCCAGCCGCCGCTTCCGTTAGAATCCCGGCGTGGACCACGACCGCACCTCCCCAGCCTGGGTTCCCGCGGCCCTTAGCGCAGCTTTGGCACTGGGCCTTTATGCGGTCACCCTTGGCGGGACATATATTTACGACGACGCCGTCGTCATCGGGCTGGACCCGCGCGTCAAAGACCCGCATTTGTGGGGCCAATTCTGGACGCACGACTGGTGGAACAACGGCGCGGTTGACAATCTCTATCGGCCGCTGGTGTCGCAGTCGTTTGGGCTTCAGTGGTGGGTCATGGGGGACCGGGCGTGGGCATTCCATCTGGTTAATGTTCTGCTTCACGCGGGGGCGTCGGCCCTTGTGGCGGAGTTGGGGCGGCGGTTGGCGGGATGGCGCGTGGGGCTTATCGCGGGGCTTCTTTTTGCGGCACATCCCGTGCATAGCGAGGCCGTCGCTTCGATTGTGGGGCGGGCCGAGCTGGCATGCGCCGTGGGAATGTTTGCGGCGCTGGTGCTGTTCCTAAAGCCGATCGTCACCACGCGGCGGGCGATCGCGATCGGCGCTGTTTCGCTTGTCGCGATGCTGAGCAAAGAGCAGGGACTGCTTATGCCGGGATTACTTGCGGCCTTACTTCCGGTGCGGCAGAAATTGTTTCCGGGGCCGCAGACCAAAAAGCAGCGGGAGCCGATTCTCCTGGCGTTTTGCCTGGTCATCTGGGCGTTCATCGCGCTGTTTTATCTGCGCGAATATGTGCTGCACATGAAGTTCGAGTGGGACCGCAGCTTCCTCGATATCGCGATGCAGCCGCTGGTGCTTTCGCACGGCATCGACCGCTGGCTGGTTCCGCTGGCGGTTTTGGGGAGATATTTCCTGCTGCTGGTGGCGCCAGTGAAACTGTCCATCGATTATAACCTGGCGGTCATCGGGCCGACGATCAGCGCAAGCGATCCGTATCTGATCGTGGGGGCGATTGTGCTGGCGGGTTGGACCGTCGCGACGGTCGTTTGCATGGTCCGCCGGAATTGGGTGGCGCTTTTTTGCCTGATTGCGATGGCTCTCACTTATTCTGTGGCATCCAATATCGTCATCCTCGCCGCGATCTTCGGCGAAAGGCTCATGTACCTTCCATCCGCGTTCTTGCTGATTCTCGTGGGAATGGCACTCGCGAGGCTGCCTCGTTTATCGGGGAATCTTGTGCTGGCTGTGCTGCTTTGCCTCGCGTCTCTTCGCACTTTAACCTACGTCCAGCGGTGGAACGATCGGGATGATTTTTATCGATATTCGCTGCTCCAGCAGCCCCGATCGCTCAAGCTGCACCTGCTGCTGTCTTTCGCGGACTATGAGGAAAACAAACTGGCGGAGTCCCGGCAGATCATGGAGGATGCCGAGGCGATTTACCCGGACTACTGGCAGCTTTGGAAAATGACGGCGCTCATCGACGAAAAGGAAAGCAAGTGGCCCCAGGCGGTGAAGGATTGGAAGCGGGCGTTTGACCTGTATCCTGCCGGCTCAATGCAGGCGCGGTGGGCGCACGCGATGGACATGGCGGCGAAGCAGCGCCCGGCAACCAAACCTTAGAGCGAAATCCATCCTGCCCGGCGGTGCACGACGAGGTTTCCGGGGAAAATCTGGCGGCTGGGTGTGGCCGCGTCGCTGGCCATTTCGCGAAGGCGATCAAGCGCGTCGCCGCCCAATTCTCCTGCCGCGGCTCCCTGCGCGATCAGCCATCGCCGGGCTGATTCTCGTCCCAGAACCGCGGGCAATTCCGCGAGCCTGATCGCGGCAAACCGCGGCTCCAGCTTTGGAGCGGTTGCACGGACCCAGCGGTTAAGTTCCGCGCAGGCGTTTCCCAGGGTGATGATCGGCACATGGAGATCCTGACGCGATTGCAGGAATTGCCGGACGCGATTGCGGGCGTACCGATCGGACTGATTGCTCGCATCCTCGCGCCAGGTCTGGCCGCGCTGTTTGAGATACTCGCGCAATTCAGTTCGCCGAATCCCGAGCAGGGGTCGCACCACGGTTATTCCTGCGACGGTTCCCTTCGCCTTCATCCCCGCCAATCCCGCCGGGCCGGAGCCGCGAAGGAGCCGAAACAAAATCGTTTCCGACTGGTCATCGGCATGATGACCGAGGATGACGCCCATGAGCTTATGACCGAGGACAACGCGGCGGAATAGTTCAAATCGAATCGCGCGGTAACGGGCGGATGGATTTTTGGGCAGATCGGGCATCTCCGGCTCGAATTGATCGCGGCTGCGGATGGTCGCGGGAATCGAATGATGCTGCGCCAGCTCTGCCACGAATGCCGAGTCTGCGGTGCTCTCCGGCCCGCGCGTCTGGTGATCGAGGTGAACGACGTGCAACTCAACCCCTGGCAACTCCTTGAGAAGCAGCAGCAATGCAACGCTGTCCGCGCCCCCGCTGACGGCGACGGCCCAGGGGCCGGGCCGCAAAGATTCCGCGATCAAATCAGCGTTAAGCGCCACCGCACCATCTTACAAACAAAAGCCCCCGGGGGTTTCCCGGGGGCTGTTCAAGCACTACTTAAAGCACGTGGCGCTTGTGCCCTGCGCCTATGCTTGAGTAACTACTTGGTCTTCTGGGTGCGGCGTCGATTCAGCAGGGCAAGACCTGCGAGGCCCAACAGCCCGATGCTGGCAGGCTCGGGGACTGCCGTTCCTGAGAGCGTTATATTATCGAAACGCCAGTTTCCGGAGTTGTTGTTGTAGTCGCCGCCGGAAGCGGCCCAGTAATCCTGTCCGCCGCTGGTATCCCCAGTCACATACGCCGTGTAATCAGCGTCACCCAAGGTTGGGCGCACCGACACCAGTTCGATCGCAAAATTGGGGTCGTTGGTGGCGCCGGCGGGAAGACCGGTCAAGTCGATGGTGATATTCGGCGAGGAATTGGAATAGAAAATGCTCCCAGCCGAAATCACGTAATCGCTGCCAAGATTCGTCCACGCGATGCTCGGATCCGCGACGCCCGGAGGATTCAGGCCACCGGGAGGATTGGCCCCCTCATCACCGGTGTAATTGAAACCGGCACCGGCGGTATCGTCTAGGGTATAGGCCACCTGAAGATTTGCGGGGGCCTGGTTGGTGGAATACCAATCGAACGAGAAGGAGGTCGGTGCATAGCCGGTGGTTGGGATGGCAAAAGCGGCGCCCTGGGTGTAATTGGGGGCCGAATTGTTCCAGCCATTGCCGGGCATACCGCTGGTATTGCTGGTCCCACGAACACGCCAGGTATCTTCGGTGATACTGCTCGCTGTGGTGCTGACAATGTCGTCGCTGGCGTTGGTCGGAGTGGTTTCTCCACCGGTGTAGGTGTAATTGTTGTTCATGCCAAGCGTAACAGCGCTTGAGGAACTTGCGTTGGTTCCTCCGGTCGCAGCGGGTGAATTAACCCCGGGCGATCCCTGGGCCGCGGTCGCGGTAAACGACCATTGGGCGACAATGTCAGCCGAGGCAACTCGGACAGTCATGCCGGCGATTATCGCCGCCGAAAGAAGCGCGATGCTCTTTTTCGTCTTCATCACAAAAAACTCCCCTCCCCTTTTTTGGGGATTCGTGGACAATCGGATGGGAATACGTATTTCGAACCTATCGAAATGAATCGCGCCCAGCCGGTTCAATGCAACGCCGCAAAACGGTATCGCGAAACCGCAATTGATGAAGGCGAAGTTTACGCAGCAACATGAGCGCCTCATCAATCGGAGGTTTGCGTAACGAAAATGTTTGATGATACGGAAATGAAAAATGAGGCGATTCAAAATCGCGGTTCGCGCAACCAATCAGGCCTCGTTTCCAGATTTTTACGGCGAAACGTGACTTAAACAAGTCAGTAAAAAACCTGCGGTGGATGGCGATGCCTGGGACTGGGCGAGGGGGAATTGCGGACAACCGGAAAAAGAGGCGAGCCTGCAACAAACAAAACGGCCTTCGGCGATGCCGAAGGCCGTTCGGTTATTCAATTGTGCCCGGAGAAACGCCTAGGCCTTAACTTGTCGCCGGCGGCTTCGCCGTGCCATCAAGCCAAGCCCGCACGCAAGGAGGCCAATGCTGGCCGGCTCGGGAACGGCGACGGGGGTCGTCTCAACGCCGAAGAGATCGACGCCGGTCGGCGCATTGTAAAGCACTGTGGGCGTTCCGGAACTGGGGGTGAACGCGCTATCGTAGGCCGCAGTATCGACCACTTCTTCCAGGGATCCGGGATCGTTGGAGTTGCTCGTCGTGGTGAAATAAAGATCCACACCGCTTGATGTTTCCACGCCGACCAGATCAGCGGCCTTGCCGGTGGTTCCCGTGGCCGCGGTGATTGCGAACGAACCTTCGGCCGTCAGCGAGGGCGTACCGTTGGAATATGCGACGGCATACTTATAAATCGCGGTTGAATCGGCGATGTAGAGCGTGTCATAGGTGCTTCCGTTCAAGCCCGACTGAAGCAGATCGAAGTCGGTGATGTTTCCGGTGTTGATGCCCGAGGGAAGGGTGACGGCAGTGGTGGTTCCGCCGCTATAGGTAAAAAGCGAATTGGTGTCGCCGGAACCCTGAGCCGAGACGAAGTCAATTCCGCCGAACCCGGCCAGATATCGGGAGTTGGTGGTGTTTAACTGGCCTGTTGGCCCGTAAATCCCGACCTTGTCTGTAAACAGGTAGTTGGCATTGGTGCCATCGGGCGTATATGCGGAACGAATCTGGCCGCCGGACGATTCCGTATACGTGGCGGCAGTGGTGAAGGTCCCATCGGCCGTCAGATACGCCGCTTGGCGAATTGGTTGCGCCAATTCGTTCGAAGAATTATAACCCTGATAGCCACCGAACGTGACTTCGGTGCCCCCGTCCGACAAGGCCAACTGGCCGTTGCTTCCGTTGCTGTTGCTGTAGAGCGTTGTTCCGGAAGAAGAACTGCTGTCGCCGGTGAGATTGGTCACGTTCCACGTCTGCGAGATGGTGTTGCTGGTGGTATTGAAATCATCAATCGTAAGGGTTGACCCGCCAGCGGCATCGGCAACCGTGCTTGTCCCCGATTGATATACGAGCAAATCACTTGCGCCGATAACGGACGCGTTTGACCTTGTGGCCGTAATTCCCGAAACAGCCAGGGCCGCGATTGGTGCGGTCAAGAGCAGATTCGACGCCTTTGCTTTTCGGCGCTCTTAAGATTGACATCATTTTTTCGCCTCCGTGTGCGATGGTTATTTTGAGTGTGAAGCGGCCGGCGAGATGCCGATAGAAACGCCTCTCCCCAATTCGGATGCTTAAAATAGGAAGCGGCTGTCGTTTTTAGAGAAGTGTCTCGCTAAATTCGCGTTAAGATTCGGCTAATACGCAGGCGCCTATAGGTTTGGCACCATTCGGCCTCAGCCGGCGTGTAATATGCCCCGTTATGGCAGATTCCCCTCTGGCATCTGATCGTTCCTCGACGGCCGTCACGCCAGAGCTGCGCCACTCAGCCCTGCTTGCCGAGGGTGTAAAACATCAAAAAGAAGGACGCCTGAGGGAGGCCTCCACCTGTTTTCGACTTGTGCTGCGTGAGAATCCCCTTCATCCAGAAGCTCTGCATTCTTTGGGACTTGTGGCCAAAAACCAGGGGAACCCGGGGCGGGCCAAAAAACTCATCCGCGCCGCGATCGAAACCGGGCAGGGAAACACCGCGGTTTACTGCAACAACCTGGCCAATCTCCTGCGGCAGGACAGCTCCGATGAGGCACGCCAGCTCTATCTCAAGGCACTACAAATCCATCCGGCATACTGCGACGCCTGGTTAAACCTGGCAAGCTGCGAAGACCTGCGAGGAAATGCAGTTAATGCCGTTGAGGCGCTTCAGGCGGGAATCGAAAAATGCCCCGGCGAACTGCCCCTGCTTCAGGCCCTGGCGGCGCCTCCTTCGACTGGAACGGTTCTCGGAAGCGCTGCCCGTTCTCAAGCAGCTCATCGAAAGAAAACCGGACGATCCTGAGTTGTGGGTCAAGCTGGGACTCGTCTGGGTGGAGCTGCGCGACCCCGGCAGAGCAACCAAGGCGCTGCTGCATTCGCTGAAGCTGGACGCGGAAAACTCGGCGGCAAAGCTGCTGCTTTCCAAGGTGCTCGTCGGTTGCGCGGCCGCCCATGAAGCCGAGTCGCTCCTTATCGAAGCCGCCAAAACTGATGACCGCGCCTTTTCCGTTCTCGGTAATGTTTACAAGGATCTGGGGTATATGGACCTGGCTCTGGATTGCTACGCCAGATCCCTGATCCATCACCCCAGTCATCCCGAGCAGAGCAATTTCCTCTATACGCTGCTGTACGACCCGGCTCATGATCATCAGGAAGTCGCTGAAGAACATCGAAACTGGGGGCGCACTTATGCCGACCCGCTGCGCCCCGCCAAAATTTCGTTCGATCGCGATCGCGATCCCAACCGACCGCTGCGGATCGGATACGTCTCGGGCCACTATTGGGACCACGCCGTCAGCTTATTCAGCCTGCCGATGATTCAGGCACACGATCCGGACGCTTTCCAGCTATATTTGTATTACTCCGAGCGCAACGCGATTGGGCGACGGATGCCTTCCGCGCTCATGCCGCTCGATGGCACGAAATCGAGGAAAAGTCCGACGCTGAGGTGGCGCGACTCGTCCAGGATGATCGGATCGATATTCTAGTCGATCTAGCCGGTCACATCGGTGGCAACCGCCTGCTGGTTTTCGCACGCAAGCCTGCGCCGATTCAGGTAACTTACCTGGGATATCAGGCGACCACGGGCATGGAGGTTATGGACTATCGCTTAACGGATTCGGTGGCCGACCCACCGGGCCAGACGGACTCGCTCTATATCGAAAAGCTGATCCGGCTGAATCCGAGTTTTTTTGCTTATCGCCCAAGCGACTATGCGCCGCCCGTGGCCCCGCTCCCCGCCGAAGCATGCGGCCGCATCACGTTTGGATGCCTGAATAACCCGTCAAAGACCGGCCCCTGGTTGGCCAGGGTCTGGGCCGCGATTCTACGATCCGTTCCTGATTCCCAACTAATGCTTCTTGGTCCGAGCCGGCAGGACGCCGATCCACGCGTCAGCAATCTTTTCCGCGATGAGGGAATCGACCCGAAGCGAATCCTGATCGTGGGCAAGCGATCCAGGTTCGACTATCTGCACGTCTACGACCGCATCGACATCGCCCTCGACCCATTCCCCTTCAGCGGCCACACCACGACCTGCGATGCGCTCTGGCAGGGAGTGCCTGTGGTCACGCTGGCGGGGCAGACGTATGCGGGACGCATGAGCGCCAGCACGTTGACGCAGGCAAAGTTTCCGCAGTGGATTGCCCAAACACCCCAGGAATATGTGCGGATCGCTGTTGGCCTCGCCGGAGATATTCCGTCACTGGCCAATCTCCGGCGCAATATGCGCGACCATCTTACATCGGCGCCGATTCTCGATGCGAAGGGATTTACGAGAAGCCTGGAAGCGGCGTATCGAAAGATGTGGCAATCCTACGTCGGCCGTGAAATCAGCGTTTGACCTTCAATTTTCGCAGTTGCGCGGCGACCTGCTCGCCGAGCCCCGCCCAGTCCCCCGCCGATTCCTGGCGGAAAATCCGCATTGAGGGATACCAAGGAGAATCGTCGCGATCGACCATCCACCGCCAATCGGCCACGTGGGGAAGCATCAGCCAGACCGGCTTGCCCATCGCCCCGGCGAGGTGGGCAACCGCCGTATCGCAGGCGATGACCAGATCCAAGTTCGCCAGCAGCGCCGCCGTGTCGGCGAAATCGTTCAGCTCGGCCGTCCAATCGGCGATCTGCATTCCCGCCGGCGGCGTCGCCGCCTGGCGCGCGGCCGGACCTTTCTGAAGGCTGCACAGCCACGTATCCGCGACCGCGCTCAGCGGCGCCAGCGCCTCCAGCGAAAACGAACGGCGCTGATCGTCCGAGTGCGTCGGATTCCCCCACCAGCAGAGGCCCACCTTCTTTCTCTCATCACGCGGAATCCGCGACTTCCAGCGCTCGACCAATTCCGCGTCCGGAAAAACATACGGGATGCTTAGCGGGATCGTTTCCACCGTCGTCCCAAGCCGGTAGGGAAGGCTCATCATCGGACACTGCAAATCGAATTGCGGCAGCTCCTGCGGCTGCGAAAGGATTTCGTCCAGGCATGGCACCGTCTTGAGCAACCGCCGCAGCTCCGGATGGGTGATCAGAATCGTTTTGGCGCCGCGCGGAAATCACCGGAATGAACCGCGCAAACTGGATCGAATCGCCAAAGCCCTGCTCGCTGTCGATGAGAAATCTCTTGCCCGCGACTTCTTCCCCCTCCCAGATTCCCCGCTGGGCGTAGCGCGTCGGCTGGATGAGGTTGCGCGCTTTCCAGCGCGTCTCATATCCCGCCCATCCCTCCGTGAAATTTCCCGTCAGAAGCTGCATCATCGCCAGGTTAAATCGCGCCAGATCGAACTGCGGATCGAGCGACAGCGCCTTCTGGAAAAGTTGCATCGCCTGCTTGTTCTGCCCAAGCTGGCGGTAAATGGCGCCCAGATTGTTGTAGACCGGCGGAATGCGGAATCCGCGCGACTCAGCCGCCTGATATTCCGCGATGGCCTCCTGAAGCCGGCCGCTTTCGAAATACGCCGTGGCGAGGTTGTAGCGCACCTCGAGCGAATCCTCGATCTGAAGCGACTTGGCAAACGCTTCGATCGCCCCCTCGCGCAATTTAAGTCCCAGCATCACGTTGCCCAGCTCGTTAAAAGCCATCGCAAACCGGCTATCCAGCGCCAGCGCCTGCCGAAGCTCCTGAGCCGATTCTTCAAAACGATTTTGCAGATGCAGCGCCCGACCGAGGTTGAAATGCAGCGGCGCGGAATCGGGTCGGGCGACGAGGGCGCGGCGGGTCATGTCGATCGCCTCGTCGGTTTGCCCGCGCTGGCACAAAAGTCCGCCCAGCGTCGTCATCACCTCCGGATAATCCGGGCGAAGCGCCAGTGCCGTGCGGAACGACGCCACCGCCTCGTCGATGCGATTGAGACGCAGCAGCGCGTTGCCCAGGTTGTGGTGCGTGGGCGCGTAGTCGGATCGAATCGCCAGCGCCCGCTGAAGAATCTCGACCGCCTCTTCCTGCCGACCGGCCTGGGAGAGCGCGCTGCCGAGGTGATCCAGGATCCGGAAATCGCTGGGGCGCGACGCAGCGCCTTCTGCAACGAATCGATCGCTTCCTGAAACCGCTTGAGCCGCAGTAGCGTCATCCCTTTGTTTTCGTGGGCATCGGCCAGGTCGGGCTGAAGGAGCAGCGCCCGTTCAAAGGCCTCAAGGGCCTGCTGCGAACGTCCGGCCGTCGCGTGGGCGGCGCCCAGGTTGGAATGAAAGTGCGCCGCCGTTGGATTCAGCGTAATCGCCCGGCGGATGTAATCGACCGCGACATCCGTCTGCCCCACCTGGCTGGCCAGAAGCCCCGTCAGATGCAGGGCATGGGCATTGTTGGGATCGGCGGCGAGGATTTTTCGGTAGATCGTATCGGCTTCGCGCAGGCGGCCCGCCTGATGGTGCTGTACCGCGAGGTCCAGCGCCTGCTGAAGGGACATGGTTGTACTGCCGGGTTTTTCCATCGAGCCACTACGCGGGCGAATACAATACTGCTGGCCTTGCATCCTTGCACGCCGGGAACATGGGGAACTCAGCCCGGCCCCGTCCGACCGGGAATTTGCTCGGCCAACAGGGATTCAGGGCTGCAAAATAATTCCGGCTCCATATTTCTTGCAGAAATCCAACCGTTTCGGATCGGCCCAGTCCGACGCAAATCTCCATCTAAAATCAATCATTATAGAAAGTTAAGACACGTATACCAACATGAATGTAACGACTTGTAATCGCTATAGGGAAAATCCCTATGCCAAAATGAGGGATCGTAATCATGACGAAAACTGCCAGCCACGGTCTGCTATGTGCGTCGTAATCGGCCTTGGCGAATCCAGCCGCCGTTTTCTTAGCGCGTCCGGGCTCCCAAGGGGGGGCCGGACTCGCGGATAACGGCGGCTCTTTTTTTTTCCCTCCTCTTATTTCCTCCACCGCCCAACCAATCAATAAGCCCGTTCGAGCTTTGCCTGCGGATATCCGTCCGCCAGGATCTGCTCGAAATTCTCTCCTGCCGCGGCCTGGGCATCGGCGGTCCACTGGCACATCCCCACGCCGTGGCCAAAGCCATGGCCATCGTAAAACGTCACCTGCGAAGAACCGGGACTGGCGCTGATCTTGCAAAAACTGCTCGGCAGCGTCGGGCCTTTGCCGGAATCGGTGTTCACCACGGCACGAAGCTGCTCGGCAGGCCAACTATATTGTGTGCCGCGCATCGACGACCAGCACGCGGTTGGGGCGACCAAAGCGGTTATAGCTTTGGATCTGGATGGTAAGGACGTCGGCCATGCTTTGCTCTGCGATCGTGCGGCCAATCTGCTCCCCCGTGCGCTGTGCCCAGATGTGAATCCGCCGGGTGAGCTCCTGCTTGGAAATTGTGATCGGGCCCCAGTTAAAATATTTACACCCGCTGGAGAGCGTGCCGTGCGACTGCTCCGCCAGCGGGGGAATATAGGGCTCGCCCGGAAAAGCATCCGACGCGGCCTGGGTGACTCCCCCGCAGCAACTGCTGAAATAGGAGCGGAAAATCGTGCCGTCGCCGGGTCCGTAGGTCAGCACGATCCCCTGCGTCGAGGCGACAGCCTGACGGCCGCTCGCCGTCTCTGCGTTCATGCCGCCGTACATCTGGCTGCGCTGATCTCCATAGACATCCCACGGCCTGCCCATGCCGCTTGTATGCGTCTCGTAAAGCGCGTAGGTCCGCGACGCGACGGCCTGGGCCTTGAGCGCCTCGACCGGCCAATCGGGATACATCTCCTTCGTCACGACGCCCGCAAGATAGTCTTCGACGGCAACATTGTTGATGACATTGATTCGCCCCCCCGCCAACGGCACCAGGCGAACCGAGCCGCGATAAGTAATTCCGTCGACCGCAATCGGCCCCCCCGCCGTCGGCTGAAGGTCCAGCGTGCCGGAGCGAAGCATGAGACGCCCAATGCGCCATCCCTGCGGCGTCAGCGAGATGGGAACCGCCATCCCTCCGGGCAAACTCAGCGCCACCGGCTGCGAATCAAGCAAAACCTGCGGACTATCGGCCTGGAAATTAATCAGCGACGCCCCCTGCACGATCAGCACGCGCAACTGCGGTGAATTCACCGCAATCGGCGCAACTGAGTTGTCTTCGCTACATCCAAAGGGAAGCAGGAGAAGGAGTGCCAGTGCTAAAAACACACCAAGCGGAAAGCCCCTCTTGTCCCCTCCCCTGGTACTCCGGGGGAGGGTGGGGGTGGGGGCTGGAACGCCAATCAGCGAGGATTTTAGTGCAACAATTCGATTCGAATTTCGAGTTTCGAATTTCGAGTTTCGCCGCAATGGCGCAACGATCTTCCGAAAAACTCTTCCCGGCATCATGGCCTCCTTGCCAAGATTGCGGTCTCTATTTAAGGCGCTCTACTCTTCGAGCTTCCGCAGCGACATGCCAAACGTCGTAAGCTGCTGCTTGATCTCGTTGAGGCTCGTCTGGCCGAAATTCTTGCACCCCAGCAGCTCGTCTTCCGTGCGGGCCGCGAGGTCGCCCAGGGTGTTGATGTTCAGCCGCTGCAGCGCCTTGCGGCTGCGGACTGACAACTCCATATCGGTCACGTTCTTACCCAGAACTTCCGGCGGAACATTGCCCGCGATCGGAGCCGTGCGCCGCACCGCCGTCTTCGATTCATCGGCCGCCTGGCCCAGGCGCAAAGCCTTCTGCGCCAGCAGCGCCTTGATTTCGTTCAGGCTTGTCTCGCCGAAATTCTTGTAGCTCAGCAATTCCTGCTCGGTCGTCTTCAGCAGATCGCCCAGCGTGCGGATGTTCATCTTCTTCAGGCAATTCCGGCTCCGGACCGAAAGCTCGAAATCCGTGACCGGCACGCTGAGCACCGCGCTGCGGCGATCGCCCCGGCCGTCGAGATCGTCGTCGTAATGAATGCTCCGCGCCGATTCCACATCCTTCATATAAAGCCGGGCGCGAATGTTGTTGGGGCTGGTGCGAAGAACCGCATCGAGGCAACGATGGGCTTCATCGTAGTGATTGTTGTCTTCGTATAGGATCGCCAGGTTCATCAACGCATTGAGATGTACCGGCGGGCTGGTGCAGATGCGCTCATAAAGCTCAATCGCCTTGGCATCCTCCGCCCGGCGATCGTAGAGCACCGCCAGGTGAAACGCCGCCAGCTCGTGGTCCGGGTTTTCGTTGAGGGAGCGTTCGAAAAACTCGATCGCCTTTTCATGCAGTGCCTGCTGCTCTGCATCGATCCCACGCCGGTAATATTCTTCTGCCGCCCGCTCGTTAATAGAAGAGACTGTGGCTTCGCTCATATCGTCGTCATTCCAGTGGGAAAAAGAAAGTGTGCTCGTCCCGGCCGGCCGAAACGCAGCCGGGGCGGGAGGGCCTGCATCATAAGTGGCGTGCAGCGGTCGCGTCAACCGCTGGGGCATCTACCCCCTCCCCACGTCAGTCCAATCGCTTTCGCGCCCTACCCTCAAATTTTTTTCAGAAAATCCGCCGATTTCCTAAAAATAGGTACAAAACGTTAATCCCGTTCGGCACGCAGGCTTCATCGGAGCATTCCAAAGCTGTGGAGGACGCGAAACAATTGAAGCTTAGATACTTTTACTTTCCCCTGCTGCACGCCGGCGTCCGCAAGAGCGCAGCATCAACCGCGAGGTCTCCGCGGCGACGGATTCCCCTTCAGTTTACTCCCAGTTTTTTCAAGGCCTCCGCTCTTGCCCTCAGCTTAATCCCGGTGTTATCCGGCTTGTTCAGGAATCGAAGCACGTCCTGTTCCTCGGCCAGCCCCAGCAGATACCAGCCGATCATGTTCCGCATCGCCTTGTTCGGCTTCCTGCCGCTGATCAGCTGAATCAGCACGCAGACGATCAGCGCGCAGTGGATTTGGATGTCGATCCCCTCCTGGCGTTGGCTCAGCAGGTGACGCATGCCCAGCAGTTGCTTGAAGATCCGGAAGAACAACTCAACGGTGTAGCGGTACAGATAAATCAGGGCGATCAATTCCGCCGGCAGGTCCAGCAGGTTCGTGTACAGGATGATCAGGTCCGTCGGCTTGTTGCCGCTGCGCGTGCGGCGCGGATGGGGTTTCACCTGCACTTCCACCCGTCGCACCACCCTATCCGCCGCCGTCTCCAGGCCGTCGAGTTTCACCAGCGCGTCTCGCACCACGCCGCCGTCCAATGCTTCCTGTGAAAGCAATCGTTCTTCAAACAGCTCAAACACCGAGTTTTCCGCGGCCCGCATCACAAAGGAGCTTTGCGCCGCGGCGATGTCCGCAAAGAGGCTCCGGTCGGCGTAGCCGCCGTCTCCTACATAGCACCGTCCTGCTTCCAGGCTGCGCCGCAGGACGTTGTTTTCACGGTTGGCCCCCGCGTTGCGAGCGCCAGTGCGGTCGAGGCGATGGACTTTGAACGTCTCCAGATCGAATTGAACGTGCAAACGCCAGCCATAGACCGCTTTCCCGTCCCGGGAGGTGTTGTAGCGCGCATCGATGCCGCAAGCGGATTTGGCCAGCCGACTCAGCGCCGTCAGCACCGTCCCGTCGACCAGCGTGATCGCCTGCCCAAAGTCCGCAAGACGCGGATCGGGCGCCTGGGGCAGTTCCCCCGCCAATTCCTCAATCAGCGGCGTCAAACGCCCCGGCTCGAACACCCGAACCGATTCAGAGAAACTGCCCACGGAAAAACGCTTAATTCCCAGCGCCTTGGCCACCTTGGGCAGTTCAGCAACCTCCTGAAGATCCCGCAGGGATTGGATCAGCGGATTCCAGGTGTAAAGCAAAACCAGCTTGCAATAATCGTCGAAGTGAAGCTGGCGGTTCCCGGCTCGATCCCGCTCACAGCCCACATCCCGCAGCGTGGGCAGCAGCGCGAAGACGCGCCGCAGATGTCCGAGGCACAGGATCTCTTTTTCCTTCAGTCTTGCCTGCACGTCCGGCAGCATGCCATAAAAAGATCAAAGGCGCAATCTCAATATCTTGCTGCTTGCGCGAACCCCGTGCCGAACGGGATTAACAAAACGTACACCTTTTGGACCTGTATATAATAGATGCATCTTATTTTCGACCCATATACCGCTGCAATCTTCCCCGGATCACCAATCCCAGCTCAGGGAGAAAATAACTCGCGCTCAAATCCCGGGCATTTCCGGACATTTTCGGACATCCCCGTTTAGCGGCCCCGCTCGACTTCGGTGAGCTCGGTCGAACCGCGGGGCGCGTTCCCATGGCCCAAAAACCCAATACATTACTTTAGAAATACACCCGTAAGACTGCTATCGTACCGAGCTTGTCACCCGCACCCGCAAAAATGGCCTCGATCGAAACAGTCGCGATAGTTGCCAACCCCATCGCCGGCCAAGGCAAGGGCCGGGCCACCGCCGATCGCGTCTGCGCCACCCTCCGGCGAGAAGGAATGAATGCCATCGAGATTTTCGACCTGACCGCCGATCCGATCGGCCCGCTCAGCTCGGCTGACGCGGTCGTCGCCATAGGTGGCGACGGCACGCTGCGCACCGTCGCCCGCCGCTGCCTGGCTGCCGGCGGTACGATGCCCCCCCTGCTCCCCGTCCCCATGGGAACCGCCAACCTGATGGGCCGGCACCTGGGAATCGACTGGCAGGCCGCCGACCTCGAGGATCGGATCTTTCAGTCCCTCCGCCGCGCACAAACCGCCATGTTCGACGCCGCCCAGTGCAACGGCGAGCTTTTTCTGCTCATGGCCGGCGTCGGAATCGACGGCCAGATCGTCCACGAGCTCGACCGCATGCGCCGCGGGCCGATCAATTACGCCAGCTACGCCCTGCCCGCCGCGCTGGCGATCGCGAGTTATCGTTACCCGCCGATCCAGGTCATCGCCGACGAGGAGGAGATTTTTCCCGCGGCGCCCGCGGTGGCGCTCGTCGCCAACATCAGCGAATATGGCACCGGCTTTCCCCTGGCGCCCACGCGCGGCCCGACGATGGCATGCTCGACGTCTGCGTGATTCCGGTCGATTCGCCCATCGACGCGGTCCAGAAATTCCTCCACGCCGCCGCCGGCGAGCACCTGCTTATCGAAGGCGTCGTCTATTCGCGCGCCAAACAAATCGAGATCAGCTCCGCCGAGCCCGTACCGATTCAAATCGACGGCGATCCCGCCGGCTACACGCCGGTGCGGATCGAGTTGCTTCCCATGCGCGTGCCGTTTATCGTGCCGGTGTGAGTCAATCTGCCGATATTCTCCACCGCGACCGCAGCCCACTCTTCGTCATTGCCGGGCCCTGCGTCATCGAATCCGAGGAATTGTGTCTTCTCGTCGCATCGAAAGTAAAAAAGATTTGCGAGAAGCTCGGCCTTCCATACATCTTTAAAGCCAGCTTCGACAAGGCCAACCGCTCCAGCAAAGACACGTTCCGCGGCCCGGGCCTTTCAGGTGGTCTGAAGATCCTCGAAAAAGTTAAACGGGAGATCGATGTTCCGGTCCTGACGGACGTTCACGAAACCGCCCAGGCCACTGAAGCCGGCAAAGTCATCGACTTATTGCAGGTCCCCGCGTTTCTCGCCCGCCAGACCGATCTGCTATTGGCGTGCGGCGCCACCGGCCGCTGGATCAACGTGAAAAAGGGTCAGTTCATGTCCCCCGCCGAGATGGCCAACGCCATCGACAAGATCAAATCCACAGGAAACAACCAGATCATCCTGACCGAGCGCGGCACATTTTTCGGCTATAACCGCCTCGTAAACGATTTCACAGGGTTAGCGGTGATGAAAGACCTCGGCCATCCCGTCGTCTTCGACATCACCCACAGCACCCAGCAGCCCGCCGGCCAGGGAAACCAAAGCGGCGGCAACCCCAAATATTCCCCGCTGCTTGCCCGCGCCGCCGTCGCCGCCGGCGTCGACGGCCTCTTCCTCGAATGTCACCCCGACCCCAAAAACGCCAAAAGTGACGCCGCCACAATGCTCAACCTCAACGAGGTAGAGCCGATCCTCAAGCAATGCGTCGAAATCGCGCGGTTGCGCGCGCGTTGGTAAGCACCCAATTTTCTCAAAGCATTTTCCCCCTCGCCCTGTACCCAGGGAGAGGGCCGGGGTGAGGGCCTTGGAAAAGTCGGAGATGCTATCCGCGCTCTCCACGTAGACCGCGGCGAGATGTTTTTGAAAGATCGGCCTCGGCTCTTATGACCGCAACGCCGCCCTTGCGGCGGTAAAAACGCGCCCCGCCGCAATCCCGCGGTTTTGCCCCCGGCAATGCGCCTTGATTCGGCGTTCGATTTCCTGGGCCCACGCCCGCTCGATCTCAGCCGGATCATCAGATTCCAGAGTCGAAAGCAGCGCCGCCGCTAGCTGGCCGCGAACCTTGAGAGGAAGCTTCATGGCCGCATTTTCTTTAGATTTCCGCGTCATAATCGGCATTCCAAATCACGAGTCATTTCACCTGAATATGCACATGCCGCCAGATCCAGGTAATCGCAAACACCAGGATCGGAATGGCCATCGAGATCAGCACCAGCCGATACCGCTGCCAGTTCGCGGACGCCGGGCTCGGTGTCACCAGCCGATCCGCCCGCCCCGTCACCTGCACGGCATCGGGATGATCCAGATCTTGCTTCATGTCCAGCGCGGTCGCATATCGCTCCTGCGGAAGCCGCGCCATCGCGTGCAGAATAATCTCCTCCACCTGCGGCGAAATCTTGTCGTTTCGTCGCCGCGGCGCAATCGGATCCCCCGACAGGCGGCTGTTCATGATGATGAACGGATTGGCCCCCTCAAACGGCACGCTGCCGGTCACCATCTCATAAAGAATCGCCCCCAAACTGTAGATATCCGTGCGGGCATCACCGCGCTTTCCCTTCACCTGCTCAGGCGCCATATAGTCCGGCGTCCCCATTGCCGGCGTAAACCCGCCAAACGTGAGCCTTCGCGCGCTCTCAAATTTCGCGATCCCGAAATCCATAATCCGGATGCTCCCGTCGCTGCAGATCATGATGTTGTCGGGCTTGAGATCGCGATGCACCACCTCATGCTCGTGCATGTAGTGCAGCGCCTCGCAAATCCGGCTCGCGATCTTGAGCGAATCCGGAACCGGCATCGGCCGGATCGTGTGCATCAGGTGCCCCAGCGTCTGCCCCTCCAGATATTCCATCACAATATAGGGCCGGCTCTTCTGCATCGACTCATCGTCGAACATCTTCAGGATGTATGGATGCTGCAGCGCCTTGCCGATCGCCTGCTCGCGCTGGAATCGCTGGAAAAATCCCGGATCAGATTCAAACTGCATGAACGGAACTTTCAGCGCCACGATCCGATCCGCGGTCTGATCGATGGCCTTGAATATCGACGCCATCCCCGAGCGGCTGATGATGTCGATGATCCGGAACCGGCCGTCCAGCACCTGTCCCACTTCAAGTTCGCTTCCCATGATTGCCGGGCTCTCTTTCTGGAATGTTGGCAAACCGCGGTAATAGCTCAGCCTCTCAATTGCCTGAACCTGGATGACCTGCACCGAGAGATTGTCATCCGCGCCGCGCCGCTCGGCTGACCGCACCAGTTGCTGGCACGCATCCTCCGGCGAATTCTTCGAAACGATGTTCAGAATCTCCCCCTCCGTGATCTGCGACCAGAGCCCGTCGCACATCTGCACGATGATGTCTCCCCCATGAACGCTGATGGTATGGAAATCCACCCGAAGCGTCGGCTCCTGACCAACCGTCCGGGTTAGGACCGACCGCATCTGGCTGCTCGCCGCCTCTTCAACCGTAATCAGTCCCAGCTTCAGTTGGACTCCCGCATATGAATGATCGTTGGTCACCCTCCGAATGCGCCCCTGCTGGACGACATAAACCCGGCAATCCCCGACGTGCCCGATGTTCACCTCGTTATGCCGAAAGATGCTCACCGTCAGGGTCGTCGCCATCCGCCCGCTGCCGTTGTTCCGCATGTTTTCGTCATAGATCGCGATGTTCGCAGCGGTGAACATCTGGTAGAGCGTCTGGGCCGGCGGGGCGAGGGGTTTGGAGTCGAGGAATATCTTTAAAGCCGTATCACAGGCCAACTTGCTGGCGACCTCCCCTTTGTGTTGCCCCCCCACTCCATCGGCCAGGATCACAATCGCCCCATGCTTGCGCCAGTCAGCCTCTGATTTAGGCTGCCAAGTGCCAATGCTGTCCTCATTGTTGGGACGAACGGGACCCGCGGTACTCAGAGCCGCATAGGAAATCTGCATAAAAACACGTGAAAACGCGGTTGAGGCGGCGATTTTAGGTTTCCCGGTCCACAATACAAGCGCGATCTGATTTCAGCAGGCTTTTCAACATTTGCTTCGCCACCGCCCAACATTGCGGCTTTCCCTTTCAACGCCGTAAATATATGCGCACTTTTTAGGCGGGACCCCACCAACCGCCAAATCCCCATAAAAACGGCCGAAAGTTGATAATCGCCCGACCCCACAGCAGCGGGACGTTTGCAAATTGCAAGTCTTATAGCCTTGGCACATATTTTGTAATTGCGATCATCAACCTCGCGCTCTGCGTCTTTCATGCCTGAAAAGGAGAGATTGTGGCAACAGACAACCCAGCACCTTCGTCGGCATCGGGGTCCGGACAAGGCACGATGAAACCAACGCTCGGTTTGACCGGGCTGACAGCCAATGCCGCGGCGTTGATCGCGCCGGGCGCATTTTTGTGGCTGACGTTTGCGGAACAGTCGGCCTATGGATCTCCATCCGCCGCTGCTTCCATGTGGTTTGGCATGTTCGCATGCCTGATGCTCTGTTTGGCCACCGCGATCTCCTATGGTCAGCTTGCCAAGCTCTACCCCGGCGCCGGTTCTTCATACTTCTTCGCCGAACAAGCGTTTCTGTCCAAAAAGCAAGTCTATCGATGGGCACGAATTAACAAATTCATCGTCGGCTGGGCCAGTCACCTCTACTATTGGGTATACCCCGGCGTGATGGTTGGCGTCACGGCCATATTCATAGCCTACATGGCCGGCGTTTTCTGGCCCAATACGTTCAACAGTACAATTGGCAGTCCCCCTTTGATGCTCATGGTCTGCGTTGTCTTCGCTCTTGGAGTTTCCTATATCGCCTATAGAGGCATCGTCGGTTCTACCGTTGTGGCGGTGAGCATCAATGTTATCCAGATCGTGGCCCTGGTCATTTTCTCATGCCTGGCCATTGATCACCGCTTGAAAGTTCATGAAGGAGATTTGGATTACAACCTGGTCAATGGCGTCGCTTCGCCTTACGTCCAGGACAGCTATACAGCCGCCGGCGCGTCTTCCTCGACCAGTAAAGTCGACGCCAATGGCAACCCGGTCTTCTGCTACTACGTTGCCAATGCCGACGGCAGCGTCGTCCAGCCCAACGTCAACGGCCAAAACATCAAGGTCGATCCCAAAGGCCAGAGCTACACCGTCGACAACACTGACAATCCCGTTCAGGTCACCACCGACAACAACGGTGTGCCAGAAGATTCTCACTGGCAGCTTGACGCCAAGAGCGGAAACCTTGTCGTAACCGGTGGCGCCACCACTCAGCCCGCCGCGTATAAAGTCGGCACCGTCGCCGTGCCCCAGTGGAACACCACCACCTATCAGGGCGGTATGTTGCAGGATCCCAAGTCCGGAACGTGGACATTTCTTTATCACGAATCCGCCAAATCCGTCGTCGCCCCGCATAAATTCAGCTTTTTGATCATCCAGATGGGCATGGCGATTCTGTGCTTCTGTGGTTTCGAGTCCTGCTCCGCCCTCGGCGCCGAGGCCAAGAACCCCAAGAAGCATATTCCCATTGCCATTGTCCTTGCGCTGCTCATCCAGGGCGGTTTCTGTTATCTCTTCGAATACTTTGCCGCCAATTACTTCCAAAGCTCCTCTTACACCAGCTCGACGGCATCCGGCTCTTCGGCGCCCATTGGCGACATGATGCAGATCGTCGGCGCCTGGGCATTCGGCTCTCCCACCGCCGGATATTATTTTGTCGTTGTCGAAGCCGTAACCGTCTTCCTCGCACTCGTCGGCACTACGCTCTCGTGCATCAACACGGGCGCTCGCGTGACCTATGCCATGGGTCGCGATGAGGAAGTCCCCTCTCACTTCGGCCTGATTCACGGTAAGAATGACACCCCCCACCGGTGCATCTGGACCTTGGCGTTCATTTCCCTTATTGTCGGTTTCCTGGTCGTACTCTTCTACCTCTGCGGCCCCTCTGCAACTTTCCCCGACAGCACCTTGACCGATGCCCAGAAGGCCAGCTTCTGGTACAAGCTGGCATTCACAACCTCCGAAGAGGCCGCTAAATTCCCCAACGCGTTCATCTTCTTGTCGCTCGTGAGCAACTTCGGCATGTTCATGCTCTATATGTTGACTTGCATTTGCACGATGGTGGCTTGGCACGAGCGCGAAGGTCGCAATATCCTCATGCACGTTCTGATCCCGCTGTTTGGAGCTATAGCCAACTTTTTAGGCATGTTGTTCTATTTGCTTGGTCCGCTCCCGGCTTTTGGGATCAGCGGAATGCGTTGGCAAGAACCGTATATTGCGCTCGGCATCGCTGCGGTATGGGGGATCTATGGAACGATCTACTTCTCAATGCGCAGCAAGAAAATGGGCAAAGAGGTGTTCATCACCAAGCCCACAATTACGGCGTAAAATCACCCCTGGACAACCCAGAAGCGACGGCCACCCTCTCGGGTGGCCGTCGTGTTTTCTGGGATGCCTATTCTTGTCCCCATGCCGCGCCGTCTGTAACTTGACGCCACTTATGACCGACATCAATTCGCAACTGGCCGATCACGCCCGCGCCATCAACTTCATCTGGACGCTGGTTGCCGGTTTTTTAGTCATGTTCATGCAGGCCGGCTTCGCCCTGATCGAAACCGGCATGTGCCGCGCCAAAAACGCCGCGCACACCATGAGCATGAACCTCCTCGTCTACTGCCTCTCCATGATGGGATTCTTCGTCTGCGGCTTCGCCCTGATGATGGGCGGCGTTAACGGTTCTCCCGCCGGTTCCGGTGCACCACTGATCGGCGGCCCCAAATCCCTCGGCCTCTACGGCGGAAGCACCCTCAGCCACATGATCTACCTCCCCATCGCCGGCAAAAGCTGGGGACTCATCGGCGCCAGCGGCTTTTTCCTCAGCGGCCACTCCATCACTCCCGCCTCCCTCGTCCTCTTCTTCTACATGATGGTTTTCATGGACACCACCGCCACCATCCCCACCGGCGCACTGGCCGAACGCTGGAGCTTCAAGAGCTTCACCATCTTCAGCGTCTGCGTCGGCGCCTTCATCTACAGCTTCTACGGCTGCTGGATGTGGGGCGGTGGCTGGCTTGCCGAACTGGGGGTCAACGCCGGCCTCGGTCACGGCGCCGTCGATTACGCGGGTTCTTCCGTCGTCCATCTCCAGGGCGGATCACTCGCTTTCATCATGACCTACATGATCGGCGCTCGCATCGGAAAATATGATGAGATGGGAAACCCCCGCCCGATCTTCGGCCATCACATGCCAATGGTCATGTTCGGAACCCTTCTTCTGGCCTTCGGATGGTTTGGATTCAACTCCGGCTCCGGCCTCTCGGGCATCAGCGACCGCATCGGTCTCATTGCCGTCAACACCATGCTCTCCTCCGGCTCCGCCACCGTCGCCGCCTGTTTCGCCATGTGGCGAATCTACGGCAAGCCCGACCCTTCCATGATGTGCAACGGAATGCTCGGCGGGCTCGTCGCCATCACTGCGTCGTGCGCCTTCGTCTCCCCCTTCGCCGCATTCTTCATAGGAATCATCGCCGGTCTTATCGTCGTCTGGAGCGTCCTGTTCCTCGAACGCAAAGGCATCGACGACCCCGTCGGCGCCATCAGCGTTCATGGCATCGCAGGAATCTGGGGAATCCTTTCCGTCGGAATCTTCGCCAACGGCACCTACGGCGACGGCGTTAACAACGTCTCCGGAAACGTCGTCGGAATCCTTTACGGCGATCATTCCCCCAAACAGCTCCTCGCCCAAACCATCGCCGCCGTCACCTGCGTCGCCTGGAACATCATCGTCGGCGGCCTGGTCTTCCGCGCCATCGGCAAATGGATCGGCTCCAACCGCGTGCGCCCGGAAGTTGAAGTCGCCGGTCTCGATATCCCCGAAATGGGCGCCCCCGGCTACACGGAATTCATCACCCACATCTCCCAGGAACAAATCGGCGCCTCGGAAATTCCCTGAGGTTGACCGATCCGCCCCACCGTCTAAAATCCCGTAGACGAAAATCGGCAGCGTAGCTCAGTTGGTAGAGCGCGGGATTCATAAGCCCAAGGTCCCCGGTTCGAGTCCGGGCGCTGCTATTGAGAATTTCGCGGAAATTCGGCAGTTTCGCCTCACCGCGTGTTATGCCTGATGTGCCTTCGACACAGGTTTCGACACAGGAGGTGGCCGATGTCCGCCACGCCAACCTTTCCCAGATTGCCATATTCAGGATTCCCCCTGCGGCCTCATCGAAATGGTCAAGCGGTGTGCTCATCATAGCAGCATCTGCCACGTGTGGCAGAAGTTGGCAAAACGCTGACGCGACTAAGGTGGCGGTCGCAATCCGAAAGCCACCGTTAAATCTCTTTCACGAAAGGAGGCTCCAATGAGAGCTTCAAGCAGTATCGTTTCCGGTTCTTTCTGCGGTGCGGATATCGAACCCGGAACTTTTCATTTTTTTGCGACTTCGGGCCCTTGCCTAGCATCTGGTCTCAATGCAGACCGGACGGTGCGGCTCGATGGACGAGATGACGGTTCCGACGGGCGTGCCGTTCCACGAGGTTGCGATAAATGCAGTTTTCCATGACCGGCGAAATCTGGTTTGGAGAATCAATGACGATGAATTCAAACGGACGGGTTAAAGAGAAAAGCAGTCGGGAAAGAATTGTCTGATAGCCTTCCACCTCGGTGATTTGCCGCCCCAAATCCTCCAGACCCTGGCTGGATGGGATGAATGACAAGTTTTCAAACTTGGTCGTCTGAATCACCGAATCGAGCGTCGCCCTGCCTTCCATCGCAGCCACAAGCGTTCCCTCGGAAGATAGGCCATCGCCGGCGCCGAGCCACTGCGTTACCTGGGCCTGGGGATCCATGTCGATGAGAAGCGTGGGCAGGCCGCGAATCGCTAGCCCCGACGCGAGGCTCATGGCGATCGTACTCTTGCCGCAGCCCCCCTTTGCGTTGATGACGGTGATGATATTCATGATGACAGTGAATCGTCTAGGCGGCGCTCGATGTCCCGTACAGCGGCTTGAAGGTTTGTACGAAGTGGATTGTCGTCTTCTCGGCTTTGGGGGACGGCATTTCGAATCTCAGGCCGTGCCCAATCCTCCTCAATCGCCCGGCGAAGCATTCCCAGACGATTCTTCCTCACCTTCCGCCGATCAATCCAGTCAATTTGACGCGCGATGCAATGAAATGGAAACTGGCTGGCCATCAGCTCTGCTGCCGCGTCGTCGAAACCAGCGTCTTTGAGCTTTTCAAAGGAAGCAGCAGCTTCGGGTGATAGCTCCTGTTGTTTAAGAGTGTTATTTAATTCTGTTATTTCAAGATCGGTACGATTTTCTAACTGTTCCCCCGGTACGTTTTTCAAACCGTTCCCGGTACGATTTTCTAACCGTTTTTCGGGTTCATTTTCTTCCGGTACGGTTTTCCAACTGTGCGTGAAATCCGCCTTGCCGTAGAGCCATTTAATCGCATAGACCGCCGCCGTGCTTGTGATGCCAGCATTGCGATCAAACTTGCCCGGCTCCACGATCCGGATGTAATTGGAATCCAGGGCACGGTGGATGGCGGCGCTAATGGTGTTTCGATTGCCGATGCGGGAATAGTTCTGAATATGCTGGTAGGAAAGCGCTACCTTTTGCAGGCGATGCCCCCATTTGTTCTGAAAGCCGATCGAAAAACGAATGATCGATCCCACCACCTTGACCACAGCCAGGTTTTCGTTCGGAACGACGACATCGAAGAATTGGTTGGGGATATACGTCCGATTGCCCTCGCCGGCGAAGAAGCCACGGAATTTCCTGGGGTCTTTGATGTATTGCGGGCGCTGGTCCCACTTCAATTCGTACATCCCTGATACCGTTTCCTGACCACGCCGCTGTTGTCGTGGCTCCCGAACACATTCAACAAAATGGCCTTTTATGGCCTCCTCCAGCGCCGGACGGATCATGTTCCGGCTGATGCCAGCGTCCTCAAAATCGTCGTAGGTGGCCAAGTGGCGCACCACCTGAGGATTCCCCGCGTCGTCGTAGACATAAGCAGCATCGGTTGTCCCGTTGACGGCATATCCGTGGTGCTGTCGGCGAGAGTATTGACCATCAGCGACAACAGAATCCGTTGTTCCAAGGCTTCAATTACGGCTTTTGCAATCGCTGATCGCCGATGCTGAATCCTTCGCCTTCGAAAGAGCCTGCCAGTGATCGACTTCAATCGCCCCAGACCGAGAGAGCGCCAGCCATAAACTGCCTCCTTCCCCGATTTTTCCCTTTTTACAACGCCGCAAAGGGTATACCTAGCCCCAGATCCGCCCGTACAAAACTGATATGAACAACAGACTGCGGCGGTAGAATAACGTGTGATTCTTACGTTTGCAACGCTATTATCTGTGGTAAAAAATTTGTCGCAACAGTAAGATACTACGTTTGAGCACAGAAAATATCCGCAATGTCACCACGAGATTGAATGTTGCGCTAACCGACCGAAACGGAGCACCATAATATGTTTGAACGTGGTCTTATTTGAGGGGGAGGGAAGACGACCATTGTCGCATTGACCTTCCCCACGTTCGGTGGGCGCTGCTATTCAAAATTTGGCGCGAATTCGGCTTTCTGCGCCTCGCTGCGTGTATATTCTCGCCGACGCGATCTGGCGGCCCGTGGAAAATGTGATCGGCGCCCCTACTTCTTGCTGGCGTATTCACCGCCCAGCGCCTCAAACAGTGTTTCCAGATGTTTCTCGTAATGCTTCCAGCGCCCGACTGATTTCTGATAGATCGGTTTGCGCACCTGCCGGATGCTGGCGGTAAGCACCGCCGTCTCGGCGCGGTAAAACTCAAGGCAAGCCGGTTCCCATGGCAAACCCAGGAACTCAATGAGCCGCCGGCTTTGACCCTCCAGGTCGTTCACAAGGGTTTCGTAATGCATCTCCATCATCGCGACGGGCCCCACGCTCAGCCAATACGCTGCCAGGCGGTCCGTCTCGACATGCCGGCGGCCGCTATCGCGCAGGTCCAGTGAAAAAGATAGCCCTTGCGCGAACCGCTGGAAAAAGCAAGAGAGACAGGTGTCGCGCGCATCGCGCCGGCAGAAGATCACTCGCGCACGCGGAAACAGCGTCGCGATCTGCCCGACCCGGATCACGTTGCCGGGCATCTTGTCGACAATCCGCGCCGCCTTGGGGCCGAGCGCCTGAAGGCGCTTCAGATAAATCTGCGCGACCTTCTTCACTTTCGACGCATCCCAGTGCGCCGTTGACAGTTTCTCGCTGTCCCCCCGAATTCGGTTTCGATCTGCCGTAACAGGTTTAATTCCCCCGCTCCGTGAACTTGCGAATGACTCGCGGCAATCTGATGCACCAACGTCGTTCCTGAACGCGGCATCCCTACGATAAATACCGGGACGTCGGACGGATCGCCCCATTCCCGGCGGTGCGAAATAACTCGGCGTGAATGTGCTGATGATCCGATCGACCGATTCACGAAATCGCGCATGATCGTACGATTCCCCCGCCAACTCCCGCTGCCGTTTCACCAGGACATTCGCCTCGGCCATGTGCGCGAATGCCTCATCATATCTGCCGGCTTCGTCCAGAATTCTCGCCAACCCCGACTCGACGTAAATTCGCTCTTCCGCGGTAAGGTTCGGGCGGGTGCCCATTTCCGTGAGACGGGCGAGTTCCGCCTCGTCGCTCTCGTTTTCCGGCACCCCCCGGCGGAGCGAGAAAGCAACGCGACCCGACCCTGGATTTCCTGCTGCTTCTTGTTGCACTGATCTGCCTCTTCGAGTCTTCCCATCGACTCCAGCGCACGCCAGGGATCCCCAGGCGGTTGGGCTATTGGGATCTGCCTGGACCGCGCCGAAAGCTGAGTTCCGCCTGCCGGGGATCCTGCTGATGATATTGGATTAGTCCCAGCGCCTCGTGCGTGAGGGGCGAATCGGGCGCCAGCGCCGCGGCATCGCGCCAGCTCTGTATGGCCGCATCAAATAGCTGAAGTTGAGCCAGGGCGGCCGCCAGGCGAACGTGCGCCAAAAGCATTTTCTGATCGGCCTGGAGCGCCATTCGATACCACTTGGCGGCGTCCTGGAAGCTCGAAATCGTTTGATGACATTCACCGAGATTGAAGCAAACGACGGCAAACTCGCCGGCTACACTATTGGGGAGGTGATCAGTTCTAACCTGCGTAACACTGATCCCGCCGGCAACGATCGCGCGACGGTAAGCGGCGATCGCGTCGTCGATTCTGCCTTGTGCTCGCAGGGCATTTCCCAGGTTATTGAAGCTCGCGACTGAACGTGGGTTAACCTCAACGGCCCGATTGTTGATCTTGATCGCTTCCTCGTATTCCCCGGCATCGCAGAGACATTTTCCCAGGTTCAGCAGAGACTCGAAAAGCCTGGGGTTTAGCGAGATGGATTTGCGCCAGGCCTGGATGGCATCGGCTTCCTTGCCCACGGCCTGGAGAGCGCGGCCGAGGGTGTTGTATAAATCCGCGATGTCAGGTCTCAGGGCAATGGCTTTTTGGATATAGGGCAGCGCAAGGGGAGGCGCTGGCCTGCTGAAGGTAGGCGATGGCGAGAAGGTTGAGGGCGTCGGCGTTGGTTGGGTCAGATTCGAGGAGCTTGAGGTAAATGGGGATGGCGTCGGCAGGCTTGCCGGATTGGTGGAGGGCGAAGGCTTGCTGAAGCAAATGTCGCATAGAGTGGATTTTAGGGCATTCAAAAAGTTCGAATAGGACTGAGCCCTTTTAGGATTTTTGAGCATTATTCATTCGGCAATGGCGACCGAAATTGATATAATACCAGACCTTGGAGATTAAATGGTAATTAGAGAATTAGTAAAATTTAGATATATCTCCGTGTTGGTAGGGATGGTTCTCCTTGTCAGTTGCAGCAAGCAGAACAGCTCTCAAACCAGTTCTGCGGGCGGTGAGGAGAAGATCAAGATCGGGTTTATCGTCAAGCAGCCCGAGGAGCCGTGGTTTCAGCTTGAATGGAGATTTGCGCAGGACGCAGCGGATAAGGATGGATTTGAGCTCGTTAAGATCGCGGCTCCCGATGGCGAAAAAGCGCTGGGCGCCATCGACAATCTCGCAGCCAGCGGCGCACAGGGGTTCGTGATCTGCACGCCCGACGTCAAGCTCGGCCCGGCGATTGTCGCGAAAGCTCAGAGCGACGACCTGAAAGTAATCGCGGTAGACGACCAGTTTATTGGCGGAGACGGAAAACCAATGACCGATGTGCCGTACCTGGGCATCGCGGCGCCAAAGATTGGCGAATCGGTGGGTCAGGCACTGATGGACGAATTCAAAAAGCATAACTGGTCCCAAGATGACACCGCTGTCTGCGTCATCACGTTTGACGAGTTAGACACGGCCCGTGAACGCACCGAAGGGGCAATTGAAGCGATCGAAGCCGCGGGGTTTCCTGACAGCCGGATATTCAAAGCCCCGCAAAAAACCAGCGATGTGCCTGGCGATTTTGACGCGGCTAACATCCTGCTGACGCAGCATCCCGAGACCAAGCGATGGCTGATCTGCGGGATGAATGACAGCGCGGTGCTGGGCGCGGTGCGAGCCACCGAGGGCCGCGGGTTCAACGCCGACAACGTCATAGGCATCGGCATCGACGGCACAGACTGTATCGCTGAATTCGAAAAGCCCGCAAGGACCGGCTTCTACGCGTCGGCATTGCTTCAGGCCAAACTGCACGGCTATCAGACCGCCGACATGATGTTTAACTGGATCAAGAACGGCACCGAGCCGCCCAAGGACACGCGAACGATCGGCGTTCTGATCGATCGCGACAATTTCCAGCAGGTGCTCAAAGACCAGGGAATTCGGTGACGTCACAAGCAGCAACAGCATCTGTTTTTGATGACCGGGGCTCTTTCGGCGGCGCTGCGCTGGAATTCTGCGCCGTCACCAAAACGTATCCGGGCGTGCGCGCGCTTCAGGACGTGAGCTTTGCCGTCCGCCCCGGCAGCGTACACGCGCTGCTCGGCGAAAACGGCGCCGGCAAGAGCACGCTGCTGAAAACGCTCAGCGGCGCTCAGCTGCCGAGCGGTGGCCACCTTCGCATCGATGGCCGGGACGTGCTTTTCCACAATACTGCCGATGCCATCGCCGCCGGGGTTGCCGTGATCTACCAGGAGTTGCACCTCGTACCGCAACTGAGTGTCGCGGAGAATCTGTTCCTGGGTCATCTGCCTGCGCACGGCGGGATCGCCGATCGACGGACTTTACGCGACCAAACGATCCAGCAGCTCCGCCGATTTGGCGAGGAGATCGACCCGCGCACGCTGGTGGCACGTCTCTCCATTGGCCAGCGGCAGATGATCGAAATCGCCAAGGCTCTTTCGCGCAGCGCACGGATGATCGCATTTGATGAGCCCACGAGTTCGTTGTCGGCGCGGGAGATTGAAAAGCTGTTCGAGGTAATCAAGCAGCTCAAGGAGCAGAACTGCGCGATTCTATACGTGACGCATCGCATGGAAGAGGTTTTCCGCATTTGCGACGCCGGCACGGTGCTGCGCGATGGCCGCCATGTCGTGACCTGGGATCCGATGCGCAACGTAAGCCAGCATGACGTCGTGAAGGCAATGGTCGGACGGGAGCTGAAGGACATTTATAATTACCGGTCCAGGCCGCAGCGCACGGATGTTCCGCCGGCGATTGAGGTAAACGATCTGCATGGACCGGGCGTGAGCTCGCCGGTCAGCTTCAGTGTCCGGCGCGGCGAAATCCTGGGTGTTTTTGGCCTGGTGGGCGCGGGGCGAAGCGAGTTGATGAAGCTGATCTTCGGAGCTGAACGCCGGCGGCAAGGGTCGATTCTCGTCGATGGCCGCGAGCTGCAAATCGACGGGCCGGCAGATGCGATCCGCGCCGGGATCGTTCTTTGTCCGGAGGATCGCAAAAAAGAGGGCATCGTTCCTATCGGGTCGATCATGGAAAACATCAATTTCAGCGCCCGGCGGAACCATGTGGCCCTGGGCCTGGTTATCCGTAACCGCTGGGAACGGGAAAACGCTTCGCAGAAGATCAAGCAGCTCAGCATCAAAACGCCCAGCCTGACGCAGCTGATCCGAAACCTCTCTGGCGGTAACCAGCAGAAGGTGATTTTGGCCCGCTGGCTCAGCGAGCAAGTGAAAGTCATTCTCCTCGACGAGCCCACGCGCGGCATCGATGTTGGGGCCAAGAGCGAGATTTACTCCATTATCTATCGGCTGGCGGAACAAGGAGTGGGCGTGGTCGTGGTCTCCAGCGATCTGCCCGAAGTGCTGGGCGTGGCCGATCGGATCATGGTGATGAGAAAAGGACAAGTCGTGGAGGTGCTGGATCGCGCTTCGGCAACACCGGAAAAAATATTGGCCTTGGCCCTGCCGATGAGTAATGAAACAACAAGCCATGAACCTGAGGGAAACGCATGAGCCAGGATCTTCTCACAACCAATCGCCCCGAGCCAGCGACCGCTGGCGCTTCGCCCGCCCCTGCTCCGCCATGGATTCGCAGTCAGCTCGGCAACTGGCTCGAGCAGGCCGGCATGCTGGCCATTCTGGCGGTGCTTGTCATCGTTTGCTCGCTCACCGTGAACGACTTTTTCACGCTGCGAAACCTCGATTCGCTGCTGCTGGCGGTTTCCACCGTCGGAATGATCTCCTGCACGATGCTTTTCTGCCTGGCGTCGGGAAACTTCGATCTGTCAGTGGGCACAATCGTTCCATGCGCCGGCGTTGTGGCGGCGGTGATGATCAACAAATCCGACAGCATTCTCATTGGCATCGTCGCCGGACTCGGATTTGGCGCGCTCGTCGGCTTGGTCAACGGCGTCGTCGTCGCCAAATGCAAGATCAACGCACTGATCACCACCCTGGCGACGTATCAGATCGTAAAAGGACTGGCGTTCATCTTCTCGGGCGGAAAATCGGTCGGCATCACGCGGCAAGCTTTCTTCACCCTGGGCAACGCCGCATGGCCGGTGGTGCGCGACGTTCATCATCGTCTGATTTTTCAACTCACCACCCCAGTTTGGATCTGCATCGGCTGTTTTCTGTTTTTCGGCTTTCTTCTTCAGCGTACAACCTTTGGCCGAAATACCCTTGCCATTGGCGGCAACGAAGAAGCAGCGCGGCTGGCCGGCATTGGCGTCGCGCGCATTAAGATTCTCATCTTCGTCATGCAGGGGATCGTCGCCGCAATGGCGGGAATTGTGCTGGCCAGCCGGATGACCAGCGGCCAGCCTAAAAGTTCCGACGGACTTGAGCTTCAGGTCATCAGCGCCTGTGTGCTGGGCGGTGTATCGCTGACCGGCGGTATTGGACGCATGAGCTTTGTCATTGCCGGCGTTTTCATCATGGGCGTGGTGCAGAACGCGATGAACCTTGAAAATGTCGATCCGTTTTATCAATACGTCGTCAGCGGAACGATCCTTCTACTGGCAGTGTTATTTGATCGCCTTAAGCAGATGCGCAGCGGCACGGCGATTTGAGGGCCCATCAAACGGGAGTTCAGTTGCGATTGTCGTTTTTCCTCATCACAGTTTTGATGCTGGGTCTCATTGCGCGGGCCGATATCTCGATTGATCGCCGGGGCCCAATGGTGATAGCGGGCAATGGGCGGATGATTCTTCAAATTCATTTGGACACTGGCACGGTTGACTATCTCCCCGTCGATGCGCCCGGGCGGATCGTCGGCGCATCCGCCGGCATCGTCTTGCAGCCAGCGGGTTCGCGCTTGCTCACGACACAATATCCGTCGCATTCGCTTGTCGAGCCGGAGCTTTCGCCGCTCGACGATCGAATCGGCACAGGGCAGCGGTTGGTCGTGCGCCATTCTGGTCTGAACGGCGCACCAATGCTCGAGCAGGTCTTTCGTTTTTATAACGACCGACCTGCCGTGCTCATCGAATTGCGGGCGATTGCATCGCAATCGATTCAATCGAACTGGGTCTCGCCTCTGATTGTCGATCGAAAGACTGACGACGCGGAATTGACCGCCGGGCCCGCGGGCGATCCGCGTTTGCTGGTAGTGCCGTTTGATAATGACGATTGGTCTCGCTTCGACGCGCGGCGTCTGGACGGGGCCGCGACTTTCACCGGTACCGGATTTGAGTTCACCACGATCTTCGATCTCCCCTCCGATCGCGGTTGGGTAATCGGCTCTGTCACTCACGATTTCTGGAAGACAGGGATCGATTTTCGGGCAGGATCATCAACCGGACGCGTGGATGGATTGACCGTATACGGCGGCGCCGCGACATCGGATCGGGCGGACGACAAACGGCTGCCTTATAACCCTGGAGGAACGCATGACGTCTGCCCACACGGCGCTATGGTCGGCACGACGATTGAATCGCCGACAATTTTCGTCGGATTTTTCAGCGATTTTCGCGATGGACTGGACGAATTTGGCAAGGTGAGCGCGGCAATCGCGCCGCCACTTCTATGGAAAGGCGGGCCGCCGTTTGGGTGGTTGACATTTGGGGCTGTGCCGGACGTCCGGCTCAGTGACGTGATCGGCGCGTCAGATTTTGCGCCGATCATTTGCAGCCCAAGGGGTTTTGCGATACCCGCGGCCGCGTCTGCATTAATATTGACGGCAACAACCTCTCCGCCGACGAGCTTCGCGAGGCGGCGGATCACATTCACCACAACGGCCAACTTGCCGGCTATTATCTGAGCCCATTCGTCTGCTGGCCCTCGGGCAATGAAGACCCGCTGGCGCAACCGGTCGATCAGACCGGTCTGACCTTTTCCCAAATCGCCCTGCACGACGAGCAAGGCCGGCCAATTTCGGTGGAAGGAAAGGCGTACGCTCTCGACGCCACTCATCCCGGCACGTTGGAATGGATCGGCCGGCAGATTCGGCAGGCCAGGCAAATGGGCTTCGATTATTTCAAGCTCGATTTCCTCTCCACCGGCGCCATGGAGGGCCGTCATTTCGATCCCCAAATTCTCTCCGGCATCGAGGCATATAACCGCGCAATGCGGTTCATCGTCCAGACAATCGGGCCGGACAAGTTTATCAGCCTGTCGATCGCACCGATGTTTCCCAGCCAGTATGGCCATTCACGCCGAGTCTCCTGCGATATTTACAGCCAGCTCACCGATCTGCATTGGCCGCAATTCCGCAATTTTGGATCGACCGAATATATGTTGAGCTGCGACACCTTTCTCTGGTGGATGGCGGGAAGCGTTTACCCGTTCAATGATCCCGACGAGATCAACCTGACCCGATTTCAGCGCGGCAACGAGCTGCCCGAGGCGTGGGCCAAAACTCGCATTATCTCGGCGGTCGTGTCCGGCGGCAATTTTCTCGATACCGATCCTTTTGACGATCCTTTTGCGGAGAAGCGCGCCGTCGAGCTGCTGACGAACCCGCGTATCGACGCCGTCGCCCGGCAGGGAATTGCATTTCGCCCAGTGATTGGCTCGCTTGGCTCGCAGTGGTCGCCGAACCATACGGGCGCCGATGCCGCCGATATTTTCTATCGTGACGATTCAGGCGAACGCGGGAAAGCCGTGCTGGTCGCCATCTTCAATTTCGATTCGGATCGTGCCGTGGAAAAGAAATTTTCATTCGATGACATCGGACTGAGTTCATATCAACATCTTCACATCACCGACCTGTGGACCGGGAATACGATCGAGTGCAATGAAGGGGAACATGCCTGGAAGCTGTCGCCGGGAGAAGCGGCGTTGGTTCGGATCGCGGCCGACGGCCGATGAACCCGACAATTCAGATCACCGCGGCGCGGACGGGCTCGGAGGGGACATCCTCGGAAAATTCTCGCAACAGACCTGCAGCCAGCAACTGGCTGGGATCGCGCTGCAAAATATCTCGAAGCAGATCCTTGGCAATCTCATGCTCGCCTAATCCGATTTGCGCTGCGCCTCCAGAAGCATGGCATTGACCCGCTGTCGCGCCGCCAGATCATCCTCGAACAACAGCATCGCGGGCAGAGAGGTGGCGAAGTAGTCAATTTTTGGGTCGCTGGCGGCGAGTGTTTTGGCGTAGGTGAGCAGTTCTTCAAAGAGCCTTTCCGCCTCGGCCGCGCGGCCCAGCCGCTGCATCGCCATCGCGGAAAAATAGGTCATTTCCGAGTACTGGCGGACGCTCATTTCCTGGAAATCGCCCCGCGCCTGCGCGGCGAAGAGGAAATACTTTCTCGCGGCTGATTCGTCACAGACGGCCTGGCAGGCAACACCCTGCCAGTAGTGCACGTTATTTCGGTTGGCCAGAAGATGTTTCGTTTCGCCAAGGTTAGGCGGACTCTGCAAGGCCTGTGCAAAATGGCGCCTCGCCGCATCGGGATGCTCGGACTTGAGCGCCATTTTTCCCAGGGCCAGATGCGCGTGAACAAACTGGGACAGCGCCAGACCTTCACCCCCCTCCCAAGGTTGAAATTGCCGGGAATTGAGGATTCGCAGCGATTCATCATGGCGGCCGGCAAGGTTCAGCAGCTCGCAAAATTCCACGGACAGATCATCGCGCGACGACACAAGCTGCGGATATTTTTCCAGCTCCACCAGCCGTTTCCCCGGCGCAATGCCCAGGCGTTTGGAGAGCTGATCGCGCTCAAATAACAGCCGCGCGTCGCCGGCGCCATACTCCCAGGCACGGTCGTATGCATCGCGCGCCGCGGCAAAATCGCGGCGATGATTGAAATAGGCGATGCCGAGATTTCGCCACGTCATCGCATTACGCGGATTAATTGCGGCGGCCTTTTCCCACATCTCGATAGCGTCGGCCCGCCGGCCGCGATCGTAATAGAGCGTGCCGAGCAGGTATGGCGCATGGGCATCGGCGGGACTTGCCCGCATCGCCGATTGGAGAATCAATATCTCCTCGAGCCTGGCGGGAAAGCAGTAATCAATCGATCCGAATGCAGCTTCGGCAAAGTGCTTTGCCGCCATCGATGCATCGCCAAGCGACTGGCTGAAATACGCACGGTAATAATGCGCCAGGGCCTGCGCCCCGCTGAAGGGTTCGACAGACATGTCATCGAGCATATGGATTGCTTCAGCGAAGAATCCCGCGCAGAGAGATTGATCGCCAGATCGAGTTTCACCTGTCCGTCACAGCCCAGCGGCTCGTTGACCAGCCAGCGCGCCCAGAAATCCAGCGGATCGATCCGCAGTGTCTGTCTCGCCAGAGCGTCGGCTTCCTCCGCGCGATCGAGCTTGCGGAGCACCATGACCATCAGATCGCGGGCGTTTAGATGATCCAGCTCCGCGGCCAGCGCGCGGTCGAGGTGGTCCCGCGCGATCTCCCAGCGCTGCGCGCGACAATCGATCTCCGCCAGCGCAAAAAATGCCGGCGCACGCCAGGCTGCATTCCAGATCGATTTATAAAACGAGTCGTACGCTTCCTTCTCGCGGCCCAGATAACGCAACGTCAGACCCAGGTTGTAGAATGGTTCGCCGTCGTATGGATTTGGGTTGCGGCTGGTCAAACGACTAATCGCGGCTCGAAAATGCTGCTCGGCCTTCTCGAACTCGCCGCGGCGCAGATGCCAGCGGCCCAGTGCGTTGTTGCATCGACTGTCCAACGGATCGCGCCGCAGCGCCTCCCGCCAATACGGCTCTGGTGAGCGGGTGGCATGCCGATATTGCTCCAGATGAAGTCCAGTCGTGAACAGCTCATCACAGCTGGCGATTTCCGCGGGCAGGGGCGACTCGGAGGCCGCGGGGGGAGCGGCGCCGGTTGGTATCGTGCCAGGCGCGAATTTCAGGATCGTGCGCGCCCCCTGCTTCAGCTCAAGCTCCAGATCATTTCTTGAGACTCCCGGCGGTAGCTGCAAATCATCCTGAATGAGCGGCTGGTCCGGCGCCAGCATCGCTGCCTGCCGCCAGAGAGTTTGCGATCCTGCACGCAAAACTGCTTCGATTTCCATTGTTGAGGTAACGCCGATGCCGATTCGGGCCCGATCACGATCGACGCGAACGCTGCATGCCGCATCAAGATTCGCCCAATCGGCCGGTCCGATCTGGCGTATCGGGTACCAATACTGGCTGAAAGACTTGGTTTCGCCAGGCATAAGGAAAGAAAAGTCCGGCTGATTGTCGGTGTAGACGCCCGCCATGAGTTCGATATACGGCGCTTCATCGTCGCTTAGGTTGCGATCCCACGTGTACCCGAAATCGTGATTCCCCCAGGTCCACTGTTTTTTCCCGGGCGAAATGTGATGGTCGGCGATGTGAATGATCCCTGCGTCAGCGGCGTGATCGTACCCGCCAAAAAAATCGCCCTGCGAGCCGACGCACATATAACTTGTCGGCACAGGAATGTTCGCATACCAGGAAAGGTCGTTCGCAGCGTATCGATTTGCGGACGGAACGTGCCGTGACGGCAATTCGTCTTGGGGCACTCCGTCTCTCGCTCGGCTGGCGTAATCCACGCCATAATATTTCCCGTCACACAAGGGATAGCTGCTCGTAGCCCGCTTGGCGTGGTCAGCAATTCCCTGCACGTCTGCGGGAAAAAACGACTGATACAGCTCATGCACCTTCGTCGCTGCGTTCGCCCACCACAAAAACGTCTGCACCATCGGCGTGCGGTTGTACAGTTGGACTTTCAGCTCGACGAATGATTTTCCAGGATGAAGGCAAACACCGTGCATTCCCTTCATCCGGCCAATCGGGTCGTGCTCACTCATCCAAACCGTAACGCTGCCGTCGGCATGTGATTCGATGGACGTGTCCACCGGCATGAACGTGCTGGGGCGATGATGCTGTGGCCAGTTGAATTCGATCCCACCACTGATCCACGGTCCCGCCAGGCCCACCAGCGCCGGCTTGATCACGTCGTGGCGGTAGATCGCATCGTAGTCGTTGGTCTTGTCAAGGATGGCATGAATCCGTCCCCCAATCTCGGGGAGGAGCATCACCTGGATATATTCGTTTTCCAGGAAAATCGCCCGCCAGGCACGGTCGGATTTGCTCGTACTAACGCGATCCGTAAACGGCAGGGGATATACCTTTCCAGAGCTGCCTTGATATACGCGCTTGTCCAGGAACATGGGCTGGCGCAAGGGTGCGTACGGTTCATAGGTCGGTATGAGGACCGACTCATTCCACACCTCAACCGCTCGCGCATCGCTCGTCATCGCCAACTCCTGGCCAATTCCGGCCAAATTGCCAAAGGCACAGTACTCGGCAGATGCGGGGGTGTCGTTTTCGTTTCGCATCTTAAGATTTCATTTTTTCGTCACGTTGCGGTAAAATACGCCTTGGGGGTCGGAGCCGTTTCGCGAGGGTTGCGCGATTTCTATGCGACGTCGCCCGCGTGTAATCCTGCTGATCGAGCCGGGCCTATGGCCGCGGCTGCCTGCAGGGGATTGCCGCATACGTGCGGGTCCGGGGGCCATGGTCATGCCTCCATCTGGAGCGTGGACTGGCAGAAGGGGTGCCGGCGTGGATGGAGCGGCTGCCCGCGGACGGCATTATCGCGCGCATTGAAAATGCCGCTCTCGCCACTTTTCTGCAGCACCGGCGTCTCCCCACAGTCGATTTGCGCGGCCGGTTCAACATTCCCGGTTTCGCCATGTTCGACAGCGACCATGATGCAATCGTGCGCCTGGCGGTCGAGCATTTCCTGGAGCGCGGCTTTCGCCATATCGGATTCTGCGGCTTCGCGGGATTGGACTTTTCCGACCGCCGCCGCGATGCGCTGATCCGTCTGCTGGCGAAACATGGGCTGGTTCCGCTGATGTATGAAATGACGGACGTTGCGGCCAGTGCCAGCACTGTCACCCTTGAATCGGCCGGCTCACGACATCTCAGGGAGCTGGCCGCGTGGTTGAAGCGACTGCCAAAGCCCGCTGCGATTCTGGCCTGCAACGACAGCCGCGGCCGACAGGTGCTGGACGCGTGCGCGGCCGCTGAATTAGCGGTACCGGAGCAGATTGCGGTTGTCGGAGTAGACAACGACGAGGTGCTCTGTGATCTTTCCGACCCACCGCTCAGCAGTGTGCAGCCTGACGCCATGCGCATTGGGTTCGACGGGGCGGCGGCCCTCGATCGCATGATCCGACTGGGTAAGCCCGCGCCCTGCCGCGTGCGCCTCGTTTCACCCCGACAACTGGTCGTGCGCAGATCCTCAGACGTGCTGGCGATAAACGATCCCGTGGTGTCGTCGGCGCTCCAGATCATTCAACGGGAGGCATGCACCGGATTGAACGTCGAAAAACTCCTCGATCAAATGACGATTTCCCGTGCAACGCTGGAGCGGCGGTTCGAGCGATTTCTTGGCCGCTCGCCAAAAGATGAAATTCTTCGCTTGCGGCTGAACCGCGTGCGCTTACAGCTCGCAGAGAGCGAAGATACACTGGCACAGATCGCTGAGGCAACGGGATTCAGCAGCGTCGCACATCTGAGCGTGGCGTTCAAAAACGCAACGTCGCTTTCTCCGGGCGAATTCCGGCGCCGCCACCGGCCTGCCGCCAAACAACATTGACGAAAAAATATAATGCACTGACAAAGTTTCATATTGTCGCTCAATCAGCCGTTGATATCGTTTGAGCAGGAGCGTTGTAGTGAGACTTGCACATCTCGCGGCGATCATCATTTGTCTCATGGCCCGCACGGATTTATTTGCCCAGGACACTCAGCCGATTACGCAGGCGCAGGAAGCCGGCTCCATGGTGTGGAAAATCCGCACCGCCAGTTCGCTATATGAAATCGGGCTCGCCAGCGACGGCATTGTGGTGCCGCTCTACTACGGTCCGCGGGATGGGCCGATCAACCTGCCGACGGATCGCCTCAATGTCGACGCGAAGATCGGCAGCACCATGCGGGAGGTTCCGTTCCGCGGCGGCCTCGGTGAACAGGTGCCGGCGATCGAAGTCGTCTATCCAGACGGCGTGCGGGATGCGGATTTGGTCTACGATTCCTCATCCATTGTGCAGATCGAGAACCAGCCGGCATTGCAAATCAATCTGAAGGATGCGGCTTATGGATTGAGGGTCAGCGCCTATTACCGCGTGCTGCCCGAGCTGGATCTCATGCAGCGATGGATCGTGCTGAGCAACGGGGGCAACCGGCCGATCACGGTGGAAAACGCGCAGTCCGCGTCGTGTCAGCTCCCTGCGGGAGAATACGAGTTGATGCATCTGGCCGGCGATTGGGCGCGTGAGTTTATGCCGCAAACGGCGCGGCTCACGCCGGGCGTTAAGACCCTGCAATCGCGAAATTTCCAATCGTTCGCCACGCCGCCCTGGATCGCGGTCTGCGCGGCCGGCGCGGACGAAACCCGCGGCGGCGTCTTTTTCGCCTCGCTCCACTACAGCGGCAACTGGCGGCTGGATATCGCTCAAAGCTTTCCAGGCGACGTGCAGATCGTCGGTGGAATCAATTTCTGGGACACCGCGCTTCAGCTCGATCCCGGCGAAACATTTACCACGCCGAGGATGGTCATCGGGTTTTCTCCCGATGGTATCCAAGGCGCTTCGCGACGGATGCATGAATACGTGCGGCAGGATGTTCTACCGGCGAATTTTCGCAACAAAATCCGTCCCGTCATTTACAACAGTTGGTTCGCCACCACGTTCAATGTTCATGAGCAGCAACAGGTCGAGCTGGCGAAACTCGCCAGCCAAATCGGCGTGGAATTGTTCGTAGTGGACGACGGCTGGTTCAAGGGCCGGAACGACGATCACGCGGGCCTGGGGGATTGGAGCCCCGATCCAAATAAATTTCCCAACGGTCTGGGGCCGATGATCAAGCAGATCAACGATCTCGGCATGGACTTCGGCATCTGGGTTGAACCGGAAATGGTGAATCCCAACAGCGATCTTTATCGTGCGCATCCCGACTGGGTCTTCAATTATCCCACTCGCACGCGGCACGAACAGCGGAACCAGCTCATGCTCAATTTGGCTAGGCAGGATGTCTACGACTATCTGCTCGACGCGATGACAAAATTGCTTTCTCAAAACAACATCAAATTCATCAAGTGGGATCGGAATCGCGGCCTCAGCGAGCCGGGCTGGCCCGATGCGGCTCCCCAGCAGCAGCGGGCGGTGCGAATTTTATACATGCAAAATCTTTACAACTTGATCGATTCGCTACGCGCACGCTTCCCGGAGGTGATGTTCGAGGACTGCTCCGGCGGCGGTGGGCGCGGACCTGGGGATGCTGCAACGCATGGATCAGATCTGGCCTAGCGACAATACCAATCCGACCGATCGCCTGTTCATCCAATCCGGATTTCTGCGGATGTTTCCGCCCAACACCATGGTCGATTGGGTCACCGACGACAACTGGCATCACGCGGCGGTGTCGATGAAATACCGCTTTGCCGTCTCCATGGCCGGCGTGCTCGGCGTCGGAGGGGACATCGCGAAATGGAGCGAAGATGACCGCGATACTGCGAAAAAAATGATCGCCCTCTATAAGGAAATCCGTCCCATCATCCAGCAAGGAACCGTTTACCAACTCATGCTTCCTACAACCAGCGATCGCGTCGCTCTCGAGTATCTATCGGCCGATCGAGATCAGGGCGTCGTGCTGCTCTATACGATGCGCGACCCACTGGCTGGCAGCACGGACGCCGAACAGCTCACGCGCGTCCTGCGATTTGAGGGCTTGGACCCCAATGCGTCTTACTCGATTCGAAACGCTCCCGAAGATGGCTCGCAGCAGGTCGCGTCCGGTCGGACGTTGATGAACGTCGGAATGCCCTGGCCAATCTTCAGCGATTACAATTGCGCCATCCTGCGGCTTCAGAAACAATGAAATCGACTCATGATGCGCCTTGCCCGTCCAATGATGGGGCAACGAGGGTGCGCTTGGCGGGTTCGGCGGGATTGGCGATGCGGCGGATCAGCCGCTCGAATGCCGCCCGGCCAATCGCTTCTGAGCCGATATCGATGCTGATAGGTTCGGGAATCAACGCGGCGCGGCGCAGATATTCGTTGGTGACCGTCGCCACCATTAGATCGCGGCCCGGGACGATCTTGTTTTGATACAGCAGCGGATAGACCTGCGCCGCCAGCAGATCGGTCGGCAGAAACAGGCCAGGTTTCGTTTCCGGCGCGATTTTTCCGGCCAGGATTTGGGCAAGCTGCTCCAGGCTGTCGCCGACGGATAAATGAGAGCCAAATGAATCCAGAACCAGCGCATCGCGGCGCCGGAGGATAAAATGCACCAGGCTGGAATCTTCTGCGGCGGCGTGCGAAAAGGCCTGGCAACGGCCCCGCATCGGTTCACGTTCCGGCTGATCGCATAAACAGAAGAATTGTCCGCAGCCGACGCCGGCGAGCTTCTGATACGCGAGGCATCCAATCGCCGCGTCGTCGGCCCACACCTGCTCAACCTTCACCGTCGAAGCCAATACCGCTGCACTGGCGATCCATACCAGCGGCACAAAATCGGCGCATCGTTGGAAGATTACTTTCGATGTTTCAGGTTCAGCCAAAACAATAGCGCCGGCGGCGCCGCGGTTTTGCAGCAGATTCGCAATGTCACAGTGCGCGGGATCCAATTCTTCCAGCAGAACACGCATTTTCGCCTGCCGGGCGGCGCCGGTGATGCCTGCCAGGACTCCTCCCATCGCGGGTTGTTCCAACCACCGCAGGCTCTTACCAACGGCCAGAACGGCGATCTGGTTTGGCCGGGACCCACTCGTGCGCGGGCCGATCTTCGGCCCCCGGCGCACCGTTGGCAGCGAATATCCCAACTGCTGCATCGCCGCATGGACGCGGTCGGCGGTTTCGGTGCGCACACTTCCTGGGGCGTTCAACACCCGGGAGACGGTCGCGGTAGAAACCTCAGCAATTCTCGCAACATCGACGATCGACATTGTCGCTCTCATTATCGTCGCTTTGTTACCTGATTTGGCCTCGCGATGCGACTCACTACCCCCGCCGCGGTACAGTCGATTTTCCGGCCAACTTCAGGCATCAATTCGACGATCCTTTAAAAATCTGCACTTCAAATTCGAATCCTCCGCCGCCGCTCGGAGAAACCGAGCAACTGGCGACGAGGCGAAAGTCTCAAAAAATCCGAGGTTCTCGGATGAGCAAGCCGAACGACCTGTCGGCAAAGCCAACGATCCGGCCGCGATTGACAAATTTTCAGCGGCTAACGTGTTAGTGTCCATGGCGTTGACTGCGGCACTATCTAAATCGCCACCGGTTCCGCCCTGGCAAGCACCAGAGCTTCAAACAGCATAATCTCTTTGCACCGGCAAGCCAATGAAAATTTGAAAATTTTATATAATTTGATTTATTTTGTCATTTAGCCGGTTAGATTAATCGAACCGCGCTAAGAATTTCATTTGGAGCTTGCAGGAGGGCGCGGTGGCCTCGGAGGAGTCTTTCATGTCCAACGCTTTCCGAAAAAGCGACCTGCCACGACTCGGATTTACACTCGTCGAACTCCTCGTCGTGATCGCCATTATTGCCCTGCTGATTTCCATCTTGTTGCCGGCTCTCAACAAGGCCCGCTACCAGGCCATCGTCACCCAGTGCGAATCCAACGAGCGGCAACTCGGCGCGGCAATGATCATGTACGCCGGCGACAACAGCGGATTTCTCCCTCGCTTTGATCTGCCCACCGGGTACGGCGCGGGCAACCTCTCTGACCTGCTGGGCGACGGCGCTGGCACCAACCTTCAAATTAGCTGCGCCACCGGCTTCTATGGTTATCTCAATTCCCTTTATAAAGTGACGCAGCCCATCTTCTTCTGCCCGGCGGGCAACACTGACACTTACAATACGATCTTCACTGAGTACAACACCGGCACTTTTCCCATGCAGGCGATTTCCTATGCCGTCTGGGTGCCGCACATCAGCGATGGCGTAGAAGTGCCGCCCGTCTATTACAGCTATCCACCCCCCATATCTTCTGTAGCATGGTCGGGCACAGGCCCGCCCGTAGTCCCCCCCTCCGGCGCCGTTTCCAACAAGCTGATCATTATGTACAAGGCGGCGCCCATCCATGCCCCGATCAAGCTTGGCGACAAGGGGCTGACTGCAAATCCGATGCTGACCGATGCCGTTTACCTCAGTCAAAACGTCGATTTCGCCGACCACGGCACGGCTATCAATTTCACGACCGTGCCCCAGATCAATTATCAGACGCAATACGGCGGCCATTACCGCGGAGGAGTTTTGGAATCGGTCAACGCCTGCTATGTCGATGGGCACGTTGATCGCATCCCGGCCGCACAGGTGCAAGTGCGCTACGGAAGCCTCAATGCATGGGTTTGCCGGTGAATAGTTAAATCTGCGAACAACACATTCTTGATGTGGAGGATAGAAAATGAAGTCGAAAGCTTCCCAGTTCATCGTACCATCCAAAAAGCGTGCGGCTCTAATCTGTTCCGCCGCCGCGCTGACGGCGCTCAGCGGACGGAAGGCCTGGGCCAATCCGGGAATGACGAACCTGGCGCTCGACGCGGCTGCCGGCGGCAACGCCACCGCGACAGCCACGAACTCTGACTATGGTTCGACACCCAATCTTGCCATTGCCGGCACTACAGACGGGAATTTCGGCGATGGGACGGTATGGTATGGAAACTCTCCCAGCTCTGAAGGGACAAATACCAGTCCGTCGACAACCTATAACTACACGGTCAATCTGGGACAAAACGACTACATCGATCGCGTTCAGTTCCTGCCCCGCACCGACGCCGATCAAAACATCTTCGGCAACTTCAGTATTTCCATCTATCAGGGCGTCGCCGGCCCCGACAACACTGTCGTCCCCGCCGCTACCCCTTCGTTCTCCGAAGACTATAACAGCGGTTATTTCGGAGATACTTTCGCCACAGCCGACCCCGGGAACTCGGCCAATGGTGGCTCGGCCAACGGGAGCTATGGCCAGTTTGTCCGCATTACGCGGCTCGACAACAACTATTGGATGACGTTCGCTGCAATGCAAGTCGTCGGCTCACCGGTGCCCATGCAGGACACGATAAGCAACGACCTTGCCCTGAATAAACCGGTGACGACTTCCTCACCGGCGGGATTTGGGGGCTCTATTAGCGGCGGCAACGATGGCAATATCAGCGGCGATCTCAACGCCCCCAGCTCGCCCGACTTCTGTTCTTCGACGGCCGGCGCAGGTCAATACTGGCAGGTCGATCTCGGCGCAAACACCTCGCTCTCGACTGCCGAACTATTTTGCCGCGAGAACGTGAATGAAAACACCACGAGCCAGTTCGATGTGGAAGTGTTCAACAGCTCGATGCAAGAGGTTGACTCGGTAATCGTGAACAATAACGAGTCGGCTGGAAATTTTGATCACGAGATTAATCTGAGCGGCGTTACCGGCGAGTTCATACGCCTGGCAACGACGCAAAATCAGTATCTTTCCTTTTCGGAGTTGGAGGTGTTCGGAACTTCCCAAACGGAGCAATGGGCCTCTACGAATTCCGGCGACTGGAACAACATCGACAACTGGAACGGCGGTACCGTGCCCAACGCCGTGGGCGCCGAGGCCGATTTCTTCGGCGCGATCTCCTCCAATCAGACTGTCTTCACCAATGCTCCTGTCACCGTGGGAACGCTCAACTTCAACAATTCAAGCACCTACGAGATCACCGGAAATGGTTCCCTCACTCTTCAGGCGACCAGCGGCAACGCCCAGGTCATCGTTCAGCAGGGAACGCATGTGCTGGATCTCCCGGTGACGATCGCCAGCAACACGAACTTGGACGTCGCCTCCGGTGCAACCCTCGTCGTTGCCAACCCAATCACCATCAACTCCGGCAACAGCATCGCCAGCACGGGCAGTGGAACCGTCAACTTTCAGTCCATCATCACCGTCGACAGCAACGCCTCGATCGCTTTCGGGAACTCCACCTACGCCAACAAGCTTTCCGTTGCCTCCAGCGGTACAGCCTCCATTCAGGGCTCCGGCAACGTTGTTGAAGTAGACAGTCTTTCCAACCTCGGCACCGTCGATATCACCAAAAACGAGTTGCTCATCAACTACGCCGGTCAGGGTGATCCAATTTCTTCCATCGCCCAAGAGCTCAAGAGTGGCTACAACAACGGCGGCTGGAACGGTACGGGAATTATTTCCTCCGCCGCTCAAACCACGCAAGGTGGCTTGCGCTACGGCGTCGGCTGGGCCGACGGCGCGGATAACGTCGTCTCCGGCCTGTCTTCCGGAGAAATCGAAGTCAAATATACGCTCCTCGGCGACGCCAACCTTGATGGCGTCGTAAATGGATCCGACTTCAGCATACTCGCGGCGAACTTCGGGCTCGGTCATACGAACTGGGATCAGGGCAATTTCCTCTTTTCGTCTTCGGTCAACGGCGCCGATTTCGCCGCTCTGGCGGCAAATTTCGGGCAGGGAGACAATCTCTCCGCTGTCACGGTTTCACCCGCCGACATCGCGGCCCTCGACGCCTTCGCCGCCGCCAATGGCCTGCTGGCGGATGTGCCGGAACCGGTGACACTGGGCCCGCTGGCTTTGGGTGCCTTGGCCATATTCGCGCGCGGCGCAGTCGCGCCCGCACTCATCGTCGAAATTAAAACCTAATACCCTTGTTATGCGGAGGAAAGAAAATGAAATCGAAAGCTATACAGTTCATGTCGCAATCTAGGATCCGTGTTGCGCTTATCTGCTCTTCCAGCGCTGCGGTGGCGCTCGTCGGATCGAGTAAGGCCTGGGCCGACCCGGGGATGACGAACTTGGCGCTCGACGCCGCTGCCGGCGGGATAGCCACCGCCACGGCGACGAACTCTGATTATGGAACGACGCCTGACCTCGGCATTGACGGCGATCGAGACGGGAACTTCTACGACGGCTCGGTGTACTATGGAAACTCCCCCAACGATGAGGGGACCAACACCAGTCCATCGACAACTTATTTCTACCAGGTCAACCTGGGCCAAAACGACTACATCAACCGCATTCAGTTCCTGCCGCGCACCGACACGACGCAGAACGTCTTTGGCAACTTCAATATTTCGATCTATCCGGCCATGTCCAACGGTCAGCCGGCGGCGACTCCTTCGTACTCCCAGAACTTTAACACCGGCTATTTCGGCCCTGAATTCGCTACCGCCCTCCCCGGGGCTCCGGCCGGCGGCGTTAATGGCCAATATGTTCGCATCACCCGCCTCGACAACAACTACTGGCTCACCTTCGCTGAAATGGAAGTGATCGGCTCATCCACGCCGGTCCAGTACAATCTGAGCAACGACATCGCCCTCGGTAAACCCGTGACGTTGGATCCGGGGGATTCGGCCGGATATGGATCAACGAATGCCTCCGGCAACGACGGCGATATCAACGGTGATTTCTACGCCCCGAACCAGGGCGTCACCAACGCGGGCGGCACCCCGTCTTTTTCTCGAATAATTACGGTACCACCAATCAAGTATACTGGCAGGTCGACCTCGGCGCGGACATCCCGCTTTCCTACGCCGAACTATTTGCCCGCATGGGTTCCAATTCGACGTCCGAATTCGAAGTAGAGGTGTACGACAGTTCAATGGACCTCGTCGATACCTCGATCGTGAGCAACAACGACGTGAATGGAACGGACCCCGGTTATGATCACGAAATCGACTTTAAAGGCGTTGTCGGCGAGTACGTGCGGGTGACACCCGGCCCCGACGCTGGCTCTTCGTACCTGTCGTTTTCGGAACTTGAGGTATTTGCCGTTCCGGAGCCATCGACGTTTGTTCTCGGTGTGGCCTGTCTCGCTGGGTTCATGCACCGCCGCCGCACTCGTTGAAGCATTGGGTTTGCGGCACGTACCAATAGTATCTCGGCAATGAAATTTTGTTTGCTCGCTCTTTTGATTTTCGCCGCGCCGTTCCGGTGTGCGGCACAAACGATTTCTTCAGCCCCCGAAACCCTGATCTGGTTCGACGCCCAGGCTTCTAACTTCACGGAATCCACGCCATTGGGCAACGGCCGCCTCGGGGCAATGATGTTCGGCGGCGTGGACGAAGAGCGGATCGTCCTGAACGAGAATTCAGTGTGGTCCGGTTCACGTCAAGATGCCGACCGGCCGCAGGCCTACAAGGCCTTACCAGAAATCCAGCGGTTGTTGCTCGAGGGAAAAAATTCCCAGGCCGAAGCGCTCGTTAATGCGCAGTTCGTCTGCCAGGGACCCGGGTCCAACTCCGGCACCGGCGACAGCCAATTCGGATGCTATCAAACGCTGGGAAATCTACATCTATCATTTTCGGGCGACACCAACACACCCGTCGAAAATTATCGCCGCGAATTGAATCTCAACGATGCCGTGGGACGTGTGGAATTCAATCGGGGCGGCACAACTTTCTCCCGCGAAATGTTTGTAAGTTGGCCGGATCAGGTGATGGTTTTACACCTGACCGCCGATCGCCCTCAGGCGATTTCTTTTGACGCACGGCTCGACCGGCCGGAGCGATTCGCAACCGCCGGGGACGGTGAAAACGGTTTGCTGATGACCGGTCAATTGAATGATGGCCTGGGTGGAAAAGGCATCTCCTATGCCGCTCGAATTCGCGTTTTGGCTCGTAGTGGCCAGGTATCCGTTCATGAAAATCTGTTAAGTGTCAAGAACGCCGACGAGGTAACTTTGCTGATAGCGGCGGCAACCGACTACCAGGGCTTCGCCGGCCGTCAAACCAAAGACCCTTTGACTGCAACATCAGATGATTTGAACAAAGCTGAACAGAAAATCTTACGACTCGCTGCGCACGGCGCAGCGTGGCAGACTACCAAAAGTATTTCCAGCGCGTTTCACTGCAACTCGGTCCGGGAAATTCGGCCGCGGCAACCCAGCCCACACCGAAGAGAATTGAAGCCGCGGCCGAGAGGCCGGGCGATCCAAGTTTGGCCGCCTTGTATTTCAATTTCGGCCGCTACTTGTTGATTTCCTCGTCTCGACCAGGCGGCCTACCGGCTAATTTGCAAGGCATTTGGGCCGAGGAAACTCATACGCCCTGGACCGGCGACTGGCACTTGGACATGAATGTCGAAATGAACTACTGGCCGGCAGAAGTCTGCAATCTTTCGGATCTGACTGAGCCATTGTTCGCCTTGATCAACTCGTTACAAGTCCCCGGCGCTAAAACAGCCCATGACTATTACAACGCACGCGGGTGGGTCGCACATGTGATAACAAATCCGTGGGGCTATACGTCGCCCGGGGAAGCCGCATCGTGGGGTTCTTACTGTGGAGGATCGGCCTGGTTGTGCCAGCATCTCTACGATCACTATCTCTTCACCCGCGATCGGAAATTCCTGCAATGGGCTTATCCGATTCTGAAGGGCGCCGCGCGTTTCTATAGTGACGTATTGATCGAAGAACCGACACATCACTGGCTGGTGATCGCCCCGTCCAACTCACCCGAGAACCATTTTAAAACGGCCGATGGCACCGATGTGTGTATTGCTGCCGGTCCAACTATGGTTCAGCAACAGGTGCGATATCTGTTTACGGCCTGCATAGACTCAGCTCAGACGCTTGGCATCGATGAGGAATTCCAGAAGGAACTGACGGCCAAGCGCGCACGGCTGGCCCCAACGCAAATCGGTTCCGATGGACGCATCCTGGAGTGGCTGGCTGAATATAAGGAATCGGATCCCCATCATCGTCACGTTTCGCATTTATGGGGATTGTATCCCGGCAACGAAATCTCGCCCTACTCGACTCCGCAGCTCGCAGAAGCGGCTCGCAAATCTTTGGACGTTCGCGGCGATCTACCCAACCTTGCATCGGGCGAAGGCGGAATTGGATGGTCGCTCGCCTGCAAGGCCGCCATGCGAGCCCGGCTCGGCGAGGGGAACAATGCTTGGAGCCTGGTGCGAATGGCACTTGAACCCGCATACGGCACACACCACGACCCCAACTCCGGCGGAGGGGTGTATGCCAATCTGTTTGATGTCTGCCCTCCATTTCAAATTGACGGAAACTTTGGAATGACTGCGGCGATTGGTGAAATGTTGGTTCAAAGCGACAACCACGTCATTTATCTGCTGCCCGCGCTCCCAGACGCTTGGAAGCAAGGGAAAGTGACCGGATTGCGGGCGCGCGGGGGCTTTGAAGTCTCCATGACCTGGAACGACGGAAAGCTTACTTCAGCAACCGTCCGGTCTGACCAGGGTGAGCCAATCCGCATCTGTTACAAAGGCTCGGCATTGGACCCTAACCTTGCAAGCGGAGAGGGCGTTACGTTGGATGGAAATCTTACCGTGAAGCCCTGAGCTTCATTCCCGGCAATGAGACTATTCCAATCAGATCCGACGCGCGCGGCGGCGAAGTAAACCGCAACCACATAGTCCCAACAGGGACAAAGCAGCGGGCTCGGGGACGGAGATGTCAGAGACTATCAATGAGCTGTAATCAATCCGCTGTGTGGCGCCACGCATGCCGAAGCCAATCCCGTCGTAGGTGAGATTGGGCGTGGACGCGGCGGTGGCCGTGGAAGTGTTCCCTTCCTCAAATGTTCCCGCCGTGCCGCTACCCGAGCCAGTGTTCAAGTACAGCGAGTTGCTGATACTCAGCGAGCCATTGGCGTTGAGTGTAATCGTCAGGTCCTGAGTGTAGGTGTCCCCGAGGACTGCGATGTAATTCGCACCCGTATTCGCACCGAGCGAGGTTTGGGCAGACGCGCTACCGACACCCCCGATGACCAGATCCTGGTTGATCTGTTGGGTCGCCCCCGTCTGGGCTGCCCGCGAAAATATATAGTTACCGTTGCCGGCCGTAGAGGAAATCTGGCCGACATATCCGGCCCAGTTCTGTACGCCTCCGTCGGCTTCCGTGCCACTGGATGACAATCCGGAATTCTGCAGATTGGTGTAGGGCACCACCGAGGGAGCTGCCGAAACATTTCCGTTCGAATTGAACAAACCAAGATCGGTATAATCGCCCGTCGTCTGCAGGACGGCGCCGCTCGTGGCTACGAACGTCAGGTCTGCCTCGATGGTAGTAACACCGGTCAAGGATAAGGTAACGGGCGTTTGCGTGAACAGCGATTCAAACTCGGCATAACCAGAGCTACTGGTGTAGTTCAGTTCCAGATCGCCCGATGCGATGCTGGCGCTGGCGCCCTTGTTGGATGCGGCATCGTAGCTGGTGGAAGTCGAGGTGACATTGCTGCTCGTCAGCGTTTGGTTGAGCGACGAACTGCCGAAGCCATCATCAAAGATAGTGTTGGCTTGGCCGTGCGATGAAGACAACGCGACAAGGCATCCCGCCGCAACTCCCACAAAGAGGTTGCCGGCCCGTTTGTCCGTACGACTCAAAAGATCCCTCGTTCTCATTTTCTCTCCTGTAAAGATGTGTCTCAAATCAAGCGAAATGCTCGAAACTTGTTTCAATCCAGAGCCCGCCATCTCCCACCTCCGATTAAGCGTCGCATCGGTTTGCATTCACGACACAATCGGCAGGAAGGAGATGCCGACTGGTTTCCTGCTGCTTATTTCATGGCCGAAATATACCCCTTCAAAAACCTCGCAACAGTGCTATATCGCGAACGGATAGGCCAAATTGCGTTTTGGCGGCGACATTGATTTTTGGAGTTTGTGACTGGAATTCTCATCGATTCCGCGACGACCTTGCGATCAAAGTCAAATTAGACGCCGCGGCCGATACTTTTCGGGATTTTTAAATCGATGCCCTGCGGCGGCGGGCCGCAAGCGTCAAGAGCCCTAGGCGACCAGGCCCATCGAGGCGGGTTCGGGAACATAAGTCAACGTGAGTTCGTTGTTGGCCAGGCTGAAGGTCCAATTGTTCGCGTCGGTTGGTGACAAAGTTGGAGTCCCGGCTTCCGTGCCGTTCCAGCTCATTAGGATAAATTTGGAACCGAGCGTGAGGCTGTTGTCCTGAATGACATCCAGCAGGGAGCCGCTGGCGAAATTGACGTTGCCAGTTATGTCGATGGTGGAAAGCCCGGTTGAATTTATCTCGGCGGTCAAAGTCGAACGGGTGTTTTCCTGGTAGTTTCCGGTGATATCGATGCTTGAGTCACCGCCAACCACCTGGAAATTTCCAGTGCCGCCGGAACTGGCGCCCGTCCAGGTGTAGCCGAGCGTTAATCCGCCCTGATCGACGATGAGGGAACCGCCGGATATTTTATAGGTTCCGGTGCCGCTTCCGCTTTGGGCAAGACGGAGCCCAAGATTGGTGAGCGCGCTTTCGCCGGAATAGGTAATGGAATCGAGGGTGACCGTTCCCGCGGTTTGATTGAAAAGCGCGGTTCCACTTTCACCGACGGCCATGCAGCCGAAATTCATAGCGGCGGTTGAGCCGGTGAGATTCCATGTGGAAACGGCGTTCGTCGCCTGGCCGAGTTCAAATTCTTCCTGTCCCGCAAACGAATTGCCGTATTGTTCGACGGTTCCACCGCTTTGGTTGCCGGTATAGGTACCGGCCGCCGCGCCGATGTAGAAGTTAATGCCCACGAACGTCCCACCGCTCATGTTGAACGTAAATTTTCCACCGGCGCCGTTTGTGCCCAATTGGAGCCCGTAGGTGCTGTCCATCTCCGGCGAAGAAGGCGTCCCCGACATATTCACCACCGACGTCCCTGAGCCGGAATCGATCACCCGGAGATCGTCCGAATCGGTCGCCTCGATGTTAAAGGTGGCCGAATCCGCGGAGTTGGGAGCCAGAATCACAATCGGCCCCAGGCCCGTCGAACCAAGATGCAGGGAACCGGTGTGAACGGTTATCGTGCCGGATGGCCACGCGCCGTTCGAATTCGTCCACGAGGCAACGTCGAGCGATGATCCGTTTTCAATAGTCAACTGGTCGTTTTGATTTCCGCTGTCGATCCTGGGGACGCTGAGCGCTCCGCCGTTGAGAATCAGCGAGCTCCCGCCGTCGAGGTGGAGCAGGCCGGTGACATTGAGCGCACCGCCGGAGCCGATTGTCAGCGTGGACGGTGTGCCACCCGTATTGGCGCCACCGGCGGCGGGGACTCCGACATCAAGCGTATCGACGTTAGCCGTGCTGGAAAGAATGACGGCGGCACTGGTCGCCGGTTCGATATAGATTCCCTGCCCCGCGGCCGGAAGGGCGCTCGAAGACCAATCCGCTGCGGTTTCCCATGTTCCATTTCCTCCCTGCCAGACGATGGGAACGAGCGGCACTGTGGGGTTCCAGCCGCTTAACACTTTCGTCGCAGACATAAATGGCGCCGCCTGCGTAGCGGTCAATTGATACGGCCAGATCGCGGTTGAACTCCAACTGCTCGCCGAAGTATTGATCGGGTTATCGCTGGAATTCACCAATCCATAGGTGGTGAGCCGTTCAGTTGTGTAGGTTGTTCCAGCTCCAAAGCTGCCCCATCCGGCGATGTTGTTGCTGGCCAGCGTGTCATCCACAAACGCCGACATACCGAACGCAGAATTCCATGAGCGAGCCAGTGTCGTTGAACCGGAAGAGAGTGAGTTCAGTGTATCGTTGTAGAAAACGAATCCGTAGTTGCTGCTCTGCGGGGTGCTGGGCGCGGTGAAACCCGTGCCGCCGGTTGATAGCTGAGTGATCGTGTCGTTCGTGAAGAACCCCGTCGCCGAACCGTAGATAAAATCGACGGTGCCCTGGATCGTGCTGTTGACGATATAAAACCGGCCGGTGTTTTCCGCCTGAAGCGTGTCCTGATACGCGTTAATTGCGACGTTGTTATAGATCTGCTTATCGCCCTGGATATACAACGTATTTTGCTGCCCGGCGCTCGGGCCGCCGGTGTTGGCGAAGGTCATGTTCTCAAAGGTGAGATCATTTCCCGCGGCGGTCATCTGAACCGCACCGGCGCCGCCAGTGATGGTCACCGCGCTTGGCGTGGCGCCCATTCCCTGAAGGGTAATGTATTGCTGGCTGGAACTGATTGTGTCGGACTCATGGTATGTCCCCGGAAAAATCTGAATGTCATAGGGCGTCAGGCTGTTAAAAGGCACGGCATTTATCGCCGCCTGAATGGTCGTGTAATTATTGCCGCTTTGCGTCTGGGCGGGATTGACCGTAAAAACGACCTGGCTGAAGGCGGCGGATGATAGAGCGGCGATCGCGACGGCAAAAGCCGATTGGGTCAATAAGCCAGCTCGTTTCCGATCGCGACGATGGAGTTTTGGGTTCATGGAATTTCGAAAAAAGGATTCTACAAATAAAGACTCGAACTTCCGGGGTTTTAATCAGACGGCGATCCGCCGACCGCGCCAGCGGGCGGCGCAAAGGCAAGTCGCGACCGCCGCAATCAAGGCGGATAACGATCCGGGTTCCGGGACGGACACGGTGTATTGAGCGTCGTATGAACTGGCGATATTGACTTTGGAGTTCACGAAAGAGACGCCGGTGGCGAAATTAATCTCCATGCCGGTCGGGGCGGTGACGCTGTCGTTAATGAAACTGACGTTGGAAATCGGGATGTCCGGCAATCCCCAGAGGATTCCCGCGTCGGCGCCGCTTTGATTATCGACGGACGTCAGGCCGCTGATGGTGATATTTTCCCAGGTTGGCTCCTCCGACATTCCGGCTCCGCTGGGACTGCTCGCGGGAGTTGACGGCACGTTCGGATAATAGCTTTCGATGCTGACCGGCGTAGGCACGTTGGTCATGGTCAGGTTTGAATAGGTGAGGTTTTCGACAATTCCCCCGCGCCCGACGGCTGATTTCAGGCGAATGCCATTGCTTGTGCCGTTGAAGGTGCAGTTGGTGACGGTCAGGCCGTTCAGACCGATGCCACCGGCGCCACCATCGGTGAAACTGCCGATCGAACACCCGTGCCCAGACCCGAAGATGACGTTATTGACCGTAATATTGGAGCTCAGGGTATCGCCGCCGATCGCGATATTGTCGTCGCCGTCCGAGATGCTGCTGTTCTCGATCAGCGCATTCTGGGCGGATATGTCGATTCCATCCGTGTTAGGCGAACTTGCAGTCGTATTGATGGTGACACCGTTCACCGTAACATTGGTGCAGGCATCGATGTTAATGTGGGTATTGGGCGGGTTCTCAAGCGTAACGCCGGCGACCTCGACTTCGGCACAGTTCTGAAAAGCCACCATTTGCGGCCGCGCAAAGTTGCTCGCCTCGTAAGCGGACCACCATGGAGCTCCCTGGCCGTTGATGATGCCCGTGCCGCTGACTTCCACATTGGACAGATTGGCGCCGTTGATAAAGTTCGTGTAAGTGTTGCCGGCGTTCGCTGGATAGGTTCCGTAGGGAAGCATCTGCAGCTCGCCATTTACCTCCAGATTCACGTGGCTCGCCATCGTCAGGGGGCCGGAGAGGTAGCTTCCGGCGGCGTTATCCGTACCCGAGATGACAACGGTACCTCCGCCGGCGGCCGAAGCCGCATTAATCGCATCCTGAATGGCAGTCGTGTCGTTCATGCTGTCGTTGCCGACGGCCCCGTAGGTCGTGACGTTGAAGGTATTGCTCGAAATCGTCGGCAACGTCGGATTCGACCTGGCGCTGGCGGTCCACAGCATCGACACGCCCAGCGCCAGCGGAAAAGCTCCACGATGGAGCGCATTGTTCAATCGAGTTACACGACGGCAGTTTTCTCGGTTGAGCATCGTTCCTTCCTCATCGCGATCTGATCGGTTAGCGGTGCGAGTGAAAACGGGCGGTGGGCCAAGCCGATCAACAAAATTTAGGATCGTTATTCCGCGCTCGTTCAACTTACCCCAGGCTGATGGACGCACAAGAGCCTAAATGCGAACCGATGGGCCAGATTGCGCAATGAAGGACGTATGATGTTCAGGATGGAACTTTTTGCCCAGACCCGCTGGGCTGGGAGGAGGAATCTGCAGCATTTGCCCCGTGCATGCGAGGGTCCCAGCCGTCGTCTCCGCCAAGGAGATTTTCGATTGTCAGATTTGCCGCTTCATCATCGGTAAGTTCCCTCGACCATGAAACGCGCCCGCTGCGGTCTGCGCCGGGCCGGTGCAGTCGTATTCCGCGAATCGCGCCGTCTTCTCTTTGGCCGGATTCCCAAAGTTATTCCACCCAAGCGGATTGATGTGGGCGCCCATTTCGCAGCGAACATAGGCAACTGAAGCATAGTCGTACCAGGGCCGGCCCAGCTCGGCCATTTGGCCATCGCCCGTCAGCTTGCAATCGAGAAAAACGTACCCCCAAGGTTTGTTCTTATTCGTACTACCGGCCGTAACGTAACCCCCATTCTTGCTGTGAAGCTCACAATGGTCGAACACGGCCTGCGCGTTTCCAAATATGAAGTCGGTGCGGCCTTCGATATAGCAGTGATCGTAATACTGCCGCCCTCCGTTGGAGTAAAGCGTGTCCTGCCAGCCAAGGATCCGGCAATTTCGAAAAATCTGCCGGTCGCCCGTTGCCGACAGAGCCAGCGCCTGCCCGGTATCTCCGGCCGTGTTTTCGAAGGTGATGTTTTCCGCCACAAAATCATGTGGCTGAATCAGCACGCTGAAGCTGCCGGAAGTGCCCACCGCCTTTCCATTGGGTCCGATGTGCTTCGCGTTCCAGTCGTTGGTGAGAATCGTGGTCTTGGCGTCATCGCCAAGGAAAGTCACAAAGGGTTTATCCTTGAGGAGCTTTGTCTGTCCCGTATACGTGCCCGGTTTGATATGAATCGTCACCGGCTGCTTATTTTTCCCTGGAATCGCGTCAATTGCGGCCTGAACGGTTTGAAAATCACCGCTACCGTCGGACGCGACAGTCAATGTTGTTCCCTCAGCGAAGGCGGTGCGCTGCCCGAGCACGCAAACCAGGCACAGCATGACAACAGAACAAATCGCCAAACTTCGCATATTGTGTCTTCCCTCTACCTCAGGGCGTCACCATTTCGCGAAAGTCCCTTTCCGTTTTTGCGATATACGTTTGGCGTCGCATTTTCTACTCGCATGAAAACACGCCGAAATTGCCGCAGATCGGTGAAGCCGCAGGCCTGCGATATCCGGCTAAGCGTCATGTTCCTCTCCCGAAGCAATTCCTTCGCCCGCTGCACGCGAATTTCCGCAATGTATTCCGCGGGCGTTCGATTCAGGACGCTGTCGAACAATATTTCCAGTTGCCGGCGCAAACGCCCGCCGCGGTAACCAGCGCTTTCACTCCGAACGGCTCGCCCGGATGGCTTTGCACAAATTCGACCGCCTTGGCGACCACCGGATGATCGATGACCATCACGTCGGTGGATTCGCGCTGAATAACTCCATTGGGAGCGATCAGTTGATCGCATGACGGCCGCGGTTTTCCGTTCATCAGCTCGTCGAGCAGATGTGCGACCTGAAACCCGACTTTCCACCAGTCGCACTCAATTGTGGTCAACTTCGGCGAGCCAAATTCGCAGTCGATTTCGTTATTGTCGACGCCAATGATGCCCATTTCCTCCGGCACCTTTAGGCCCGCCTGCAGGCAGGCGTCGGCCAGCATCCGCGCTCGAGCGTCGCTAACGGCGAACACACCGATCGGCTTCGGCAGCTTCTTAATCCACTTGCACAGCCCGTAAATCGCGTCGTCCCACAGTTGCTCGTGCATGAGCATGTTCGGGGAAATGTATCGAAACACGGACGAGGTTTTGGAGGCAAGCCGTGCGCAAAATTCCGATTCGCGCGTGATCGAATACCCGGCGCCTTCAACGCCATAAAACCCGAAATGCCGGAACCCCCGGTAGAGCAGATGTTCAGCCGCCATCCGGCCGATGGCCGCCTGATCCATCATGACCCGCGGAATTCCCGGATTCTGCACCAATGCCACGAACGTAACCACCGGTATTTTCATCCGCCGAGCGGCCTTGGCTTCCGCTTCCGTGCCGAAGGAAGTGATGATGCCGTCGCCCTGCCAGCGTCGGAGCGATCGGATCGAAAGATCGTTCGCCTCTCCGCTCGTCGTGAAGACCCAATTCCCGTGTTCATGCGCGTAATCGGCGATTCCCTGCACGACCGTGTGTAAATGGGCCAGCCGCACCGGGAAGGCAAGCGCAACCCGGCGCGGAGAATGTTTTTGCTTTGGCGCTATCCGTTTAGGAATCATGGCTTGCAAAATTCTAAGGACCTACCTGGTTTTCCAGTACAACAACTTGCCAGTGCGGGATGAACATGTGTACGGCCAAAAACGCGCAGGGGAAACCGCACCCGGCAAGAACGAACAGCAACGAGTAGTTCCCGCCGGTGTGCTGAAGATACCACCCGGCGAACTCCGCGAAGGCCATCGAACCGATGGCGCCCGCTGCCGTGCCCAACCCCACCATCGAAGCGATGGCGCGCTTCGGATACAGGTCGGTTGTGATCGAGTAACTGTTGGCCGACCACCCCTGCATCGCGGCCATCGCGAATCCCACCACCAGGATTGCCGGCCACATCAGCGGGATCAGACCCACAAAAGCAATCGGAATCACACAAAACGCGCAGAGCCCAAGCGAAAACTTGCGGGCGAAATGCACCGACTTTCCGTTCGAGATCAACCACGTCGCAAGCACGCCGCCCAAAATGCTCCCGATGAGCTGCATGCTGAACGCCGTGGCCAGCGGCCACCCCGCCTGCGAAATGCTTACCTTGAACCGGGAGGCAAGAAACTTCGGAAGCCAGAAAACCTGGAACCACATCACCGGCACAACCAGCGCGGCCGATATCAGAATCCCCCAGGTCTGCGGAAAACGAAACAACTCAAACCAATGCACTCGGCCAACGTCCTCGTTGGCCGCCGAACGCGCAATCTCCGGATCGTCATCCGTCCGGATGAACGAAACGTCGGCCTCCGAAAGATAGCGAGACTTTTCCGGACGCTGGTAGAACAAAAGCCACAGCACGATCCAGACGAATCCTAACGCGCAAGAACAATGAACGCCATCTCCCAATTCCAGGTCTTTACGATCCACGGGACGAGCAGAGGCGCAATGATGGCGCCGCTGCTCGTTCCGGTGTTAAACAAGCCCGTCGCCAGAGACCGCTCGCGGCGCGGGAACCATTCCCCGACCGTTTTCGTAGCGGCCGGAAAATTACCGGCTTCCCCAAGGCCAAGAGCGAAACGCGCCGCCGCGAATCCAAGAAGAGTCGTCGTCAACGCCGTCGCGCAAGCGGCCAGGCTCCACACCGCAATTGCGAAGATATACCCCACCTTCAACCCACATCGATCGATGAACCAGCCCACGCCCAGCAGGCCGATCATATAGGCAAGCTGAAACGCGAAGACGAGGTGGCCGTATTCCTGCTCGTTCCAACCGAATTTTCCCTGCAGTATCGGGGCGAGGATCGCCATGACCTGCCGGTCCATGTAGTTGATCGACGTCGCCAGGAAGAGCAGCCCGCAGATGAGCCAGCGAAAGGAAGCACCGTGAAAAAGTCTCCCGGAAGGTCGATTCCAGGCGACTCCCCGGCCCGCGGAAATTGATTTGGACGGCTCGGTGAAGGCCGAACGCGCCTGGCTCTCACTGCCTTCCTGCCGGGACGTGCGTAACATCACGAACCTCGTCTTTCGATTCCGCTGATCGGAAATGATACCGTCGATCCCGTTGCTCGCATAAAAGCGAGCCTGCGTACCAACGCGCTTAATTGCGCAGCCCTTGTTCCGGGACTACGAACCGGCCGGCCTCGTCGCCGGATGATCAATGGCCAGCGTTTGTGAATCAATGTCGCTGCAATCCCGCGTCAAAAGGCCGGCCTCATCTTCCGTCTCAAACACGCAATCCTGGAAATGAACGCCGGTCGCATTTGTGCATGAAAAGCCGTGCCGGGACCGTACATGCACGTTACTGAAAGTAATGTCCGAGACAGGCATTTCGCGTAAACCGGTTATCGTGCCGGCGTCCGTCGCCCCGCGGACGGTTACGTTGGTGATCAGGATGTCCCGCAGCCGGGGAGTTGAGTCGCTCACCGGATATGTTTCGCCGGGCTTGTCCTTGCCCATGTAGAACGTGGTAATTACGAACGGATGCGGAACGTCCTCCATAACGATGTTGTCAAACGCCACTCCCTCAATGACGCCGCCTCTTCCTCGCTGGCTTTTGATGCGGATACCGCTGTCGGTTCCATGAAATACGCAATTGTTAACGGTGATGTTACGAACACCGCCCGACATTTCGCTGCCGATGGTCACACCACCATGACCATGGTAAGTCGTGCAGTTGGCGATGAGGATATCCTCGTCCGGCCGTCCCATCCTGCGGCCCGACTCATCTTCCCCGCTTTTCAGCGTGATGCAGTCATCCCCGTCGTCCACCCGGCAATTCAGAATCTGCACGCTTCGGCAGGATTCCGGATCAATACCATCTGTATTCGGCGAGGGAATGTGGGCTGAAATCGTTACCCCATCGATGCGCACGCCGTCGCAAAGCAATGGATGAATATTCCATTCCGGCGAATCCAACAGAGTAACGTGCTCGACCACCACACTTGTACAGCGCAGAAACCGAATCAACTGCGGACGGCCCAGCGGGAGGCCGGGCAGCGAGCCCACAATCTGAGGCTGCGGCGGCGCCGGCGGAGGGTCATACGTGCCGGTCGGGTCTTCGCTACGTGCGTGCCGCTTGGCCTTCATCGCCAGTATGGGCCCCCACCACGATGCGCCCCGACCGTCAATCGTCCCGTTGCCGGTAACCGTGATGTCCGCCGCATCATGCGCATAGATCAGCGCCGACATCCATCGTTTTTCTGGCTCCCACGGACTTTCCACCATCGGATAATCGGACGAGTTTTGGCTGGCAAGAAGCGTGGCGCCCTCGTCAATCTCCAGACAGACGTGAGACTTCAGCTCAAGCGCGCCGGTCAGATAGCGCCCGCCCGGGATAAGGACAGTGCCTCCGCCAGCCTCGAAGCATGCGGTAATCGCCTTCGAAATCGCCCCCGTGTCCAGAGTCCTGCCGTCGCCAACTGCACCGAAATCGGCAACATTCCAGATCGGCGGTCTGAGAGAAGCAGCTCGCGTGTCGGCGCAAATGCCGGCGGCGATCAGGGCGGCGATGAATAGTGAGCTTAATCCCGGCCGCGTCATAGAAGAATTCCTGGCGCCGCCAAGTCGCAGCCTCATTAAAACAAAGGCTGGCCGTATTTATTCCAAGACGTCGCCCAGGCGCCGTTTTTCCAATATCCAACCAGGTAGTCCTTGGTTGTAAACGAACTAAAAGCACTTCCACTGGGAGGCGAATTGTAAAGCCATGGGATATTGGTGATGTTGATGCTTCCGCCCCCTGGCATCACGAAATTATTCGGGGTCACCAGGGCAACATGGCCGTCTGCGCATAGGACATTGGCTTGGGTTCGCTTGGTGTGGGGGAACCACATGAATGGGCACTGCTGCGATGCGGGAGCCCATGTGGCCCAGTGATTGCCAAGAAGGTAGTTTATTTCAGCGAACAGACTTATCCGCCATTGGTTGCTGTTACCGCCACCGCCTTCGGCATAAGCCTTATCGATGTCCGTCGCGAGAATCACGTTCCCCGGAATTCCGCTCACCTTTTGCACTGGCGCTGGGGCGGGCGACGTTGCGGGAATCACAATACTTCCGATATTTCCATTGTACGTGTAGTCGCCCCAGTAATTATTCGTCCCAATGGGACCGGTTATGTCCAACGTGTGGTCCGCCGACGGGCAATAGAGATATTTGAGGACCGTCTGGTCGTTTTGGTTTGAGTTGTCGTTTGCGTTGTTGCCCCCCACCTCATTGCCGATCAATCCCGGAGACCACCAGAAAGTAAGCACGTTCGGCGTGCTCATCTCGGCAGGCAGTGCATAGCCCTGATAATCATCTGAATAAAGGACATAAAGAGCGTATATCTGCCGAAGATTCGACTGACACGCCACCGTATTCGCCTGCTCCCTCGCTTTCTGCAGCGCCGGCAGGAGAATTCCAATCAAAACGGCGATGATTCCGATGACCACAAGCAATTCGACAAGAGTAAATCCGGGTTTAGGTCTCCGCATACTGTCCGCCTCGTAAAGTCATTTCGCTCCGTCCGAGAGATGGTGGGCGAATCGCGCCCAGCTACGGAGGAACTATGACACGCCCTCGATATGCGCACTAGTGCTTTCTTGCGCATTGATGTGCTATTTTGCGCAAGATATTCAGATGGTCTCCGCGCGCTCGCCCGATCGTAATTTAGTCTTTGAGATTCACGCTCCGCCGCGGCGCGACCCGCTTCGCAAAACGGATCATCCATTCGCAATATGGCTCTTTCGCGAACTGCGGGCGCCGCTATATTTCCGGCAACACAACAGGCAATTCGGTCAAGGCGGTCGAATTCTCAAACGAGCTCATTCAACGTAATTGGAGGGTTATCATGAAAGAGTCGAGCAGCGGCTTCCTCTCGGGCACTTTGAACAATTTCTCGCGGAACGCTCGGCGCACCCGCCGCTCCGCGGCAGTCCTGGCCTCGGCCACGGCCGTCAGCTTCCTCACGTTGAGGGGGCACGCGCAAACGACCAATCTCACGTGGGACCCGGCACAGAATGCCAACAACTCCCTTCCCGCCAGCGGCGGCAGCGGAACCTGGAACACGACCCTTGCCAACTGGTCCAACGGCACCGCGGACGTCGTCTGGGCGGACACCTCCGGAACGCTCGATAACGCCATCTTCGGCGGCACGGCCGGAACGGTTACGCAGAATGCAAACCTCGGTGCTGCCGAGGTGATCTTCCAAACACCGGGCTATTCCATCAACAGCGGTTCGAACATTCTGCTCCTGGCGACAGCAGGCACAACCATCGACACCAGCGACATCGGTTCCGGGTCCGCCAGCCTGGGCAACGTGGATATCGGCGCCAGCGCGGAAACCTGGAACGTCGGCTCGGCTGCTCTCGCCTTTAACGGCGCGGTTCGCGACAACGGGCAGTCCAGCACCACCCTCACCGTCAACGGAAGCGGCACGACTCAGCTCTCGGGCGGCCTCACGCTTACCAGTGGCAATTTTACGGCCAGGTGGACCGTTGCCGGCAGCGAAAACATTAACATTGCGGGACTCGTGCAGGACGGGAATACCGGCGGCAACTTCCTCACCTATGACGGCACGGGGACGCTCTCCCTGTCGGGAACATCCAATACGTTTGGGACCTCGACGTCATCAAATCTGGCCGTGGATAGCGGCGTGCTGGCCGTCGCCGCCGCCGGCTCGCTTGGAAGCTCCTCTAACCCGCTGGTACTTGGAAACAACACTGCCACCGCGACCTTCCAGGGCATTGGATCGAGCACCATCGCCGTTGCTAACCCCGTCACCCTCGGCGGCGGCGGTGGTGGTACCTCCATCATTGGCGGGTCTACGCCGCTGGTTTTCACCAACGTCACTGGCCAGGGCAGCTCCGATGATCTGAACGTAAATAACACCGCTTCCACCACCTTCAGCGGCAGCTTCTATCTTTCCGGCAGCGAAGGCAACCGAAGGGTCTTGATCGGCGGAACCGGCAGTCTCCTGATCAGCGCCGTCGTTAGCGATAATCCTTTGGAAGGACCGGGCATCAATCCTTCAACCCTTGCTTATCTCGGCACGGGAACGATGACCCTCACCAACGTCGACAACAATTTCTCGGGCGACCTGGCGGTCCAAAACGGCACAGTCGTCGTCACCAACGATGCAGTTCTCGGCGTCGGCAGCACTTTGTTCTTCGGCCCGGCTAGCGGCAGTACGCCCGCGGGAGCGGGCATTTTTGAGGGTTCGGGCACTTCCACACTAACGATCGCCCACCCGGTGACGATAGATACCAGCACCGCGGATGACATCACCCTCGCCGGCACGACTCCGCTGCTGTTCACCAATACCATCACCTTCGACACCGCCAGTTCAACCACCAACACAGTCATCGTTAACGACACAGGCGGCGTCGTCTGGAATGCGCCCGTTTACCTTGCAACAGGCGGTAGCAATCGAACCACAACATTCGGCGGAGCCAACAATATCACTATCGACGGAGTCGTCGCCACCGGTACGGTGGGCGTTACCACCACGTGTAATCTGGCCTATAGCGGAACCGGCACGATGACGCTCGCCAACGCCAACACCTACACCGGAACGAACACCGTTAACAGTGGCGTATTCGATGTCGCCAACACTTCCGGCTCCGCCACCGGAACCGGCAACGTAACATTGAATGGCGGCGTCCTCGCCAGCGGAAGCGTCGGCTCCATTGCCGGCAATGTCATCGCCGGCAGCGGCGCGCACGCGATCGCCCCCGGCGGCGTCGGAAGCGTTGGAACACTGACTGTTGGCGGACTCACCACCAGTACGCTCACCACCCTGGACTTCGACCTCGGCACCGGCAGCGGCCTCGTCACCAATGGCGACAATCTCATCCTGGGCTCGGGACTCGTCAGCATTGCCAGCGGCACACTCCTCACCTTTGGCGGCGCCACACCGGTTGCCGGCAATGACTACCAGCTCATTGGCGATACCAGTGGCTCCGGCGCCGTCGTCAGTCAGATCCAACTGGCGAATTTTACGCTCCCAGCAGCGCCGGCCGGCCTGGCCTACAGCCTCGCGGAAAGCGCCAACTTTATCGATCTCGATGTGATCAGCACCGGACCGGTTTCGCTCTTCTGGGATAATGCCGGCGGCAGTGGCAATGGCACCACCTGGGATACCAGCAACCAGAACTGGAACAACGGTTCAGCCGCAACGACCTACGCCGACGGTGCGGCCGTCACCTTCAACGACACCAACGCCCTCCACTATGCCGTAACCCTCACCACCACCGTCAGTCCCGCCTCGGTGACGGTCAACAGCTCCGGCAACTACTCCATCACCGGCGGTGGTCTCATCGTCGCCACCGGCGGATTCACGAAGATGGGCACGAGCACTCTGACGCTCGGCGTTGGTCTGACCGCCAGCAGCCTGGCCATCAACGGTGGAAACGTCGTGCTTGCGAGCAACACGACCGCCAGCAGCGGCTGGACCGCCACCAATCCCGTCAGCAATATCAACGTCTCCTCGCTGACCATTGCGGCCAACAGCGTTCTGGACATCTCCAATAACCACGTGATCATCGACTACGGCGCCACCGACCCGATGTCTACCATCCTGGGCTACCTCAAGTCCGGCTTCAACAACGGCGCCTGGAACGGGACCTCTGGAATCATCTCGTCCGCCGCCCAGACCAAAACCAACGGCTTGACCTACAGCATCGGTTGGGCCGACGGAAACGACAAAACCGGGGCCGTGAAAAACCTCACCAGCGGCGAGATCGAATTGAAGTACACGCTGGTCGGCGACGCCAATCTCGACGGCACCGTCAACGGCTCCGACTTCTCGATCCTGGCCGCCAACTTCGGCCTCGGCGTCACCAACTGGGACCAGGGGAACTTCCTGTATGGCAGTTCGGTCAACGGCTCCGACTTCAGCGCCTTGGCGGCGAACTTCGGCCAGGGCGATAGCGGCGCTGCCGTGACGGTTACGCCCGCAGACGTGCAGGCGCTCGACGCCTTCGCGGCCGCCAACGGCCTGCCAGCGCCGACGATCGCCGCGGTGCCGGAACCTGCGAGCCTTGGCCTCTTGGCGCTGGGCGCCACCAGTTTACTGGCCCGCCGCCGGCGGTCTGAGTGAGTGTCGATGATCTGCACGACCAACAGGTCCTCCTCTGCCGACCGCGACCATCCCTCCGAGGCGCGGTCGGTTTCTTATTTGTTTCCCGGGGAGGCTTACGTTATTCCGGCAGAAGTTCGAAGGGGATGATTCACGCTAACGCTTCGTGTGTTCGCGACACTCTGATGACTCAATATCATCCACTTCTGGGCCGCGGAAACACGCTCGGCGTCTCCGTTTTAACCGTTGCCTCTTTATTGATTTGCATATGGACATCCCCGGCCCAATCCGCGTCACCGGAGCCGACGCCGCGAAACATATCACCACAGTTGCCGCAAATTCCCCACCGAATCTTCTCCGTGAGCGACTATGGCGCCGTCGGCGACGCATCCACCACGAATACAAAACAGATCCAGAACGCAATCGATGCCGCCGAATCCGCCGGCGGCGGTGTGGTGAACCTACCCCCAGGCGTATACCTCTGCGGCCCCCTTCATCTTTCCAGCAATATAGACCTCAACCTCGACAAAGGATCGATCCTCAGATTGCTCCCCATCGATAAATATCCCGGCCGAACCACCAATCCCCAAAATTTCCTTAGCGGCCGACGGCTTCACGACATCGCTCTCACCGGCGAAGGCACAATCGACGGCCAGGGCATTCCCTGGTGGCCCTATGCAAATGTGAAAGGAGCCCGGCGGCCCTGCATGATCGCCATCGACGCCACCCAACGAATTCTGATCGAAAATCTAACCCTGCGAAATTCGCCGATGTTCCATATCGCCATCGGCGGTGGGTCCACCGACGTAACCGTTCGGCACGTCACCATTCGCGCCAATCCATCCACCGATCCGGTCCATCCCGGCATGAACACCGATGCCTGCGATGTCAGCGGCCGAAACATCTTAATCCAGGATTGCGACGTCAGCGTCGGCGATGACGACTTCACCTGCGGCGGCGGAACATCAGACGTGCTCATCACCGGCTGCACTTATGGTTGCGGCCACGGCGTCTCGATCGGCAGCCATACCGTCGGCGGCGTTTCCAACATCACCGTCCAGAATTGCACCTTTGAAAACACCGACTTTGGTATTCGCATCAAATCCGACCGCGACCGAGGCGGTTTCGTCCACGACCTTACTTACCGGAACCTCAGGTTAACCAATGTTGGTTGCCCCATTCTTATCTACGCCTCCTATGCGGCGAGCGACGACAAATATCGCGATTTGAACGATCTCACCCCCGAAACCGCCGCCGACTACCCGGCCAAAAACGTGACGAATCGAACCCCGCTGTACCGGAACATCACCTTCACCGATATCATCGCCACCGCGCATAAAGGCCGTCGTGCCGGACTGATTTGGGGGTTGCCCGAGGCTCCCGTATCAAACCTGCTCCTTCAGAATGTGCAAATAACGGCTGATAAACCCCTGGGAATTTTTGACGCCAATAATGTTCGTCTGATCGAATGTCGCATTACCACTCCATCGGGTGTAAAAAGCGTTTCCACAACCGGCGCGGATGTGTCAACTTCCATGAGGTGAGGGGAATCCACTCAGAATCTTTCGCTTTGAGAAGCATATGGCTGGCAAATTGATATCTGTTGAAAACATCAATTTTAACGCCCCGCACTCCCCGATGGGTGCATACATGAGCTTTACCACGGGTCAATTTGGAGCCCTCGGCGGAATCGGCACGCAAATCGGCAAACCCGGGAACCAGGAAGTCTACGTCGGAGCGAAAAATGGCGGCCGCTTCGAAAGTTCGTCGCTGCGACGCCTCCCTTTCTTCACCTCCAGGCAAACTGACGCCACGAGCAACGCCAATTTTCTTGTCGAACAATCCGACTCAACAGTAAAGGACCCCGGCCGCCATATCGTCGCCTACATGGAGGATCAGATCCGCCGTGAATATGGCTGGGCCACCGACCGATGGGTAACCCCAGACTTTACCTTCAGCATCTACACTCCATTTGGTTCGATCCCAGATCCCGCTCTTGTGCTTCCGACGCAAATGCGTTCGTCGCTGCTGCCGGCGCTCGTCGCTGAATTGGAATGCGATAACCGATTTGGAACCGAGACCAAAACGGTCTTCTTTGCCCTCGGCGTCAGCGAGCGAGGTTGGCGCCCCATCGATCCCCCCAGCACACCCCGGCGCGGATTCACCCTCCGCCAGGAAACCGGCGTAATGGCAGAGATCATCAACAAAGGCCACGGCGACGCCCCACCGCCCGATCTCTTCTGCCGCTGGACGCCTCATGAGGGCCTCCGCGAGCCTGTTCCACATCTGCTCGGCGCATGCCCCGGACTGCTCATGGAAGTGCCGCCAGGCGAACATCGCGTGCTGCGCCTCGCCATCGGCTGTTTTATCGCCGGCGTCGTCACCAGCGGTCTCTCAGGTCGCTACCTCTACACGAGCTGTTTCAGCAGCCTGATTGATGTGCTCGAGTTCGCCCTCTCAAAAGGCGACCCCCGTCCCGCTTGTGACGCGCTCGATCAGCACCTCCTCGAATCCGGCCTTACCACCGAGCAGCAATTTCTGATCGCCCACGCCACTCGCAGTTATTACGCCAACACCCAGCTTCTCGAAGTCGGCGGTCAGCCATGCTGGGTCGTCAATGAGGGCGAATATCGAATCATGAACACCCTCGACCTTTGCGTCGATCACATGTTCTGGGAACTCGACCAGAATTCCTGGGTCGTTCGCAACCTTCTCGATAATTTCGTTCGCCAATTTAGCTACGTTGACGGCCTCAAGTCCCCCTATTCAAACGAGATTCTTCCCGGCGGCATCAGCTTCTCGCACGACATGGGGGCGCACAACGCTTTCAGTCCGCCCGGCAACAGCAGCTACGAGCTGCCGAATCTGAACGCCGTCTGCTTCAGCTATATGACGGCCGAGCAATTGTGCAATTGGATCCTGATGGCCGCCACCTACATCACCCAGACCGGCGACACCAACTGGGCCCGCTTCAACGACCACGTCTTCTCCGCATGCGCGGAGAGTTTGCACCGCCGCAGTGGGCTCGGCGGAATCCCGGAATTCGACAGTTCCCGTTGCGGAACCGGCGCGGAGATTACCACCTACGACTCGCTCGACCCCTCGCTGTCGCAATCCCGCGATAGCCTCTATATGACCGTAAAATTCTGGGCGGCTTCGCTCGGCCTCGCCACTGTCTTTGGCCGCCTTCAAAACACAACCCAGGCTCAGCGCGCCTTTGCGATGGCCGATCGCATCGTAAAAACCCTCGTCCAGAAGCCCGGTCCTGACGGCGCCATCCCCGCCATTTTCGACAAACAAAGCAATGGCTATCACTCGAGAATCCTGCCGGCCTGCGAAGGCCTTTTATATCCCTACGCCTGGGGAATCAATTTGGCCACTGAATCGCCCGAGATTTACGACCTCCTCAAGAAGCACGTTCGCGCCTTGCTCGAAGATCCCCAGCGGCGCAACTTGTTTCCCGACGGCGGAATTCGCCTCTCCTCCACATCCGACAACTCCTGGCTCAGCAAGATCGCCATATTCCAGGTCATCGCCAAACAGATCTTTCATCTGCACCAGGATCCCACCATTGCCTCGCTCTTCGATGAAGCCGACCGCGCCCACGTGAACTGGCAGGTGAAGGGCAGCGGCTACTGGGGATGTTCCGATCAGTTCGTCAGGGGAATCGCCAAGGGAAGTCGCTGGTATCCCAGAAACATCATCGCAGCCTTATGGCTCGTCCCGGAAGACAACACCTCTGCCCGACCTTTAAAATCCGTCCGACTGCGAACCATGAAGGGGTTGCCGGTTCATCGGGCTATTCACTGAACCGCTACGCCGCCGCCATTTCATCAATGCCAGTCGCGCGGCCCTTTGGGCTTGTCACGCAGAGATTCCATGGAAATGGATCGAACGGCGGCGATCAATTCCGCCGACATCGCCGCCAGCTGCGCGATCAACGGACGAATCTCCTCAAATTGCTGCCCGCCCGCGCGGTCTTCTATTTCAAGCGCCACGGCGCCGGCCTTAGTGGAAACCGTGGAGATCATTCCCCCCAGCCTGTGACCCGACTGCGCCAGCCGGGAAGAATCGCGCGCCTGAAACGCCTCCTGCACATCCGCCAGATATTCAGGAAGTCCAACCAGAAACTGCCTGCAAATGACGTTGAGATTCTCCTGGTCATACCCGCTGGCCGCGAGCAGAACGCCGGCGTCGATCAGGTCAGGGCCCGATCGCGCCTGCAGGTATGGCGCTGTGACCGCGTGTTGAACCGCATTCCGCAAGGCGTCCATCTTGATCGGCTTGTGAAGAAAATTGTCCATGCCGGCAGCGAGGCAGCGCTCGCGCACCGCACGGCTCGTACCCGCGGTAAGTGCGACCACCGGAAGATGCCCTCCCATCCGGCGTTCACGCTCGCGGAGCTGCTGGATCACCTCGAACCCGTCCATTTCCGGAAGCTGAATATCCAGCAGAAGCACATCAAAGCCCCCACCGGCAGCGAGGTCAAATGCCTCACGCCCATTGGCCCGCGCTGAACCGAATGCCCCTCTCGCGTAAGAAGCCGTTCCAGCAGCCGGGCGCTGAACTCATCGTCTTCCGCGATCAGAAAGCTTAGCGGCGCAGCCGATGGTAGCGCAAAATGTGCCGCGCCAAGATTCAGTTCCGAGCTTGCGGCCACGGATTTTGTGCGGCTCTGGCGGCTCATCATTATCCGACCACAAAACGCGACGTCCAATTCCCGACAATTCGGCGAAACTCGCCCGCCGATCAATTTCCAACTATATTAACAAATGTCCGCAATGGCTTCCAAGATCACCAAAAATGTTACCACGCCTATTGCTCATTGACGACGACAAGTTTGTGGTTCCCACCCAGGTCCGCCAGACCTTTCCCGCCGAGTCGTTCGCATTGGAAGTCGCCACCACCGGCGCCGCCGGATTGGAGCGGGTCCGGGCGGCGGCGCCCGATCTTATTCTTCTCGACGTCGGGCTCCCCGATCAGTCGGGATTGAAAGTCTACCAGGGCATCCGCGCCATCGACGCCCGCATTCCCGTCATTTTCATCACCATGACCAAGACGGCCGACCTGGCCATCGAAGCCATGAAACAGGGGGCGTACGACTACCTTTTTAAACCCATCGATCAGCAGCGACTCGGCACGGTGGTTCGCGAAGCCCTCGAAGTCGTGCGGCGGATGCGCGTGCCGGTCGTCCTCAGCGAGACCCAGGAATCCCCCGAGGAAGAAGGGAGGATGGTCGGTGCATGCAAAGCAATGCTCGAGGTTTACAAGAGGATCGGCCGCGTCGCCGAGCAGGACGTAACCGTCCTCATCACCGGCGAAAGCGGAACAGGCAAGGAACTCGTCGCCCGGGCGATCTATCAGCACAGCGTCCGCGCCAACGCACCGTTTCTTGCCCTGAACTGCGCGGCCGTTCCCGAAAACCTGCTTGAGAGCGAATTATTCGGCCACGAAAAAGGCGCCTTCACCGGCGCCGACCGCCGGCGAATCGGAAAATTCGAACAGTGCAACGGAGGAACCATCCTCCTCGACGAAATCGGCGACATGCCGTCCCCCCTTCAGGCCAAGATTTTGCGCCTCCTCCAGGAGCAGACCTTCGAGCGCGTCGGAGGAAACGAAACCGTACACACCGATGTTCGCCTCATCGCATCCACCAACCGCGATTTGAAAGCACTCTGCGATGAAGGCAAATTCCGCGCCGACCTCTATTACCGCCTCAGCGTCTTTAACATCCATCTCCCGCCGCTGCGCAGAGCGCACTGATGATCTCTCCCCTCTGGTGCGGTATTACCTCAAGCAGTTCAGCCGCGAATTGCGGCGCGATGTGAACCAGGTGGCCCCGGAAGCTTTGGAGCGGCTGGGCGCCTATTCATGGCCCGGCAACATCCGGGAATTGCAAAGCGTTTTGAAGCAGGCACTTTTGAAAGCCAGCGGAACCACCCTCCTGGCAAGCTTTTTGCCCGAACTGATGGATAACGCAGTTTCGCAAAGCTTGGGCCGCGCCGGATTGAGCCAATATTTCAACCTCGACGCCCTCCTGTGGCTCCGCCTCCAGCCCAATGCCGCGGATTTGTACGCCGAAGTACACAAGGAACTGGACCGATATTTTCTCGCCCGCGTTTTGGACCATGCGAAAGGCAACCGGCATTTGGCGGCGCGGCTGCTCGGAATCGCCCGACAGACGCTTCGCATCAAGCTGCGCGAGGCCGGCATCGATGCCGCCCCATTGCTTGAAACCGAAGACGACGAGCAGCCATAAAGATCGTCGCCGCCTAATCTTCTTTGGGCTGCCTGGAATATTCGATTAGCGCCGACCGCAGCTTCGCGACGGCGGCTTCCAACTCAGATAAAGCATCATTCCAACCCGCCGCACCCTGCTCGCTCGCCAATTCCTCGAGGCGCGCCACCGCTTCGTAGGCGTTTTGTGCGCCAAAGCTGCCCACCTGCGCCTTGAGTTTATGCGCCGCCGCCGCCAAAGTCTGCCGATCATTTTGTAACGCGGCATTACGAACTTCTTCCAGCAGTCTGGGCGATTGATCCAGAAACCATTGCACCATTTGGGCCAGGATGTCCCGGTCGCCATCGATCCCGGCAAGCGCGGCCTGCGGATCGAATATCGCGTCCGCCTTCGGCCCCACAGGGGCAGAACGTGTTTCAGATCCCCCTTTGGAAGCCAACAAACCGCTCATAACCGCCAAAAGTTCAGCCGACTTGATCGGCTTGGCGACGTAAGCGTCCATCCCCGCGGCAATGCAGCGCTCCCGGTCTCCCTTCATCGCGTGAGCCGTCAGCGCGACGATTGGAATGTGCCTCGGCGTCTGCGCCGTCCGCTCTTTGGCCCGGATCGCCTGCGCGGTCGATAAACCGTCCATTTCCGGCATCTGCACATCCATTAGAACCAGATCAAAAGATTCCTTTTCCAGCGCCGCCAGCGCGGCTTTTCCGTTCGACGCCATCGACACCGTGTGGCCCCACTTTCTCAGCAGGCTCCCCACCACGTCCTGGTTAAACTCGTTGTCCTCCGCCACCAGAATCCGCAGATGGCGAGGCATGTCCGGGGCCAGATCGCCCGAAGGCGACACCGTCTGATCGTCCGACGCCAGCGTCCCCAGCGTCGTAAGGATGGCATTGAGCAATTCCGACTGCTTGAAGGGCTTGCGCAAGTAAATGTTAATCCCCAATTCGCGGCAGCGTTTCAATTCGCCCGCGCCGTCCAGTGACGAAAGCATCATGATCGTCGCGTCCGCCAGCGCCGGATCGTGCTTGATCTCCTCTGCCACGGCAAAGCCATCCATATCTGGCATCACCGAATCCAGCAGCACCAGCGGAAACGGTTCCCCGGCGACCGCCGCCCGCTTCAGGGCTTCGATGGCATCGCGCCCTCCACTCACGCCGGTCGGCTTCATTCGCCAATTCACAAGCATCTCGGTGAGGATGTGCAAATTGGTATCGTTGTCGTCGGCAGCGAGCACGGGCATCTCTTCCAGATCGAGCCGGTCCGCCTTTGCCGGCGCGTGGGATTGCGGCTGGAGCTCGAATCGCGCCGTGAAATGAAACGCGCTTCCCCGCCCCACCTCGCTTTCAACCCAGATGCGCCCGCCCATCAGTTCCACCAGCCTCGAGGAGATCGCCAACCCCAGTCCCGTGCCTCCGAACCGCCGGGCCATCGAACTATCCGCCTGGGCGAACGCCCCGAAAATCATCCTCTGTTTGTCCAAAGGAATGCCCGGCCCGGTGTCCGTAACCGCAACGTGCAGCAGGATTTGGTTCCCGCTAGTGGACTCAACCCCGGCCTGTACCACGACCTCCCCTTTGTCCGTGAACTTGATCGCGTTGCCCACCAGATTCGTCAGAATCTGCACCAGACGCAGTACGTCGCCGCTCAGGCGCTCAGGAGTGGCCGGATCGACGTGCAGCGCAAGCTCCAGACCTTTGCGATGCGCCTGCGGGCCGAATCCCTTGATCGTTTCGCCCATGCTTTCCCGCAGGCTGAAGTCCGTCGGTTCCAGATCCAGACGGCCCGCTTCAATCTTGGAAAAGTCCAGGATGTCGTTGATCACGCGCAGCAGCAGGTCCGCCGACGCCTTCGCCCTTTCCAGATAATGCCGTTGCTCCGATTCAAGCTGCGTCCCCAGAGTCAGGTCCAGCATCCCGATCACCCCGTTCATCGGCGTGCGGATTTCGTGGCTCATGCTCGCCAGGAATTCGCTCTTCGCCTGGCTCGACGCCTCCGCCGCTTCCTTCGCCAGTTGAGCCTCCGCGGCGCGTTTGTGCTCGGTCAGGTCCCGCACAATTGTCGCGATCGCAACCACTTCTCCCCCGGAATTCACGATCGGCGAAATCGAAAGCGCAACCGGAACGGAACTGCCGTCCTTTCGGGCACAAACCGTCTCAAAATGAGGCGTGCTCTGCCCCGCCTTGGCGGCGTCAAACAAAAACGAGCCCTCATTTCGCCGTTCCGAGGCCAACATAAAGTTGGCGGGTCTCCCAAGCATTTCCTCCGCCAGATAACCGAAGAGGCCTTCCGCAGCCCCATTCCAACTCGTAACCACCCCCCGCACGTCGTTGCTGAGAATCGCTTCCCCCGACGATTCCACGATCGAGGCCAATTCCAGCGTCCGCTGCTCCGTTCGCTTATACAAAACACACAAGAGTGCCACCGCCCAGATGCCCAGGACGGCAAATACCCGGTTGTAAACGTCCGCCCACAGGGGGCCCGGCTCGCTTAAAACACACCCCAGAATGGTCAGGATCGTACATCCGAGTGCCGCCATCCACGTCGGCCGAATACCCGGCAGCCATAAACTCGCCCCCACCACCGCTACATACAGCGCCGCCGGTGTCACCCCACGCGGAAAAGGAATGTCCAGAGAAAAAAGCAGAATCGCAAATGCGACCGACCCCCATACAATGGCGTTCTTTTTTGACTTGTGGCTCATGGGTTCTCGATTCCAATTCCCAACTCCAGGTCATCACATTGACCAGCGCAGAAAAGACGCCTGAATGAAAAAATAATATTTCGAGCAGCCGCCCGCTGGATATCTGAATTAAGCGCAGGGGAGGGTACATCAACCAATAATCGGTTGCAAAAATCAATGGACGCGACGACGGCCGGATTCCTTCGCGCCTGGTACGAATTTAATCACGCCGGGTAAATTTCTTTCCCCCCACTGTGTCGAATGACAACATTTCCCTGCGAGATCCCCGCGCCGGTTGATCTTGCGCGATATCAAAGAACCTGGCACCGAAGTTGCTTTAGCCCTTAGCGCAACACCAGATGCAAGCTCATCGGTGTTGTCGGCACGAGAAACCAAAGGGAGGTCAACATGACCACGATCACACAGAAAGATCCGACCCCGCTTCATGCCCGCAAATTCGCCGAAACTTACGAAGGCACACCGGCACACTCCACCATCCCTATGGCCTGGGGGGCTTTGGGCGCAACGGATACGTCGCCGAGCGCGATCACACAACCGTCCTCGTTCAGCAGCATCTCAACCGCCTGGCAGAAATCTCCACAGATGAAAACGCCCATCCGATCGTCCGCGAACTGATTGCCCAGGCAGCCAATCGATTGCAAGTGTTGTGTGCCTCGATGTTATTTCGCAGCTATCCCCGGCTCACCAAACCCCCGCTCAACCTTCAGCCGGATGAGCTGCTCAGCGCCGTCGTCGAGCGAATGCTGAAAGCAATGCGGGAGTTCCGACCGGACGGTCCCCGCCAATTTTTCGCATTGGCCACTCGCCATATGCGATGGGAGCTCAACGACCTGGCACGCCGTTTGGACCATGAAAACCAGGCCCAGCCCCTCAACGATTCAGCCATGGCTGCGCCCGAACCAAGCGTTACCACCCAGGTGACTCGCAACGCCCGTCGAATACTCGACGCGATCGAAGAGCTCCCCACCGATGAAAAGGACGTCTTCGAGCTCGTCAAAATGCAGGGAATGGCCCGGCCAAATGCTGCCGCCGTTCTCGGAATTTGCGCCAAAACCGTACAGCGCCGTCTGAACCGCGCCCTGGTGCTGTTGTCCCAGAAGTTAGGCGATCTTCAGCCCGTGCAGGGTGAGCATCCCAGCAAATCCTACCCCTCGCAATAAAACCTTCGCGCGCGCCCAAGTCGCCGCGTCGCGATGACGCCTCCCGCCCCCCGTACCGGGTCAGTTCACTCCCGGAACGCCCACGGCGCTGCCGTGGGGAATTCGTATTTCGACACGAAGCCCAAACTGACCCACCACCCCCTCAATGATGCCCGGCCATTATCGCCAGCACCTGCGCCCGACAATCGGCATCAATTCCGCCAGCGGCGCCACCGCCGCATAAACCGTCGCCGGTGAATCAGACAGCGTCAATTCCGACGCAAACTGAAGCGTCGTCGAGCTCGTCATCACCCCCGCGATCCACCCGCTCACCGATACAAAATTCATCCGCAAAATCTTTCGCGCAAAGCACGCCACGATAAACACCGGCGCCACCGTCACCACCGCTCCCCAAAACAGCAGCGAGACTCCCCCGCCGTCCGCCGCCCGCTGAATAAAATGATCCCCCGCCTGAAACCCTACGCACGCCAGAAATATTGCCAGCCCAAAATCCCGAAAGAGCTGGTTCGCCGCCGCTGGCATATACCAGATCACCGCCCCAAAACTCCCCAGCCGCGAAAGCCCGATCGCCGCCAGCAACGACCCCGCCGCCAATCCCATGTGCAGCGCCCCATGCAAATTCGGCAACTTCAGCGGAATGCTCCCCAGCACCACCCCCACCAGCAGCCCCAAAAAATCGGCGCCAGCTGCGCATGATCCAATTCCTCCATGGAATTCCCCAATTCCCCCTCCACCAGCTTCAGCGCCGCCTTCGGCCCGATCGCCGTCACCCGATCCGCAAACGCCAGCCGCAAATTCGCCGTCGGCACCAAATCCACCCCCGCCCGATGCACCTTCCCAATCGTCACCCCATGCCGCCGCCGAAGATTCAATTCCCGCAGCGATCTCCGCAGCGAATGATGGTGCGTCACCACAAATTCCGCCCGGTCCAGGTCCCCCGTCACCGTGCTCAAATCCACCGCGCTGCGCCGTCCAAACGAATCCACCACCTTATCCAGCCGATCCTTCGTCCCCACCGCCCGAAAAACATCCCCCACTCTCACCACCGTCGTAGGCCGAGGAATCGTCTCCACCCCGTCGCGCAGCAGCCGCGTCAGAATCACTCCCTCCCGATCCAGCATCGGCTCGTCCCGAACACATTTCCCCGCAAATTCCGACTCCGTCACCTCAAAATCCACGAACTCGATCGGCGTCCGATTCTGCTGCTCCGCTCGCGCCAGCGCCGCCCGCTCCTCCGATATGTCGATCCGAAAGAAACTCCGCACCGCCGCCACGACGAGCATCGGCCCCACCACACCAAATGGATACGTAATCGAATACGCCAGCCCGCTCGCCTCCGCCATGCTTTGCCCGTCCATCCCCGGCCGCGCCCGCGCAGTGCTTCCTGAGCCGCCGCCAGCCCCGGCGTCGTCGTGAACGCCCCGCAATAAAGCCCCGCCGCCGTCCCCCGCGGAATCAGCCGCGTCACCGCCAGCGCCATCACCGCCCCCAGCACAAGCGTCGCCAGCGACAGCAGATTCAGCCTCAGCCCCTCCGACCGCAGCGAACTCGCAAACCCCGGCCCCACCTGCAGCCCGATCGCATACATAAAAATCACCAGCGCAAAATCCTCCAGAAAATTCACCACCGACGCATCGAGTTCCAATCCGCACTGCCGAAACACCAGCGCCGAAAATAAAACCCCCGCAATCCCCAGCTTGATCCCCCAAACCCGAATCGCCCCCAGCGAAAGACCAACCGTCACGGCCAGTCCCAAAATCGCCAGGCTGTAAGCCACCGAACCCCTGAAATCCTCACTGAAAATCGCCGCAACATTTCCCATCATGCCCGCAAACCTACAGTCAAACCCCCGCAATGGAAAACAGCCGCCGCTAACTTTTCTTTATCCCGCCCAAACCGCCCCACTTCCCGCGTTCATTCCACGAAATCGTACTTGCGTCCGCTTCCCCAGCGCATCTGATTGACCAGCCGCCGCATGCTTCCCATCCTGCCACGTGCTTATCAAAAAACCTCTCCAAGGCGGCACAAACGGGGTCGGTAATTCATGAACAATTCATTTCTATGAATTAAAAAACACAAAGGCACCTAAATTCAAGGGGGAGATCCGCCTGCCGATGGAGACGTCCGGTGTTTCAAACTGTCGCAAAGAAGTTCTTACGGCGAACGGGGTTTTCCGTCCGTCGAATGACACGTTTCGAGCGCCTCCTCCAGCGCGAATTGGATCGGGGTCAACCCTTCGTCTTTGTCCAGATCGGCGCTAACGACGGAATCAGCTTCGACAAGCTTTTCCAATTCAACCGCGAAAACAAAACCAGCGGCCTCGTCGTCGAACCCCTTTCCGATATGTTCGAGCGACTGCGCTTCAATTACCGCAGCCGCCCGTCAATCAAGCCCGTCCGTGTCGCCCTCCATCCCACCCAACGCACCGTCAAACTTCACCGCGTCCGGCCCGATTTGGAATACACCTTGCCCCACTGGGCATCGGGAATCGGTTCCCTCGATCCAAATTGGCATGATAAATGCGGAATTGCCGACGATGCCATGATCGAGGAAGAAGTCCCCGCGATGTCATTGATGGAGCTTCTGAAAGCACACTCGATCACCCGTCTGAATCTGCTGCAAACCGATGTCGAGGGCTTCGACGCAGAAGTGATCGGCATGATCGACTTCGACGTCATTCGACCCTCCGTCATCAAATATGAAAGCGTCCACTGCGCCGGCCCCGATCCCGCCCTGCGCATTCTGCAAGCCCACGGGTACCAGACCCAACGCGAAGGCGACGACATGATCGCCTGGCTGCGCCACCCCACCAGCGTCTCTTTCACCAGACATGCTCCGATAGAGCCCGAACCCGACATTCTCACCCCTGCACAAACGCCCTCACTCCCCATCTGAAAGCTGCCGTCCACGCGAAGATTCGCACCACGGCCAAAAATTCTGTGCGCCGGGGACATCAAGACAAAATTGGACAGTCCGCAACAAAATGGGGCGTTTGGGTAATCTGGGTATCGCCCCTGCGTCACTTCTGCCATGATTTTACCACGATTGGTCTTTCTTGTGGGGCGGGCGTATTCGCCCACCGTTTGGATTGCTCGCTCGCCGAGATCGCAATCGCGCCGAACGGCAGCCCGGCCGCAATGCGCCCTGAGACTAAAACCGCGCTCTGCGTTCACTCATTTTCTTCACGGCTCGCGAATATACACCTGCACTGAAATCGCCCGGTTTGCAATTACCTGTTTGCCTGAAAGATCGCGCTCCATTTTGGCGGGGTCCGCTACGTCCTTTGCAGAGTCCATTACTACGAATATCAAAGACTCACATGCAGGGTGCGTGGGGTATGACTGTATGTCATCGTTGATCTGCTTTACAATCTTTTTCCAGTCACCACTTTTGTACAGCCACTTTATCTCGACCATTACGCGTGCCGTGTTGCTGCAGAGGTCTCGACCTGGAAGAGTAGATACCGGCCGCCGCCAAGCGATTCGCCACCTTGCGAACCCGGTCCGGCGAACTGCAAAAGACCACCGTTGGCCCTTTTAGCCGCTTGCAAAGCTGCTCCAAGACCTCAAGTTCATCAACGTTGTCGGCCTGCTCGACCCTAATTATCTCGGAGACAACGGTCTCGAATCGCTCGTGCAAGAATTCGTAGCTGAACCGATCCGCAAAGCCGGCCGCAAGCTCTTTTACGCTCGGACCGAGCATATAGAACTGACCGCCTTGCTTAAGCAGTTTGTAGAATGCCTGATTGAGCAGAAATGCGCGCCCGTCATCACTAACACTGCCCGACTTCGGATTCAGCTTGTAGAACTCATCGATGACGAAGAAGTCGACATTCTTAAGCGTCTTAAATTGAAGAACCCTTTCCTGCGTAAGGACATATATATTCTTTTTACCGGGTGCTTGGCCGAGATGGGTAATAATCCGGAACTCGTTCCGAAACTTTCTGCTGAGTCGGCGACGCGTCTCATCAATTAGGGCGATGGTGGGGACCACGACGACAATGTTTGTGAACTTCCGCGTGGCGATGATGGCGTCGATAACAAGACTTTTCCCAAAGCTCGTCGGGGCGCTCAGGATGACATTCTTTCCTGCGGTGAGCTCGCGATACACTCGCGCCTGCGCCTGATGGAACACAATATCCGGCGACATGTGGTCTGGCCGATGAAACTCGTACGCCATTTGATCGCCGATTCCCAGACTGGAGCGATCGACATAGGGAAAAAGGCCCACCTCTCGTGTGACCGCGGCAAGCATTGGGGCAACGGCATCAAGCTGCTTTTTGCGGTCCAGAGCCCGCAAAACAAGTTCGCGCGAAACTGGCCTGTCCGGCGCTCTTGAGACTACCGCCATTATCCCCTTCATGATTGTGAAGGCATTCTCAGCCGTCGTAGCTCGTCTCCTTAGCAAACGCCGAATGGCGTCCGCCCTTAAGCGATCTTTTGCCATGTCCTGAGCGCCTCGTCGAATGAGTTGATCAAGCGTGACTTACTTGCCATGGGCAATAGAATGAGGTGGATTTTCAGCTTTTTGGGCGGTGGTAGTCCGCGGAAAAACTCGTATTGGGACAGCACCTCCGCAAGAAGGGCCTCCTTGAAGCGCGCGTTGACGGAGTTGTGTCCCCGAACCGCTCGGCTCTTGTAAGTCAGGAGCACAGGGATGACGACCGCGTCAAAGACCTGATCAAGTGACGTGTTCGGATCCAGCAGCTTTTTCAGCTTCTTGTAGAAGGGCAGCGTTTCATCAAGCTTGTTAGTAATTGCAGCGAACTCGGTCCGAAGGTAGTTCCTCTGGCTATGTGCGCGGAGTTCAGCACAAACGTCTCGCGCAGCCCTTCGCAGCGATGAATAAAATTTGACTTCGCCCAACCACAATTCGAGTTGGGTCTTCGTTCCGACAACGTGAACCGAATCAAACCCCTTGACAGTGTCATTGGGGGTGTCCTTGTAGAAGAACTTGCTTATGGCGGGGATCGTACCAAACTCCTGCCGCAGAATTATGTGGAGAAGCAGTTCCCGCCCCAGGACGGCCCGACCCCGGCTGATCCCGAACCCCGGACACGTAAACCCTGTCCGCCGCCGGGCAAACCGCGCACGCGATATTTCCTTCGCGCCCTTCGCGTTTCCGCGGTTAATTCCTTTGCTCGGATCAAACGCAGCGCCGCCGGTCTGGAATCGAGTCCTGAAATTCCGCAACCCCGCATCTCTAAAAAAACACGCTTGAATACAAACAGTGCCAATCCCCAAATAACTCCCCCATCTTGCCCATCTTTCCCATCTTGTTGCGGACTGTTACCTTTTGTACCGACGCCCCTTTGCGGCGAAAACATTCCGCCCTCGTTAAAATCAAAACCCTGCCGGGCTAAGAAGATGACCTGAACCAGAATGGAAGTCCCCGATGGTCTCCCTCGATCGCCTCACCAAAACCTTCGGCTCGCAGATCGCCGTCGACGAAATCTCCTTCGACGTGCCTCCCGGCCAGATCGTCGGCTTCCTCGGCCCCAACGGCGCGGGAAAATCCACCACACTCAAAATGCTCACCGGCATGCTCCAGCCCACCCGCGGGACCGCCAAAATCTGCGGGTTCGACCTGCTCACCAATCCCATCGACGTCAAACGCAACGTCGGCTTCGTCCCCGAATCCGGCGCGGTCTTCGAATCCCTCTCCGGCCTGGAATATCTGGAAATGATCGCCGCCCTCTACGGCATCCCCCGCACCGCCGCCCGCGAGCGCATCCGGCAGTTCATCGCCTTCTTCGATCTCAGCTTCGAAACCCTCACCGAAAAACTCCTCGGCGCGTATTCCAAGGGAATGCGCCGCAAGGTCGTCATCACCGCCGCCCTGCTCCACAATCCGCCGGTCGTCTTCTTCGACGAGCCGCTCGACGGCCTCGACGCCAACGCCGCCGTCGGGTTCAAGGCCCTCATCCAGACCCTGGCCCGCGAAGGCAAAACCATCGTCTACAGCTCCCACATCCTCGACGTCGTCGAGCGCGTCTGCCATCGCGTCATCATCATCGACAAGGGCAAGCTCCTGCTCGACGGCAAGCCGGACGAGCTGGTCGCCTCCCACAACTCCGGCACGCTCGAGCGTCTCTTCACCCAACTGACCGGCGGCACCGAACTCGAACAGCGCGCCGAGGACTTCGCAAAGACTTTCCGACCCTAAGTAACTCCAATGACCGACACTGCTTTGAGCGAAACCGCCCCACCCACTGACAAAACACTGCGCCGCCTATTTCTCACCCTCTTCCTTCGCGGCCGCAGCTCGCGCGGGCTCCAGAAACAAACCGCTCCCAAATCCATCGGCGAAAAGCTTTCCCTCACGCTCCTGTTCTACGCCCTCTTCGGCCTGCTGGCCCTGTCCTTCATCACCCAGCCGATCTTCGCCCTTTCGGTTTACCTGCACTCGATGAGCTTCATGTTCCTGGGGATGTTCGTCGCCGCCTCGGCCGGTGAAGTGCTTTTCAACAAGGAGGAAGCCGACATTCTCCTGCATCGTCCCGCCTCCTCCTCGGCGATGCTCTGGGCGAAAATCCGCGTGCTGATCGAAATCTCGCTCTGGATGGCCGGGGCATTCAATCTCGTCGGCCTTTTCGCCGGCGTGTTCGCCCGCAACGGCACCTGGTGGTTTCCGCTGGCCCACGCGCTTTCGACAGTGCTCGAAGCCCTTTTCTGCGCCAGCTTCGTCGTGGTGATCTACCAGCTATGTTTCCGCTGGTTTGGCCGGCAGCGACTTGAAGGACTCATCACCACTCTTCAGGTGGCCGTCTCCATCGGGGCGGTGCTCAGCAGCCAGGTGCTTTCGCAAATGATGGCGCGCGGCGGCCGGATGCTCGTCATCGACCAGCACTCCTGGTGGATCGGCCTGCTTCCCCCGGCGTGGTTTGCAGGCATCGACGACGCCCTCGCCGGCAGCGGAGCTCGAAGCTCCTGGATCCTGGCGTTTTGCGCCGTCGCCGCCACCGCTGTCACAATGTGGATGGCCTTCGGCAAACTGGTTCACGATTACGAATCGGGCATGCAGAGCCTCTCCGAGACCGTCTCCAAAAAACGCAAATCGCGCGAGGGGCGCCGCTGGATTGAGCGTCTCGTCGATTTGCCGCCGCTGCGCTGGTGGCTGCGCGATCCGGTGGAGCGGGCGTCATTTCTGCTCGTTGCCGCCTATCTCCTGCGCGACCGCGACGTCAAGCTGCGCGTCTATCCCGGCCTGGCGCCGTTCATGGCGATTCCGATCATGTTCATGTTTCAGGGCCACGGGGCAGGTCACGGGGCAAAGGACCCATGGTTCGGCGGATTTCGGATCACTTTCATCGCCGCCTACGTCGGCCTCGTGCCATTGCTGGGGGTGAGCATGCTGCAATATTCCCAGCAGTGGCAGGCATCCGACATTTTCCGCGCCGCGCCGATTTTCGGCCCCGCGCCTCTTTGCAACGGCGCGCGGCGGGCCGTGCTATTTTTCCTCACGCTGCCGCTGCTGGTCATCTTCGCGGCCCTCATCTGGTTGCCGGGGCACGACCCCGCGCAATTGCTGATGCTCATTCCGGGCGTCATCGCGATTCCGATCTACTCGCTGGTGCCGACGATCGGCGGCGGTGGAATTCCCCTCTCCCAGCCAACTGAAGAGGCGAAATCCGCCGGCCGCGGGCTGACAATGATCGTGGCCAGTTTCACTTCGTTGGCGTTGGGCGGGTTGGCACTGATATCGTGGAACCTGGGGTTCTTCTGGTGGCTCGTGGCGATCGAATCTCTCGTGGCCGGCACTCTGTACGTCCTGCTGCGACGATCGCTCGCGCGGGCGATGTGGCAGTCGATGGAATAATCCGGCGAAAATTCACGCCGTCTCAAATCCCGGCGCCACGTGGGACCAGTTTCCGCCGTTGTAGTTCGCCAGGCCGCAGATAGCGTCGAATTTGAGGATCTCCCGGCGCAGATCGTTGAGGGCGCCGTCCGAATTCTGGTCCTTTTCGGCGCGAAGCGCCAGCAGGAAGGCGCTGAGCTTGTCGAACAGCACGTCGAGCTGGCTGTTCTCCTCGACGCGGAGCCAGAATTTCGCCTTGAAGTGCTCGACGCTGAAATTGAGGATTTCGTCCTGGGCCATGGTGACGACCTTGAGGATGCGGTCGCGGTCGTGATTCACGAGGGCCTGGTCGGCGGGCTCGGTGGCCAGGCGCTTGCGGATGCGGGCGATCGAGGAGAGCGAGCAATAGGCCCGGGCCAGCGGCTCGCGGATTTTCATCAGGTTGGAAAACCGCCAGCTATTTTTCGACCAGCGGTAGACGAAGAGAAAGACGACCAGGATCTGTCCAAGCGCCAGCAGCGCCTGGACGGTGATGGTGATGGCAAATGTTGCGGTGGAGTTCATTCGAATTCCTCTCGTGATGGGCGGCCGGCGCCCATCGCGCTGGCCGCGGCGAAGGAACATTGTAGTATGTTATCAAGGAAAGCCGCTGCACCAGTTGGTAAGGAGAAGTTCATGGCAAAGAAAAAGAAGGTGGTCAAGAAGACCCCCAAGAAGGTTTCCCCAAAGAAAGCCAAAAAGCTGAAGAAAAGCGCGCCCAAGCCGAAATCGAAGCCCAAAAAGTTCGCTTCCGCCGCGGCGGCTCCCGCGCCGGTGATCACGCACGAAATGATCGCCAAGCGGGCGTACGAGCTCTGGCTGAAAAAGAGCCACGGGGCGCATTCGAACAACTCGGTTCAAAACTGGCTAGAAGCCGAGGCGGAATTACGGACGGGTGGGAAGAAATAGGCGCGTGTCCGGATGGGACTAAACGCCGTTGGTGGCGTTTGTGTCAGGCCGGGAAATTCAAAAATCTGAAGCGATCGCGCTGCGTTCACCGACGCACAGATGCCTGGGATTTCGTCGCTGGCGCTTGGGAAGCAGGCTGGCCGGCCGTTCTCGGCCCGCGCCGGCGGCGACGATCATCGCGACGCCGAGCAATCCGGCCGCTCCCTTCCAGAGCAGCGCGTTTCCTGGTTGAGCCGCATCGCAACCCCGTTGGCGACCTGCGCCAGTGCGGCCGCGTCCGAGATCAGGAGCTTCTCCATGAAATCGACCGACTGCCCGGCCGAGGCAAAGACGCCCGGACGCTGAAGGATTTCTCTGAATGCGATCAGCTCGGTATTGATCCCCAAAATCCCGTCGGACCATGACAAATCCGGCGGATCGTGCGAGACATTTCTTTCGGTCGAAGTCGAGGCGATCGCCGGCGTTGGGGCGTTGATGACGGCCGAGGCAACACTTGCTCCGCCCCCGGCTGCGGAAGCGTGGGCAATACCCGATTGGTCGGCCTGCGGAAGCGTAACCGCCGGGTGAGGCGCGATTGCGTTGGATTGCGTCTGATTCACCGAAACGGCGGGCGTAGTATTTGCCGCGGCCGCAACGACAACCGCAGGCGGAGCCGGGAGTGGGGGCGGGGTCGGCATTGCCGGATCATCATCGGCCCTGCGGTAGTCCGCGCGTGCCGTGATAAGCACTGCCCCCCATGATTTGCCGCCGCCGTTCGATGCGGTCGCATAGACGCCGTCTCCCATCGACGAACTCGCCTGGGAACTCGCCTGGACGAGCATGAAGTTCATCGGCTGACCGTCCGGATGCGACCATGGCCCGATTGACGACGCCCCCTCGGCCCTGGTCCAGTCGACAGTCACCGATTTCGTATCGGTTGGTGGCACATCGGCAGGTTTCGAGGAGACAGCATTGCCGCTGGATGATGCAACTTCATCCGCGGCACGAACGACGAAAGCGGAAACTCCCGGCGTGGAATCGGTCCGTACCTCCAGCGCCCGCTGCGCGTCATACAGCCCGGCGGACAGCAGCGTCCTTGTCTCCAGGCCTTCGAGCAATGCGCGGCCGTCGCGACGCGGCCTCTTTCTTGTTTGCTCAAGCTCCAGATGTTCAGATGGCATGGAACCTCCGCATCTCACTACTCATTTTTTGCAGCCAATTTGTTTGACAACAGGGCCTCGGCATTTGGACGGACCGTGGGGAGCCTGACGATGAACGTCGTCCCCGCGCCCGGGACGCTGGTGAAGGAGATATCGCCCCCATGCGCGGCGGTGATGCTCTTGCAGATCGCCAGCCCCAGCCCGGACCCGCCGGTGCCGCCGTTGCGGGACTTGTCGGCGCGGAAAAATCGCTGGAAGATCCGCGGCTGATCCTCCTGCGGAATACCGCTTCCGGTGTCGGTGACCTTTACAACCGCCATTTCGTCTTCGCGTGAAACGCCGATCTTCACGCTCCCGCCGTCGCGGTTGTACTGGATCGCGTTGCCGATCAGGTTCGTCATCAGACGCAGAAAGTGGTTCCGATCGGCTTCGATCTGCACCGCGGGGCCTTGCGCGCTGAGGGTTATGGACCGGCGTTTGGCAATTGGAACCAGCAGCGAAATGCAATCCTCGACTGCATTGACCACGTCAAACCGGCAATATTCCAGGTTGAGTGCGTCGGCATCGGCGCGGGCCAAAAGCAGCAGCGAATCCACCAGCGCGTTCATTCGCCGGGAGGCGCGGAGATTCGACTCGATGGTTTGCCGATATTCCTGGGTCGAGCGCTCGCGGGAAAGGGCCAGCTCGCTGCCGGCGTGGATGATGGCCAGCGGTGTGCGCAGCTCGTGGGAAGCATCGGCGGTGAACTGCGTCTGCCGGCGAAATGCCGATTCGAGGCGATCGAAGGTGTTGTTCAGGGTATGCGCCAGCGAACCGAGTTCGCTTTGAACCTCCGACCCATCGATCCGTAGCGACAAATCCGAAGCCGAAATCGCGCGGGCCGTCTCACTAATCAAGCGAATGGGCCGCAGCACGCGCTGCGAAAGGGCGAACCCGCCGAATAGTCCGATTATCATGACCAATCCGCCCGCGCCGGCGAGGCTCCAGCGCAGGTCGGCGAGGGCCGCCTGTTCGTGAGTGATCGAGCGGCCCACCAGGATCGTCGAGCCCGCGGGACCGGGCAGGATGATTTCGCGAACGTCATCGCGCTGGCGGAACTCAGGCGCCGGGCCTTGCGAAATCGTCGAAACGCTGGCGACGAACGGAACCGGCGCCGCCGGGCATGCGAGCGATTGACGAACGATTGAGCCGTCCGGTCCCCAGACGATGAAATAAGGCTGCTGAGAATCGTCCCAGCCGAGGCGGCGAAGACAGTCCTGCGGAATCGCCCGGAGCTGCGCCAGCGGCGAGACCGGCGGTGTAGGGTTTATCAGGTCGGTTTCTGGCGGGGCATCGGTAGCGGTGCCCGGCGAGAAATCGGTCTGGCGAAGCGTTGCCATTGCCAGTTGCTGGCTTGGTACGGAATTCTGAAGATGCGATCCGGGAATAGCGAGGGCGGAAAAAACGCGAGCTGCGCCGGCGAGCTCGCCGTCGATTTCGGTGTAGGTTGTCCGCGAAGCGGAATAGTAGAGCACCGCTCCCAAGCTGGAGACGGCCACAAACAATATGGCCGCATGCCAGAGCTGGAGGGTCCAACGGATCGACTTGAACATGGTCTATAGTTGCGTCGGCGGCTGCTTCTCAGCCGCGCAGAGTCCTTCCCCTACCAGATAACCCTGCCCGCGTCGGGTGACGATGAATTCCTTGCCGAGCTTTTTCCGCACGTTGGAAACGTGCACGTCGACAAGATTGGACAAACTATCGTCCTCCTCGTCAAACAAATGTTCGTAAATCATGTTGCGGGCAACCAATTCACCCCGATGCAGGGCCAAAAGTTGCACCAATGAGTATTCGCGGGGGGTTAAAAATATCTGCTGGCCGGACTTAAAAACGGTCCGCTTGGAGGTGTCAACCTGGATTTCGCCAACGCTGATGACCGGATCGGCCTTGCCGGCGGCGCGGCGCACCAAGGCCCGCAGACGGGCGAGAAGCTCGTCCAGCTCGAAGGGTTTTTTGACGTAATCATCCGCCCCCAGGTCCAGTCCAGAAACGCGGTCGTGAACGGCATCGCGAGCTGTAAGTACCAGCACCGGAACGGTTTGCCCCTCTTTGCGAAGCTGGCGGAGCACCTCCCAGCCGTCCATGACGGGGAGCATGAGGTCCAGCACAATGGCGTCGTAATGTCCGCTGGAGGCTTTATAGAGGGCCTCCTTGCCGTTGGTGGCCGAATCGACGGCATACCCTTCTTCCCGAAGTGATTGTGAGAGCACGTCTAACAGATCAGTCTCATCCTCAACAACGAGCACGCGCATTTGATTTACCTGCCACTGTAAATGGTTGAACAAATGGAGTGGTTACACAACCGGCCATCATGATTACAAAAGCCAACCTTAAGATGGCGTGAAGAACCTTAAGATTCGCCCTAGATGGCCGCCAATAGGGCGGAATTGAGGGCTTCGTCGCTTAGCACGACGGGGTTGAAGTGCATGCTGGTGGTTTTTCGGGCCAGGGAAACTATTTCAGGGATGTGACCAGGACCGAGTCCGAAGTCCTTTAGCGGGGGGATTTTGAGGGTGCGAATCAACTTGAGCGTCCATTGAAAACAGGCGTCGATTGCCTCCTCGGGGTCGGGCGTCCGCTGGTCGGGCAGCCGGCGGCCTATCTGCGCGTATCGACGTAAGCTTTCGGTGGAATTGGCGGCGCGCAGGGCCTTTACGTTGGCGGCTATTACGTAGGGCAGAAGCGCGGCGCAGATGGTGCCGTGGGGGATGGGGAAATTGGCGCCGAGGGCGGCGGCGAAACCGTGAACGGCGCCGAGGCCGGCGCTGGTGAGGGTTTGGCCGCTGAGAAGCGCTGCCAGGGCCATGGCTTCGCGAGCCTTGAGATCGTTGCCGTTGAAGTAGGCGGCCTGGATATTTTCAGCGGCGAGGGGGATGCCGGTGAGGGCGAGGGAATCGGTGATGGGGGAGGCGGCGATGGAAGTATAGGATTCGATGAGTTGACAGAGGGCATCCATGCCGGAACTGGCCGTGACAGCGGGAGGGACGGTGACGCCCAATTCCGGATCGACGAGAGCGGCGCGGGCCAGGAGAAGCTCGCCGCGGATGCTGGCCTTGAATCGCTTTTCGGGCAGTCCGATGACGGCGTTGCGGGTGACCTCGGCGCCGGTGCCGGCGGTGGTGGGAATCGCCGTCCAGGGGGCGGCTTGGCGGGTGATTTTCTGGCCTTTGCCGACGACTTCCATGTAATCAGTGGCCAAGCCGCCGTTGGTGAGCAATGCCGCGACGGCTTTGGCGGCGTCGATGGCGCTGCCGCCGCCGAGGCCGATGACCGAATCACAATTCTTTTGGCGTGCCTGCTCGACGGCGGCGTCGATTTGATCGGCGGTCGGCTCGCCGCGCTGGCGGAGGATCGTGGGTGAGAGTTTTGAATGAGACAGGTGGGCAATGAGACGATCAAGGACGGCGTCGCTGTTGTGAATAACGAGCGGCGCCCGGCCGAGTGAAGCGGCGACATCGCCGGCGGTGCTGATTTTCCCGCGGCCGAAAATGATGCGGTTGACGCCGAAGAATTCAAACGCCTGCATCGGCTTGGTTTCCGAAAAAGATCGATTTGTGCTTTACGCCCTGGCGAGGCTGGGCCATCCAGTCAGACACCGCTTCCTTCCACCGCAAATAGTGCGGGGTCTGCTGGTGTGACGTGAAATCGTCTTTGGATTTGTAGACCTCATAGAGAAAAAACCGGCCCGGCTCGGCCTCTGCCTGGGATAGGTCGAAGCGAATATTGTTCGGCTCCAGCCGGGTGTTGCGGGCGTTATCGAGCGTAGCGGCGATGAATTGTTCGGTGAACTGCGGTTTGACGAAGATTGTAACGGCGACGATGAACATGGTGACCCAAAGGATACCGCGTCACACGGCATTTCCAATCTTCGCCGGCTTCATTCGGATTCTTGAAGTATTCACGACCCTCCCCGTCAGCACGATAAACGCCGGGAGCAGCAATGGCCGGACGATGAACGTGTCCACCAGCATGCCCAGGGCAAATGCAAATCCGAGCTGAACCAGCAGCTTGATGTCCCCCGCCATGATGCTTCCCAGAGTGGCGGCCATGATGAGGCCGCAGGATGAAATCACCGGGCCGGTGAAGATCAGGGCGCGCTCGATGGCTTCCTTTGGGGGGCGCGTCCTTGCTTCCTGTTCGTAGCGCAGGGCGAAAAAAATGCTGTAGTCCTGCCCGACCGCGACGAGCACGATGTAGAGGAGCATCTGGACTTTCCATTCCAACTCGTGGGCCCCCAGCGCCTGAAAGACCCAGAGGGTGATGCCGAGCGTGGTGAGATAGCTGAGCGCGGTGGCGGCGAGGATGAAGATCGCCAGCGGGATATCGCGCAGAGTGAGCGAGACAACGATCGTAATTACGATCAGCGTGAGGGCGACGATCCGATTGAAATCGTTGTGGGTGACGGCGGCAATGTCGATCATCTCTGCAGAGGCGCCGGTGAGATGGATGTCACCATCAAAATGAGCGGAAGCCGCGGTCTGCCGGACGGCGGCGGCGATATTTTTTACGGCGTGCAGGGCCTGATTTGAGAGCGGCGCGACCGTCAGGATCACGCTTAGACGCATCGCGCGGTTGTCGGGACTGATAAACTGGCTGGTGATTTTCTCGTGACCAAGCAAAACCATCGCGGCGTTTTGGGCTGAATCGACGTGATAACCCAGCGGAGCCACGAGCGAGCGGACGTTATCCACATCTCCGATCGCGCGGATCGAAACGACGAACTGACTGCACAATTCGGCCCATGCGTCGGGCGAGATCGGCTGGCGTGCAACGGCCAGAACCGTCACCGGCGCGGTTTCGCCCGTGGGCCAGTGGCGCCGGGCCATCTCCAGGCCGCGCGCCGCCTGGTAGTTGGATTTCAGACTGGTGAGCGAATCGTAGCTCCACGGAATATTCAATCCCTGGATGGCCGGGAAGACGAGCAAACCGAGCGTCGAGACGAGAATGATCCGCGGGTGATGCACGACAAATCGGGAAATCGCGGCCCAGGCGCGCCAGCGATGCATTGCACCGTCCGACGAGACTTTCAAAACTTTCGCCGGCCAAAACGCCCGTGGACCCACAATTGCCAGCAGCGCCGGAACGAGAGTGGCCGCGGCAAGAGCCGCGATAACCAGCGCGAGCATCACGGCCGGCCCGGCGTGGCGGAATATGCTGAAGCGCGAAGCAGAGCATTGCCAGGCCGGAGATCGTCATCACCGCCGAGGATGCGATCGTCCAGAGGCTGTGATCAAGCGATGAAGTAATCGCCTCAATATGGGTATGCCCCTCGCCGAGGAATTCGCGATATCGGCTCATGAACAGCAGCGAATAATCGACGCCGCCGCCGTAGAGCAGGACAAAGGTAAAGATCTCCTCGGCGGTTCCGCTGTGAACGCCGAAGGCTTCGCCGAGTGTGAGCAATTTCAGGGCGATTACTGCGGCCACGCTGATACCCGCCAGGGGGATCGCCGCTGCACACGGTGCGCGGTAGACCAGCAGCAAAATGACGATCACGGAAATCAGCGTGACGAGAAGCGTTTTCTGGTGGCTGCGCTGGGTGGCGATCGCGTAGTCGTATCCGAACCCGGCCGAGCCGGTCACCGCGGCGGATAGTCTGGGAGGAAGAGATCTGCGCCAGGACGACGTTCTGAACGTGCCGAGCCACGCGCGCGGCCTGCTTGGTGATGTAGTTGAATGGCAGACTGATCGAAATAATCGCCGCATGTCCATCCGGGCTGATCAGCGGATTGGCGTTGCCGGCGACGGCGATGCCGCCGGCGTCATGATGGAAATCTGCCTTAGCTCCTCCGCGGAAATATCCCCATCCCGTGGCTGCGCAATCTCCTGGCCGATGCTTTCGACCCTGGCAAGATCATCCGCTGTCAGGGGAGAATCCGTTCGCTCAAATACAACGGCAACCGTGCTCAGCGCCGCGTTGCCGCCGAAATGCTTGGACATCTCTGCCAAGGCGACGTGGATTGCCGTATCGGACGGCAGGAGATCTGTTGATTCTCCCACCGTTGAATCTGCCGGATGGACAAAACATCCGAGACCAGCCGCAACCGCTATCCATAGCGACACGACGAGCCAGCGAAGTTGGTAAATTCGTCGTCCGAGGGACACGGGAGAATGCCGAATGAATTCGTCGGCTCACTCGATATCGGCATTTTAGAGCAAATCACCTTCAGTTGCGCGAGGAGTCGGGAATCCCCAATGTGTCACACCTTACTCACTTTTTCTCACTTTTTCCCACTTTTTCGCGTTTTGGGAGGGGGAGAGGATTGACCTGGTGATTTCGAGAGGGGCTGATGTCCCACCATGTCTCGTTTTATCCCGATTTTGAGAATTTTTTCCGAGTGCCGGGGTAGCGGGGAGCGTTGAAGATGGAAAGCAGAATGGTCATGAGGATGAGCGCTGAATGCGTCATGTGATCGATTGGAAAGAGTGTGCATCTTGCTCTGTCTCAATCCTCATAGGTTGAGGATAAGCATGACGTTGTGGGTAACGGCTCTGAGCAAAAGATCCCTCTTCCGCCCCCAGGCGGTCCGGGAACGGCACGCTGAACCCAGATTACGTTTCACCATGCTGTTTACCGTCTCACTCTGCCAGCGTTGACAATAACGCTTATGGTCCGGCAGTCCCCGCTTCAGCCGTCGTGACATCAGACGGCGGTAGCGAGTCGTCGGTTCGCGATTCCACAGCCAGCCCCGTCGGGCGGGGATGATCGAGCGAACCTTCAGGACCTCTCTTGCCAAGCGGTGATTGGCCTCTGAATCGAAACCCGCATCCGCCAGCACCACGCGCGGACGCATTCGAGAACAGGCACGCGACAACAGCGGTGCAAAGTGGGCATGATCGGTTCCCAGGCCAGTGGTCGCTTGTGCCGCAACGATCAAATGGGATGCGGCCTGAACCGCCAGCGAAAGCTTGGGCAATTGTTTGGCGGTTGCAGATCGGCGTCGATTCACTCGCTGGGGCGTCGGGTTGGGCTGGAATTTCAGAGCATTTTCGTTGCGTCTCTTCTCAAAATACCGACTGACGTGATGGTGTTCAAACCAACTGGAATCCAGCGTAATCAGATGGAAAAGATCATTGCCAACCGACTTGCCTACTTTTTTTTCTTGCGACGTTGCGCCTGCTTGGCCACAGCGATGGACAGGTCCAGCATCGTTTCGACCAGCCGGGGTTTGACCAGCCGATGAAACGCCCGACACAGCGTGTTGTGATCCGGCACTTTTTTCAGGCCGATGTCCTGACACCACTGCGGACAATCCTCCAGAAGCGCCACCAGCCCGCGATAACTCTTTTTCTGATGCTCACGTAAAACCAGACAGGCAAACAACTGGGGATCAGTAAAATCTTTGCGGCTGAACTTCGAGCGACCCTTCAGACAGGCCAATCCCAATGCATAAGCCGCATTCAGTACCTTCCGTGGCGATTTGCAGGTCTCCATCCTGCATGATGTAACAACTCAACGCCGAATGCGCAAATTTCTGCAAGGTCGCTTCGCGTCGAGGATTGAGACAGAGCATGTGCATCTATATACAGGTCCAAAGGGTGTACGTTTTGGACCTATTTTTGAAAAATCGGGGAATTTTTTGTTGGCGATTGTTGAGAATGCAAAGAATCTGACAAGGCGGCAATGAATGAGGCGTGCGGTCACGCCGCGCGGTCGTCGCGGGTCCATTTGTGGCGCAGTTGGCGGGCGGCTCGGTTGAAAGAAATCGTGAAGCGGATCAGGAGATAAAGCGACCAGAGTATGAACAGCACGCCTGCGGTCGCCATGACCAGCGCCAGCATCAGCGCGACATCAGATCTTTCCCACCAAAAATCGCCGAGCCCGAACATGCGGTGGTATATATTGATAAAACCAATTGCGAAGACATAGCAGACGGCGAGCGAAGCCCCAACTCCGACAATCAGGCAATGTTCGGCCAGATGCGCACTGCGCGCCCGAACCGCCAGCCCGCGCAAACGCAGAAACACCAGCAGCGGCAGCAAAAATAAACCGGCGAACAGAAGCCATATCAGGGTCAGGTTCACATCCGGATAGTCGACACGATAATGCCGCGGGTGGTACGGTAGCACATACACCCATTCCAAAGCCGCAGCGGCCACTAGAAAAAACGGAAGGATACGAAGCAGTCTCCGCAACCACCGATCCGCAACGTCCGCCGGCGCGTAACCCTCCCGGCGGGTCAGCAGAAGAACGCCGAACAAAAGTATAAGCACAGCAAGATCCAACCCCCACGCGCCAAAATTGGGGTAATGCAGCGACAGGATGCTGGCAGAGTGCCCCACATCGTTCGCCACAAACAGCGTCCAGAGCACCATCGTGACAATCGCCAGCAGTATAAGATTCGACCCCCTTGCAATCGTCCTGAGCCATTTCGGCCGCGTGTTGTGCAGCTCATCCGTCACCCGCCGGCTGCGTTCCGCCAGCAGCCCGCATTCGGGGCAGGGCTGGTCGTCGGCAATGCCGCGCAGGTCGTAGCCGCAGCGGTAGCATTGGCCGGAGGATTCTGTTGGCGTCTGGCTCACCTTTGATAAGACGGATTATATCGCTTTACTTCCGCGCATTTTCGGCTCGCGCGGTACTGGGGGAGAGGGGAAGCGGACGCAGTCCGCGCGGGGTGAAGACTGCCGGTGTGCGAGATTTTTTCAGCCTCAAATCTCCCGGAGTAGCGTTTGTCATTACTCACATTCATTGGGGTGAAACGGCTGGAGTTACATCGGAAAAGACGGAGGAGTGTTTTCGGTTGTGGCCTGTGTGACGGGAAGATTCGTTGGCTCGAATATCACGGGCGGTTCCGCCGGGCGCGCACATGGCTGGCCTGGTGACGGTCGGGGCGGCCTTGGGGTGTTGGGCGGGAAAGCGCCGTGCGGTTCGACACAGCTCACCGAAATCAAGCACGGCGGCTACACGGGGAGAAGGTGGGGGCGGCCTTAGGCCTGAGCTTCGTGGAGTTCCCGGCGAGGGGAGAGTGCCGAACAATGGCTAGGATTTGATCCCCATCGCCTGAAAGAAACTTTCGGCCAAAATCTCCGACGGTTGGGCAAATATCAATTTCGCCCCGGCATCCCGAAGTTCTTCGGCCTTATGCGTCGTGGTTACCGCCACCGGCAGCATCCCCGCCGCGACGGCGGCTGCTATTCCTGTGGGGGCATCCTCGATCACGGCGCAATCGCTCGGATCGACAGCCAGGCGTTTTGCGGCGATCAGAAATACATCGGGCGCGGGCTTGCCGCGGTGAACTTCTGAGCCGTTTACCGTTGCGTCGAAAAACGATCGCAATTTCCCCGCATCGAGCACCAGGTTTACATTCTCCGGGGGGGCCGAGGAACCTACGGCGATCCGAATCCCCCGCGCTTTCAGATCCTTCAAAACATCTGCAATGCCCGGCGCGAGGGGAACATTGGCGCGAATGATGTCGCGAAACGCCGCCTCTTTGGCCTCGGCAATTTCATCCGACTCGGCGGGCGGAATCTGCGGCCCAAAGAGAATCCGGATGCAATCGCGATTCACCCGCCCGAAACAGGAGAGAAATGTCTCGTACTTCAGCTCGACGCCGCGCGGTTTGGCGGCCGCCAGCCAGCTTTGCCAGTGGGCGGCTTCGGTGAGGACGATGACGCCATCCATGTCGAAAATCACGGCCTTGGGTGGCATCGCGAATTACCGCTTTTCCTGGCCGTAATAGGCTTTGGCTCCGTGCTTGCGGAGGAAATGTTTATCGAGCAAGTCCTGGGGAATCGGGCTGAGGTTGGGATTCAGGGCCAGGGTGTGAAGGGCCATGTGGGCGGAAAACTCCAGGACGATGGCATTTTCGACCGCTTTTTCGGCGGTCGCGCCCCAGGCAAAGGGGGCATGGCTGGCGATGAGTACGCCGGGGACGTTTGCCGGGTCGATCTTGCCGCCGCGGAAACGCTCTACGATGGCCTTGCCGGTGTTCAGCTCGTAGTCGCTCTCGATTTCCGCGGGCGTAAGCTGGCGAGTCACCGGGATGGCGCCATAGAAGTTGTCGGCGTGGGTGGTGCCGAAGCAGGGGATTTCGCGATTTGCCTGGGCGAAACAGGTGCCGTAGAGGGAGTGGGTGTGGGCGACGCCGCCGAGGGATTCGAACTGCTGGTAAAGGAGCAGATGCGTCGGGGTATCCGACGACGGCTTGGTCGTGCCGTCAACGATCTCGCCGGTGGCGATGGAAAGGACGACGATGTCGTTGGGCTGAAGCTTGTCGTACGGGACGCCGCTGGGCTTGATGGCCATCACGCCTTCTTTGCGATCGGCGGCGCTGGCGTTGCCCCAGGTCAGGGTAACCAGTCCCGCTTCCACCAGCGCGAGGTTGGCGCGAAGGACCCGCTTTTTGAGTTCGTCGTATGGCATTGTGACCCGATTATACCTGCCCCAGCCCCTGAGCGAGATGATAGTACACTTCGTTCGAACGGAGCATCTGCAGGAACAACGGCAACTTGGTTTGGCCGTCGATCCGAACCAGCTCCACCCCGGCAATATCCGCGAACGACTGCATATGCTCCATGTTCACGGCATAGCTGTAGGCGGTGTGATGGGCGCCGCCGGCGTAAATCCATGCGGCGCACGCGGTCTTGAAATCCGGCCGGCATTTCCAAACCGCCCGGGCCACCGGCAGCTTGGGCAACGGATGGGGCGGGACGATGGCGTCGACCTCATTGACGATCAGGCGAAACCGATTCCCCAGATCGATCAGCGATGCGTTAATCGCCGCTCCCGCCGGGGCGTCGAACACCAATCGCACCGGGTCGGCCTTGCCGCCGATTCCCAGGGGATGAATCTCGAGCGACGGCTTTCCCGCCGCGATCGAGGAGCAGACTTCCAGCATATGCGCACCCAGCACCAGCGGCTGGCTGGGATCGAGATGATAGGTGTAATCCTCCATGAACGACGTCCCACCCTCCATCCCGTGCGCCATTGTCTTGAGCGATCGCAGCAACGCACAGGTTTTCCAATCTCCCTCGGCTCCAAATCCATACCCGTCGTTCATGAGCCGTTGCACTGCCAGCCCCGGCAACTGCTTCAAGCCATGCAGATCTTCAAACGTCGTGGTGAAGCCTTTAAAATTTCCCTGCTCCAGAAACGCCCGCAGGCCCAGCTCGATCCTGGCGCCGTCGCGAAGCGATTCGTGGCGGGCGCCGCCGGAGCGCAGCTCGGCTGCTACCGCGTATTGCGATTCATAGTCTTTGCATAGCGAGGTAATCGCGCCGTCGCCGACTTCATTGACATACCTGACCACGTCTCCCACGCCATAGCCATTGACCGCAAACCCGAAGCGGTTTTCCGCGGCGACTTTGTCTCCGTCCGTGACGGCGACGAATCGCATATTGTCGCCGATGCGGGCGAATCGAGCGCCCTGCAAATCATTCCACCCCGCGGCGGCGCACGACCAGGTGGCGATCTGGGTCTGCACGTCGGGATCTGTCCAGTGGCCGACGACGACCTTGCGATTCAGCCGCATTCGCGTGTGCATGAACCCCGCCTCGCGATCCCCATGCGCGGACTGGTTGAGGTTCATGAAATCCATGTCGATCGTCGCCCACGGCAGATCGCGATTGAACTGTGTATGCAAATGCAGCATCGGCTTGCGAAGCGCCCTCAGGCCGCCGATCCACATCTTGGAGGGGGAGAAGGTGTGCATCCAAAGGACGACGCCCACGCATTTGGGAGAGGAGCTGGCCTCGGTGCAAATGGCGCGAATATCCTCCGGCGTCGTCTGGACGCCCCGCTCGACGACGCGGATGGGAATGCGTTTCGAATCGTTCAAACCGCGCACGACGCTGCCGGCGTCGGCGGCAACCTGCTTGAGCGTTTCCGGGCCATATAGATGCTGGCTTCCGGTGAGAAACCAGAGTTCGAGTTCCTTAAAGGGGTCTTTCACAGAGCTGGGCATTGGGACTTCCCGCAAAATCTTTATGCGACGCCGCGCACTTTGTCGCGGATCGCCAGCAGTTCTTTCATGACATCCGAGAGATCGGCCTTTTGGCCGGCGATGCCGAAGGCATCATGCAGCCGCCGATAGAGCCGATAGAGTTTTTCGTAGGTGGCGGCGCGCCTGGGGTCCGGATCAAACGGCTTTTCGTTGACAGCGGTCATCGCGTCAATGGCTTCCTGGAAATTGTCGTATCCCCCCTGCCCTTTTCCCGCGACAACGCTGGCCGCCACTGCTGATCCGAGGGCGCAGGTCTGAAGGCTGCGGGACACGCAGATTTGCCGGTTCATGACATCGGCGTAAATCTGCATGGCGAGGGGATTGCGCGCGGAAATTCCGCCGCAATTGACGACGCGGCGCACGGGTACACCATATTCCTCCAGGCGTTCCATGATGACCCGCGATCCCATTGCCGTCGATTCGATTAAGGCTCGATAGATTTCGGCTGGCGAGCTGTGCAGCGTCAGGCCCAAAATCAGTCCGCTTAAGCGCTGATCGACGAGGATCGTCCGATTGCCGTTGAACCAGTCCAAGCAGAGCAATCCGCTCTCTCCCGGCCGAAGTCCCTCGGCGGCGGCCGTCAGTGCCTGGTGCGATCCTGACTCCTCACCGCCTGGCTGAATTTTGCTGACGAACCAGTTGAAAATATCCCCTACCGCTGATTGGCCGGCCTCCAAGCCAAAATAATTCGGCAGAACCGAGTCCGGCACGATGCCGCACAAACCCGGCACATCCGCGATTGCCCGCGACTTCGGCGCTACCATGATATCACACGTCGAAGTCCCCATGATTTTGACCAATGTTCCGTCGGAAATTCCCGCGCCGATGGCCCCGAGGTGGGCATCGAACGCCCCGATGGCGACGGGTATCCCCTCCGGAAGGTTGAGTTTTCCGGCCCACTCGGCGCTTAGCTTCCCCGCTGCATGGGCCACATTTTCGCATTTCGCCGGCAGCGTCTTGCGAACGCGAACCAGCGCCGAATTCAGCATCCCCAGAAAGGCCTCGTCCGGGTATCCGCCCCACTCCGGGTTGTAAAACGCTTTGTGCCCCGCCGCGCAAACACCGCGGCGAATTTCGTTCGCATCCTTCGCCCCCGTGAGCACTGCCGGAATCCAATCTGCGATTTCAATCCACGTATAAGCCGCCTCAAAAACCGTCGGCTGGGTTCGCGCGCAGCGTAGGAGCTTCGCCCAGAACCATTCCGATGAATATCGCCCCCCGATCTTGCTCATGAATTTCGGGCGATGTTTCAGCCCCAGCGCCGTGATCTCTTCCGCTTCGTCGTGAGCGGTGTGATCTTTCCAGAGCCACGCCATCGCATGGGGATTGCCGGCGAAACCCGGGAGCATCGCCAGGCTTCGCCCTTGCCGGTCCACCGGCATCGGTGTGCTGCCGGTCGTGTCGACCCCGATCCCAATCACGCTATTGGCGGAAAATTCCCCATCCGTCGCGGCGTGCTCCAGCGCCTGGGTGATTCCGCGCGAAATCGCCTCGAGGTAATCCGCTGGATTTTGGCGAGCGAGGTCGGCATCGGTATCGTCGAGCACGACGCCGGCATCGCCGGTGGGATAATCCGCAACGAACGAGGCCAGTTCCCTGCCGTTGCGGACGTCCACGATCAGCGTCCGCATCGAGTTTGTTCCGAAGTCCAGTCCTATGACGTATCGGCCCACGGACAGATCCTTTCAGAGTGGCAAAAAGACCGAAATTAGTGCAACGGGATAGGATGTCAAGCCGTTGCACCCCCATTGTTTAGGGGGGCCTCTATTTTTACGGGCCAAGTTGGTTACCTTCGCTCCCCGACTGCCATATTCACAATGGCGAAGATTTGTTTCCGAGGCTCTGGCGATGCAAGATGAACCCGTGGCGGTTGCGGATTTGCCAAGCCCGGCTGGCAGCGGAAACGATCAAACCGAGCTCGATGAGCGGCAGTGCCGCCAGTGCATTGCCGGCGACAACCGGGCCTGCGGGGAGCTTCTCAAACGGTATGAGGCCCGCATCGCACGCCTGATGTGGCGATTTACCCGCAACCGGACCGAGCACGTCGAACTGGTGCAGGAAACCATGGTGCAGGTTTACACATCCCTCCCGCGATTCCGCTGGGGGAAAGCTCCGCTTGAGCATTGGGTTATGCGGATCGCCACCCGAACCGGGTATCAGTTCTGGCGTTCCCAGAAACGCCGGCGAAATTTACAGCCCATCGACGAAATCGATCCGCCCGCCCCTGCCGAAGCCGGCCAGATGGACGCGACGGCCGCCGCGGCTGCGCTTCACAACCTGCTTGCGGAACTTCCGCGGGCCGACAGGCTCGTCCTCACCCTCATGTATTTCGAGGAGTGTTCGCTGCGCGAAATCGCCAAACGGGCCGGATGGAACGAAACCATTGTCAAAATGCGCGTCTATCGCGCCCGGCAACGGCTGAAAAAGATGATTGAAGAGAAGAAGATGACGGAATTTCTAATGGGAATAAGCCATGGATCCGCTTGACGCCATCGAATCTCTGGCCCGGCTGGCCCGCTGCGAGGAGCCGCCGGGGACGAATATCAACGTGGCCGCGGTGCTGCGCGCCGCCGCCAATGCGGAGCCACCCCTTCGCCTCGCGCCGCTGGCCTGGTCGGCCGCCGTTTCAGCGCTGGCGGCCGGAATCATTCTCAGCTTCGCCATCCACACCCGCCAGACCACCTCCAGCATCGATTCCATCTCGCCCCTTTTCAACGCTACACAGGTGCAGTTGCCATGACCCAAAGCAACCCTCCCATCGAACAAATTCTCCCACCGAAGCGCGGCCGCTTCCGCGTCTTGAAGGCGTTGGCCCTCTCCGCGGTCATCTTCCTGGCGGGCGGCGCCGCGGGGTATGGCGTTTCATGGCTCTGGCATCCACCATTCCCCCCCCCGCCGATGGGGCGGTTTGATCCAGACCCTCCGGTGGGAAGCCTGGTTGATCGTCTGCGCATCGAGCTCTCGCTCAGCGACGATCAGGCGAAGCACGTCCGGCAGATTTACCAGGACTGCCGGGATGGACTGATGAAAATCCGGGAACAGGTTCGCCCGCAGTTCAAAGCGCAGTTCGATAAGCTCGATGCGCAGATGAAGCAGGCGCTGAATGCGGACCAGTACCAGCAGTGGAGCGAGCGTTTCCGCAATATCCGGGACCAGATGCTCCCCCCGCCCCGCGGCGGTCCAGGAGGCCCCGGCGGTCCAGGCCCGTGGGGTGGACCAGGCGGCCCCGGTGGATTCGGCCCGCACGGTCCCCCGCCCGGCGAGGGCGGCCAAGGACAAGGAGGACCGCCCGATAATGGGCCGCCCGGCGGACCGCCGGGAGGACCACAGGGCATGCCGCCTCCTGGCGGTGGATGAGCCGCATCACCTGCGCTGCAATCTATTCGTCAAACCAAAGGAAAACCGTCAGTGCGAAAACGGATCGGAATTCCCCCCTAGGCGTGACGTTTACATCGAGCTGTTCAGCGAGTTCCAGGAGGCCAGCACCTTACCGCCGACCGACCCGATGGTGGCAATCGCCGCCACCACGATCAGCCCTGCGATCAGGGCGTATTCCAGAACTTCACCGCCCGATTCATCGCGAAGAAAAGAAAAAATGGTTTTCATAGCCGCTCAATCGACCGCCCCCATCTTAAGCTTGAAATCAGAAAATTTCCTTGGTTTTGGCTCGTGTCCACGATCGTAATTAGTGCGGTGCCTCATTGTCGCCATTACTGTTTGATCGTAGCAATCTTGGACGCCACGCCCCGCGTTTTCACCTTTAACATCATTTCATTCCCGAATTTGCGTCATTGAAAGATGGGGAATATACAATGGCTCTAATGATTAGACCCAGCCAACCAACGCGTTTCCTTGTGATGAATCGACTTGCATGGATGGCAATTTTAATCCTACTTATGAAGATTAAGACGACCTACGCCGCCGGCGCAGACATCGCCGGCTTCCACGCCGATTTCATCGTCGCCCCCGACGGCTCGGGCGATTTCAAGACCGTGCAGGAAGCCGTCAGCGCCGTCCCCTCCGATAACTCTGCCCCAAAGATCATCTTCATCAAACCTGGAACCTATCACGAGAAGCTTCACATCACCTCCCCGATGATCCACCTCCTCGCCCAGGACCCCGAAAAAACCATCCTCACCTTTGACGATTTTGCCCGCAAACCAAACGCCGCCGGCAAGAATATGGGAACCTCCGGGTCCGCCAGCGTCACCATCCGCGCCCCCGGGTTCAACGCCGAAAACATCACCTTCGAAAACAGCGCCGCGCCGCGCTCCGTGGTAGGGCAGGCCGTCGCCATCCTCATCTATTCCGACCGCGCCGTCTTCCGCAACTGCCGATTTCTGGGAAACCAGGACACCCTCTACGCCAACGCCGGCCGCGAATATTTCTACCACTGCTTCATCCGCGGCGACGTCGATTTCATCTTCGGCAACGCTGCCGCCGTCTTCGACCAATGTGAAATCCAGAGCACCGGCCTCGGTTTCCTCACCGCCCAGTCCCGCACCAGCGACAAGCAAACGACCGGCTACGTGCTCACCGATTGCAAGCTCACCGCCGTCCCGACTGTCCCCGATGGATCGATTTACCTCGGCCGCCCCTGGCGACCCTATTCCCGCGTCGTCTACCTCCACTGCGAATTGGGCACGCAGATCAACCCCCGCGGCTGGTCGAAATGGAACCCCACCGACACCGACGCCGACATCAAAGCCTATTACGCCGAATACGCCAACACCGGCCCGGGGCAGCCACCGACAAACGCGTAAGCTGGTCGCACCAGCTTACGGAGGCCGAGGCCCAGCAATTCTCGAAGGAGAATTTCCTCAAAGGGGACGACAACTGGGCGCCGTGGAAAGATAACGCAGCCGCAACCCAGCCGGCCGCGACTCAGCCCTGAATGATGTTTTGTGTTTCTGGGCTGCGGGAACGCGCCCGCAAGCGGGGCCGCTAAACTTGGCGATCGAGGCCTGGTCCGGACATCCGCAACACTTTAGACGATTTTGCAGGCCTCATCGAAATCGAGCCGCGGAAAGCGCGGTCGCAGCTTGCTGTGATCGCCATACCCGATGTTCATGATGAAATTCGATCTGTGCCGTCCATCCGGGAAAAATTCCGCATCGAGCTTGGCATTATCGAACCCGGACATCGGGCCGCAATCCAGTCCCAGGGCCCGCGCGGCGATGATGAAATACCCCGCCTGAAGCGTCGCATTGCGAAACGCATGGATCCTGGCTCGCTCCGCCGCCTCGGGCTTGGAAAACATCGCCCCAAACTGCGGGGCGACCGGAAAGAGCTTCGGCACGTGCTCATAAAACTTCTGATCATCGGCGAAGATCGCCGTCACCGGGGCGGCCATGGTCTTTTCGACGTTCCCCTCCGCAAGCGCCGGCTTGAGCCGCTCCTTGCCCTCTTTCGATTTCACAAAGACGATTCGGAGCGGCATGGTGTTCGCCGAGGTCGGGCCCATCTTGGCCACGTCATAAGCTTCGCGCAGGAGGCTGTCGTCAACCGGCTTATCCAGCCACGCCACGTGCGTCCGTGCATGGCGAAAAATCACATCCAGGCACTGCTCTGCAATTCTGCTTGCCATCGATTTTCCTTCCTTCTGGTTGATTGGTTGGACGATAGGCGCAAAGCAATCCAACTTCAAATACGATGTCGATCAGCTTGAAGCATTCGTTGACGTACCTGTGGCTCTGGATCGCACTGGCAACATTAACAACCCCCCATTGCGCCGTCGCAAAACTATTAAACGGCCGCTACGAAATCGGTAGCGGAAACTGGGCTATCAGTTGCAAGTGGCCCGGCTCCGACAAACCCACCCAAGGCTCCGACTCAATCGGAAAATTCAGCGAAATCAGTCTCAGCACCACCCTGTCCGGCACCCCCGTCCTCGAGCGCATCCGCACCTACGCCGACCGCGCCCTCGCCCTCTTCTCCCTCACCTATGAATCCCCCGCCCCCCAACCCGTCGGCCCCTTCCCCGTTTTTGATCGTCTGCCCCGCAATTTCCACGTCATGAGCTACGCGCAAAGACCGCACGCCCCGATCGCCTTCGACGGCGAACCGAGCGGCAGCCCCTGGGCGCTCTTCAACGACAACGCCGATACCTTCATCATCTCCCCCGCCTCCCACTTCTTCATCCAAACCATTTCCGGAGATTCCCAGCCGGAAATCCGCGGCGAGCTTCGCGAGACCGTCGCCAACATCCCCGCCGGCTTCACCCAGCAAACCCTCGTCGCCTGGGGCCCCGGCATCAACCGCACCTGGGACGCCTTCGGCCACGGCCTCACCGACCTGCTCGGCAAAATCCGCCCGGCCAACGACAGCGACATCGCCCTCCACTATCTCGGCTACTGGACCAACACCGGCACCTGGTATTACTACAATTACGATAAATCCCTCGGCTACGCCGGTACGCTCTTATCTATCGCCGACCATTACCGCAAGGAAAACATCCCTCTCGGCTACATGCAGCTCGATAGCTGGTGGTACCCCAAAAGCTTCACCAAGCAGGACGGCACGGTCCTGGCGGACAAAAATCCCAGTTTACCCGCCGGCCCCTGGAACCGCAGCGGCGGGCTGCTCGAATACCGCGCCGACCCTGCCGTCTTCCCCGAAGGACTCCCCGCCTTTCAGAAAAAACTTGGCCTGCCGATCCTCACCCACAACCGTTGGATCGACCCCACCAGCCCCTACCAGCACAAATATAAAATCACCGGCTACGCCGCCCTCGACGCCCGCTATTGGCAGGAGGTGATCGGCTACGTCCACTCGGCCGGCGGCTTCGGATACGAACAAGATTGGCTCAGCGAAATTTTTGTCCGCTCCCCCGCCCTCTTCCGCACCGTCGACGCCGGCAGCGAATTCACAGACGCCATGGCCACCGCCGCCGCCGACAATGGGATGACGCTGCAATATTGCATGCCGATCCCCTGCTACTTCCTGCAAGCCGCCTCCTACCCCAACGTCACCACCATCCGCACCAGCCAGGACCGCCTTCTTCGCGACCGCTGGCACGACTTTCTTTACGGCTCGCGCCTGGCCTACTCCGTCGGCGTCTGGCCCTGGACCGATTGCTGCATGAGCACCGAACCCGCCAACCTCCTCCTCGCCGATCTCTCCGCCGGCCCCATCGGCATCGGCGATCAGATCGGAACCGAAAACAAGCAGAACATTTTCCAGGCCATCCGATCCGACGGGGTCATCATCAAACCCGATGCCCCGCTTCTCCCTCTCGATTCCACCATTATCGCCGAATCCCGCGGCGAAGCCCGCCCCCTCATCGCCGAAACTTATAGCGATCACGAAGGGCTCCGCACGCATTACCTTCTCGCCTACCGCGTCCCGTTATCGATGGGCCGGGGCCACCTCGACTCTCCCGAGGATCTGCGCCAGCGGGAACGCCTCGACGCCGACGAAAACTCCCCCGTCCGAACCGTTACGATCTCTATGAAAGAAATCGGGGTAACCGCCCCCGCATATATCTACGACTACTTCGCCAAATCGATTCATCGCCCCGATTCGGGCGGCCGATTCACCGCCCCCTTGCACCGCGACGGCTTCAACTACTACGTCATCGCCGAGCCCGGCCCCAGCGGCATCGCCCTCTTCGGCGACGAAGACAAATTCATCTCCAGCGGGCGGCAACGCATCGCCTCCATCACCGAAACCGCAAAATCGCTTTCCGTGGTGGTCATTTTCGCCCCCGGCGAACAATCCATCCGCCTGCACGGCTGCTCCCCCACCCCGATCACCGCGGGCGGGAACCTCAAGGTCTCTTACGACTCCGCCTCCGAACATTTCACGGCTGAGGTGCCCCGAAACCAGCAAGCCTCAAAAGACGCGGTAACCACCGTCGAAGTCACCCTCCAGCGATAAAAAATGGTCAAATTTTGCATTCAACCACCGTTGTCTATAATCGCCGCACGAGTTTCATGAACACCCAACCGGAACTTGAGTTAAGCGCCCGAGCAACCCCCGCGCGTTCTCGTCGTGGCCTGCCCCGACTCCAGGAACTCGGACTCGTCATCGTGATTCTCATCATGGGCTTGGGCCTCAGCATCTGGGGATACACGCAGGCCGCCCCCGGCGAGCAAAATCTCTTTCTCAATCCCGGCAACCTACTCGATGAGATTGCCACCCCCGCCTCCTACTACGCCATCATGGCCGTGGGCATGACGCTGGTCATCATCTCCGGGGGCATCGACATCTCCGTCGGCTCGACCATGGCCCTGTCGGCCTTCACCACCGCGCGGATCATCCAGTATTTCCCGAGCAATGCCCCGGCCTGGCAGGTTCTGCCCGCCGCGATGTTCCTGCCGATGGGCGTGGGCCTGCTTTGCGGACTGCTCAACGGAATCCTGATTGTCGGCCTCAACATCCACCCCTTCATCGTCACGCTGGGCACGATGAGCATCCTGCGCGGCATTACCGTCGTCACGACGAAGCTGCAGGAAATCCCTATGCAGGATCACCAGATCCCCGCCGCCTTCACGGATCATTTCATGCGGCTGGAAATCATGGGCCAGCGCCCGATGCCGATGGTCGTCATGCTGGTCGTCACGGCCATCGCCGGTTTTTATCTATCGCAAACCGCCGGTGGGCGGGAAATTTACGCCGTTGGCGGTAACGAAGAAGCGGCGCGGTTCAGCGGGCTGCGGACGAACCTCATCAAGCTGCGCGTCTACGCCGTCGCCGGACTTACCGCGGGAATCGCCGGGATGGTGTGGCTGGGACGCTTTGGCGCTACTTCCACCGGCTCGGGAACCGGATATGAGCTGACGGTGATCGCGGCCGCCGTCGTTGGCGGCGCCAGCCTTACCGGGGGCAAGGGGACGGCGCTGGGCGCGCTCCTTGGAACCATCATCATCGCCATGATTCAGGACGGAATTATCACCCTGCATTGGAAAACGGAATATCAGCTCATCATCGTGGGCAGCGCGATCATCGTCGCGGTCGCCATCGATTCGATCAGCGAATATTTCCGGCAACGCCGACTGGCAGGGGCGAAATTATCCATCTGACCAACCACCAACTGCGGAGGAACTCCATGCGCACGCTCACCAGAATTTTTCTCGCTCTCACCGCCGGCTGCCTCATCGCCGCCGCCGGCTGTTCCAAGGCCGCCGCGCCCACACCCACCGGCGACCGCCGCCCCCACGCGAACGATTCGCATCGGCATGATCGCCAAAAGCGAATCCAACGACGTCTTCCAGGCCGCCCACACTGGAGCGGTCGATGCCGCACAGGAGCTGAGCGCGAAGGACGGCATTGATGTGGAGATCGAATGGCGCACGCCTCCGAACGAAGATCCCGCCGCTCAGGCGGACGCCATCGCTTCGCTCACCAATGAAAAGGTTGACGCCATCCTCGTCTCCTGCTCGGCGGCGCAAATGCTCACGCCGGCGATCAATGACGCGATCGACAAAGGCGTTCTCGTCGCTTGCTTCGATTCCGATGCACCGCAGAGCAAGCGCTTCTGCGACTACGGCACCGACGATGCGCAGCTCGGCCACCTGCTCATGTCGGAGCTCGCCCGGTACATGGGCGAAAAAGGGACCATCGCCATCCTCGGCGGAAATCAGACGGGGCCCAATCTGCAGAAGCGCATCAAAGCCGTCCGCGATGAACTGGCGAACTACCCCAACATGCACGAGCTGAACAACGGCAACGGCGTCTTCTACCACCAGGAGGAACCCGGCGCTGCCGCCCAGGCCATCAGCCAGGCCATGGCCGCCAACCCGGGCAAGATCGACGGCTGGGTCTTCGTCGGTGGCTGGCCGCTCTTCACGGAAAACGCCCTCACCTGGCCAGTGCCGGGCTCGATCAAGGTCGTCTCCTGCGATGCACTGCCCAAGTGCCTCACCTATCTCCGCAACGGGTACGTCAACGAACTGATTTCGCAGGACTGCTACGGGTGGGGGCACCGCACCGTTGAAATCGTGGTGGACAAGATCCTCAACGGCAAAGACCCGGACGGAATGGATCCGACCACCCACACCATCGCCAATCCGCTTACGCTGGTAACGAAGGATCCGCCTGATCCGAGCCTGGCCGTCCCGGCTAACACGAAGCGCATGGCCGTGGATGATTTCGCCGGGTATTGGAACCAGTGGTTGAAGACGACCGCGACGACGCAGCCATAGTCGAATAGGGCAACATTCAGCAGAATAAGCCTAATTTCGGCGTCGGCGCAGTAATGCGCCTACCGTCGTAGATATAAGAATCATTGCGGCGGCTGGTTCCGGCACATCCGCCAGCAAACCATTGGCCGCGGCGAAGGCATCGAGGGCGGCGACATCGCCGGCGGAGACCGTGGCTGCGCCGCTGTCGCCCTGGCCGAAGTTGGCGGCGAGGGCGGCAAAGTCGGAGCCGTTGACGGAACTTTCGTAGAGGAAGTTGCCCTGGTCCCAGTTGGTGGCGCCGGTGCCGAAGTTGGTGGCGAGGATGCTGAAATCACTTCCGTTGACGGTGCCGTCGAGATTGGCGTCGCCAAGGAGCGTGTATTTCACTTCGATCTGGCCGGAGCTCAGGCCGGCGACGACTCCATCGGCGCCGTCTGCATATCCCACGCCGTAACGCAGGCCGTTGGTCAGCGTCGCAGCCGCGGAAGAGATGATACCGTCGCCGGTGTTAGCACCGGATTTGATGTAGCCTGCGATGGTGTTGATCGGATCGCTGGAGCCGTAGGTGAGGATAAAATGGTTGTTGCCGATGTCGAAGGTGCCTGTGCCACTGATGGACAACGAGGTTAGTTGGGCGAGGCCCGTGCTGGATCCGAGTTGGAGAATTCCGCCGGTGATGTTGACGCTTCCATCGGGGAGCGCGCGGCCGCGCCGATGATGAGCTTGCCGGCGCTGACGGTTGTGCCGCCGGTGTAGGTGTCGATGGTCGAGAGGGTGACGGTGGCGCTGCCGGATTTGGAGAGGGAGCCGGAGCCGGCGATGGTTCCGGTGCCGGAAATGGTGTAGTTGTTCGCGCTGTTGTTGAAGGTGATCCCGCCGGGGTTGACGGTGGTGCTCAGGGTGACGTTGTAGTGGCCGTTGTTTACGTCGCCGAAGCTGACGCTGTCGCCGTCGAAATAGTTGGCGTTTCCTACCGTATCCTGCCAGTTCATATTTCCTGAGACGTCCCAGGTTGCGCCGTCGCCGAGGCCGCCGGTGTTGTTCCAGTTGACGGTTTCCAGCGCCGGCGCCGTAACGGTGGGCCAGCCCTGGTTGGTCCAGTAGAGCGAACGGAGGGCGTAGGTTGGTGCGCCGTTGTTGTTGGCGTCTAAGTAGTGGTAGCTCATCCAGTCGGCGTTTCCCTGGGGCAAGATGCCGATCTGGCCTGGGGCGACGTAATTGCCTTCGGTGCCGAGGAGAAGCGATCCGCCGCCGTTGGTCATGGCCACGCCGTTTTCGTCGTAATAGGTGCCATTCACGGAGGTGCTGCGGCCCATGCGGATGTTGTAGGTGCTGCTGAGACCGTCGCAGCAGGTTCCCCAGTTCACGAAGAGATAATAGTAATTTCCCTGGTGATAGAGGTAGGAGGCTTCGATCGAGGAGTTGTAGGCGATCTGCTCGACGGTGGAGTTCAACGGCTTGCCCGTGGACGGATTTATTTGCGTGAGGTAGATGCCGTTCCAAAATGAACCGAACGACATCCAGACCGAGCCGTTGGACTGGACCAGGATGCTGGGGTCGATGGTGTTATAGGCACTGCCATTTGTTGAGCCGATGACCTCACCCTGATCGACCCAATCATAGGTGCCGAAATCGAGGGTATTGAGGGTCGTGTTGGTCGCCATTCCAATGGCGGAAACCTGGCTGCCGAAGGTGGAGACGGCGTAGTAAAGGTGATAGAGGCCGTCGAAATAGGCGACGTCGGGAGCCCAGAAATCGCCGGTAAATCCGGGGACGGCGGTGGATGTCCAGGCGGGAATGGTGGAGTTGGTGAAGACGGATGGTCCGTTCTGCCAGGTTTCCATGTTGTAGGAGACGCGGGAGAGGATGTCCTGGCCGGTGCTGAAGTAGAGGTATTCGGTGCCGGTTGGGGTGGAGACCGCCTGGAGGGTGGAGGGGTCGTGAGCGCTGGTGACGCCGTAGGCGGGTAGGATTTGGGCGAGGGAGGGGTGGGAAAAAAGCGGGCTGACGAGAATCGCTCCAAAGCCACTTATCCCCAGGCGTTTGGAAAGCTTCCGGCGTGCGGATGGATCACTCATAAGCTCCTCGACGCCACAACCCGTCGTTCCGCGTATCCGGTGAGAATTTAACCACGCATTTTTAGTAGTTCAAGACTATTGCTTGCAAATCGAAATTAATCGAGCGGCTTTCCAATCCTCGTGCTATAGAAACGACGCTTGCCCGCGAAGTCATCTGAGCGGGGTGTTTCGGTTCGGCTTAGATTTGAGCCGCTTGCCCAATGCCGGCCGCCTTCCGGCGTTGATCCTTATTACCACCAGAAATAGACGCCGGTCTTGCTAATGGCTGTGTTACCGGGGATGTAAACCCTGGGAACCATTTGTGTAAACGGACGCCATTCCGCATGTCCATCCATGAACAGGATATTCCCACCAGACGGTTCGCGTCCGTAGAGATGCGCGCTTGGCTCGGGAGTCGGCCAGCCGCCGATAACCAGGTAGTCGTAAGTAGCGCGCTCCCCGTTTGTCAAGTTCGTGAAGGTTTGGCTAACCACTGCATCGAGCACAAGTTCCGTTTGGGAGGAAAGCGCCGGCCTGGAGACCTTAAACCGGTTAGCGGTCGCGATGGGCTTGGTTAATTTGGTCTGAAGATTCCAAAAGTAGGTGGTGCTGGCGTTGGAAAGCGAATTCCCTTCATTTTCAGTCAACCACAAGTTGTTGAGGTTTGGGTCCAGCCGCTGGATCAGGAAGACGTAACCCATAACGCCAAATCCGGCCGAATCAACATTCGTTCCCTGACTGGGGACGAGCTGATGCGTGACGACTGGGTAGTTGTAGGAAACGTTGAAATCCCATTCGCTGGGTCCCACTCCCAATGAACCGGGGACGTTGGCGAGATCCTGAGTCTCCTTATTGCTTGGGCAATAAAACGCATCGTGGGTAACGCCATATCTGACGAGCAGATCGCGCATGGGAGCGGACATGTCCCACATCCAGTTTTCGGTCGGAGCGGTTGGATACCACCCGCCATTGCAAGCCTTTGCCGGCAGCCAGCCGGCATTGTCGGCCGCATAGGCAAACAGGGCTCCGGCGATATTGTGCTCCTGGGCGGCGCACTGCACGATCTGGGCCTGCTGCCTGGCTTTGGTCAGGGCGGGAAGAAGAATCCCGATCAGGATCGCTATGATTCCGATGACCACCAGTAATTCCACGAGCGTGAAACCGCGTCGGTTTTCCGTATGATTTACCGCATGATTTTCCACGAATTTCCTCCGAAGCGATCGATCGTTGTATTGTGTGTGCACGAGCAACTCCTTGAAGTTTCCGCGGGATGGGGCACGCACCGACTTATGATTTTCGCCAATGGATTTGCACTCCCATAGACGCGATCGATCAATCGACATGAAACCACTCCGAACAACGTGCCGTCTGTATCGAGATTGCGGATGCGTCCCTTTATGAGACTTTCAGAGGCTCCCGCAGAGACTCATGGGGGGACGGATCGCTCCTCTTCGAAATCCTTCCCCAGCACGTGATTTCACAGCATAAACATCACTCTGAAAGTTTACAAGCATTTTTTTCTTTCACACAGAAAATAACTCGGTATACTCTCCATCCGTTGACCTGCGGTGGTTTAATAAGAGCGGGTCGGCAAAGTGTCATTTCACGGCTCAATACATCACATTCGGAGGAGACATGCAGTCGAGGACAAAGGCAAAGTTAACGGCAGCAGTAGCGGCTTTCACGGGCAGTATTCTGACCTTCGGCCACTATGCGATGGCACAGAACGACACGTGGGCGGTAGACACCGCAGGCAATGGGTCGGGGAGTTTTAACACGCCCGGAAACTGGAGCACCGCCGCCGTTCCTACCGGGGCGGCAACGGCGTTCTTCAATGAGAACATCACCTCCACCAGCACGATCACGCTGGATGGATCCCAGACATTGGGAACCGTGAACTTCGGAAACACCAACGCGTCGAGCAACGCGGGATGGGTGATCAATACCGGCACGGGCGGCCCGCTGAATCTCAACAATCCCGGCTACAACATTTTTACCGTGAACCAGGCGACCGGGCAGACGGAAGTCGTCACGATCAATGCCACGCTTGCGAACGGCAACAACGGTGATAACGAGTTGGCCAAGGGCGGACGCGGAACCCTGGTTCTCACAGGGAACAACAGCGCGCTCTCGGGTACTGTGGCGATCAATGACGGTGTATTGGAACTCAACTTCGCTGCGCCGGGAGCACCGGCAACCAACATCCTTGGAGACGACGGGGCGGCCACCCCCGATGCGGGCTCGACACACCTTGAGGATCAAGGGGGCACTCTGGTTCTCAACGGCGCAAGCGGTGGAACAAACAGCCAGACCTTCAGCAACGGAACGGGCCTGGAATTGGGCGACTCCAGCATCGTGCTAAATCAGAATGGCGCGGCATCGCTGTCGTTGAATCTGGGCCTCCTGCAGCACAACTGGGCCAGCTCCCTTGATATTCAGCTCCCCACCACGGGAACGGTCTCGCTCACCCTCGCAGCCACCGGTGGCAACCAGGCTTTTGGCACCACCACCAGCACGGGCGGACTCCTGGTCGACACCGGAGGCATGGCCTTCGCGACCGTTAACAACGGCGCCGACTGGGCCGCGGTCGTAACCAACACCATGACCTCCACCAGTAGCATCGTTGCCGGCTCGTCCCTTCCAACTTTCTATACCGCAAGCACCGCGACGACTCTCTCCGGAAACGCGGATGTGAGTGGAGCCGTGACGCTGCCGGCCAGCACGAACACCACCGTGACCTCCCTTCGGTTCAACGGGGCGGCAACCAGCATCGATATCGGCGGAGCCACCAACACGCTGACCACCGCGGGCATTCTCATGACCCCCTCTGCCACCGGAAACGTGACGATTTCCGACGGCAATCTGGTCACCTCGGCCACCAATGAGCTTTTTATCGATCAGAATAATGCGACCAACACCCTGACGATCAGCGCCAATCTCACCGGTGGCGGCGACATCCTCAAGAGCGGAGCGGGAACTCTTGTTTTGAGCGGCAACGATACTCAGTCGGGCTGGAACTACCTGAACAGCGGTACGACGGTTCTTGCCGGCGGCGGCACACGCGGAGTCGAGGCAAGCGCCGGCGACACGTATGTCGGCCAGGCATTCGGCAACACCTCAACGCTCGACATCGTCAACGGAACCTGGAATTCCGGCAGGACGGTCATGGCCGGAAATCCGGGCAACTACTCGGGCGGAACCGGTACCATCAACCAGACCGGCGGAACCATCAATTCCAACTATTGGTTCACCGTGGGCGGTTTCGGCCAAGGCACTTACAACAATAGCGGCGGCGTTTTGAACACGAACCCGCTCGGTTTCGGTGTTTCAGAACTGGAAATCGGGGTCTTCACAACCGGATCCGGTGTGGTCAACCTCAGCGGCACTGGTCAGATCAACATCGACAACAACGGCACCATCTCTTTCGGCGACGTTAACGGTAACGCCGCCCAAACCGGCGTGTTCAACCAGAACGGCGGAGCCGTAACTTTTTATAGCGACGGCGGCTCCACGGTTGGCGGAGGCGGTGGCATCAATTTAGGAATAGGCGGCGTTGGCACCTATACCTATAACCTCAATGCCGGAACCCTTACCGTACCGACCATCGGCCACAGCACAGGCACGGCGATTTTCAACTTCAACGGTGGAACGCTTCAGGCCGCGGAGGCCACGGCGGGCTTCATGGGTGGTATCACTCATGCCTATGTGCAGGCAGGCGGCGCCAACATCAATACGAATGGCTATAATGTTACCGTGTCACAGCCGCTCTCCAGCGGTGTTACGGGCCCGGCAGTGGACGGCGGATTGACCAAGCTTGGCGTGGGCACCCTTGTGCTTTCCGTCGCGTCGACCTATACCGGCGCCACGACAATCACGCAGGGTACCGTCCAGCTTCCGGCCGTTGGTATCCCCACGGCAGTCGCCTCATATTCTTTCGATAGCTTTACTCCTAGTTCGAACCCCCTGCCGCAAAACACTGTTATCCCCAATACCGGTTCGGGCGGTTCGGCCCTGAACGGCATCATCGATAATACTTACTACACGGGCGGCTCGACCAGTGGCGCGACCATTGTTTCGCCTGGCCCGACCATTGGTTCCTTGACGACCCATGCCTTGCAATTGGACGGCTCGGGAACCGACGTGCTGATTAACTCTCAGATCGTCGACATGAGCAATGCCGCGAGCTGGACGTTCTCGGCGTGGATTCAAACCACGGTCGACGGGTCGGCGTTCCTGAGCAAGGGAACGAACAACGGAAGTTCCTGGACGACGGGAAACACAGTGTTCTATCTGGGCGCTAATCCGGTCAGCGGGACGCCCGGGCCGTATCCAACCGGCGTCCGTTACGCGGGTGGATTCGTCCAGGGCACCACGCCTGTTGACGACGGCAACTGGCACATGGTTACCTTCGTCGATGCCGGCGGTACCGAAACCGTCTACGTGGATGGGAATGCCGTGACTTCCTTGACCTATCCCAACATGGCCGGCTCCGATGCCAGCAACAGCACGCTGATTGGATACGACGAAGACGCGCTGTCGGATCTGGACGGCAACTCGAACTATGCCGGCAACCTGGATGAACTGAACTTCTTTAACACGGCTCTATCGGCAACGCAGGTCAATGAGCTGAAGAACACCAACAGCGTGTCAACCGCAGGCGGATCCCAGCAGATTCTCCCCGCCACGACACCTGTGAATATTACCGCCAGCGGCGCGTCACTTGACCTCAACAGTGAGAACCAATCGATCGGCTCTCTTGCCGGCGTGGCAGGATCGGCCGTGACCCTTGAAACGGGAACTCTTACCACCGGCGGAAACAACACGTCGACGGCGTTCGCCGGAAGCATTTCGGGCTCGGGAGGTTTGGTGAAGAACGGCACGGGCACGCAGACCCTCAGCGGTTCCAACAGCTATAGCGGAGGCACAACCGTTAATGCTGGCGAGCTGCTGATTGCGGCCAACGGAGCACTGCCCGATGGGGCACTCGCCATCACGGGCGGCACGGCTCAGTTGGGCCACCAAACCGGCCTCGCCAGCCTCACCTCGTTGTCGATCAGCGGCGGTATCTTCGACATCACGAATAACCACGTGCTGATCACCTACGGCGCCAGCGACCCGGTCGGTTCCATTTACGCCTACCTGAAGAGTGGCTTCAACAACGGCGGTTGGAACGGTGCAACGGGAATCATCTCCAGCACCGCCCAAACCCTCACCAACGGATTCCGCTATGGCGTCGGCTGGGCGGACGGGGCCGATGGGACGCATAACGTCGCCGGCCTGGTTAGCGGTGAGATCGAGCTGAAGTACACCCTCCTTGGCGACGCCAATCTCGACGGCAGCGTCAACGGGAGCGACTTCTCGATCCTGGCCGCGAACTTCGGGCTGGGCGTCACCAACTGGGACCAGGGCAACTTCCTGTTTAGCAGCTCTGTGAACGGTTCGGACTTCAGCGCGTTGGCCGCGAACTTCGGCCAGGGCGACAGCGGCGCGGATACGTCGGTGACACCCGCCGACATCGCTGCTCTCGACGCCTTCGCCGCCGCAAACAATTTGGCGGTTCCGACGATCGGCGCCGTTCCGGAACCTGCAACAACGGGAATCCTGCTGATGGCTGCGACCGGCTTGATCGCTCGCCGGCGTCGCAGACAGGAGTAGGGGAATACGAAAGGGGGCCGGGTAAAACCGGCCCCTCTGTCAAACTTTCTCGGGTTTTCTTTCGCCTGCAGACCAGTCCACGGGACGGGTCTATCAGGCGAAACCGTGGAATGTACGCTTATGTAACCAAGGATTAGTTCTTGACTGACGCGCTTTCCGGAGATAATTGCTTCCTTTGGATGGCGACCTCGTCACACCTAAGGAAGATCAACCAGCGTAAAATCGTGCATTCGATGCTACGGCTCCAGACCAGCACGTCGCGCACGGCGCTGGCCGAGATGGCTGGAATGAGCCAGGCGACCGTCGGCCGAATCGTGGACGATTTGATCTCGCAGTCCGTACTTTCCGAGGTCGAAACCGAGGAAGGCCGGCCGCGTTCGGATTCGCGGCAACTTGGCCGCCCCTCGAAACTTCTGGAGCTCGACAAGGTTCGGCCCCGTTTCCTGCTGATTCAGCTCGGAGTCCGTCAAACCCGCCTGGCGCTTTCCTCCGTTGCAATTCCCACAACCGACCGCTGGTCGATTATGTTCGCAACCCCTCGGATGAAGTCCGACTGGTTTGCGAAGCTGGCCCGCGTCTGCCGGAAGATTTCACTCCGCGGGATCGACGCCATCATCATGAGCTGCCCGGGGGTGGTCGACGAATCGGAAGGCCGGATTTTGCTCTGCCCCAACATCCACTGGGCCGAGGAAGCCAATTTCGCTTCGGGGTTGCGGTCGATCGCCCGATTGCCGGTTGTGTTTATCCAGGAGATTCGCGCGCTGGCGCTGGGGCAGTTGGCGGTCGAGCCGGCGCTCAAGGATTTTCTGCTCGTCGATGTCGGAGACGGCATGGGGGGCGCTTCCATTGTCGGCTCGAAGCTGGAAACAGGGCATCTGCCGCTCAGCGGCGAGCTAGGACACACGCCCGTGCTGGGCAATACGCGCAAATGCGGGTGCGGGGCCATCGGATGCACCGAGACCCTGATTTCCCGCAAGGGGATTCTCAAGAGTTTCCGCGACAATGCCGACATCCGCACCTGGCCGGCGCTGATGAGCTATGTGCAGGAGGCGGGTTTGCCGGAGTGGTTCAAGGTTTCGCTGGACGCGGTGGCGATCACCGTCGCCGGCGCCTTGAACGTCGAGGGAATCGCCAACGTGATTTTCACGGGCAATCTTTCTGAATTCCCCCCGGAGGCAACCGACTATCTCTGCCAGAAGGTTCGCGAGCACGCGATGTGGAGCCGGCTGGGGGAGGTCGGAGCGCGAATCGCGCCGCGGCACCGCATGGCGGGCATGGTCTGGGCCGGGATCGATCGCGTGCTGTTCGCCGTCATGTCCTCTTAAAAAACTCTCTGAATCTCAAAACCGGAAGGAGCGAAGCGATGTTCTCGAAAAAATTGGCCTTTCTTTGTCTTGTCTGCGCAGTCGCCCTCGGCCTGGGGCCGTGGGCTTCGGCCTGCGCACGCGAAGAAAGTAAAGCTCGCGTTTGTGACCAACAACGCCGCGGATTTCTGGACCATTTGCCGGGCCGGGTGCATGAAGGCGGCGGAGGAAAACCCCGATATCGACGTCGATTTCCAGATGCTGGGCGACGCCAGCCCGGCAGGACAGAAGCGCGTCGTCGACGACCTGCTGGCGCGGGGAATCGACGGCATGGCGATCAGCCCCGTCGATCCCGTCAATGAAACGCCGATGCTCAACGATGCCGCGCAGCAGATCACCGTCTTCTGCAGCGACAGCGACGCCGCCAATTCGCAGCGTGCCTGCTACATCGGCACGAACAATGTCGATGCGGGCAAACAGGCGGGAGGATTGATCAAGGAAGCGATTCCCAGTGGCGGGAAGATCATGCTCTTTGTCGGGAAGCTGGATGCGCAGAATGCCAAGGACCGAATCGCGGGGATTCGCCAGGCGCTGGATGGGTCGAACGTGCAGATCCTCGACGTCCGCACGGATGACACGGATGCCGTGCGGGCAAAGGCCAATGCGCAAGACACTCTCGTGAAATATCCGGACATCGCGGCCCTTGTCGGGCTTTGGAGCTACAACGGGCCGGCGATTCTCGGGGCCGTGCGCGATGCCGGAAAATCGGGGCAGGTGAAGATCGTCTGCTTTGATTCGGATGCCGAGACGCTTTCCGGGATCAAGAGCGGGGAGATTTATGCGACGGTGGTGCAGCAGCCGTTTGAGTTTGGCAGGCTTTCGATGCTGAACCTCGCCAAGGTAATCAACGGCGACAATTCCGTGGTTCCGGATACGAAGCAGATTTTTATTCCGACCCTGGCGATCAAGAAGGATAACGTGGATGACTTCGTGGCGCAGCAGAATAAGCTGCTGGGGAAATGAGCCGGATTATTCACCGGGGAGATCGCGGAGAGCGCGGAGATTTTTCTTGTGAGGCAATTGCGTTTTGGGGGTTTGGACCCTTCAATACAAAACTGGACAGTCCGCAACAAAATGGGTGGGATGGGCAAAATAGGTAAGGGGAAATCGGGGTTTTGGTACTTATTTGACCACAGATTGTCATGGGGCGCAAAACCGGCCAATTGAGGGCGCGCCAAAACCGGCCATTTTGAGGCACAGGAGATTGGGTTATCGACCTTGGCTTTCGGCGGTTGCCGCAAGCCAATGGTGGGATGGCCAATCAACTCAAGATGGCGGAAGTACAAGCAATTTTGGCACTTGCGCCAGCGGCTGGTCCAATCGGAACATCGCCCGCCAACTCGGCGTTCACCGGGAGACCGTTGGACGCCACATCCGGTTGTCGGGCGGCGATCCTGCGGCGCCCGGATCGGATTCAAAACCGGCCAGCGCGCCCTCGGCTCGACGGTGCTCGCCGCAGGCGGCTCGACGGTGCTCGCCGCAGGCGGCTCGACGGTGCTCGCCGCAGGCGGCTCGACGGTGCTCGCCGCAGGCGGCTCGACGGTGCTCGCCGCAGGCGGCTCGACGGTGCTCGCCGCAGGCGGCTCGACGGTGCTCGCCGCAGGCGGCTCGACGGTGCTCGCCGCAGGCGGCTCGGAGAGCGCGCCACCGGGTTATCCGGCGCGCCCATCGGGTCGGTCAGTACGGCATCGCCCTGGCGTGAGGTCATTGTTCAGAAGTTGGAAGCCGGGCTGACGGCCCAGCGGATTTATCAAGACATCTCCAGCGATCACGGCTATGCCGGCAGCTATTACAGCGTGCGCCGGTTCATCAAGAAGCTCTCGGCTGCCGCGCCGGCGCCCTTTCGCCGGATGGAATGCGAGCCGGGAGCCGAGGCGCAGGTGGACTTCGGCCGGGGTGCGCCCTGGTCGGTCCTGACGGCAAACGCAAAGCAACCTGGGTCTTCCGCATTGTGCTGAGCCACAGCCGCAAGGGGTACGCCGAGGCGGTGGAGCGGCAGACGACCGATGATTTTCTGCGTTGTCTGGAAAATGCCTTTACGCACTTCGGCGGGATGCCGTCAGCGCTGGTGATCGACAATCTTCGCGCGGCGGTGACGCGGGCGGACTGGTTCGAGGCGGAGTTGTGTCCCAAGGTCCGGTCGTTCGCCGAACATTATGGAATCGCCATTCTGCCCACCAAGCCGTACACGCCGCGGCACAAGGGGAAGATCGAGCGGGGCATCGGCTATGTGAAGAGCAATGCTCTCAAAGGCCGGCAATTCGCCTCGCTCTCGGATCAGAACGCGCATCTGCTGACGTGGGAGAAGAGCGTGGCCGACACGCGCATCCACGGCACGACGCGGCGGCAGGTGAAGGAAGTCTTCGAGCAGGTAGAGAAGCCGGCACTGTTGGCTCTGCCGCCGGTGCGATTCGATCTTTTCACCGAGGCGTTGCGCAGTGTTCACCGCGACGGGCACGTGGAGATCAAGGGGGCGTACTATTCGGTCCCGCCGGAGTTTTTGGGCCAGCGGGTCTGGGCGCGGTGGGACGGGCGCACGGTCCGGCTGTTCGATCAGAAGATGCGTGCGATCGCTCTGCACGCGCAGCGTCCGCCGGGCAGGTTCTCGACGCAAGACGCCCATATCCTGCCGGAGAAGATCAGCGGCATCGAGCGTGGAACGACCTGGCTTCTCCAGCGGATCGAATGCATCGGGCCGCACGCCACGCAGTGGGCGCAGTCAATGCTTCAGCATCGCGGCATCGAAGGCGTGCGCGTGTTGATGGGGCTGCTGTCGCTGGCCAATCAGCAGCCGCGACCGGCCGTGGAACGAGCCTGCGAGATTGCTCTGGGGCATGGCGCGTATCACCTGCGCTCCCTGCGGCAGCTCATCGAACACCAAAACGGCGCGCCGGTTCAACAACACTTCGAGTTTGTTCAGGAACATCCAATCATCCGCGGACTGGCCGATTACGGACAGTTCGTACGCGACGCAATCACCCAAGCGGAGGCTTTGCCTGCCGCACAACCTTTACAGGCCTGCCCTGAGCAGAGCCGAAGGGAGTCCACCCCATGAGACCTTCGTTGATGCAGACGCTCAAGCAACTTCGGCTTTCAGGTCTGGCGAGCAGCCTTGAAGTTCGCCTGAGCGAGGCGGCCGGCAATCGGCTCGACCACAGTGAGTTTTTGGAACTGATCCTTCAGGATGAACTGAACGTCCGATCCAGCCGGCAGATCGGCCGGCGCGTCAAGGCGGCGATGTTCCGCGACACCAAAAACCTCGACGAGTTCGACTTCTCCTTCAACACCTCCATCAAACGCAAACAGATTCACGATCTGGCCGCCGGCCAGTTCATTCGTGACAAACGTGACGTGCTCTTGCTGGGTCCGCCCGGCGTGGGCAAATCGTTTTTGGCCCAGGCCATCGGACACCAGGCGATCAAGAGCGGCTTGGTGGTCCTGTACCGATCCATCTTCGACCTGGCCCGCGACTTTTTAGGCGACGAGGATCTGGGAGCCCAGGACAAGACGCTGGCCCGGTATCTCAAGCCTGATCTGCTTATCATCGACGACATGGGAATGAAGCAGCTTCCGCGGCGCAGCGGCGAATGCCTGCTGGAGATCGTCATGCGCCGGCACGAGAACCGCTCGACGATGATGACCAGCAACCGTCCACTGGAGGACTGGGCCAAGCTGATCGGCGACGTGCCGGCGGCCACGGCCATTCTGGATCGGTTCCTGCAGCACGCCACGATCATCAACATCACCGGCAAGAGCTACCGCCTTCGGCATGGGGGCCATTCGACTTCGCTCACGGCAGGCCAATCCGGGACACCGGAAAAGACAAATCCAAAAGGACGGCGGAGTACCGCCGGCGATGAAGGGTGCTCCCCCCCGGAAGACACCGTGACAGAGCCGCCGTTGTCTTCTGATGTGGGGGTATCCGCCGGCCAGACGGCGTGAACGGGGACCAATAACTCAAGGAACAGTTGCGTCGGATAGAACGGATGCGGTATAGAATACGTCAGCACATTGGCCGGTTTTGAAGCGCCCCGCCCTGGCTGGTTTTGGCGCGCCCCGTGACACTATAAGTACTGCCATACCCGGTAACCTCGTGACTAACTCTGGATTCGAGACGGGGGACTTTACCGGCTGGACGATCAGCGGCAATACCGCAAATCCGTTCGGTACTTACTACGGCGTCGACGCCTTCGACGCCAATAGCGGGAATTTTGGCGCATACATGAGCCAGGATTTTATCGACGATGGCACGGCGCCGGTGGACTTGAGCCAAACCCTGGCGACGACTCTTGGCGACACGTATAACGTCACGTACTATTTGAAGCAGGACACGGCACCAGTCGTGGGATATACGCATTCATTCAGTGCGGCTTTTGGAGGAACGACAATTCAGAGCCTGACGCCAACGGTCGGTTCTCCGGGAACTGTTGGGTCGTTTACCAAATACTCTTTCTCGGAAACGGCGGCAGGGCCGAGCACAACCCTGCAATTCGCCTTTGAGAATGACGATGATTATTGGTCGTTCGACGATGTCTCGGTGGTAGACACGACGGCGGTGCCCGAGCCCTCTACGGGCGTTCTGGGGGGAATGGCATTGGGGGCCTTGTTGCTCCTGAAGGGCCGTCGGGCCAGGGGACCGAAACTGGAATGCATATGATATTTATATGCGTACATTACTATCTGCGTACAGCGTAACCGTTTCGCTCGCCCATTTTACTGTCTGGAGAACTAAAGTTGACGCGGGAGAACTAAAGGTGACGCGAACCGTAAACTACTAATCTATGCAATTGATGAATTAAATTGCCAGTAAGAACTAATAAAGGGACGAAACGCAAATTCCCGACAAACGAAGCGCTCTCGGCGCGACCAAGGCGCCCAGCCCCAAAAGCCCGCCCCAAGCCCCTGCCCCACCAATACTTGCGTCAGCCAATAAAGCTAGCGATCACTAAGCAAAGTCTGAAAACTGTAGCAATGTGTTAATCCCGTTCGGCACGCAGGCTTCATCGGAGCATTCCAAAGCTGTGGAGGACGCGAAACAATTGAAGCTTAGATACTTTTACTTTCCCCTGCTGCACGCCGGCGTCCGCAAGAGCGCAGCATCAACCGCGAGGTCTCCGCGGCGACGGATTCCCCTTCAGTTTACTCCCAGTTTTTTCAAGGCCTCCGCTCTTGCCCTCAGCTTAATCCCGGTGTTATCCGGCTTGTTCAGGAATCGAAGCACGTCCTGTTCCTCGGCCAGCCCCAGCAGATACCAGCCGATCATGTTCCGCATCGCCTTGTTCGGCTTCCTGCCGCTGATCAGCTGAATCAGCACGCAGACGATCAGCGCGCAGTGGATTTGGATGTCGATCCCCTCCTGGCGTTGGCTCAGCAGGTGACGCATGCCCAGCAGTTGCTTGAAGATCCGGAAGAACAACTCAACGGTGTAGCGGTACAGATAAATCAGGGCGATCAATTCCGCCGGCAGGTCCAGCAGGTTCGTGTACAGGATGATCAGGTCCGTCGGCTTGTTGCCGCTGCGCGTGCGGCGCGGATGGGGTTTCACCTGCACTTCCACCCGTCGCACCACCCTATCCGCCGCCGTCTCCAGGCCGTCGAGTTTCACCAGCGCGTCTCGCACCACGCCGCCGTCCAATGCTTCCTGTGAAAGCAATCGTTCTTCAAACAGCTCAAACACCGAGTTTTCCGCGGCCCGCATCACAAAGGAGCTTTGCGCCGCGGCGATGTCCGCAAAGAGGCTCCGGTCGGCGTAGCCGCCGTCTCCTACATAGCACCGTCCTGCTTCCAGGCTGCGCCGCAGGACGTTGTTTTCACGGTTGGCCCCCGCGTTGCGAGCGCCAGTGCGGTCGAGGCGATGGACTTTGAACGTCTCCAGATCGAATTGAACGTGCAAACGCCAGCCATAGACCGCTTTCCCGTCCCGGGAGGTGTTGTAGCGCGCATCGATGCCGCAAGCGGATTTGGCCAGCCGACTCAGCGCCGTCAGCACCGTCCCGTCGACCAGCGTGATCGCCTGCCCAAAGTCCGCAAGACGCGGATCGGCGCCTGGGGCAGTTCCCCCGCCAATTCCTCAATCAGCGGCGTCAAACGCCCCGGCTCGAACACCCGAACCGATTCAGAGAAACTGCCCACGGAAAAACGCTTAATTCCCAGCGCCTTGGCCACCTTGGGCAGTTCAGCAACCTCCTGAAGATCCCGCAGGGATTGGATCAGCGGATTCCAGGTGTAAAGCAAAACCAGCTTGCAATAATCGTCGAAGTGAAGCTGGCGGTTCCCGGCTCGATCCCGCTCACAGCCCACATCCCGCAGCGTGGGCAGCAGCGCGAAGACGCGCCGCAGATGTCCGAGGCACAGGATCTCTTTTTCCTTCAGTCTTGCCTGCACGTCCGGCAGCATGCCATAAAAAGATCAAAGGCGCAATCTCAATATCTTGCTGCTTGCGCGAACCCCGTGCCGAACGGGATTAGCAATGTGTAGCAACCCGTCTCACCGCCGCAGCCGGTCGGTTGCGCGCTCGTTTTTCGTTTTGTGCAGCGTCTGATCGGTGGTGCTCGCGGAAGGTGCAGACGAGACGGGACTCGGTGTCGATGTTATCGATGAGCCGACGACGGTTATGGCCGCGGCCGAGGCGAATGGGGTGGCTACGACCGCGGGCGCAGCCGCGGCGATCTGATCCCCCTGGCCGAAATTCCCGGAGAGGGCCGAGAAATCGCTTCCGTTGACGCTGGAGCCGAAGAAGAAATTGCCCTGGTCCCAGTTTGTGAGTCCCAATCCAAAGCCGGCGGCGAGGATGCTGAAGTCGGTGCCGTTGACGGCGCCGTCCAGGTTGGCGTCGCCGAGGAGGGTGTATCGCAGCTCGATCTGGCCGGTGGAGAGGCCGGGGACGTTGTGGACGCCGTCGTTGCCGTCGGCCCAGCCGATGCCGTATTGGAGGGCGCCGGGAGTGGCGTTTTGGGCGGCGGCGGAGGAGGAAATAATTCCCGGGCCGTTCCAGGCGCCGTTGTTATAGCCGCTCTTGAGATAGCCGTAGATGGTGGAGATGGGGTCGGAGGCAGCGCCGTATTTGACGAAGATTTCGCTGTTGGTCATGTCCAGCTTGCCGGTGCCGCTGACGAGGAGGATGGAGACGTTAAGGACATTGGGGGTGTTGGTTGCGGAGGGGGTCATTAACGCGGTAGCGCCGCTGGCGATGTTCAGGGCGCCCAGGGTAATTGAGGCGGCGGAGGCGAAGGTGAGTGAGCCGGCGTTGACGTTTATGGTCGACGTGGACGCGCCGGTGAAGGTGAAGGGGATTGAACTGGGGCCGGTGAAATTGAAGACGTCGCCCGAGCCGGTATCGGTAACGGTGATGGCGGCGACGCCGGTGAAGCTGATTTGCTCGCCGTTTTGGGTGGCGGTGATTGTGGAGCCGGTATTGCTGAGAGAAACCGCCCCACCGCTGCCGAGGTTGATGCCGAGGGTGGAGCCGCTGGGGACGGCGAAGTTTTCGGCGATGATGACGGCCGAGCCCTGGGCACTGCCGTCCATGGCGGTGACGAGGAATGTTCCGGGCGTCGAGCCGAGCGTGGCGTTGCCGCTGCTGTTGATCGAGTTATTCGATCCGGTGATGCCCCAGGTGAAGCTGGGGGAGTTGATCGGGTTGCCGAATTGGTCGGTCACCGTGGCGGAGAAGAGCTGGCTGAAACCGATGGGGAGCACCGGGGAATTGCCGGGGGTGACGGCGACTCTGGTTGGGTTTTGAGCGACGACGACCGTCAGGGTGCTGGTGGTGGTGCCGCCGAGGGGATTGGTGATGGTTACCAGGAAGTTGTAGGTGCCGGCTATCAGGAAAGTGGCGGTGACATTCTTGGCGGCGTTGGTGCCGTTCGCGCTGAAGATGACGTTGGCGGGTCCGATGGCGGACCAGGTGTAGGTGAGGTTGGATTCACCGGCCGCATCCGCGCCGAGAACGGAGAGGCTGGTGCTGGTGGCCGTAACGGGCGGCGCGGGACTGGAGGCGGCGGCCTGGGCGACGGTCGGGGCGTTGTCGGCCTGGAACTCAATGACCGTGATTGAATAGCCGGCGAAGGTATAGTCGAAGCTGGTGCCGAGGCCGGTGGCGGTTGAGGTTTCGGGGACGATGTTGGTGGGCTGGGTGATGGAATTGGTGTCGGTGCTGGAAGCGGCGCTCATGCTGGTGACGGTGCCGGTGGAAGAGACTTCGGTAACCCCCGAGAGATCGATCGTCGTGTTGTTGGCGGTTCCGAGGGTGTTGATGACGGTGAGGTAGTAGTTGTCGCCGGTGCGGGTGACGATGGTTTGCAGGCCGCCCGCGCCGCTGACGGAGTCGGAGACGACGGTGGCGCCGTGGTCCTGGCCGAGGATGATCTGGGCGTAGTAGCTGGGTGAGCCGTAGGCGGAGGTGTTGTTGAAGCCGATGAGGTCGGGGGTCCACTGGAGGCCGTTGACGTTGGCCCAGAGGGGTGCGTAGGAGGACATCGTCACCAGGTCGGAATTTGCTTCGAGGCCGAGGAGCCAGGAGGCGTCGCCGAGGGCGGATTCCATGTCGTTGGTGGGGGAGCCCTGGTCGGAGGCGTATTCACCGATGAAGATCTGGGTGGAGCCGCGGGCGACGGTGTCGAAGTAGTTTGAGTTGGCCTCGAACCACTGGGGGGTTTCGTAGAAGTGCTCGTCGAGAACATTGTAGGGAGAGCCGCCGGTGGCGGTGCTGGTGGCGATGATCTGAAGGGTGGGAAACGCGGCGTGGATGGCGTTGTAGAAGAGGGGATAGCGGGTCGAATAAGTTGAGGAGAAGAAATCCTCGTTGCCGATCTCGACATATTGGATGTTGTAGGGGGCGGGGTGGCCGTTGGCGGCGCGCTCGGCGCCCCAGGTTGTGGTGACGGGGTCGAGGCAATAATGGAGCTCGTCGACGGCGGAGGTGACGTCGGCGGTGAGAGTGGCGCCGGTGTCGGAGGTGCCGTTGAGCGTGTAGCCGGCGTAGACGGCAAGGATTGGCATGGCGCCGACTTCCTCGGCCATTTGGAGGTATTCGTCGAGGCCCATGCCGTCGGTGGACCAGTATCCCCAGGCGGAATTGTAGTGCCCGGTGCGATCCTGGACGGGGCCGATGGTTGCCTGCCAGTTGAAGCGGGTGGCGTAGGTGTCGCCCTCGAGGTAATTGCCGCCGGGCACGCGGAAAATGGCGGGCTTGAGGGCGGCGAGCATGTCCATCAGGTCGATGCGGAGGTGATTGGACTGGCCTTCATAGGAAGGGGGATAGAGATAGGTGGCGCCGATCCAGATGGTTTTGCCGTTGGCGGAGGCGCTGTTGGTGTAGATGTTAAAAACATTGGTGGCGGTGGTTGGGGTGCTGGCGGTGGTGGTGAGGTTTACGGTGTACTCGGTCCAGGCGGTGGAGATGGAGGAGACGGTGGCGGTTGCCCAGACGGTGCCGGTGGTGGATTCGATGTCGACGGTGAGGGGGCCGGTGAAACCGGAGCTGGCCTTGGCGTAGAAGATGACCTGGTAGGTGGTAGAGGGTGCGATGGCGACGCCGAAATAACCGGAGTTGGAGATGCCGACGCGGGCTGAAGACGACACGCCGGAGGTGACGGTAATTTTGGCGGATTGGGTGAGGGCGCTGGTTGGGCCGGTGGTGGTGTCGGAGGCGAGGTTGGCGGTGACGCCGGAGCTGGTGAGGAGGGACCAGGCGTTGAGGGCGCCGGTGGAGTCGTTGAAACCGCTGTTTTGGACTTCGTCGTTGTAGATGCCGCCGGTGGCGCCGTAGTTGATGTCCTCCATGAAGGCGCCGAAGAGGTTTGGGGAGACGGTGACCCCGGTGCTGGTGGTGGCGACGTTGATGGTGGAGCTGCCGTCGGTGCCGATATAGGCGGCGTCGGCGGTGTTGAGGGGGGAATCGTAAAAGTGGACATCGTCGATGTCGCCGTTGACGAAATCGGTGCGGGCGCCGTTGAACAGTCCGCCGCCGATGACGGTTGGTCCGGTGGCCTGCCAGCCGCCGGTGTAGGAGACGGAATTTTGGAGGACACCGTTGACGTAGAGCTGGATTTGGCCGGTGGCGGGGTCGTTGACGCCGATGAGGTTGTACCAGACGCCGGCGGTGGGCGTGAAAGTTGAGTCGGCCTGGGAGACGGCGGCGGAGTCGCTGTCGGAGGCGAGGCGCGTGAAGGCGAATGTTCCGGTGTCGCCGCGGAGTTGGAGGTAGAAGCCGGAAGTGTTGACGCCGTCGATGGAGACGAAGGTTTGGTAGCCGGAGGTGTTGTTGAGCAGGACCCAGGCGGAGACGGAGAATGGGAGAGCGGTGTTGATGACGGGGTTGGGGTTGGTGGCGTTGCCGGTGGCGGTGCCGTTAACGGCGATGGAGTTGGAGCCGATGCGTCCGGCGGCCCAGGTTGCGCCGGAGCCGAGGGTGAGGGTGTTTCCGTGGCCGGTGATGTCGGCGGCGGTGGTTCCCGAGCCGTCATCAAAAGACCAGGCCGCCGGCTGTGCCAGCGCGGCGACCTGGGGGGCCGAGAGAGCGGAGGAAAAAACTTGAACGTCGTCAATTTCGCCGTCGACGTAATCCACCGCCCCGCCGCTGTACCATCCGTGACCGATCATGAGATTGCCGTTGGCCTGCCAGCCGCCGGTGTAGGCGACAGAGCCCATGGATTGGCCGTCGACGTAGAGGGTGAGGGTGCCGGCGGTGGCGTCGTCCACGCCGACAATCTGGTACCAGGTTCCGGTGAGCGGCGTTTCCGGGGCGGCAACGACGGTGGCGGTGCCATCGGCGTCGGAGCCGAGACGGGCGAAGGAAAAGGCATCGGTATCGGCGCGAAGGCCGAGGTAGAAGCCGGCAACATTGGTGCCGGCGATGGAGACGACCGTCTGGTATCCGTTGGTATTGGCCAGGTTGACCCATGCGGAAACGGTGAAGCTGCCGGCGGTGTTGATGATCGGCCCGTTGGCGGTGACGACACTGTTGGCGGTACCGTTAAGGCTGATGGCTCCGCTGCCGACGTTTCCGGTGACCCAGGAGACGCCTGCGCCGAGGGTTGCCGTGTTTCCATTTCCTGAGGAGTCGTTGGCGATGGTGCCGGTGCCTTCGTCGAAGGTCCAGTGGGCGGCTGGGGTGGGAACGGTGGGGACGGTTACGGAGAAAAGGAGGCGGTTTTCGAGGGATTCGACGATGCCGTGGAGAACGTGCCGGCTCCTATTTGCAAACCGTTTCCCCCTTCTTCTTTTCTTGTCGGATTTGGAATAAACAGAGGAAGCGCCAGACGATACGGATCCCGGCATACGCATGCTCAACCCTCTTGCCGCGAATACGAACCTGGGACGTACATTGCGAACCGCGGCGGGGGCTATTTAAGCCTAAAATGGGAGCAAAAACAAGCTTTTTTTTCATCGCGAAAGTAAAGGGAATATGGTGGCAATTTGGCGGGCGACCCCCTCCCCGACCCTCCCCCGGCGTACCGGGGGCGGGGGAAATAAGGAAGGACGGTGCCGTGGATCAGCGCTCGGCGTTCCACTTCCAGCCCGGGTGATGGACGAAGCGGAGTGCTTCGGCGGGGTCGAGCCCGTTTCGCGCGGCGGCGCGATATTCCTCTCGATGCCGACTCCAGTTTTGCTTCTCAAGATCGGTAGAGATGTGACGACCCTTGTAAGGTACCCTGTTTCCCACCAGCATGACCAGGAACCCTTCGAGGCCAAACTGGTTGCCGGTTCCGGACATATTTCGCAGCGTGTGCCGGCAGAGGCCGGTGGGGCCGTTTTCCGCGTAAAATTCCAGCAGCTCGGCGGAGCCGGAGACGTCGGTCTCGGCGTTGCAGTGTTGCCAGAATGGGGTTTGGAGCATCGTGTTAAAGCGGTAATGAAATGCGAGGAAGTCGCGGATTTCGTCCCAGGTTCCGGCAGCGATTTTGTTATACATGTTGCGTGCCGTGGGAGCGGGCGAGAGTTCGGACTGAACGAGGATTTCGACCAGGGCCTGGGTGCTGCCGCAGATGACCATGAGGGCGGTCGATTCGAGGGGCTCGACGAATCCCGAGGCGTTGCCGATGGAGACGACGTTGTCGACCCACGCCCGCTCGAATCGGCCGGAGCGGAACTTGACGACGCGGTCCCATGTTTTGGCCTTGGAATTCTTGCGTGTGAATTCGGCGTGGGCCTGGTCATCGGAGAGAAAGCGGGAGCTGAAGACGTATCCGCGGTTGATGGCGGTTTCGTGTTCGATCTGCCAGCACCATCCGGCGTCCATGGTTTCGGCGGTGGTGTAAGGGAGAATCGGTTCGCCGTCGCGCTGCCAACTGCCTACGACGGCGCGGTCGCAGATGAGGGATTTGTCGTAACTGATCCAGGGCTCATTGAGGGCGCGGCCGAGGAGTTCGCTGCGGAAGCCGCTGGCGTCGATGAAGAGGTCGGCTTCAAGGCGGCGGCCGTCTTCGAGGATTACGGCGGAGATGCCCTGCGGACCGCGCTCGGCGCCGCTGGTCTTGGCATCAATGAAGTCGATCCCGATTTCGCCGCGACCGCTTCCAGGCAGGCTACGAATTTCGGATTTTCAATGTGAAACGCGTGCCAGGGAGGGATTTCCGGACCCGGGCCGTTTTGCTGACGTGGGAAGGCTTTTTTCTGTGCCATCAGCGCGGAGCAGAGACTGGCGCTTTCGAATTCCTCATCGCAGTAGAAACCGTTGGGACGAGGTAGGTCCGGGAGCTGCACGTCAAGCTGAAACTCAAAGCCGTAATCGAATTGGCCCCGCGGTCCCCAGAGGAAATGGATGCCCATTTTCCAGGTCGGGCGCGTCGTGGAATAAAAGTGCTTGCGGCTGATCCCCAGGTATTCAAACAGAAATTTGGGAAGGGCTGGCGTGGTGCTTTCACCGACGCCGATTACGCCGATATCGGGACTGCGCACCACTCGAACGCCCAGAGCGGGGATCTTGCGCTTCAGTGAAATGGCGGCGAGCAGGCCGGCATTTCCAGCGCCGAGGACCAGAATGTTTTTGATCATAGGCGATTCGGGGTGAAAGGCCGGATTTACCCTACGTTTGCCGGCGATTCTATCGTCATATTTCCAGGCTGCAATCAAAATCGACGGGGTCGGGCGCTGGAGGGAAACTCCTTTCCAATCCGGCCTGCGGCGCGATATACTTGCAGACTGATAGTAAGTAGGGTCCTGGCGGTCTGCATTCGAGGAAATGGGCACCCGGTCCTGATATACTTTCGCCGAATCGAACTCTGGTCTCTAATTGGCGGACGAGGCGCGCAATGGGCCCTAAATCGTCTTTGACACTCTTGCTGGCGATCTGTATTGCGCTGGAGATCGTGCGCGCGGATTTTACGTCGCTGCGGGCGGTGACCCCGATCGGGTCCACACAGGCGCCGGTGCAGATCGGGTTCTGGAATGGATTCACCGGCCCCGATGGCCGGGTGATGCTCGACCTGGTCCGGCAGTTCAATGAGACGCACCCGGACGTGCAGGTCACGATGCAGCGAATCGTCTGGGCGACGTTTTACAACAAGGTGATGGTGGCGGCGATCGACCATCGGGGGCCGGAAGTTTTTGTGCTTCAGTGGGATCTGACGCCGCGGATGGATCGGGCGGGGATTCTGGATGATGTGGATGACATGTTTGCCGATCCGGCATTTGCGGCGGATTTTGAGCCTTGGTTGCTGGACCGGGTGAATTTCGGGACGGATGGGAAGACCAGACGGATTGGCGTGCCGCTGGATATCTGGCCGCACGGGATGTACTGCAACGCGGAGATGTTTCGGCAGGCGGGGATCGTGAATGCGGATGGGTCGGCGCGGTTGCCGAGAACCCGAGAGGAATTCTTGGAGGATGCGAAGGCGCTCGAGCGCGTGGATAATTCCGATCAATCGGCGCAGTGGGGGTTTGCGTATGGGGATTGGACGTATAACTTCGAGTCGCTGCTGCCGCAGTGGCACGGGCATTTGGTGGACAAAGAGGGGAATCCGACGATTGACGATCCGGGAAATGTGGCGGCGCTGCAGTTTCTGGCGGACATGAATCTGAAATATCACCTGGCGCCGCCCCTGGAGGGGGGCGTTGCGGGATGGGTCGGATTTCGCCAGCATCGCGTGGCGATGGAATTTGATGGGGTTTACATGGTTGGCGATTTAAAGCGGCTTACGGGGCTGGATTATGAGGGCGCCCCCCTGCCGCAGATCGGGCCATATCCGGGAACATTCGCGAATTCGCACATTATGTGCATTCGAAAGGGGCTGGATGAGCGACGAAGAGAGGCGGCAAAGGCGTTTATTCGATTTTTATCGGACCACAGCCTGACGTGGGCGGATGCCGGGCAGGTTCCGGCGCGGACGAGCGCGCGGGAGAGCCCGGCGTTCAAGAAGCTGCAGGTGCAGTATGCGTTTTCGCAGCAACTGGATTATGTGCAGTATCCGGCCAGGACCGCGCTGATCAGCGAGATGCAGCAATATGTGAACCTCGCGGTGGAGGCAGCGCTTCGCGGGCATGCGACGGCGGCGGAAGCGCTGCACCAGGCGCAGGAAAACTTCGAGACGTTGCTCGAGCACGACCGGCAGGAGCTGATGGCGAGCCAGCCGTGACGAAAAAGATCCGAAGCGAAATGGTCGCCTATGCGTTCCTGCTGCCTTACGCGGCGGTCTTCTTTTTATTCATCGTGCTGCCGTTTGTGGTGTCGCTGGTGCTGGCGTTTTGCCAATATGATCTGACGACGCAGCGGGCGATTCGGTTTGTGGGGACGCGGAATTTCACCGAGGCCTTTCACGACCAATTTTTCTGGCGGGCGGTTGGGGCGACGTTTCGATACGTCGCGATGATCATTCCAGCGCAGACGGTGCTGGGGATGCTGCTCGCGCTGGGGATGAACGCGATGTCGCGGGGGCGGAAATCGGTTCGGGCGCTGCTTTTTCTGCCCGGGCTGTTCAGCATTTCGGTGACGGCGCTGCTTTGGAATTGGTTCTTCGACGAGGAATTTGGACTGTTTAATCATTTGCTGCATGAGATTCATTTGCCCGGGGTGCCGTGGTTATCGAACGCGCATGTGGCGATGCCAAGCATCGTTCTGATGACGCTATGGTGGACGGTGGGAGGATCAGCGGCGATTTTGCTCACCGGCCTGCAGCAGATTCCGTCGCAGATCATGGAGGCGGCGGCGATCGACGGGGCCAGCGCCTGGCATGCGTTCTGGAAGGTGACGCTGCCGATGCTGCGGCCCGTGCTGCTGTTCATCGTGGTGATGAACACCATCGGCGGGTTTCAAATGTTTGCGCAGTCGATGCTGCTGACCAACGGCGGGCCGGAATTTACAACGCGGGGGGTGGTTCAGCTCATCTACGACACGGCGTTCATGAACTACCGGCTCGGATACGGAGCGGCAATCAGTTGGCTGCTGTTCCTGCTGATCGCGGGATTTTCGCTGGCCCAATACCGGCTTTTGCGGAGGTATTCGGATTGAAGCGCACTGGGCCGCAAATTTCGACGGGGGTGATGATAGCGGTTGGGCTGCTGTTTATTGCCCCGCTCTTTGTAATGATCTTCACGTCATTCAAGCCGGAGTCGGAGGTTTTGAATCCGCAGTCGATTATTCCGAAACACTGGACCACAGAAAATTTCCGGTACGTGCTGAATTATTCGGAAGAAGCGCCGTTTCGCGCTGGCTGCTGAACAGCATCTTCGTGTCGACGGCGGTGACGCTGGGAGTGCTGGTCTTTTCGTCAATGGCGGCCTATGCGCTCACGCGGCTGAGATTGCGCGGCGGCGGGAAGATCCTGGGGGCTGTGGTGCTGACGATGATGCTTCCGGCCCAGTTATTTTTGGTGCCGGACTATTTGATTTTGAGCTGGTTTCACTGGCTCGATACGCCCTGGGCACTGATCGTCCCGGCAACGGCGGGAGGCTTCGGCGTGTTTATGCTCGCCAGCTTTATGCGGGCCATCCCCACTTCAATCGACGAGGCGGCGGTGATCGACGGCTGTTCGCCGCTGGGGGTTTACCTGCACGTGGTGCTGCCGCTGAGCGCACCCGCGCTGGCGACGCTGGGGATTTTCACGTTCATCGGATCCTGGAACGATTTCGTGGCGCCGCTGGTGTTCCTGGATTCGGTGCGGAATTACACGCTGCCGGTGGGGATCGCGCTCTATCAGAATTCATACTACACCGAATATGGGCTGACCCTGGCCACAAGCGTTCTGGCAACGATGCCGCTGGTCGTGATGTTCGCGATTTTCCAGCGGCACATCATTGAAAGCATGTCTTCAACCGGTTTGAAGGAATAGAAAGGAAACATGAATACCAAGCTTCATCTTCACACGGCGTTTCTGGTCGATGACGTTGACCCGCGCGTCTTCGGCGGATTTCTCGAGCATTTGGGCAGGGCCGTTTACGAGGGCGTCTACGAGCCCAAGAGCAAGCACGCCGACGAGACCGGCTGCCGCAAGGACGTTCTGGAGGCCCTGAAGCGTTTGCGATTCACCGCGATGCGATATCCCGGCGGCAATTTCGTCAGCGGATACCACTGGCAGGATGCCGTCGGCCCCCGCAACAAGCGCCCGAAGGTGCGCGACCTCGCCTGGCAAAGTTTGGAGACAAACGAATTCGGACCGGATGAATTTGTCCCCCTTTCCCGCCGCATGAATTGGACCCCCATGATGGCCGTCAACCTCGGTACCGGCACGCCCGAAGAAGCCAGAAACTGGCTGGAATATTGCAACCTCGAATCCGGCTCAAAATGGGCCGAAATGCGCATCGCCAACGGATCCAAACGCCCGCACGACATCAAGCTCTGGTGTCTCGGCAACGAAATGGATGGCCCCTGGCAAATCGGGCACATCCCCGCGGAAACTTATGCAATAAACGCCCAGCAGACCGCGCGGATGATGAAGATGGTCGACCCCAGCGTCGAGCTCGTCGTTTGCGGCTCCTGCACGATCGATCTCCCCACATACCTGGAGTGGGATCGGAAGGTCCTGGAACATTGCAAAAACGATGTGGAATTCATCAGCTTGCACCGTTACGTCGGCAACGAAGCCAACGATACGCCCGATTTTCTGGCGGTCAGCAACAGCATCGACGATCAGATCGAATCGATGGATTCGGTCTGCAAAGCCGTTCAAAAGACCAAGCGCCTCAAAAAGCGCGTCTATCTGAGTTTCGACGAATGGAACATCTGGTATCGCGCCCGCACCGGCCCGCACATGGACGGTCGCGGCAAATTCGCCCCGCATCTGCTGGAAGAGGTGTATAACCTCGAGGATGCGCTGGTCGCTGCTGAATTTCTGAACAGCTTCGTTCGTCATGCCGACTCTGTGAAGATCGCGAACATTGCCCAGATCGTGAACGTGATCGCACCGATACTCACGCGCGGGGACGAGATGGTGATCCAGACGATTTTTTATCCGATCGAAATGATGACCAAACGCCGGGATGGGAAGGCGATGCGGATTGCGATCGATGGGCCGGCGTATGATTCGAAAAGCTTTGGACGGGCCAATTACCTCGATGCTTCCGCCATTCAAAACGGGAAACAGATCAGCGTTTTCGCGGTGAATCGCAGCCTTGAGGAGGCGATGGACCTCGAAGTCCGCCTCGGTGGAGGCCGAATCGAGAAACTCGTAAGCGGCGAGATTATCAGCAGTAATGATCCGAAGGCGAGCAATACATTCGAGAACCCCAATCACGTGACGCCGCGGGAATTTAAGGATGCGGTCATCAACTCGGCGGGGGCAACTCTGAAACTGCCGCCGCTTTCGTTTGTCGCGGCGACGTTTGAAATATCGTGACGATCGTGCGCCGATTCGCGGTTTGTTAAAATGTGCCGGCCCGGGGGAAAATGGGCGAGATTCGCCAGTGAAAAAGCTGCGCTCATACATTCTCGGCAACGCTTCCACCGCGGAATATCAGCGGCTGGATCTCATGTCCAAGATTCTTGATCCGTGGACGAGATCATTGATTGCCGGACTTGGTTTGCGGGAGGGTTGGCATTGCCTGGAACTGGGGGGCGGCAATGGGAGCATGACGGAGTGGCTGTGCGAAAAGGTCGGGGCGTCGGGAAGCGTTACCTCGGTGGACATCGAACCGAAGCTTATTGCACTGGTGCCGGCGCAAAACCTTGTGGTTCGGCAGACGGACGTGCGGGTCGCGGATTTGCCGGGAGGGCCGTTTGACCTCGTGATGTGCCGGGCGATGCTGCACCAGATTTCGGAGCACGCGCAGGGTGTGCTGGGCAAAATGGCGGCGGCAGTGAAACCCGGCGGGTGGCTGTTTGCGTGCGAGCCGGATTTTAACCTGGCGCGGACCTGTGAGCCCAAAGCGTGGGCGAAGACATGGGATGGAATTTTGAAGTGGGGAAAATCGCAGGGCGTTGACTGGTTAATCGGCCGCAGGCTGCCGGGAATGGTAAAGGCGCTGGGGCTGGGATATCCCGAAGTGGCGACGCACGTGCCGAGCATTCGGGGGACGACGCGCGATGCGGAATATTTTCAGATGTTTCTGGAGATGGTGCGAAAACGCGTGCTGGAATCGCGGTCGGTGGATGCGAAAACATTCGATGCGGCTGCCGCGGCGCTGCGGGATCCGGATTGCTGGACGCAGTGCTGGATGCTGACCGGCGTTTGGGTGCGCAAGCCGTGGTTTGAACGCGATCAATCAGAGCAGCGGGTCGTTGATCTTGCGCTTCATCAGCAGGTTTGAGGGGAGGCTCGTGGGGTCCAGCGCTTTGCGGGCGGTTTCCACGCCGGCGACCGGGAGATTTTTGGGGTCGAGCAATCCGAGTTGAACAAGCGCCGAGGCCTGGTCCCAGTGGATGTGCTCGTGATGAATTTTTCCGCCTTCGAAGGCGACGACCACGATCGTGACCAATTCGATCCTCCGGCCGGTCGGCGGCACACCGGGAAGCAGCCAGTCCATTTGCTTGGTGTGGGTGCAGCGGAAGACGAATTCATCGACGATGCGGTCGTAGCCGACGGTCCGCGAGATGGGGAGGAGTTCGACATCGGGCGGCATCGAGGGAATGAAATACGTGCCGTAAAAGTGCTCGAGCTGGGTGCGACCAACGCCGCCGGTCAGCACCGGCACGTGGTTGACATAGGGGCGGGCGACCATGGTATCGCAGGAAGCGGCGGCATTTTTGTCCTGGAATTCCGCGGCCAGATGCTTTTCCCACAGATCGACCATCGCCAGTTGATCGGGCGTGAGCTTTGAAAGGTCGAGGGCGAACATGACGACCACCTCCCCAAAAGAAGTAGTTTGTCCGGGGACGCCGGGACGCGCGCAGGCATTCTAACACAAGGCGTGCAGTAATCAGTTATCGCTCCCATTTTACGCGGGGAAAATAATTCATTTGCTTCAAAACAGCCGCTGGGCGCAAAACCTGCCATGGGGCCACAAGTTAAGTGATGTTTCGGGTTCTTCGATAAAGGGCAATATCGGTCTTTTGCCTTAAGCCAGGAATGCCAATGGAAAGCAGCAATCAAAGTGTTTCAATCCGCTGGGGACTCGTAGCCGTCCTGCTCGCAGCATCGATTGCGCGCCTGTCGACGCTGAGCGACCCATTTACCCGAAACCACGAAAGCACCGCCTGCGGCCCCATGGTCTGCGCCGCCCGAAATATGGTGCGCTACGGATTCTTCGCCTGCCATTTCGGCTACGTTGAAAACGCCGATCACGTCGATCCGAGCCAGTTCACTTATTACAACCACCATCCGCCCCTGGTTCCGATACTCGAGGCCCTCAGCGCCAAGGTCTTCGGCGATGTCCCCTGGGCTTACCGCCTACCCGGCGCTCTCTGCTCCGTGCTCACCAGCGGGCTGCTCTTTGTGATGCTGGCGGCAAGTTTGACTGGCGCGTCGGGCTCGCCACGGCGCTGCTTTATACCCTCTGCCCTTTCATCTGGATGTTCGGCGACATGCCCGACGTCGTCGGCCCCCACATGATGCTCTTCGGACTCCTCACCCTGGAGTGCTATTCACGCTGGTCCGACGAAGGCAACGCAAGGTGGCTCCCCTGGGCCGTTCTCTGCTGGTTTCTGGCCTTTATGTGCGACTGGCCGGCCTTTTTCCTCGTCCCCATCCTCTGCGCCGATTATGCCATCAAGCATCCCTGGCGCGCCTGGTGGCGGATGATTCCCTACTGCGTGATCGCCGTCCTCGTCCTCGGATCGACCATCGGCTGGCTGATGGCCGGTGGCGACAACAGCGTCATCTCCGAAACCATCCGCAGGGTCAACGGCGGCGCCTCCGACGCCGGCCTGAAGATCGGCCTGGCAAGCTGGTTCCGCGTCGCCATCGGTTATTACGTTTATCACACGTTCACCCTCCCGGTAATTCTGCTCGGCCTGGCCTATATTCCCGCGGTGGTGTGGATCGTTAAGAAACACCGCTCAGAGTTGGCGGCCAATGATACAACGCTGATGATGGTCTGCTGGGGACTGATGCACGTTCTGATCGGCTTCCAGAGCAGCTACCAGCACATGTGGGTCTGGTGCGTCCTGGTGCCGGGCGCCTGCGCCGCCGCCGTCCTGGGCGGACGGGCCATCTGGAATATTCTCCCCGCCAAAATTCAGACCAGTTCCTACGTGCCCTTTACCGCCGGAGCGCTGGCGGTTGTCTTCATCGTCTCCTGTTGCCTGGAGGCCAAAACCCTCAGCAATCTCGGCCTGCCTGTCGAGGAAAACAGCTATACAATGAAGGACATGGGCGAGGTGATTCAGCAGACCGTGCCCCCTGGCCAGGGAGTTTTGACCAGCGATATGAGCGACCCCCTGACGCATCAAAGCGAGCCGGCCCTGTGGTTCTACTCCGACCGCCAGCTTCGCAACGGCATTCGCAGCGTCAGCCAGCTTGATAATTCACTGGGTGAGGGGGACTACCAGCTCTTCTACGATTTCGTGCAGCCCGGCGGCCCGGCGCCTTTGTGGTTCATCATGCCGCTGGAGCATCACGAGCGATTCAAGCAACTGGCGGCCGCGCTCGACAGCCGATACGCCCGCTGGCAGAAAAACGGGTTCTTCATCTACTACCTCCCGGAGACCCCCGCCGACGTAGGCAAGGTCGCCGATACCGGCAGGTAGACTTCCACCACTTTTAGTTTGCGTCGGCCCCCGCCGACGCACCCACAAGCTTGCCCACCGGTGCAGCAGTCTTGCGTGGCTCATGCCAGAGCCGCCAGCGAAGGCGGATCGTGTCGAGGATCATGGACCAGCCGTGCTTCACCATGCGGACCGTGGTCGGGTCTACATATTCGAAATGGATCGGCGTCTCCTTGATCGTGAGATTGGCGGCGCCGGCGTAGGCGAGGAGCTCTACGTCGAAGAAGAAGCCGTCGGTTACGATGTGTGCGCCGATTCGATCCCACGTTTTGGCGGTGAAGCCTTTCAGGCCGGCCTGGGTGTCGAGGATTTTTATGGGCAGCATCCAGCGCAGGAAGGCGTTGAAGGCGCGGCTCATGCGGTGACGCTTGTAGATGTTAGGGAAATCGAGGGGGCTGATCAGGAACCGCGAATCGGGGTGGGCGCGGTTGACGACGACCATGTCGGCCCCTTCGCGCAATTTCGCCAGGACCTTGACCGCTTCCTCGGGGGCATACGCCAGATCGGCATCGGTGAAGATCCGATACGGCGTCTGCGCCCGCCACATGCCGTTCTTCACCGCGAATCCCTTGCCGCGGTTCTTGGTATAGCTCTGCACCGTCATCCGCGGCTCATTGCGCGTAAGCATCTCGAGCTTCGCCGAGGTATCGTCCGTGCACCCGTCGCAGACGAACAGAACGCAGAATTCGGGATTCACCGCAAGAAAGGCGCTGAGCCTTTCCACCGATTTGGCGATGAACGCCGACGCGTTATAGGTCGGAATGACCAGTGTGCAGATAGGATTGGTCCCAATTTGAGCATTCATATTTCTCCCGGTCCGTTTTTAGTTCTTGCCAGTTTGTTATCGGTCCAAGCGCATAAATCCTGTTAAAACCTGTAAGTGAGCCCCGCGGAGAGCCCGTTGCCGGAATAGGGCACAGACGATCCGGGGAGGTAGTAGTACGTATACGACACCGACAGTTGGAGACGATTCCCAATGTGCAGCGTGGGCCCGATCGACAGCTCCACGCCGAAGTCGGCGGGGCTCAGGATGTACAGGGGATAGACATACATCGGTAGCGTAAGCCCGGGCACGATCTGCGGCTCGGCACGCAAAATCGGACCGACGGTTTGGAAATCCGCCCGGCTGCTGTAGGCGGTGTTTTGCCCATACTGGGTCATTTCGTAAGCGCCGCCGAGGCGGATATTCCAGGTGTAATTGAGGACGTAATAGGGTTCGACGTGGAGGAACTGGCGGCTATTGCCGTCGTTGTATTCGGCGTAGGTGTAGACGACGTTGGCGGCGATGTAATCGGTGAACTGGTAGCCACCACTGACGCCGGCGACGTCCTGCGAGAGGTCGTTGGCGACTGTGTACATCGTGTCGTTAACCGGGTCGTTGAGGCGATACGTTCCGTCGAGCCAGAGCTTATCGGTGGGCTTCCAGGTAGCGCCGACGTTGAAGCCGGTGACTTGACGCCCGGGCTGCTGGAAGGCGTCAACGCCGCCGCGGAAATTCCATTCGCTGTTGACGTGATATTCGAGGCCTAGGTCCTCCTGGTAGCGGATCACGGGGCCAAAGCTCATCTTGTTGTTGGCGAAGTAATTGTTGTTGTATTCCGCGTCGATGGCGATGTGATCCGACACCGGAACGGTCAGGGTATTGAACCATCCCATCTGGTGGAACCCATCGCTGCCGAAGAAGAGGTAATAGTCGCTGGAAAACTGCACGGCCGTATTGGTTTCGATATTCGAAAGCCCTGTCTTGGCCGTTTCGAATGTCGGGTCAAACTCCATCGCCTTGGCGTATTCCTGCCGAGCTTCGGACAGATCCCAGTTGTTCCGGTGAATATCCCCCAGCAGGCCCAGGGCATCGACCGACTTGGGATTCTTGGCCAGCACCGCCTTGGCAATCTTTTCCGCCTCCGCATCGCGCCCATGGGCGTGCAGGAATTTGGCGTGGGCCAGGAGGATCCATTCCTCATCGACGGCATTGCGATCAGCCGCTTCGTAGGCTTTTTCGGCGTCCGCGGTCCGGCCCGCGTGATCCAGCGCGGCGCCGAGCTGCGCATAGGTTTCCGCGTCGTTAGGGTCGTGTCGAATGACTTCGTTGAGAACGTCTATTTCGCGATCGGTCATCCCGGCCGCATCCGCGGCCTTGGCGAGCTCCAGGCCCCAGCTGGTGTCGTTGGGATCCTGGATGTAGGCCGTGTCGAGATGCACGTAGGCTTTTTGGGGATCGTTCAGTTTGTCCAGATAGATCCAGCCGAGGGTTCGCCGCAGGATGATTTCATCCGGGCGCGCCGCCAGGGCCTTTTCCATCGCGTCGGCGGCGGCCTGGTAGTCGGCCTTGGTTTTCGTCTGCTCCGCGCGGCTTTCCAGCTCCCACGCGGAATCCATCAGCGCGTCGGTCTGCTGCTTGGTAAGCGACGGAGTCGTCTGCGCACCCGCGCGGCCGCAAAGCATGGCCAGGGTCGCCAGCGCCAACAGGATTCTTGCCGGAGATTTTGGAGAGATGGTTTTCATGTTATTGATGGAACTCTCTTGAAAACTCATTTATCGACAAGAACTGCGGTGCGCCGTTTTCAGAGTCGTGAACGAATATTGGGACGTTGGCCTCATCGATCCCCCTGGTGGCGATAACCTTCAATTGCACCCTGTACCAGCCTGGAACGTCGGGCAGCTCGATCGCCGCCATCTGGCCGCCCTGCATCGGAGTGATCGTTCCCGCGTCCGGCTTGAAATTCGGACCTGTCACGCTCCAGCGATACTCCACATGATCCAATGGCAACGATCGCACGTTCGCCTTGACCACAAACGGCTCACCGGGCCACTGCGCATCGGTCGGATAATTGATTTCCAGGATCTCCGGGCCGGGATTAGTGAAGGCTCCAAACAGCTTCGGATTCGGATTATGCCAGGCGTCGCGCATCGCGGCGCACACCGGTTTTTCGCGGCCGTCGAGGTCCACCATTCCGAACCAGGTGGCGGTTCCTTCGTAACGATCGCTCCAGCAATAGGCGATGCCGCCCACGTTGCTCCCCTTATTCGCCTGGATATCCTCGCGCCACCGATCCGCGTAATACCAGCCCTTCACCGCCGCCGTCGGTTCCAGCAGCCCCTTCTGGCTGTCGTAATGATTGCGGTCGTTGTTCCAGTACCCATCCGGACCAAATTCGCTCACCAGATACGGCCGCCCCGGATCGAAGCGGGCGAAAAGCTCGTGAAGGTGCCCAATGTCAGGCTGGTAATACGCATTCACCGCAACCGCATCGAGCGTCGGCGCCCCAACCGCGTAGTCGGCAATCGCCCCACCAACCTGGTCAGCCTCCTGCGCGGAGAAGATCGGATGATTAGGATCGAGCTGCCGAATAACCTGCGCCATCCGCTCCACGAAAAGCACGTGGGCATGCCGAACTTCCGTCAAATACGGCTGCGAATACTTGTGCTTCAGCAGCCCCCAAACTTCGTTGCCCAGGCACCACCCCAGCAGCCCCGGATGATCGTGATAAGCGAGAACCGTCGATTCAATTTGCGCCTGATATTCCTGCTGTTTGGCCGCATCCGCCAGGTAATTCTCGTCCTGCATGAACCAGAACCCGTACATCACCTTGAGATGATTTTCCTGTGCCGCGTTGAGGATATTGCGGTCCGACCAGGTCCGCCCATACCGGCGGATGGTGTTGCCTCCCATTTCGTGAATGATCGAAAAATCGCGACTAAGCTGGGCCGAGCTCAACGGCACGTTGGCGTCGCGCCAATCCTGCCCCGGATTGTAAGCAATTCCCTTGACGTAGAACGGCCTTCCATCCACTAACAGCGAGAAATGCCCCGGCGAACCGCTGATGCAGCGCGACTGATGATGCTGGGGATGCAAATCAAACCACAGCGGCAACGATTGCGCTGCGCGTGGCCGGCGCTGAAAGGCTGAAGATTCAGCGTCCGCTTTGTTTCCGACAACCAGGACGAATCGTCGGTCGGCGGCGCAATCGCATTGTTGTCGTCGAGAACGACGCTCTTGATCTCCGGATAGCGCACGCTGATGTCGGAAAGAGCATCACGCTCCCAATTGGCCCCCAGCTCATTGTTGGCCGCATTCAGCCCGGTAATCATGATCGGTCGGTGCCACTGGGCAATGCGCGGATGGAAGGCGTCATACTGCTCGGCAAAAGATTTCCTCGGCGAAGCCGGATCCTGGGCGATCGGCAGGGCGATCCAGTCGATGAATCCCGCCTGCTCCGGAAAATACGTCGCCGCGGTCTTGGGCGAAGCCGGAGACCAGACCCACCCAATATTAGCCGCACCTTCCGTTTGGAGCGTCAGCACCAGGTGCTGCCAGGCGGCGATAAAATCCGCCGGTTTGTTGCCGGTACGGGCAGACCACGGCATTGCCGCGTTGTCCGGCTGCGGAGCGAAGGAGATAAGAATCGGTTCACCAAACGCCCGCGCCGAGGCCGCAAACTGGTGAATGTACGCGTCATAATTCCCCGCCCCGATGCGCTGGAGAATCGGATGCCTCTGCCACGAATGCATTGCAGTTCCATCGACGGGCAGCCAATTCAGCATCGGGATCGCCCCGCCGCGGCGGAGCTCCTTAAGCTGGTCGACCGGCAAATCCGCGCCCCAGGGCAAATCAACGGCCACGATCCGGAACTGGATATCAAACTGCAACTGGAGATTGGCCGTGCTCGGCAGCCAGGCCTCTTTGCCCGCGCTCAGGTGTACGCCCGTGTAAAAGCCTCCGGTATCCGGCACCAGCGTGTCGTCGAACGCATTTTCCAGACCGTTCCCCTGCGACGGAACGAGGTTGATGAAATAAATCGCCAATGTTGCCGTCGCGATTCCCAGCGGAAGCAGCCGTCCCTCGCGGAACTGCCGCAGCATCGCCCGATACGCCATTCCCGCGCCGCGCCGAACGCTCCGGGCGATCTGGATGACGAATCGCAGCCGCTGAAGCTGCCGGCGAAGTTTCAGCAGCGTTACCTGCTGCGAAGTGACGGAAATATGTAAAAGCGAAATCGAGTTGAGCACCGCCAAAACCGCCATGAGCAGTGCCGGCGGAGAGCTGTCGTAATAAACCCCGAAGCATGCCGCGAGGATAAGAACGCCGGCCGCGACGAAGTTGGGCAGCGTGATCCTGCCCGCGTTGGAAGGTTCATCTTCCTTCGGCGTCGGGATATACGGAACCTTGATCCGAAACACCGCGCAGAAAACGCCCGCCAGATAAATCCACCAGGTCGCGATCGCCAGCGACCCGCCGGCGATATGCATCCCGCGCTCCTGCGGCTCCATGAGCCACCGCTGCACGCGCAGCCGCACCAGCGTCGCGAAAACCAGCATCGGCGCGAACCAGAGCACCAGTTCCGTCGCCGTCGCCCGCCAGGCGATCAGCCCCACGGTGAGCGTGGCGATCGGCACCAGCATTTCCAGAAGCGTCACCACGCCGCGAAGAAAGAAAATCGGGCACAGCAGGTAGTGAATGCGCTGCCGCCAGGTAAAGCCGCTGTAAAGTTTTGGATATTCCTGGAAGAGCAAATCGAACACGCCGCACGCCCATTTGATCTGCTGCTTGTAAAACGCCGCCAGCGTCGAGGGAACCAGTCCGCGGGTGAGAATCTCCGGCACGTAAACCGAGTGCCACCCCTTCGAATAGAGCCGCATCGACGTGTGCATGTCCTCGGCGAGTCCCGGCGCGTGCCCGCCGATGCTGTCCAGCGCCGTCCGGCGAAAGACGCAGTTTGCGCCGATGGCCTGTGTCGTGCCGCACCCGTTCATCCCCATCATGTAGGGGCCGTAAAAGTGATACGACTGCTCCGCCGCGCCTCGCGCCACGATCGAATCCGACTGATTCCGATACGCCTGCACCGACTGCACAAACCCAACGGATGGATCCTCGAAATATCCCAGCGTCCGCTCCAGCAAATAGGGCGAAGGCTCATGATCTGGATCCAGAACGACGGCGATTTCCCCCGTCGCCTGCCGAAGCGCATTATTGATGTTCCCCGCCTTGGCGTTCTTCTTGACGGTGCGCGTCACGTGAACAACGCCCAGCTCCTCGCAGATCGCCTTGAGAATCGGGTCGTTGCCTTCGTCGCAAAGGTAATTGGTATGCGGATACGGGATCGCCACCATCGCCTTGAGCGTCCGCACGATCATCCCGCGCGGCTCACCCGGGCAGGCGGTCGTCAGGATATCGACGGACCATTTCCGCCGCGCCTTCAATACGCGGGGAATCGAAATGTGAAAATAGTTGTACCATTCAAACAGCCAGCAGGCGGCGCGAAGCCCCAGCGCCAGCGTGAGCCCCAGATAAACGATCGGATCGCCGATCCGGCCCGGACTCAGCAGCCAGGCCATCAGCGAAATCAGCGAACCCGCGGCCAGCAGGATCAGCACCCGAAGCTTGAGCAGCTCCCGCCGCGGCAGAATCGTCGCGCGGACCGGATGCGCCGGCCACTTGTAGGGCGGCCAGCATTCGACGGCATCAAGTGCCGAAGCCGGCGACTCCGCCGACTCTGCGTCGACAATCTGGGTGTCCAAGAGACTCATGCTTCTCCCATACTCCTCGGGCGATCTTAAGGTCGCCTTCGATTGTGCTGTCCAACCCCGGTGCCTTCCGGCACTTATTCGATCGGTTTAATTCACGGATGGATTCAACGCCCGATCCGTAAAGCTGTTCCGTTTATGACGGCGAAAGCCCGAATTCGTTGATGTCTCGATAGACCTGTTGCGGCACAGCCTTCGGTTGCACCGGCGCCGCCGCCCCCAGGAAATATTTCCGATACCGCGCCTTCGGCAGCGCGTTCACGATAGCCACCATTTGCTTCGCCCCATGGGCCTTCAGCAGCTCCCGGCACTGCCCCGCCGCAGCCAGAGACGCCCGCCGCGCGTTCATCACCAGCAGCGTCGCCCGGCATCGCGCCGCCAGCGCCAGCGTGTCTGGATTCCCCAGCGCCGGACCCGCGTCGAACATCACGAACCGATACGATCCCGTCAGTTGCCGGATCACGTCCGACAAAGCGCTGCCCTGAAGCTTCGCCGCCGAAACCGACGACGGCTTTCCGCACGGCAGCAGGTGCAAATTCTGAATGTGCGTCGGCCGGATGAAATCCGACGCCACCAGCGGATTGTCCAGCCCGTCATAAAAGCCCGGCGAAGGATTATTGTCCCCGAAAATCTTGTGAAGGATCGGCGAGCGAAAATTCACGTCGATCAGCAAAACGCTTTCCCCCGCCATCGCGATCGTCGTTGCCAGGTTCACCGCGACGGTAGAAGTCCCCTCCCCACGCGATGGAGAAGTCACCAGCAGCGAACCCGCCTGCCGGCTCACGTTCGCCCCGAACAGATTCAGCAGCAACGACCGGCACAAAAGCGCCCCTTCGGATGCCGGATCGATATAAGCGGCCAGACCCCGCCCCGCCGTCGAGCTTTCTGGAAGAATCGGCAGATGCCCCGCCGTCTGCAATCCCGTCCGCTCAAAAATCTGCGCCGGTGTGCGTATCCGATCGTGCGAAGAGCCCGCAATCAGTTCGATCAATATCCCCAGAATCACGCCCGCCGCCGCTGCAATTCCCAGCATCTCCCCAAACGACGGATTCTCCGGCTGAACGTCCCCGCTGGCCAGCGTGCAATCCGCAACGGCCTTGGGATCGATCAGCAACATACTCATCCCCGTCAACGGATCATTCCTCGTCGCCGACGCCAGTGACGCCAGCACCGCGTTGATAATCTTCGCCGCCTGGTGCGGATAGGGCGTATGGGCCACGATCTTCAGTTGATCGTCCTGCGTGACTGTTTGAATCGTCAGCATGCGCCTCAGCGATTCGACCGTGTTGGACCCCAGTCCCAGAATCGCGAGCTGCGAAAGATCGAGCCGCCGCCCCGCCGCGGCCAGGACTGCATCAGACCGCGCCGCATCGGCAAGCTGGTCCAGATATTCCGCTGCCGCAACGCCCGATTCCACGTTCTGATCCGTCTGCGAAATGTTCGCAAACGACAAAACTCCCTGCACCTGGTAGGAGGGCTGGGATGCGTTCATATACGCCAGCATCCCCACCACTGAAATCAGCGTGGTAAAGAGGATACCGAAGCGTCCGTGAACCACTGCACTCACTAAACGGGATGTCCACGAAGCGCCGCGCGGTGCGCTAGTCTGTCTGCTACCAATCATAAGTGCCCTTCAATACGGAGATGCCCGAATAATCGGTTGTTGCGACCGGAATATAAACGCGCCAAACCCGACCGACCAATGAATCCGACCGATGTGAAGCCCTTGCGACCCCCCCAAATGAAAAACTCGGAAATCTGTAACGAGGACGCCAGCAAAGAGCCGAAACGAAAGACCCGATAATCCGCCTGGTCCGATAATTCGGCGCGGCCCAACACAGGCATTATCGCCCCCAGACCCAAATAATGTTTTTGCCTTGGCCCCAAATTAGGGCGATATTCTCTCGTAATCTCACTGGAGTGTTAGTGAACCTCTCGATGCGGGGATTCCGCGAATATCTGCTGCTGATCGTCTCGATGCTCGCCCTCTTCTGCGCTGCCCACAATCGTGCGCCGCCGATGGTCTGATCGTCGGCGCCGATGTTTCCGACTGCGCCTATTTCCAGGGTCTTGGCGCTAAATATATGGATCACAGCCAGCCCGCGGACATCTTCTCCATCCTCAAAACCCACCACATCAATCTCGTCCGCCTCCGCCTCTTCACCAGCACCAATCAGCAGGCGCAGCAGGCCCCCTATGACAGCATCAACAACATGCTCTACACGCTCCCGCTCGCGGTTCATGCCGCCCAGGCCGGCTTGCCCTGGATGCTCGACTTCCACTACTCCGATCTCTGGGCTGATGCCAACCACCAGCTCAAACCCGCCGCCTGGAAAGGCCTCACCTTCTTCCAGCTCGAACAACGCATGTACGAATACAACCGCGATTGCATCCGCACCTTCCGCGAAGCCGGCGCAATGCCCCAATACGTCCAGATCGGCAATGAAATCACCTCCGGCCTCGTCTGGCCCGACGCCGAAACCGACACCCCGGGCCACTGGAAACGCCTCGGCAGACTCCTTAACGCCGCCATCCGCGGCATCCACGACGGCGCCGGCTCACAAAAACCCAAAATCGTCATCCACATCGGCAGCGGCGATCAGTGGGACGTCATCCGCGCCTTTTTCGACCGCCTTCGCGATCAGCAGGTGGACTTCGACGTGATCGGCCTAAGCTATTTCCCCGACGCCACCAGCAAAATCGAAGATCTTCAATCAGCCATGGCCGGCGCGACAGCACGATATGCCCGCCCGGTCATGATCGCTGAAACCGCCTTTCCCTGGTCCCAGAATTCCGCCGATGCCGACGCCGGTGAACCCATCCTTGGCCTGACGCCCGGCGCTCACGGACAAGCGCAATACGCCGCGATGCTTTGCCAGGCAATGGCAAGTGTCCCCAACCAAATGGGCATCGGAATCGTCTGGTGGGGCGCCGAATATGAAAACATAGGCCGTCTCGATTTGAACGGCTACGACTGCAGCTCACTCTTCGACGGCTCCGGGAATGTTCTCCCCGTGATCGACGTCCTCGGCCGCTTTGCGATAAAAGGAAACTCGCTCGCCAACAATGCCGTAACCCAAAGTCTGCAAGCATCCGCCAAACATCTCGCTCAATAGCCGCCCCTGCTCAGGCGTCAAATCGCGCCTCCACCGTCCGGGTTGCGCACTCCCAATATGATTATCGTGAAGCAACGTCACGCGATCGCGCCGGTGATTATCGATGCCCACGTCAACCTGCTCCGCCGGACGCGAAGCAAGCTGCCCGCAAATCTTCCGGCTGAATTCGATATTCGTCTGCCCATCGATCCACTCGACTATTTTCTGATCGACCGGAACCTCCAGATGCTCTGCAATCTTTGCAATTTCCCGTGGCGGATCTTTAACCATCTCTTCGTACCGAACAAACAGAGTGCGCTGCGAATCCTGGTAAGACCTCAGCAGGCAATCAAAGCTATGCGCCATGCGCCGCACCGAAGCCTCAAACCCGCCGGCCCAGAACACCAGATCGGAAGCCACGCAATCCCGCGGATCGCGATAGGTGCACACCGCTTTCACGCGCCCGCTACGAATCGACTGAAGCGCAAAGGGCCCAAGCTCATGCACCTTGATAACCGCCGACCCCGAGCCGAGCGTTGCCTCCATCTGCAGAAACCGATCCAGCGAATTTTCCCCCAGGCACGCCATCCCGAACGGCTCCCCGCGCCGCTTCGCGCGGATTTGCCCCAGCAAACGGCAGACGTTGTACGACCAGGTTGACCCCGAGCGGATAACGCCGTCACAAATAAAAATGGGCGATATCATCGAACAAATTCGATTCGCTTGCGCGGTTGTCTTCACTTGGGAAGTCTGCGTCGCCCCCCAGGACGAAAAATCCAGACTAGTCCGCGACGACTTAAGCGAACATGAAGAAAATCCCCAAAATGCAGAACCCGACTCGATTACTCAGATTTCCTGTTGAGCCGCCACCCCCAGGGAGAGTGCTTTCCCGAGCCCTTCCCAACCCGCGATCCCACCGACTCCCCCCGGATACTCCAAGCCAAGAATCCCACTTTGGCACGCATCTTGCGCTTTGCTTTTTGCCTACAAGGCAAAAATATCGCCATTTATGAGATTTTTATTGACCTACAGGCAACAAACCAGTACATTCTCCATCCATGGCGACGATCCATGACTATGCAACAGGGATTGGGTTTTCTCTGGGGCACCGAATCCACTCAATGCGCGAGTCGCGCGACTGGACCCTCGAAACCCTCGCCGAGGCCACCGGCCTCTCCAAGCCCTATCTCAGCCGCCTCGAGGCCGGCGCACGCGAGCCTTCGCTGGGAGCGCTCGGCCAGATCGCCCGCGCTTTCGGAGTCTCCATCGCTGCTCTCCTCGAGCACCCCGATGAGTCTGCCGATTGCGTCATCGTCCGCGGCGGAAGCACCTCCCGGCAGGAAGCCAATGGCCTCACCTTCCGGCCCCTGTCCAGCACAACCAAACCATTTAACATTCATCCCATCGGCGTAGTCATTCCCGCCGGCCGCGCTGGTGACGAATCTTATCGCCACGACGGTGAAGAGTGGCTCTACGTCACTTCCGGCCGCGTAAAACTGACCGTCAACGGAAACCAGTACACGCTTGAAAAGGGCGATGCCGCGCATTTCGACTCGCGGCAAAAACACAGGATCGACGCGCTGGATGGCAGGGATGCCGAGGTCATTCTCGTCGCCTGTCCCATACCAACCACCCTCCACGCGCAGCGCGGCTTGGCACAAGTGCCGGCCGGTGTGATCGGGTAACGCTGCACTCAAAAGCGGAAGACGGAAAACGAACCGAGATTCTGGCGGATTCGAGGAAAAAAGCCCGCGTGCGGTGCGCACGGCGGCATGTGTTGCCACGCACCATCGCTCACGCAGGCAGGTGAGGTTTTTTGCTTGGAGTCTGTCATGAACGAAACGAAAGTTTCCAGTACGTCCGGCGGCTACGCCGAAACCGTCAAGAACACACACACGAAACTCAAACATAACGCGCTGAACTTCTGGGAGGTGAGCGCCCAGGCCATCGCCCTGATATCCCCGAGCATGACCGCGGCGCTGATCGTGCCGCTGATGTTCGCCACATCGGGCACCGCCGGCTGGCTTTGCTATCTCTTCGGCACCGTCATGCTCCTCTTCGTCGCCATCAGCCTCAACCAGTTCGCCAAGCGATACACCTCCGCCGGCAGCATGTACGAATACACTGTCAAGGGCCTCGGCCCCAAGGTGGGCGGCGTCTCTGGATGGTCCCTCATCTTCGCTTACATGTTCATCGGAATCGCCGGCGTCACCGGCTTCACCCACTTCGCCTCCATGCTCCTCACCCAGGCCGGCGCAACCGGTTGGCTCTCCCACCCCTGGATCACCCTCTTCGCCATCTGCGTCTTCTCCTCCTGGTTCCTTGCCTATAAAGACATCACCTTCTCAACCCTCCTGATGCTCATCCTCGAGGGCGCATCGGTCACCGTGATCATGCTTCTCGCCATCGTCGCCATCTTCAAAACCGGCGCGGTTGATACCGCCCAGCTCCACCCTATGGCCGGCCACGGCCTCTCCGACATCGGCCTCGGCGTGGTGGTCGCCATCTTCAGTCTCGTCGGCTTCGAATGCGCCACCGCCTTCGGTGAAGAAGCAAAAAAGCCCCTGGTAACCATCCCCCGCGCCGTCATCGCCAGCCTCCTCATCACCGGCGCCTTCTTCGTCTTCATCACCTACGTCGAAACCCACGCCCTCGCCAACAACAATCCCACGCTCGACCAGCTCACCGCCCCACTGACCACCCTCAGCCAAAACCTCGGCATGGGCTGGATGGGCATCGTGATTGAGTTCGGCGCAATGTTCAGCTTCTTCGCCCTGGCAATGTCCTGCCTCAACGCCGGTTCGCGAATCATCTTCAGCATGGCACGCTACGGAATCTTCCCCATCTCAATGGGCAGCAGCCACAAGCATAACCTGACGCCCCACTTCGCTCTGGCGATCTTCGCCGTAATTCAATTCCTGATTCCCACGGCTTTCATGCTTATCGCCTACGCCGGCGGGTGGCAGGCCGACGGCATCTGCATTCCCTACGACGCCTTCAACGCCGCCGGACTCTTCGGCGCAATGGGCTTCAGCGGCGCCTACGTTCTGATCTCCCTCGCCACCCCCTTCTACCTCCACAAGATCGGCGAGCTGAAAGCCTGGCACATCGTCGTCTGCGTCCTCGCCGAACTCCTCCTCATCGTCCCCATCGTCGGCCTCGTCTATCCGGTGCCCCCCTTCCCCGCCAATGTTCAGCCCTACGTCTACGGCGGCTACCTCGTCATCGGCATCATCCTCGTCCTGATCCGCAGCCGCAGCGGCAAGGAAATCGACGAGATCCGCAAAGTCCTCGACGTCTCCACCGCCGTACCGGCCAAGCCCCTCGACGACGCCGCCATGCCCGCGGATGGATCGCCGGCCATCGCATGATGTTGAATTCAATCTCAAATCTCGAATTTGAAATTTGAGATTTCCGGCCGTCTCGGCCGACGCGCGATCAAGGCAAATGGACGCGCTCGGCCGAGACGGGGAGAGTGACAAAAATCACTCCCCCCATCCCGCCCACGCCGTCCGCAACACCGCTTCGACGTTCCGCGCAAACCGTTTCGCATCGCACAGCGGCGACGCCACCATCCGCGCCCGCAGATTTCTCCGCACCTCCGCAAGCCGCGGCAAATCCCCCGCCGTCTTCACCGCGATCTCCACAAATTCCTCCTCCGTTCCCGCCGCCAATTCCCCCATCCCCAGATTGCTCAACTGGCTAAACCCCGCCCGCCCCACCGTGGTCTTCCCAACCAGCGTCACAATCGGCACCCCCATCCACAGCGACTCCAATCCCGTCGAGTGGCTGTTATACGGAAACGTGTCCAGCCCAAGATCGATCCGGCCAAACAGCCGCAAATACTCCGCCCTCGCCCGTCTCCCCGCAAACTCAATCCGCGACCCTTCAACCCCCCACTCCGCGAATCTTCCCAGGATTCTTTCCCGTACCTCCCCTTGAAGCGCCAACATCAACAGCCGCGAATTCGGCACCCGCCCCAAAACCTTCCCCCACAGCTCCAGCGCCTGCTCGTTCATTTTGAACGGCACATTCAGACTCCCAAACGTCACATACCCCGCCCGCAACGCCGGCAATTCGTTCACCTCATACCCGTGCGCCACCTCCATTGCCTCCGGATCAAAACACCAGAAACTATCCGCCACCCGCAGCACCCGCTCTGAACCACCCTTCTCTTCTCTTTCCCCCGGATCCAAATATGGATCGCTGATCCGGTAATCGATCGTCTTCAATCCCGTCCCCCCCGGGTACCCCGCAAAGGTCATCTGCACTGGCGCCGGCTTACGTGCAAAGACCAGCAGCCGATGGTTAACCGTATGCAGCGCCAGATCGATCAGAACATCAATCCGATCCTCCCGAATCCGCTGCGCCGCCGCCGCATCGCTCATCTCCCCGATCTCAACCCAATGCTCCGCATACGATTTAAATTTCTCCGTCATCACCCCCGGCCCCGCATGGTTCGAGTAACAAAAAACTTCGAATTCCCCACGATCATGCTCACGGATCAGCGGCAGCACGTTTCGCCCCACAACATGGGCACTAAAATCCGCCGAAACATACCCGATCCTCAGCCGCCGATTCGCGTCTCGATTGTTGACATGCGGAACGATCGCCGATCGCAGCGGCTGCGCATATCGCTCGTCCCAATCCGACTCCAGCCGCCGAATCGAATCGGCATCCATACCCGGATGATAAAAAGAGGTAAGAATCAAGCTGCTGCCAATGTACGGATCTTTCGGGTCAAGCTCCTGAGCCCGCGAAAACGCCGCCATCGCCTGATCAAATTCTCCCAAATCGCGCAACGCCAGCCCCAGCCCATGATGATTATTCGCGGATCCGGGCGCCAGCGCGACGGCCTTCCGACACGCCTCCACCGCCTCGTCACACCGGTCCAGCGTCGACAGAATTCTCCCCAGCGTCGCCAGCAGATCGGCATCGTCAGGCTGAATCTCGACCGCCTTCTGCAATTGTTCCAGCGCCTCTTCCCGCTTCCCCTCTTCAAGCAGCAGCCCGCCCAGATGCCCGCGGGCGACGGCCGAATTCGGCTCCATCGCCACCACCTTCCTGAACTGCTCAATCGCTTCCCCTCTTTGTCCCGCCTTCGCAAGCGCCCCACCCAGGTTCATCAAAATCACCGGCGACTGAAGATTGGCCGATGCCTTACGATACGCCGCGATTGCCCCCTCCCGATTCCCCAGTTTCAACAGCACGCTTCCATAGTTCGTGAGAATCTCCGCCGACTCCGGCAACTGCGCCACCGCCTTTTCGTAAATCGCCCGCGCCCCTTCGAGATCCCCCTTCTGAACCCGGAGCTGGGCCAAACCAATCCACGCATCCCGCCGCCGCGGCTGGACCTTCAGCGATTTCTCATATTCCGCCGCCGCTTCCTCCCCGCGCCCGATCTGCGAAAGCAGCGTCGCCGCCCCCAGATATGCATCACTATCCTCAGGCCGAAGCCGCGCCGCCGCGCGATACGAATCGACCGCTTCCTGCGTCTTTCCCGACGCCGCAAGCACTCGCGCGAGGTTCTTATGAAAGTCCGGCACGTCCGGCGCAAAAACGATCGCCCGCCGGATCAGTTGTTCCGCCGACGCGTTGTCCCCGCGCTGATGGAAAACCAATCCCAGCAGGTGCAGAACCACGGGATCACCCGGCCGCTGCGCGAGGATATCGCGGTAAATCCGCTCCGCTTCGGCAAGCTGTCCCCCCTGATGCAGCTTTACTGCGCCGGCAAGCCTCGGATCGGCGGCGGGGATCATCTCGGTCCTTCTTTCTCAATTGCGCCTTTGATGCGCACATCAAATTCAATGTTGTATGGCCTGTGCGATGATATAATGCATCCAGCAGCTTGCGAAATCCGGGAGACAACATAGTGATTGCCAATGCACCGCTCATAAAAAACGTGAAGCCCGTGGCTCCGGAATTGTTGTCCGGCGATCTGATCCGCCAGGGCCATCCCTTCTTTGGGATCATCTGGATCAACCCCGAGAGACTCAGCGGCGCGCCGTGTTTCTATGGAACGCGGGTTCCAATTAGAAATCTTTTTGATTACATTGAGGGCGGATCGACGCTGAATGAATTCGTTGAAGGCTTTCCCGGCGTCAGCCATGAGCAGGCTGTCGCCGTGCTGGAAATCGCCCGATCGGGTTTGCTGGCGAAACTTCCCAGACGATGAAGATCCTGCTTGACCATTGTATTGATTGGCGACTTAAGGGGTCGCTGCCAAAGCACAAGGTCAACTCGGCACAGGAAATGGGTTGGGAGGGACTGAAAAACCGAAAACTCCTCAGCACTGCCGCAACGGACTTCGACGTGATGATCACTGTCGATCAGAGCATCAAACATCAGCAAAACATCGATCGCCTGCCCATTGCAGTGCTGGCTCTGATCGCCCATTCGAACCGGCTTGAAGATGTTAAGAGACTCATACCCATGATTGAGGCTTGCCTGCCAAACCTAAAGAAGGGATCACTCGTCCAAATCGATGCGGCTCTGAACGCAGTTGTCATAGCGCCTGGGCGTTAGGACCGCGAGCAGTTCTTTTGGCTCCGCGGAAAATCGAGTGACCCGCCCCGCCGCTTAAAAATATGTTTGACATTACCGCCGCGACAAAGACGATGTCGGGTTGCCCGTCATTAGGAAGGCAGGTAACCCATGGGTAAATTATTGCAATCGGGAGCAGCCGCTCCGGATTTCACGCTTCCGGTAACCCCCGACCAGAAACTTTCCCTCCGCGAGCTGCGCGGCAGACCCGTCATTCTTGCTTTTTATCCGGCCGATTGGAGCCCCGTTTGCGGCGACCAGATGTCCCTCTACAACGAAATTCTGTCCGAGTTCAAAAAGCACAACGCCGAGCTCCTGGGCATTTCCGTCGACGGCGTCTGGTGCCACGACGCCTTCTCCAAGGACCGCCATCTTCATTTTCCGCTCCTGGCTGATTTCGAGCCCAAAGGCCTGGTCGCCCGGTCGTATGGGGCCTATCGCGAGCCGGAAGGCGAATGCGAGCGAGCCCTTTTCGTCATCGACGCGCAGGGCCAGATCGCCTGGAGCTATCGCTCTCCCGTGGCCGTCAATCCCGGAGCCGACGGAATCCTAAGTGCCTTGGAATCCCTCAAAAAGTAAGGAACCCTAGCCATGCTGACCATCCCCGTTGGACCCGACGATCACTTTCAGGGCGACCCCAAAGCCACCGTGGTGCTCGTCGAATACGGCGACTACGAATGCCCGCATTGCGGCAGGGCATACCCAATCGTGAAGCGCGTCCAGAAACATCTCGGCCCGAAGCTGAAGTTTGTCTTCCGAAATTTCCCCTTGAACGAGATCCATCCCAACGCCGAGATCGCCGCCGAGACGGCGGAGTTCGCCGGCGCAGGCGGAAAATTTTGGGAAATGCACGATGCGATCTTTGATCACCAGCAATCCCTCAGCGAGGACGTTCTCGTCGAACTGGCGGGAAAATTCCACCTGCCCAAGCAGGGCTTAGCCGAAGCCCTTGAGGAAGGCACGTTTCGCGAGCGCGTCCGAGCCGATTTCATCGGCGGCGTCCGCAGCGGCGTCAACGGAACCCCAACTTTCTTCATCAACGGCGAGCGACACGAAGGCCCGTTCGATTACGAAACGCTGGTGGCCGCCATCGAATCGCGCCTCAAGCCCGCATGATTTTTGTCTCTTGCCAGGCAAAACCTGCAAAATCGAAACTCGAATCCCGTCGCGCCGGGAGAAATTCGAAATTCGAATTTCCCCTAAGCGAAATCAGAATGCTGAATTCTCGCTAAAATTGGTGTAGAATTGGGGAGGCAGTAAAAAAAAGAAGAAGCCCCATGACGATTCCTGTCGAACAACTTGGCGAGCGGCTTACCAAGGCCTTAGAGACACAACAGCAAAACGAGGCCATTGAGCTGACCAAAAACGACGACATCGTCGCCTGGGTCGTGCCGGTGCCGCAAAAAATAAACGATAATTCACAGGGGGAAATCGTTTTCTCCGTGGAACAACCATCCGGACGCCGACTGACGGTGCACGTTGAGATTAAGTTAGACTCTTCCAGAACTGATAAAAGTACTTCCATTCCTGTATTCGGCGCCGGCCGCGGAACACTTTCGATCGTCAGCGAGGATGAGGAGCATTTGAATGACTTCCAGGAGTACATGAAGTGAATCTTCTCCTGGATACGCAGGCGTGGCTGTGGTTTCATCTCGGAAATGCGCGGTTGAGGCAGAAAGCGAAACCCGGACCTGTCCTGTCTTCCGAATTTGATTTAGCAGAGCGGCGGCGTACGGTAGTGAAATGCTGCAGACGGTGCATGGCAGGCTCGGGTCCAACATAATTGCGCCGAGCGGATCGATCGACCTCTACGTTTTCATTGATGCCGGTGGGCGCAAGTCTGAAACGTGTCTGGGGCGGCGTCGCCTGCCTAAACGCGAACGAGGTTTCGTGGATTGATACTGAGCTCTCCCGACTCCGCTCGCTTCTTCCTGGTTCGCTTACTCAGAGCGGCGAACTAAAAGGCAAGGACGTTCCGACACAACTCGCTCAGGAGATCGGCCGTAGAATCCGTCAGCAGGACCGTAGGATTCTCTTTTGGGCGAACTTGTATCCTGAGTTTGATGGGCCGGAGTTGATCGAACTGAGGCGCAGCTTTCGGAGTTCCTGCAGAATTTGCGTCCTGATCCCAACAATCTTGAGCGTTCGGAAATTGAAGCATGGCATGCAGACATGCGGGATTACTTCGATCGACTTCGGGAGATCAACGGCCACAAAGTCATCTCAATAGTGGGGCAAATGATTTGGTTGTGTAACGAAATTAAGAGGGTAAAACTTGGACCTCAACTTCGCTCGGCGCGTGTGCTAATTGACGAAGAGAATCTGCCCACTTCGGGGCGCACCAACCGATTCATAACTGGGTTTGTCGCGGCAGGTCTCCAGCACGCGGGAATGTCCTTTCGCCGGACCGGCGGCTGCTTCAGGCGTATAAATACTGGCGGGTGTCATGTGAGTGTGGACGCATCCGCGAAATCTGATGAGCATTCCGGACTTCAGTATGTAGACATTCTGCTCCAAGTCGTCCAGCGGCAACTGCCCGGATTCGCGACGAAGAAAAACGGAACGTAAATCTAGCGAAAAGAACGAATGGATCGGTCTACGGACGAACCGTCGGCTACTTTACACTGCTCCATTCAGATCACCTTCCGAAGGTCTCGGTCGGCACCGGAGCCCCGCGTTTTTAGGCAGAGTCTTGGAGCTGAAAGATCTCGACTGTCTACAGAACGGTGGTCCTACTATCGGAAGAACACTCGCTCCATCACCGATTGGCCAATGGGTGATGCTCCTATTCGTTTCAGTAAAACGCTAGCAATTAGAGGGCTGGTAGTGTTCCTTCCTCGGCGAATTTAGACACGCGAATTACGGAAAACACCACGGCGGAAACCGCCAATTGCTTGGCTGTGTCATTATAAAGATTAAGAGCGTCATCGATTACGTGCGCAGATTGTTCCTTAGCCTGACAGTAAGATAGCACGCGATGCCGATTCGCTCGGCGCGAGTGCCAGCCCCAGTCATCGCGCAGACAATCGTCTATCAACCAATTTAGCGCTGTGACGTTCTCCATCTGGCCTGGAAACTGGGCGCTAAATCGCACCCTGGTACTCTCGTACGCTGCGGCCGCGGCAGGGTTGTATGCGAGCATCGCGCACATTCTCTGATCCAACTGACCCTGAACCTGATTTTGCCATCGTCTCATAGAGCTTTCCAAAACCAAGACCAGGTCGCCGAGCGCCTGCATACGAAGGTGACGACTTGCAGTGTTGTCCGGTATGACCTGCAGGGCGGCAAAGCGCTGCAGGCTTACAACTATTTGCAGCGCATCGGTCAACCTTCTTGACGCCCAATCCAAAACACTGATGTACTCTGATTTTGAAAGGGCAATTCCCGTCAATTCGCCGTAGGCGGTTCCCCAGACATTGGCGCTCGCGAGCCACGCGCATAAGGGGTCGACTAGTATTTTCGAAGATAATTCATTTGCGCCCACTAATACGCAATGCGCAGGCCCGCGCCCGGAAGCCTCATCCTCTATACCGGCCTCCGCTATAAAAGTTACGGCCCTCTCGAAGTCACCTGCGGCGAAGAACGCCAACCCCACGTTAAATATCGGCGCACCCTTATGAATTCTCCTTCCCGCCGCAACCTCGGTCTCCCGCGTTTTCTGCGCCAGTTGGCCTAGCCAAAGCGCGACGCTCCTCTGTGGAATTAATCTATCACAGCAGAAGACAACGTACCAATTGAACGGCTGGAATATGTCATCGTCACTTCCTTGAAATGCGCCCGTAGACCACATTAGTAGATTTTCTGCGACCAATCCGGCGACTTGTTCCTCAAGGCACTCGATCCAGCATTCCACCCTTTCCTGGGCCTCATCAACCGAGGTGAAGGATTCTGAATTTTTCCAAGCCTCCGGGTCCGCCGACTGCGACCCGCTGCCTTCATAACTATTGGACATTACAGCTCCAGTTCGATTTCTAGATCATAGCACCTAGCTGGTCAAATCTAGCCCAAACCTTGCTGACCAGCGTCCCCATTGACCATTCGTTAAAATTCCATCTATTCGGGGCGGCATGACAATGAACCCTTGCCTCTCCCTCCGATCAACTTCCTCTTCGCGATTAATCAATCATTGGCATCCTTTGTGGACAATTTAGAACAAAAATGCGCGATTTAGCCATACCCAGATTGCCCATCTTACCCAGCTTGTTGCGGACTGTTACCTTTTGTACCCAATGCCCTGGCGCCAAAAAAATCATCGGAACACCCCTTCACACTTTCATACGTTCACACTTTTCACACCTTCACACTTTCCCACCCGAATAGTAGCATCCCCCCTCCATGACCTACGTCCGTCTCGGCAACACCGGCCTAAAAGTCTCCCGAATCTGCCTCGGCTGCATGAGCTACGGAATCCCCGAGCGCGGCAACCACCCCTGGACCCTCGGCGAAGAACAAACCCGCCCCTTCATCAAAAAAGCCCTCGACCTCGGCATCAACTTCTTCGACACCGCCAACGTCTATTCCGACGGCACCAGCGAAGAAATCGTCGGCAAGCTCCTCAAGGAAATGTCCCCGCGCCATTCGATCGTCCTGGCGACGAAGGTTCATGGCCGGATGCATCCCGATGCCAACGGCGCGGGCCTCGGCCGCAAGGCGATCATGCAGGAGATCGACGCAAGCCTGAAGCGGCTCCAGATGGATTATGTCGATCTCTACCAGACGCACCGCTGGGATTACGAAACCCCCATCGAGGAGACGCTAGAGGCCCTGCACGACGTGGTGAAAGCCGGCAAGGCGCGCTACATCGGCGCCAGCAGCATGTTCGCCTGGCAGTTCGCCAAGGCGCTTTACCTTGCCGACCAGCACGGCTGGACGCGCTTCGTCTCGATGCAGAACCATTACAACCTGATCTATCGCGAAGAAGAGCGCGAGATGATGAAGCTCTGCGCCGATCAGGGCGTCGGCGTAATCCCCTGGAGCCCCCTGGCGCACGGCCGCCTGACCCGCCCCTGGGCCCTGCGCTCAATCCGATCGCGCCGGCAAAGACGAATTCGGCAAAGGTTTGTATGCAAAATCGGAGGAGTCCGATCGCCACGTCGTCGATGCCGTCGAGCAGGTCGCGAAAAACCGCGGCGCACGAATGTCGCAGATCGCGCTGGCGTGGCACTTTGCCAAGGGATATATAACGTCGCCGATCATCGGCGCGACTAAGCCCAATCATCTCGACGACGCCATCGCGGCCGAGCCGTTGAAATTGACGGATGAAGAAGTGGCGGCAGTGGAGAAGCCATACGAGCCGCACGGGGTTCAGGGGTTTTCATGAGGAGCGAAATGAACCGGATTTTTGTTCGTCTGTTTGTCGGATTAGGGGTTCTGGCATTTTTTGGCGGCATGGCTCTGGCGGACGCGCCGCCTGCCACGATGCCCAGCGCGGTGACGCCGAAGCCAGCGCCTGGCCCGCGCACGCCGGACAGCGCGCTGACGCCGAAGATCAAGGATCCCAATCGGCATGCGCAGTTTCTTTACCGGATCAAGGAGGGACCAATTGGCGTGCTGTTCATGGGAGACTCGATCACCGATTTCTGGCCGCGGGTGGGAGAATATAGCTGGCTGAAGTTTGCCCCCTATCAACCGGCCGATTTTGGAGTCAGCGGCGACGCCACGGAAAACGTCATCTGGCGGATCACCAACGGAGAGCTCGACGGAATTAATCCGAAAGTTGTCGTGCTGATGATCGGCACCAACAACATCGGCCACAATCCACCGGACCAGCCGGAGTGGGCGGCGGCCGGAGTTGTGAAGATTGTGCAGATCTTCCGCGAGAAACTGCCGGATTCGAAAATCCTTCTGCTGGCGGTCTTTCCGCGCGATACGCCCGGGAGCATTCGCCGAAATGCGGTGGACACGATCAATGGGATCATTTCCAAGCTCGACGATGGAAAGATGGTCCGCTACCTCGACATCGGCCACGTTTTTCTCGACGACAGCGGCAACATCCCACATGACATTATGGCCGATCGGCTGCACCCCACCGCCAAGGGGTATGACATTTGGTACGGGGCGATGCAGCCGACGCTGGACGAGATGATGAAGCCATAGAGCCAGGCAATAGCGCCTGGTTACTGGCTATTGTTGGCGTTATTCATCCCGCTGTTGGTTCCGCTGCCGGGGTTTGCGCCGTTATTTTTAAGGGTTCCCTGGTCGCTGGAATTACTGCCGGAGCTTTGGTTGTAGCCCTGGCTGGGTTGCTGGTTGTTCTGGCCGTTGTCAGGGTTGTTGCTCTAACATCCGAATAGCGACACCCCTGCGAGAGCGATCGAGCCCGCGAGCAGGGTTTTGGCGAAAGTGTGACTTTTCACAAACGCTCCTTGTAAAGGATTCATTCCCTGCCCCGCCACAACGTCGCGGCGCGGTGCAGGCGGAAGGTGTCCCGCAAATAAAGTGCCGGACGAAGGGATTGGGAGAGTTGGGCGAAATTTCCCAGGGCTTGGCCGAGGGTTAAAGCGACTTTATTTCCATGACGCCCCTAAGAATCTTTCTCGCAACAATCGTACTGGCCTTCCAGTTCGGCTAGGTGATATTCGCGGCCTTCATGGTCGCCTGGGGTGCCAGCGACGCCGCCCCACATTGGACAGCCCCACAATGGACCCTTGCAATCGCCCTCTGGTCGCCCCCATTTCTGATCGCCGCGTGGATCGTCTACCGGCTACTCTCCAGCCTCAAGCATTTCCTCATCTCCCAGGCAGCCGTGATCGCTCTGTTGCTGTTGGCGTTCTGGTGCGTTGTCTGAATTCTTCCGTCCCCCTTACGGCTTCGTCGCAGCCACACCCTCCATCAGCGTCGAATCCGTCGTCGCCAGCATTCCCGTGTGCTCGACGTAATCCACCCGGGTAATTCCCAGATAGCTCCGAAGTTTCTCGGCCGCGATATTTTTCATCGGGCCTGGTGAATCGGCTGTTCCGGGAACCGGCTGCGGGAATGCGGTCGATCGAGCGGTGTGGAAACTGATGTTTCCCTCTACCTTCTGCATGATCTGGTGGATGTGGCCATTGAGGACGCTGACAGAGCCGAATCGGCGGAGCAAGCCCAGCGCTTGCGCCGAATCCTGCGTGCCCCAGCCCCATTTTTCATAGACCGTCCAGAGCGGGACGTGGGCAAAGACGACGACGGGTGTGCTGGCGCTGAGGCCGGCCAGGTCGTTCAGCATCCATGCAAGCTGGTCGTCCCCGAGGACGCCCAGCGCGGTCTGGCCATTGGAAATGTTGGCAACATTGACCAGACCGACGAAATGAACGCCGCGGTAGTCGAAGCTCTGCCAGCCCAAACCCTTGGTGCCTTTGCCGAAGCGCTCGAGGTAGCGCTTGCCATTGTCGACGAAATAGTCGTGTTCGCCGGGGACGAAGAAGGATTGCTGGGTGTTGATCGATTTCATGACCTGCGACACCGCGTCGAACTCCGCCGGCTTGGAGAGATGCGAGAGGTCGCCCGTGTGCAGGACCAGCGCGGGGGATGTGGGGAGGGAATTGATTCGAGAGACGGCGGTTTGGAACGTGCCGACGACATCGGTGTACACGCCGCGGTGGAAACCGATGTGGCTGTCGCTCACCTGCACGAAAGAAAAATCGGCATTGTCGGCGCTGGCGTCGGCGCCGAAGGCGCGGGCGGTGAGGATGCCTCCTTTCATAGCCCATACCAGGCCCGCGCCGGCCCAGGCCATGCATTTGAGAAATCCCCGGCGGTCGATGCCATCGTTCGTCGTATCTTTATCGATAAAGTTGGACATTTGTTCTCCTTTATTTGACGGTGATGACGCCGGTCATATGCGGATGGACTTTGCAGTAGTAGGCATAGGTGCCGGGCTTGGTGAAGGTGAAGGAAAAGGAATCGTCCGTGTCGAGGGGGCCGGAATTGAAAGTCTGCGGATCGTCCTTGCTCGTGGCGGTATGAGGAACGTCGTCGGCGTTTTTCCAGGTGACGGTGGCGCCGGCGGGAATCATCAATTTGCGCGGCTCGAATGCGAAATTTTCGATTGTCACGGTCGCGGCCGGCCGCGTCGAAGGCAACGTCTGCGCTAATGAACCGTTAATTGTATAGCAATTGAATGCAATCAAAATGAGGACAAAGAGGCTTCGTGCAGATTTCATTCTGGCAGCTCCCGATTTCAGCGGACGAATCCCGCCGCTGCTGACCAGACGCGGGAGGCGGCGGATTTATTCCATGAGTTCAGCGAAATCGTTTATTCGCGCGTGGAGGGAGATTTCTGAGCCGCGAAGAGGTCGCAGAATCGCTGCAATGTCACTCCCTTGGCACTTGAAGTCAACCCAATGCGACGCATCGGTGGTCCAGATTTCAAACTTTCCCCGTTCCATCAGCCGCGGATGCCACAGCCAATGGTCGACTCTTTCGGTGATCTGAAACGATAGGCGATACCAGAAAGGCAATTTGTGCCAACAGGGGAGGGGAGGATTCGACATGGATGTGAGCCGTCGATGGATTCGCTCCAGTGGGACTGGGATAGGTTTCCAATCCGGCGATTGAGAATAGCCGTCGGCGGATCGGATGAGAATTTCGGTTCTCGGGCCGTCACCGGCGAACATCAGGCCGGGGACTTCATTTCGAAGCATCTTAAGAATGAGAAGATTGACCAGCATTCTTACGGGATCGGCATTGGCATATTTTTCCAGGAGTCGCAGGTGGGCGTCGGAGATTTGGGGATGTTGTGCGACTGCCGACATGGTTTCCAATTATAAATCAAAAACACCCGATTCAATCAAGAAATTCAATCGCCGCTCGGCCCTACCCTTATCCTCTCTCTTCGTACATGGACAGGGGGAACAAGGGCAGCATGTCCTTGCGAACGGTCCCGGTCGACTGCTACAACATTCCCATGCCCACAAAAGAACAAAACCTCAAAACCATCACGGACGCCGGCGTCGTCGCCGTCATCCGCGCCAACTCCAGGGACCAGCTCATCGGCCTCACCGAGGCCCTCCTCGCTGGCGGTGTGCCCGCCATCGAGGTCACCATGAGCACGCCCAAAGCCATCGCAGGCATTGAAATGCTGGCCGATCGTTTCGGCGACAAAGCCGTGGTGGGCGTCGGCACCGTGATCGATGCGGCGACGGTGCGCGATGCGATTTCAGCCGGAGCGCAGTTTGTCGTTTTACCGGTCTTTGACGAGCAGATCGTCGCGACCACGCGGCGGTATGGGAAGATCATGGTTCCAGGCGCGTTTACACCGACGGAGATTTTGCGGGCCTGGACCGCCGGGGCGGATGTGGTGAAGGTATTTCCATCGACGTGCCTTGGGCCGCAATATTTCAAGGATCTTCTTGCCCCCCTGCCGCAGCTTCGGCTGACGCCGACGGGGGGCGTGGATATCAAGAACGCGGGGGAGTGGATCAAGGCCGGCGCGGTGTGTGTGGGAGCCGGGTCGTCGCTGGTGACGAAGGATGCGCTGGCGAAAAATGACTGGGCCAGCGTGACGGCCAACGCCAAGGCGTTTGTCGAAGCTATAAAAACCGCGCGGGCGAAGTAACCCATGGCGCAGGTGAGCCTCGAGCAGGCGTTGCAGATGGTGCTTCAGCATCGGTGCGCGGGGAATCTTGGGCAGGCGGAGGCGATCTGCCGGGAAATCCTGGCGCAGGTTCCGAACCATCCGCCGGCGATGCATCAACTGGCCATCGTGCTGGCGACGCAGAGGCGCGGGCCCGAGGCGCTGCCGCTAATGCAGCGGGTGGTTCAGATGATTCCCGGCGACGCCGCCGCGCTCAGCGACCTGGGAAATCTGCTGCGCGACCTGGATCGGCCGACCGAAGCCCTGGCGGCTTACCGCCGCGCGGTGGCGCTCAATCCGAATCTCGCCTTCGCCCAGTCCAACCTCGCCAACCAGTTGCGCGACATGGGCCAGGCGAGCGAAGCCGTCCCCATTTTTCACCGCGCCATCCAGCTTCAGCCCAATTTTTTTGAGGCTTATCTCAATCTTGGAAACGCGCTAATGGACCTGGGGGAGACCGACCAGGCAATCGCCGCCTATCAGCAGGCGATTCGCCTTAATCCCACTTACGCGATGGCTCACTGCAATCTCGGCGTTGGGCTGCGAGCGGCGGGCCGGGTTGACGACGCGATCGCCTCCTTTCGCCGCACCATCGAGATGATGCCCAACTGCGTTGAAGCCTATAGCAACCTGGGTCAGGTTCTCGCCTCGGTGCGGCGGATGGACGAAGCCATCGATTCGTTTAACACGGCCATTCGGATCAATCCCAATTTCGCACCTGCCTATTCAAATCTGGGCTCCGCGCTGCTCGACCTGAGGCGGATTCCCGAGTCGCTGGACATCTGCCGGAAGGCCGTCGCGATGGCGCCCCAGATGGCCGAAGCGCACAACAACCTGGCCAATGCGCTGGGCGACAATGACCAGTTGGATGAAGCGATCGTCGAATACCGCGAAGCGCTGCGCCTTCGGCCCGACTATCCGCAGGCGCTGGCCAATTTCGGCAGCACGCTAATCGACGCCGGCCGCTGCGACGAAGCCGAGGAACTGCTTGGCAATGCCCTGAAAATTGCCCCCGATTTCCCCGACGCGCACTGGAACCTCGGTCTTTTGCGCCTGCTTCAAGGCGATTTCCAGCGCGGCTTGCCGGAATACGAATGGCGCTGGCGCGTGAAGACGATGCAGGCCCCGCCGACTTTCTCCCAGCCGCTCTGGGATGGGAGCTCGCTCGACGACAAAATCATCCTGATTCACGTCGAGCAGGGATACGGCGATGCCATCCAGTTTGCGCTATGTTCCGATGGTAACCGCCCGAGGCGGACGCGTGATCCTGCAATGTCCGCCGGAGTTGCACCGGCTCTTTTCGACGATTCCCGATATCGAGCTCTTTCCCAGCGGCCCGCCGCCGGCACGATTTGACGTCCACTGCCCGATTTTGAGCCTGATGCTCGCTTTCAAGACCGATCTGGCGTCGATTCCGGCCCCGGTGCCATATCTCCGCTCCGACCCCGCGCTGCGTGAGGCCTGGCGAAAGAGACTGGAATCCTCCGCGGGTCGGCTGAAAGTTGGTTTGGCCTGGGCGGGCAGGCCAACGCACATCAATAACCGCCACCGGTCGATCCCACTGGAAAAGTTTTCACAGCTGGCTGGAGTAAGCGGCGCCGATTTTTTTTAGCCTCCAAAAAGGAGATCCCGCAAACGACAACCCCCCCGCCGGCCTGAAATTCATCGATCACACGGCCGAGTTGAATGATTTTGCGGAGACGGCGGCGCTGGTCGACAATCTCGATCTGATCATCACCGTCGACACTGCGGTTGCGCACCTTGCAGGGGCGCTGGGCAAGCCGGTGTGGGTGCTGATTCCTGCGAATCCCGACTGGCGTTGGATGCTCGATCGCGCGGATTCGCCGTGGTATCCGACGATGCGGCTCTACCGGCGCCGCGCGGGGCTGATTGGGGAGAAGTTATTCGGCAGATTTCCGGCGATCTCGCTGGGTTCGGGCAATATTGTCCGGGACTTCCGCGTCTTAGAGCTGGGATTTTTCGGGTTTTCACTCGAAAGGCTGCGTTGCCTCGATGGGCAACGGCGTGGAAGGTTCAGCGCTGCTCCTGCAGCGCATGCCGCGGCGTTCACCGGCGGCCGGACAACAAAAACCCCCGGTGACTTACTTGACGATTTTTTCAGCCTTCTTCCGTGCCACACGCTGACGCTGCAGCTCGCATTCCCGTTCTCGGCGCTGCAGGATGGGAATAATCTCTTGCAACGTGGCCCCTCCCGCGGCGACCAGGCTCAGCATCGCGTAGGCATATTTGCTCACCGGACGCTGCGTGTGCAGATAGATCAACAGCACCCCGATGACCGCGATGTAGAACCCGGTGGTGACGCCGTTTTTGCTGTGGCTGGTGAGATGGCGGAAGTGGGCGTGCACTTTCAGCCAGCGGAAAAACAGCTCGATCTTCCATCGCCAGCGGTAGAGCAGACCGATGACATGGGCGGGAATGTTAAGAAGATTGGTCAGCAGCCGCAGGGGCCTGTCGGGTTTGTCCGGGTCGAAGATCGTCACTTCCCGAAGCCATTTTCCCGCCGGAGGAGCAAAGCGTGGCCCTTCTGAGCCCAGGTATCCGATCCGGTCGCTGAGAATGCCGGCAGCGCGGTCTTCATCGCTCAGCGGCAGGGACTTGGGGGTCAAGTCATTGTTTTCGATGGGAATGAAATAGTTGTTTGACTTGAGCCGGAGCACAAAATCGCTGCAGGCATGTACGATCCGCTCCAGCAGCTCGAAACAGACGTAGCCGCGGTCCATGACGTAAATCTGTCCCGGCTCCAGGGACTGCATCAGCGCCTGCGCCTCGGAGCATCCCGCGCCGCTGATCGTCACTCCCTCGGGAACCCCCACGCCCGCCGCCCATTGAAGATTCAGGCGAATCGTGTCCATGGGCTTTCCGTTGGGTCGACTTTGATGCAGCGCCCAGGCCACGTCGGCGGCAACGGTGAACAGCGACCCATCCACCACCCGTACCCGCTCGGTCAACTCCGCCAGCTTCGGATCGCCGTGACGCAGGTGCGGCAGCCGCGCCCGCAACTCCTCGATGATCGGCTCCAGCAGCGTCGGATCGAACAGGGCGTTGGCATCGGAAAGCGTGGAACGCGGCAGGCGATCGACCGAAAGCTGCTCCTGCATCTGCTCGGTCTGGCTGAAATCCTCCATCGTCCGCAGGCTGCGAATCGCCGGCGTGAAAAACGCCAGCAGATAGGCAAGGGTCACATCGTCATAAAAAAGCGTGCGATTGGGGTGGGGATGCGCCGCCCGCAGGCGGGCCAGATGATCCTGCAAAATACCGACGTACTTGCCGCCGAACAAATCCTCCCCCCGCACCGCCGGCCGCGGCTTTCGTCCCGGCTTGGCGGGCAATCCAGAAGCTGGGCAAAGGTCCGCGTGCACGTGGCGGCAGTGAACCACAAAACGCTGCTTCGCGAAGCGCAAGATTGTGTTATTTGTGAGCCTGCGTTCCGGACACTATTGGGGTTCGGGCAAGTCCGATAGTTACTGCTAACAATCGGCTGTCGCGCAATTGTTGCCTTCTTGTTTGAACCTTAAATATTGCGGTTGCGCTCATTCAGCCGACCCTAGCAACTGGTCAGCGGTGCGCGCGAGCCGTATTATTCCCAGACATGGCTGCACGATATATAGAAACGATCGGCCGGACGACCAACAACGTGTTGGCCGATTTCGGGCAATTCTGCGAATTCGCGGGACAGACTTTCGCCTGGCTCTTCACGGTCGGCCTGCGTTCCAAGAACCTCCGGCAGCTTTTGCCGCAGATGTATGAGGTCGGGGTGCGCACCATTCCCGTCGTCGGACTCACCGGCGCATTTATCGGAATGGTGATGGCGGTCGAAACGTATGCCCAGTTCAAAGCGATCGGGCAGCAGAATCGGCTGGGGAGCGTGATTTTCCTTTCGGTGGTGAAACAGATCGGCCCGGTGCTGGCATCCGTGATGGTCGCGGGTCGGGTTGGCGGCGCGCTGACGGCCGAGCTGGGAACGATGAATGTTACCGAGCAGCTTGATGCGCTGCGGGTCATGGGGACGGATCCGATCCGGTTTCTGGTGGTGCCGCGATTCATGGCGTGCGTGCTCCTGACGCCGGTGCTGACGATTTACAGCGACATCATGGGAATCGTCGGCGGGTGGTTCATTGGCGTGAACGTGATGGGGGTTCCATCCGGGCCGTTCTGGCATTACGCCCATGTGGGTGTGGAAATGTGGCAGGTAAACGAGGGGATCATCAAATCGTTCTTCTTTGGCGGCGCGATTGGTTTGATCAGTTGCTACAAAGGATTTACCTGCGGGGCGGGGGCCAACGGCGTCGGGCGGGCCTGCACGGATTCGTTCGTCGCCAGCTTTATCTCCATCATCATGATGAACTTCTTCTTCGCGCAATTGGGCCAGGACTGGTACCAGGCGATTTACGGCATCCGCAGCGTTTTTGGAACGTAAAAAGGGGCAACCAGGATGGCACTGATCGAACTGCGGCATGTGTATAAGCGCTTCGGGTGGCTCGAAGTGCTCAATGACGTCACGCTCAAGATTGAGCGCGGGACGTGCGTCGTGATCCTGGGCGCCAGCGGCAGCGGGAAGAGCGTGATGCTGAAGCATATCGTCGGGCTGCTGAAGCCGGACCGGGGGGAAGTCTGGTTTGGGGATAAGCGGATCGACCATCTCCGCGAGCGCGATCTGATGAAGGTTCGCGAGCACTTTGGGTTTCTGTTTCAGCAGGGGGCGCTGTTTGATTCGGATACGGTGACGCAGAACGTGGCGTTTCCGATCGCGGAGCATACGAATAAGAAGCCGGATGAAATTCGGGAGATCGTGGATCAGAAGCTGCGGATGGTGGGGCTGCCGGACGTGGGCTCGAAGATGCCATCGGAGCTTTCCGGCGGACAGCGAAAGCGGGTGGCGCTGGCGCGGGCGATTGCGCTGGATCCGGAAGTGATTCTTTATGACGAGCCGACGACGGGGCTGGATCCGATCCGGTCGGACGTGATCAACGAGCTGATCCTGAAGCTTCAGCGGGAGCTTCACGTGACGAGCATCGTGGTGACGCACGATATGAATTCGGCGATGAAGGTCGCGGATCGCATTGTGATGCTCTACGAAACCAAACTGATTTTCGACGGGACGCCCGAGGAGATTAAGTCCACGCGGGTCGAAGCGGTGAGGCGTTTCGTGCACGGCGAGGCATCGGAGCAGGAATTGCAGACGTTGGAGACGCCGGCGAAATGAAGAGGAATTTTGATTAGCAAGGGATTGAGGCCATGCCAAGTTATAAGCGGAATATTCTGGTAGGAGCGACGGTTCTGGGAGCGATCGTGGGATTTGTGTGGATGTCGCTGAAGTTCAGCAGCAAGGCGGGGGAGATTTTCGCGCCGCCGCAGATTGCGGTGCATTTTCACTGCGCGCGTGCCGATGGAGTTGCGACGGGATCGTCGATTGAATATTTGGGCGTGCAGGTGGGACACGTGACGGCCGTGGCGCAACGCGAGCGGCGTTGGCGTGAGTATCGATGCGGTGTTGGACCGCGACCCCCCCCTGCCGGGAAATGTGCGGGCGCAGATTGTCTCGGCGGGACTTTTGGGCGGGGGTTCGCTGATCAGCATGGATGTGGGTGACCAGCAGCCGCAGGGATCGCTTAAGGCGGATACGACGATTGACGCGCAATATGTGGGGATGCAACTGGATTTGCTTCCGCCTTCGCTGACGCAGACCGCCGGGCAGATTGGGAAAATGAGCGAGGAGCTTCGGCTGACGGTGAAGCAGCTTCGGGAATCCGGAGCGATCACCGATCTGGACAAGGCAATCAACCAGATCTCGGCGCAGGCGACCAAGGTGGGGAACGTGTTTGATTCGATTCAGAACGTGCTCGGCGACAAGAACACGCAGCAGGACCTGAAGAGCGCGATCTCGGATTTGCACTCGACGATTGCAAAGCTGAACTCCGTGGCAGATAGCCTGCAAACCGCCAGCAGCGCCGCGACGGACACGATCAAGGGCGCTCACCAGGATATCGACGGCCTGAATAGCCAGATTGGCGATCGGCTGACGCAGATTTCGGGAATTCTGACCTCGATGCAGAGCGTCTTGACAAAAGTTGACACCGGGCAGGGGACGGCCGGGCAACTGGTGAACGATCCGCGGCTCTATCAGTCGCTGGTGGACACGTCGCGACAACTGAATGAAACCGTCACTGACCTCAAACGCCTTGTCGAGCAGTGGGAGCAGGAAGGCGTGTATCTGAAATTGAAGTGAATGCCGAATGCCGATTGCCAAATGCCGAATGAAAAGGCGGAAATTGCGAAACACGCGGTTTTTGCAGCTTCATTCGGCGTTTGGCATTTGGCATTCGGCATTCGCTTCCGTATCTTTCCCATATGGCGCTCATTATTCTTCCTGATGGAAGTCGCAGGGAATTGCCGGACGGGACTACCGTGCAACAACTGGCCGAGTCGATCGGCAAGGGGCTGGCGAGGGCGGCGATCGTCGGCAAGGTGGATGGGAAGCTTGTGGATCTCTCCTACAAGCTGGCTGGCGAGCACCAGGTTTCCATTATCACGGATCGTGACCCCGATGGGCTCTATGTGTTGCGGCACAGCACGGCGCACGTGCTGGCGCAGGCGCTGCGGCATCTGTATGGGAAGTCGGTGCAGTACACCATCGGGCCGGTGATCGAGAATGGGTTTTTCTATGATTTCGAGCTGCCGGCGGGTTTCTCAGCAGAGGAGCTGCCGAAGGTTGAGCAGGAGATGCAGAAGCTGATCGACGCGGATCTGCCGTTTTCGCGGCAGGATGTCGATCCGGGGGCGGCGAAGGAAGTTTTGCACGGCGAGAATCAGCGGTTCAAGGATGAGATTATCGATGAGCTGGAGAAGGCCGGGGAGAAGACGGTTTCGATTTATCGGCAGGGAGATTTCACGGACCTTTGCCGGGGGCCGCATGTGCCGTCGACCGGGAAGATCAAGGCGTTCAAATTGCTGAGCGTCGCGGGGGCTTATTGGCGCGGGGACAGCAATCGGGAGCAGCTTACCCGGGTCTATGGGACCGCTTTCTTCGATAAGAAGGATCTTGAGAAACATTCGCAGCAGCTTGAGGAGGCGAAGAAGCGGGATCACCGCGTGCTGGGGCCGGCGCTGGGGCTCTTCACCGTCGATGAGAAGGTTGGGCAGGGGCTGGTGCTCTGGAAGCCGAAGGGGGCGATTGTCCGGATCGAGCTGCAGAATTTCATCAGCGAGCATCTTCGGCGGCAGGGGTATCAGCAGGTTTTTACGCCGCACATCGGGAGGCTCGATCTGTATCGCACCAGCGGGCACTATCCGTATTACCGGGAGTCGCAGTTTCCGCCGCTGATTGACCGGGAATATTTCGAGATGCTGGCGAAAGAGAATTGCACCTGCGGTGAACTTGCGAATCGGATGGAGAAGGGGGAGATCGACGGCTATCTGCTGAAGCCCATGAACTGCCCGCATCACATCCGGATTTACGCCAGCGAGCAGCGGAGCTATCGCGATCTGCCGGTGCGGCTGGCGGAGTTTGGGACGGTTTACCGGTGGGAAAAATCGGGTGAGCTGGGAGGCATGACCCGCGTGCGCGGGTTTACGCAGGATGATGCGCATCTGTTCTGCTCGGAAGACCAGGTTCAACAGGAGCTGCTGGGGTGTCTCGATCTCGTGAAGATCGTTCTGGGGACATTGAACATGCACGATTTCCGGGTGCGGGTGGGGCTGCGCGATCCGGACAGCGCGAAATATGTGGGGGAAGCCGCACAGTGGGACAAAGCGGAGGCGGCGTGCAAAATCGTGGCCGAGCATCTGGGTGTTCCCTTTACGATGGAACCGGGCGAGGCGGCGTTTTATGGGCCGAAGATCGATTTTGTGGTGAAGGATGTGATTGGGCGGGAATGGCAACTGGGGACGGTGCAGGTGGATTATCAGTTGCCGCAGCGGTTTGAATTGTCGTATGTGGGCTCCGACAATCAGCCGCACCGGCCGGTGATGATTCACCGGGCGCCGTTCGGGAGCATGGAGCGGTTTATTGGGGTGCTGATTGAACATTTTGGCGGAGCCTTTCCGCTGTGGCTTGCCCCGGTGCAGATCGCGGTGCTGTCGATCAGCGAGAAATTCAACGCGTATGCCCAGCAGGCGGCGGAGGCGATCAGGGAGGCAGGCCTGCGGGTTGATTCCGATCTGGATGCCGACAAGATCGGGGCGAAGATCCGTCGGGCGACGCTTGCCAAGGTGCCGTACATGCTCATCGTCGGGGAAAAGGAAATGCAATCGCGGCTGGTGGCGGTGCGAACCCGGGCGGGCAAGGATTACGGGGCAATACCGCTGATAGAGTTTATTGAGCGGTGCCAGCAGGAGATTTCCACGCGTGGGGCGGCGCCGGCGGAGCCGTAGCGGTCATCGGTAATGGAAAAATCACACAAATCTGCTTGAAAATCGCGCGGTGCATGCCGATAATCTCCTCATAGGAGCCCTGATCTTCGCGTCTCAGGTTTGGGATAGCGGAAATTAGCTGTGAACTGCGGCCACGGATGAACATCGAAGAGCCTGGACGCACCGCCGGCACGCGGGCGTTTTTTGTGGCTTTTCGATCGTGTCTGTGGCTCGTTTTTTGCCGTACATTGGGACTCATCAGGCCGTGATCCGGGGCAGGTGCTTCGGCGGCTGAAGTGGTTTTTTGGAGAATTGTTATTTCTACAAACTTTCGTCACAACGAGCAGATTCGCATTTCGCCGATTTTCCTGATCAACGAAAGAGATGAAAAGGTCGGCTCGGTATCGACCTCCGAGGCCCTGAAGATGGCCCGGGAAGCGGGACTCGACCTTGTCGAAGTGGCCCCAACGGCCCGCCCGCCGGTTTGCAAAATCCTCGATTACGGGAAGTGGCGCTACCAGCAGCAGAAAAAAGTCGACAAGTCCCGGTCTGCCGTGCGCGGCGGACAACTTAAGGAACTGAAACTTAAGACGGTAAAGATCGGGGATCATGACCTCATGATCAAGATCAACCACGCGCGGGAATTTCTGAAAGAGGGGAACAAGGTTCAATTCACGCTCCAGTTCAAGGGACGGGAGATGGCGCATACTGAGCTTGGCCGGGACATTTTTACCAAGATCAAGAGCGAGCTTTTCCTGGTGAGCAAGATCGAGCGCGATTCGAAGATGGAAGGGCGCCGGATGACGCTGGTGCTTCAGCCGGATCATAAGCCTGCCGGGACGAAACCAGCGGCGCCGGCAGCGGGTACGACGCCGTCGCGGTCAAGCGCGTTCTCGTCGGGAGCCGGGCTGAACATTCCAGTGCGGCCGGCGGCGGCAGCAGCGCCGGTGGCGGCGCCTACGGCTTCGAACGTCTAAATACGGGTCTGCGATTCGAGGAGATTGCGCAACGCACGCCCCGCAAGCGGGGCCGCCAAACACGGGGCGCGAATTTGTTCTTCGCCAGCCTTACGTAAATCCTGTTCCAAATTCAACGACTTCCGTCCAATGACGGTTTAGGGGAGGGGCATGTCCGAAAATGTCCGGAAATGCCCGGTATTTGACGATGAGATTTTTTTCTCCCTGGCTGGGTTTGATGGGTCGGGCAAGATTGCCGTGGAATATGGGTCGAAGATAAGATGCATCTATATACAGGTCCAAAAGGTGTACGTTTTGTTAATCCCGTTCGGCACGGGGTTCGCGCAAGCAGCAAGATATTGAGATTGCGCCTTTGATCTTTTTATGGCATGCTGCCGGACGTGCAGGCAAGACTGAAGGAAAAAGAGATCCTGTGCCTCGGACATCTGCGGCGCGTCTTCGCGCTGCTGCCCACGCTGCGGGATGTGGGCTGTGAGCGGGATCGAGCCGGGAACCGCCAGCTTCACTTCGACGATTATTGCAAGCTGGTTTTGCTTTACACCTGGAATCCGCTGATCCAATCCCTGCGGGATCTTCAGGAGGTTGCTGAAATGCCCAAGGTGGCCAAGGCGCTGGGAATTAAGCGTTTTTCCGTGGGCAGTTTCTCTGAATCGGTTCGGGTGTTCGAGCCGGGGCGTTTGACGCCGCTGATTGAGGAATTGGCGGGGGAACTGCCCCAGGCGCCCGATCCGCGTCTTGCGGACTTTGGGCAGGCGATCACGCTGGTCGACGGGACGGTGCTGACGGCGCTGAGTCGGCTGGCCAAATCCGCTTGCGGCATCGATGCGCGCTACAACACCTCCCGGGACGGGAAAGCGGTCTATGGCTGGCGTTTGCACGTTCAATTCGATCTGGAGACGTTCAAAGTCCATCGCCTCGACCGCACTGGCGCTCGCAACGCGGGGGCCAACCGTGAAAACAACGTCCTGCGGCGCAGCCTGGAAGCAGGACGGTGCTATGTAGGAGACGGCGGCTACGCCGACCGGAGCCTCTTTGCGGACATCGCCGCGGCGCAAAGCTCCTTTGTGATGCGGGCCGCGGAAAACTCGGTGTTTGAGCTGTTTGAAGAACGATTGCTTTCACAGGAAGCATTGGACGGCGGCGTGGTGCGAGACGCGCTGGTGAAACTCGACGGCCTGGAGACGGCGGCGGATAGGGTGGTGCGACGGGTGGAAGTGCAGGTGAAACCCCATCCGCGCCGCACTGCGCAGCGGCAACAAGCCGACGGACCTGATCATCCTGTACACGAACCTGCTGGACCTGCCGGCGGAATTGATCGCCCTGATTTATCTGTACCGCTACACCGTTGAGTTGTTCTTCCGGATCTTCAAGCAACTGCTGGGCATGCGTCACCTGCTGAGCCAACGCCAGGAGGGGATCGACATCCAAATCCACTGCGCGCTGATCGTCTGCGTGCTGATTCAGCTGATCAGCGGCAGGAAGCCGAACAAGGCGATGCGGAACATGATCGGCTGGTATCTGCTGGGGCTGGCCGAGGAACAGGACGTGCTTCGATTCCTGAACAAGCCGGATAACACCGGGATTAAGCTGAGGGCAAGAGCGGAGGCCTTGAAAAAACTGGGAGTAAACTGAAGGGGAATCCGTCGCCGCGGAGACCTCGCGGTTGATGCTGCGCTCTTGCGGACGCCGGCGTGCAGCAGGGGAAAGTAAAAGTATCTAAGCTTCAATTGTTTCGCGTCCTCCACAGCTTTGGAATGCTCCGATGAAGCCTGCGTGCCGAACGGGATTAACGTTTTGTACCTATTTTTTAGAAATCCGGGGATTTTTCTGAAAAAATTTTTGGGGTAGGAAAAAGTGGAAGCGTGGGCAAGGCGACAGTGTGGCAGTTTTTTCCCAAGGCCCTCACCCCGACCCTCTCCCGGAGTACCGGGCGAGGGGGTAAGAGGAGAGGAAGAGGGAATATGTGATAGCCCTTGAGGACTAGCGTTGTAGTGATGGCGTCGGTTGGACATGCCGGGGGTCGTCTGCTATATTTCCCGCCCCTCGCTGGCAGAGGGTTTTGGCTGATCTAACGAAGGTTTCTGACAATGTCTTACAAATTCAAGCCCAATAAGAGCGTCGCGAAGCGTTTGCGCCTGACGGCGACGGGAAAATTGAAGCGGCATCATGGTTTTACCTCGCACCTGATGAGCGCGCGGCCATCATCGCGGCGGCGAAAGCTGCGACGTCCGGCGGTGCTGTTTGAAGGTCATTCCCGCAATATGCGAAAACTGATGGGGGTTGCCGGCGTTCGGCCCAACGAAATCAGGCATGAGCGTGAGCTGGCCGCGAAAGAAAAGAAGACGGCTGCGGCTGAGAAGCCGGAAAGGAAGTAGACCATGGCGCGATCAACCGGCGGCCCGACGCATAGCCGCAAGAGAAAACGCGTATTGAAGGCCGCCAAGGGATTTCGCGCGGCATCGGGGACTTTGTATCGCCCGGCGATAGAGTTCACCCGCAAGGCGGGCGTTTATGCTTATCGCGACCGGCGGCAGAAGAAGCGGCATTTCCGGTCGCTGTGGATCACCCGGCTGGGGGCGGCGCTAAGGGCGAAGGGGATTCATTACAACCGGTTTATTCCGGCGCTTATCGCCGCGGGCATTGAGCTGAATCGGAAGATGCTGAGCGAACTGGCGATAAGTGACCCTGCGGCGTTTGACGCCATTGTTGAAAAAGCCCGGCCGCATATTGTTACCTTCGCCGCAAAGACTGCGTAAAGAGTTCGGTCGTCGCCCCAAACCATTTGAGTCGCAGATTTGAAGAGGAGTTCCTACCGTCCTGACTGACATCCCGACGTTTGATTAATGGAACTGCGCAAAGGCGCTCGCTTAAAGACGAAAAGCAAAAGCAATGCAGGAGGGGCGAAGGGGAACCAGATAAGGCCCCCTTCGGTCTGAGCTCAGGGTCGAAGACAACAGTTTTTCCCTCGCCCCTCCCGCACCCACCCCACTCCCCTTTCTTTTCCGCTCAACGCTCCGCCAGGAAATACATATGCGACCGCACTCCCGCAGTCGCGTGCCCCAAAGCTCACGTGAAGAGGGGTGCAAATTTCTTGAGGAGCGCCGCAGCATTTTGGCTTTTGGCTTGGACGGTTAGGGGAAGCCGGAGAGTGGAGGAGGGGCGCGGGGAGGAGGCGAGAACCGCTTGGGGCGCGCACGCAACTCATCTCGCGGGGGTCTCGCCTCCTCCCCGCATTGCATTTGCCTTTAAAAGAGCCGGCCGCTTCGTCTCCGAACTCAAAAAAGGTGTCGCACCGTCAGCAGTGCCAGGGACGGGCTAAATGTCATTTATCAGCTCACCGGCTCCCCGACCATTCTCACCGCGATGTAGTCGCAGTAATCATAGACCATATTCCGATTTGGCCGCCAGGGATCGAAGAGGATGGTGACCAGGTCGCCGACGGCGATGGCGTCGTATTGCTGGGGGCTGATGCGGATGCAGTGGCGCGGAGGATTCCGTTTACCTTGAATTGATAGGTGAGGGAGCAGTAGAGAAGTCGGCGGTTGGTGTGGACGATTTTCTTTTCGGTGACCGCGCCAAAGGTTGCTTCGCCCCATCGGGCGAGCCAGCGTGAGCGCCAGGGCATGAGCCAGATGCCGTAGAAAAGGACCCAGCCGATGGCGCCCATAAAGAGGCGCAAAACCAGGTAATCATCCGGTAGCGGGCATAGTGCAACGTCGAGCGGTCGAGGAGCGAATATCCGTTGTTGCGGCCGAAATAGAAGACGTGGGCCTTGACGGGCTGCCCGATGTGGAAGCCGAGAAATTCCTGGAGCAGGGCGTTGTCGGTGCCGGTGAAGCCGGTGCCGGTGGTGCGATATTTGACGTAAAACTGGGTTCCGCGGTGGGGTTTGAAATCGCGCCAGAGATCGACGATCTGGGCCGGTTCGGCGGGGAAGAGGAACATGACGGCGGCGTCGCAGAGGACGTAAATCGCCAGCGCGGCGGCGACGGCAACGAAGGGGGCGGTCAGGACCCGGCCGAGGATCAGGATGCTGAGCCTTCCCCGGCGGCGGCGGATGCGGCGAGGAGGGCGGGGAAGCCGCGCGGTCAGCGAATCTTTCTCCTGGGTCCCGGGCACGCAACGATTCTAGGCGATTCGATTGGTTTTCAAGAACGAAAAAATATTAATGCGGGTATGTTTTATTCCCATCCCATCGACCGTTCGACGGCTTTTCGCCAGCCGGTGAGGCGGTGATTGCGATCCTGGTCGCTCATCTTCGGGTGCCAGGTGTGGTCGGATTTCCATTTTGAGCGGAGATCGTCGAAATCGTTCCAGAAGCCGACGGAGAGGCCGGCGGCGTAGGCGGCGCCCAGCGCCGTGGTTTCGCGGACGCGGCTGCGGACGACGGGAGCGGCGAGGATGTCGGCCTGGAATTGCATGAGGAGGGAGTTGGTGGTCATTCCGCCGTCGACTTTCATGGCGGCGATGTGGGCGCCGCTGTCTTCGGCCATGGCGTGGGCGACGTCGTGGGTCTGGAAGGCGACGGATTCGAGGACGGCGCGGGCAATGTGATGGCGATTGGAATAGGCGGTGAGACCGGCGATGAGGCCGCGGGCGTCGGAACGCCAGTAAGGGGCGAAAAGCCCGGAGAATGCGGGGACAATATAAACCCCGCCGCTGTCGGGCATGTGGGAGGCCAGCGATTCTATCTCGGCGGAGGAGGAGATCATTTTCATGTTGTCGCGGAGCCACTGGACGAGCGAGCCGGCAACGGCGACGGAGCCTTCGAGGGCGTAATGGGGTTTCTCGCCGGCGCGGTAATAGGCGAGCGTCGTGATCAGGCCGTGCTTGGATTGTTTGGGGGTTTGGCCGGTATTGAGAAGGAGGAAGCAGCCGGTGCCGTAGGTGTTTTTGGAATCACCGGGGTTGAAGCAGCATTGTCCGACGAGCGCGGCGTGCTGGTCGCCGAGATTTCCGCAGACGGGGATTTTGTCCTGGAAGGGGCCGTCAATCGTCGTGTGGCCCCAGGGGTGGGATGGAATGGACGGGGTGATTTCTGCGAGCATTTTGGGGTCGATGCCGAGGGTGGCGATCATGCCGTCGTCCCAGCGGAGATCGGCGAGGTTCATGAGCATGGTGCGGCTGGCGTTGGTGGCATCGGTGACGTGACGGCCACCGTGCGGGCCGCCGGTGAGGTTCCAGATGAGCCAGGAATCGATGGTGCCGAAGAGTGCGCCTTCGTTGCGCGAGGCGGGGACGTTTTCGAGAATCCAGCGGAGCTTGGGGCCGGAGAAATAGGTGGCCAGGGGAAGGCCGGTGGTGGCGCGGAAGCGGTCGATTCCGCCACCCTTGGCGAGGTCGTCGCAGATGGATTTGGTGCGGGTGTCCTGCCAGACGATGGCGTTGTGGAGGGGCTGGCCGGTGGCGCGGTCCCAAACGACGGTGGTTTCGCGCTGATTGGTGATGCCGAGGGCGGCGATCTGGCTTTTTTTGGCGCCGGCCGCTGCGATTGCTTCGGAGATTACTTCCTGGGTTTTGGTCCAGATTTCGATGGGGTCGTGCTCGACCCAGCCGGCGCGGGGGAAGATCTGGCGGTGTTCTTTCTGTGCGACGGCGACGGGGCCGTCGGGGTCGAAGAGCATGCAGCGGGTGCTGGTGGTTCCCTGATCGATGGAAGCGATGAGATCGGGCATGATTTTTTTGCCTTGGGGATTCTATCCGCACAAAAAGAAAAACGCCCTCACCCTGGCCTTCCCCCGGGATACTTGGATGACGGCCCAACATTTTTTTATAGCGTCGACCAAGTGGCGCTCGCTTAAAGACGAAATGCAAATGCAATGCAGGAGGGGCGAGGGGACACCATATAAGGCCCCAAAAGTTTTCCCCTCGCCCCTCCCGCACCCTCCCCACTCCCCTTCCTCTTCCCCTCAACGCTCCCCCGGAAATGCGTGCACGGTCGCACTTTTGCAATCGTGTGCCCCAACGTCCACGTGGATGAAGTGCGTCAACTCCCGGCAAAACACCTTCGCATGCTGCATTTGGGCTTGGACGGCCAGGAGTGCCAGGAAACGGGATAAGAATAGAGCGGAATCAGACAGTGCGTGTAGCCGCGGTGCGTCGCCATTTTCCGGTGGCCAGCGTGGCCGCGGCGGTGGCGATGATGCAGATGAGGCCGACGGCGAAGCGGGTTTGGCTGGCGTACCAGACGGTCATGTCCGCGGTGATGGGGATGAAGCGGAGCATGTAGATGCACCAGAGACCGGCGATGGCGGCGACGAGGCCGTAGCGGACAAGCAGGAGGATCATCAGGCCCATGACGACGCCGGCTTCGGCCCACTGGACCCAGCCGGGGCTGTACCACTGGAAGGTTTGAACGGCGCCCAGCGCGACGAGCGCGAGGGCGGCGATCCATTTGCGACGGAAGACGATCAAAAACAGGACGGTGGAAAGCAGGTAGAGCAGGCCGATGTAGAGGGCGTCGAGGAGGGACCAGAGAGCGAGGGCGGTGGGATTTTCCTTGGCGAGAAAGCGGACCATGGTGCGGATATCGGGGACGGCGGCGGCATGGCCGAAGTGCATGGGGAGGAGATTGGCAAGCTCGCCGAGAACGCTGGCGACCGCGCCGACGGCCAGGCCGGCGAGAACATGGGAGCCCACGAGTGGGTCCATCAAACGGCCGGAGAGGGCCCTGCTCCAGGAGATGACGGTTTCGGGCCAGGTTTTGCGGACGTGGGGCTCGAGCGCCAGATAAAACATCCAGACGATTGCCGCGGGGACGACGATGAAACCCAAGGCGCGGAAAAACGAGCGGAGTTCGAGGAAGAGCTCAGGGATATGACTGGAGCAGAGGAGCCAGACGAGCAGGCCGAGGACGAGGAAGAGTCCGGCGAGCTTTTGGGCGCCTTCGGAATCGCCTTCTCTGGCGCGGATGTTTCGCCAGGCGAGGAAAAGGCTGCTGATGATTGCGGCGATGATGAGGGTCGCCTGCAGGGCAATGTTGCGGCCGGTGGGGAGATCGGGGTTGGCTACGATGCCCAGTTTGTCGGCCTGGTCTTCCCAGGTTTCGCGGATTTCGAAATAGACGGGCAGGCCGTTGACGGTACCAAGAGCGACGCGGAAAGATTGGCCGGGGTTTTCGGGATAGACGCCCTGCCACTGGCTGCGGGAATCGACGAACATCGGGGGAATGATGGAGGGGGTTTGGGGCTTGAGCTGGGCGGGGTCAAGATCGGCGTAGCGGAAAAGGGCCGCGATATAGGCGGCGGATTGGGCGGGGGTGGCGCTGCCGAAGTTACTTGTGGGCAAAATCTGGAGGAGCTTGAGGCGGCCGGTGGGATCGAGCTCGATGGTTCGCATGTCTGGCGCGGTGCGGGCGGGTTCGTCAAGCGTCACCATGCCGAGGTCGTCCTTCGAGACCATGAACTGCGGGCTTTGGCGATACCAGAAAAAGATCGGGCCGGGGCGGGAATAGGAGAGCTGGTCCCAGCGATTGACGGTGTTGTCTTTTTGAATGATCCAGCCAATAAACTTGTCGTTGAGGGCGAATCCATGGGCGGAGCGCGCGGTTCCGATCCAGGTTCGGCTGTAGCCGGCATCGGAAAGGATCTGGAGGGCGCGATCGGTGAGAACGGCCGGGGCCTTGATTCCCTCCTGAAGGCGGGGCAGGAGCATGGCGCGTGGAGAAAGGAGAACGGCGGCGACGATGCCGACGACGGCGATCGCCAGGAGGATGGCGGCGCGAATGACGGTCAGTCCGGCGCCACCGGCAGCGGCGACCATCTGCGGGCTGGGGGTTTCGCCAGCGGCCAGGACCGCGGCGAGGGGATCGCCGCCGGGCAATGCGGCGGCGACGGCGAGCGCGCTGCCGGGCGCTTGCTGGGGTCTTTTTCCAGGCATCGCAGAATCACCCGCTCGGCGAGGGGATCCATGTCGGCGATGAAAGTGGAGGGATGCGTGGGATTCGTTTGTTTGTGGAGGCGGGCGTATTCGGGCATCGAGTGGGCGGTGAATGCCTGGCGGCCGGTGAAGATTTCGTAGAGGACGAGGCCCAAGGCGTAGATGTCGCTGCGGACGGTGGCTTCGCCCTTGGCGAATTGTTCCGGGGCCATGTAGGCGGGGGTGCCGGCGGCTGTGTCGTTGGCGCCGTCGACGCGGCCGCTGATGCCGAAATCGGTGATGCGAACCTGGCCGCGGCCGTCGAGCATGATGTTGGCGGGCTTGAGATCGCGATGTAGGACACCCTTGTCGTGGGCGGCGGCGAGGCCGGCGCAGAGCTCGCGGGCAATTTGAATCGCCTTGTCGTGCGGCAGGCGGCCGATGCGGCGGAGGAGGGAGGCGAGGTCTTCGCCGTCGACGAATTCCATGGAGATGAACTGCTCGCCCTCCACCTCGCCGATGTCGAAGACCCGGCAGACGTTGGGATGGGTGACCTGGCGGGAAAGGCGGACCTCGTTGTGAAAGCGCTCGAGCCAGGTGGGATTGTTTTCGAAGGATTTCGGCAAGAATTTCAGGGCGACGGCCTGGTCGAGCGTGAGATCGTCGGCGCGGTAGACCTCGCCCATTCCGCCAGAGCCGAGGAGGCTGACGATGCGATAGCGCTGGGCGACGACCATGCCGGATTCGAAGCGGCCCTTGGGGGTTCCCGAATCGGAATGGCCTGAGGTGACACGGGAGACGTGAGAAGCGTGGGAGCGATATTCCGAGGCGCTGTGGCGCGGCGTGGGTTTTTTCTCGGTGAAGGGCTCGAGGGGGCGGATTTCCTGGCTGACGGCGGGCGGCTCGGGCTCGGTGGTCATCTCCTCATTTTCTTTTTCTTCAGATGCCTCCATCGAGCCGAGCTTGGAAGCGTGGCGATGGGAGCGCAGGAGGGAGGTGACTTCTTCACTCAGCTCGGCGTCGCCAGCGCAGAGGCGGGCGATTTCCTCGTCCTGCCGATCTTCGGGGCAGTCGGTGAGGGCGAGGAAGACTTCCTTAACGCGCTTGTACTGTTCCGCGGTCATCGGCTGAGTTCCCGCATCAACCAGGCTCGGGCCATTGTCCAGTCCCCTTCCACGGTGCGCTTGGAGACGCCGAGGACCTGGGCGACTTCTTCGACGCTCATGCCGGCAAAGAATCGCATCTCAACGACCTCGGACTGGCGGTGATCGAGCTTGGCGAGTTTTTCCAGGGCCTCGTCGAGCGCCAGGATTTCCTCTTCGCGCTGCGGGGCGAGGGCGACGGATTCGTCGAGGGCAACGCGGCCCGCGCCGCCGCCGCGCTTTTGTCGCTTTTTCTGGCGGGCGTGATCGACGAGTATCCGGCGGATGGCCTGGGCCCCCACCGCGAAGAAATGCGTCCGCCCCTGCCAATCGACGCGGGTCTGGTCGATGAGGCGGAGGTAGGCCTCGTGAACCAGGGCGGTGGGCTGAAGAGTGTGGTCCTTGCGCTCGTGCCGGAGATGCCGGGCGGCGAGGGCGCGGAATTCATCGTAGACCAACGGCATCAGCTTAGCCGCGGCCGAGGCGCGATCGCCGTCCTTAAGGGTGACCAGAAGTTTTGTGACCTCATTCGCTGCCAGAGTCCAAATTATCGCCGGGAACAGCGGTCCGACAAGCCCAAATCAGATGCCATCCCGCCAGCCCCACCGTTTTCCAAACTCTGGCAACTGCCGACCTATACAGTAACATTCACAGGCAACCATGCACCGCCGACTGATCCAGATCGTCCAGCAGCTCCCGGCAAGCAGGGTCGTGCTTGTGGGGGACCTCATGCTGGACAAATACCTTTACGGCAACGCCGAGCGAGTTTCGCCCGAGGCGCCGGTCCTGGTGCTCCATTATCAGAATGAGGAGCTGCGGCTGGGGGGGGCGGCCAATGTGGCTTCGATGCTGGCGACGCTGAACGCCAGGGTGAGGGCGATCGGGTTGGTTGGCAAAGATCAAAACGCCCAGGACCTGCGGCAGTTGATGCAGGGGATCGGAGTAGACCACAGCCTGCTGGTCGTCGATGAGAACCGCCCCACCACCTGCAAGCTTCGGCTCGTGGGGGCGGCGCAGCATCGCCATGCCCAGCAGCTCATGCGGCTGGATTATGAAAATCCCTCGGCCTGCTCCGATGCTTTGGCCTCCAAAATCCTCGCCAGCGCGGAGCAGGCGATTGGCGACTGCAACATGGTCTGTATCGAGGATTACAACAAGGGAACGCTAACGCCCAAGGTTTGCCAGGGGGTTATCGCGGCGGCGAAGCGCAAAGGGGTGCCGATATTGGTCGATCCGGCTTCGATCGGGGATTACTCAAAATATGCCGGGGCGACGGCGATCAAGCTCAATCGGGCGGAAACGAGCCGGGCGTGCGGGCACCCGGTGGAGGGGCCGAACGATTTTGAGCCGGCGGCGGAGAAGCTGCTCAACATGCTGAACCTCGAAGCCGCGATTCTTACGCTGGATCGCGACGGGGCTTTTCTTGCCACGCGCGATGGGAAGCGGCAGTGGCTCAAGCACGTTCGTCAACGGCAGGTGTTTGATGCGACCGGGGCGGGCGACATGGTATTGGCAATGCTGGCCGCGGCGCGGGCGGCGGGGGCAAGTTGGACGGAGGCGGTGGCGCTGGGGAACGTGGCGGCGGGGCTGGAGGTGGAGCGATTTGGGACGGTGCCGATTACTCCCGGCGAAATTATCCAGGAAATCCAGGCGGAGGCGCATGAGCCGCCCTCGAAGCTGCGGTCGCTCGATCTGCTTCTGCCGGAGCTGGCGGCGCATCGGGCGTCGGGGAAGAAGATCGTCTTTACCAACGGGTGTTTCGATCTGATCCATCTGGGGCATGTGAAATATTTCCAGTTTGCCCGGCAACAGGGGGACCTGCTGGTGGTCGGCGTGAATACGGATGAGGGGATTCGCCGGCTTAAGGGGCCGAAGCGGCCGATTATTTCGCAAGTCGATCGGCTGGGGGTTTTGGAGGAGCTTCAGAGCATCGATTACCTGGTTTGTTTTGATGAAGACACGCCGCAGAAACTGATCGAGCAGATTCGGCCCGATGTCCTGGTGAAGGGGGCGGATTATCCGAAGGATAAGGTGGTGGGGTGGGATGTGGTGGAATCGTATGGGGGTCATGTGCAGCTTGCTCCACTGGTGGATGGGAAGAGCACGACTGCCGTCATTCAGCGAATTCTGGAAAATTATCGCTGAAAATCGCCCGCCAAAATGTCTTGTCTGCGCTGAATTTGGCATGATTTTGGGGCTTGTAAAGCCAAATTGGCCGGTTGTGGCCGATTGGCCCGCTATGTGCTTTGGGAGGGGTAGCTATAATCATTTTTTGAACACTCTCGAAAGGAGCTATCGATGTCACGTACACACACACACCATGCGTCAAACGGTCCGGGTCACGGCTCTGCTACCGATGACCTCAAGGACAAGGCCGGCAAAGTCGGGCAGGACCTGAAGGACGTCGCGGGCGCGGTGCGCGACGTAGCGGGAGAACAGTACGAAAATGTGCGCCAGCGGGCTGCCGATTACGTCGAGCAGGGCCGCGAGCGGGTCATGGAATGGGAAGAGGGGATCGAAGGATACATCAAGGACAATCCCATCCGTTCGCTGCTGATCGCCGGCGGAGTAGGATTGCTCGTCGGGCTGATCTGGCGACGCAAATGATTTTGGGCAAGTAATCTTGGGCGAATATGGAAATGGATTCGGAAGGCAGGAATCCGACCTGGTCGGTCGCTGATGCGGCCGGGGCGTCCCCGCCTTCCGAATCCCACCGGTCGCAGGCCAAACCGCCCCCACCGCCGCCTTCGCCCGATAAGGACCGGCGGTCGACCGAAGAAGTCATCTCCGATCTGCATCTTCGATTTCGCGAGCTGGTTGATTACGTCGTTTATTTCCTGATGACGCGAATCGACGCCGCGAGACATTACGTTAAACAAAAGATTCTGTGGCTCTCGCTGATCGCCCTGGGCGTGCTTGCGGGCGCTGGGGCCGTCGTAACGGCCGTGGTTCTGCTTTGCACGGGAATCGCGGATGGGCTTTCGGCCCTCTTCGGGCGCGTCTGGGCGGGGGAGCTGGCGACGGGTGTTATCCTGCTCGGTGTCACCGGTTTTTTGGGATCCTATGCGTTTGAGCGGCTGGTTAAACAATCGCATCAGGAGCGGATCGCAAAATATGAGGCCTTCCGCGCCCGATTTCGGGAGAGATATGGCCATGACATTGACGACCCCGGAGGTCCGCAGCAAAGAGGGGGCGGGCAATGAATGAAGCCGAATTCCTGAACCAGGAATGTAAGCGGGCGGAGGGGGCGATAAAGGTCACCGCCATGGCCCTTGGACATGAGGCGATGGAGATCGTCGACCCCCGGCGGTTGACGCGCGAGCATCCCTGGAAGCTGGTGGCGGTCGCGGCGGCGGCGGGATTTGTGGCCAGCAGGCTCTTTACCGCCGAAGAGCCGCAGGGGCCGGAAATTCGCGACAAACCGGCCCCCCGCAAGAAGCTGTTTACGCTGAGCCGCATCTTTGCCGTCTCGCGGGAGCTGCTGACGGTGGCCCGTCCCATCATCGATACCGTGTGGGCAGCGGCACTTGCCGCCGCCGAGGGGCAACACGGCAACGGGGAGCATCTTTCCCAAACCCCCAGCAATCAACCGCCCGATTTTCCTTCCCAATCCTGAATTGCCGGTCCTGCTTACCTGCCTTTCCACCGCGGCGGTCGCCAACGGTGTTACGAGAGTGAATTTTAGTTGGCCCCCTGATCCGTTCGCGGTAATCTGAGCGTGAACCCGAAGTTCCCCGCTCCCGGGATGCCTTTCGCTAACGCTGGACAAAACATGATTCGCGCAATCCGTCGATTAATCGCAGTGGGATTTGTTGTATCCATGGTGGCGGCGCCTTTGGGGATTTGCGGGGACAATTCTGCCAACCCTCAGAAACATGCAACGCCCGGGGCGCAGGTTGCCAGCCGGTTGATCGAAGTGCGGCTTCGGCGATTGCACCTGGTTCGTCCGGATTTGATCCCCTACCCGATCGCCTACGAATTGATCTGCTGAACTCCGCCCATACTTTTCCGCAAACTTTGCGGTTGTCTCTTTTCCTTCATCGCGATGGCAATGTCGGCCAGGGCATCGGCCGCGAATTGCACGTCCTGGGGACTTAAGAAGGGTCCGAAACTGAGTCGATCCGTTCCACCACCGGCGGCGGTGCCGATGGCTTCATGCGCCAGCGGAGCGCAGTGAATTCCGGCGCGGGTGAGAATGCCGTAGCTCGATTCGAGGACGGCGGCGAGTTCGTGGGGTTCGAGGCCCTGGACCGCGACCGAGAAAACACCGACGCGATTTTTTACGCCGCGCGGGCCGAAATAGGTGAGGCCGTCCACGTCGCTGATCCCGTCGATGAAGGTGCCGCACAGTTCCGTTTCGTGGCGAGCGATGTTTTCGATTCCACGATCAATGACCCATTGGACGCCTTCGGAAAGGCCGATAATTCCGATGGCGTTGTGGCTGCCGGGCTCGTATTTGTCGGGGAGGAAATCGGGCTGGCGATCGCTTTCGCTGATCGAGCCGGTGCCCCCTTCGCGGATGGTTTGGACGAGCTTTTCCATGCCGGGGCGGAGGTAGAGGAACCCTGTGCCGAGCGGGCCGAAGAGGCCTTTGTGTCCCGGCGCGGCCAGGAGATCGATGCAGTCGGCCTGCACGTCGATCGAAACGTGCCCGGCGGATTGGGCGGCGTCGACCAGCAGGGGAATGCCCCGCGAGCGGGCGATTTTGCCGATCTCGCGGATCGGCTGAAGCGTGCCCGTCACGTTGCTGGCGTGGGTGAGGGCGATCAATCTTGTATCGGAGCGAATGGCTTTGGCGATGGCGTCGGGATCGACCAGGCCGGTCTTGGGGTCGATCGGGATTCGTGTTTGCTCGATGCGGCCTTCATCCGCCAGCGCGTTCAACGGGCGGAGGATTGAATTGTGATCGATGCGCGTGCAAATCGCATGGGCCCGATCGGTGCGATGGAAAAGGCCCTTGATCGCCAGGTTCAGCGCATCCGAGCAGTTGAGGGTAAAGATGAAGTGGTCGGGATTTTCACCGTTGAAGAACCGATTGAGCCGCTCGCGGCAGCCGCGGAGAAGCGCGCCCGTTTCCATCGCTTCGCGATAGGCGCCGCGGCCGGCGCGATCGCCCAGTTCGGTCGCATAGCGCGACATCGCTTCCAGAACCTCCTTCGGTTTGGGGAAGCTGGTGGCGGCGTTGTCGAGGTACAGACGGTTCATGCTGTGGCCATTTTTTCTTCGCGGTGAATCATAGCCACTTCACAACGCAAATGTCATTACCAGAATGCCCAGTCGTGGGTGGCCAGTACGTAAACGCCAAGCAGCAAGTTGGTAACGCCATGGGCGATAATGCAGGCGCCGAGGCTTCGGGTGCGAATGAGCAGCAGCGCAATCATGACGCCCCAGACGATGGCGGTGAGCCATTGGATGTGGACGGTGGCGAAGGCGAGGGTGACGATGATGAAGGCCCGCCCGTCCCAGCCGCCGATAGGGAAGATTTTGAAATCGTTGGGGGCTGCGACAGTTCGCCACAGAAAATCGCGCCAGAAGAGCTCTTCCATGAAGGGGACAACGATCACCGGGCCCAGAAGCCGAAATGGGATGAAAATCCATAGCAGGGTGCGAGATTCGATATCGGCGAAGGGGTTGAAGATGTCGGAGCTGGGGCGGGGGTAGTTGGGCCAGAAATGGAGGAGGAGTTTTTCCATGCCGACCCATTGGACGACACCGAGGACGCCGATGATGAGGCCGAGGATGGCGTAGTCCCAACTGATCTTCGTGTAATGTTTTCGAAAGGCGACGAGCAGCATGCCGGCCGCGAAGGTTTTCAGGATGTAGGACAACGGGAAAAACGAATGCCACTGGCCGGCGGCGAAGGTAAAGGCGAGGAAGACGGCCATGGGGAGCACATAGGCGCCTTCATCGCCGATGCGGGATTTGCCTCCGGGCGCCGTTGGCGGGGTTTGATAATCGACAATCGGCGGCGGATCGGCCTCCATCGTGCGCATCTTAGCGGAAAGGGTTTGGGGATTCTAAGCGAGGCCGTGGAGCAGGTTTCGGGTGAGGATTTCTTTGACCTCGTCGATCGATGGGGCATTGTCGCCCAATATCTTTCGAACACTGGTGACGCCTCTGCCGGTAAGTCCGCAGGGGATGATGTGGGAGAAGCCGGATAAGTCACCCTCCACATTGAGAGCGAGGCCATGGAGGGAGATTCCGCGTCGGATTCGGACGCCGATTGCGCAGATCTTGGATTCGCCGACCCACACGCCTACGGCATTCGGATCGGTTGTGGCCTCGATGCCGATTCCTTTGAGCGTGGCGATGACGATCGCTTCCAGTCGGTGAACGTACCCCCCTACCGAAAACCCGTGCGAATTCAGGCGGATGATAGGGTAGGCAACGATCTGGCCTGGGCCGTGGAAGGTGATGTCGCCGCCGCGGTCGCTGTGGACCAGTTCTACGCCGTACGATTGCAACTGATCGGGGGGGGTGACGAGGTTTCGTATCGAGTCTTCCCGGCGGCCAAGGGTAACGACTGCGGGGTGCTGGACGAGGAGGATTGTTTCCGGGCCGCCACTTAGAACCGATTCGTGGATGCGCTCCTGCTCTTTCCACGCGTCGCGATAGGGCATGGTGCCGAGGTCGGTGACTTCGATCGTTTTTTCCATTGCCAATTAACACTAGAATCTCCGCATGCAATTGTCATCTTCCCAGGCGGACGCGGATATTCGCAGACACCGCACGAGCGATGCCGTTGTGACGTTTCTGCGGCCGGACGGGAAGCCAGCAGTTGACCAGGAATTGATCGTCGAGCAGAAGTCGCACAAATTTCTTTTTGGCATCACCGGCGCCAGCGACATCGCGCTGGCCAATGGCGAACTGAGCGGGGAAGAAAATTGTGCGCAGAAGTTCACGCTGAAAAGCTTTTGCATCTTTTCAACTTTGTCACGCTTCCGTTTTATTGGGGGCGGTTTGAGCCGGAGCAGGGGAAGCCGGAGACGAAACGGCTGAAGGTCGCGGCGAAATTTTTTTTGGAGCGGGGGTGCCTCGTCAAAGGGCATCCGCTCTGCTGGCACACCGTCTGCGCCGACTGGCTGCTGCCGATGACGGTCGAGCAGATCATCGAGACACAGCTTGGCCGGATCAGGCGGGAAGTAAACGATTTTTCCGGGCTGATTGACGTGTGGGACGTGATCAACGAAGTGGTGATCATGCCGATCTTCGATAAATACGACAACGCGGTGACGCGGATGTGCCGGAAGCTGGGGCGGATCGGGATGGTGCGGGAGACGTTCGCCGCGGCGCGGGCCACGAATCCGAACTCGTTTCTGCTCCTGAACGATTTTGATCTGTCGGCCGCGTTCGAGTGTCTCATCGAAGGGTGCCTCGAGAATGGGATCAAGATCGATGCCCTGGGGCTTCAGTCGCATATGCACCAGGGGTACTGGGGAATCGAGAAGACGAACAATGTGCTGGAGCGGTATGCGCGGTATGGGCTGCCGCTGCATTTTACGGAGAGCACGCTGGTTTCAGGGAAGATCATGCCGGCGGAGATTGTGGATCTGAATGATTACCAGGTGGCAGAGTGGCCGACGACCCCGGAGGGGGAAGCGCGGCATGCGGAGGAAGTGGTCACGCATTACAAGACGCTGATGGGGCATCCATCCGTGGAGGCGATCACCTGGTGGGGGCTGACGGATGGCGGGTGGCTGAAGGCGCCGTCGGGGCTGCTGCGCGTCGACAATTCCGCGAAGCCGGCGTATGAGGCGCTGGCGAATCTGGTGAAGCGCGACTGGTGGATGGGGCCGACGAAGATGCGGACGGATGGGCGGGGGCAGCTTAAGTTCTCGGGATTCCTTGGTGAGTATGCTGCGAGGCATGATGCTGGAACTGCTTCGTTTGAATTGGGTCGGGGCGGGCCGTGGAATATTTCAGTGAGGCTGTGAATTCTTGCCCCGCGCCCCTTCAATACAAAACTTTACAGTCCGCGACAAGATGATATCACCGCGGGGGAATTCGATCTTGAGCTGTTGATGGACCGCGAGCGTCCTTTCCGTGGGCGATTGGGTCCGAAGATCATTTCTGGGAATCTCGAATGTCGGAGGAAGACTCGTCTGGCAGAGATTTTGGTTCGCTTGCGTTGCCCTCAGGAGAGTTTTGCGTTGTCGTGCCGGCCATGGCCAGCACAGCCAGCGCCCAGGCCGGGAACAGCTCCAAGGCCGGTATTGCCTCTACAGCGAGGGCGACAAAAAGCTGCCAGCGGAATCCGAGAACGAATAACAGGGCGGCGGCGGTGACTGCATCCAGCAGCCATTGCGCGGGCGGGAACAGCACCACACCGAACGCCAGCGCATCCGACGCGACTGCGATAAGCAGAGCCCAGCGCCAGCGGGGAAGTTTCCACGCCGTCATGAAATTTTGAATCAGTTTTGGCGACGACATGCGGCAAATTGGAGGTTATGTCGAACGACGACGAGTGCGCCCGAGCAATGCCGCGGTGGTGACGGCCAACAGGCCGATAGACGCCGGTTCGGGGACGGTGGCAGTAGCGGAAATGGCGAGGAGGCCGGATTCGACGGAGTCGCCATCCGCGGGGGCGGAGAAGATCACTTCCTGCGATGAATCGGATTCGACGAGGATCTGGAAGAGGGTGGGGACGTCGAAGTCGACGGGGGTGAGAGTGGCGGAATTGTCGGCGAGGGTGGCGTCGATCTCGGCGGGACCGTCGGTGCCGAGCCAGATGTCGAAGAGGGCGGGCTCGCCGGCGGTGACTTCGTAGCCGTTGTCGAAGCCGACGTAAATCCAGGGGGTATTGGTGGCTTCGCCGGGGCTGTTGGTGCCGCCGTAAGTGGTGAATTGGGGAGCGTAGGACTGGGGGACGTCGAAGTAGGCCTCACTGTTCAGGTCGTCGGCGAAATAGGGCTCGGTAAAGTCGGAGTGATCGACATAGGTGACGTCCCACCCCAGATCGCTCTGGGTGGCGGCGGTTCCGTCGAAGGTGACGGAATCGGTGGAATCGAAGGGAGTGGCGGAGACTTCTTCGATATAGGCCGCCGAGGCCGATTGGGCGAGGGACAAAAGCAAAAGTCCTGCGGCGGTTGCCGCGGCCGAGACGAGATTTGACCGCATTTTTTCGCTCTCCTTATGGAAATGTGGATTGCATTTGTATCGAAAGCATTCGATTCTGCGCCTGGGCTCCGGTAAACAGGCCACTAGTCGAGAGCGGGCGCGATTGCGCGGGGCAATTGCTCTGGCGGCCCTGGTGAAAGCCCTAAACGTGCGGCGGGAAAATAGCATGTTTCCGGTTGTTTCAAAGGATTTTTTTATCAGGTGCTTTGCGCGGCGGGCTGAGGCGCATTTCGTTTTAAGCAGGAAATTTGCCGTTTTTCGCACGTTTTGGGGGTGGTAAGCGGATTGGGTGGCTGGGAGCGACTTCGCGGTTTGCGACAAAGTGCGTCGTGAAAAAAGTCTATAAAATCTTCGGCGAATGCCCGCGCGGAGTTTGGCAGTAAGCGCCGTCCGCCCTCACCCCAGCCCTCTCCCAGAGGGGTGCGCCCCGCGTACTGGGAGAGGCGGAAAGCGGTGGATGCCGGGGCCAAGCTGTATTTGAATGCAAGTTACAATCGGACTGAAAAAAATGCTCTGGCAGCGCCGGGACATGTGGTAGACTTTCCGCGCAACGGGACGGCGGGAGAGGACGCAATGGACACGATTAAAGGGCGAGCGGAAGGTAAAAGGCGAGCGCGCGCGAGAATCGGACGTGCGGTGGGAGCGACAGTGGTGGGCATTGGGTTATCGCGGGCGGCGCTCGCGGTCGACTGGAACGGCACCGACCCAGGCAGCAGCGCAATCTCCACCACTGGGCTGACCGACAACTACGGCCAGTTCGTCGATGAATCGGTCATATACAACAACGACATTGGCGCGAGGGGAACCTGCACATACCTGGGCAATGGATGGGTGCTCACAGCCCAGCACGTCGTGCAGAGCACCAACGGATACGGTACGTTTGCCCCGCTAAGCGATATTGAAGTCAACGTCTACGGAACCTACTACACCGCCGAATCCGAGGTGGGCTTCGGCAGCACCGACGCGATGCTCGTCCAACTCGCAGGCGCGAATTCCGGGCCAATCACGCTTCTGCCCGGCGTGCAGCGAACGCAGATTTACACCGGCTCCAGCGAAAACGGCAATCTCGAGCAAGTCGGTGGCTTTGGCCTCTACGGCGAAATCAGCAGCGGCACCAATGGCACCAACACAACCTTTTACCGCGGCTTCAACGTCGCCTCTGCCGACGGAGGATTCATCGACGTCAACGCCGACGGCAATTCCAAGCTCGTCCAGGACGGATACGTCCTGGGATACCAGCAGGCCGGCGATAGCGGCAGCGGACTCTGGATGGACAATGGCCCCGACCAGGATCTGAACCTCAATGACTGGTCGCTGATCGGGGTTTGCGATCAGGCGACGACGCCGGGATATTTCGGCGATGAGGGAAATTATTCGCGCGTCAGCAGTTTCGCCGGCACCATCGACAGCACCGTTTTCCCCCACGCCTGGCTGACCTGGAACGCCAACAACTCCACGACGACAGCCACGGATGGACCCGGGACCTGGAACCTGAGCACCGCCAACTTCACCGATGGGACGAACTTTGCCTTCAACGGCCCCGAACAGACGCAGATCGTCACCTTCGGCGCCGGCAACGGGGCGGCGGGGACGGTGACACTGGGGGCGACAATTCCCGTCGACTCGATCACATTCAATGCGGCGGGGAGCGGGAACTATACGATCGCGGGCGGCTCGGGCACTTCCCTGAACTTGTCGCCCGACTCGATCATTACCACCAACGTGAACGCGACGATCAGCGCCGCGATGACGGGCGGCAGCAACTCCGACGAGGGATACGGCACCTTCCCCTCCTTCTGGAACGTCACCAAGAACGGCACCGCCACCCTCACCCTCACCGGCACGACATCGCTCGCTAGCGGCGTCGCTTTTTACGCCCGGGCGGGCACGACTTTGCTTTCAAGCGGTAGCTTCGCGCCTGGCTTTTATACGTCGGTGGGCGTCTATACGGGCGACACCGCGACGCTCACGCTCAGCGGTAGCAGCACCTACAGCGATGCCAGGCAGGATTTCAACCTCGCCGACCTGGGCGGCAATGGCACGCTGTACGTGCAGAACTCGGCATCGCTGACGGCGGGAACGATCTACGTCGGCAAGGGAAGCTCGGGACTGACAGGCGCGGGCGGGGTCGGCACGGTTAATCAGAGCGGCGGGACGGTCACGGCGTCGAGCATGTCGCTGGCTACAAATCACCCGCTTAGCTCCGGGACGTACAATTTCAATGGCGGAAATCTCGTCACCGCCGCGATTACCGGCGGGCTGGGAACATCGACCTTCAATTTCAACGGCGGACAGCTTGTGGCGTCGGCCAACTCGACGACCCTAATGCAAAACCTCACGAGTGCGACGATCAATGGGGCGGCGAACATTAATACCAACGGGTTTAACGTCACGCTGAATCAGCCCCTGCTGCATTCCAACGCGGCGCCGACGATCGACGGTGGTTTATCCAAAGTTGGCGGCGGCACGCTGACGCTGGGGGGATTGAGCACGTATACCGGGCCGACCGTTATCAGCGCGGGAACCGTGATGCTGAACCCCGCGGCCGGCGCGGCGGCGGTGGCGATTCAGCCGGTCGCGTCCTATTCCTTCGACAATGTCTCGGGGTCTACCGTCATCAACGGGGGGAGCGGCGGGTCGGCGATGAACGGGACACTGACGGGGAATGCGACCATCGTTTCCGGCGGAAGATTCGGGAATGCGGTGAGCCTTTCCAACGGGGGGTCGGTTGTGGTGGACAATCCCATCACCGACACGGGAGGGGCGGCCAACTGGACGATTTCGGCATGGGTCAATACGACGACGCCGGGCGCTGCGATCATGGACAAAAGCGACGGCAGCACCTGGACCTGGGACAACAGCGTTTTTTACCTCGGCGACGGCAGCGCCGGCGGATCGGGCGGCACGCCGTCGGCCGTGCGATATGGGCGGGGGTTTTTCCAGGCGGCTTCGAATACGCCGGCGGTTGATAACGGGACGTGGCAGATGGTCACCTATGTGGATGCCGCGGGGAATTATTCCATTTACACAGACGGTCATCAGGTCGCCCTGTCGAGCGGCAACGCCGGGTTCGAGCAGGCGGTGGAGCAGGGGAGCGTGGTTTCGTTCGGCATCACCACGGACTCGGTCGCGGGTGACGGAACGGTTGATTTCAACGGCATGATGGATGAGATCCAGATTTTTAGCCAGGCATTGAGCCCGTCGCAGATCACCTCGCTCTATACGACGGATTCGCCGAATCCAGCGCCCGCGAGTTCGGTGCTTCCATCGACGACGTCGGTGACGTTGGCGGGTGGGACCACGCTGAACGTGAACGGAATCAGCCAGACGATCGGGTCGCTGAGCGGCTCAAGTGGATCGGTCGTGCAACTGGGGAGCGGACAACTGACGGTTTCGACCTCGTCGAGCAGCAGCTTTGCGGGAAGCATCAGCGGGACGGGCGGGTCGCTCATCAAGAGCGGCGGGGGAACGCTTTCGCTGAGCGGGTCGGATAGTTATACGGGCGGCACGACAGTTAGCGCGGGCACGCTGCTTATCAGTGCGGCCAGCGCGCTGCCGGACAGCACGGCGACGATAACCGGTGGTACGCTGCAACTCGGGGAGGGTATCGGGCTGACGCAGTTGACGTCTCTTTCGATCACGGGCAGCGGGGAGCTGGATATCCGGAACAATCATCTGGTCATCAGCTACGGGGCAAGCGATCCGATGTCGACGATCTATGGGTACCTTCTCTCAGGCTACAGCAACGACGCGATGGATGGGCCGGGGATTTTTTCTTCCGATGCGCGGATACCGCAAAATGGGGAGCAATATGGGGTTGGATTTGCGGATGGGAGGGATGGCGTGGTTGCCGGCCTGAGTTCGGGGCAGATCGAAATCAAATATACGTTGCTGGGGGATGCGAATCTGGACGGGGTGGTGAATGGGAGCGACTTCAGCATCCTGGCCGCCAATTTCGGGCTGGGATCCACGAACTGGGACCAGGGGAATTTCTGGTTTAGCTCGTCCGTGAACGGGTCTGATTTCAGCGCGCTGGCGGCCAACTTCGGGCAGGGAGACGAGGGGGCGGCGGTTTCGGTTTCACCGGCGGATTTCGCGGCGCTGGATGCGTTTGCCCAGGCGAATGGGCTGATGGCGGATGTGCCGGAGCCGGGAGTGATTGGGGCGCTGGTGATGGCGCCGGTGCTGCTGGGGCGGCGAAGATTCCGCGAGCGAATTCAGCGGTTATAACCAGATTTTTGCCTCGGGTTTTTGCAGGACGACAATCCACCCCGGCACGTCCTGGTTTTGTTCGGTGCGCAGCGTCGCGATGCGGGCGGAGATTTCTTTCAGGCCGGAGGCGGCGGCGAGGTCGCGAATGTATTGAATCGAATGTGCGAAACGCGAACTGGCGTGCAGGTGAAAGCCTTCGCCTTGGTAACTCTCCGCGGTGAACGCGAGCAGGCCGCCATGTTTCAAGCGGCGCGCCGATGCCGGCATGAACTGCGTTAAATCTCCGACATAAATCAGCACGTCGCCGGCGACGATGAGGTCGTATTGCTGCGTCTCGGAATCGAGTGCCGCGAGGACATCGGCTTCGACAAGGCGGTCGTAGACGCCGCGGGCCTCTGCGGCCCTGAGCATCTTTGGGGCGAGATCAACACCGACAATTTGGCGCGCGGGGGCGGAACTCCAGGCCGCACAGGCCCGTGCCGCAGCCCAGGTCGAGGATGTCCAGATCGGTCCTGTCGGTGGCTTTGAGCACGTCCTCCCGGAGCAGTTTGGGGCCGCAATAGTTCAGCATGCCGAGGAGATGTTCATCAAATCTCCGGGCGTAAGAATCGAACCACCGGCGCACGATTGGGGCCGGCACCGTCGTCACCGACTGATCTCCCTTCATCGCGCGAAGTCGAAACTGCCATCCGGCCCGGTCGGGGCAAATCCGCACGGCCTGCTCCATCATGCGAATGGCCTCGTCCATTCGGCCCAATCGTTTCAGGCAACGGCTCAGGTCCTGATATGCGTCGGCAAAATCGGGGGCAGTGCGCACGGCCTGATTGTAAAAAGCGATTGCCTCCTCGTGTCGGCCTTTCCGGCGCAAAAGATCCGCGATGTTGTAGTGGGCCAGCGCGAAATCAGGGCGCAGCTCGATTGCCTTTTGCCACGCGGCAGCCGCGCCCGCTACGTCTTTCATATCCCGCAGGGCGCAGCCCAGATCGTTGTGGAAATCCGCAACCGAGGGGGCGATCTCGACAGCGCGCGAAATCAGCGCCGCTGCCTCCTCGTAACGTGAAGACTGAAGGGCGACGACGCCAAGCAAATGAAGCGCGTCGGCATTGTTAGGATCCCGCTGAACGGCACGTTCATATGTCCGCCTGGCATCCTCAAACTGTCCTTTTCCGTGAAGCCGCAGACCCTCCTCCAGAAGTTCGCGGGTCGAAGGCTCGGCAGGATCAGCGCTCATGGGATTCCCGGGGCGATCTCATATATTTTACATCCACCAATTCAAATCGATATGCCCAAAGATGCTGTCGTGCTGGTCCATTTCCGCAAGCTCGATTTTCCGCAGGTCTGACAATGGCCTTCCTGCTGCCAGTTCCTCCGCCATGAGCGTGGCGCGGTCAAAATTGGTGGCGTGGCCGGAGAATCGCTGGATGCCGTAGTCCACCGCCCCGTAGGTGTGGACGACGAAGGGCCAGTCGCTAGCTTGCAGCAGCAGCAGTTGCCGGCCGGCGCGCTGCATCATCTGCTCGATCTGCGGGTTTTGTTTCCAGGGAAGCTCGTGCAACAGTTTCAGCATCCGGTTTTCAGCGCGGTATTCGATCTCCCACATCCAGCGGTTGCGGTCGTTGATCCAGACGCTGTGGTTCCCCTTTTCGCCCCAGGAGCCTTCGGGCATGCGCATGACCTTGTCGGGCGGATAGTGGTAGAGGGCCTCCTCGGCTGTCATGAGCTTCACTTCCTTGTCGTGGGCGAGGGTGAGGACGACGTCGCGAAGGAAGCGCGGGCCTTCGAACCACCAGTGGCCGAAGAGCTCGGCGTCGAAGGGGGCGACGCAGACTCCATGCCGGCCGGTGCGGTTGCGATGCTCGCGCAGCACCTCGCGCACGACGTTACAGAAATGCTGGGCGTGCTCGTAGATTTTGGCGGCGACGTCGTCGGGATAATAGGGGTCCTTGTCGCCGAGGCCGGCCTTGTTGTTGGTGACTTTCCAGTAGCGCAGTCCGCGTTCGTTGTATTTTTTGTGGAATTCGAGGTAGATGCCGTTGCCGGGGTAACCGATGGCGCCGCTCCAGACCTGCTCGCTGACGCGCGGGTGACGGCCGAAGGCGAAGCATTTGGGGGCTTCGGAACGACTGTTTACGCCGGTGGGCTCCAGAATGTCGCGCCAGCCCCGGTGAGAATCCCAATGAAGCTGCGATTCGTTGATGGGGTGATAATTGCCCTGGTCGAATGTCCCCAGCGGATGTCCGCCGGTGATGAGATGGGTGTCGACGAAGAAATGGGTGACGCCCGCGGCGGCAATGAAATTCTCGATGCCCACGCGGTGGCGGGCGTTGTCGTAGAGGACCGAGGGGAGCCAGTGGTCCCATTCGGGGCGGTAGGCGCATTCGGGGAGCCACATGCCGCGCGGCTTCATGCCGAGCCGTTTTTCGCTCGTGTACAGGCCCGCCGACATCTGCGCCGACATCGACTGGTCGTTCAACATCAGCGGCATATACGCATGGGTGGCGTTGCTGGTGAGAATCTGAATGTGGCCTTCGCGAAACCTCTGTGCGAACTCCGCGGGAATATCCCGTTTAATCCGGTCGAAATGAGCCAGGCGATCCTGGTGCCACTTTTCCCACTGACCGGCGAGGTAGGCGAAGTGCAATTCGTTGCGCGATTCGAATTCCTTCCGATCGGCAGCGGCGCGGGCGGCGCGCTCGTTAAGATATTCCGAAAATCCGGCCTTGAACCGGTCGTGCGAGAGCTGCTCAAGCAGTACCGGTGTCAAACCGATAGTCAACGCGGGACGGGCCTTGAGGAGGGCGCACTCGCCGACCATATCCAGAATCGGCAGATACGTTTCCGCCGCCGCCTCAAACAGCCACGCCTCACCATGGGGATACGAGCCGTGATTCAGGACGTAAGGCAGGTGTCCGTGGAGGACGATGCAAAGCGTGCCGAGTGGGTCACTCATAGATGAAATGTAACAGCGGCCGGGCACTTTGTGCTATCGCACTGCCAGCGGATGCGAATGTCTCTGAAAAATGAACCGAAATTCAGGTGAAGAGCTATGGATAAAGCTTGTCAAGAATATGTTAAGGAGGGTAAACTTGGGCTTTTGCGGGTCGGCACGCGCGTGGACCGACACACGCGGAGTTGGTCATCTCGTACAGAGGGCGGCCAAATGCTCCAGCAACCGCACGTCTTTCCGTCGATGCCCCAGATCGGCATGTCGGAGTCGCAGTACGCAAACTTGGCGCGACAGGCCGACAGCGACGGTAATATGTACGCCCACGAAGCCGCCAAGGTGGGGCAATACATCACCCTGGCCCTGGACATTCATCTCGATTGGCCGGCGAAACTGAGATATTTCCTGCATGCACTGCGCCGGCACTGCGTTCCACCGCCAGTGCCGGATGAGCCCGTCTGGGTCTTTTACCGCGATCTGGCCGATTTGGTGCGCAAATACGCGGGGCACGAGGCGCTGCGTCTGGCCAGCGCGGAAGACGATATCTATGCCACCCGGCTTGCCCTCGGCGCAGAACGGGAGGCTGTGGAGGGCGATGCGGAAGTCTTTTTCTCCCAACTCCTTGGGACCGGCGATAAACGCCCGGACTGGATGAGCGAGGAAGACTGGTCGCAGTTGAAGCTCATTCGGGATCAATGGATTTAGGGCGAAATCCGAAACCAGAAATCCGAATCAAACCCGAATTCAGAATGACCGAATGGGAATTCCTTAATTCGTCATTCGGCATTCTGGTTTGATTCTGGTTTCTGGTTTCGGAATTCTGGTTTCTACTACGGCCCATGCCTCATCATCCTCAATATCGAATGCACGGCGACGGTCAGAAGAAACGACGTCAATCCCGTGTAGGTGAGCACCCTTTCGATCAGCGAAAGATCCTTCCAATAGATCTCGCTCGAGCTTCGGCGGGCTGACTCTTCCACTTTTCGTTCCCACCAAAGGGAGCGGACCTGCACAAAGGTGAACATGAAGAGGCTCACCGCCAAAGAAACGCCCAAGAAGATGGCCCAGAATAGAGGCATGCGTCGATAAGTCGGCCGGGGATTCTACAGTTATCCGGCAATTTTGCAGCGACTACGCCTTCCACCGCCCGGTTTTGGTCATTCGAATTTCGAATTTGATTCGAATTTCGAGTTTCAAGCTTCGAATTTCGCATTTCCCCCCTCCTTCCCCCCGCCCCATCTTTTCGGCTATACTCCCCAATTCTCCCCGCTGCGGGCTGTCCGGGCGGGGGATTTTATTCTGTGGAGTCGAGGTTTCACATGGCAGACGAACAAATTGCCCCCCCTGCTGACGCCGCCGCCAATACGGCCGTCCAGGAACCGGAGGCAAGTCCTTATCAGATCAAAGTCGAGGATGCGGGTCCGGCGACCAAGAAAATCTCCGTCGAGGTGCCCCAGGAAGTGATCGCCAACCGCCTGGCAGAGCAGTTCAAGCAGCTTCGCCGCGAGGCGGCTGTGCCGGGGTTCAGGCCCGGACATGCGCCGCAGAAGCTGATCGAAAAGCGCTTTCACAACGACGTGCGCGACCAGGTTCGGCGCACCATCATCAGCGAAAGCTACGAGCAGGCGATTTCACGCAATTCGCTGACCGTGATCGGCGAGCCGCAGTTTGATAATCCCGATGAGATCAAGCTCCCGGAGACGGGGAACCTCACCTATTCGTTCGAGATCGAGGTTCAGCCGCTGATTAACCTTCCCTCGCTCACGGGGCTGCACGTGCGCAAGCCGCGCGTCGAGGTGAAGGAAGAGCACGTCGACCAGGCGATGATGAACCTCCGCCAGCAGCAGGGAATCCTCGTGCCGGTCGAAGACCGCGGCGTGGAGGCGGGCGATTATCTCGTGGCCGACATTCACGTGAAGCTCGACGGCAACGTCGTCACCCATCAGCACGATGCCCAGGTCATCGTGAAGCCGGGCCGCTTCGCGGGAATTCAGATCGACGACCTCGACGTCAAGCTCCAGGGCCAGAAGCCCGGCGAGAAGCGGGAATTCACCGTTTCCGTCCCCGAATCGAACGCCAACGAACAGATCCGCGGCAAAGACGTGCTCGTCGAGACCGATCTGAAAGACATCAAGAAGCTGGAGCTTGCCGAGATCAACCAGGATTTCCTCGACAGCCTTGGATTCACGGACGAGAAGGAACTGCGTGCGGCACTTCGCGAGCAGATGGTGGAGCGCGTGGAGTATGACGTGCAGCAATCGATGCGCGACCAGGTGAATAACTACCTGCTCCAGAATGTCTACATGGATTTGCCGACCAAGCTTTCCGATCGTCAGGCCGACCGGGTTCTGAAGCGCCGGCGGATCGAATTCCTGATGCGCGGCATGCCGGAAGACCAGGCGGATGCCCGCATCGAGACCCTGCGTGAAACCGTGAAGGACGAGGCGGTTCGCGATCTGAAGCTGTTCTTCATTCTTCAAAAGATCGCGACCGATTTTAACGTCGACGTCAACGAAGCCGAGCTCAATGGCCGCATCGCGCTCCTGGCGGCACAGTCCGGAAAACGCCCGGAAAAGCTCAAGCAGGAAATGTCGGCCGATGGGTCGCTTCTGAGCATGTACGTCCAGATGCGCGAGCAGAAGGCGATCGACAAGGTTTTGGAGACGGCCAAGATCGAGGAAGTCGATCTCGATGCCGTCAAACCGGAACTGGCCGCCGGTGGCGAGCCGGCGCCTGGTGGCGAGCCAACTGGGCCGTCGGGACCGTCGGCGCCATCGGGACAGTAGCCCATGTCACGCATCAACGCCCCGCGCGGCACCGCGGATACGCTTCCCGCAGAGAGCTGGAAATGGCAGGCGGTGGAGGCGATCGCGCGGGAAGTGGCGACGCTCTATCACTTCGCGGAAATCCGCACCCCCGTTTACGAATTCAGCGAGCTGTTTCACCGCGGCGTTGGTGAAAATACCGACATCGTCAGCAAGGAAACATTCACCTTCAACGATCGCGGCGGCGAATCGATCACCCTTCGCCCGGAAGGGACCGCCGGCGTTGTCCGCGCGGCCATTGAAAACAATCTCATCGCGCAGGAGGGTTCACGCGCGAAACTTTTTTACATAGGCCCGAATTTCCGATACGAGCGCCCGCAGAAGGGCCGCCTGCGCCAGCACCATCAGTTTGGCGTGGAAGCATTCGGCATTGCCGAGCCGGAACAGGATGTCGAATGCATCCTCCTTCAGCTCGATTTCTATCGACGGTGCGGGATCAGGGATTTCGATCTGCAGATCAACAGTCTTGGAGACAAGGAGAGCAAACAGCGGCATCGAGAAGCGCTGGTGAATTTCCTAACGCCCAAGGCCTCGCAACTCAGCGAGGAAAGCCGGCGGCGGCTGACTGAAAATCCCCTGCGGATTCTGGACAGCAAGGATCCGCGCGATCATGAAGCCTGCGCCGGAGCGCCGCCGGCGGCGGAGTTTCTTTCTGATTACAGCCGGCAGCATTTCCAGCGGGTTGGGGAGATTTTGAACGCGGCTTCGGTGCCGTTTACGGTCAATCCCAATCTCGTGCGCGGTTTCGATTATTACACCGGCACAGTTTGGGAAGTCACGACTTCGGGCCTGGGAGCGCAAAACGCCATCGGCGGCGGCGGGAGATATGACAACCTGGTCGAAAGCCTGGGCGGAAGGCCGACGCCGGGGCTGGGATTTGGAATCGGACTGGAACGCCTGCTGATCGCGCTGGAATCGCAGAAGGTTACTCTGGCTGATCCGCGAAGGCCGCTCATCTGGATCGTCTCGCTGGGCACGACTGCCAAAGAGTCGGCGTGGAAATTGCTCGGCGAGTTGCGTGCCGGCGGCATCGCTGCCGACATGGACCTCAGCGGTCGCTCCGCCAAAGCGCAATTCAAAATCGCCGACCGGGAATCGGCGAAATTTTGTGTCGTTCTCGGCGACGACGAACTGGCCCGACAGCAAGTGAAGCTCAAGAATCTCGCCACCGGCGAAGAGACGTCCATCCTCCGCACAGAACTGATTTCCCGGCTCAAATCGGCCTGAATCCGCCACCAATGAAAGGAAACCGCGAACATGAAACGCTACCGCGCCATCGCGGCTTACTACGATGCGGAATATCAGCGCCACCCGACGCTGAAATTCGATGTTCCGATGCTTCTCAAGCACATCGGCGCAAAAAACAATCGATTCTCGAGCTGGCCACGGGCACAGGTCGCGTCGCCATTCCACTGGCCAAGGCCGGCCATCGGGTCGTCGGCGTCGACTACGCCCCGGACATGCTGAAAATCGCCCGCAAAAAACGCGCTGCGGCGGGCATTTCCGCGAAGCAATTAACTCTCGTACAGCAAAACGCCCTGCGGCTCAAACTCAACGAAAAATTCGATTGGGCCGTGCTCGTTTTCAACACCATCCTGGCGTTTCCAACGCTCGAAGAACTCGACGCCGTCCTGGCCGGCGTGGTGCGGCATCTGAAACCGGACGGAAAATTCTGGGTCGAGATGTTTCAGCCGAACCTGGAGATTCTCGCCCGTCCCAAATCCGAAAAACTCGACCCGGCCCTGATGTATATCCCCGAGCTGAAGCGCACCGTTTACCGGGAAACGACCGTGGTGCGCGATCCATCGAAGCAGATTCAGGAGATCACTTTCACCTATCGCTGGTTCGATCCCAAAGGCCGCCCGCACGAGGAGAAACTGCGATTTGAGCTGACGTACATTTTCCCGCGCGAGCTGCGGATTCTGCTCGAGCGCAATGGGCTGACGATCAAAAAACTATACGGCGATTACGACGGCAGCCGGCTGACGGCAGATTCGCCACGGATGATTGCGATGTGCGGGTTGAGATAACATCGGGAACGTCTCGGTCGTGGTTGCTTCGTCTGGTCAAAGTCGGCAAACTTCGGATATACTCCAGTCCGTGACAATTCAAGAACTCCAGCTTCACCACGCGCAAAGGCCTTTCGAGCCGTTTCGGCTTTTAGTCGCTGACGGACGCAGCTACGAGGTTCGGCATCCCGAGCGATTGGCGTCGCTGCGTAGCGGGAGAATGATTTCCGTCGCGACTGACACGGGCTTCGTGATCCTCGACCTGCTTCTGGTGACAGGATTGGAGAAGCCGATCGGGAGGCGTGCAGCGGGTTCAAGACGCCGGGCGTCTTAGGACTATCGCGCAGGCGCGATCGCGATATCGCCGGACGCGCCCTTGTCGATAATTGGCATGATCACCTCCGCGACAAACGGCTCCGCCATCCAATCATAATGCCCGCCATCGTTCCCCAGCACCTTCCACGTCGGCTGGTAGCAATGCTGAATCACTTTCGCTTTTTCCGCTTCGGTCAATCCGATTAATCTGAATCCCCATCTCCCCGCCCCACCGCTATGCACGCGGTCGTAGTTGCCGAAGATCGTCGGACCAAGTCCCTGCCAGAAATCATCTTGGGGGCTGTAAAAAACATGCAGCCTCGTCGTATGCTGAAGCATCGGGGCAAGCTCAAATTTTGGCGACAGTGCCGGAGCGAGGAAGATGACCGGCCCGACGCGCACGCCTTCAGGCAGCCGGCGCACAGCGCCGGCGACCACACCGGCCCCCGCGCTGTGGGCGATCAGGGCAATGCGCCCGCCTGGGTGATTGGCACGAATCGATTCAATCTTTGCACAAAGGTCGCGCTCGGCATGATCGTGCCAGCTTTGAGAAGCGATGGAGATGAAAAAGATAGGGTAAGAGGATCCCCAGTCGCTGACTTCCAGGCAGTCGGGGCTCCCGTGATCGCGGAGCGAGTCGATGATCTGGGCGTAGACGCCCCCATCGCCGCCGATGCCGGGGACGACGATGACGGCGTTGGGGTGGTCGGTATTTACCGGGGGTGTGGCGCAAGCGGTTAATAAAAGAAAGACTAAGCTCACGCAGAGGACTTCGACGAGCTCAGTCGAGTCGCGCAGAGCTCGCAGAGGGAGAGCGACGATGCTTTCCCTTTCTCTGCGCCTCTGCGCGACTCGACTGAGCTCGTCGAAGTCCTCTGCGTGAGAACCCGAATTCATTCTTCTTTTTCTACCAAGAACCGCCGGAAAGGGATAAGATTGGACGCTGCAATCAAGGAGAGAGCCATGACCCAAACTTCGACCGCCGTTTCCCCGCAGGCCGGTGTTCGGCCGATCACCCGCCAGTTCGTGAACTTCGCGTGTTTCAAACTGGATCCGGCGTTTCGGCGCTTGCCAGACCTGGATAAGGAAAACGGACGGGCGGAATTTTCGCAGCTTTTCTCCCAGCCGCGGGAGGGATTGCTCTCTCTTTCCTACAGCACCATCGGCCTGCGGCCGGACGTGGATTTTGTCTTGTGGCGGATCTCCACCACCGTCGATGATTTTCAGGCCCAGACGCAGGCGATCAACCGCACGAAGCTCGGGGGATATCTTTCTACGCCGCACTCGTTTGTCTCGATGACCAAGCGGAGCATGTATATCGACAAGGTCGATCCGTTTCATACGGCCGAGAGCCGGACGCATATCATTCCCGGGCAGAGGAAGTATCTGTTTATCTATCCGTTCGTGAAGACGCGGGCGTGGTATCTGCTGCCGCTCGACCAGCGGCAGGCGATCATGGACGTGCACATCAAGGTCGGGAACAAATACCCAAGCGTAAAGCTGAACACGACCTATAGCTTTGGCCTGGACGATCAGGATTTCGTGGTGGCCTTTGAGACGGATGAGCCTAAGGATTTTCTGGACCTGGTAATGGAGTTGCGGGAGACGGAGAGCAGTAAGTATACGCAGCGGGATACGCCGATTTTTACCTGCGTACAGATGGCGGTGGGGAAAATTCTGGAGCAGTTGTTTTAGGAGTCTCCGAGGCTATCGAAGAGCAGGGGTTTCAATCGCGCGGAAAAGTGTTCAGTCTGTCGGGGAATCGCTCTGGGCGGCGCCGGCGTAATAACGACGGACGGATTTGGAGCAGAGGACGATGGCGATGAGCAGGGGAAGGGAGCACATATAGATGAGCCAGAAAGTTACCGGGTTTTCGTCGTCATGGTCCATGATAAGGAGGACGACATAGGCGGCGGTGAGGGCGAATTTGGAGGCGACATAGATGCCGAGCATTTCGTAGGGATTGAGCAAGCCGTGGCCTTTTGAGGTGAAGACGCGGATGGCGGCGATGAGGAGCCAGAGCATGGCGAGGGCGCAGAGGTAGAACTCGATCCGGTAGCAAAGTTCGAGGCCTGACAATTGGGATGGGCGCATTGGGGGACTCATCCAGGAGAAGAATTCCATGGCGGTGTCGGCGAGGAGGCCGATGGAGGCGTAAATGATGCTGAGGATGGCGATGACCAGGAGGGACACGGGACGCTTGAGCTCGTGGTCTCGGGAGAGGTAGTTCAGGGGGATCGTGTTAGTAGTCGTGGTCATGTCTTTAGTAAATCGACTTGGGGTGGAGAGAGGTTGAGGAAATGAGGGGATTGGATGGACCTTGGGGGCGTGGGGAGGGGAGGAGGAGGATTTTTATCGGTTGCGGTCCCGAGGGCCGTGAGGTGGTGGGTGGGGATCGCGGATTGCGTTTGCTTTCTGGCTCGCTCTAATTCGAGGCTGGCACTGTTAGCGTTTCAGGTGGGAACGGGTTGGGCCTTGGGATGAGAAAAGCTAATCGCAGAGTTGTGGTGATAATCGCGCGGCGATCGAGAGCCCGATCGCGATGGGGTGATTTGCCGATGGCTGTAGTGGCGTTTTTGGCTGGGTTTGGACTTCCGGTGCTTATCTTGCTGATGGGGGTTTGTTGTTGGGCAGATCGGTATGGCAGAGGGTTTTTCACACCTGGGGCAGAGATGATTTCCCGGGCAAACGTGCTGATTGCGATTGCGGCGTTCGGGATGGTGGTGGCGGTTATTGGGAGAAAGATTCTGGGTGAAGGGTTGCCGTTTTATCCGCTGGCGAGCGGGGCGATTGCAGGGCTGGGGGTGAGTGTTTTGGTTGCGGTGCAATGCGTGCGTGCGGTGGAGCATGATTATGGGAGGCCGCTGCCGAATGGGGCGTCGACTTTTTGCGCGGTGTTGGCGGTTGAATTGGCTATTGTGGCGCCGATGCTTTACTTCGGGTTGGCGACGGGGTTGATTGAGATTGTGTTCCCTGCATCCTGGGCGAGGGAAGTGAAGGAGGAATCGGCAAGTTGCTGCGAAAAGTGTGGGTATGATTTGAGGGGGAATGAAAGCGGGGTTTGCCCGGAGTGTGGTCAGGCGATCAAGTGAACCCGCGGACTTCGGCGAACTCAGTCTCTTGTTCCCCACCTCTAGGCCGCCCCGAACGTCACCAGGGCAGCCATGTGTTCCCGCGGCGGAACCGCGTCCACCTATACGAGTCGCCGCCTCGTCTCGTCACCAAAACCGTAACCGATAAAAATCGCTCCCCCAATTCTTCCTGAAACTGCATAACGCATTAAATCAAACCCAGATCCCACCTTCACACCCCAAATTCCGCCCCCATCTCATCACTCCTCAACTTCGCCTTCCTCCTTCGCGCCTCTGCGCGAACCTTCAGTCTTTGAATTTCTTTGGCGATCTCCGCGTTCTCAAGCGAAGCGGGCGGAATTCGGCAAGCTCAGTCGAGTCGTGAACATGAATTTTCTGGGCTGGCCCTCAACGGCCAATTGCTGCCATCTCCGCCTCCGCCAAACAAGCACTCCACACGCGCCCAATCCGATCAGAGACGAACCAGCCGGCTCCGGCACCGGCGAAAGCTCGAACACCGTGCCGGCGCCGGACTCACCCCCGCTATAAGTTGTGCCGTAGAGGTTGCCGCTGCTGTCCATCACCACGCCGCCGCGAGGATCTGACCCGTCGTCACCCCCATCAAACGAATAAAGCACCGTGGGCGTACCGCCGGTAATCGGCACAGAAAACACCTCGCCGTCGCTGTAGACGCCGCCAGACGTCGTTGTCCCGTACAGAATTCCGTTGGAAAGGATCAGATCCCCATCAGGCCGGCCGCCGTCACTGCTATTGAACGGCCCGAGCAACGTGGGCGTCCCACCCCCAATCGGCACCGAGAAAACGCCATTCTCTGTCGCACCGTATAAAGTACCATTCGAGAGAATCAAGCCCCCATCAGGGGAGTTCCCGTCGCTTCCGTTAAACGACGCCAGCACGCTGTCATGCCCGCCCGAGGTCGATTCTGAAAAAACCGTCCCGTAGTTTTCATTCCCGCCCCCGGGCGTCGTGCCATAAAGAGTCCCGGCTGAGATGATCAGGTCAGATTGCGGGAATGAACCCCCGGTCGTGCCGTTGAACACTGCCAGGTCAGAAATACTTCCACCGGCCAACGGAACTGAAAACACAACACCAAACAAATGTGACAATGAAGTCCCCTCCATCGCTGTCCCGTAAAGTGTGCTGCCGGAAAGAACCAGGCCCGCCGAGGGGGAATCCCCGTTTGTCCCCGCCAGCGATGCCAGCACGGTCGGCGCACCGCCGGTGATGGGCTCGGAGAAGACCGTCCCGTCACCGCCATTGTCAACATCATGAGTGCCCCCCTGGCTTGCCGTACCGTAAAGCGTATTGCCGACAAGAATCAGGTCACCCAAAGGATTCGCTCCGTTGGTGCCATCGAAGGAAGTAAGCACTGTCGGTGTGCCGCCTGTTGTGGGCAGTGAGAATACGTTGCCATCATTGCTGGAGTTACCGCCGCTCGTCGTACCCTACAGCGTGCCCCCCGAGAGAAGAAGACCGGCCGCGGGATTTGATCCATCGGTGCCGTCAAATGGAGCAAGCGTCGTCAGCGTATACTGGCCAAACGCAGTCGAAGCCGTCACACATACGACAACAATCGCAGCTAACCGCCCCATCATCAGTCTCCCGCTCCAAACTCCAGTTTCCCATGCGTGGTACTTACCCCAAACAACTTACCAAATGGCGGAGTCCTATTCCACAAAATCCGCTCTATGCCATCCAGCAAGCCGCAACCCTCACAAAGACCCTCTAAACACTTTTTCTGCAGTCTAACCCCCGGGCCACCAGAATCGCGCCCAAATTCGGCCGCCGCCGCCTTGAAGCCCCCGGCACTTCGTGGCAGGTCAACTTGCTCTTTGAACCCCCGCGGACTTCGGCGATCTCAGTCTCTTGTTCCTCACCTCTAGGCCGCCCCGACCGTCACCAGGGCAGCCATGTGTTCCCGCAGCGGAACCGCGTCCACCTATTCGAGTCGCCGCCTCGTCTCGTCACCAAAACCGTAACCGATAAAAATCGCTCCCCCCAATTCTTCCTGAAACTGCATAACGCATTAAATCAAACCCAGATCCTACCCTCACACCCCAAATTCCGCCCCCATCTCATCACTCCTCAACTTCGCCCTCCTCCTTCTCGTCTTCGTCGCACTCTCCGTCGCCAGCTCATCCGCCTCCGTATTCTTCTCTTCCTCCTTCTCGATCATTCCCATCCCCTTCAGCAGCGCCAGTCCCGCCTTCGCATCCCCCGCCTCCAGCGCCTTTTCCACCGCGCTCGTCGCCTTGTCCAGCATCATCTTCAATCTCGATCGGCAGCTCTCCTTCATCGCCTCATGCCACTGGTTATACGCCGCCCTGAACGCCGCATCGTTCTTCATCCAGCGGTAGATCGCGTTCCTTGAAACCCCCACCGTCCGCGCCGTCTCCGCCAGCGACTTCCCCCCCAGCAGCAGTTCCAGCGCACTCCTCTGTTCCCCCGTTAGCTCATCCAAATCCATCCGCGCCAGCGCGCCTCCGTTTGTCGTCCCCTCACCCTCTGCTACCGACATAAGCCCACCACCTTTCCAGTGAATTGATAACCTAACATTAACCTAACCGCATCGACAACGCAAGAAAAAAAATCAACAAAAAGAGTACCTCCCTCTTGCCGCCCACGCCTCCACGCAATTTTCCATAAAACGGAGCGCCCTTCCCCGCGCCCGCACTCCCAAAAACCGTCCAACCTCCTTAAACCCCAAACCCCAAACAGGTTGCAAAACACGACTAAGCTAGTATTCGCTAATAAAAATCCGAAAAGCGCTCCGTTCTGTTCCGTTGCGCCGAAATGGAACCACCCGGCCATTTGCGATACCTTTCCCACAGCCAAATTCATTAAGGAGATACGGATGCTGCGTATTTTGGCGGTGCTGGGATTGGTGCTTGGACAGGCTGCCGCAGTCTGGGGCGACTCCGTACGCCTCGAGGACTTGTCCCTCGATGGAATCCGCCAGGATTGGGGCAAGCCGCAGGCGGATAAGAGTGTGGTGGGGAATCCGATCACCATCGGCGGCGCTTCGTTTGACCACGGCGTCGGGGGACATGCGAATTTCGTCTGGGTGATCGATCTGGGAGGGAATGGGCAGAGGTTTACGGCGAAAGTGGGGATTGATGATGACGTGAAGAGCGACGAGGATTCGCGGAGGGCGCGGGTGCAGTTTTCGGTGATTGGGGATCACACGGCGCTCTATTCCTCCGGCTGGATGCACGCAGGAGACGCTGCGAAGAGCATCGATATTGATGTGCGCGGCGTCAGGTTCTTGATCCTCAAGGCCAGTGCGCGGGGATCCATCGATTTTGACCATGCGGACTGGGGAGATGCGCAGATTACCTTTACGGGGAAGGCGCCGGTGACGGTGGCCGCGCCGGTGGAGAAGGGCGAAGTTCTAACCCCCCCACCGCCGGCAACGCCAAGAATAAATGGGGCGCGCGTCCTGGGCGTTCGGCCCGGGCATCCGGTTTTGTATACGATCGCCGCCACCGGGCAGCGGCCGATGACGTTCTCGGCCGAGAACCTTCCCGACGGGCTTTCCGTCGATCCGGAAAGCGGGAGGATTACCGGGAGCCTTTCAAAAGGCGGGGAATATCTGATTCGGCTGAAAGCTTCCAACGCGCTGGGGAGTGCACAGCGGAATTTGAAATTGGAGGTGGGGGACAAGATCGCGCTGACGCCACCGATGGGGTGGAATAGCTGGAACTGTTTTGCGCAGGCGGTGAGCGATAAGAAAGTGAGGGCGGCCGCGGATGCGATGGTGAGCTCGGGGCTGATCGAGCATGGGTGGACGTATATCAATATCGATGATTGCTGGGAGGTTCGGGCGTCGGAGCCGGCGGAGAAACGGCGGGCGGCGGATGGGCATATTCTCACGAATGCGAAGTTTCCGGATATGCGAGCGCTGGCGGATTATGTGCATTCGAAGGGACTGCGGGTGGGGCTTTATTCTTCGCCGGGGCCGGAGACGTGCGGGGGGTTTACGGCCAGCTATCAGTATGAGGAAAAGGATGCCGAGCAATATGCGGCCTGGGGGTTTGATTATCTGAAGTATGACTGGTGCTCCTATGGGAGAATCGCGGACAAGATCAAGGCGCAGGCAAATCCGCCATCACAGCTAGATATATTTCGGGCCCCTTACCTGGTGATGCGCGATGCGCTGCTGCGGCAGGATCGGGATATTTTTTTCAGCTTCTGCCAGTATGGGATGGGGGATGTGTGGGAGTGGGGAGCGGCGGCCGGAGGGAATTGCTGGAGGACGACCGGCGACATTACGGATACGTGGGAGAGCATGTCGAGCAATGGATTTAACTCCGCGGGGCATGAGAAGTATGCGGGGCCGGGGCATTGGAATGATCCGGATATGCTCGTGGTCGGGATGGTGGGATGGGGGCCATCGCTGCATAAGACAAAGCTGACGCCGAATGAGCAGTACACGCATATTTCGCTGTGGTGTTTGCTTTCGTCGCCGCTGCTGATTGGGTGCGATATGACGCAGCTAGATGATTTCACGAAGGGGCTGCTGACGAATGATGAAGTTTTGGCAGTGAATCAGGATCCGCTGGGGCGGCAGGCGGGACGGGTGTTTCAGGATTTGGATAGCGAGGTTTGGGCCAAGAAATTGGCGGATGGGGGGATGGCGGTGGGACTGTTCAATCGCGGGGAGTTGCCGGAGACGGTGATGGTGAGGTGGTCACAATTGGGGCTTAGTGGGAAACAAGCGGTGAGGGATTTGTGGAGGCAGAAGGACGTGGGGGTGTTTGAGGATGGGTTTCAGGCGGAAGTGCCGCGGCATGGGGTGGTTTTGGTGAAAATCGCGCCTGGCTCGTAGCGGTGCGATCTACGGCTGCGTTGTGGCGGATTGGTATTGGGCTTCGAGGCGCAGCTCTTCGAGCTGGGTTGGAGAGGTGAAGACCGTTGCGTCAGCGTGCTCGCCGAGAAGTTTGAATTGGTGGAAGGCTTCCTGGTATTGGCCGCACCAGGTGGCGTCGCGGGCGAAGAGGGTGCGGACGTAATAATCTTTTGGAAACAGGTACAGAGTCGGAACGTAGCTTGCGCAGACGTCGGGCCAGACGGCAGGGTTGTCGTGGAAATATTGGCGGTCGGGTCTGAGGCTGTAGCCAGAATTGCTGTATTGGGAGAGAGCGGCGTGGGCGTCGGCAAGCTGCAGGGGTATGCCTGAGGCGTAGTTCTGGGTGGCGACGCACTCGTGGCCGAAATCGATCATGGCCTGATAGCTGCCGTACCACTTGGGTTCAAGGTAATACATCCTGGAGGTGTAGGGCTGCGTGTTATCGGGATTGGCCTGCGTGGCAATGGTGAACCATTTGTCGAGTTCGGCCTGTCCGGAGCCATCGCCGAGGACGACGCTCATCATTTGAAGCGAGGCGAAATCATCAAAGGAATCGAGCCTGGAGGCATCCGAGAGGCACTGGCGCGGTGTTGAGACAATCCTGCATGCGGCGTGCGCCATCGGTGGTGACGGTGCTCGCCCAACCAGAGCCGCGGGCGTCCCAGGCCAGGTCGATGTACGTGGCGCCCTTAAAGTCGAGCGGAATAGGGCTGTTGGGCAAAGCGGCGGAGATGACGGGGAAGATGGTATCAACGGCTTTGGCGCGATCACCGGTGCATTGCCAATAATCGTATTGGAGGAGGTCGACGATTTCGACCAGATGTCCCGGCGGCATTTTGGGCTCGGCGCAAACTGCGGGAAAGAGGGCGAGGGCGGCGTTGAGATGTTCGAGATCCTGCTTTATCTGGGCGGCACTAAGCTTGGAGGGAGGTGGCGCATCGGGGAAGGTTGACTGAACCGCATAAAGCAATGCGAAGCACTTTCGGATGGCCGGATAATTGGAATTCACGACCGCGTCGGCAGCGGGGATCAGGTGGTCGGGATCTTTTTGGCCGCTGATTTTCTGCTTGGCACGAAGGTGGAAATAGACAAAGAGCGGATCGTTGCACCCTTCCTTTTGCGCTTTCTGAAATAGATCCAGATCGGGTTTCAGCTTGATGAAGGAGAGAATGGCCAGGAGCGCATCGTTGTCCCATGCGGGGTTGTGCGAGCCGACCTTCTGATAAGCGCTGCGAGTGCAATCCTCGTCCCATTTATCGCTGGCCGCTGCAAGCTGGGTTTGATGGGCGCGGGCCGCGTGATTGCGGTCGATCATCGCGGCGACATCGGCGCGGACGTCGGCGGGGAGATCGCCGAACTGGTGCGAGAGATCCTCCCTGGCAATCGGAAGCGCTTCTTCGGGGAATCCGCGGATGATGCGCTCGCCGGAATCGAGGGTGTCGGGTGAACGGAGCATAGCCATCACCTGATCGACGCCGGGCTTGTAGTTAAGCTGCGGTTGAGTGGTCGGGGCGTCATCGGCGAGGGAGGGGGCGATAGCGAGAAGAAGCGTGGCCAGGAAGGAAGGGATAACGCGAAGTGTCATTAGGAACTTCCCTTTTCAATGTAATGGGATTTGACCCGATAACGGTGTAAATGGGCAAGAAAATAGGGGCGCAGCAACAAATTGCACGGGAAATTATGGTTGTGGTGGCGTGTTTATGATATATTAGGGGGGTCAAATCTTTGGTCGGGTGAAGAAATTCAAATCTGGGAGGACGTCATGAATGAAGGACGACCTGGTTTTCCGGCTCAGGGGAATCCTACGGTAGCGCCGGTCTTGCGGCCCGCAGTCTCGCATGGGGGAATGACGCCGGGCGGCGTTTCTTCGGGTGGGATGTCGTTGCGTCCGGCGGCGGTTGTGGCGCCACCACCGACGCGGCCGGTGATTGATGAGCCGCTGGAGTTGGTGGAGGAGAAGCCGGAAGCGGCGACGCCGGGGCGCCGGCGGAAGCGCCGAAGAGCAAGATTCATGGGATCACGGCGGCGGTGGGGATTGCGCAGCACACTTACAAGCGGCCGACAAATCTGAATAAGTGCGGAGCCGTGCGCATGCGGACGTTTCACTGCCGGCTGAGCGAACAGGGGGTGGATTATCTCGACCAGGCGATCAACGACTGGCTCGAGGCGCATCCGGATATTGAGGTCAAGTTCACCACGAGCACGGTGGGGATGTGGGATGGGAAGTTGAAGGAGCCGTCGTTGATACTCAATGTGTGGTATTGAGGAGGGTGTGAAAGTATGAAAGGGGTGTGGGGTCAGGCCTTCTGCGTTTTGGCAGCCCACATTGTTTTGTAGGCGGATTCGATGTCCTGGGTGAAGGCGCGGGGGTTCATCAGGTTGGATTGGCGCATTTTTCTCTTAGCGATTGGCGGAGGTGGGAGAGGTGTGGGAGATCTTGCGCTAGTTGGGTGGCGATATCGATATAGTCGTCCGGGGATTTCGCGATGAGCTGGGGGAGATCGAGATTCGTCAGGTGGCTGGCGCCGGCGCGGGAGACGGGGGAATTGCCCGGCAGGGTGATGACGGGGACGCCCATGAAGAGAGAGTCGAGGCTGGTGGTGTGGCCGTTGTAGGGGAAGGTGTCGAGGGTGATGTCGATCTGGTGGTAAAGGCGCAGATAGTCGGGCGCAGGGCTTGATTGGCGAAATTGATTCGGGCGGGGTTGATGCCTTGGGATTCGAACTTGGCCTGGAGGCGCGTGCGGGCGGAACCGCGCGGGGCGAGGATTAAAAGGCGGGAATTTTCGACTTTTTGGAGGAGGCGGGACCAGAGGGTGGTGACCTCGTCGTTGAGTTTGCAGAAATTGTTCAGGGAGCCGAAGGTGATTTGGCCGGTCTCCATCGCGGGGAGAGCGTTTATCTGCGCGTCGCAATTGAACGTCATGGCCAGTTCGTCGTAGCACCAGAAGCTGGCGAGGCGGATGGGGGTTTCGGTGTAGTGCGGGTTGGCGGAATCCAGCGGATCGAGCTGGAGATCGGTGAGGCGGTAGTCCATTGCATTCAGGCCGGTGCCGGAAGGGTAGCCGGCGAAGGAGACCTGGATGGGGGCGGGGTTTGCGGCGAATGTCAGGAGACGATTGGAGCAAAGGTGCAGGGAGAGGTCGATGAGGATGTCGATTTTGTCGGTGCGGATTTGAGCGGCCAGCGCGTCGTCGGTCATGGTGGCGGTGGTGCGCCAGTGGTCGGAGTAGGCCCAGAATTTTTCGGTGATGGAGTCTGTGCGCGGGGAGTCGTCGTAGCAGAAGATCTCGAATCGGCGGTGGTCGTGCTCGCGCAGGAGGGGGAGGATATTTAGGCCGACGACGTGGTTGTTGAAGTTGGGGGAGACGTAGCCGATTCGCAACCGTGGTTCACTACCCCCTCCCCTGCCCTCCCCCGAAGTACCGGGGGCGGGGGTAAGAGTAAGAGTGGAAAGTGGCGCGTGGATGCGCTGCCATTCGGCTTGCTCGCGCAGGATTGTTTCGGGGTTGTGGTCGGGGTGGAAGTGAAGGAGGTAAATCAGGTTGCTGTGGGCGGCGTGATTGGGGCGAATTTCTATCGAGCGGTGCGCGGAAGTAATTGCTTCGTCCAGGCGGCCCTGATCTTTGAGCACCACCGCCAGGTTGGCGTGGGCTTCGGCGTAGTGGGGTTCCAGTTCGATGGCGCGGCGGTAGTGGGTTTCGGCGGAGTCGAGGTCGCCGGTATCGCGCAGGGCGTTGGCGAGAGTATTGTGGGCCTGCGGGAAATCGGGATTTAATTCCAGGGCGCGGGTGGCGACGGCGATGGAGTCTTTGAAATTGCCCGATTCCCAGAGGGCGACGGCGAGGTTGTTCCGGGCCTGGTGGAAATTGGGGTTCAGGTCGATCGCGCGGGTGTAGGCGGCGATCGATTCGGGAAGGCGGCCGAGGGATCGGAGGGTATTGGCGAGGTTGTTTTGGGTTTCGGCGTCGCTCGGGTGAAGGCGAAGGGAATGGCGGAGGGATATCAAAGATTCGCTAAGGTCGCCGAGTTCGCGCTGGGCGATGCCCAGGTTGGCGTGGGCCTGCGCGTAGTTTGGTTTCAGGGAGAGGGCGCGGCGGGAATGCGTAGCGGATTCTTCGAATTTGCCGGCGGCAAGGAGAGCGTTGGCGAGGTTGTTGTGGGCTTCAGGAAAATCGGGGTTCAGGCGGATCGCTTCGCGGAAGGCGGTGGTGGCTTCGGGGAGGCGGGATGCGGCGCGGAGGGCTACGCCGAGGTTGTTTTCGGCTTCGGCGAAGTTTGGGTTGAGCTCAATGGCGCGGGTGTAGGAAGCGATGGCGAGGGCGAGCTGGCCGAGGGATTTTGGACGCGGCCGAGGGTTTCGAAGAAGGGGGCGGCGGGTTTCAGCTCTATCGCGCGGGTGATGAGGGGGATGGCTTTTTGAGGATCGTTCATCTGGGCGAGGACGGCGCCTAGCAGATGCAGGGCATCGGGATTGCGGGGGTTGTCGTCGACGATCTGACGGAGGACGGCGGCGGCCTGGAGGAGGTGGCCAGCCTGGTAGTGGCGGAGGACGGTGCGCATGGGGTCGAGGGGAGCGTGCTCACCGGCGGGTGGGGACGGGGGGTGCAATTTGCTTTCAGACTGGCATAAACTCAAAATAGGTCCTGTTCGAAGTTTACTTATCGGCAGGCGAGCGGCGGATTCGAGAGAACTCCTTTTATGACAAGATTCAGACTCATAACAGCGGCGGTTTTGACACTGGGGATTTTGAGTTTTGAGAGGCAGGGTATGGGACAAACGACAGCGCCGTCGGAAGAAAACCCGGCGGTGGGCAACCTGGCGATCGTGGCGAGTGCGTCGACGTCGTATGTATCACCGGACCAGACGATTACGTCGATCAACAGCGGGTATGAGCCGCGGAATTCGCGGGATGCGTCGCACCGGGCGTATGGGAACTGGCCGAAGCTGGGGACGCAGTGGGTGGAGTATGACTGGACGCAGCCGATCAGCACGAACAAGATCGACGTTTACTGGTTCGCGGATGGGCAGGGAATTCGGTGCCGGGGAAATGCGAGCTGAAGTATTGGAACGGGACGGATTTTGTGCCGGTGGGCGATGCGCAGGGGCTGGGGGTGAGGCGGAATCGGTTTAACGTGACGACGTTTTCGGAAATAACGACGTCGAAGCTGCGGCTGGAGTTTGAGCCGGCGGCGAAGGGGCTGAATTTTTCGACCGGGATCTTGCAGTGGCGGGTTTTCGACAGCGGGAATTCGCCGGAGTTCGCGCCGCTTGTGACGGCCGGAGTGGACCGGGTGGTGATGGAGGGCGGGAAGACGTTTTTGAATGGGGTGGTACGGACGATAAAAGTGGAGTCGCCGCTGTTGGCCTGGTCGAAGGTCTCCGGGCCGGGGGATGTGACGTTTGAAAATGCCGGAGCGGCGAGTACATCCGCGACTTTTTCAACGCCGGGGGATTACGTTTTGACATTGACGGCGAAGGATGGGGCGTTGTCCGGGTCGGATTCATTGCATGTGAAGGTGGATGGCCAGGAGGCGTTGGGAACGCCGCTGCAGCCGGTTTATGTGACGAGCTTTCAGATCAACAGCAAATTCTGGAACGATCGGATCAAGGCGGTGATCGTGAACTGGATACCGCATGTGTATACCAAGCTTTCGGATCCGCAGTTGCCGGAGGGGGGAGAGAATAATTTTGTGCAGGCGGGGAACAAGCTGGCGGGGAGGCCGTTTACGTCGCGGCAGGGGCCGCCGTGGGCGGATGCGTATACGCATAACACCGTGGAGTCGATGTGTCTGGCGCTGATGGTGGACCCGCAGGGGGACCCAGAGATTATCGCGGCGCAAAAGGCGATGAAGGCGAAGCTGGCGGAATGGATTCCGGAGATTTTGTCGGCCCAGGAGCCGGACGGATATTTGCAGACGCGGTTCACGCTCGACCCGACGAATCCCCAGCACTGGAGCCCGCGGTTCCGCGGGGAACATGAGGGTTATACGGCCGGGTATTTCATCGAATCGGCAATCGCGTATTACCGTCTGACGGGCGGGTCGGACATGCGGATGTACAACGCGGCGAAGCGATTGGCGGATTGCTGGTATGACCATATCGGTCCGCCGCCGAAAAAGGCATGGTTTGACGGGCATGAGGAGTTAGAGCATGCGCTGGTGCGGTTCGCGGCGCTGGTGGACCAGGTGGAGGGGCCGGGGAAGGGAGATAAATATGTGCAGCTTGCGAAATTTCTGGTGAGCTGCCGAGGGGGCGGGTCGGAATATGACCAGTCTTATGCGCCGGCAATCGAGCAGTATGAGGCGGTGGGCCATGCGGTGCGCGCGGTTTATCTGTACACGGGAATGACGGACCTGGTTGCGCAGACGGGGGACTTGAATTACCAGAGCGCGGTGCAGTCGATCTGGAATGATCTTGTGAACCGGAAATATTACATCACAGGAGGCGTGGGGAGCGGAGAGACGGCGGAAGGGTTCGGAGCCGATTTTTCGCTGCCGAATACGTCGTATTGCGAATCGTGCTCGGGGTGCGGGGAATTGTTTTTTCAGCATGCGATGAACATCGCGTATCCCGATGCGAAGTATGCGGATCTGTTTGAAGAGACGCTGTATAACGCGATTCTGGGTGACCTGGATCTGGAGGGGAAGAACTTTTATTACGCAAATCCCCTCGAATCGCCGGAGGAGGGAGGGGCGAGATATCCGTGGCACAACTGCCCGTGCTGCGTGGGGAATATCTCGCGGACGCTGCTGTCGCTGCCGACGTGGATTTACAGCACGGATTCGCAGGGGATTTATGTGAACCTGTACGTGGGGAGCACGATGACGATTCACAATGTCGCGGGAACGGACGTGCAGATGGTGCAGACGACGGATTATCCGTGGAGCGAAAAGGTGACCATCACGGTGAATCCGGCAACGCCGACGAATTTTACGATCCGGCTGAGGTTGCCTACGCGGGATGTGAGCGAGCTTTACAAGAGCACGCCGGGGGCGGATGGGATCACCAGCATCGCGGTGAATGGGGTGGGCATCGGCGAATCGATTTCGGAACGCGGGTATCTGAGCCTGAATCAGACGTGGAAGGCTGGGGATAAGATCGAGCTGACGCTGCCGCTGGTTCCACAGCGGATAACGGCGGATGAGCGCGTGGCCGCGGATCGTGGGCGGGTGGCGCTGCGGTATGGGCCGCTGGTTTACAATATTGAGCATGTGGATAATGCGAATCTCGATGTGCCGCTGAAATCGGATGCGGCGCTGACGGCGGTTTGGAGGCCGGATCTGCTCGGAGGCGTGGTGGCGATCAAGGGGACGTTCGCGGATAGGTCGCCGATGCTGGCGATACCGAATTATGCGCGGTGCAATCGAGGGGGGGCGTCGATTGTTTGGATGAGGGGGGAATGAGGGGGAGAATGCCGATTGCCGATTGCCGAATTGGGGACTAATGCGTGGAATCATCCGCGGCCCAAGTCGGACTCAATGAAGCCTCATCGCTTTTGCAGAAATTTTGCGTCTTTATTGTCGTTGGGCAGCGTTGACGTCGATACGGCGGGCTGGGATGTGAAAACTGCGGCGGCATAGGTAACGCCAGCGCTTGAATTTGCCTTGGGGGCGGAGGTTAACTGAGTTGCTTCCGTACTGCTCGTGGCCGGCCAACTATCGCCCTGGCCGAAATTAGCGGCCAGGGCGCTGAAATCGGCGCCGTTGACGGCGGAAGAGAACAGGAAATTTCCCTGGTCCCAGTTGGTGACGCCTTTGCCGAAATTGGCGGCGAGGATGCTGAAGTCGGAACCATTGACCGTGCCGTCGAGATTGGCGTCACCGAGCAAAGTGTATTTGACTTCGATTTGTCCGGAGGGAAGTCCGGCGACGACGCCATCGGCGCCGTCGGCCCAGCCTAGACTGTAGTTGGGCGTGAGGGAGATGGCCGAGCTTACGATGCCGGGGCCGTTCCAGCCGCCGTTGTTAAAGCCGCTTCGCAGGGCGGCAACGATGCTGCTGATGGGATCAGAGCCGGGTGTGTACTGGATGAACATCACGTTGTCATTGAGGTCGAGCACGCCATTGGTCAGCGTCAGGGCTTGGAGGATCAGTTGATCCGGGGTGCCGATCGCCGTTGGCATTGCGACGGAGGCGCTTTTGATGGTGAGGCTGCCGATGGCAATCGTCGGGTTGTTCGCCAGATCGAGGGTGCCATTGGTGACGGTGACCGTGGAGGCGGAGGTATTGGCGAAGGTCACCGGGGCGATTGGCGTGCCGAAAAAGTTCACGGCGTCGCCGGAAGCGGTGTCGGTGACCAGGATGGCGTTGAAACTGCTGTCGGCGAAAATCAGCTCGGTGGAGCCTTGGGTGACGATCGCGTTGCCGCCGCTGGTGGAGACGGTGATGGGGCCGGCCGAGCTGAGGTTTACATCGAGCGTTGAACCGTTGAGCGACGCAATGGGCGTGATCGTGACGTTGTTGTAAATGACGTTGACCAGTTCGCTATTGCTCTCGGAACAGGCGACCAATCCGACGACGGCGGTAGTTCCGATTGCGGGGTTAAAGATTGAACCAATGAGCGTCCAGTTTGTGCCGTTGGAGGAGTAGTAGCCGGTGAAAGTCCAGCCGGTGCGGACCAGGCGCACGTAGAGGGGGCCGGAATATGTGATGGTGGTGCCAACCTGGGCGGTGGTTGCGCCATAGCCGTTGCGGTAGAGCATTTGGATGCCCAGGCCATCGGAATAGACGAGCTCGACGAACGGTGAATTGGCGCCAACCGAGCCGCGGAACATCACACCGCCCTGGGCGCCGGAAGGCTGGGTGCCGTCGGTGGCGACGAGGGGGGTTGGAAATGATGCGACGATCGATGCCGGGCCGGTCACGGATTGGTAATCGAACTGGAACTGGTCGCTGGTGCCGCCGATTTCGGAGCCGGAGCCGGTGATGGTGTAGACGCCGTTGTTAAAGCTGCCGCTGCCGGCGAGGGTGGGTGATCCGATGTCGCCCGAGTGCCACGGCGGCGGCAATGTGGTGGCTTCAGTGATTGACACGTTGCTGAATCCGATACTGACCAGCTTGGAATTGTTGTGTGAATTGGCGACGAGTCCGACGGCGGCGGTGCTTCCGATCGCGGGGTTAAAGATCGAACCGATGAGCGTCCAGGTTGTGCCGGTCGTGGAGTAGTAGCCGGTAAAGGTCGAGCCGGTCCGGTCGAGGCGTACGTACAGCGTGCCGCCGCTAAATGAGACGTCGCTGATCTCCGCGGCCGCGGTTCCATCGCCGTTGCGATAGAGCATTTGAATGCCCTGGCCATTGATGTAAGCAACTTCGACGAACGACGCATCGGCGCTGCCGGAGCTGCGGAACATCACACCGCCCTGGGCCAAAAGAGGTTGGGTGCCATCGGTGGCGAGGAGGGGCGTTGCCAGCGACGCGACGATCGACGCAGCGCCGGTTACTGCCTGGTAGTCGAACTGGAACTGGTCGCTGGTGCTGCCGATATGGGAACCGGAGCCTGTGACGGTAAAGACGCCGTTGCTAAAGCTGGAGCTGCCGGGAAGGGAGGGCGATCCGATGTCAAGCGACTGCCAGCCGGTTACGGCCACGGTGGCTGAGTTACTGGCGCCGGTTGAATAGGCGCCGGAGATGGCGACGACGCGGTAAACGAATGAACCGGCGATCGTGTCGTCGTAAGTGTCGTTGGAATTGTTGACGTACGCCAGCGTAGTCCAGTTGGTGGTTCCCGCGGGGGCACGGTCGATGCGGAATTCAGTGGCGAGCGATGAATTGCTCGTCCAGGAGAGATGAATGTCGCCGGATGAGACGTAGGTGGCGGTCAGGTTCGTAGGGCGCTGAAGTAGGCGGGGTTGGAATCTAAATAGGACTCCCGCAGACCGTAGAAGCTCAAGCCGCCGCCGCGTGAGCCGGCGTATACCATGCCGTTGGCGACGGTGGGGACATGGAAGTGGAGGGTCCCGCCAAGCGCGTCGCCGGAAACGTCATTGGAACTGTACAGCGGAGCGCTGTTGAAGCTGTCGGGGTTAAATGCCAGCAGAGCGTCACTACCCGGGTCCAGAGTCCAGGCGATGCCATCGGTGCCGTCATCATTGGAAATCACAAACGTGTTACCGGGGTAGCCAAAGCTGAAGTTTGTGTTGATCGGCGTGGCGTCGCCGGCCATTAATTGGTCGAGGTTTAGTTCGATTGAATCGTGGTTGGCAACACCGAGATAAACATTGCCATCGTAATAGGCAGCTGACGTGTAGAGCTGCGCACCACCCTTATTCAAACCGTTGTTGGCATATTCAGCGACGACATGGTCATAGGCAGACGGGTCGGGATTGGAGCCGTTCAGGGGGTAGTTATAGTTGTATTTCCCCATGTTATCGCGATCGATGAGATAGATTCGCGATTCCTTGCCGCCGATCATGAGCATCGGATCGCCGGCGGCATCAAGGACGTTGTTTGGGAGGACGGTGACACCGCCGGATCCGAGATCCAGATCGTCGTCGTTTAGTGCGAGTTGATTGGCGGGGGTGAAATAGTCGGCGACTTTAAGACCCCAGCCGTTGCCATTCTGGTTGGTGGGGGAGCTGTTTGGGTCTACTTCAAGTTTCAGGACGCTGTCGCCGTAGTCGTTGTCGATGGGGAAACCATTGGCGTTAAAATTGGAGGGCTCGCCATTGAACGCGCCATTGCCGGTCGCGACATAGAGATAGGTGCCGTCGGTGGAGATGCCCGCACCCGACACCCAGATGCCGCCGAGTTGGTTATAAGGCTGGGATTCGCCGACGACTGACACTGGTTCATAGGTTGGCGTGGTGACGAAAGCGGCGGTGAGCTGGAGGGTTGCGGCGCTGTAGCCGAGGACCCAGCCATAATATGGACCATTGTCGCCGTGGGATGCGAAACCGAGATAGACGTTGCCGTTGATCAGACTTACCGCGGTACGTTCCATCTGCTCGATGGCGTTGAAGGCGATGACGTAACCGGTGGCGCCGCCCGGTGCGGCGGTCCAACCATCGGTATCGGGGTAGGTGGGCTCGGGGGTGGTCGGGTCGTTGTTGCCGGTGCCGTCGACGATGGGGCCGGCGACGTAGGTGTATGGTCCGGCGGGCGGCCCCTCAACCACGCCGTTAGGCGCGATGGTGTCGCCGATGACTGCCGGACTCGTTGCTGGGTCGCCATTTTGAATGTGAATCGCCCACAAACGCTGGACGAAGTGCTTGCCATCCGAGCGGATTTCCTTGGTGTTGGCGTTGAGATAAATGATGCCGGTATTTGGATCGATGGCGGGCGTGGCCAGAATGCCGAGCTGGGGGCCGACATCGGGATTGTTGTTGATATCGCTTTGCTGGACCGTGGTGACGCCGGTGGTGGGGGTAAGAATGGTCGGATTGGTGATGTTGGTGAAGTTGTCGTGCCAAAGGATTACGCCGGTGTTGGCGTCGAGGGCGTACAAACCATCCGCTTCCGTGGCCACGATGACGACGCTGTGAACGCCGGCATAGGGTCCGGTTGTAATGTCGACGTTCTGCTCGTAGAGCGGCTGAGCGATGACGTCGCCGCCGTCGAGTGCATCTGCGAACTGCTTGCCGAAATCCGTGGGATTTACATTGGTCGGCGTGAGGACGGTCTCCTGGTCGTTGTTGCCGTCGTTTGCCGAATCCACACCGTGGGTCACGATATTGACCGGCGCGGCGGGGCCCGGCGCCGTGGGCGAGGCAGTCTCTGTGTTTGATTCGGGGCCGCTGCCAACCGCGTTGACCGAGGTTACGTAATACGTGTAGGTGGTTCCATTTACCACGGTCGAGTCGGTGAAATAGTTGGACGTTAATCCTGAGCCGATTTCCATCGGGGTCGGATTCGCGGCAGTGTAGCGATAGACGTTGTAGCTGAGGGCGTTGGGATCGAGGTTCCAGTAAAACGTGACCGAACCGCTGATCACCAAGGGGGAAGCCAACGTCGGCGCCGTTGTGGGCGGATTGACCGTGGCTGATTCGGTGTTCGACGCAGGGCCCGCTCCATACGCATTGGCCGATTCGACATAGTAGGTGTAGTTCACTCCGGCTGAGATCGCGTCGTCGGTGTAGGTCAGCGACACGAGATTCGATGCAAGTTCCAATGGCGTGGGGTCCGACGGATCGGTTCGGAAAACATCGTACGATGTGGCGTTGGGATCGTGGCTCCAGGTCAGCGTGTTCTGGCCGACGGATGTGATGGGATTGAGAGTCGGCGATGTTGTTGGGGCGGCAGTAACCGCCGGTTGGCCGGGGATGCCGGCGAGGTAATTGTTTTCAACGTCGGCCGCTGTGAGTGCGCCTGCCGAGATACGGAGCGAGGCGATATCGAGCGAACCATTCAAAGTCGGAGAGAAGCCACTGGCGGCGGTGTTCTGCGCGGCCAGATTGATCGGCAGCCCGCCGGTGGTATCGAGGGCGAGGCCAGTCGTGTACTGGAGATAAAGCGATCCGTCCACATAGACATCTTCGTTGGTGCCGTCGTAGGTGAAGACCAGGTAATGCCAGTTGTTGGCCGCCGGGGCGCCGGAATTGGCTACACCCGGTGCTGCCTGCGTCCATTGGATATCATACTCAGGGCCCCAGAGGCCAACACCGTAGGTTGAGCCGAAGGAGAACGACTGATTGCTCCCGTCCGGTCCGCCGCGATTCGACCATGAGACCATCGTTTCTTCGGCGTTGTCGATCGTTGGGTTATCGACCCAGATTTCGATCGATCGACTGGCATTCCCGGTCAGGTCTGAAGGAGTGAGAAACGAGCTGGTGGCGGAATTAGAGCCGTTGAATTCGAGCGACTGGTAAGTGTAGCCGTTCGCGTCTTCCACGGGGCCAACCGTGACGCTGCCACCGACGGCGCTGAATGTCCCGCTCTGGTTGCCGGCGTTGGGAATCGAGGAGTAGGAACCATTGGCCAATTGTCCGGGAAGCACTTCGACTTCGACGGTGCCTTCGGCCGCCAGCAATGGTCCGGTGGAAAGGAGCCAGCGCTCTTCCAGTCTTTCGATGAAATAAGGGGATCGCCGGCGTCGACGCATTTTCTTCTCCATGGGGACACTCCGGGGGGAAACCGATTAATCTATGTTTTAATTGCTGGCGCACGAGCGCAAATTCTCGGTCGCCTTATGAAGCGTTGCCGTGCATTTTGATTTCTCCCGAATCCTCAGTATACCCCCAAAGCCTAGCACGAATCGCAAATTATTGCGCCATGCAGGACTTGAACCTGCAACCCGCTGATTAAGAGTCGCTGCCGGTGCCCGCCGAAAAACACAAGAATCCCTCGGATTTTCCAGCATTTTATCAAAGTCCGAGAGTATTGCAAAACCGTATGTACGGTTTTGAGGATTTGCAAGGGTTTACAGTAAGGCGCGAGGCGCAAAACCGTATGAGAAAAAGTGCGCGATTCACTGCAGACGATGTGCGATGCCAGCGCGGTGCATCGCGCCTTATGGTCAACGAAATTGGGTACGCGCTAACGGTGAGGGAAGTGAGAAGAATTGGGCGGCAAGATGCCGTTAGATGCTGACTCGGGCCAACTGCTGGCGTGCCGCTTCGATTTCGCGTGCGCGGTGCGCGGGCGTGCGAATTGTCTGAGCCTGCTTCCCGACGCGTTTAGCTGCGGCGACTTCGACGAAAAATTGCCTCAAATCGGATTCGGTGGTGCATGGCGTGCCTCCGACCCGGACCGTTTGTAACACGACGCCGGCCACGCCCCTAGTAGCCCATCGCCACAGACAGGTGTAGCTGAGTTTCGCGCCGCGCCGGCGGCGAGGCAGCCATTTCAAATTTGGGACGCTGGATAGCGGGAGAAGGTCGCTGGATTCGGATTCTCCGCCAGTCCAAGTTGATTCTGTACTCATGGAGACTTCTCAAGGACAGAAACTCGGGGCACATTGCCGCCACCAGATGGTCGGCCATATTCTGCGCGTCATTCTAGTTATTACAGTTATTAAAGTCAACAATAATGAAATGCTACGGATGGGCGACGCGGGAGATATCTGTTTCCCGGGGGAGTTTTTGGATGTATAAAGCCAGAGACAAATCGGTCACTCCGCGTAAGTGCAGGCGTCACAGTTAATAACGTTAACAACATTATCTACTTGAATATGGAGCCGAATCGCCTACACTGTTGGGTTCATAGAAGGAGCAAAACATGGCACGTCCAAGGAAGGCCCCAGATCAGCAGGCGGAGCAACGCACTTATCGGTTCAACAAGCAGCTATTTGCGAAATTCGAGGATGACTGCGCTCGGCATTTGTCCAATCCCAAGTTGATCATCGAAGCCCTAATTTTGCACTGGATGGACTCCAAAACCAGCGTCCGGTCGGCGATCGCGGAGCGGCACCGCGAGCGGTTTGGCGTTGCTGGGGGCGAAGATTGAAGCTGACGGCATATAGTTCCGTCGGCTTGGCAATAATCCCGACATTCCACCCGGATTATGTCACACCCGGCTTTTTCCGGTCGTCAGTATGGCGGATACTTTAACTAGAGGATCGCCATGATCGTAACGTTGACTCAGGATGGATTATCGCCCGAGTCGGAATTGGTGGCGGAAAGCCGCCGGGGAAATCGTGAGGCGTTCGGGCGGATTGTCCGCCGGTATCAGGGGACGGTTGCCGGGGTGATTTATTCCGTCTGCGGCGATCTCCACCGCAGCGAGGATATCGCTTAGGAGGCATTTCTTTCCGCCTGGAAAAGTCTATCGGGGATGAACGATCCGGGAAAATTGGCCCCTTGCTCTGCCAGATCGCGCGGCGGAAGGCGGTCGATTTTCAGCGGTCCAATCTACGCGAAAAAAATCGGCTGAGTCATTTATTTCCAGTATTGACCGCCGGCGAATCGTGTCACGGGGTGCGCCAAAACCAGCCAGGGCGGGGCGCTTCAAAACCGGCCAATGTGCTGACGTATTCTATACCGCATCCGTTCTATCCGACGCAACTGTTCCTTGAGTTATTGGTCCCCGTTCACGCCGTCTGGCCGGCGGATACCCCCACATCAGAAGACAACGGCGGCTCTGTCACGGTGTCTTCCGGGGGGGAGCACCCTTCATCGCCGGCGGTACTCCGCCGTCCTTTTGGATTTGTCTTTTCCGGTGTCCCGGATTGGCCTGCCGTGAGCGAAGTCGAATGGCCCCCATGCCGAAGGCGGTAGCTCTTGCCGGTGATGTTGATGATCGTGGCGTGCTGCAGGAACCGATCCAGAATGGCCGTGGCCGCCGGCACGTCGCCGATCAGCTTGGCCCAGTCCTCCAGTGGACGGTTGCTGGTCATCATCGTCGAGCGGTTCTCGTGCCGGCGCATGACGATCTCCAGCAGGCATTCGCCGCTGCGCCGCGGAAGCTGCTTCATTCCCATGTCGTCGATGATAAGCAGATCAGGCTTGAGATACCGGGCCAGCGTCTTGTCCTGGGCTCCCAGATCCTCGTCGCCTAAAAAGTCGCGGGCCAGGTCGAAGATGGATCGGTACAGGACCACCAAGCCGCTCTTGATCGCCTGGTGTCCGATGGCCTGGGCCAAAAACGATTTGCCCACGCCGGGCGGACCCAGCAAGAGCACGTCACGTTTGTCACGAATGAACTGGCCGGCGGCCAGATCGTGAATCTGTTTGCGTTTGATGGAGGTGTTGAAGGAGAAGTCGAACTCGTCGAGGTTTTTGGTGTCGCGGAACATCGCCGCCTTGACGTGCCGGCCGATCTGCCGGCTGGATCGGACGTTCAGTTCATCCTGAAGGATCAGTTCCAAAAACTCACTGTGGTCGAGCCGATTGCCGGCCGCCTCGCTCAGGCGAACTTCAAGGCTGCTCGCCAGACCTGAAAGCCGAAGTTGCTTGAGCGTCTGCATCAACGAAGGTCTCATGGGGTGGACTCCCTTCGGCTCTGCTCAGGGCAGGCCTGTAAAGGTTGTGCGGCAGGCAAAGCCTCCGCTTGGGTGATTGCGTCGCGTACGAACTGTCCGTAATCGGCCAGTCCGCGGATGATTGGATGTTCCTGAACAAACTCGAAGTGTTGTTGAACCGGTGCGCCGTTTTGGTGTTCGATGAGCTGCCGCAGGGAGCGCAGGTGATACGCGCCATGCCCCAGAGCAATCTCGCAGGCTCGTTCCACGGCCGGTCGCGGCTGCTGATTGGCCAGCGACAGCAGCCCCATCAACACGCGCACGCCTTCGATGCCGCGATGCTGAAGCATTGACTGCGCCCACTGCGTGGCGTGCGGCCCGATGCATTCGATCCGCTGGAGAAGCCAGGTCGTTCCACGCTCGATGCCGCTGATCTTCTCCGGCAGGATATGGGCGTCTTGCGTCGAGAACCTGCCCGGCGGACGCTGCGCGTGCAGAGCGATCGCACGCATCTTCTGATCGAACAGCCGGACCGTGCGCCCGTCCCACCGCGCCCAGACCCGCTGGCCCAAAAACTCCGGCGGGACCGAATAGTACGCCCCCTTGATCTCCACGTGCCCGTCGCGGTGAACACTGCGCAACGCCTCGGTGAAAAGATCGAATCGCACCGGCGGCAGAGCCAACAGTGCCGGCTTCTCTACCTGCTCGAAGACTTCCTTCACCTGCCGCCGCGTCGTGCCGTGGATGCGCGTGTCGGCCACGCTCTTCTCCCACGTCAGCAGATGCGCGTTCTGATCCGAGAGCGAGGCGAATTGCCGGCCTTTGAGAGCATTGCTCTTCACATAGCCGATGCCCCGCTCGATCTTCCCCTTGTGCCGCGGCGTGTACGGCTTGGTGGGCAGAATGGCGATTCCATAATGTTCGGCGAACGACCGGACCTTGGGACACAACTCCGCCTCGAACCAGTCCGCCCGCGTCACCGCCGCGCGAAGATTGTCGATCACCAGCGCTGACGGCATCCCGCCGAAGTGCGTAAAGGCATTTTCCAGACAACGCAGAAAATCATCGGTCGTCTGCCGCTCCACCGCCTCGGCGTACCCCTTGCGGCTGTGGCTCAGCACAATGCGGAAGACCCAGGTTGCTTTGCGTTTGCCGTCAGGACCGACCAGGGCGCACCCCGGCCGAAGTCCACCTGCGCCTCGGCTCCCGGCTCGCATTCCATCCGGCGAAAGGGCGCCGGCGCGGCAGCCGAGAGCTTCTTGATGAACCGGCGCACGCTGTAATAGCTGCCGGCATAGCCGTGATCGCTGGAGATGTCTTGATAAATCCGCTGGGCCGTCAGCCCGGCTTCCAACTTCTGAACAATGACCTCACGCCAGGGCGATGCCGTACTGACCGACCCGATGGTGGCGCCGGATAACCCGGTGGCGCGCTCTCCGAGCCGCCTGCGGCGAGCACCGTCGAGCCGCCTGCGGCGAGCACCGTCGAGCCGCCTGCGGCGAGCACCGTCGAGCCGCCTGCGGCGAGCACCGTCGAGCCGCCTGCGGCGAGCACCGTCGAGCCGAGGGGCGCGCTGGCCGGTTTTGAATCCGATCCGGGCGCCGCAGGATCGCCGCCCGACAACCGGATGTGGCGTCCAACGGTCTCCCGGTGAACGCCGAGTTGGCGGGCGATGTTCCGATTGGACCAGCCGCTGCGCAAGTGCCAAAATTGCTTGTACTTCCGCCATCTTGAGTTGATTGGCCATCCCACCATTGGCTTGCGGCAACCGCCGAAAGCCAAGGTCGATAACCCAATCTCCTGTGCCTCAAAATGGCCGGTTTTGGCGCGCCCTCAATTGGCCGGTTTTGCGCGCCCCATGACAGCGAATCGACTTCACCCCCGCAGGAGGCGCTCGCGAATGAAGAGCGAGAGATGCTCTGGCGGATTCTCTCCGAATTGCCACAGCGATATCGCGAAACGATGGTTCTCTATTACCGGCAGGGACAATCGACGGCGGCGGTTGGATGATGCAAAACCCAAAACAACCTGATCTTACGACTGCCAGTAAATCGTTCCGTTCATTCCGAACATTGCCGTTCCAGCAAAATGGAACGGCGCGTTTCTTGGCGGCAGTGTCGGAGGTTCGGATCGACGTAATGTTCTTCGGTCCAAGTTGCGCGATGAACCCATCGTTCGCTAACTCGGTGAGTCGAACGAACAGAGGTGGGAAATGAGATGCACGGCGAGTTTAAGGCAACGGGTCCTCATCGGTGGCGGACTTGAAGACTTGGCTGACTTCAACGACTCCGCCCAATAGCGGAACAAACCGGTACACCTTGTCGGCAAACTGCTCGAACACGGAGAAGTCATGATGGCTGATCATGATGACCTGAAATCCCAATGCGCGGCCCGCTTCCTGCACGATCTTGACCAGCTTCGGAACGAGATCGGGGCGAAGCCAGCAGTCTTGTTCGTCGAGGACCAGAAACCGGCGGTGCCGTGCCGAGTCAAGGGTCGTGAGGGCGAACAAGCGCAGCCCCACGCTGAGTATATTGGCGACGGAACCACCTTGGCCGCGGTAAACGTCTTCCCGATATCCCTCGTGATCGATCCAAAACTCGACGGTGGCGGCGCCACGCTTGAAATCCGCATCGGCGCAGGCGGATCGGCTGTTCGAGAATCTCCTGCAACGCAATAGTGATCTTCTCCTCCACAACACCGAGCAGCTCCTTGAACAAGCGCTGGCTCAGTAGCTCAAGAGCATCGGTGACCTTGTCTGCAACGCCGAGGTAGCCTGTCAGTTGCCTAAGACGGACTCCCACTTCCGCAGCCTGATGTTCGCGCTCCTGGCGCCTTCCCATCAACCGCTCCAACCGTTGCCGTACTGCGGTCGGCGATTTCAACGGCGGCACGGCGGCGCTGACGCTTGCTTTTGTTTGTTCGGGTGGAGAAGTCATTTTCGGGGTTGTCCTCCATCCCGTGTAGCAGAAGCGGTTTCGGCGAATTTTGCCTCTACCTCAGCGAGCCCCTTTTCGATCGTATCAAGATCCTCCTGGTACTTGGCCTTTTTCCGGGCGTTCTCATTGTTGATCTCGGCCAACTTCTCCTGGAGTTTTGCAACATCATCAGTGCCATATTTCTCTTGAGCCTGGGCCTTGAGTTCGTCCAGTCGCTTCGTCGCGCTATCTCGCTGCGTTTCGGCCTGAATCTTCTTTCTATTCAGATCCTGGTATCGCTGCTGAAGCTGTTCGATGGTCTGCCCGCCGGCATTGGCGGGTATTTTTGCGTCCGTTTTAGCCATTGTCAGTAACCTCCTGGGCTAGAGCCATGATTTCGGCAGCAACGGGCTGCTCGAACTGGCTTAAGTTCTTTTGGAGAAAAGTGACCAAACCGGCGCCGCTTTCAGTGCGGCGAGCCTGTAACTCGGCGAGACCGGCAACGAACGCCGATGCTGGCCCGTCCGCCGAAGCTTCCACGAGAATCGAGTGGAAAACCTCATCGAAAGGCCGGTGCGGCACCTCGACAAACTGCCGCGTGAATCCCTCGCCCGTGATATCAATACGAAGAACAGATGGGATGTGGTCTTTCGTAGCGTCGCTCCGGGACCGCCGGCTGATATTGCCGGGAGTCATCCAGAGGGTGCGGCCTGTCTGAACGTCCTGCAAACGGCGGTGAATGTGCCCGTTAATCACGAGGTCAATCCCTTCGATCTCACGCGGTTGTATCCGGCCTTGTTCCTCATAGCCTGGGACGATTATGTCGTGATGGGCAAGCCAGAATACGAGCGGGACTGCGCCGTCGGCGTCGCCCGATGTGTCTACTCGATCAGGAAACTGTTGCCGATAGGAGGAACCGCCGACGATGACGGATCGTCCGTTCATTGATCCGCGCCATGGCCTGCCGCCCAGTAGCCGGATGCGGCCGGCCTTCACAAGTAGGGAAAGCGAATCGTGATTGGATAGTTCCGGTTCTGCGCAATCGTGATTGCCATAGAGGCCGATGCACTCGGTGCCTGCCAAAAGGTCGAGCAGGGTTCCAAGCATCCAAGTGGGATTATCCCGTGGCTTGTCGAAGAGGTCTCCCAGAATTACAGGAAGTAGGCGATGTGCTTTGGCATACCGCAGTGCCCATTCGAGTTTGTCGAGAATGACGTGTGGATAGTCATCCCTGCGGAATCCGGGTGTCCGACCCTCAAGGTGCGGATCACCAATGACGAGCAAGCCTGCGTAGGCAACTGCGTCAGGCATGGAAACCTCCGACGCATGAACCGGCATGGAGGACGATCTGATTGGGATCGAGCTGGCCACCACACGTGGGGCATAATTGCTGCTGTTCGGCCCAAGTCCGCAATTGATGTTCAACTTCTCGAAGCGCTTGCTCGGCTTGCACGAAATCTTGCCTACGCGAGGCAATAGCCGCTGTCGCACCGGCTAGGTCGCGGATTGTCGCCTCGATTTCGCGGGTGTCCGCCATATCCGGCGCGGCCACCAGGGCGGCCAATTGACTGTGAATGACCTCCAAGCGCCGGAGTGCCGCCGTCGCTTGCGTTAAGGCTTGCACGTCCTGCGTTGGCGAAATCTCATCATCCAATTCGGGTGCAGTTGCCAACGGGCGTAAGATTGTTAGTTGTTGCTCCGACGCAGTCACGGAATGAGTCAGCGTAGCAATCTGTGCGGCAGTTGTTTGCAAGGTTGCGACCTCGATGATCGTGGGGGGTGGGATGAGTTCGCAGGTTGCGGCGCACTGACCGTCCAGACGGAGCGCTACGAGCCGAGCAGACTGTAAATCGCGGATGAGTTCTATGAGCGGTCGGTTGTCTTTGGTATCAGGGCACATTTGCAGTGCCGAGAGGGAAACGGCCCGATTGGTCTGCAATTCCACGTCCAATTCCGTGCCGGATATCGCCCCGATGGCATCTTCTAACGGCTGAGTATCTGCGAACTTCGGCGGCAACATCAACGCCTGAAACGCCATTGCTTCGGATTGGCGATGGTCCACCAGTGCGCTCCACTGGTCCAACAACTGAATATCCTGCGCGAGTTGTCCGATACGTGATGCCAACTGTCCAAGTTCCTCGTGCCGCGACTCTACTTGTCCAACGCTGATTCCAATCTGATCCGTAGCTGCAAGCACCGCGAGATCTATTGCCAGCTTTTCCGCCCTGGCCTCCAGTTGGATACGTTCTCGGCGAGCGTCCCCCATCTTCTGCTGGTGCCGCTTCTGCATCTCGACCAGACTCGCCGCGTCGGACGAAGAAGCAAAAAACTGGGCTGCGTGAGAACCGGGTTTGTCCAACAAGAACACGGGCGATTTCTGTTCGCCGAAGTGGATATCAAACTCTCGATTACCTTCGGCTACGACCTTTGGCAATCGGAGCACGTCGTGAAGGCTCGCGGGGATGGCGTTTCGTTCAAGCCTATCGAACAACTGCCCGTCGATGGTATATCTTGGAGAATTGTTCTTGCGGCACCACTCAACGATGTGACCGTCATCGGTTTCGACAATAACTGAGCATTCCCTTTCATTGTGGCGAGTGACGTAGGTCGAGTTATCGTTGTGACAGAGAATCTGAAGCGCCGCCACGACGGCGCTCTTGCCACAGTTGTTGGGTCCTACCAGCACGGTCAGGCCATCCGCTGGTTCGATGACCGTGCGGGCGTGTGACATGAAGTTGACTAACTCGATGCGCCGAATCACAGCTTAGCTCCGTGGCGGCCCTCCCTTTCCTAAGACGTGCCAGGAAGTGTACGGGAAAGCCCTGAAAATCGCTCCCGCCTCCGCCCTCGCTTGCGCGAGGGCGGAGGCGAAGACACAGTCTTATCCGAAAAACCACTCGGTGGCTTGAATTAATGCGACGCTGGAAGAACGCGGTGTCCATTCAAGTGGGCCGCGTCGGCCTCCGCGGCAAGTCTTCAAGCGGCAACTGGCGGGAGACGGCGAAGGTGTCCATTCAAGTGGGCCGCGTCGGCCTCCGCGGCGGCGATGCCGGGGGGCGGGTTTTTCATAAACGCCTCGTGTCCATTCAAGTGGGCCGCGTCGGCCTCCGCGGCGATGGAGCGTGGAACTGCCCTCAGGTCGCTATGCAGTGTCCATTCAAGTGGGCCGCGTCGGCCTCCGCGGCTTCCAATTGGAGGTGCGAAGTGATTTCCTTGTTCAAGTGTCCATTCAAGTGGGCCGCGTCGGCCTCCGCGGCGTTTCGGTTTATACGGACAATGGCGGCAATGCGATGTGTCCATTCAAGTGGGCCGCGTCGGCCTCCGCGGCCACCATGTTCGCGTTAGCAAAGGATGATGATGCAAGGTGTCCATTCAAGTGGGCCGCGTCGGCCTCCGCGGCGGCCAAGCGGGCCGGGATTCGTCCCGAAACGCTTCAGTGTCCATTCAAGTGGGCCGCGTCGGCCTCCGCGGCGTGGCGAAGGTGGAGAAGCAGCCGGCGTTCAAGGGAGTGTCCATTCAAGTGGGCCGCGTCGGCCTCCGCGGCGACCATTATAGAACGAGTTGGAAGCGGATGCGCCCGTGTCCATTCAAGTGGGCCGCGTCGGCCTCCGCGGCTTAATTGCATCGGGGTTATTCATGGACGCGAAGATGTGTCCATTCAAGTGGGCCGCGTCGGCCTCCGCGGCTCGCGTATCCGGTCCGCGTATCGCTAGATTGGTCGCGTGTCCATTCAAGTGGGCCGCGTCGGCCTCCGCGGCAATCTAGATGGATCGGCTAACAGGGTTCGGACGTTGTGTCCATTCAAGTGGGCCGCGTCGGCCTCCGCGGCAGGGAATTGCAAAGCCAAGGGGTTAACCCAACCGACCGGTGTCCATTCAAGTGGGCCGCGTCGGCCTCCGCGGCGCCGGGGCCGTGACGGAAATTGCAAATGGGGATTATGTGTCCATTCAAGTGGGCCGCGTCGGCCTCCGCGGCGTTGTGGAGATGAGGACGCATCTGGCCGGTGCAAGAGTGTCCATTCAAGTGGGCCGCGTCGGCCTCCGCGGCATCGCGACAGAGCGCGAGATCGAGGGCGGGGAATATGTGTCCATTCAAGTGGGCCGCGTCGGCCTCCGCGGCTCACTGATACGGCACAGTATGTTAACGGTGTTGTGTGTCCATTCAAGTGGGCCGCGTCGGCCTCCGCGGCCGATAATGAAAACATTCACTTTCAAAACAAGGTGATGTGTCCATTCAAGTGGGCCGCGTCGGCCTCCGCGGCCCTGGGGCTGGCTTAAAAACCACATCAAGATCAGTTGTGTCCATTCAAGTGGGCCGCGTCGGCCTCCGCGGCAAACTACCGCTCCGGGGATTGAAGCGTTTCGCACCCGTGTCCATTCAAGTGGGCCGCGTCGGCCTCCGCGGCCGTAACGGCGGCTTATGGCCGCAACAATACCCCACGTGTCCATTCAAGTGGGCCGCGTCGGCCTCCGCGGCGTCGTAACAATGCCTCAGCATGGTCCTGAACATCGTGTCCATTCAAGTGGGCCGCGTCGGCCTCCGCGGCTCAAATATCTTATTTCGCTCTTTTTTTCTTAAGTCGTGTCCATTCAAGTGGGCCGCGTCGGCCTCCGCGGCAATCCGTCGAATGCGGCATCACCACGTTCGACAGCGTGTCCATTCAAGTGGGCCGCGTCGGCCTCCGCGGCCTGTAGGATTAAATTGCGTATCTATTCCGTCGAAGGTGTCCATTCAAGTGGGCCGCGTCGGCCTCCGCGGCTCCGACCGCTGCAGCGCTTCGGTGTGATAACGGATAGTGTCCATTCAAGTGGGCCGCGTCGGCCTCCGCGGCGCCAATTAACCGCACTCACCAACGCCAGCCTGGTCAAGTGTCCATTCAAGTGGGCCGCGTCGGCCTCCGCGGCATAAAGAGTTTGGAAATTGAGTAACCAGCAGTATCTCGTGTCCATTCAAGTGGGCCGCGTCGGCCTCCGCGGCTCAAACGCCAAATCCTTAAACCAACGAGCTTCAAAACGTGTCCATTCAAGTGGGCCGCGTCGGCCTCCGCGGCGCTGTCGTGCCTGTTGTGTTGGTGGCTGATTGTGGGTGTCCATTCAAGTGGGCCGCGTCGGCCTCCGCGGCGGATCAGTCTGAGCGTCTTCTCGGTGTTCGTATGTTGTGTCCATTCAAGTGGGCCGCGTCGGCCTCCGCGGCAGATCGACGAAGCCATCCCGGCAGGAGGAGCAGCAGTGTCCATTCAAGTGGGCCGCGTCGGCCTCCGCGGCACAAACACACAGTATACGGCCACCACAACGACCGCAGTGTCCATTCAAGTGGGCCGCGTCGGCCTCCGCGGCAGAAGACGGCTGATTACGATACACAGCCGGGCCCAGTGTCCATTCAAGTGGGCCGCGTCGGCCTCCGCGGCCAGGATGGCAAGGTTCGTAGTTCTTCTGATAAGTCTTGTGTCCATTCAAGTGGGCCGCGTCGGCCTCCGCGGCGCGTAAGGAATTTGGGATTATTCGTGTTGCAAGGTTGTGTCCATTCAAGTGGGCCGCGTCGGCCTCCGCGGCAGGTGGCTGGTGAGCCAAGTAAGTCAATGCCTTCAGTGTCCATTCAAGTGGGCCGCGTCGGCCTCCGCGGCTTCAATATCTTTTTTATATGTTCTAATATTCATTAAGTGTCCATTCAAGTGGGCCGCGTCGGCCTCCGCGGCACTATCGTCCGATATCTCCCCCAAAAAGGAGAAGGTGTCCATTCAAGTGGGCCGCGTCGGCCTCCGCGGCTTCGTGCCGAAGGCGGGACATGGAAACAGCAAGTTGGTGTCCATTCAAGTGGGCCGCGTCGGCCTCCGCGGCGCCCATTAGTAGCCATATCTAAACTCCGATATTAAGTGTCCATTCAAGTGGGCCGCGTCGGCCTCCGCGGCGCAAGCTGGAAAGGTGAACCGTTTGCTCCAGTACCAGTGTCCATTCAAGTGGGCCGCGTCGGCCTCCGCGGCTGGGAAGTGTCGGAGAAGATGCCGTACAAAAAATAGTGTCCATTCAAGTGGGCCGCGTCGGCCTCCGCGGCCTCGGATGGCTCGGTCGTCTGCTGGAAATGGCAGTGGCGTGTCCATTCAAGTGGGCCGCGTCGGCCTCCGCGGCACCGCGTGAGGAGCAGCGGCTCGGAGACGCTCGTGTGTCCATTCAAGTGGGCCGCGTCGGCCTCCGCGGCCGGCAGATTGATAGCGAGCACGGATCGGTGGCACAGTGTCCATTCAAGTGGGCCGCGTCGGCCTCCGCGGCAAATGTGAACCGCAGGCGTCGCCACGATGAAGCCAACGTGTCCATTCAAGTGGGCCGCGTCGGCCTCCGCGGCTGCTGCAAAGCATCGCCGTTTCAAACAGGGAATGCGTGTCCATTCAAGTGGGCCGCGTCGGCCTCCGCGGCACCGGGACGATTATCGCTGAGGCAAATGGAGGGGCAGTGTCCATTCAAGTGGGCCGCGTCGGCCTCCGCGGCCGTGGAAGCCGCATGGGAACGTGCGAGCAACACAGTGTCCATTCAAGTGGGCCGCGTCGGCCTCCGCGGCTAGTGCGAAGTAATACATTCGTCACTCCTGTAAGTGTGTCCATTCAAGTGGGCCGCGTCGGCCTCCGCGGCATACCTGGGTGCGTGCAACATCCAGCCGACGTTCCGTGTCCATTCAAGTGGGCCGCGTCGGCCTCCGCGGCCTCATCTCAGGCTCATATCTCATTACCTATTAGAGTGTCCATTCAAGTGGGCCGCGTCGGCCTCCGCGGCTGCCGCCCTCGCAAACCCCCGAAAACAAGCCACTTGTGAGGGCTCTTGCGAGTATAACAGATTTTGACGCAATCGAACGGCCATTTCGGGGACTCCTGACATCCATAAAACCGCGAGAATCGGCTTGTTTTGGGGCATTGCGAGCGTGCCCTGGACCCCCATTCACCACTGTCGCACTCGCGGCCGAAAGTACGACAGTACCAACCGAGCTGCGAACTGGGGCAGGCCGCAGAAGCCAACTTGTCAAAGAACGATGGCCCAAAGGGCCAACGCGGACCTGTTGAATGCCGAGTGCCAAGCCCATTAAAGGGGAAGACACGTACTCGGAGGTGATACCGCCTATAGCGGCGCAGTCACTTTACCACGGGGTTACTGACGCTTCAACGGGCGCATCTTCGCGAGATAAGTGCGCTCGGCGAAGCAATGAAACAACCCGGCACCGGACATCATTCCAATATTCAGCAGTGCCTCGCCAAGGGGAATTTGTGTCAATCGGCGAAGCCGAAATATCCCGCCAGAGGTTCACGATCTCGCGTTCCTTTTTGCCGGCCTTGGACCGGCCCGACTTCTTGCCGGTTTTTGGATCAGGCGTTTCGAGATCGCTCGCCTTAACTGGTACGAGGAAGAGATCCGATGGAACGATGAAGCTTCCCTTGGTCTTCTCGGCAAGTGGCGTGTAGGTCGCTGACTCGCATGGAATGAACCACCACTTGCCGGAAAAATCGGGGTCGAGCAGCGCCTTCATGCCGACATTCGCGGCGGCGTTGAGGTCGGCTTGCAACCCCTTCGCAGCAGGCGAGCACGGGTCGGCTGAGACGAAGAGTTCGCCGCCATTCATGGGGATGCGGATCGCGGGCGCAAGTTTACGTTCGGAATCCGATTTTGAGGACCACTGTTTCTCGATCGTCACAAAAAATCGATCGCGGGCATCACCCTTGTCAGCTTTTTCTTGAGCGACCTTGGCTTGTCGCCGCCACCAGGGTTTGGTCATGAAATCAATGACCGGCACATCAGCGCAGCGGATACCCGGCGCACCTGTGCGTGAATCCTGGCGAGACGTGTATCCGGCCTGGACTTCGCGGAGATGGAGTCCATGAAGTTGACAGGCTTCCGAAAGATACTTTTTGACCTTCGATGAGGACCATGACATCAATTGCCTGTTCTCGCGGCGCGTTTGAAGTTCATCGGGACGATAGTTGGTGAGGTTCTCGATCACGACCGCATGACAAGGAGCGTATTTTGCGGTGGGTTCCTCCACCCGCACCCATTTCATAAGCGTCGATCCATCCGCATTCTTTCGTCGCGTCTTGACCTGCTTCCAATGCCCGCCAAGCCCTAGCGCCGAACCCGCAATCCGGCTCGCAAGTTGCTTAACGCGCTGCTCGCGCATCTGCTCCATCGCATCAAGGATGGATTGCGCAACGCCAGCGTTTGTTTCACCCTTCTCCGGTGCGCCGCGTGGCTTATCGGGCTTGGCGCGCATCGCGAACGCTTTGTGCAACTGATAGAGCGACTTCATTGTGGCAATGCGCGTGAGCGACAGGCCGCCGACGTTCTGCTTCCAGCCAACATCTTCCTTATCGACGCCGGGCAAACGCCGACCCATGATCCAGTCGGTGAGCCAGCGAAACTGTGCATATAGACCGACAGCCTTTTCCTTCGTGTCATGATTCGCAGGACTTCCATCATCTGCCTGCCAGCGATTGAGCCAAGCTGCGTGGACGACGCTGCGATTGGCTGCGGCAAGTTGCTCTGCGACTGATTTGAGTTTCTCCAGCAGTACATCATCATCCTTGCGACGCTGCTGGCGGGTGGGTCCTTCGGCAGTCTCATCGCGAGGCTTAGGGTCTTCGACCCGCCATCCGTTTGTCACCGTGGCGACGTGTTGGTTCCACAGATCACGCGCGGGCTTGTCATTCCACTTAAACTCACTTGCAAGCGCGTGCCAATCGAACAGCGCGTCGGTCATTAGCTTGATATGAGCGGTATCGCCAGGTGTGAAGGGTTTCTCACTGCCGCCGATGCCCGAAATGGTCTTGGTTTCCAGATCGAGCGCGTAGGCAATTTTTGCCCGGCGGGTGTGGCGTTTCAGGCCGAGTGCGGTGATGCGCACTGCACGGCCCATCAGCTCGTCCACTTCCCTTCCCTTGTCGCGATCTTCATCAGCCACCAAGCCAAGATCCGCCGCAAGTTTGGCGACCATCGCGACTTCATTGACCTGGCCCTTTTGGGAAGCCGCCCGCGCCGCTTTGTCCTCGCCAGGCAGCTTGATAAGGAATTGCCGATCGAGCCGGGCCCACGGAGCGGGATGTGGTGTGCCGTCGGATAGTTCGTCCGCTCCAATCCGGCGATAAATCGTGGTGCGAACCTTTCCGTTTTCGTCTGTATAGCGCGTATGGAGATAAAGATTCTCCGAACCTGCACCACCAGCGGATACTATCCTTCCGGAGATTTCTTCTGATAAATCGGCTAATGAAAGCGTCTCCCACACAGCACACGCCGCGGCGAAGCGATGGCCGAGGTCCACTGAAAGAACTCGAAGGTTGGGCAGACGGGATAGGATAAGTTTAGCGTGGCCGGAACGGGCGTCATTCGTTTGATGCTTGAGCGCGTATTCACCGCCGCGAGATGCAAACGGTTTGGCCGGAGCGTCTTCAGAAAATTTTGCGATGTAATCTATCCATGGCCCAGCCGGTTGTAGCTTGGCGGAGAAGGAGACGAGCCAACGGATGTGGTCGCGCATCTTTTTCGCTTTTGCATCCCACCCATGGTCTTTGATGTGTTTGGCGATCTTATCAAGCTGTGAACGTGGTGCTTGCAGCCGGCCGTTCCAGTCGGCCTGATTGAAAACGCCCAGAATGCTCACCGGTGACTTTTCATTCGCGCCCACGGCTGCGCGACCCAGGCGGTCGGCGCGGGTCACGTTGATTGCGGCATCGCCCGTCGATCGGTTTTGTAGCCCCAGATCTTTCGTCAGGCGTTTGCACGACCAGCGCATTGGAATGCTGTTGTCCAACTTCCCCCCATCCCACAGCCCCATCGAAAGGGCGTGACGAGAATCCAGCCATGTGACCTGTTCGCGGGCTTCCCGTAAATCAGCCTCCGCTCGCTTAAGCTTTAATTCGGCGTCGGCCTGTTTCTCAGGTGTTTTGGTTTTGGCGAGCCGTTCCTTCGTTTTCTCCAACTCTGTCGCCCGCCGCGCAATAGTGGCCTTTGCATCAGTCAGTTTCGACGCGGCATCATGCACGGCGAAATGGATTTCCCACCGCGAATTGCCGAAGTCGCAGAAGACCGGGTGCGACAACGGATCGGGATGACGATACGCCGGCACCTTGAATCGCTTCTGTTTGGCGAGCGCGTCGGTGGCGGTCGCGTAGTCGATCAGCGGCTGGGGCATCGCTTCGCCGTTCATCCGCCAGACAGCAATGGCATCATCGGCGGCCAGCGCCTCAAAAAGCTGGATGTCACCAAACTTGTCGATGTCCGGATCGGCCTGCACGTTGCGGGCGACGGCAATGCGATCCTCGACCGTTTTACAGCTCGAACCACTCCATTTGGCGACCACTTCTTTCCAACCACCCACGGCGCGTCGGCGAATTCGATAGGCATCAATTGCTCCGGTTGCAGTGGAGCGATCATCGCAAAACCTCGCCAGCCACACGTTGATCTCGGCGGGCACCTTTTCGATCTTCGCCGCATCGATTTTGAACTTCTGCCGTTCGGATTCAGCGCGTTTGATCCACGAATGTCCGATCGACACTCGCCGGGCGGCGTGGTCGAGCATGACGGCAAACTCGGAATGCCGCGCTGGTCCGCCTTGTTGGAGATAGGTAAACCCACACGCTGATTCGACTTTTTCGAGAATCTTGTCGGACCACGGCGCCGGCCCTTGCCGCCGGTATTGGACTTGCACTTCTCACAGTCTTCGGTGGCGACGGTCTTCAGTTTCGTGAGGTCGTCCCCGGAAATCAGATCGACTCTGGATTCCCAAGCCTTGATAATGTTCCGCGTCGCACTCTTGTAGCCTGGTCCGCTGATCAGGCTGAGAATGCCGACGGCATCACTTGACTCAGGAGAAAATGCGACGAGCGACTCTGCCAGCGAATGGAGTGCTTCCGACCCTAATGCAAACGCGGTTGCGTTGGCCGCCCATGAAGCCATCGCGTCGTAGGCTTTTGCCATTTCTGAAAAATCTGCCCCCTTGCCTGTGCCGAATCGGCTGCTAAGCCATTGGCCGGCCTTCTGCACGAGGTCTTTGGCTTTGTCATCTTCCGCCGGTGGGTCGTCTTCGGAGTTATCAGGTGGATTGATCGGCGCAAGATAAGATTCCCGGGCGCCAAAGAACGGTTCGAGCAAGTCCCACACCTCTTCGCGCGTCAGCGATGGCCCCACTTGTTCCTGGGCGGCAGCAAACATGGCACTTCGGTTGATCCACACGGCATCGTCACGAATCGCTGCCGAAAGGGATGGTTCACAATCGGCGATCCAGCTTCCAAAATCGGCTCCGGTTACGCCGCGATCGGCAAGAATCTTCCGAAGCGCCCCGATCACTTTTTCATCCCTCTCGGATTGCGTTTTTTCGCCGCTAGCCACGACGAACTTCTCGTGCGAATCGTGTTGCTTTGGCGACGATTCCACGCTTAGCCACGACAGGGACAGCAAAATGCGGCGATCGCGGATGCGAGCGCTCCGCCGGCGTTCAATCTCCGCGATGGCATCCCGCTCGGTGGGATCGGTGTCCTCCCTTTTTTTTCCCTTGATTAAATCTTTCAACGTGTTCGCGGTGAGTTTTTTCCCTTCGACCGACTGGGAATCAAAGCACGGTTCATCGGCCAACGAATGATCCATCCCGCCGCGCAGAGTTAGCAGCCAATCGCCGAAAACTTTGGCTCCATTGTTAACGGCCTCATGCGTTGCCCAGACGGCTGCGCGCAACCGTGATCCGTTTTGTCAACGCCGCGAAGTCGAAGCGTGTACGCCCGCTGCGTTTGAAATAACGCTGGAATAGGGCGATCCACGGTGTTTGAGTTTAGCTGTTTGGCTGCGGACTGCGGCATTTGTAGTCATCTCCCGTATTACTTGACCAACGCAATTATCAGGGCCAGAATTGCGAGATTCGGGTACTGTCTCCATTCGAGTTTTTCCGTACCTTGTATCAGCCCAGAAGAGCGGGGGGACCGCAGAACGGCGCGAGAGCTTCTAGAATCTCGCTTCCCTGGCGGCCGCCAGGCTCATCCTCCGCTCTTCTGGCCCGATAGTTTGGCCCTCATGCCAAAATCAGAAATAGTCGCCCAACTTATCGGTCGCGCGGGCTACGGCGAATTTGAATCGCTTGGGCTATGTTTGTCAAATAGGGCAACCCGACATAAACTTGATTGGCCGCTATAGGCGGTCACAATATCGCTGAACGTGTCGTCCCCTTCAATGGGATATGCACAGCGGCGCGAGAGATTAAATCGCGTGACACATGTCGGGTTCGGCTGCCCAACTGCCGAACTATTAGATGACAACCATCCCGCTTTCCGCGTCAGGCAGACTCTCGCCCAACATGTCACGGGGTGCGCCAAAACCAGCCAGGGCGGGGCGCTTCAAAACCGGCCAATGTGCTGACGTATTCTATACCGCATCCGTTCTATCCGACGCAACTGTTCCTTGAGTTATTGGTCCCCGTTCACGCCGTCTGGCCGGCGGATACCCCCACATCAGAAGACAACGGCGGCTCTGTCACGGTGTCTTCCGGGGGGGAGCACCCTTCATCGCCGGCGGTACTCCGCCGTCCTTTTGGATTTGTCTTTTCCGGTGTCCCGGATTGGCCTGCCGTGAGCGAAGTCGAATGGCCCCCATGCCGAAGGCGGTAGCTCTTGCCGGTGATGTTGATGATCGTGGCGTGCTGCAGGAACCGATCCAGAATGGCCGTGGCCGCCGGCACGTCGCCGATCAGCTTGGCCCAGTCCTCCAGTGGACGGTTGCTGGTCATCATCGTCGAGCGGTTCTCGTGCCGGCGCATGACGATCTCCAGCAGGCATTCGCCGCTGCGCCGCGGAAGCTGCTTCATTCCCATGTCGTCGATGATAAGCAGATCAGGCTTGAGATACCGGGCCAGCGTCTTGTCCTGGGCTCCCAGATCCTCGTCGCCTAAAAAGTCGCGGGCCAGGTCGAAGATGGATCGGTACAGGACCACCAAGCCGCTCTTGATCGCCTGGTGTCCGATGGCCTGGGCCAAAAACGATTTGCCCACGCCGGGCGGACCCAGCAAGAGCACGTCACGTTTGTCACGAATGAACTGGCCGGCGGCCAGATCGTGAATCTGTTTGCGTTTGATGGAGGTGTTGAAGGAGAAGTCGAACTCGTCGAGGTTTTTGGTGTCGCGGAACATCGCCGCCTTGACGCGCCGGCCGATCTGCCGGCTGGATCGGACGTTCAGTTCATCCTGAAGGATCAGTTCCAAAAACTCACTGTGGTCGAGCCGATTGCCGGCCGCCTCGCTCAGGCGAACTTCAAGGCTGCTCGCCAGACCTGAAAGCCGAAGTTGCTTGAGCGTCTGCATCAACGAAGGTCTCATGGGGTGGACTCCCTTCGGCTCTGCTCAGGGCAGGCCTGTAAAGGTTGTGCGGCAGGCAAAGCCTCCGCTTGGGTGATTGCGTCGCGTACGAACTGTCCGTAATCGGCCAGTCCGCGGATGATTGGATGTTCCTGAACAAACTCGAAGTGTTGTTGAACCGGCGCGCCGTTTTGGTGTTCGATGAGCTGCCGCAGGGAGCGCAGGTGATACGCGCCATGCCCCAGAGCAATCTCGCAGGCTCGTTCCACGGCCGGTCGCGGCTGCTGATTGGCCAGCGACAGCAGCCCCATCAACACGCGCACGCCTTCGATGCCGCGATGCTGAAGCATTGACTGCGCCACTGCGTGGCGTGCGGCCCGATGCATTCGATCCGCTGGAGAAGCCAGGTCGTTCCACGCTCGATGCCGCTGATCTTCTCCGGCAGGATATGGGCGTCTTGCGTCGAGAACCTGCCCGGCGGACGCTGCGCGTGCAGAGCGATCGCACGCATCTTCTGATCGAACAGCCGGACCGTGTGCCCGTCCCACCGCGCCCAGACCCGCTGGCCCAAAAACTCCGGCGGGACCGAATAGTACGCCCCCTTGATCTCCACGTGCCCGTCGCGGTGAACACTGCGCAACGCCTCGGTGAAAAGATCGAATCGCACCGGCGGCAGAGCCAACAGTGCCGGCTTCTCTACCTGCTCGAAGACTTCCTTCACCTGCCGCCGCGTCGTGCCGTGGATGCGCGTGTCGGCCACGCTCTTCTCCCACGTCAGCAGATGCGCGTTCTGATCCGAGAGCGAGGCGAATTGCCGGCCTTTGAGAGCATTGCTCTTCACATAGCCGATGCCCCGCTCGATCTTCCCCTTGTGCCGCGGCGTGTACGGCTTGGTGGGCAGAATGGCGATTCCATAATGTTCGGCGAACGACCGGACCTTGGGACACAACTCCGCCTCGAACCAGTCCGCCCGCGTCACCGCCGCGCGAAGATTGTCGATCACCAGCGCTGACGGCATCCCGCCGAAGTGCGTAAAGGCATTTTCCAGACAACGCAGAAAATCATCGGTCGTCTGCCGCTCCACCGCCTCGGCGTACCCCTTGCGGCTGTGGCTCAGCACAATGCGGAAGACCCAGGTTGCTTTGCGTTTGCCGTCAGGACCGACCAGGGCGCACCCCGGCCGAAGTCCACCTGCGCCTCGGCTCCCGGCTCGCATTCCATCCGGCGAAAGGGCGCCGGCGCGGCAGCCGAGAGCTTCTTGATGAACCGGCGCACGCTGTAATAGCTGCCGGCATAGCCGTGATCGCTGGAGATGTCTTGATAAATCCGCTGGGCCGTCAGCCCGGCTTCCAACTTCTGAACAATGACCTCACGCCAGGGCGATGCCGTACTGACCGACCCGATCGGCGCGCCGGATAACCCGGTGGGCGCGCTCTCCGAGCCGCCTGCGGCGAGCACCGTCGAGCCGCCTGCGGCGAGCACCGTCGAGCCGCCTGCGGCGAGCACCGTCGAGCCGCCTGCGGCGAGCACCGTCGAGCCGCCTGCGGCGAGCACCGTCGAGCCGCCTGCGGCGAGCACCGTCGAGCCGCCTGCGGCGAGCACCGTCGAGCCGCCTGCGGCGAGCACCGTCGAGCCGAGGGGCGCGCTGGCCGGTTTTGAATCCGATCCGGGCGCCGCAGGATCGCCGCCCGACAACCGGATGTGGCGTCCAACGGTCTCCCGGTGAACGCCGAGTTGGCGGGCGATGTTCCGATTGGACCAGCCGCTGCGCAAGTGCCAAAATTGCTTGTACTTCCGCCATCTTGAGTTGATTGGCCATCCCACCATTGGCTTGCGGCAACCGCCGAAAGCCAAGGTCGATAACCCAATCTCCTGTGCCTCAAAATGGCCGGTTTTGGCGCACCCTCAATTGGCCGGTTTTGCGCCCCCATGACACCCAACACGGTTGCCGCCTCTCTTGCGGCCTCCTCGTTGCTGCCAAGGTCCACGATAAGGAGCTGGTCTTCCTTGAGATTGAGCACTTCGCGCGCCGCGTTTTCCAGCCGCACACGGTCGATGGCCTTGAGTGTGCAGTAGAACACGGAATACTGCCACGGTTCGCCGTATGCCTTCATGACTTTGTGGATTCGACGAAGGCGCTTGTCATTGCGAACGTCATAACAGACCAGATAGCACCGGCGCATGGTTTTACCTCGTGGTCAGAAAAGCCAGCGTCGGCACCTCGCCAAGAAGCCACGCGGCCACAAGACGGGCATGCAGCATGAGCATGCGGCGATAACTTAGCCGGTACTCGAATGCCGGGTGCTTCACTTCCGTGTCCATTCGTCGGCCATAGGCAGCGAAGAATCCTTTTCGTCCTGCGTCGGTTAGAGCGCAGCCGGAGGCGGTATTAAGAAAATGCCCCTCGGTCAGTTCCCCGCGGTTGAATGCCGAGACGGCGATCGAATCGGCGATGAGCGGTCGGAATGGTTCCATTAGGTCCAGGGCGAGTGCGGGACGGCCCGGTCGCGTGGCGTGCAGTGCTCCGAGTGTCGGCTCCAGGCTTGCCAACCGACACGCGACCACGCATTCATTGGCCAGCATCGAATAGGCAAAGGAAAGAACCGCGTTGACTGGATCGGGTGGTGGACGGCGTTGTCGGCCATTGCTGTCGAATCGAGCAGCGATCTCGGCGACGCCTTTCTTAAACATGCCAGCAAAATGGGCAAAGTAGATCGCGGCGGCATTGCCTTCATGCCCACGCAGTTCGTCCAATGTGGTTGATCGCTCGGCACCAGCAACGCAGGTTTGAAGATCAGGCCCGACCCGCGATGGCAGCGCCGAATGATTTCGCATCAGCAGCGTGCGTTGATTAGCGATCTTGGCGACCGTCACTGCACGAGCCAATTCAAGCGTTTTTTCGGGTCGATCCAGAATGCGGATTTGGGCACCGCGTACGGCGGCGCTGACTGGCCCCAACGGGTCCATCATTGCCACCAGCCGACCTGCGGCGGTCAGAAAAGCAACCGGCACTTCGTGATCGGCGAAAACGGTTAGTGCTTGGGTCGATATCTGAACAGCGCCCAAAACTGCCAGCGATTCCATGTTGGCAAGCGGTAGGTCTCGGACCAGTTCACCATCTTTGTCGATGACCCTCACGGACTGGCCACGAACGCCAACGCGGATGCCCTCGCGCATAAGCACAACATGGATACCGTCGTCGCGCGGCGGCCAGAGTTTTCGCGGTGTAAGTTGCTCATCAACGGACTGACCGTTGACGGTGAGCGCCGTGAGCCGCTGGTGATTGATCTCGTCCGGCAAACAGATCGGCTGGAGCGAACATCGCGGGCAACGCGGATCATTGACCAGTGGCGGCGGACGCGGTCCTTGTGCGTCCCGCTTAGCCGCTTCTAATTCAGCCAGTGCGTTGCGTTTCAATGCCTCATCAACCACCACGCGAAGTTTGAGTTTCTCTGCGGCATAATAGAGATACGCTTCGGTGACCGTGTATCCGGCCTCTTCAAGCAGAATCGCTTGCAAGCCGATTTGTACCCGGTCAGTCGGCCAAGGTTCTGGCCCTGGTAGCAACCGAGGTTCCTCCATCATCTCATCAGTCGGTTCAGCGATCTCACCGTAGCGCTTCGGTTTTCCCTTGCGATACTCAACTGGAATCGCCGTCGTGCCCTGGATTTCGGCCAAGTCGAGCGTCGCCGTCAGGCCGAGCCGATCACTCGTGAGCACGAGGCTGCGTACCGATTTAGGTCGCTCTGGATCAGCCTCGGCAGTGGCTTCTTCTAATTTCTCAATGGACTTTTGCCCCTTTTTGCCATTCTTGCCGTTTGATTCCAATGCCGGCGGAGCCTCGCTCGGACGATCTACACGGCGGTGGGTGCCCGCGCCCTGTTCCGTGTCGGCGCTGGGCAGAAAGACTCCCTCGACTGTCATGTAATAGAACAGGCGCGGACAATAAGCGTGTTCCGCGACGCCGCGGGATGGCCAGTGAACGGATTCCATTATTCATCTAATCGGCGGTATTGAGAGCCTGCTTATTGACGCGCGAGCAGCAAAGACAGCGGAATTTCGCCATTCCAAGATTTTCTCGGACGTTGGGGTAGGTTGGTAATGTAATCGGCGGCTCCTTGAGCAACGACCCCATGTGTGGTGATACTGGCGAACGAAAGGCATGGACACGACGGCATGGCGCAGGGGAAATCCCCACAGCTTCTCCTGGAGTTCAACGCGGTTCGCAACAGCGATCTTTTCTCCAACCATTGGCTGGAGAATCGCTTGCCCCTCGAACCGGAATGGACCGAGGCGCGCAGAGGCATACGCCGCCATAGAGACGCTGACGGAACTTTGGAAAGTCCAAAAGAAACGTGTCGAGAAATACGACGGTGAGCAAATGCTCGAAGAGCAGTTCATTCAGCCGGTGCTACGCGCACTCGGCTGGAAGGACCGCATGCTCTATCAGACGTTTCTGCGCGGGCGCAAGCCAGACTACGCGCTCTTCCTTGATGACGGCCAGGTCGAGACGGCGCTCGCGAAGGGAAAGAATCATCCTGATTTTTGGAAGAGTCCGGTGATGGTCGCGGATGCAAAGGCTTGGGCCATATCACTGGACCGCAAGGCGACCGTGGAAGCCAAGCGCGAATACCCGCCGGAGCAAATTGAGTGGTATTTGAACAACAGTCAGCTCGACTACGCCATTTTGACCAATGGCCGGTTGTGGCGGCTCGTCCCCAGGCAACATGATCCTGGCCAAGCCCGTTTTCAGACTTACCTAGAAGTTGATTTGCCACAACTCCTTGACGAACGAATGGAGGTGCTCGATTCCAAGGTCTGGCCGGGATTCGACGACTTCCTGCGTTTTTTTCTGTTCTTTTCGCCGGTGGCACACCGCGAAACCGCCGAACGTCCCTCGCTTATTCGGCGCGCACGCGCGGGCAGTAGCGAGTACAGATTGGGGGTCGGGGAAGGTCTCAAGCAGCGAGTATTTGACGCATTGTCGCTTTGTGTCGAAGGGTTCGTACGGCATGAGGCGAACAAGTTGACTTCGTCGCCCGCCGACATCGAACTTTGTCGGCAACAAAGTTTCACACTCCTTTACCGGCTTCTCTTCGTGCTATTTGCCGAGGATCGAAAGCTGCTCCCATACAAGATCGACCGGGCCTACACAGACAACCGATCGCTTGGACGATTTCGTGACGAAATCGCCAAGACGTTGGACCGCCTCGACCAAGGAAAGGACGTGGAGTTTCCTGAAAAACAGGTTCAATATTGGCCCGATCTGTTATCGCTCTTCGACCTGATTGACGCCGGTGCCGCTCGCTATCGCGTACCCGCATACAACGGCGGCCTCTTCGATTCCGAACAGCATCCATTTCTTCGCGACAAAGTCCTTCCAGACGGATATTTGGCCCGTGTCATTGATCGTCTGAGCCGTGCACCTGACCCGAAGCATCCCCACCTCGGGCTGTTTCGGGTCGATTACCGCGATCTCGCGATCCAGCATTTAGGCAATGTGTACGAAGGGCTTTTGGAACTTCGTCCAAAAATCGCCGAGTCTGATCTGGTTGTCATTCGCACCACGAGCGCGAGACGACGCGGAGAAATATTTGCCTGCCGACGAACCGCTACCCAAGGGTTACGAGGCTACCGGTCAGCGATACGAAAAAGGTTCGGTGTACCTCGTGACCGACAAGGGCGAACGGCGCGCTTCCGGCAGTTATTACACACCGGATCATATTGTTAGCTACATCGTCGAGCGGACCCTTGGGCCGATTCGCGAGGGAATCGACCATCAACTGACAAGCGATATTGAGCGCACGAACAGGAATTGAAGCGTGCCCGTGGAGAAAATCGCGCACAGTTGGTTACTCGGATAGACACGCTCAAAGGCGATTTCGATGATCGGCTGCTTCGGTTGCGGGTGCTCGATCCAGCCATGGGTTCTGGTCATTTCTTGATTCGGGCCTGCCAGTATTTGGCGGAGCAGGTCGCCACAAATCCACGCGCAAAGGATGCTTCCCATACTGGCGGTGCTGAAGAATCGACGCTGGTTTACTGGAAGCGACGCGTCGCGGAGTCGTGTCTCTACGGAGTCGATCTCAATCCGATGGCGGTGGAGTTGGCCAAACTCGCACTTTGGCTGGAAACCGTCTCGGTGAACCAGCCACTCACATTCCTCGATCACCATCTTCGTCACGGCAATAGCCTCGTCGGCACGAGCGTCGAGTCCTTGGGCGTACTGCCCGGAACGGAACTCGTCAGCAACCGTTTTGAGCAGCAAGTTAAGCAACGTCTGCCGCGACTCCTTGATGCGTTGGTCATGATTCGGCGCACGCCGTCTGACACGGTTGAACACGTGAAGGAGAAAGACAAGCTGTTCCGACGAACCTTTGAGCCGGTGCGCCAACCGTTTCTATTGTCGGCTCATGCCTGGTGTTCGTTCTTTTTTGCAAAGGCGGAAGAGCGGCTGAACAACACCCAATATGACGGGTTGATTGATGCGCTGGGGCAACCGAAAAAATTTGAAGCGATAGCATCATCTCCGCCGTGTTCAATAGCGATTCAGACGTGCGGGCCGAACGGCATCGCCGCGTTTCATTGGGAACTTGAATTTCCGGAAGTGTTCTTCGGTGAAGCCGGGTATCGGAGCGACCGGGGATTTGACGCGATCATTGGCAATCCACCGTATGACGTACTTTCTGAAAAGGAGACCGGCCGCGATCTGTCGCAACTCAAGGAGTTTATCGACAGGATGCCGGTGTATGCACCGTCCAAAGTTGGCAAAAACAACCTTTACAAGTTGTTTATTTGCCGGGCGATTTCACTTCTTGCGCCAGCGGCGCGATTGGGCTTCATTACACCGATGGCCGTTCTGGGCGATGAAGCCACTTCAAAGATTCGCCGCGAGATATTTCGTATCGGCCGCTTTCAGGCAATAGAAGCCTTTCCGCAGAAGGATGATCCCAATCGCCGCGTGTTTCGCGACGCAAAGCTATCGACAGCCGTTTTCATTCTACAACGCGTAGATGACGCTGATGGTCGGAAACAACCCTTTCAATCGCAGGTACACCCGGCGGACAGAATCGACGAGGTATCGGCCATCCTTACACTCTCGGCGGAAGAAATTCCAAGTTACGATCCTGAAAACCTCACGATTGTCAGTACATCGGATGCCGACTGGCGGCTTGCCACGCGAATCACGCGCAGTGGAAGACTCGAACGGCTCGGGCATTTCGCACAATGCACTCAGGGTGAAGTCAACGAGACGGTGGCACGCGGCAAAGGTTATCTCGCGGATGCGATCACGGACGGGGAACTCGTGGTACGCGGCTCAAATATCTGTCTGTACGTTCCACGCCTTGCATCGCAGGGTGATGACCTATTCGTCTCTGTACATCGATTCCTGGCCGGTAAGGGCGAAGATACGAAAGCATTTGATCATCGCTGGGCACGGGTCGGACTCCAGGAAAGTTCGCCGCAAAATAACTTCCGGCGGATCATTGCATCGTACATCGGTGCGGGCAAATTCTGCAATCACAAGGTCAACTATTTTCCGAGCGAAAATCATCCGTACCACTTGAATTTGTCCTTGCAGTTTTGAATTCAAAGCTCGCGGATTGGTATTTTCGCCTGGGAAGCACTAATGCGGCCGTCAGCCACTACCAGCTTCATAATCTTCCCTGCCCGTCCTTTGCTAAGCAATCTACTCCAGCGGACGCCCGGATGCTCAGCCAGGCGGTGGCAGCAATTAATTCCGCAAAGCTTTCTGATGTTCCCACAATTTTGGCGGCGGGATTAAGTGATTCACCGTTCAGTCCTGCCGTTCGCGACACAATCTTCGAGGCGGTCGGGCGCATCATGGCAATTGAGTCTGCGCGTGGCGATATTGCCCGAACCGAACGATCTGCCCTGGAGAACAAAGCCCAGCCCTATCAAGACCTGATCGACCAGTTGTTTTATCGCATGGCGGGTTTGAGCAACGAGGAAGTCACTGGGCTGGAAGGACGTCTAGCTCGCATGTTGTAACCGCCTGTGGCGGCGTGAGCAACTTACAGCGAGTTTTCGGGACCATCGGTCTGTCCTCGTTCCATCGCGATGCATTCCTGGAACGTCATCGGCATTTTGCCGAATGAATCCTGCTCAAGTTTTGGCGGCGCTGCGGTATCAGCCTCTGTTGCTGGCCCAGATGCGGGCATTAACACCGTCCGGCGGCGGATGCGGGCGGTGACTGGTTCCTCGGCGGTGGCGTGCGGCTGGCGAATACGCCGCGGCGCGGCTTCGACACTATGTGCGGCCTTGACAGTCATCTCTGCGCCACCGATCTCCATCGGTGCGACGCCCAACCAATCGGGATCGACATGGTGTGCGGGTTCGCCCCGGTCACGCTTCCGAAAAAACACGATGTCGGTCACCACGGCGGTTCCTTCCCGCTTGAACGCATCCGATGGCAGGCGGATACGGAATTTCGCAAGCATCCTCCTCCGTGCCTCCCATTAAAAAAATTCAAAAAAATTTCTTGCATGCGGGAAGATCGGAGCTATTATAAGAGTTAATAAAGTTAATAACGGTGCAAACGGCATCGAATGCCGAGCAGCGTTTTGAAAGGAGCGTGATTTATGTTCCGTAGTCGAGCGGCTATTTCGTTGCCAGGGTTAGCCGGCTGGTTTGCTGTGATGGCCTGGGGTGGCGTGGCGCGTGCGGCCGCAAATGGAGCTAATGGCCAACCTCTGCCTTGGGAAGGCCCTTTGAACCAAGTGTTGGCCAGCTTCACTGGGCCGGTTGCTAAGGCGCTGTGCATCCTGGCCATTGTGATTCTCGGGTTCGGCTTCGCATTCAGCGACGGCGGCGGGTTGCGGCGCGTGCTGGGTCTCTTGCTGGGAGTTTCCATTGCGGTGACGGCCACAAGTTTCGGCGTGACGTTCTTCGGTTTCGACGGCGGCGCAGGGTGGTGAGGCGGTTCGACGAAGCTGACCGCAGGAGTAGCAGCCATGACGCGACCCGAAGAAATCGAGGGATACGAAGTGCCGCTGCATGTGGCATTGACCCAACCCATCCTTATGGGTGGCGCGCCGCGGACCTTTGCAATCCTCAACGGAACGCTTGCTCTGGTCATTGGCATGGGGATGCACCTGTGGTGGCTGGGATTTCCGGCTGGCGCCGCCCTACATGCCGTTGCCGTGGTGATGAGCAAACGCGACCCGCATTGGTTTGATCTGTTTCGTCGTCATCTGCGGCAGCCGACATACATGGAATCGTGATGTGAAGGATTTCCGCCATGTGGAACATTGGCGAATACCGAAACCGTTCCCAGCGCCTGGCTGACCACCTGCCATGGGCCGTTTTGATCGGTCCGGGCGTGGTGCTTAATAAGGACGGTAGCCTGGAAAAGACGGTACGATTCCGCGGACCCGATCTGGATAGTTCCACCCCGTATGAGCTGGTCGCGGCCCGCGCGAATGAACAATGTGCTGCGCCGCCTGGGATCGCACTGGTGCGTGCATGTTGAGGCTGCGCGACGTTCTGCCCATGCCTATCCAGAAAGTAAGTTTCCTAATCCAGTAGCGGAATTGATCGACCGGGAGCGTCGGCAGGATTTCACCGCCGAGGCACTGCACTTTGAGAGCCAATGCTTCGTCACATTCACCTACCTGCCACCAGCGGAAAGCATGGCGCGCCTGAGCGATCTGTTCATCGAACGACCGAGCAATGGGAGCAACGGACAGGTTTCTTATCGCGCCCATTACGATCATTTCCTCGGCCAGGTCGATCAGGTGATGAACTTGATGGCATCTTTCATGCCAGAGGTTCGACCGCTGGATGATTCTGAAACTTTGACCTACCTCCACTCGTGTATCTCGGACCGGCGATTGACCATCGCGGTCCCCGACGTGCCATTCTACCTCGATGAAATGATTACCGACCGGCCGCTATTGGGCGGGCTCTCCCCGCGGTTGGGCCAACAATTTCTGAAAGCCGTGTCGATCCGGGCTTACGTCAATCGCACGCTGCCCTGCCTATTGGATCGGCTGAACGAATTGCCAATCGAATACCGCTGGGTCGGCCGCTATCTTCCGATGGACAAGGCCGATGCAACGCGACATTTGAACAAGCTGCGCCGCCAGTGGTTCGCCAAGCGCAAGGGGATGACGACGCTGCTGAAAGAGGCGATCACCAAACAGGAAAGCAAGCTGGAGGATTCCGATAGTTTGAACAAGGCCGAAGATGTGGACGACGCGCTGCAGGAGCTCGGCGGCGAGCACTGCTCCTTCGGAGATTTCACACTCACGATCACTGTTTGGGATGAAGATGAACAAACTGCGACGGAAAAGGCCCGCGCCGTCCAACAAGTTGTGGACGGAATCGGTCTTGTGTCCGAAATCGAAGATTTCAACGCGGTTCAGGCGTGGATGGGCAGTCTTCCCGGTCACGCTTATGCCGATGTGCGCCGGCCGCTGGTTTCCTCGTTGAATGTCTGCGACCTGGTGCCGCTGAGTGCGGTCTGGTCCGGTCCAGCGCGTTGTGCTCATCTCGACGGGCCACCGCTGCTGGTTACTCGCACGAAGGGATCGACCCCATTTCGTTTGTCACTGCATCAGGGCGATGTGGGCCATACGATCATTGCGGGCCCAACTGGCGCGGGCAAATCGACGCTATTAAATCTTCTAGCCTGCCAATGGCTCCGATATCCCGGCGCCCGTGTGTACATCTTCGACAAGGGCGCAAGCTGCCGCGCGATGACCTTGGCAATGGGCGGGGACTTTTACGATCTGGGCGGCGAAGGCGAAGATATTTGCTTCCAGCCGTTGGCGGACATCGACGATGAATCGGAACTGGCCTGGGCACAAGATTGGATCGCCGACCTTCTGTACCGCGAAAAATTGGCAGTGACGCCGGCGACAAAGCAAGAATTGTGGGCGGCGCTGACCAATTTGGCGTCGATGCCGAAGGCACAGCGCACGCTCAGCACACTTGTGGGCATCGTCCAAGATGCGGACATTCGACAGGCGCTCCGAAGTTACACCCTCGATGGCGCGTATGGTCGGCTGCTGGATGCCAATGAGGACACGCTCAACAGTAATAACGATGCCCGCTGGCAGGCGTTTGAGATGGAACACCTGATGCAGAGCCGCTCGGCCCTGCTGCCGGTCCTGACATACTTGTTCCGCCGGCTTGAAAAACGCTTCGACGGCGCGCCGACACTGATGATTCTCGATGAGGCGTGGCTGTATCTGACCGAATCACTTTTCGCCGCCAAGATCCGTGAGTGGCTCAAGGTGTTGCGAAAGAAAAATGTCGCCGTCATCTTTGCCACGCAGAGCTTATCTGACATCGCCGACAGCGCCATCGCGCCGGCGATCATCGAAAACTGCCCGACACGCATCTTCCTGCCCAACGGCAATGCGATGGAAGATCGCACCCGGAAAGTCTACGAGTCATTCGGCCTGAACGAGCGGCAACTGCAAATTCTCCAGCAGTCGATCCCAAAGAAGGACTACTACTACCAGAGCCGTGAAGGAAATCGGCTTTTTGAACTGGGTCTCGGCGAATTGACGCTGGCCTTTTGCGCCGCGGGCTCACCGCAGGATCAAGCGCGAATTACCAAAGTTCTGAGCGAGCATGATCGCGAGCGTTTCGCCGCCGCTTACCTGAAGGAACGGGGTCTCGGCCATTGGGCGGAGCGTTTGGAAACTTTCAACGTCGAAAGGAAAGACCATGAACAACGTGAATCCGGTCACGACAACATTGAATTCAGCAAAGGGGAAGCCGAAACACTTTCGGCCAAAGAGAGCTCTGGTCCTGGCTCTCGTCGCCGGCGGCGCGCTCGTACTCGGGCCGGCGCGTAGGGCCGATGCCTTTTTGTTCGATATCGTCTTAGACCCGGTTGCGCTGGTCGAAAATGTCCTGAAGGTGGTGGACATTGGCGAGCAGATCGATGCGGTAGTCCAGCAAGTGGAGAACCAAGTCAAAGAATTAGAGCATCTCAACCTCAACGTTGCGCCGAATATTGCGGGGATCGTTTCAGGGGTGGAAGGCCAATTGGAGTCCAGCCTTTACAGCACACCGAATCCAGCGAGCCAACTCAACACGCGATATCCGGCGGACATGACCAGTGCCACCTGGGCGCAGTATCAGTCGAACGAATCGACGTGGACGGACAACCAGCGCCAAGCGCTGGTCGAGAATCGTCAATTACAGAATCAGGTCTATCAGGACATGGATACGACGATCCAACAAGTACAGGGAATCGTCGATGCGTCCAACTCTGCGTCCGGCGAAACGTCGGCGGTCCAGGCCCACAATGACCTGCTGGCGGTGGCGTCGGGCGAACTAGCCAAGTTGCAATCTCTGAAAATCGCCCGCGCACGGCTCAAAACCGAAGCTCTGGCCCAACAGCAGTCGGAATCATCATATGCGGAGGCTGAGCGCGAGCGAGTTCGCACCGGATGGGATAACCCCGCGCCGCCGACAGAGACGGTCGTCAATCCGTTTCAGAACTGAACTGTGGAACCAATTCATTCCGAAGGAACATGCGAAAGAGGAGATTTGCCATGACACGCTCAAAGAAACGTTTTCTCATTGTCGCAGCAACGGCGGCGCTGCTTCTGCCCACGGCCGCGTTTGCCGACATCGTCTTTGACCCGACGAACTTCGCCGAAGCGGTAATCCAAGTAGCGGACGATGCGCAAATGGTTGACCAGCTCTACCAAGAGATTGACAACGAAGTGAACATGCTGAAAAGCTGGAACTTCACTCAGTTACCCGGAGTTCTGCAAAGCATGAATATCTGGCAGCAGGTGTTCGGCCAGGCCGGCACGATCTATTCATCTACTGATCCCGGCAGCACGCTCAACAGCCAATATCCGTCCGATCCGAGCAATTATGCAAACATGACGGATGCCAACTTCCAATCCATGAAAAACGCTTGGGATCAGGAAGAAAGAAGCGTCCTGGTCGAAAACCGCACCGTCCAAAACGAGACGTATTTGAACCTGCAACCGACCGCGCAGCGCATTCAAGCTTATGTGGAGCATTCCAATTCCGCGTCTGGCGCCACCTCCGCCATGCAGGCCGGGAACGAGGAAGTGGCGAGTTTGGTAGCGCAGCTTCAATCGCTCCAAGCGCAGGAAATTACCGATGCCCGCGCCGAAGTGGAGCGGAAGGCGCAAGAACAAGCGGAAGAAGCTTATGGCGATCAGCAGTGTCAGGCGGTGCGCGTGGGCTGGGACAATCCACAGCAGCCCACTACATCTTTAGTGAATGCCTTTCCCGCGGCCAATCAATAGTGGAGCAACCAGAAGCGAAGGGAGGTGATTGCAATGACGGCGATCCTGGCAGTGGACTTCGGCAATGGCGGGCCCGACCTCATCAATGATGTGGCCAACCAGTACCTCAACGCGATCAACAATGCGTTCGGTCTCATCCAAGGCGACGTCGCCTGGGTGCTGAATGTTCTTATTATTCTGAGCATCATGTGGTCGGCCACGCTCTGGGCGCTCAGCGAGGACCATGTCATCGCGCAGTTCGCCCGCAAAATCGTCTACATCGGCATGTTCGCCTGGATCATTCAGAACTGGCAATCGCTCACGGACAAGCTGGCAACCTCATTCATGAATCTTGGATTGAAAGCCGGTGGGTTCGACGGGGTCGGCTTCTACACTCAACAGCCGGGCAATATCGCGTTCCTGGGTTACACGACGGCGCAGCCGCTGATGGATCAAATTAAGCGACTGACCGGGCCCGTCGCGTTCTTCAAAAACTTTGTCGAAATTGCATTTCTGGCCATAGCAGTCGCCGCCATCGTCGCCGCATTCTGCGTCATCACGATCCAAGTCGTGCTTGCGCTGGTCACGTTTAAGTTCGGGAGTTTGGCCGCATTCGTGCTCGTGCCATTCGGCGTGCTCTCCAAGACCGCGTTCATCGCCGAGCGGCCATTGGGCTGGGTGGTGGGGTCCGGCGTGCGCTTGATGGTCCTCACATTGGTCCTGGGGATTGGAAACGGCATCTTCCAAGCGCTGCAGGTGCCGGCGGGGAACACGGTGACGACTTATCAAGCCTTCTGCATCGCATTAGCCGCGTTGCTGCTCATGGTGCTGTCGCTCGTCGCGTCGCGTCTGGCAACGGACATGATTATTGGTGGGCCAAGCCTGGGCGTTGGCACGGCGCTCAATACAACGGCGGTGGCCTACAACACCACCGTTGGCGCCGCTAGCTCCCGGCCGGCACTCGCGGCGGTAAGAGCGGCCGCCGCTATTCCGATGAAAGGCGCGACGCTGATTGCGCAGGTCGGCAGCGCCGCGGCGCGCACGATTCGCGGCGTTGGTAGTGCCGGTACGGTGGCGATGGCCTCGGCCGTTCCTTCTTCAACCGCAACTCGATCCGTTGGAACCGTCGCCGCGAATTCGGCCAGTCGAGTGCCTGGTCCATCCAATTCCCCGAGTGGTAAAGGCGGGTCTTCTGGCGCTGGAGGGCCTGTAACATGAGTTTTCCGCAGACAACGACAAGCTATGGGAAAAATGGCGGCTCATCCGACGGCCACAATCCGTATGCCCGCGCGGCGACCGCATGGGACGAACGAATTGGATCGGCGCGGGTACAGGCGCACAACTGGCGTGTCATAGCCTTTGCGGCGATGGCGTTGGCGCTCATCTCGACAACTGGCGCGGTCGTGTTGGGAATCAAGAAACAGGTGGCCACCTACGTCGTCGAGGTGGATAAGGCGGGAATGCCGGGGCGGATCACACTGGCCAGTGAAACCTATCGACCCGAGGCAGCGCAAGTCGGTTACTTCATCGGTGAGGTCGTGCGCCTCGTGCGCGAACGGCCGCTCGATCCGGTCGTCATGCGCCAGCAGTGGACCAAGGCGTATCAGTTCCTCGCAGGCTCGGCTGTGAATGGAATGAACGAATACGCCACCGGCGACAACGGACTCAAGAATGTGCCGGGCAATGGCGCTACCGCGCGCACCGTGGAAATCAGCAGCATCCTGCAGAAGTCGAGTGACACCTATCAGGTTCGTTGGGTCGAATCGACCTATTCCAGCGGAATGCTCCGCTCGCGCGAGCAATACACGGGACTCTTTCAGGTAAAGGTGATGCCGCCGAGGGACGAAGCGGATTCGTTCAAAAATCCAATAGGCGTCTACATCACCAACTTCACCTGGAGCCGGGAATTTTCGGGGCCGGTACTGAGAGACGACAGTGTGCGCCCCGCGGCTACACCGAATCCCACAAACTCGAATCCGACAGAGTCGTCCTCTGACCAAGGAGAACGGCAATGAGCCTTCAAAAGCCAATACTGGTGTGCGCTTTAGTTTTGATCTCGCTGGTTGCTGGTTGTGAGACAACTGATCCGCCGTCGGTCGTCGTCATGCCGGATTCGCGCCTGCGCCCGCGATGCGGCTTATGGATGATTCGGATTGCGCGATGCCAAAAATCGTTGAAGTGCGAGTGCCGGTTCCCAGCCCTCAGCTTCGTCCAATCGGAACGGACAGTGCTACTAGGATGCCTCTGACAGGCGCCGCGGCCATTGCATCAGCAAAAGCGGGGGCAACAACGCAGCCAAGTATGGATGATTTCCTGAACGCAATTCAGTATTACGACTATGCGCCCGGCGTCGTCTACACGGCCGTTACCAGTCCCGGCTACGTCACCACGATCGCGTTGCGCCCCGGTGAAAGGCTCATCACGGCGGCCGCGGGCGATACGACTCGGTGGCTCGTGCAGAGCGTCGAGTCCGGCTCGGGTCAATCAGAGCAAACGCTGCTTCTGGTCAAGCCGCGTAAGGGCGGACTACAAACGAACCTGCTTATCACAACCGACCAGCGAGTTTACACCCTGGACCTGACCAGTACGGACTCCAACACATATCACACGATGATCGCCTGGAACTATCCATACGGTGACCTCGTGATGATCCGCGACCAAGTTGCCGAGCGACAGATGGTGGCGCAGGCCACGATCGCCTCGGGGCTGGATCTGTCCAAGGCCAACTTCAACTATCTCATCCTGCGTCAGAAGCATTCTTCGACGCCGGCTTGGTGCCCGCTTCGGGCATTTGATGATGGCCAGAAAACTTACATTCAGTTCCCACCCAAAGTGACCGTCACAGAAGCACCGCCTCTGTTTGTGCTTGGACACAACGGCGATGCGCAGCTCGTGAATTACCGGGTCAAGGGTGATTGGTACATCGTTGATCGACTGTTCGACAAAGCGGAGCTGCGCATCGGCCAGGCTCCGCAGACAGTCGTGGGAATCGTTCGCGCCGATGCGCAGGATTGATTGAGGAACCGCGATGAATCCGACCCTCAATAGCGGACCCGGACAAACCGGGGTACAGAATGCCAATGGCGGCGAACCGGTTTTGTCGATCCGGGGCATCCGGCCTGGCGTAACGCGGGTCAGCCGCCGAGCGGTGATGATCGCGGGCATCTTCGGAGCGGCGTTGGGCTTGGTCATTCTGATGCTCGGATTTGGTGGGCGCAGCGGCACGCCGCGGGATGCGGTGGCGGATGAAAATGCGATCCGTCCGTCCGGGCCAATTGAATCGGTAAAAGATTTGCCGAAGGATTACACGTTCGACGTAAACCAAGCGGGCCAAGGGATCGACTATGAAGGATTGACGGGGCAGACCGGCTCGGGGGCCACGACGGGCCCGACAGGACTTTCGCCTCAAGAGCGAGCCATTGCCGAACAAATCCGGCAATTCGCTGAAATGCGACGGAAGATGTTGGAACTTCAGCAGAAGGAACAGCAACAGGCTTTGGATTCGCCGCTTGTCTTTGCCGCCGCAAAATCAATCGGCACGTCGAGTGCGCTTAATCCGACCACGATGCCGTCGCTGATGGCGCTTGGCGGTGTGGATTCTCATGTGCGCGGCGATGCACCTCTTCCAGGAATGGATGCGGGCATTGGCGGGTTTGGAATCCCACAAGCTGGCGTCGTCGTCGAGAACCAACAGCGAGACAAGGAAGCGTTTTTGAGCCAAGCCGCGGCCGTCGAGCCGTATCTGGCCAAGCCGCTGTTGGACCCGATCTTAAAATATGAACTCAAAGCGGGGAGTGTCATCCCCGGCGCACTCGTGACGGCGATCAACACAGACTTGCCGGGCGAAGTGATCGGCCAGGTCACGGAAAACGTCTTTGACTCCGTCTCCGGCAAGTACCTGTTGATTCCCCAAGGATCGAAGCTGCTTGGCAAATACCAAAGCCTCATCAGCAACGGACAAAACAGGGCACTGGTCGTCTGGCAGCGGCTGATTTACCCCAACGGACAATCGATCGTCCTCGATGGGATGCCAGGGACGGATGAAGCCGGACAATCGGGTTTGCAGGATCAAGTGGATTATCACCTGGACAAACTCGCGGCGGGTGCGGCATTCTCTACAGCCCTTGCCTACGCCGGGAACTTGGCTCGCAATCCCAATAGCAGCAGCGGCAACAACGGCCAAGACGTGGTTGGCGATACGGTGGCTCAAGAGGCGAACCGGATCGGCGAAAAGATCATCGACCGCGAACTCGACGTGCAACCAACGATCACAATCCGCCAAGGTTGGCCGCTGCGCGTGTTGGTGAACAAGGATATGGTGTTGGCGCCGTATCAGCCTTAGTGGGAGAGACTGTTATGCCGGAGATTTCACTGCCGCCGTTCCATGTGACAACTCGCACAAAGCTGGTCCTGGAAATCAGCCACGATTTGGCGGCGGACATCGCGCGATACCGCGAGTTCTACAAGCAGGCGTACAGCGCCGATGTTTCCGAATCCGATCTCGTTCGGGAAATGGCGCGGCGTTTTATGGACGCCGACCGTGAATTCCAGGCGGTGAAACACGGCTTCAAGGCACGATCCAACGGCTCGCGGCGATCCAAACCGTCCGCGCCGACACCGATCGAGGCGAGTGCAACATGATCGCGGTGACGGCAACATTCGCGGTGCTCAAGCGGCAGATATCGCCCGCCTCGATCCAGGTGTTGACGATTTTGACCAACTTGGCAGATATCGAGCCGCATGACGCCATCGCGCCGGCATTGCCAACCTATTCCGAAGCCGTGCGAATTGCCACCGAGCGTGGATTGACCCGCCAGCCGCGCATCGGATTCCTTAAGCAACTTGGCGTTGCGGAGTATGTGCCGGTGTGCGAGCGCATCGTCTTCGGCTCTCCTGAAGAACTTGACACATTAGCGGCCGCGATGGCCTGAAATTGAACCCAACCCAATTGGAGGTGTACCGTGGCCCAAGCGATAGCAGTTCAAAATAAGTCGGAAAAAGCAGCGAACCGCCCGATTCATACAATCCGGTATGGCGCGGTCCGAGCGGCGATCTGGCGCAATGTCGTGGACAACGGGAACGCCAGCAAACCCATGCATAACGTGACATTCAGCCGATCATACAAAGACGGCGAGAATAATTGGAAAGACAGTACGAGCTTCGGCGTGGATGACCTGCTGCTCCTGGCGAAAGCCGCCGATGAGGCGCATACGTGGATCACCCGGCAGAAGCCTACGGCTACCGCTGCCTCCAATTGACGGCCAAAGGAACTCAAAGCCGCTGCAACAGGCGCAGCTCGCGCCGAAGCTCCGCCCTTAATTGCGTTTCGGTGGGAACATGGAGTTGGTAGCGACTGGCAAAGATATTTTTCCGATACCCTTTGCCCAATGTGTAGCGCACCGCCGCCTCGTTCTTGTCCGTACAGAGGATCAACCCTAGTGTCGGCTGGTCGCCCTTTGTTCGGCGTTCCTCGTCGTAATAATTCACATACAGTTGAAGCTGTCCTAAATCCTGATGTGTGAGCTTGCCCACCTTTAGATCAAGCAGCACGAAGCATTTTAAGATGGTGTGATAGAACACGAGATCGATGTAAAAGTGATCCCCATCAATTGTGATTCGTTCCTGCCGGGCGACAAAAGCAAAACCTTTGCCCATTTCCAGCAGGAAGGTGCGCAGATTGTCGATCAACGCCTGTTCGAGATCGGTTTCGACAAGTTTCGGAAACTCCGGTAGTCCCAAGAATTCCATCACTGCCGGGTCTTTGAATATATCTTCCGGCTTCCGCACCTCATGTCCCTTTGCGGCCAGGCGCAAGAGGCCCTTTTTGTCCTTGCTCAGCGCCAACCGTTCGTAAAGGAGACTGTTAATCTGCCGCTCCAATTCGCGCGCTGACCAGCCGTTCTTAATCGTCTCGACCTCATAAAATGATCGAGCCTCCGCTTTGTCGACGCGAAGCAGTGTGCGGTAATGCGTCCACGACAGATGGAGATGCAAAATACCGGGTTTCCAGAGTCCACCCTGCAAAGGATAGTGAATCAGCACCGAAGCCGGGGCCGGTATTTTGGCACGCGCCGCGCCGGCCGGCGCATATTTTCGCGGCGAATCCAATTGCCCACGCGCTGCGTGGGCAATTTCAAGCAACTTCACCGCACCTGATTCCCCACGCGCCGCGTGGGCAATGCTGAGCGATACCAACCTTGGATATGTGAGATAGAAAGCCCGGAAATGCTCCAGGTTGTTCTTAGTAAAGCCCCGTCCAAAATCTTTGGTTAGACGTTCGGCAAGATCGGCAATCAACCGTGTTCCATAATCCGCTCGTCTCTGCCCGCCCTGTTCCTCCTCCACGATCTCCCGACCGATCAACCAATTGGCCACCACCTGCGTCGAGTTCACCGACCGCGCAATGTTTGACCGGGCCGATTCGAGAATGCCTCTGATACGGTCGTAAATGGCAGTCGGTTTAGGTGCCTTCATCGTCTGCCTTTCCCGGCCAGCGCACCTAACAGGCTCGGATCGCAATCCCTGCTTCGGTTGTCTTGCCCAGTCCAACTTCATCAGCCGGGATGCTCAATACGGGGGAGCCAAATGCCCGACCGGATGCCTTTGGCATGATATCAGATCGCATCGTTTTGAAGCCAGCAAATGGCGCGGAATAAGGCGGCGAGCACACATCACGACGAGAAATCTGAAAACAGTTGTCATGTGTCGTTCTTCATTTCGTGGAGCACATAATCGTTCTTGCCGAATCCTTTGACCTCCACGATGCTGCGGACGGCTCGGCCCGGCCGCGCATTCGTTCGCTCAATGAAGACGAGCAGATTCACGGCCGATGCGATGGACCGTTTTGGAACGATCTGCGACGCCTCGCCCACTAAGTCTTCAATGCGCCGCAGCGCATCGGCGGCCGAGTTTGCGTGGATTGTTGCTACACCGCCAGGGTGGCCGGTGTTCCATGCCTTCAACATCGCCAGCGCCTCAGGTCCCCGCACCTCACCGATGATGATCCGATCCGGTCGAAGGCGCAATGTCATGCGGAGCAAATCGGTCATCGTCACTCGCGGCTCGGTATTCTTCGTCAGCAGCTCAACCTTGTCGTCCGCCGGGCATTGAAGCTCCTTGGTGTCCTCAATCAGGACGATGCGATCACTCCTGAACGGCGGCTCCGACAGGATCGCATTGACCAGCGTGGTTTTTCCTGATCCGGTTCCGCCGGCAACCAGAATGTTCTTCCGGTCAACTACGGCACGGCGGATCACATCGGCGCCATCCGCCGGAAGAATTCCCTTGGTCACATAATCGTCGATGGTAAAAACAATTGACGCCCGCTTACGAATGGTGAACACGGGTCGCTCGGCCAATGGCGGCAACAGCCCTTGGAAACGTTCGCCGCTCCGAGGCAAAACGCCGGCCACGGCGGGCCGTTCTGGCGTGACGGTTTCTCCCATGTGGCTGGCCAGTAGCCGAATGGTGGTCTCTGCTGCCGGCGGTTCAATTCGGCCAATCTTTTCCCGTCCTACGCCAGCCCGATCGACCCACAACGTCCCATCGGGGTTCGCCATAATTTCTACCACGTCAGGTTGGGCGAGGGCATTCGCCACCAACGGACCCAGCGCGTGATATAAACTTTCCTGATGACGATGATGAACGGTGTTCGTGTTGGATGCCATGATCGACCGCTTCTTTCTGTTTCTTCAATTACTTCTCATCTGATCGCCCGAATAATCCCCAGCTCTCACGCCCATGTGAAAGCTGCCGGGACGACGAGTGGGCTGCTGTGTGCGCCGGCGATGGCCGCCGATCACTGGCACCGACACCTTCGCCCGCGATCGACTTCGCCGTCTCCTGCGGTTGGACAGATTTCGTGGTGGCCTCTTCCTGTGAGGATGATTTCCCCATCTCAGACTCCGGGTCAAGGGAGGGAATGTCACTCAAGATCGACTCGCCGGTGCGAAGATTTCTGGCGAGCAGATCCAGAAAGCGATGGAACCGTTGCTTGCCGCTGAGCAGCGCCGCTGTTTTCAAGGCATCGGGAATCGCCGTTGCGTGATTGAAGAATGATCGCATCCCCAGCCCGACCATTTCCTTGAGCACCTGAATGTCGAGCCGAAGCTGCTGTTCCAATCGGCGCAGGGCATGGAAGTTTCGGTCGGCGGCCTTGAGGATTTCCTGTTCGCGCTCACTGCGGTAGCTGGACAGCAGCGATTCCTTCGCCGCCTCGGCAAGCGCAGCGGAGAGAGACACTTTCATCTCGCTCGCCCGCTGCCTGGCCGCCTGCAACACCCGCGGCTCCAACCGGACCGTGACCTGAACACGATTTCCTTTCACAAATCCCCCTTCGAGTCATCCCGATCCCCATCGTCGATGTCCTGCTCCAACTCGGCTTCGTCCGGTTCAGGCGAACTTTGGACCAGCGCCGCGTCATAAAGAGGATTTTTCGGTGGAGTAGGCAACGGCGGTCCTTTCGCCCGCTCGCGCAGCCAGTCAATCGGCGGTTTGTCCGGACCATTCAGGTGCAGCGATTGGTCCGGCGCCGCCAACAAGCGCGCCATGAATGTCCGATCCGCGAAATACCGCAGCTTCCGGGTTCGCATCGGTTTGTACCCTGTCACAAAAACGAGTTGATCGTCCACCGGCAATTCCCGGATGTCCCCTGGCGACAATAGCGGCCGGACATGCTCGCTATGGCTGATGGTTCGAGCACCCCAATGCCGTCCCGGCTGCGAATAGCTTTCCCGGTATTCGGTCACGGTTCCCGTCATCTGGCTGATGCGCTGGCAGGTAACGGTATCGGCCGCGGCGAAGGTGGTCAGGATGTGGCAATTGTCCAGGATCGTGTTGTTGGTCCCGTACTGCTCGATGATGTCGTTGAAGGATTGAACGATCAGGTGCGCCTTGATCCCGTAACCCGCCATCTGGCGCAGGTTCATCGTGAAGAAGTCCAGCCGCCCCAGCGTCGGGAACTCATCGAGTGACAAGAGGAGTCGATGCCGCTTGGGCCGTCCCACGGCGTCGCGATCGAGGTATTCCATCAGCGCTCGACAGGCCTGGTTAATCATCAGGCGCACCAATCGGCGCAGCGCGGCGCATCTGAGGGCGGTGGCTGGAGGTAGAGCGTCATGGGCCGATCTAAGCAGACCAAATCGCTGAGCCGAAAGTCGCTGGTTGCCGTGTTGCGGGCAACGATGTCGTCCGCCCACAACGTGAGGTATGCTGCGGCCGTGCCGCACACGCTGGCTTGGAACTTCTCCGGTTGTCGGCGCAGCTCGTTGGCCACCAGCGCCACTTCCGGATGAACTTCCGGCACGCCCGTCTGTGGATTGAAGCGGTGCGGTGTGCGGATCATCGCCTTGCTGGTGTTCTTGAAATCCAGCAAGCGCGCCCGGACCGTCGCCAGGTTCTTGTGCGATTCCGGCTCGGTGTACAACACGTGCAGGATCAGCGCCACGAGAAACTGGCTGGCCTGCTGGTCCCAAATGTCCATCGTGTGTTTCGCGCCGGTGGGATTGACCAGCATCTCGACGATGTTCTGCGCGTCCCGGATTTCGTTCGCTCCGCGGCGGATTTCAAAGAGGGGATTGAATCGGGCGCTGTCAGGCCGGGTCGGATTGAAGAACAGGCAAGGGCCGAGCGTCGCCCGAAAGCCCGCGGTGACGTCCCACAGTTCATTCTTCACGTCATAGGCCAGGACGCTTCCGTTCCAATTCAAGAGCGTGGGAATCACATGGCCAACCCCCTTGCCTGACCGGCTGGCGCCGGAGATCAATTGATGCTCAGGTCCGTCATAGGTCAGATCGCGCCCGTGCGCCAGCCCAGGACGGTTCCCTTTCCGTTCAGCAATCCGGCCGTTTTCATGTCGCGCTTCGTGGCCCATCGATCCCGGCCGAGTTCGCGCACGGGGATGGTGCGAAGCCGGCGCGCCACCACCAACATGAGCGTGGCCAGAACGAACGAACCCCCGATGACGGCATAGCCAACGTTCAAAGTGTCTGGAATGTCGTCGCCGAATCGCCGGGCCCAGATGATCAGCGCCCAGGGCGGATAGATGGTGTGCGCGCCGAAGTGCAAACCGCCCAGCGCCGGATGGTAATTCAGCCGGTAGCCCACCCATTGCGTGGCGGCGATCAGGCCCGCCAGGAGCACCAGGACGTAAGCGATGATGAGCCGCCGAGCGGTCATATCTCAGCCCCCGATCCGCCGAGGGACAGTCCCGCATCGAGGTTGATGGACTGTCCAGCCGCCAGTTCCACAGTGGCATCCTGCGCGGCGGTGCGCTCCAGGCGGACTTCACTGCCGGCCGCAACATCCGGGGTTTTGGTGGTGGGCGAGACGAAAACGCTCTCCTCCGTCACAACAACGGCCAGCTTGCCGGCATGAAGATGCTCCGTGCCGTGATACTCCCCCTCGACGGTGCCCCCTTTGGGCAGTTCAACCACCGGCCGGTCGTACCTCTTCTCCAGTCGTTCCCCCAGTGCCCTGCGCTCCTCGAAGGCAAGCTGCTGAAGCACTCCGGGCAGCGGGCGAATCGACCCGCCATCGCCATCCGATCGCTCGGCGTATCCGTTTTGAAGCAGCCAATCGCGCCGATGCTGAACGGCATCCAGCGTCGCCGGATGGCTCACCATGCGCACATCCGGCATGTCGCCGAACGCTTGGCGGTCGAGCCAAGTGACTGCGTGCGCCTCAATTTGCTCCGTCTGAGAACGTTCCGCGATCACGCGCACGTCCGTTCGATGGCTTCCCCGCTGACTGAAGTGAGCAAAGGCAACTGTATCAACGGTGTACTCACCAAGCCGCGATGCGCGCACTCCCGAACCCTCGAATCCGGCAACGAAGTCCAGTCGGAATGCCGCGGAGCGGACGGCGGATTCAATCTCTCGGTCGGTCGAGGCCGCCTGGGACACGCGCAGATACGCCTCGTGCAACTGTGCGGAGTAGACCCCACCGTTTACCTTGGCAACGGCCGCGATCTGCACCGTGACCTGCTGGCGGCGGTGGGTTGCCGCGCCCAGTTCCGCCACCGAGCCGATCTCCAGATCACGGTAGGTCTCGTTGTCCCGGACCCGTCCATAGCGCGCTTGGCCTGCCGCATCCCGCAGTACGACGAACCGATCCTCCCCGATCTCATCGGGACTTCCCTTGGCAATGACCACGCCGGCCACGGGAACCGATGGCTCGGCTCCCCCGGCCATGCGCTGCACCCGTCCGGCCTCGTTCCCCAAACTGCCGTAGAGCTGTGCAATGATGTCGTTACGGTTACCCAGTTCGCGCAAGGCCTGTTTGAAGTCGTCTTCGACGTGCCAGTTTGTTCCCCGCCCCTTGTGCGCCAAGTCCATCTTCTCCAGAAACGACAACCGTCCCACCACCAGCAGCCGGTCCTCGGCGCAAAAACCGATGCACCGGGAGGGCGAGATATCGATCTTTCCGTTCTCCAAATGCCGCTCGATCATCCGGTCCAGGGAGGTGAACCGCTCGGCTTCGACCTCCTTGGTCTTGGCCAACTGAACTTCCTGGGCACTCCGTTCCCCCAGCAGTTCGGTCGCGACCTCGCAGGCGCGGTCCCGGATTCCATACGATATATATTGTCGGGGGATGACCAGGTCGGTCCCATCCGCTTGCTTCCCCCGCAACATGATGTGCGCATGGGGGTTGTCGGTATTGTGGTGATTGACGGCGATCCACTGGAGCTTGGTGTCCAAATCCCGCTGCACGCGCTTCATCACTTCGCGCACATACGCGGTCATGTCGGGGATGTCGGCGCCATGCTCCGGCGACACGATCAGGCGGAAGTGATGCCGGTCCGGCGCCCACTGGACGGCCTCCTGTTTGACGTCCACGCCGTCCCGCGCTGCGTCGTAAAACACCCCGCGCTTGCCATCCGCGCTGGCGCTCTCTCGCCCCAGGTAGGTGACATGGCGCACCAAACTCCCCCGCGCTTTGCCGGGCTTGTGACGGCTCACCAGCGCCTTGACGACCACGCGCTGGCGCGCACTGGATGCTCCCGCGGGTCCGCCGAACCGCTTGGCCTTGCGTCCCCGAAAGCCGCGCAGCCGCCGGGCGATCTGGCTGTTCACGCTCGGCTCGCCCTGCCGGCGGCTGCCCATGCGGCCGATTCGATCCGCATCCACACGATCCGACGACTGCTTGAATCTCCCTGGCATACGTCCTCCAAGGCGCTTTGGGGTTGCACTACGCGAGGCAACAGTGACCGACTCGGAACCGACTCGGTGAAACAGCAGACAAGTCGCTGCAATTCTTCGTGCGACCGAGACTTGCAAAAACACCGACTCGTTTCCTTTTACCTTGCCCTCCTCAATTTCTTCTCCTCTTCGTATTCAGCCAGACAGAAAATCTATCCAGCCAGATGAAAAACCGATCTATTATCAGGGTTGATAGAGTTAATAATACCAACTATCCAGCCCAAGTCAAATTGAATCTGGCTGGATAGATTCGGGCGGATTTGCGGGGGAAAAATGAGAGAAAGATCGACTGAAAAATGCAGAGGCGAGTTATAATACTGCATGGAAAACCAACGCTGAGTGAACGATAAGAACCGTCCTAACGTTCACGGGCGTTGCGAGTCTGGATGCGAAGGCAGGTGTATCGTGCGTGTGTTGAAAGAAACCTTGACCGTCATATCGCTCAGCGTGCTGTTGCCGCTGGTGAAGCTGGTGATCGTGTTGGCGGGACTTGCCGAGGTCGCGGGATGGGTTTGGCTTGGATGCTGGGCGGTCAGCAGCTACCGCCAGCAAGGCCAAGCCCTCGTGTTTCTCTGGCCGGTTCTGGCGACGGTCGCAATCTACTTTCAGCTCACGCTCTGGCATTACTACTGGTTGAAGTTTGCGCAAGGGAGCAACCGAGGCCGGGCCTTGGGAGAGTATTTCTGCTCGGCGCTGCGCTACCCAATGGCCCGTCGGCCGCATTCCTGGGAGTAGGCTCGCTCGTCGCAAGTCGCGCACCGATCGCACCGCCCATTGTTGTTTTGACGAAAAAAGAAGCCGGATCAGGAACACCAGACCCGGCTTCGGCCTCAAGATCGAGCGATCTCGGCTATGCAGCGGCGGCGCTCGCCTTGTCCGCCGATGCTCGCTTGCGACCGCCCGACTGCGGGGGTTCCCGCAGATTCGACGGCAGCCAAGCGTTCAACTTGGCGGCAAGCTTGGCATCGTCCAACTTGCCTTCGGCAGCATCGGTGAAGAGCTTGGCAAGCTCCGTCACAAGCTCGCTTTTCTTTTTCGACTCAGCGGGTGCGACGTGGACCGGACCCTGCAACTCACCGATCAGGTGCGCCAGTTGAATCTTCTGGTAGCCCGACAACCAGCGTTCGTCGGGACGCCAGTAGCGACGTACCTCCACGCCCAATTCCTCAGCCAGACGCCAGACCAAATCGGTCCGGCGCTGCAGGTGAGCCGTCACACATTCGACGGTCAGAAGGTCGATCAAGGCATCCACCTTCTTGTCAGAAAGCGCCTGCATGGCGGCATAGGCGGCATGATCTTCGACGTAATGCTTGCCATGCAGCGGGTCCAGTTCGGCCCGGCGCTTGCGCAGGGTGTCGAGCGCCGCCGACGTGAACCCTTCGGCGTTGTCGGCGTGAACCGTCGAGCCATTGGCATCATGCCGGATCGCCAGCGCTTCGCTGCGCACCTTGTCATGCAGGATCAGAGCCAGAACGCGCCTGCGAGTCGCGGCCTCTTTCAGCAACGATTCGCGCACGCCAAGCGCCTGATGCGTGAAGGTGGTCGCAAGCTGACCCTCGCGCAGGTCGTCCGATGTGGGTGGCTTGGGTGTGTCACCGGATGCGCCGCCCGCGTGGCCATTCCCATTGCTAGACGCACCGCCCCGTCCTCGCGGGACACGGAATTCCCGCCGGACCCGGCCATCCGGATCGAGCAACAGGAACGTCGTCCCCACCGCCTTGGTCGCTTCGGCGTAGTGGACTTCGGCCGCTTTGGTCAAGGTCTGCTCCTCATCGTCCAGCGCCTCCAGCTTGGTCTGGACGGCCTCGAACGCGCCTTGGTCCGACTCGTCGAATTCCGCCAGCTTGGATTCGAGCTTGCCGCGTTTGTCGGCCAGCTTCTTGAGCTTGGCCGTCGTCTGCTCGTCATACTCCTGCGGAGCTTGGGTCATCGCGTATAGCCGATCCTGCACGTCGGCCTGCGGTCCGACAACGACTTCGGCCCAACCTCCCTCGATCAGGGCTTGGCGCTGCGCCAACAACGCCTCGGCCTGCGCCTCCATGAACACCTTGCGCTCGACCAGCACGCGCTCGGCGAACAAGTCCCGGCTGACGGCGGTATCCGGGAGTTTGGACACATCGAACGTCGCCGATGCGGCGTCGATCCACGCATTGGCAATCACGTTGCGGATGTGCTGCGCGTGTTGCGGGTTGCCGCCCACTTCCTGCCAGACTTCCAATTGGCGGTCTGCCGGAACGGAAGCGAACGCCTCGGCGGTCGCGGTGTCGATTGCGCCCTGGCGATACGCCGCTTTCACCGGCTCGGCCAGCGTGGCCAGCTTCATGCGCTGGCGCACATAGGGCTGGCTCACGCCGAACTCGGCAGCGATGGCCTCAACGCCCTTGGCCTCCTCGCGGGCCAGTTGCGCGAAGGCTTCGGCTTCGTCCAGCGGGTGCATCGGCTCACGGACGAAGTTTTCCGCTAGCGCCAAAGCATCGGCGGTGTCGTCGTCCACGGAACGCAGGACGCAGGGAACCTTCGGCGGTCGGCCTGCCTCCTTGTACACCTCGCGCAGCGCCGCCAAGCGGCGGTTACCCGCGATCACCTTGAATCCGCCGGACGTGCTTTCATCCGCTCGGACTACCAGCGGGGCCAGAAGTCCATGCGCCGGATGGAAGCCACCATGCGGCGGTGGGCATCGCGCTCGGGCTTGACGCGCCGCGGATTGCGGCGGCTCGGCACTAGCTTGGACATTGGGACAGAGATTTGAACGTCACGGGATGGGGATACTATTCGATTCACAATACACCTCGATTGGGTAATAGGGTTTAAGAAAATCAGTCAATCCATTTGGCGGAACATCAGATCGGGATTTCCTCGCGGGCGCTGGCCATTGCCGGGACCTGCTCGGGGGTCCGTCCATTGCGCCCGCCGCTGCGGCCTCGGCCCGGCTTTGGACCACGGCTGTTCGCGGCCTGACCGCTGCCGGGCTTCCGATCCACAAAGCGGAACTGCTCGACCACGACACGAATCTTGCTGCGCCGCTGGCCGTCCTCCTGTTCCCACTGTTCCAGCCGTAAATGGCCTTCGACGTGGATCGGACGTCCCTTGGTCAGGCTTTCGGCAATGGTCTGCCCGGTCTTGCCGAACGCGGCGCAGTCGATGAACAAGACTTCCTCGCGGGCCTCGCCGCTTGAGTCTTTCCACCGGCGGTTGACCGCCAGCGCGAAATCGCAAACCACCGTCTGACTCGGAAGCGTCTTAAGCTCCGGGTCGCGGGTGAGGTTGCCCATAAGGATCACTCGGTTGTAGCTGGCCATGATGAATCTCCTTGTGTAAATGGCCACTCATGAATGCGGCGTCCCATTGACGACCGCTCCCCAGCCCGCCCCGACGCGCCTCCATGCGCACCGGGACGGGTTCGGGGAGGGGTCGCCGGTTTAGGCAACGCCCGCCAGTTCCAACGCGCCCCGATACGCGGCCTGCTTGAGTTGATGCGATTGGCCGAACCAGACTGAATCCAATTGCCGGTCCAGCTTGTCGGCGGGTGAAGCGCCGCGGTACTTCCGCTGGTGGTCCGCCCATTCGCTGACCGCGTTGTACGCGCCCCATGCGGTGTGCTTCACGCCGGGAAGCGTGTTGCGGTCGTTATCGAAGTTGCCGAGCATCTGCCCGAATATCTGCTCGCGGCTTTTCTTCTGCCGGGCCGATTGCCCCGGCAATTCCGCGCCGGACAGTCCACGGAAGTATCCGCCCGCCTCGGTGACGGTCAGTTCCTTGGCAAGCATCGCGTGCAATTCATCATCAAATTTGTCGAACCGCGCCGCGATGATGCCGAGCTTCGCCCGCGCCTCGGCAATCCGGCTCTCCAACCGGGGATGATGTGAAATCGTCAACCCCTCGACGCCGGATTCCCGCAGGGCCAGATTCAAAGTGTTCTGACACACCACGCGCACAGTCGTCGGAATCATCCGAAGCGCCTGGCTACCGTCGTGCGTGTTGGTCAAGAGAACGTAAGGCTTAATCAGGTCGTCCGGTCCGGCCCGATACTCTTTGGGAATGCTGGCCATCATCCACACACGCTTGCCGCCGTGCAGACTGCCCGCCGTCTCGTACATGGCGAGCTTGTCGCCCACCAGTCCATCCATGAAGTCGAAAGCTTCATGGTTCTGGAACACCCGATAGCGCCGCCCAACCACGCCCAACACCGCCTTGGTATCGGTGCGGACATTCGCCACCGTGTCCGGTATGCCTGCCTCAACACTCTGGTTGTCCGGGTCGAAAGCCCGGACCGGCCATTGCTCGACGCGCCAATCCAAACCCGCGAGGCCGATAGCCTCGGCACTGGTAGTCGCCTGTTCAATCACCGTGCCCAAGCGATGCCATGCTGGTTCGCCGGTCACGAATACTGCCGCTCGTCCCGTTGTCTGGTCGATCTCGTGTGCCACAAAGCACCTCCCGAAAAGGAAGAAAACTCCAAACCGGGATGGCTTAGGCCCACAAAGGCCCAAGCAATTTTTTGACCTCCCGGCTTCGGAAGAAGCACGCCGGGAGGTCTAAAAAGAAAGTTCCTTCCTGCTGGCGACGGAAACGCGAGCGCAGCGGACGAAGGGCATGCCACGCGCAGGCCCGGAGCCATGTACTCATGGTGAGGAGGCGAGCATGGCAAGCGCAGCGGTGACCTTTCGAGAGCGCAGTCGAGCCAGATGTGCCGTAGGCCCGCTGCTCTGGCCGCGTGCGACCTTCAGGAATCCAGCGGGCCTACCTTCCCTCGTGTTCCCGGCGCCATCCTTATCGTCTGTGCCAACTGCACATCGACTCAACAAACCTTCGGGATGGATCACGATCACTCATCCATTCCATCCCTGGCATGGACGACGTTTTGAAATTTGCAAATGCAGAGATATTGCCGGGGTGAGGATGGTCGGATTGATCGATTCCACCGGCAATACGCAGTTTGTTCCGCTGGAGTGGACCGATCGCAATCCGCCGATTCCCTGCGAAGCGCTGCACGATCCCAAGCCGATACTCAATGTGCGCTGCCTGCTGAGGCTGGCCCAATTGATCGAAACTACATCCCCAAATCGACAAAAGGCGGATTGACGTGATAGCGACTATGCAACCAGAATTGCCGGAGCGCGCCCACGCGCATCGTCGTTTTGCACATCAGTGGATGGAGATTCGCTCTCCACATGGAGCGCTTTGGCATGGAGGCCAACCCCACAGTTCGTTGTTCCCCCGCGGCCGACGATATCGAGCAAATCGCCCGCATCGTGGCCCACATGCTTCAAACACTCGCGCAAGACAACAAGGCCCGCCGCCATTCGCATTTGCGCAACAAAGAAGGTGTCCGATGAACAACAAGATTCAGAGTCAGCATTTGAACCTTCCCGCTTACATCTACTTGCGGCAGTCCACGCCGCGGCAACTGCTCCATCACCAGGAAAGCACCCAGCGCCAGTACGCTTTGCAGGAAAAAGCGAAAGAACTGGGGTGGCTTCCCCATCTCATCCGCGTCCTGGACGGCGATCTCGGTCAGTCAGGTTCCTCGCCGGATGCGCCCCGTGAGGACTTCAAGATATTGGTCGATGACGTTTCCATGGGCAAGGTCGGGGCGATCTTCGCGCTGGAAGCCTCGCGCTTGTCGCGGTGCTGCGCGGATTGGCATCGCCTGCTGGAACTGGCCACCCTGGGCGGCGCACTGATTATCGATGAGGACGGCTGCTATGACCCATCCGACTTCAACGATCAGCTTCTGCTGGGACTCAAGGGAGCGATGTCGCAGGCGGAATTGCACTTCATGCGTGCCCGTTTGCAGGGAGGCCGGCTGAATAAGGCCCGCAAAGGAGAATTGCGCATTCCGCTGGCAGTAGGACTCTTTCATGATGAATTGGGCCGGATCGTCCTGGACCCTGACCAACAGGTACAGCAGATCGTGCGCCAGTTGTTCGACAGCTTTCGCCAGACCGGCAGCGCCTACGGCGCGGCGCACGACTTCGCCGACAAAAACCTGTTGTTCCCCAAGCGCATTCACGGCGGCGCGTGGGATGGCGAGCTCCAATGGGAGCGGCTTTCCACCAGCCGGGCGTTGTCAGCCCTCAAGAATCCTGCTTACGCCGGGGTTTATGCGTATGGGCAACGGCGATACATTCGCCGGCCGGATACCGATGGCAAAATTCATCGGCATACCAGTAAACTGCCCATGGAGTCCTGGGCCGTGAAGATCGACAATCACCATCCCGCGTACATCGATTGGCCGACATTCCTGGAGAATCAGGCGATGCTGCGGAAGAACCAGACTGTCAGCGGATCGACGCCGTTGCCCGGACCGGTGCGCGAGGGACGCGGTTTATTGCAGGGCTTATTGCTCTGCGCACGTTGCGGTCGGCGTCTGGGCGTCCGCTACCACGGCGACGGCGGAGCGCGGTGCAGATATTTATGCGGCCGTCTTCTCAGCGAGGGGCTGTTGTCCCGCACGTGCATGAGTCTGTCCGCCGATCCGCTCGATCAGGCCGTGAGTCACCGCGCGCTTGAAGCGATGCAGCCGATGCACATTGAAATCGCCCTCAAGGCGATGGAGCGGTTCCATCATCAGCAGGAGATTACGAATCGCCAGTGGCAATTGCGGTTGGATCGCGCCGGCTACGAAGCAGCACTGGCCCAGCGTCGTTATGAGAAGGTAGATCCCGACAACCGGCTGGTGGCCGCCACGCTGGAAACCCAATGGAATGAGGCGTTGGCGGAACTGGACCGACTGCGCATGCAGTATGAGGAGCAACAGCAAAATCAGGCGGTCAGTGCACAGGAACAGGAATCTATCCGCCGCCTGGCTCACGATCTGCCGGTACTCTGGAACGCGCCCACCACGCAAGCGCGCGATCGCAAGCGAATCCTGCGTTTGCTCATTAAAGATATCACCGTCGAGAAACTGGAAGATCCGAGGCGGACGTTGCTGCATCTGCGCTGGCAAGGCGGCGCCTGCGAAGACATCGTTGTCCAGACGAAGCAGCCGTCCGGCAACGGTTTACGCTATCCGGCGAATGTAGTTGAGCAGGTGAGGCAAATGGCAAGCTCGATGCACGATGGGCAGATTGCCGCCGAATTGAACCATCGGGGAATGCACAGCGCCACCGAGAAGCCGTTCACTTCGGAAATGATCCGTTGGATTCGTCATCGCCATGATGTGCCAGGGCCGACATTCAAACGTTCCGATGAGCTGACGGTGAGGGAAATGTGCGAGAAGTTCGGCGTCAGCCACCATGTCGTCTATTATTGGATCGAGCGCGGAATTGTCTCAGCCCGTCGTGCAACGGCGGGTTCGGCGTGGCTGGTCACCTTGAACGCCGAGAAAGAGCTTGAACTTAATCGCCGGTTGGAGCAATCACCCCAAATCCATCGCCGAAACTTGCAACCGTCCTAAACCCGTAGCCATGAGGTGCAATATGCGGAAACCGTCCTGACCTCGTGCTCGGAATGCACTTACCCTCAACGGAATTCCCATTGCACAGGTCCATGAAGGTGAATGAGCGTTACTGCACCGTTTGCTGGCTCGATCTGAACGTCGATACTTCCATTGGGTTCTTCAGTCTGGCGAATGTGGAGCGGTAGGTCCATTACATGACTAACGTGGTTCTCAGACTGATGACCGGCGCTGACCTGTACGCTGCTGGGGCGAGTGCCCTTGGTATCGAAACTGATCCCCTCACCCCGTGTCATACATGCGAAGATGACATATCCCTCTCGCGCAGCAATTTGTCATCCTCTTGATTGCTGCTCATCGGACTGGATAGTGCTTCGCCAAACAAAACGTCCGCGACGAGTGGAAACGTGGTGAGCACGCCTACAGCCAAAAGAGTCCAACCGACGGCTCGCTTTTGTTGGGGTTTGAACCGATCGGCGAGCAAAAGGCCAATTCCCGCGCCCGCCATCACACGAGTCCCAGCGATCAAAACTAATTCGGGTACGCTTACGTTTCGGCGGATCATTTGCGGCTCCTTTCTAAAGCCAGATCGAGTTATCCGATCCAACAATCGCGGTTACGACGAGCGTGCTGCCCGGGTCCGCGCCGCCTTTCTGGCAGCGATGGAACGCTCAACTGGTCCTTTCGTCCGGCTCGCTTTCTTAGCGGCGGCGGAGCGCTCGCTGCTAGTGTGATGGGCGGCAGCGGAATGTGCGTGGCGAGAAAGGGCGGTGTGAGACGCGGCGCGGCGCCCTTCGCGCTCGAGCGCCCGGACTATGGCTCGTGATCGCTTTGCCGACGCCTTACGAAGCGGCGGCGCCCCGTGGCCGAGTGTATATGCGCGCTGTGCGCTCTTTCGCGTCTTCTCGGACACCGTTCCTTTCGGCGGCGGTGGGAGGTCCACACCCGCTCGCCGTGCCTCAGACAGCCCGATCGCGATTGCCTGCTTCGCCGATCGCGCCCCATGTTTGCCTTCGCGAATTTGGTGTATCTCCTCACGAACGAATTCTCCCGCCTGAGTGGACGGGGCTTTGCCTTGCCGCTGATCACGTCGCGCACGATCAATAGTTGCTTTTTCAGGCATAGGTCGCTCCTTTTGGTTCAGTCACATTTGATTGTATTCCCGCGATTATCGTCAAAACATGGGGAAATCCGACGCTGACATAAAATCAGCGTAAAATCGCTCTTAAGGCACGGATAAAACACCTGCGCACTGGTCGGCGAAATTATCAGCAACTCTACTTCGGCTGTCCGTTCGCTGGATAATTGCGCATCGAGCAACCACCAGCTAACGCCCACAAGTAAAAACAAAGACCGGCCTCAGCTACATCCAAAACTACGTCCGAGACCCGTGCGGCATGCTTCTTCGGTTATAGCGCTTCAAGCTCTGGAAACCCAGAGTGGTGGCTCATGAGGATGGGGGGCTTTCGTTTTGAGGATGCCGGCGAATCGCGCGTCCCTTGAAGAGCGGAATGTAAAACGCAAGGAAGAGTGCAAAAGCCAGGCCGATTGCCATTGCCGTCCATAGAACCGAAGGTGTTATCGCTTCCGCCGCCGGACGATACCGAACAATGAAATAGGTGTCGATCCAAATCAGGATGCTGCTGACCAAGCCTGGGGAGTATTCACGATAGCGCACCGTCCACCAAACATGCCAAAAGCCGTTGAATGTCCGCTCGATTGCCCAGGCGAGCGGAAACGCGAGTGCGAATCCACCGATCAAATCATATGCGATGACGCTGGTGATCATGACGACAAAATAGCCGGTGTTGAACCAGAAGAATTTGCGCCAGGAGTATTGCGGCCACCAATGCTGCCGAACTTTTTCGACAAAGCTTCCACCTAAAAGTGATTCGTCAATGACGTGGACGACGTAAGCGACCACCATGAACCAGAAGCTGAAAATTAACGGTACGGTAATCATGGTCTTGAAAGATCATTGGAGCATTCGGACCAGTTCGTGTTCGCCTGGGTTGAGAAGGTGAGAAGCAACGAACGTTGGGGAGCGTCCATGGCGTCGAAATTCAGAATTGTGGTGTTTGTCAGCTCAAAAATAGCTTCCCCTTTCCGAACTACGCGCAGCGGCTGGCCCTCACTCAAATTCTCTTTGCCCGTAATGACATTCACGACAAACCTCCTGCAAGTTCGGCTAATGATGCCTGCACACGGTAACGGTGCGACGTGCATGTCGTCGTAACCACCGGGAGTCTCCTATGCACAATCCTCCGGAACGATCGCGTATTCCGCACTTCGATCGCGGCCGCCTTGTTTAGCAGCATCGCTTTCATATCCAAAATCATAGGTCACATTTCGGGAAATTACGTCGTGACATTTTGGAAACAAATTGCAAAAAATGGCCTGCGGAGTCTTTATTGCCGCTGAGATTGCATAGCAATTCAGCTTTTTTCCTTTTCTGGAACGACAATCGCCTGCATGACAGGTGTAAAGTACGACAATCGGTTTTGCTCAATCATAAAGATTGAGAACCGGAAAATTTCGCACTGGAGGGACTACATGGACTCTCTGGCGGCTTGGACCGCATTAACGCCGGACGCTCGCTAAAAGGCGAATACCCCCAGAAGATAGAGAGAGTGTGTTATGAAGCAAATCCTCATGATTGAAGTTAGCCCAAGAGGGAAGGAGTCGGCGAGTCGATCGGTCGCCGATACGTTGGCGTATCCCTCACATGTTGCAATTGAAAAGAAGGGTCACGTCTGAGGCTTAACCGATCCCATGCGCCCCAATTGGCTGGCGACAACGGCAGTCAGTTCGTGCGGATCGACGGGTTTGGCGACGTGCATCTGGTAGCCCGCTGCCCAGACCTTTCGTCGGTCTTCTGGCCTTGCGTAGGCGGTAAGCGCGATCGCGGGCAGTTCGCGGGCGGTATAGCCTTCGCCTTTGGCGCGGATGTGGGCAATCAGATCGTACCCATCCTGGCCGGGCATGGAGAGGTCGCTGACGATGAGGTGCGGCCGCACCTCAGTCAGAAGTTCTAGTGCGCGGCTGACCGAGTCGGCGACAGCGACCGTGGCGCCGGCTTTCTCCAGCGCGAACTTAATGACCGCGCGGGCGTCGGCTTCGTCATCGACCGTGAGGATTCGAATGCCATCAAGACGCACCGGAGCGGGTGAACTAGCAAACGCGCCGGTGGCGCGAGCAGCGGTTGCATTGACGTTCCCGGCGTTCTCCTTTTCGTCGGCCTCTTGCGTCATCACCGCGCGGATGGGCAGGTTGACGATGAACGTCGCGCCTTTGCCCAGCCCCTCGCTTTCCGCTGATACGCTTCCGCCGTGAAGCTCGACGATTTGGCGGACAATGGACAGGCCCAGGCCCAGCCCTCCATGCTTTCGCGTGCTGCTGCCATCCTTCTGGCGGAAGCGTTCGAACACGTGTGGCAAAAAATCGGCGGCAATGCCTTCGCCGTGATCGGTGACGGTAATGCGGGTGCTGGAATCGACGCGCTCGACGAGGACTTCAATATCGCCGACGCGCAAGCTGAACTTGATGGCGTTGGTGAGCAGGTTCCAGATCACCTGCTGAATGCGCGTCGGATCGCAGATGATCGGACTGGCGCCGGAAATCACTTCAACCTCGATCTTGATCTCCTTGGCATCCGCGGCCTGCTGTACGGAGGCGACGGCGTCTTCGACGATCTTCGACAATTCCGCGCTCTTCATGTCGAGCCGCAATTTACCGCTGACGATGCGCGACACGTCCAGCACGTCTTCGATGAGCTGTTGTTGCATGCGCGCGTTCCTTTCAATAACGGCGGCTGCGTCGGTGACAGATTTTTCGTCATGGGGCGCGGAGCGGAGAAGGACCGACCAGCCGAGAATTGCAGTGAGTGGCGTGCGCAGTTCATGCGACAGCGTAGCGAGAAACGTGTCCTTGGCGCGATTGGCGGCCTCGGCCTCAATGCGCAGCGACTGCTCGTTGACGAGCATCGCCTGCCGGTCGCGCTCGGCCTGCACGCGCTCGCTGACGTCGCGGATGTTCAGTTGAATCACACGGTGGTCGGCTTCGTGATAGAGGTTGGCGACGATCTCGACAGGATGCGGGCGGCCGTTGCGGTCTTTCAGGTCGATGTCGTGGAACTTGCTGGAGCCTTGCGCAAGAAGCTCCTGCATCGCGCGGTCGTTGTCGGCGGCGCTCTTGAATATGCCGATTAGCCAGAGCGCGTTGCCGATGAAGTATTCGCGCGGCTGGTCGAGCAAGTCGAGCATGAATGGATTGACGTCATTGATGAGATGCGTCTCGGCGTGAAGAATGAAGATGCCGTCATGCGCGGCCTCGAATAGTCTGCGGTATCGAATTTCGGAATTCTTCAATGACTGCTCTGCGCGGCGGCGCTCGCTGATATCCGCAAATAGCAGCCCGACGCGCCGGCTTTCCGCGTTGCCGAGGCGGAAGGCGTAAATGTCGAACGCCTTCTCGCCGAAGGCTTTGCCTTCGTTGACGAACCGGATGGCCTTGCCCGTGAGCGCGACCTTGCCATAAAGTTCAAACCAGTAGGGTTCGTGGTCGGGCACGAGTTCGCGGATTCGTTTGCCGACGGAACTGGGCAATCCTGTCTGCTTTTCAAACGCTGGGTTGGTGGCGAGAAAACGATAATCCTGAGCATTGCCGCGGTCGTCAAAGATCAGGTCGATGACGCAGAAACCTTCTTCGCTGGAGTTGAAGAGTGTGCGGCATTGGTCCTCACTCTGCGCGAGAAGGCGCTCGGCGGCGCGGCGGTCGGTAATGTCGTGGAAGACCATCACCACGCCGGTGATCTGACCGTTCTCGTCGCGGATGGGGGCGGCGCTGTCGTCGATCGGGCGCTCGCTGCCGTCTTTGGCAATGAGCACCGTGTGATTCGCGAGGCCGACGATCCCGCCGAGCCGGATCGCTTTAGTGACCGGGCTTTCGACGAGCTTGCGGGATTCCTCATTGACGATGTTGAAGACTTCATGGACGGGTTTGCCTTGGGCACCCTGCACTCGCCAGCCGGTCATGGTTTCCGCGATCGGGTTCATGTAAATGACGCGGGCATTGGCATCGGTGGCGATGACGGCATCGCCGATGCTGGCGAGCGTGGTCTGGAACCACATCTTCTGCCGCGCAATCTCAAGTTCGGCGTGACGGCGATCCGTGACGTCTTCGATCGCGAGAAGGATGAGCGGCGGCGTTTCCGGGCCATCGTGCAATCGACGGGCGTTGAGGAACATGATGCGCCGGCCGATGTCGGGAAAATCGTGCTCGACCTGGTAATCGTCAAAGTGGCCGTTGCCGGGCAACAATTTATCGAGCAACTCACGCAACGCCGGGATATCCCACTGGCCGTTGCCGAGATCGTAGATCAGCCGATTGAGCGTTTGTTCCGGCGTAGTATTAAATGTCTGGTAGAACGATGGGCTTGCTACAATGACCCGCAGGTCCGAATCCAATACCAGCAACGGCTCGCGCACGGTCTGTACGATTTCGTTACTGTAGTTGTGGGGAATCACATTGATAAGAGATGATATCAGCGTCGGAATGCGGTAGTCAACGGCAATTCCTAGGAGTGCCGACGACCTAAATGAGCCCAACCTCGCCTTCAGAAAGACCGGATCGAATCACCGATCGCCCTCTCCCTCCACCACCTGTACGCCGAGTGATGCTGCGAAAGGTCGTCTTTGTGCTATCGCATCCGCAATCGCTGCCGATGTGGGACTTTATGAGCCGATGACGGCCGTGCTGCCAATTCTTTTCTATCGCGATGTTGCCCAGCTATCAGGTGTCAGCTTTGGAATCGCCTCTGATTGCATCCCGTCCCAATTTCTCGTGGCAATCAAAGACTGCAATTTCGTCGTAGGAGTCTGTGGATCAAGCCATGCGGCGCAGTCCTCGTCGAGCAAGATCGCCGGCATTCGGTGGTGGATTGGCTGCATGAAGTCGTTGGGGGCGCAGGTAATCATCGTCATCGTGTCGCCCGACCAAAGCCCCGCGAAACAAAACAGTCGATCATCGGAGAAGTGAATCAGCGTCGGTTGCTTGTTCGGCCACTCATAGAAACCATCGGTGGGGATCAAACACCGACGATGCTTGAACGATTCTCGAAACGTCGGCTTGACCGCCACGGTTTCACCCGCGGCGTTGAAGATTCGTTTTGATTTGTCCCACGGCGCGAGAAATCCCCATTCGGCCACGGCCAATTTTCGCTGGCTACCATCGAACGTCACAATAGGCACTCGTTGTGAGATCGAGATGTTCAGGCGTGGCCGCTCCGAAAATTCCTCGAATAGCTCGGTCACCCTCAGACCGAGCAATTCCGCGATGTGACGGAGCGAAAGTTTCAAACGGTAGCGAGCGCACATTGCGCATTGATGATAGCATTGCGACGGCAAAGTTCAGCGCATAAACGAGGTCCGGTCGGGGAACGGATGCCCGACCGGACCTGCGATGTTGACCGCTATTTCGATACTTCCTGCGGCCGCTGCTGCTGACTGAGTGCGACGATCCGGCCGTGGGCCTGGTCGGCGACTTTCGCCAGCACCAGCAAGTCGTCGCGGCCGAAGCTCTCGGTGCTCCGCCAGCCTTTCTCCTCATCGCGGTAGATCCGCTGGAACGTGACGTTGAAACGCGGGCCGCCTTCGGTTTCGTTCTTCCAGATGGCGGCTTTCACGCTGCCGATCCGAACTTCCTCGACGGGCTTGTTGGTGGATTTCTGCTTCGCCATAAAAAGCTCCTCTTTTAAAAAGGGTTTGGTTGTTCCGTTCGCAAGGCGATTGACGGACAAACGAACCCTTGAAGGGGCTGGCCGCCGGGGCGCAGTGGAGCGCCGGAAGCGACGGGCCAAAGGCCAAAGCGACAGTGAATGACACGCGGATCGCGGTCCGCGCAGCGGCGATGCAATCGAGCGATCCGCGTGGCGTGAGCGTCGCACAGGAGCGACCAGAGCGCAGCGGAGAACCGGCGGAGTTTTGGCGAAAGGCGGGAATCCACATATACCCGGCGCGGGGGCGAATCGGCTGCTTGCCGCCTGGGTGAACGAATCGAGGGTGGTCGTTCTACGTCATGTGCTGGAATCTGCGCAATACCAGGCAAAGGCTGGCATGGAAGCTCGCGGTCGGCAGATTGCTGAGGATTGGCGGTTCGCCGACGGGTTGGCCAACGGATCGACGCTTGGGGCAGCGGGCGGCGGGAAGTAGCGGTCAATATTGCGGTCGGTCGAATGGGCCTTTGCCGCGACTTCGCACCGTGCAATTAGCCTAATTCGGAATTAGGGAATATTGATCAAAAGTACATTCCTGCCATTCAGAATGGAGCGACCCTAAAGCAGCGAGTCATGGCAACTCGGTCGCATTGAGATCAATCCAAGTTTTGCCGCCATCAGTGGTTTGCAGTAGTGTTCGGACGCGAGAATCTTCGTTGCGGAGGAAGGCCCAGCCGCAGTCGCGATCGGCGAAATCGAGTCGCTCGATGTCCTGCCCATGCGCGAGGCAATCCTGCAACGCCGCATCGGCATTGATTTTTGACCACGTTTTCCCTCCGTCTTCGGTGTTCCAGAAATTTCCAGTGACTGACTTAGGCGACCATGAATAGGAAAAGTTAGAGGCCCACACCCAGCCGACTTTTGTGTTGGCAAAGGCGATGACGCCGTTGACCACGTTAAATGGCGTCGTCGGCCGCCATGTCTGACCTCCGTCCTGCGTGCCGTAGATGATAGTCCACGGACCGGAATCGTATAAACTATCCCCATTGCGATAGAGTCGTGCGGTTAAGATTGCATTCTTCTTGGCAGCGTCGAAGAAAATCGGGAGCGCCGTGGGCTCAATCTGCTCATCCTGAGGAAGACCAGCGGGCAGCGTGAGCGGTTGAAGCTTCCACGTGCGGCCCCCGTCGTGCGTCATCGCCAGGGAGACAGGTCCCGTAGTCGTATCAGACCCGACGAGCCAGCCCGTGAACGCATCGCGAAAGATAATCGCGCCACTGTGTGGAAGGTAATCGTTAGTGCTAGCCACCTCGCGCCATGTGGCGCCAGCGTCCTTGGTTCGGAAGAGTGTTCCCGGGGAAGAACTCATACCATGATCAGGCCCAAGCATAAGCCAACCGTGGTTCTTGTCCGAAAACGTGAGGTTGGATTCTTCCAAGTCTGAGACTCTCGGAGCGGTGAAATCGTCCCCGCTCCAATGCTCGCCGCCGTCGGTTGTGCGGCGAAAATGCACGGTGGCGCTTTCATTTTTGACATATGCGATCCAGGCAGTGCTGGAATCCCGGAACACTGAATTGCACGTCGCGAATGCAATGCCGCAATCCATGATTGGCCCGGACGGCGCGATTTTCTTCCACGTCCTTCCGCCATCCGCTGTTCTTAATATCTCAAAATCAGTTTCGGCCCAGCCATTTTCGCGATCCACGAAATGAATGGTATAAAAGTCGGGAATATGCGGAGGTGAATAAGAATCATCTTCTCCGGCGTGGAACCATTCGGGAAGAACAATCTTGCGCCGGCAGGCACCGCCGCGGTAAGAAAAGGATTCAATGCGATTAGCGCTTTGCTGGCAGCCTGAGATGTTTTTGTATTCCGGCCATTGCCATCGGGGACGATCGGAACATCCGAGCAACGGTGAGCCAATCGACGGAGAAAATCCTTCAACGGCTCAGTTTTGGAGGCGATCACGTAGCACGGACCTTGGCGTCGGAACGCCCCCGGCATATATCTTCAGGCGAAATGCCATCCGCCAGACCGCCGGAATCGGCGATTGCGGGGACCATTGTTCGGCAGATCGTCAATGACGGATGATCGGGTGTATCCAGCTCTCCGCCCTCCAGCCCCCAATCATCCTTGGTGAGCAGCGTAAAGGTGAGCTTCACGGGCGAAGATGGATCATTCTTCCATGTGACGTCGGCCTCCACCGAATCAGCAATGTATTCCGACGCCCCCGAACAGCCGCTGGAACCAACAGGGCCTTCGCCCAGGAGATGCCAACGATGTTTGCCATCGCAGAGGAGGAAAATGTTGCGCGTCTGCGTGATGCTCCCGCTTCCTTCCGCGGGCGAAGAATTCCAATGAACTTGATAGACGACGCCACGCACAGGGTCACGCGCGATAATCATCGGCTGCGGATCGACAAATCGCGTGTAGAGAAAAGCAGGACCTTCCGTTTTGTCCCAGTAATTGTGCGCATCCAACAGAAAGCAGGCGGGAGTTGCGCGAGCAATTTGCAGATCGTAGGCGCGGTTCATCGTGAACTCGACTTTGCCGGATTCATCGTGCGTGATCCAGAGCATATCTCTGTCGCGCCACACGAACTTCGGGTTGGTAAGGCGAGCCAGAGCGTCGAACGATTCCGCCTGTTGACGGATTTTCAGTCCATTGTCCAATTTATCAACTGCGGTGACAGAAGGCTGAGTTATTGCCGGTCTCGGCACATCATCGGCCAACGCGGCCATTGTCGGGAGAAGCAAAAGAATTGAAAGCGGGAAAATCCAGTGTCTCGACATTTCGCACCATCCTTGGTGAATTCGAGCTTCCTTGCTCACCGTTCCATTGTCATCGGTTTAGGATATCTCGACGGTCTATAAATTGCACTTTGCTGGCCGATCTCTGTGATATAATAAAAACCGATGACCGCGCAACTGACAGAGCGAGACTCATACTCGTGGCAAGGCAATCTTGCGGCAGCAGCGTTATTTATAATGGTCATCGCTGCGGTTAATTCATGCCTCGTGTGGAAGGCCGACAAAGGATTTGGTGTTTGGCTGTGGATTTTTATTTTTGCCCCTCTGACGAATCTGCTTTTGATGTTTCTCGGTGTGGCCTTCCGCCACCTGATGCGCCGAATGTTTATGGCAAGAATTTCGTCTTTTGTCTTGGTAGCAACCTGCGGTTGCGGCATAGCCGTCCTGGTAGACGCGCTGGCGATTCTTGTTCGTGCAATGAAATAGACCTTACTTTCCATTGGCTTGAATTTCCTGCTGCGTCGGAAGGTAGACGATTGCGCCCTGAGGTAGCGTGCCGTCGACCAATGCTGGATTTTTGTTTTGGACCATTTTTTTGAATGCAGCCGCCTCTGGGCGATCAGCATCCGCGATGCTCTGATCCGTGTGTTCGATCTGCCAGTAAATGTACCGATTGCTTATTTCGTCAAGTGTCTCGTGTGGGCCAGCAATAAGGAATGAATCCGTAAGCCATCGGAGCCTGGCGGCCGGTAGACCGTCGAGAAGCGCTTCGCGATGTATTTCGAGATCGGGATAAAGCGGCTGCGCCGACTCCTGTGCCATCCCATTCCGTTCCGTCGTGCTGAATTCGATGATTGCCGGAGCCTTGAGATCACCGGTCAATGTAGCTTTTGCATCCGACGTAAATGCTTCACATTCTATTCCGCTTTTGCCGCAACATTCGCTGGGGCCTTCGCCGATGACCTGCCAGCGATTGTTCGGGCCGTGAAGAGCATAGAGCCGGCACTGCGTGACGTCATGTCCAGAGCCGAAAGAATCACATTGGATGCCGATCTCATAAAGATCCCATTCACCGCGGCGTTGGAGAATCCTGGCGTAATCCCCAGAGCCGCTATCACTGATCGGTTTTACGCTGACGAGCTGGAGATCACGCACTACACGATCGAGTATTTCGGCGGTGACAAGGCCGTCACGATCCCGTTCGATCTCGTCGGCTCTGCCGTGACGCAGGAGAGCCCAAAACGGCAAACCTTGGGCAAATCGTACCCATTGAGGCGAACCGACGGTGAAAGCGGGTGTGCCATTCGCGCCGGTTTTCACCCACAACCAGTCCGAATTCCAGATTATCGTGGGTTTGGTCGCCGCAATCAGGCTTTGCAGGGAATTCGCACGCGCCACTATCTTCGGCGGCGGAGTGAATTTATCGAAAACAAACGCCTTGTTCGGATCAGGATGGTCCTGTCGGGGCGCCTCTCCTGAAAAGCACCCTGTCGCGGAGAACCCGATACAAAGGACCGCTGAGATAAATCGCATATAGCCATCCTTGGCCTATTCGGCATCAACGCTTCATCTTATTTTTTCGGGTAAACTTACCTGCCGTCATTGATTGCCTTCACCAACTATTTTGTTTTCATGTGTCAAATCAGACGCGCGCCTGTTTCCACTTTTATGAAGCGCATTGCGCCCACATTCTCAAATCCATTCGAGTTGCGGGCATATTTGCATTAGACCCTGTCCGGTTGCATGTGGTGTCGGTCTTGCGAGGAACCGCGCTCAGAAATTACGGTTTCATTTCCCTGGTCCTGTTGACCGCGTCGGCTGCTTGATGCGGGTCGTACATGCCGAAGAATCGCAACACCGCCTGCTTCACATTTTCGCATTCGGAGGCCACGTCTGGTTCGTACACATAGGAGAACCCGTCTTCAGCGCCCTCAAGTTTAATGCTGTAGTCGGTACAGTAAAGGTCGGGAAGCGGGTAAAAGCGGAATTTAGCATCCGCTTCCCGAAAGGCAGCAAGCCGACGCGTCTCATCCGGCGTTGTTGCAATGTAATCATCAAACTTATGTGGGATGTCGGCAATATTGAGCGCTAATGTATCGCGCACCTTTTGGGTCGCGACATTCGCCGCAGCCAAATGCTCGTATTCGTCCATCGACAGTTTCGGGGCGAGCCGCAACGTGAGGCGATAGGTTCGTTCCGTTGTGGGTTGCGGAATTGTCGAGGGAGCCGTTGATGTCAACGCTTGCCCGTTGATCTCAGCGCTTGCCCATTGAACGATCTTGTTGCGCTGAATGACGATGTCATTTCCGTTGCTGACGACGGTCCATCCGTTTGGGACAAGAAGGCGAATCCGCGCCGACCAACGGTCAACATCCGCCTTGGGTATGGTTCGCTCGACTGGTTCGACCTTGTCGGCTGAGATCGCTATCGCAACGGTTGAGAGCAGTATAAAACCACCGAGAATGAAACGATAAAGCATTTTGCTCCAATCGCATAATGGTCTGTGCTTGGCGCCGTGATACCTAGTGCGGCCATGTATTAATAAACAAGCTAAGCTAATAATTCGATACGAGCCAGTCCACATTAAAGAGTGGCATTTCCAACCATCTTGTTTAAGGCTGGCATGACAGCCAGCCTCAATGGACAAGCGCTCAATGAAAATCCCTGGAGCGCAAGGAACAGTTGGAGACCAACTCGGTAAGGTCATGCAAGCGCACCGCCATGACGTGCTGCACCTGGCCCTGGCGTTCGACATAACCATCGGCTTGAAGCACGGAAGCATTTCTCGCGGCGTTCCGGCAGCGGTCGTAAACGTCAGGCCGGATAATTAAATTCACGATGCCCGTCTCATCCTCCAGCGTTTCAAACACGATTCCCTTGGCGGTGCCAGGGCGCTGGCGAATGATGACCACACCGGCCACGCTCACCCATCTTCCGTGTGGGCGGTTCCATACCTCGGCGGCGGGAATCACCTTGCGGCGTGTCAATTCCGTTCGGATGAGCTGAACCGGATGGCCTTTGAGCGATAGGCCGGTCGTTCCGTAGTCGGCATGAATCTCCTGGCCCAAGTTCATCAGTGGAAGAGCTGGCGCGGCATTCTCGGCTGGCGGCATCGCCAGTGGCCCGCGCTCCTCTGGCAGCGCGAGCGTTTCCCACAATGCGACCCTGCGCAACCTGGGCAGCGCCGCGAAGGCGTCGGCCTCGGATAGTTTTGCAACGGCAGAAACCGGAAGCTCAGTCGCCGCATGGAATTCGTCGATTGAGCGAAACGGGCCGTGCTGACCTCGGCGTTCGACAATTTGCTGCGCGTGGACTGCTTGCAGTCCCTTTATCATGCGGAAGCCAAGCCGTACGGCGGGACCACCGATCCCCCAAGTCCGTTTGTCCGCCGTGCGTACAGACGCCGGCGAATCGACTGCACTCTCCAAAGCGCAATCCCAATCGCTCCGATTCACCTCGATCGCTCGCACTTCGACCCCATGCTCTCGTGCGTCTCGCACGATCTGCGCCGGCGCATAAAATCCCATCGGCTGACTGTTGAGCAGCGCGCAGCAGAAGGCCGCCGGGTGATACCGTTTAATCCACGCGCTGGCGTAGACAAGCAGTGCGAAAGAAGCTGCGTGGCTTTCGGGGAAGCCGTATTCGCCAAAACCCTTGATCTGATTGAAGCAGCGCTCGGCGAAATCGCGCTCGTAGCCGTTGGCCAGCATTCCATCAATCATCTTCTGCTGAAACTTTTCAATGCTGCCCGCGTGCCGCCATGCGGCCATCGCGCGGCGTAACTGGTCGGCTTCTCCGGCGGTAAATCCCGCCGCGACCATCGCCATCTTCATCGCTTGTTCCTGAAATAATGGAACACCGAGCGTCTTGCCAAGCACCGCCTCCAATTCGGGCTTGGGAAAACTCACTGGCTCGATCCCGTCGCGGCGGCGCAGATAAGGGTGAACCATATCACCCTGTATCGGCCCTGGTCTGACAATTGCGACCTCAATCACCAAATCATAAAACTTGTTGGGGCGCAGTCGCGGCAGCATGGACATTTGCGCCCGGCTCTCGATCTGAAAGACGCCGACGGTGTCGGCGTCACTGACCATCGCGTACACGCCGGGGTCTTCGGGCGGAATCGTATGAAGCTCAATCGGCGGCTGCGTCGGATGCGTGTCGTTGATGAGCTTCATTCCTTTGGCCAGCGCCGTCAGCATCCCCAGCGCCAGCACGTCCACTTTGAGAATGCCGATGGCGTCGATGTCGTCCTTGTCCCACTCGATCACCGTGCGATCCGCCATACTGGCATTTTCGATTGGGACCAACTCGCACAACGGCCCGCGCGTCATCACCATTCCGCCGACGTGCTGTGACAAATGCCTTGGGAACCCGAGTAATTCGCGCGTCGAGCGCGACGACCAACCGCACGGTGCGGTCGGTGGGGTCCAATCCTGCTTCTCGAACCTGCTCATCCAGCCGCGCGCCGCTGGACCATCCTTCGAGGCGTTTGGCTAACGCATCCACAGCGTCAAGGCCCAATCCCATTGCCTTACCTACGTCCCTCACGGCGGATCGACCGCGGTAGCTAATGACTTCCGCCGTCATGCCCGCGCTCGCGGCCATATTTTTCGTAGAGATATTGAAGCACCTCCTCGCGGCGTTCATGCTCAAAGTCAACGTCGATGTCTGGTGGTTCGTCGCGGGCGGCGCTGACGAACCGCTCAAAGAGCACGTCAATCCGGTTGGGATCAACGGACGTGACGCCCAGACAATAGCAGACGGCGGAATTCGCGGCGGAGCCGCGCCCCTGGCAAAGAATCCCGCGCGAGCGGGCGAAGCGGACCAGATCGAAAACTGTCAGGAAATACGGCTCGATCTTGAGTTCCTCGATCAGCGTCAACTCATAAACGATCTGCTGAAGGACCTTTTCAGGAATGCCCTGCGGATAGCGACCGGCGGCGCCAGCCGAAGTGAGTTCAGCCAGATATGATGCCGGTGTTTTGCCCTGCGGCACGATCTCATCCGGGTATTCGTAGCGCAGCTCATCAAGCGAGAACGCGCAGCATTCGGCGATCTCGACCGTCCTTCGCAGCGCGGCCGGAAAGTCATTGAATAGGCGGTGCATATCTTCCGGCGGCTTGATGAATCGCTCGCCGTTCGGAAAGAGACGGAATCCCGCGTCGTGAATCGTACAGCCGTGGCGAACGCAAGTGAGCACATCCTGGAGCGTTTGCCGGTGCTCATCGTGATAGTGGACCTGATTGGTGGCCAGAAGCGGAACGCCGTAGGTGCGGCTTACCGATTCGGCATGGCGCAATATCATTCGGTCCAACGGCCCATACACACGCGACGCCGCGATTGACAGTCCTCGACCGAAGGCATCCCGCAACGCTCCTGCTGCGGTGTCGATCGCGGCTGAAACGGGTTCGCCGACCTGTGGATCAATGGACCGGCAAACCAGCGCCGCTAAAAGGCCCGTTGGCACTGAAAGCAAATCTTGAAGATGAAGAATACAGGAACCTTTTTCAGCCCTGCGTTTGCCCGTGGTCAGCAGACGGCACAGGCTGGCGTAGCCAGCGCGATTCTCAACCCACACCAGAACATCGGGCGCATCGACGAAGCGTAGACGCGCTCCGACACAAAGTTTGATCCCCGCTTCCTTCGCGGCCTGGTGTGCGCGGACGACGCCGGCAACGCTGTTTATATCTGTGACGGCGATGGCGGTATATCCAAGCTCGGCGGCGCGATAGACCAATTCATCGGGATGCGACGCGCCGCGCAGGAATGAAAAGTTGGTCGTCACGTCCAGTTCCGCGTAGGGACAGGACGATGAGCCGCGCGCCGATGTTGGCGGCGGAACCACGGGCGATGTTTGGGATTGGCCGTTTCGGGCATAAGGAATTCCCGCCATCACTCGAATATCCCGTGCAAAAACCATCGTCCGCTTTGAGGAACGCGGAAGATCCAATACCGACCGCCGACGACATCCAGAACATCGAAGTAGTCGCGGGTCTTCCACCGCCCGTTCCACCATTGGCCGGTGATTCGCTCCGGTCCCCGGATGTGGTCGAGCCGATGAACTTCGCCGTAGTCAGTGAACGAGACGGGTTCGCCATTGCGGCTCTCCGACGGCCTGACAATTACTTTGATGGAACTCGGCTCGCGCAGCAGCCGGAGCGGGCGAAGAAGATCAACCGCGCCGCGCGCCCGGGCGCATCCGCCTTCCCGACAGTGGACCGGCATCGACTGGCGTTTTCAGGGAGATTGGATTCGATCAATTCTCCCCACTCGACGCCGCGATCTAGCCGCGCGCGCAGTCGTTCGACCAAATGATCCAGTTCGGCCGCGTCGCGTTCTTCTTCTCCACCGATTAACGCGGCCTGCTCGTCACCCAAACGTTCCTCCGCAACGACGGCCAACGTCGCGGCCACAAAACCCTCGCTGGCTTCCAGATTTTCAATCGCGCAACAAATCAGCTTCACCAGTGCTGATTCGTTGCGGCACGGGCGCACCAACCGGATAACTTTCTCGACAGGCGAGGCATATGGCTGGCGGAACGTCAGGCGCAGTTCCCGTGCCCCCTGGCCATGCGCGGTAAGCTCCGCGGCGATTTGCCTTGTAAGCTCCTGCACCGCGAAATGAATTGCGTCGAGCGATTCAATAGCGCCTTCAAATTCGAGCGTCGCCCGAATGGGCGAGCGATGGACCAGGTACGTTAGCGGCTCATGCACAGTGCCGGTCGCCTGGTCGATCCGCATCAGGATCGCCGGTCCGAAGCGAACTGCGAGGTCGTTGCGAGAAAGTTGAAGCAGCGAGCCAATCGTCTGTACGCCCAAAGCAGATAAGGCGCCAACCGTCTTGCTATCCAGCCGCAACGCCTCTGGCGGAAGCGGCGACAACGCGGGAAGTACCTGCTCATTTATGACAATGTGCGATCCGTTCGTGCCAAACGCGGCCAGCACCCAAGCCGCTCCGGGCGTCGGCGCGATCGTCACTGCGGCAGTCACGCGCAGCAAAGCGAGCACTTGAGCAACTCGACGGCGAAAGTTCTCAAAGCCGCCGTACAGACGTTCCAAACCTGTCGCATCGAGAAAAAGGGATGACGGGGGATAGACGCACACGCCTGGGCTGAATCGCATCAGCCAGTGTCCCATCGCTTCGAGGGAGCGCAGGTCCGCCGCCGCCGGCGCCGGAAGATCCAACAGCGCCGCATGACGTGCTCTTGCCGCTGCCAGCGCCATTCCCGGATAAATATCGGCCGGCGTTTCCGGGCTGACGTGAACGATGGTCTGCCGGTTGCCGCTGGTTTCGATCAGGACCAGCGGTTTACGCCGTAGCTCGGGCCGTCGCCGGCGCAGCCGGTCGATCGGCCAGTGGCGCAGATATGCGCAAAGCACGTGTCTCACGGTCCACCTCCAGTAGAAGGACTTTTCCGACCTGTCCTCCGTGACCGTGAAGAAGTTCCACGCTCCATCGTTGCACCTGGTCGCTGCCGGGCGCGGGCTGGATAAGCCAGCGCGTGGCCGCCGCGTAATAGTTGCTGATCCCCGGCATAGGGGCGCATGAAAAGCCCCACGCCGCCCCCACGCTCGGCGGCGAGTTGCAGCTGCCGCGCCTCGATCTGGCTCAGACGTTGAATGAACGCGACGGTCGCGCCGACGCCGCGACAGCGCAAGCACTCGGCCAGCGCCCAAAGCTGGTCCGCGCAATTCGCGCAGCGCAGCAGGACCAAATTCCGAAGGTTGATTCCTGCGGCCGACAGGGCGGGCAGGTGAAGCTCGCGCTCTGGATCGCTCCAAGCAATCGCGCCACCGTTTTTCTGCGCTGCCCTGGCAAGCAGTAATGCGAGCGACTTAGGATAGGTCGATTGCCGTGGCCAGAGCAGTTCATGTACTGCGCCGCCTTGGAATGCCGCGTTGGGTGCAATTTCGTCGAGCCCTCCAAGCCGGTGCGAAAGCTGCGGCAACGAACGTGCGAGACTTGCTTTTCAGCAAGGGCACGGCGCAGCTCATCCTTATCAGTCGTTATCCGCACGACAAACCCTCTTCCCGTTGTTCGCTATATGTTAGGGTAACGATCCGAGCCGGGTTTCGTCAATCCCGCGCCCTTTGGGTTTGTTCAATGACGATGCAATGGCGGATTTCGCAATGGAAATGGATGGCGCAGAAAGATCGGCGGTTGAAGAAGGAGGGGGAACCTTCGTCGAGGACTACCGCCGATCCGCAACTGATTGCCAATACCTTCGGAGGTTCGTAGCGGGGGGAGGATTCGAACCTCCGACCTCCAGGTTATGAGCGTGATCCGCTCAAAACCATAAGTTCCAGATGCCGCCGTTATTTGCAGCGACAGCAGTGACATACATTCACTGCTCCTGATGTCCCATGGTAAGCATATTTGCCATGTTTTTCAATTCATATGGGGCAGGAATACGGTCAGCCTCCGAGGTAAATACCCGAGGAACAAAGCAACGAACAAAGAGATGGAGAGATTACGCGACACACCTCAGCAGGTCGGTTCTTTTTAAGATCGCTGCAGACAAATCGGGATCGATATTTGTGTAGTTTCAATTGATCAAATGATTCGTGTCCCGCGGATTCCTGAACAGCCCACTGATCAGCGCGTTTTCAAGTTGTGCGATTAGTTATCGCTTCCATCGGCCCATTTGCCACTTGTCTTTGTTTCTTCGAATGCTCATGACTATTGCGCCCGCGCGAACGAGCGCAATTAAAAGATTTGACGTTCCGCCTGAGCGACGATTTCCATAGGCTCTACTTACTTCAGGAGATTGCATATGGCGAAATACGGCAAGACGGCTGGAAAGAAAGTGGAGCGAGCGATGCACGAGCGCAAGAAAGGCACGCTTAAAAGCGGCCGCAGTGGCAAAAAGGTGAAGAGCCGCAAACAGGCGATCGCCATCGGGCTGTCCGAGGCACGCAAAGCCGGCGCTAAGGTGCCCAAGAAAGGCAATACACGAAAAAAGACCTCGTAATCAGATTGACCACGAGTAAACAAGTCATCGCTTTCGGATTCAAAGGCGTTTTGCAAAGATCGTCGAACTTGAGAACCGGTAGAAGATCGAGAAGAAAATTTCTGCCAGCGAAGAGGCAATAAACCTCTTTGGAGAATGACTAAAATTATTCGTCATGCCCGTTACATTGGATTGGCAACATGTGGCGCTTCGTCTAATCCTGACCGTTGTGGCGGGACTGGTGATCGGTTTCAACCGCGGCGAGCATGGCCGGCCAGCGGGAATGCGAACGACGCTCTTGGTCTGTCTTGCCGCGTCACTGTCGATGATACAAGCCAATTTGCTGATGAACAGCGTTGGCAAGACCCATGATTCTTTCGTGGTTTTGGACCTGATGCGATTACCCTTGGGAATTCTCTCAGGGATGGGCTTTATCGGCGCCGGCGCCATCTTACGAAAAGACAATCTGGTTCTTGGAGTGACCACGGCGGCGACGTTGTGGTTCACAACGATGATGGGTCTGTGCTTCGGAGGTGGTCAGCTCCTATTAGGAATAACCGCGCTCTTTCTCGGGTTGGGGACGCTGTGGGGTCTTAAATATATAGAAAACGGTATTCGGCAGGATGTTCGGGCAACACTGACGCTGGCAATTGCCAAGACTGGACCATCCGACGACGAAATTCGGAACTGTATCGCGATTAGCGGATGCACGATTATTTCATGGGGAGTCGAATATGGAAATCGGGGTCAGTTAAGAGAGGTCAACACCGAGATTCAGTGCCGAGTCCTTCCGAGGGAAACCAGACCACCAGATTTTGTATCAACGCTTGCACAGAACCCGGAAATTCAAGCGGTCAAGTGGCATCCCCAGGGGATTTCCCGAGGCGCCGAATTAAAGCGGCCTGAACCAAAAGGCACCCCTGTCGCGCTATCAGAACCGAAATGATCACGTCGGATTAGCTGACGAATAGATTTCGATATGAGGTCGCTTCGACAGCCTTTGGAGTATTTCTACCAGCGAATTTTTACCATTCCGTTGTTCAAGGCAGGCTCGTAAAAAAGAGTCTTGGCGTTTGGAGAATTGAGTAACGAAGAATCGAGGAGAAAACATGAACAACGATCAAGCAAAGGTCTCGCGCCGCGAGATGGTTCGCGCGGGGACGGGCTTCCTTGCCGCGTCCGCACTGATGGCGATCGCTTCGCCCGTCATATCTAACGCCGAAGAAAATATATCATCAGATGCGACCCCAAATGGCGCGCCGCCGATGCAGGACCCATTGATCCAATATCCTAAACCGCCTTTTAAACCACAGCATCAAGAACCGCCCGGACTCGCGTCCAAAATGGACCCGCGCCCCGATCACGGTGAGACCAGCTATAAAGGATCGGGCAAACTTGCCGGCCGGAAAGCCCTGATAACCGGCGGCGATTCGGGTATTGGTCGCGCTGCCGCCATCGCGTTTGCCCGCGAAGGGGCTGACGTCGCGTTCGGATACCTCCCGGTGGAACAACCCGATGCCGATGACGTAATTGAGCTCATCCGCGGCGCCGGCCGTAAAGTTGTCCCATTGCCTGGAGACATTCGTGACGAAAAGTTTTGCCAGCAATTGGTGGCCGATGCTGTCGGTCAACTGGGCGGACTCGACATTCTCGTGAGCAATGCTGGCAAGCAGGTCTATCAAGAATCCCTGTTGGATATAACGACGGAGCAAATGGACGCGACGTTCCGCACGAATGTGTACGCGATGGTCTGGATTACCAAAGCGGCTCTTCCATATCTGAAACCCGGTGCATCGATCATCTGCACGACTTCAATCAACGCATACGATCCATCGCCAGGCATTCTGGATTACGCGATGACGAAAGGTGCGATAGCGATATTTATTAAGGGACTGTCAAAGCAATTAATTCCCAGGGGCATTCGCGTGAACGGTGTCGCCCCCGGGCCGATCTGGACACCGCTGCAACCCAGTGGCGGCCAATCCCCGGACAAGCTGGTGCAATTCGGCAGCACTGTGCCAATGGGACGACCCGGCCAGCCCGCGGAACTCGCGGCAACGTACGTCCTTCTGGCCTCTCAGCAATCAAGTTATGTAAGCGGCGAGATCTACGGAATCACCGGCGGCCATCCAATCGCATAGATGCAAGCGATTCATCAAATGTGATCCCGATGAGCCAATATTTGGCAAACTTTCAATAGTGTCAAAACAATCAACATGAGGTTTCCAATGACTAAACACAAATCATCCACGAACGGTCACAAGAACGGCAGCCATTCGCCAGCATATCGGACGGAGTCCCGGCTCAAGCCGCCATTCCCTCCACAGCATCAGCCCAAACCGGGCATGGAATATAAAATCCATCCGCGCCCCCAGTTCCTTGCTCCGCGCTACCGCGCTGCCGGCAAACTGGAAGGAAAAGTTGCCCTCATTACCGGAGGCGATAGCGGCATTGGCCGCGCTGTCGCAAACTTATACGCCCGGGAAGGGGCGGATGTCGCAATCGTATTTCTGCCGGCAGAATCGGTCGATGCGAACGAAACCAAGCGCATCGTGGAAGCGTGCGGGCGGATGTGCATGCTAATTCCTGGCGATTTGACCGACCGCGCATTTTGCGAAAAGGCGGTCAAGCAGACCGTGCGCGAATTGGGAAGCCTGGACATCCTTGTAAGCAATGCCGCCTATCAGAACCGCGTGCCGGCCCTGGAAAAAGTGACGGATGAAGAATTTGATGTCACCTTCAAAACAAACATTTACGCCTATTTCTATTTGTGCCGCGCCGCAATCAAGCACATGAAACGCGGCAGCGCAATTATTGTCACCAGTTCCGAAACTGGGCTGGAAGGCGCGGAGCATCTGCTCGCCTATTCCGCGACCAAAGGCGCGATCAATGCGTTCACCAAAACCCTGTCAATGGAATTGGCGCAGAAAGGCATCCGCGTCAATGCGGTCGCACCTGGTCCGGTCTGGACCCCGCTAAATACGGCGGATACCGGTCATCCCGCCAAAAAAGTGAGCGAGTTCGGCAAGAAAACATTGTTTAAGAGGCCCGCCCAGCCGGAAGAAATCGCTCCGGCGTATGTCTTTTTTGCTTCGGATGCGGACTCAAGCTTCATCACCGGAGTCGTCCTCCCCGAGATGGGAAATCCAATTGCGGGCTAAAGAGCGTCGAGTTATACATGAGCTTGAAGACTTACAAACAAAAGCGTAACTTCAGCGTCACACCGGAGCCCGAAGGCGCGGCAGCGAAAAAGCATTCCGCTGGCCTGCAATATGTGATTCAAAAGCACGATGCCTCGCGGCTTCATTACGATTTTCGCCTGGAGCTGAACGGATCGCTGAAGAGTTGGGCCGTGCCGAAGGGGCCGTCGCTTGATCCCACCCGCAAAGCGCTGGCCGTGCAAGTCGAAGACCACCCGATTGAATACGGCAACTTCGAAGGGGTCATTCCCAACGGCCAATACGGCGGAGGAACCGTCTTGCTATGGGACCGCGGATACTGGGAACCGCTTGGCGATCCAACGCAGGGCTACGATCAGGGCAAGCTTCATTTCATCCTGCATGGCGAAAAGCTTCACGGTGAATGGAGTTTGGTTCGCATGCACGGCCGATCAGGCGAAGACGGAAAAAACTGGCTGCTCATGAAACTCAACGACCGTTACGCCAGCAAAACGCGAGATATCCTTGCCGATGCGCCGCAGAGCGTGAAGTCCAAACGCAGCCTGGAGAAAATCTCCGGCGATCGTGACGACGTCTGGAACGGCCAAGCCAGGGAGGCATCCAAACTCGCCAATGCCCGCAAGTCTGGAATTCCCGACAAGATCGCTCCACAGCTAGCCGTGCTCGCTGAACATCCACCACAAGGCAAGGAATGGCTTCATGAAATCAAGTTCGATGGCTACCGTCTTTTGGCGTTTGTTAAGTCCGGAAAAGTCACACTCTACACCCGCAATGGATTGGACTGGACCAGAAAATTCTCCGGTATTGCCAAGGCAATCGCCAAACTCAAAGTCGACTCGGCGGTCGTGGATGGCGAAGCCGTGGTACTCGATGATAAAGGTCGGAGTGATTTTCAGGCTCTACAGGCCATGCTAAAGGATAAGAGTAACGCCTCACCCACATTTTTCGCGTTCGATCTTCTGTTTTGCGATGGCATCGATCTTCGTCAAGTGCCGCTGATCCAGCGCAAGGAGACACTGAAGAGCATTCTCGATCGAAGCAAGCTTGCGCCGACCATTAATTTTAGCGAGCATGTGCAAGGCGAAGGAGAGAAGGTCGTCACCAAAGCATGCGAGATGTCTTTGGAAGGCATCGTGTCAAAACGAGCCGATGCACCCTATGTCTCCCGTCGCGATCCAACCTGGCTTAAAAGCAAATGTGGTAACCGCCAGGAGTTCATCATCATTGGTTATACCGATCCTCAAGGCGCGCGGAGCGGCTTTGGCTCACTGCTCCTGGGGTATCACGATGAGAAAAGACGACTCGTTTATGCCGGTCGGGTTGGAACCGGATTCGATGAGGCAAGGCTTAAACAATTGATCGGAAAACTGCGCGATATCGACCAAGACAAGCCTCCGACGGATGTGTTGCCGCCGGTTCGCGAACGGCGGGCCGCACATTGGGTCAAACCGGAATTGGTGGCCGAGGTGCGTTTTTCCAATTGGACGCGAGATGGCATGTTGCGTCATCCCGCGTTTATCGCCGTTCGTTCAGACAAGCCGCAATCACAAATTGTGCGAGAAAAACCTATTGCGCCGGAAAAGACAAAAACCCACGCGAATGGAGATGGCGATCATAGGCGCCATTCGGTCAGCGCCGCGGATGAGCAGATTGCCGGCGTGAAGCTTACACATCCTGACAAAATTCTCTTTGCCGACGCGCAGGTGACCAAGCAGGACGTTGCCGACTATTATCAATTCGTCCAGCAATGGATGTTGCCGCATGTCATTGATCGTCCCCTGGCGTTGCTGCGCTGTCCCAACGGCATTTCCGGCAAATGTTTTTTCCAGCGGAACTGGAGCGAAACGATGCCTGGCGCGGTCGGCAAGGTGGATGTGGGTGATGGAAAAACCAAAGAGCAGCATGTCGTCATCAACGACCTGAGCGGGCTTATTTCCCTGGTCCAGATCAGCGTGCTGGAGATCCATATATGGAATTGCAGAACCAGTGACATTGAACATCCCGATCAACTGATCTTCGATCTGGATCCCGGCCCAAATGTTCCATGGAAGCGGGTTGTGGAAGGCGCACGGAAACTCAATCGCATGTTGACGTCTTTGAAACTGCCCACGTTTCTGAAAACCTCAGGGGGTAAGGGACTGCACGTGACGATCCCCGTCAAGCCGAACATTGATTGGGATTCCGCCAAGTCGTTCTGCCGAACCATCGCCGTCGCGTTAGCCGAGCAATCGGATTGGTTCGTCGCGAACATGCGAAAGGATTTACGGGACGGCAAGATCTACATTGATTTTAACCGCAACGGTCATTTCGCGACGGCTGTTGCGCCGTATTCAACACGCGGCCGCGCCGGCGCCCGGTTTCGATGCCGATCGCATGGGATGAATTGGGAAAACTCAAATCAGCGGGCGATTTCACGGTAAAAAACGCGGCCCGACATTTGGCCAAACGTCGCAAAGACCCATGGGCAGATTTCGAAAATTCGCGCGTGGATGTACGTAAAATCGTTGGTAAGGGTAATTCCCCAAGTTAAGGAGAAGTTTATGGCTCGCCCCATTTGGCAGGGTTCTATTACATTTGGGCTCGTCAACATCCCCATCCAATTGCAGATGGCCGTTCACGACAAGGCCATTAACTTCCACATGATGTCACAAGACGGAACCTGCCGCTTGCGACGTAAATTGTATTGCCCGGAAACCGGCAAGGAATTCGACTTCGGCGAAACCGCCCGCGGCATCGAGATCGCAAAAGGGGAATATGCCATCGTCGATGAAAAAGAGATTAAGCGGCTCAAGCCCGAGCGCGGCCACGCGATTGAAATAGCCCAATTCATCCAGCAACAGGAAGTTGACCCGCTATATTTTGATCGCGTCTATTATGTAGTTCCCACGGATGCCAGCATTAAGGCTTACAAGCTTCTTCACGAGGCCATGACGCGAAGCAAGCGAATCGCACTGGCCCATTTTGTGATGCGCGAACGCCAATATCTGTCAATTATTCGACCGTTAGGTGATGGTTTAGTTTTACACACGATGCACTATGCCGATGAAGTGCTATCCCTAGACGATGCGCTGCCGGGAGCATTGTCGCGCACCAAATCGGGAGCCAAGGAAATTCAGGCAGCCGAGCAGTTGATCCAGACGATGACTCACCGGCTTGATTTGTCCAGCTTCAAGGATGAATACCGCCGACAGGTTGAAGAATTGATTGATCGCAAAAAACGCGGACAAACGGTTGAGGTTGCAGATCAGCCGGATAAACCGCTCCCGCCCACCGTCAATCTCATGGATGCTCTTCGGCGGTCCTTAAAATCGACGCCTGCTCACTCGAACGGCAATAGCAACGGCCATCACCCCACCCGCAATCGTATCGTCCGTCGAAAACGTCCCGCCCATGCCAGGAGACGCTGATAGGGGGGCGACTCCCGTCATAAACTGGACAGGAGTTGCTTCGCTGCCCGTTGACCGCTGGCCAATGCGCCCGCGACGGTGCTGGCCTGCCCCGACGTATCCAGCGCCTCGCCCGCGAAGAAGAGTGTGTCATCGATGGGCTTGGAGAGCTTGGAACGTGCGGCCATTCCACCGACACCCACATAGCTATAAGCGCCGCGCGCCAAGGGATCAGAACCCCAATCGTAGCAATGGAATTGCTCAATCATCCCCTTGAGCTGCGGTCGCCGAATCTTGACCATGGCCGTCAATGAGTCAATCGCGGCTCGCAGCAGATCATCCTTGGAATATCCCGCCATCGCCATTGCTTTGGGACCGCCGGCCCATGCGGTCAATACCGGGGCCCGGAGCGGGCGCATCGTCCACCAAGTGGGAAACATCGCGCTCGGATCATGCAAGAATGCCGCGTCCCGCATGTGGTCGCTCTTTTCCCAAAACGACTCACTGAATCGAAGAATCGCCTTGACCACCGGTCCTGACACAAGCTGCATCGCCATGTTTCGCCAGGCAGTGATATCCGGACTGAAGCGAACGGCCTGCCGGTGCTCCGGCGGAATCTGCAGCACGCCTAGCGGCAAGGTGGTGAGTGCGCGTCTGCCTCGTATCGTCTTTCGTGATCGCGCCAGTCGAATCTCCACCGACGATTTTTCCCAGTTAACTTCAGATATAGGCGACCCGAGAAGAACTTTGACTCGCTTGCGGTCAAGTGAGCGATACAGGTAATCGATAAGCGAGCCATATCCATGCAGCAATCGAAATTGTGTTTCGTCTTCCACATCCCCAATACCTTGCTGCTCCTCCGCCAAAGACTTGGCGCTGATCTTTTCCGTATCAGCGGCATCGAAACCCTCGACAAAGCTGGTCGCAAATTGCCGCGCCTCGCGGTCCGATTTATGCGAATGTTTTTCACGCAGGTACTGAGCGAAACTCTTGTCAGCTTTTCCCAAATGAGTCAATCCCCGCATTACTTTGCCGAGCTGTGAATCAATGTCCGGTATATCCGTGAGCCGACCCCGATGACCCCACATATGGGCGAAAGGCAAATCGAACGCGAGCAAACCGGCATCGTGAAGCAGTCGCCAGGTGACTTCGGGACGCCCGTGAATAAATTCGGCTCCCAGTTCGATCGGCATACCAAGCTTTGAATCACGAAGTGTGAGAATTCGCCCGCCGATTCGATCACGAGCTTCTAGAATCAGCACGCTCCAGCTGGCCTGGGACAAAAGTTGCGCAGCAGCCAACCCCGATGCGCCTGCGCCGACAACAATGACATCTGCTTTTGTCATTCAATTGATGTTACATGCGAAAGTTGCCCGTGACAGCGCATTTTAAGCGCTCCCGCGATGACGGATTCCGCCTAAAGTTTGGACATGAAGAGTCCGGACGGCGCGACTTTCCCATTTTGGTACGACTCCGCGAAGATTCCAAACGGCCAGCCAGCGCGCCGCAAAATGGATTCAGATGTATGCGTCGTGGGGGCGGGAATCGCCGGCCTTACGACGGCTTATTTCCTCGCCAAGGAAGGCAAGTCCGTCATCGTGTTGGATGAGGGGCCGATCGCAAGTGGGCAAACCGGCCGAACCAGCGCACACTTGGCGAGCGCTATCGACGACCGATTCTATGAAATTGAACGATTGCACGGCAAAGAAAAAACTCGTCTCGCGTACGAGAGTCATGCCGCCGCCATCGATACGATCGAACGAATATCTCATGAAGAGAAGATCGAGTGCGAATTCAAAAGGCTGAATGCGTTCTTGAGTCCTTTGCAGTCTGATCCGCCGGATTTACTGCATCGGGAACTTGCCGCTGCAAAGCGGGCTGGATTTGCTGACGTTGAGATACTTTCTGGGGGAGGATTGGATAAAGGGCGCTGCCTTCGCTTTGGGAACCAAGCGCGGTTTCATCCTCTGCTTTATATGATGGGGCTTGCGGAAGCATTGAAGCGGAAAGGCGTGCGAATTTATATCGGACGGCGGGTCAACGATGTGCAAGGCGCGGACCCAAAGAAGAAAAAACGCGGGAAGATCGCGGTCCAAGGGCTGCGAGGCTATTTCACGGCTGACCATATCGTCGTCGCAACCAACACTCCTTCTCCGATCAACGACTGGTTCGGCATTTATACGAAGCAGGCATCTTATCGAAGTTATGTCATCGGCATGGAGGTGGCGCGCGGAAGTGTGCCTGATGCCCTCTATTGGGATACCGGCGATCCATATCATTACGTACGCCTTGCGCCCGCCCGAGGCAGATCTCGCAAGGATATTCTTTTGATCGGAGGCGAAGATCACAAAACCGGCCAGGAACCGGTGAGCGGCGCGCCCTTTCTAAATCTTGAAACCTGGGCGCGGCAGAAGTTTCTCATGATTGGCGCAACCCGTTATCGCTGGTCTGGGCAGGTGCAGGAGCCGGCGGATGGACTCGCCTTCATCGGACGTGCGCTCACAAAGGGCCGGGAAGTCTTCGTTTGCACGGGAGACAGCGGGATGGGCCTGACCCACGGCACCATTGCGGGATTGCTCATCACTGATCTCATCGTGGGACGCCCAAATCCCTGGGAAAACCTTTACGACCCGTCACGCAAAATTCTGAATGCCGAATTTGTGCGTGAAAATGCCAACACACTGGCGCAATATAAAGACCTTGTGACGGGCGGCGATGTTGCCTCGATAGAAGATATCCCCGCTGGTCAAGGCGCGGTGATGCGGCAGGGAACTCATAAAATCGCGGTCTATCGCTCGCCTTCAGGGAAAATTCATCGCTGTTCTGCCATCTGTACGCATTTGCAGTGCGTGGTCCATTGGAATTCGGTGGAGAAGAGTTGGGATTGTCCGTGCCACGGAAGCCGATTCGACCCTGTTGGTAAAGTGCTGATGGGTCCGGCGATAGATGATCTTCCACCGGTTCGATAGGCTAGCGGGCGCGTTTTGCGCGTCGGCGCTTTTTGTGATGAAGTTTCGCAAATTTTCTCATGCCTTGTTTAGCCAGCGATTCCGCACGATGGCGACCATGGAAGCCAATCAGTTTGAATTTCTTGCCGGTCTGTGTGTTGTATGATTTGAAAAATCGCTCGATCTCGTCAAGCATTTGCTGATCGAGATCTTTGATCGAACGCACTTTGCCATAACGCTGTGTCTCGAGCGGCACGGCCACCAGACGATCGTTCCTTTCCGCTTCGCCATTTTTCTCTGTTTGCTCTGCCTCAATCACACCAACGAGTCGAGACAAAATCAAACAGCCGCAAAATGTGGGCTGATCCATTAACAACAAAACATCAAGGGGATCCCCATCATCCCCGGTTGTGGACGGCAGAAATCCAAAATCGAAGGGGAAAACCATTCCTTCGGGAAGCACTTTGGCAAGCTGGAAACAGCAGAAATCTTCGCTGTATTTATACTTATTCCGGCTGCCCTTGGGCGTTTCAATGACAACCCGCCATTCTGCGTTTTCGGGGTCGCACGTTTCGATACATTCGGGAGTCTTGAGCATTGATCTCACAGTATAGGAGAGGCTGCCCGACGGGCGAACCCTGAAAATATGCAGTGTTTTTCGAAGGACCGAGAACTATCCCTGGAAAATTCGCCGATGCTGACTCCGGCCCATCGACATAAGATAATTGTTATGGCACTCCTCAGTATGCCAATGATTTCCAAGATGGATGTCGCCGTTTATCGGATTCCCACAGATGAGCCCGAATCGGATGGAACATTGTCGTGGGACCATACCGATATCATGGTCACCGAGGTTCATGCCGCCGATCTAATTGGGCTTGGATGGAGCTATGCCTCGACCGCATCTGCGGCAATGGCTACCGATCTTCTTAAGCCGGCCGTGCTGGGACGGTCCGCATTGTCTATCGAGCAAATCTGGCAGGAGATGAGTCATCGGCTTCGAAATGCAGGAAGGCCTGGCGCGGGGATGATGGCCGTCGCGGCGATCGACGTTGCGTTGTGGGATCTGAAAGCAGAGCTTCTCGGCGTTTCGCTCGTCGATTTGTTTGGGGCGGTCCGTGAAAGCGTTCCCGTCTATGGAAGCGGCGGATTCACGAGTTACACGCCACAAAAACTCCGCTGGCAATTGAGCAGTTGGGTCAAGGAAGGAATTCCTCGTGTCAAAATGAAAGTAGGCTGCGATGCGCAGGCCGACGGAGATCGCGTGCGCATGACTCGAAAAGCAATCGGCGACGATGCTGAGTTGTTTGTCGATGCCAACGGGGGATATACGCGTAAACAGGCGTTGGCGATGGCTCAGCGATTTGCGCAAGAAAGCAATGTGACCTGGTTTGAAGAGCCGCGGCCGTCCGATGATCTGGAGGGCCTGCGGCTTTTACGCGACCGGGGACCGGCGGGCATGGACATCGCGGCCGGTGAATACGGCGATACGCCAGGCTACTTTCGGCGCATGCTGGCCGCAGGCGCAGTTGATTGCCTTCAGGCCGATGTTACCCGATGCGGGGGCTATACCGGCTTTCTAAAAGTCGCCAGTCTTTCCGAGGCATTCAAGACGCCTCTTTCAGCGCACTGCGCTCCTCAATTGCACGCGCATGTCGGATGTGCGATTCAAGGACTTCGGCATGTCGAATATTTTCACGATCACGTTCGAATCAATCAGATGCTATTCGACGGGATTCTTAAGCCCAAAAAAGGTCATCTGGAACCCGACCGCGCGCCCCGGTCATGGCATTAGTTTGAAGACCAAGGATGCTGCGCGTTATCGCATCTGAAGGGCCACGATTCATTTTCCCACGGAATGAGGGACCAGGCTTTCGACCATTCCTTTCATCGCCTGTTTGATAATACCGGGTCCACTCGGATCGCCGCGAAGAATCGTCTCGGTGAAATTTTTCGCCTGCTGCATCGTAATATGTGGTGGCAATGTCGGAGTGTCGGGGTCTGTGATCGCTTCGACGATCACGGGCCGATCACTGGCGAGCGCGCGGTCCCATGCGCCGGCGAGTTGATCCGGCTCTTTGACGCGGATGCCGCGCAAACCGATGGATTCGGCAAATTCTGCATACGGGAAATCGGGTAATTCCTGGCTAGCCTTAAAACGGATATCGCCCATCATGATGCGCTGTTCCCAGGTCACCATATTCAAATCGCGGTTGTTCAGCACCAGCGTGATCCAGCGCGGGTCGGACCATTCCTTCCAATATTTGGCGACAGTGATGCAGGCGTTGAGGCCATTCATCTGCATCGCGCCGTCACCGGTGACGGCGATGCAGACGCGATCAGGGAAACAGAATTTCGCGCCCAGAGCATAGGGGACGGCCGCACCCATGGTGGCAAGATTACCGCTGCCGCTGGCCATCATGCCGCGGCGAATTTTCAGATCGCGCGCGTACCAATTGGCGGTGGTCCCGCTATCGGCGGAAATAATACAGCGGTCGGGAAGTTTTGGGCTTAGTTCCCAGAAGACGCGCTCGGGATTGAGCAGGCCGTTGTTGCCGTCGTCATGAGCGCGGCCTTCAACCACTTTCCACCACTCTTTCACATTCTCAATCACTTCTTCCTGCCAGGATCGATCTTTCTTTCGGCGCATCAGCGGCATCAGCGCCGCCAATGTTTGCTTGGCGTCACCTTTGAGATTGACGTCCATCGGATAACGCAGGCTCAGCAGCCGCCCATCAATGTCGATCTGCACGCCCTTGGCTTGCCCTGCCTTGGGATAAAACTCCGCATAAGGAAAACTGCTGCCGACCACCAGCAGAGCGTCGCATTCCCGCATCAAGTCCCAACTGGGCTTGGAGCCGAGCAAGCCGATGTGACCTGTACAGAAAGGGATGTCTTCTGCGATCACTGCTTTTCCCAGCCAGCTCTTGGCGACACCGGCGCCGAGCAATTCGGCAATCTCCAGCACCTCGTCCTGGGCATTTAATGCACCCTGGCCAACCAACATGGCGACTTTTTCCGCTTCATTCAGAATATCCGCCGCGGCGTGAAGGTCTTTTTCCAGAGGGATCATGTAGGGGACAGGACAGCCGACGCCGGATAGAGCATGGTCGTGGCGTTGCGGCGGATCGGGGACGGCCGATTCCTCCTGGATGTCTTTCGGAAAGATCAAGCAGGTGACCGCTTTCTGATCCATCGCGATGCGGAAGGCGCGATCAATGCAATGACGAACAGCGGCCGGACTGCTGACGGTTATGCAATATTCGCTTGCCACATCCTTGAAGAGTGTTTGCAGGTCCACTTCCTGCTGATACTGGCTTCCGATGGCCGTCGTCGCGGATTGGCCAACGATGGCAACCACGGGCTGATGATCCATCTTGGCGTCGTAGAGTCCATTGAGCAGATGAATCGCGCCCGGACCGCTGGTCGCGAGACATACGCCGACTGTTCCGGTGAATTTCGCATGGGCGCAAGCCATGAATGCGGCCATTTCCTCGTGGCGGGCCTGAATGAATCGAGGCTTGTTGTCATTCTTGCGCAATCCAGCGAGAAGCCCGTTGATTCCATCGCCGGGATATCCGTAGAGACGTTCAATTCCCCATTCCTGCATTCGTTGCATGACATATTGGCCGACGCTGATTGACATGAGTGAAACTCCTTTTGGATACTAAGATTTCTTAGAGCTACTTTGATCCAGGTCGATCAAAGGCAAACCAAATTCCGCGCGAAACGATTTGCGCAGATGGGCGGGTGATTCGATCACGATCAATTCCAAGGTCGGGCGAACGCGACCCTTCTGAAGATGCCCGCCATGCGCTGTTCCATCTCGTTTGGCAATACAGATATGGGCGTGGACGGAAGGTTTGCCTTTGAATTCCGCGACGTCGCCGATGAGACTCAACACTTCAACTTGCTCGGCAATTTGGATCGGCTGATAGGATTGCCGTTTCAAATCGAACCATGCGACGGTCACGTCGGCAAAAGCGCCGATTCCAGTAAAATGGGCCGTTGTCAGATGCTCAGCTTCGGCAAACTCTTTCAGATCGGCCATTACTTCATCCTCCGTATCGAAGACGATCGCCCATTCGCGCCGGCCCGAGATTTTGCTGAGGAGTTTGGATTTCATCGCGCCTTCTCCATCATCTTTCGCGTGCCCAGCAACAGCGTGCCTAGACCGATCACCCCAGCGATACCCCATAACATTTTCCGATGTTTCGTTGCCCAGAGCTGCGGGCTGATGCGATGGGCCATCCGATCGAACGGCCCATGCGACCCGTGATCGCCCGACAATGGTTTCCAGAAGTTATCGGGTTGATCGGGATCGGCCGGCTCGTCCAGCAGCGCTCCTTGCCAGGCGGCATCCGCTAAATAACGATCCAAAAGACCTGGAGCGATTTTCTCGCCCAGCGTTGCTTCCACTGTCGTGTAACCCACCATGATTTCCCGCCGATCATGCTCGGCGGCAAAACGAATGGCGTCTGCCGCGACTTCCGGCTGAAAAATCGTGCCTGTGGGCCGCGCCTTGCGCGGCATCTTGTTTTTAGTCCAGACGAATTGCGTGGTGTTGAGCGCAGGCATGTTCACGACCGATACCCGCACATTGCTTTTCTGATGAATCAGTTCGCTGCGAATTGCCTCGGCAAACCCTTGAATCGCATGTTTGCTCGCGCAATAGGCGCTCTGCAGCGGAATCGAACGAAATGCCAATGCGGAACCGACTTGAATGATCGTCCCCCGATCGCGCGGGACCATCCGTTTGAGCGCGCAGTGGGTGCCATGCACCGTCCCGAGGAAAGTCACTTCAACGATGTGCCGGAATTCCTCCGGCGTCATTTCCATGAAGGGGCTGTACATCGACACCATGGCATTGTTAATCCAAACATCGATCGGGCCAAATTCCTTTTCGGCGATCTCCGCGGCTGTTTCCACTTCCTCAAACTGGCTGACATCCGCCGGAACGATGGCCGCCTTTCCGCCGGCCGATTCGACTTCACTTCGAGCAGCCTCCAACCCGTCCCGGCCCCGAGCCACGAGGACGAGATTTGCGCCGCGATTCGCCGAACAGCCGCGCCGTGGCGCGGCCGACGCCGCCGGAGGCTCCGGTGATGACGGCAACTGTGTCAGAACCGATACGGTTCATCGGCGTACCTCCATGCTGTGCGAGCGCTGATATCTTTTTCGAAGTCCGATGGTGATCAGCATGGCCGCCGCGCCGACACCGATGGCCAAAGCGGCGCGGGTCATTCCGATTCGTTGGGCCTGCTTGCGTGCCTTTAATATCTCTTTTTCCGGGCGGCTGTGAGCGAGTCCCGATTCGCCGCGGATCGCCAATTGCACGACATGAGCCATGTGCAGGGCTCCGCGATCGGTTTCCTGCTCGATTTGTTCCTGGCAGCTAAAGCCATCGGCGATAATTAACGCATCGTCGTCCGCATCGCGCACTTCCGGGAGGAGCGCGCGTTCACCGGCGGCGACGCTGACCTGGTAATGATCGTTCTCTTTTTCGTATCCGAACGCTCCGGCCATTCCGCAGCAACCGGCGTCAGGATGCTTGTCTTCGATGCCCATCTTTTTGAAAAGTTCTTTCTCCGCGAAAAGCTTGCCGTATTCCTTGTCGTTGAGCGTATCAATCGCTTTCTGATGGCAATGGCCGTGCACGATGGCTTTCCGATTCAGCCTGGGCACATGAAAATCCGGCGCATGCGAGCGCAAAAAATCGCTGAGGGTAAACGTCAGCTCACTGAGCCGCTTGCCGTCTTCGCTGTTGGGCATCAGGTTGCACAGTTCATCCTTGAACGCCGCCCAGCAGCTCGGCTCCAGCACCACCATCGGGATGCCGTCGCGATAGTACGGCTCGCAGTTTCTCGAGGAGATCGATCCACCACCGCTTGGCCATCCCGAGAAATCCGTAGTCGTAGAGCGGCCGCCCGCAGCAGACATCCGCCATGGGCACATGCACGCGGAAGCCGGCCTCTTCCAGCACCTGCGTCGCGGCGATCGCCACATCCGGATGAAAATAATTGTTGAACGTGTCAGCAAACAGCACGACCGGCGGGCCATGGGGATTTTTGGCCTCGTGCGACTTAAACCATTGCTTGAATGATATGCGGTGCAAAGGCCGGGATCTTGCGGTTTGGATGAACGCCCGCCATCCATTTGGCGATCGAACTCAATCCGGGCAACTGCGTGAATAAATTCGCCACCGATGGCGCTATCGGCGGCAAGGCTCGACCAGATGTGAATCCAGCCAAACGCATACGCGTGGCGCGGCCGCAGGCGTCCTTCGTAGTAGTGGCTCAGAAACTCCGACTTGTACGTGGCCATGTCGACGTTGACGGGGCAATCGCCTTTGCATCCTTTGCAGGAGAGGCAAAGATCCAGCGCCTCCTTTACTTCTTCGCTCTTCCAGCCGTCGTCGATGACTTCGCCGTTCATCATTTCAAAGAGCATGCGCGCCCGGCCGCGCGTGGAATCTTTTTCTTCGCGAGTGACCATGTAGGAGGGGCACATCGTTCCGCCGCCTTCGCGCCGGCATGCGCCAACGCCGACGCAGCGAAGCGCCGCGCGAGCGAAACTGTGGTGATCCCCCGCGTACGCGAAATGCGTCGAGGGTTGCGGCGGGTTGTAGTCCGGCCCAAGTCGAAGGTTTTCAGTGATGCCGTACGCGGGACCATCGAGGTCGATCACTTTCCCGGTGTTCATCCGATTGTCCGGATCCCAAATCCGCTTGAATTCCTTAAAGGCTTCATAGAGTTCAGGGCCGAACATTTTGGGAAGGAATTGCCCGCGCGCCTGACCATCGCCGTGCTCGCCTGAAGCGACGCCGCCGAATTTCATGACGAGGTCGACGGCTTCATTCATGAATCGCTGGTATTGCTCGAGGCCGTGAGCGGTATACTAGGTCGAACTGCACGCGGCAATGAATGCAACCCTGCCCGATATGGCCGTAGAGCGGAGGGGTTGTAGTCGTATTTTCTGAAAAGCGATCGAAGTTCCCGGAGATACTGCGGCATGGCTTCGACCGGCACGGCCGAATCTTCCCATCCCGGCCACGTATCCGGTTGGCCGGGAATCCACGCGGTGCTTCCCAAGCCGCCTTCGCGAACATCCCAGATCATCTTTTCCTGTTTCGGGTCGTCATACAGCTTCATGTCCACCGGGGCACGCTCGCCGAGACCTTTGACGTGATCCATCATCCGCCGGGCCTGACCGTCAGCGTCTTGTTTCGAGTCGCCGCCGAATTCAACCAGCAGAAAAGCGGGGCCGTCCGGCAAGATCGCAAGGCTGGCGCTTTCATCTCCCTTCTTTTCGACGTATTCGAAGAGCAATTCGTCAATCCCTTCGCAGGCGATGGGATTGAATTTCAATACTTCCAGGCCGCATTCGGCCGCGGTGTAGATATCTTTGAACCCCAGCATGACAACGCTGCGCTGCTTGGGAGCCGGCACAAGATGGAGCACGGCTTCAACGATGGTCACGAGCGTCGATTCCGAGCCGACCAGAGCGCGGGCGACGTTGAAACCGTTTTCCGGCAGCAGGTCGTTGAGGTTGTATCCGGAGACACGCCGTCTCGAGCCTGGGAAACTTTTGGCGAATCAAATCGCCATAGCGATCCACAAATGATTTCAGATCGGCATAAATCTGTCCGCGCCGGCCGCCTCCGCGAATGATGGCGTCCAATTCCTCGGGCGGCGTCGGGCCAACATGCAGCCGTGTGCCGTCGTAGAGCACGATGTCCAGCGCGTGCGTGTTATCGCTCATCCGCACGCCAAGTCCGTGGTTCTTGCTCAAGAGTGAATGGCTGCCGCAGGAATTGTTGCCCAGCATTCCGCCGATGGTGCAACGGCTGTGGGTCGCTGGATCAGGTCCGAAATATAATCCCGCTTCCTTCTTGGCCGTTTCGACGAAAATGATCAAGCACGCATCCGGGTTGAACGTGCCCGAGACCTTTTTCGGCGTCGATTTTCAGCACGTGGTGCATGTACTTGGAAAAATCCATCACAACGGCGACGTTGCAGCACTGGCCGGCCAGACTCGTTCCGCCGCCCCGTGAAAGAACAGGCGCATGATGTTCGCGGGCAAGACGGATGGTCGTTTCCACATCCTGAATATGACGCGGAATAACCACGCCAATCGGAACCTGGCGATAATTGGACCCGTCTGTCGCATACAACGCCCGTGTTCCTTTGTCGAACCGCACTTCACCGTCGATCGACTGCTTCAACAATCGGGCCAGGGATTGAACCGCATCCTGAGAAATCGAGGTCCGCGAATCGTCGACCTGCAGGCGTTGAAATCGGGAGGCTTCATTTTGCTGACGGAGAACGGTTAATTTCATGCTCATCCTTGACTCCTCGCGCGGGCTGGGCGGCCGGAACCGCTTACAAAGGTTGTCACCGCCGGTTTTCTTCCGGATGCCAGGGGCAGCTCAACATCGAGTTCGAAATCCCTTCCTTCCCAGCGGTTTGCCGCTTCCGGCCAACAAAACGTGAAGCGCAGCTTGCTGCCGGTTTTTAACTGCTGCACTGGAAGATCAACCAGGTGAAATCCCAGGCCCGTGTCACGCGTATTCAGGTCGCTAGCGCTTTGCCAATCGTTCGTGCTGAAATGAACCATCGCCGGTGCCATCACTTCGATACGCAGCTTTCGTCCCGCAAAGATGGAATCGGGTTGGTGATCGAATCGCCATAGACATAAATTCGAGTTCGCTTGATTCTGCACGTATCGTTCGCGAGTATCGGGTGGTTGATCGAAGAGTCGGCCATCGCTGATGGAGCGAAGAAGCCGAGCGTATTCGGCATGAGCCCATGCCAACGGCATCGCGGAGCCGCTGGGCCGGCCTCGGAACAGCGCACGATCGGGAAGATCGTCGCGATCCCACACCTGCTCAGGCAAAAATCCCACCTGATTTGCGAAGCCGCCCATTGCCCCAAGCAATTCGTTCGCGCGATCCAGATTGCCGGCGGCAACCGCGTAATGCCCGCGCTCCCCTATCAGCAGCGGCCAGGGGCGCCCAATGCCTGTTTTGTCATCCGCGCCGACGAACGGCGCGCCATCGTCGGACTCGCCGTAATAGTCGCCGTTGTATCGCCGCCAACACGGACCCCCCGGTAAATCCGAGCGCGTCATCGCGTCGATCGCTTTGATGGTGTTCAGAATCCTGGGATCGTCCGCAGCGCGAAGTCCGAAGCGGACCAATGCCAGCGCATCGGGACTGACGACTTCCCGCACAGGAAGATCGTGCGCCTGTTTCATATGAGGAACTTCGCCACGGCGCGTCAATGTATGCATACCGGGCGAGGGAGCGATCCGAACGTAATAACCTTCCACGCCGATCCGTCGCGACAGCGGCGTATCTGTGACGTAGGTCCATGGCTCAATCAAATCATTCCACAAGTCGGCTGACTGGCGAAACAAATCGCCGGTCTTGGCGTCGCCGACTCGATCCGCGAGCCTGGCGGCGATCAGCAGCGCGGCAATTTCTGTCGCCAGCGTGTAAGGCGACAGCCCCGGCGTGTTTTCCCAGCGGTCCTGCCCGGTTTCCGGTCCAGTGCGAATGATGAATGCCGCCGCATCCCTCACCATCGGCCAATACACTTCCATTTGCGCATCGCTCACGATGCCGTAACGGTGAAGCAGATTGGTCAGTAAAACGGGCAACGCTGCTTCATCGAGCTGAACGCCCTCGGAGTGTGCGTGACCATCCACGCGCATATTCTTTGGCCAGCCTCCTTGGGGCTTCTGGGTAACCCGGAGATATTTCAGCGTGTCGAGCGCTTCGTCGCCGGCGCCGGCAGCCAGGAGTCCCGCTGCTTCTTCGACCAGGTCTCGCGACCAGACGAGGTGATATCCCATCGCGTCATCACCCCGCGCTTCGCCCCAGGGGGTCGATAGGCTAGCCACACCCGCGCCGGAAAATCTCTTGGAGCGATGAGCGCGAAGGACCATCAGGCTTGTACGATATAGATTCTGCTCAACAATCGAATCGGTCAGGTGCATGCGCGGCCGCGAATGATCCGGACGCTTGAGCTGATCTTTTTTTCTGCCATGCCCGAGCTTCGCGCCATCGAAATCCGATAATTGTTTTTGCCAGGAACGCCACGATTCGACATATTGGTCACGAGCTGCATCAAACCCTTCATTCAGTGACAAAAGGGCGTTCAGCGCGGCTCCTTCGCGGCACTCATCAAACGACAGCGCCAGAAGGAATTGACCCTGACACCGTTTCAGATCAATTTCGCCTGCCAGCGAGATATTGCCGTTATGAACTCGATCGAATTCGCATGTGATCTGCCCGTGCTTCTGAAGCTGGTGCCACGCGTCTTCCGGTCCGACATAACTCACGGTTCGGGAGATCCAGGGTGCGGAACTGGCCAGCGCCAAGGCATCCTGCTCACGCTGAGCTACAAGCATGGGCGTATTCTGGTAAGACTCGGTCTTTCCCGAGTTTCCCTTTCCCTGGTCTCCCAGGTGTGGCGTCAGGACGACAAACAAACGGAGTTCCTCCAATGTGCCGCCTGAAGGGACGAGCTTGACCTGCTGTAGCAGGACATTACGGGAAGGATCAACCAGAATTTGCTTGGAGATCTGGTATCGCCCATTCAAACAACGGTTCTCGACCGTGTAGAAAGGGACGCCCGACTCTGTTGTTCTCGTGTCAACAGCACAGTCATTTTGCTCCTGCGAAAAAAAACCGCGGGCATCAGTAACAATAAAACCAAAATCGCGTATCGCCGCCAAGTCAACAGACGGATAGAAAATCTCCGTCACAATGCCCCGGCTCAGGGTGAACCAGACGCGCGATCTGGGAGAAAGTGCGCATCCCACACCGCTTTTTGCGGCTGGCGCCCATTTGGGTTCCACGCCGGGCCAACCCGGAGCAGGTCGGGGGGCTTGATCGTTTCCGTTTGGCTGCATACGGCACCGTAATGGCATCCTAACGGTCGATCCCTTTTAGACGCATCGGGGAAAATCTGAACTTGATCGCAAAGAATCCAACCAGAGTCGAGCGGCGGACTCTTCAGCATTGATGCCAATCCGGCTCTCGCCGATCATTGCTGAGGCTCTTAATAATCTAGGGGTGGTTTTTCGACACAGCTTGTTGCAAGTCTGAAAGATGTTCCGCATTCTGCTCGACCGCAATGTGAGCGACGCTGTTCGGTGCAGGCTGGTCTCGTGATACATAGTCTGTCATGGTTAGGGCCAGAAGCAGCCCAAGCCACAAAAACGCCGCACCGGCGAAGATCCATGTTAGCCGCGAGCTATGCCGCACGTGCATGAAGAAGAGGATCACGAGTATCGCCTTGGCGACCGCGATTATCAGCGCGATGACAACATTCCAGCGGCCCATATCCACAGCAGCAGCGCAAACCGTCGCCGCAAGGAGCACCATCAGCAGAACGTAAATCCACAGATAGGTTTGAATGCCGTCGATTGTGTGCTTATCGGATTGCATCTCATCGCACCAGGTAAAGAAGGGGAAACAGGAATATCCAGACCAAGTCCACGAAGTGCCAGTAGAGCCCCATGATCTCAACTTGAGCATGTTTCTGAGGTGTGTATTGGCCGCGGCCGGCTTTGATGAGAAGAAACGTAAACAATCCGATGCCGATCACCATGTGAAGCGCGTGGACGCCGGTCATAAAAAAATAAAAAACCCAGAAAAGTTGGAATTCGCGGCGCAGGATGATTTCGTTCGCGTCGAAATCGGCTGCAGCGCGGCGCAGATTTGAGGAGATTTCGGCGTCGGGATGAAATACTCCATCGCAGGGCATCACCCCTTCGCGATATTCGTGAGTGTATTCGGCGGCCTTGATGAGGAGAAATGCGACGCCCAATAGCAATGTCAAACCAAGCATCCGTGTCAGCATGCGGTTGTGGCCGAGTTTGGCGGCACGCACGGCGAGGACGACGGTGAGGCTGCTGGTTAAGAGAACCGCCGTGTTCCACGCGCCGCTGCTTATGCCGAACCAGCGAAGATTGTCCACTACCAAGCTTCCCTGATGCCAAGCCGGGAAATAGAGATGACGATAGATTGTGTAACCGCAGATCATTCCGCCGAAAAAGAGCACTTCGGTGGCGAGGAAAGTCCACATGCCAAGCGTGCCGGCCTCAGTTTGCTGATTGAGGTCGTCGAATTGATGGGCAACGAGTTCAGTCATCGGAAAAATCCATTTCGTGATAGTTGTAGGGTTCGCCCGCTATCGGGGTTTCGTCGAAATTATTTGGTGGCGGAGGCGAACTGGTTTGCCATTCGAGTCCCGCGGCCTTGAAAGGATTTGGCCCCGCGTCCTTACCCCATCGTAATGACCAGAGCAGATATCCCAACGGAAGCAGATATCCGAGAGCCAGAATCGATGCTCCGGCAGTTGACATGACGTTGTAGACCTGAAATTCCGGCGCATAACCGTAATAGCGCCGGGGCATGCCCAGATAACCGAGGATGAATTGGGGAAAGAAGGTCAGGTTGAAGCCAAAGAATAAGATAATGGCGGCGATGCGCCCCCACCAATCCGGGTAGAGCTTTCCCGTCATCTTCGGCCACCAGAAATGGAGTCCGCCCATGTAAGCCATCACCGCGCCTCCCACCATGATGTAGTGAAAATGCGCGATGACAAAATAAGTGTCATGAACGTGCATATCGATGCCGAGTGTCGCAAGGAAAAGGCCCGTCAAGCCGCCGATGGTGAACAGGCCGATAAATCCAAGGGCATAGAGCATCGGCGTATCGAGCGATATCGAACCTTTGTAAAGCGTCGCGGTCCAGTTGAAGACTTTGATCGCCGACGGGATCGCCACCATGAAGCTGAGGATGGAAAAAACCATTCCGCCGTAGATGGAGATGCCGGCAATGAACATGTGATGCGCCCAAACGAGGAATCCAAGGATGGCAATGGCCAGGCTCGCCATGGCGATGACGGGGTAGCCAAAGATCCGTTTGCGGGAAAAAGCAGGAATGAGCTCGCTGACCACGCCCATTCCCGGAAGGATCATGATGTAAACAGCAGGATGGCTGTAGAACCAGAACATATGCTGAAAGAGGATGGGATCACCGCCAAGATTTGGATCAAAAATGCCCACGCCGAGGATTCGCTCCAGGGCCACGAGCGAAAGAGTGATCGCCAGCACAGGCGTTGCCAGGACAAAGATGATGCTTGTCGCGTACATAGACCAAATAAATAGCGGAAGGCGGAACCAGGTCATTCCCGGGCAGCGCATCTTATGAATCGTGATGATGAAATTCAGCCCAGTGAGGATGGAACTGAAACCGGCGATGAAAATTCCACAGATCGCCGCGACAACGTGGGTATTGCTGAATGTACTGCTGTACGGGGTATAAAACGTCCAGCCGGTATCGACGCCGCCCTGAATAAGGGCTGTCAGCGCCAGCGACCCCCCGATTATAAAGAGATACCAGCTCAGCAGGTTAATCCGCGGAAACGCCAAGTCGCGGGCCCCGATCATGAGCGGAACAAGAAAATTCCCCAGTGTTGCGGGAATGGAAGGAACGAGAAAGAAAAAGACCATCACGATTCCGTGCAACGTAAAAAGTTTGTTGTAGGTTTCGGCTTCGACAAGAGTGGAATGGGGCGTGAGGAGTTGCAAACGCATGATGACCGCCGCGGTCCCGCCGACAGCGAAGAAGAGTGTGATGGAAAAAATGTAGAGAATGGCGATGCGCTTGTGGTCTTTTGTCAGCAGCCAGGATGCGATCGAATATTGCGAGTTGAGGTATGTCTCACGAGCAGTGTATTCAGGAATATAAGCAATAGAGGCCATGGTCTCACCTTGTTATTGGTTTGTCCTGTAATTGGCGAACGGAGGATTAACGATCTTCGGCTCGGCTCCGCTCGGCTGCGTGGCGGGACCAAGCGGCGGACCGCCGTATGGCGCGGTCTGGGCGGCGCCGCTGAGCGATTTAATGTATTCGACTAAATCCAGAACCTGCTCTTCGCTCAATGTTGATTTGAAGCTTGGCATCCGGTTGGGATATCCGACGACCAACTTTGCATTGGGATAGAGAATCGATTCGCGCAGATATCCTTCGTCGGCAATTACCGTTCTTCGAATGCCAGGTTCGTCGATGACGTCAACCGGCCTGCCATACAAGCCCGCCAGAGTGGGTCCGTATTGCCCGTGACAAGTGATGCAGCCATAGAGACTAAACAGTTTTTTCCCGGCGACCGCCGGTGGCTCCGATGATAGATCTCCCGCAAGCCATCGTTCGTAATCGGCAGGACTGCAAACGACGACGGTCCCGGCCATCTCTGCATGTTTCGCGCCGCAGTATTGATCGCAAAACAAGTGGTATTCGCCCAGGCGCGTTGGGACGAACCACTCCGTGGTATACATGCCGGGCAAGACGTCCTGCTTCACACGGAAGGCGGGAACTGAGAAATCGTGAATCACGTCCTGGCTTGTCAGTACAAGTTTGACCGGTTGACCCAGGGGTACGTGGAGCATGTTGATCTCCCGGCGTCCTTCCGGATGCTGAATCTTCCACATCCATTGCTTGCCGATGACGAAGATTTCCATTGCATCATTAGGCGGTCGATGGGCATTCAAAAATACCTTGGCTCCCCAGATGAACATCACGACCGTAAGCATCAATGGAATGATCGTCCACGTGATCTCCAAGGCGATGTTGCCAGAAATGAGTGGCGGTCGTTCATTCGGACTGCGCCGGCGATAACGAATTGCAAACCAGGCGATTGACCCAAAAATTAACACCGTGAAAAATGCGCTGATGCCGACCATAAACAGCATCAGGTGATCCACCTCTGCTGCTCCTTGCGAAGCCTGCTGCGGGAAAAGCTGGAACGTGGGGTCCACGATACATTCTCACAGACATTTGGCGCGGCCGCGTTCGCGGCGAATCGCGGTTACGACAAAACTTCCCAAAACCAAAACGGTCAGGCCACCTCCGACCTTCAAGAGACGGCTGATGGCAACGCCGTATTTCCCCGTCGCGGGGTCATAGCAAAAACAGTACATCAGGATGGCATCTGCCAAACCACCAACGTGGCCGCCGGATGCTTCGGTCAACGCGATCCGAAGATCGCTGGGGACGTAATCTATGCCGAAGAAATATCGCGAGAGTTTTCCCGTTGGCGTCAGGACCATGATCCCGCTCGCGTGAGCGTAGATTTGGTATTTGGGGTCCCATGTGTAACGGAAGCCGACAGCGTTGGTTAGCGCGGTAATGGATGCCTGCTGGCCAGTCAGAAAATGCCAGCCATTTTTCGCCCCCGGTCGGTCATATTGGGCCAGATAGGTTTTTTTCTTCAGGAGCGCAAATTCAGGCGTGTCGCGCGGGTCGAAACTGACGGTGATGACGTCGAAATCCTTTCCGACTGTCTCGGGCATGGCGCGCATGGTGCGCAACAGATCATTCAGCACCATCGTGCAGAGCATCGGGCATTGGTAATAGACCAGCACGAGGATCACTGGATGACTGTCGAACATCTCCCCCAAACAAACGGCGCGGCCGTGTTCGTCGTTAAAAACCAGGTCCGAAGGAACAACCTCGCCAAGTTTTTGGTCGATGCCGACGTTCTGGAGAATCGATGGTCTATTATCAGCGGTCGGAATCATTGTTTGGGGCGGAGCTGGAACATCCTGCGCTTTGGATTGAGCGCTGATTAATAGGCGCAAATCAGAAAAAACAAATTAGCCACTTTCATGGAACGCCTCCTGGTCCGTGCAATGCGCTGGCCGGCGGCATGAACGGCTGTGCCGATGGTTGCGTTGCCGGAAGAGCATTAGGTAATCCTTGCCGACAGCTATTTTGATCGCCTGCTCGATGGGAATGCGCGCGAATTGGCGAGAAGAATCCAACCAGCCCCAAGCATGTGGGCCGATCAGCGCTCGCTCTCGCGTTTGTACCTCAACCAAATCCACGTTTGGAAGAACGTCGTGTGATGGTTCAGGTTCCAAACGGGGCCCGGGGGGAAACGCAGACATCGTCCCTGACAGCGGATGAGTTGGGAACGCAATGCGATCCTCGGCGTCCTGATTGCGCTGCAGCCAATTTAATGCGCCCAGGCCAACAAGATGCACCAGCACCAATGTTGCGACCAGCGACACCGCAAAAATGAGAATCGGAAGCGGCGCGGCATCGCGAACCTCGTGTCTCACCGACACGGATTCAGGCGGATTCGGGTTCGGGTGTTCCATAAGTCGATCCATATTCTTCAGGCGTCGGCATCAGCAACGGCGCCTTTCGAAGGAAATAGGAAAATGCCGCGTACCACACGCCTCCAATGCCGACCCACGCCAGTACGTCAAACGGCGACAGCAAAAATCCGCCATGAGGATCGGCCTGAGCCTGCGGTCCGATGTTCCAGTAGAGATCGAGAATTCGCAGCCCGAGCAGCACCGCGCAAAGGGTTCCCAGGCGATTGATGTCCTGCTTTAACGGCCGCATCAAAAGGAGAATCAAAGGAATCAGAAAATGAACAAAAATGATGATTCCCGCCACAATCCGCCAGCCGCCATAAGTTCTCTGCACATACCAACCAATGTCCGGTTGCTCGTTCCCAGTCCAGGTAATCAGATACTGCGCGAAGTTCATGTACGCCCAAAGAATGATGAACATCAGGAGCAGATTGCCCAGGTCAATGAAGTGTTTAGGTTTGACAAACCGGGCGATCGCGGGACGGCCGACTCGGCTCCAAAGAATAACAATCGTGAAACACAAAGCGGTCAGCGTCTGAGCGATTATCAGAATGAATCCGAAAACGCTGCTGGTCCAGTGTGCCTGGCGCGACATGATCCAGTCCACCCCAGCCAGTGTCATAAAGACAACATAAATCACCAGGCCGCCAGCGCTGATCCTGCGTCGAAGTCCTTCATCGCCCGAATACGTCAGGCCAAATACCATGCCGATCCAGACGAGAAAATAAATGACGAAGCGGATGGCGAACCATTGCGGGTTCAGATAAGAATGGACGTGCCGTAGAATCGGATCGGCGGCAAGTTCCGCCGGACGCGCCCACGGAAACAAAATGTGTAATCCAAGAAAGATCGGCAAAAAGAGAATGAAAAGTAATGGAAGCACCCGCGATGCCGATAGCGTGATCGGATGGATTAGCGTGCCCCAACCGCCGCCCGTGAGATGATGCATCATCGTCAGGGCCATTCCCCCAAGGGATATGGCCAGCCAGAAAAGGCACGCGAAGAGATAGGCATTGAAGAATTGTTCGCGCATCGTTTGCCGCGCACAGGCGGCGGCGCATATCAACAGGGACGAGCATCCCACGATCAGGGCATATCGATTGGCCAGCGCAATTCCATGTTCCACGCGTGAGCTCATCGTGGTTCCCCCAGTTCCCGTAATTGGCCGGCGTCGAGTTGCTTTTGGGGCGTAGCCTGGCTCATTTGCAGAGTGCGGATATACGCGACAATGGCCCAACGGTCGGCGGGTGAAACGCGGTCGCCGTAGCTGTACATCGCTCCATAACCATTGGTGATCACGTCGAAAATATGCCCCACCGACGCCACCCGGAGGCGATCGAGGTGATAGCTCGGCGGCGGCACAAACCCCCGTTGCATGATGATCCCCAGGCCGTCCCCCGCATCGCCGTGGCACATGGCGCAATAAATCGTGAATTGCTCCTGGCCGCGGTAAAGGACCGAGGCAAGCGCCGGTCCCTGCGTGGGGAATGGTCCGTCGGCCTCAGTTGGATAGTGCTCCGGGAAAGACAGCGCCGGCTTTCCATCTACGAACCCTCTGTACAAATGGGAATCCAATTCCAAATCGCCGCGGGCGACGGTCCCCTCCACGAGTGGTCTTGCCGTCGTCCCGTCGGCGAAGAAAACGCTCTCTTGCATGGGCTTTGCCTTGGGCTGCGACCCCATATTTTCCTTCCAGCAACCCGCCGCCAAGAGCAATGGAGCGAGCGCGAAGAGCGCACGAAATAGACTCACGTAGCGCTTCATTTCGGCACCTCATATATGCCCAGCGCTTGCAGCGATCCCATAAACTCCCGCGTCTGTTGCAAATCGAATTTCGAATCGTTCGATTCAATGCAGAGGAAGAAACGGCTCTGACTGGCCAAGTCGAATTGGGGAACATTGAACAACGAATGATAGGGATGCGGGAAACCGTTGAGCGCCAGCATTCCAAATGCGCCGGCAAGACCCGCGCCAAGGATCGTCAGTTCAAAAGTGATGGGGATAAATGCTGGCCAGGAATAAAGCGGCCTTCCCCCGACGTTGATTGGATAACTGTACGTGGCGGCGTAAACCTGCATCAGGAATCCGCCCAGGCCACCGAAAATACCGCCGAGAAGGAAAATGAGCGGCACGCGGTTTCGCGGTAGACGCAGCGCCTCATCCAGGCCGGGAACTGCGAACGGCGTTAACGCATCAAGGCGCACATAACCGGCATCGCGCGATTAACGCGCGGCCTTGACAAGCTTTTCGGCGGAGTCGAATTCCGCCAGCAGGCCATATAGGGTGCGCTGCCCTGTCATGCCGCCTCCTTGGGGATCTGATTGGATTGCTCATGAACGAGCTCTCGCATCTCGGAGATTGAGATGGCCGGGAGGACACGAACGAATAGGAGGAAACAGAACGTGAAAAATCCGATACTGCCGAAAAGCGTCGCCCAATCCCATCGCGTCGGGTAATACATTCCCCAGCTCGACGGTAGGAAATCCCGGTGCAGGCTGGTAATAATGATGACGAACCGCTCCATCCACATACCAATCTGCACGATGAACGAAATCAGGAATAGGAGCGGCACGCTGCGGCGAATGGCGCGGAACCAGATGAGTTGCGGGGTGATCACATTACAGAAAATCAGAACGCTGTATGTGATCCAATAGCTTCCAGCCATGCGATTGACGTTCATGTACATGTCGAATTCGTTGCCACTGAGCCAACCGTAGAAAGCTTCCGCCGCGTAGCCGTAAGCGACGATCAAGCCGGTCACGAGCATGAGCTTTGCGCAGTTTTCCAAGTGGCGGATGGTGATGAAGTCCTCCAGGCCGTAAGCCCAGCGCAGTGGAATGGCCAATGTCAGGACCATAGCGAATCCCGAAAAGATGGCGCCGGCAACGAAATAGGGCGGGAAAATAGTGCTGTGCCACCCTGGCAATTGCGCGGCCGCGAAATCCATACCGACGACGCTGTGAACGGACACCACCAGTGGCGCCGCCAGACCTGCCAGTAATAGGTAAGCGGTTTGATATCGATTCCAGTGCCGAGCCGAACCGCGCCATCCCAGCGCCAGAAATCCATAAATAATCCTCCGGATATTCGAGCGGGCTTTGTCGCGTAATGTTGCCAGATCCGGAATTAATCCCACATACCAGAACACCAGTGAAATGGTCGCATACGTGCTGACCGCGAACACGTCCCAAACCAATGGGCTTCGGAACTGCGGCCACAGCCACATCGTATTTGGATATGGCAGCAGCCAGAAAAATTCCCACGGTCGGCCCAGATGCAATAGGGGAAACATCCCGGCGCACGCGACCGCAAATAAAGTCATCGCTTCGGCGAAACGGTTGATGCTTGTGCGCCAATCCTGATACATCAGGAAAAGCATCGCGCTAATGAACGTGCCGGCATGTCCGATTCCGATCCACCAGACGAAATTGACAATGGCAAAACCCCAGGCGACCGGAATGTCGATGCCCCATATTCCAACGCCGCGCAGAAATAAATAGGATACCGCCGCGGTCAAAACCAAGACCAGCAATGCCGCCATGGCAAAACCAACTCTCCACACGCGCCCTGACTTTCGGCTAAGCACGACCGAGCTGATTTTCTCTGTCACGCTTTGATAGCTGTGCCCGGCTGCCAGAACTTCCGACCCGCGGGAAACGGCGATTTCGGTCGAGGCCGCACTCATGACTGAGCCCCCTCCTTTTCAATTGCGGGATTCGGATTTTGAATCCGCGCCAAATAGGTTGTTCGCGGCTGCGTGGTCAGCTCTGCCAATAGCGAATAGTTCAGTGGTTGCCGCTTGAGTTGAGCGACCTTGCTGAGATGGTCGGTGCTAAATTCATGAATTGGATCGAGTTTTGCGTTCAGATTGCCGAAAACGATCGCCTGCGTGGGACAGGCCTGCTGGCAGGCTGTCTGGAGTCCGTCCAGTTTCTGCTGGCGAAGCTCGGCGCTCTTGCGTTGAATTGCCGCCGCCTCATCTGAACCCGCCGCCTGGCGCGCCTCTTCGTCCATCTGTACCTGCAAAATCTCCATATCGATCCGAGTCGCCACGATGCGCTGAATGCAATAAGAGCATTTTTCCATTACGCCGCGGCTGCGCACGGTTACTTCGGGATTGCGCATGAGCTTGAGGCTTTCGGTGGTCCGGTCGGCAAACTGCAGGAAATTGAATCGCCGAACCTTGTACGGACAATTGTTGCTGCAATACCGTGTGCCGACACAGCGGTTGTAAACCATGTCGTTTATCCCCTCGTTATCGTGGACAGTTGCACCCACGGGGCAAACCAGTTCGCACGGCGCGTTCTCGCATTGCTGACAGGGGACCGGCTGGTGATACGCAGCCGTCGGTGATTCCGGATTCCCTTCGTAATAGGTGTCCACCCGTATCCAGTGCATCTCTCGGCCGCGGGAGACCTCGTCCTTGCCTACAACCGGAATATTATTTTCCGTCTGACAGGCCAGGATGCAGGCGTTGCATCCGATACACGATTGCAAGTCGATGGACATGCCCCAGGCAAGATTATTTTTGTAAGTATCGCCAAATCCGGGGTAAAGGGTCAGGTGATGGCGATCCTCCGGTTCATCCAGTTGTTTCACGAAATCGGGGTCATCGACGAACTGCTGAAGCGTGCCGACGCGGATGAGCTTGCGATTGTCCAGGCTGTCGTTGCCAGGGTGCTGAACAACTTCCGCGTCCAAATCGAGTTCTCGCCGCTCGGCTATGGTTTGATGAGTGTGCGTTGCCACAAGAGGATAACTTCCATCGATGCGGCGCACGTCCGCTCCGGTGACAAACCAACAATGATCGCTCGTCCGCAATCTGTATGCGTTGAATCCCGCTCCTGTGCCGACCGAACCGGCGCGCCAGCGGCCGTATCCAAGGTGGAGAGTGATCGTGTCATCAGGCAGGCCGGGCACAATCCACGCCGGAATTTCGAGAGAACGGCCCTGGCTGGTAATTTGCAGCATGTCGCCATTTGACGCACCCAGTTTGTTGGCGCTATTGACGCTGAGCAAAGCGGCGTTGTCCCACGTCAGTTTTGTGAGCGGCTTGGCGAGTTCCTGAAGAAATCCGTTGTTGGTATACGTTCCGTCCCAAATGCACGGATCCGGCCGGAAGATTAGCTCAAATTTGCCGGAATCTGAGTCCCTTGAAGCCACAGGAATTGATACCGCTGCATTGATGCGAGGTTCTTCAGCACTGAAATTACCCAACCAGATTCCCTTTTCGAGCGATTGCCGCCAGACCGATTCAAAATCACTTCGTCCATGTTGTCCCGCCCAGAATTCGCGCGCTATTTCATAACCTCCTCGGAAGTATCCCATGACAATCAAATCCATCACCTCAATCGCCGATCGCCCGGCATACAATGGAGAAATGAGCGGCTGAACCATCGAAACCGAGCCATCATATGCGCGGGCATCGGACCACTCCTCAAGAAAATGGGTTTGCGGAAGATGCCATTGACACTTGAATGATGTTTCATCGTCGTACATTCCCAACCGAACGGTGAGATTCCGGTCCGCGCGCTTGGAAAATTCCTCCAGCACGGAATCAAATGGGAGATCAGCCGGTGCCGTATAGCACGGGTTTCCGCCCAAAATGATAAGCGTGTCGACCTCGCTCCTATCCATCCGGCTCATCAGTTCAGAAAGTGATCCGTCGGGATCCCCTTCCACCGGGGCGGCATAAATGACCGTGTTGCTGATATTCCCAAGAGCGTCGTTGATGGAATGGACAACCGCATGAACGTCCGGCGGTTGTGCAACGCCGGCCAGCACAAGAGTCCGGCCTTTATTGGCCAGCAGATCATCGGCCACCGCTTTCGTCCATCCTCGCGCAGCTGAAGGATTTTTAATCGCGGCCGCCAATTGTGCTGCAGCATCCGCGATCTGGGATGGGGGCATTGCCCAACGATGATCGGCCATCGTGCCGGTGATGGTGGCCGTGCTTTCCACGGCATACAGGCGATTCATTCGCGTTACTCCCTCGCGAATTCGCCGGCCATCAGCAAAATCTCGGGAATACCGGCTATGTCCGGGCTCATCGGAAAGAAAATCACAATCCAACGAGACGATCACTGACGCCTTCGAAAAATCGAAGCGAGGCATGATTTCTTGTCTCGTGGCGGTCCGCAACCCATCGCGAATATTTCGTCGCGACAGTGAATCATGAACGAACCATGCTGCACCGGGATATTTCGCTTTTAGACCGCGGATTTGTTTCAGTAATGTCGGTGAGGTCACCGTCTCAGTGAGAATCGCCAGAGCCGATCCATCCGCGATTTTCGGAGCCAGGCGGGGCCGAATGACGCCGATGAACATATCCCAATCACTGATCACACCGCCGCGCAAAACCGACTGCGAACGATCGGGATCGTACATATCCAACAGAGCGGCCTGCAGAAATACGTCGCTGGCGCCGAGATTGGCTGGATGATCCGGATTGCCGTCAAGCTTAATCGGGCGGCCTTCGCGGCTAGTGGCGATGATTCCTTGCCCATATCCACCCAGGGTCATAGCAGTCGCAAAATAGAGTGGTCGGCCAGGAGTCACTTCCGCGGGCTGGCGGACATAAGGCACAATTGTTTCGCTGATCTTTGGCTTGCAGCCGGCCAATCCGGCCATTGCCATCGAGGCCGCCAGCGCCTTGAGAAACGTTCGCCGTGAAGGTCCATTTTCCCCATCCAACGCTCCAGGCGGAAATTCGTCCCGCATCAATCGGCGAAACTCGGGTGAGTTCTCCCATTGCTCCAGACTTTTCCAGTACCGGCTGGATCGTTTGGACCGAGGTTTGCTCGATGAAAGTTTCATAAACAATCAGCGATGACACGTATAGCAATTGGTTATCCGGCCGTCCGTGGGAATGTGATAAAGATCGATCAGCGCCCGTCCCAGCGATTCCTGGTCGGTCACCTGATGCTGGGTATCGGAAAACTCCCGCTTGACATTGTTGTCGATGACAAAGTTCATATTGAATACCTGATCGCGCGGCCGGAGATATTCCTGTGGGCTCCGATGACATTCCAAACACCATCGCATCTGAAGGCTGGCGTTCTGGAACATCAGCGGCATCTTGTCGACTTGGCCATGGCAGCTCACGCAGCCGATTCCCTTGTTGACATGAATATCGTGCGGGAAATAGACAAAATCAGGGAGATTATGAACGCGAGTCCACTTGATGGGGATTTCATCGCTCCAGCTTTTGCGAATGGGTTCGAGCAATGGCGCGTCCGTCCAGATGCGCGAGTGGCAGGTCATGCAGGTTTTGGTTGCCGGTAGTCCCGCAAAAGTGGAATCGGTTACGGAAGTGTGGCAATAGCGGCAGTCGATTCCCAAATCGTGAACATGATGCTGGTGGCTGAACGGAACAGGCTGATCGCGCACAACCCCCTGGTTCGTCACGTAGGGAGAGAAATCCACCGTTGTCGCAGCGATCGCAAAAATGAGCGTTCCTCCCAGGCATCCGAAAACGACTGCCTTGGCGACGGCATTGGCGCTCGGATGAAAAATCTGCGGCAATGGCCCGCGTCCTTTCCTGAATGATTTTCGGGACAGAAAGCTTTCGCATCTTCATGCATTTGCCAGCGGATGGGAGCGCTAAAAATTGGCATGCGCGATGTTAAAGACCGCCTGAGCCATTTTCTCCGTATCGCATGCGCGAATTTTCCGCACTGTTTTGCCGGAGTATAAACACTAAATAAATCCCAAATCAGTTCGCGCGTTGTTAAATGGAAGAGCCGTACAATTGGTCTGTACTCATTGTTGTCTACAGACAAATTGCGCAAAAGAATTCGCCATTGCCGGGCCCGTTTTCATCTCTCGAATTCAGGAAGAGTCAAAAGCACTACTGCTCAGATGTTGCATTTTTCATGGTGCAACTGCCCGGCTGACCGCCCCTTGGAATGCATAACTCTTGATTCTTAGGCATTATGCAAATAATGCGACCTCCGGGGTCGCGCCCCTACGATATGAAACGAAACAGGCCAGCCACAAACGGCTGACCTGAAACGACTTCCAATAGCGGGGGGCCGTTACGTTACTCGTCGTATCGTAAAAGTGGCGTTTTGGCTCTGTTTTCGACGCGCAGCGTAGAGAATTATTTACTGCGAATACTTCTGGCCTGGGACGTACCGCCTGGACTGCCCGTACGCTCACCTTGCGAATGCAATCGAGCAATTCTTCGCGCCGGGCATCCTTCAGCAAATATCCTTTAGCTCCTGCCTTGATTGCGCGGCAAATGTCGTTGTCGCTGTCGTAGGTCGTGAGAATCACAATTCGGGCAGAAGGGTCTTCTCGCCGGATTTCGTCAATGACGTCCACACCGTCTAGAACGGGCATTCGCAAATCAAGAAGCGTCACAGTTGCCGGCGCACTGGGACTTCGCTTGATCGTAGCTTACCCTTCTTCGGGGAATACAGCCGATCCGCAATTGATTGTGCTTTGATTCTGGTAGGACACAAATCAATTCCACCGTCACACCAGCGATAAGGAAAGTCCCGATTGGATGCGCACGGCTACAGCAGTCACCACGTTATCAGGGCGCGGCGGACTGTCTCAATGTGTTGCCTTCGAATGGGGCCATAGCAACGGCTATCGAAGCTGTTGGGAATCCGGTCAGAGAAAACGAAGAATTCGTCAGCACCAAGCACGCGAGACTGTCGCCAGACTGGAAGCGGGAGGCCGCCAGTGTCGTTTGTTGGAGGCATTGAGGCGATTTGCCGTCCATTTATCAGCAGCCATTCGCCGGTGGTATCGACGCGGTCACCCGGCCCGGCGACAATTGGTTTAAGGATGTACCAGTCCTCACCATTCTGGCCGGTTCGTGATTCTATGTAATTTCTCGCAGCAGGCGGAATGCGGAAGTCAACGATCTGTCCGACCGCCGGTTCGGAAGAAGATCGCAAATATAGTCCCGGCTGTACGCTCGGAGACGTGTTGATGACGATTTGGCGGTTGGCAAAGAGCATTGACGACACGGCGAGCGCCGCGAGTCCGACTAGACTGGCGAGCCAGATCCAATGCAGCCGTGGGCATTTCACCTTGACCGCCGTCACACTATGCAGCCTTTCGTGGGGGCATTGGTGGCCGCTGTTGCAACATGACCAAAAAGGATGCGTCCCTCCAATACGATGCGGGTAATGAAGCAGGATCAATGCCAGACAGTTTGATGGAATGGATCAGTGTGAGAAGGCGATCCACGCCGCCGCCGTGGCCCGCTGGCCCTGTCTGGTCTACCATCGCATGCACTAACACAGCCGACGAGATTCCTGGAATCGGGAACCCTCGGGTTCGATCGTTCGAGGCTTCAACAACTGCCAGAACGCGATGCTGACGGCCGTCCGGGTGCCATCGTTGGCAGGCGACCGCGAAGACTTGGCCAGGTCGGAAACGGTATAGGCGGGGGACGCGGGCACTTGACCTCTCGCGGGCTGGCCGCGCGATAGGGTGACCGAAACATAGTCGATCCACCCCAACCGCGAATTCGTCGCGGGCGACGAATTCAGTGAAACACATTTTGCGCATATCTCTCCTCCGTACTGCATGAAAGTCGGCGCGAGCCCGGCCATCGCCGCTGCGGCGCATGGCAAGCAGCCCGCCGAAGGCACAGGATTTCAATTCCTGAATACGCGATGTTGTGAAGGTCAATTACTCATTGCCCGCGCTGACGCCGATAGATCGTTATGTGCGCGTCCCACCCACTTCGGAACATCCTGATTAGACTAGGGCCTGGATGCACATCTCATATATCGACCGCCATCAATTCGACGGCCTTTCTTCGATACTCAACGGTTCGCACAAGGCCAACGATCTTCATCTGTAGCCGTTTATGCCCAGCACTGTCCAATACCATTTTGGTCTCAATTAAGACGCCAAACGTATCAAGTCGCCGTTACAGACTAGAAACCTACCCCAGCTTGCCTAGCATCGATCGAACTTAGCGCTCGGAATGAAGGAAACTCCAATCTAAACTCGAACTGAACCGTATGTAGTTTAGGAACAACCGCATAGGCACGATTGGGTGGGAGGTATGGAACTGCGGCATTTGCGGTATTTCGTCGCTGTGGCAGAAGAATTACATTTCAGCCGCGCGGCGCAGCGTCTCCTGGTGTCTCAACCGCCCCTTAGTCAACAAATTAAGGATTTGGAACGAGAAGTCGGGACATTGCTCCTTACGCGGACCCGGCGGCGAGTTGAGCTAACGCAGGCTGGGCGCACATTCCTGAAGGATGCGAAAGACATTCTCTCGCAGGTAGATTTAGCAGCGAAATCGGCGCAGTGCGCGGGCAGGGACACGAAGGACGTGTCGTCGTTGGATACATGGCCTATGCAGCCATCGATCTGTTACCGCGGGCATTGCAGGCGTTCGGCCGTCAGTTTCCCCAAGTGGAAGTGGTGCCGGAACGAATGGTCAGCATCGAACAGGCGAAGGCGCTGCGCGAGAAGCGGATCGATATTGGGTTGGTCTGCACTCCATTTCCCAAAACCGGTTTAGAAATCGAGGTCGTCCTGAGAGAGCCGTTGGTTGTGGTGCTGGCACAGCACCACAAATTCGGTCGGCGGCAACGGATTCCGCTGTCCTCGTTGGCGGATGAGCCATTTATTTTTACTCGTCGCCTCTGCGACGCGGGATACCTTGGACAGGTCACCAAAATCTGCCGGTCCGTTGGCGTAGAGATGAAGGTGCGTGAAGCCCATGATGAGGATGCGATTTTGCCGATGGTCGCCGCCGGGCTGGGAATATGTTTGGTTCCGGCTTCTGCCCGCAAGATTCGCCACGCTGGCGTACTGTTTCGTGATTTGGAGGAGTGCCCGGGTCGGATCGAATTGGCGGTCGCGTGGCGGAAGCAAGACACGTCCGTGCTAGTGCGGAACTTTATGGGGTTGATTCGCAATCATGGCCAGAGCGATCAAAAACCAGCTTGCGGGACTTGAGCAAGGTTTCGTTCACAAGTGAGGCATTTGCCTCCGGGCTGATGCTTCAATCAATGCTGTAGAGCGGTCACGATCTGCGCAGCATCGACGGGAATGACCCAGCAGATACGCAAAACGACTTCCTATCCGATCGCCGCCGCGATTTGTCTAGCCGCCTCTGAATTTTTTTCCGCGTAAATTTCGGTGACGTTCAAAGTTGCGTGGCCAAGAACATGCTGTGCCGCTTCAATGCCGAAGCGCTTGCGGATTTCAGTTGCCGCGCTGTGACGCAATTGGTGCGGGTGCCAAGCGTGGGCATGATGCCATTGTCTCAGCTCCGTGCGCTGCTCCAGAGTCAATCTGAGCTTCCAAGCTCGTATTGATTCGCCATCCATTTGGCCCAGCGGCGGTGGCGGTTGGAATGCCAATGCGCACGCGGTAGCCACTGCCCGGCAGTAGCTCCCCACGTCATAGCGGCTCTTGGGTTGCCGTTTTGGCTCGCGCTTGCGATTGGTACCGATGTTGTTGCCGTAGTTGGCGGGCGTCTTGCGTTTGGCGTGTTGGTCTTCACGTCGTTCCCGCTCGGCTTCCACTGGAGAAAAACAATGGGCGGCGGGATCGAGACGGAGAAAAGGTTTCAGGACATTCTGCGCCTTTGGGCCGATGAAAATGCTTCGGTGATGGCCGTGGTGGGCGGTCTTGTGACTTGAAGGGGTATAGGTCCAGATTTCGCCGGTACGGTCGATGTCGCTTGTTCGCATGGCACAGATTTCACCAGGGCGGGCACCGGTCAAGCGCTGCAGTTGCACCATCGCAGCAACGGTGCGGGAGAGGAATGGCGAGGTCGCGTCAACCGTTGCATCTAAGACGGGTTTTACGGGGTCGCTTTCCTGGGCGTCGGTCCTGCCGGCGCAGACCCGCGACGGCTGAAAGCGCATGATGGACCGAAGGCGGCACAAGTTCCTTTGCGACTGCCCACTTGAACATTCTTTTGATCCTGCCCACGCTGATATTAATGCTCCGGCGCACCCAGCCCTTTTCGATCATCGCGATGCGGACCGCATCTAAGGCAAGAGGGCCAAAATCGCGCGCTGGGGTCGTCCCATACCGCCGATTCAAAATCGCGAGCGGTGGCTTGTAGGATCGGATTTCAGACGTCGGCGATCCGTCGGGATGGCGGTAATAGGACTGGGCGTGTTCCCAAAAACGGGCAATGACTTCGGTCACGGTGATGTCGCTCACGCCGGAGCCGGGCATTCGGCGACCACCGGCGAGCCATACGCCCACCAAGTGGTCATACTCAACCTTGGATGCCTGCGTCTTCCAAGGACCAAGGTAATAGTCCTTCCCATCTATTGTGACGATGGCTTGTCCAGTAGCCTTGTGCTTGCGATACGATGGATTACGATTGATGAGTCGTGGCATAGCGGATACCTCCAATCCAAGCCAAAAACGGTAATTACCGTTTTGGTGAAGGATTCAAGGCCGCTCTGCCCGACACGGACAGGTACGCTATTCTTCGCGTTCGGCGTGACTTACATTATATGCGCCATGCAGGACTTGAACCTGCAACCCGCTGATTAAGAGTCAGCTGCTCTGCCAATTGAGCTAATGGCGCTTAGGGGCAACATAAGCGATGGGGATTTCCTGTCAAGAAAGGAGCAATTGAGGGCGATGTGAGCCGGAATAGGGATTTTTCCGACTGGGAGCTGGGGGGTTTCTGATTGTAGAGCGCGAGGAGATTGCGGTAAAATTGTAGACTGGGCAAAAGGTGCGGGAACTGACTAATTCGCGAGGAATACAAAGATGAGTGCAGCAAAGGGGTTGGGAAGATTGGTGGCCGCGGCTGCGATGACCGTGGCGGCCTGGACGTTTCCGGCGAAGGGGATGACGGTAACTTCCAACGGTACAGCGGGAACTGCGGGGAGCAACGGCGTGGGGGGACAGTCGGGAGAAAGCGGAGGGTCCGGCGGAAGTGCCACCGCCAGCGCGGTCAGCACGGATGCGTCCAATACAGCGACGGCGAACGCGGGCGCCGGAGGCGTCGGCGGAAACGCGGGAGCGGTTGGCGTGGGCGGGGTTGGTGGCGACGGAGGTTCGGCGACCGCGACGGCGGAGGGGACCGAAACGTCGGCTGGGGCAGCGAGCGATTCGGCGACGGCCGTGGGGGGCAATGGAGGAGACGGCGGCGCCGGCACCGACGCATCGGGGGGAGCCGGAGGCGACGCCGGGACAGCTACGGCATCGGCAAGCGGATCAAGTTCAGGATCGCTTTCGCCGGTGACAATTTCCGCCTCCGCCACAGCCGGTAACGGCGGCAGCGCCGGCGCGGGAACAGTAAACACTACCGGCGCAGACGGGGGAGATGCGACGGTCCAGACACTCACTGGCTCTTCAACGTCAAACGGGTCGGTGATATTGACCGGGACAGCGCAGGGCGGAAACGGCGGAAGCGGAACACAGGGTGGTAACGGAGGCCAGGGACTTATCAACAACAACTCCAATGTCTACGGAGTCACGAATGGCGATCTGACTATCACCACGATGGGATTCGGCGGTAATGGGGGATCCGGCACGGCGGGCGGAGGACAGGGCGGCTGGCTCAATGGGGGGTTGAACATCGCTGGCATCGCGTCACCTGACGCGGTTTATACGTCCTCTCAAACCGGAGGAAATGGTGGAGCGTCGGTAAGCGGACAGGCGGGAGCGGGCGGCGCGGTGGTCAGTTCATGCGATGTTGGAGGCCAGTCCAACGGGTCAGTCACCGCCAGCGCATACGCAAATTATTACAGCGGAAATGGAGATGCCGCAGGGGGCGACAGCGATGGCACGGCGCTGGCGGCAGTCGGCGGAGCGGGTACCGCGATCGTTGAGGTTTACCTATATGGTCCCGCCGCCGATTCAAACGCCGCCGTATCAGCGAATGCCTACGCCTGCGGTGGTCCTGGTGGCAACGCCAACGTAACCGGCTCCGGCGGAAATGGAGCGGCCGCGAACTGCACCGTAGATGTCACGGATCCGGGCAGCGGCGCATTGAGCCTCTTGACGCACGAGACAGGTGGCAACGGAGGGGAGGGAAACGGAACTGGATACGCCGGTGGCCAGGGCGGCAGTACAGGCCAAGGCGGTGTGACGACCTATCCACAAAACGGAAGTGACAGCGTCTCGCTAACAGACGTTCAGTATGGAGGAAATGGCGGTGCGGGCGCAAACGGCGCAAATGGAGGCGCCGGCGGAAGTACGGGCGCGAATACTGTTTATTTGCAAACTTTGGGACCCCTCACCATCATCCAGACCTCTTATGGCGGCAACGGAGGCTCCAGTATCGGAGGAGCGGGCGGCGCTGGTGGCGGCGCCGGCGGCGACAGCATCAACACCGGTAACGCCTATTCAATCGACATGACTTCAAGTGCCTTTGGCGGCTGCGGTGGTGCAACGAACTCCGGCCAGGCAGGAAGAGGCGGCGGAGTCTCCGACGGCTTCCAAATGAGCGTCAGCACCGCCGGATCCTGCAGCGTCACCCTCACGGCAAATGGTCCCGGGGGCATCTATGGTGCCGGAGGAAACAGCGCCAACGGTTCCGGTGGCGCTGGCGGAATTGCTATCGCGTCCGCCGCCAGTTCCAGCGCCTCAGGAAACGCCACCATCTCAACCACCAGTTATGGCGGCAACGGCGGCAATGGATCCGGAGCCGCAAATCAAGGCGGAAACGGTGGCGTGGCCAATTCAGTCTGCAGCGCCGCCTCCGGTGGAATCTCCTCTACCTGCACTGCCACCGCCGTCGCGGTCGGAGGCAATGGCGGCGCCGGCTCCGGCGCGGATCCATCGGCGGCGCGGGCGGCGAAGCAAACGTATTTGCCGCTATCACGCCCGCCCCGGGCACCCCTGAAGCCGACACTGCCACAGCCACCGCCACGGGCGGCAACGGCGCAGCCCCCAACAATTCCGCCACCGCCGGTTTAGGCGGCACAGCCACCGCCACCGCTCAAACCACCGGCTGCACTGCCACTGAGTCTGTCGTCCCCAGCTCCACCACACAGCTAGGCGCAATCGCCTTCGCACAGCTCACACAGGCCCCCAGTGGAGTCCCCGCGGTAATTCTCGGCCCCGGCGGAGTGAACCCCGGAACCGCCAGCCTGATCGGCTCAGCCAGCATTGCCACCATCAGCGGAAACGGCACCCTCGCCGTCGGAAATCTCAATCAGAACGGCACCCTTCAGTTCAACCCCAATGCCGGACCCAGCGATCAGTCCGGCCTCACCGTCGGCCCGCATTCAGCCGCAGACCTGACCAACAACGAATTCTTCATCAACTACGACATCGGATCCGATCCGATCGCCACGATCGCCGCTTACATTCGCTCAGGATACAACCACGGCGCCTGGAATGGCCCGGGAATTATCTCCTCCACCGCACGAACACCAACGAACGGTCTTTATTACGGCCTCGGCTATGCAGACGGAGCCGACGGCGTCGTCGCCGACCTCTTCACCGGCCAGATCGAAATCAAGTACACGCTCCTCGGCGATGCGAATCTTGACGGGGTTGTAAATGGGTCAGATTTCAGCATCCTCGCGGCGAATTTCGGTGAGGGCGTCAGCGGATGGGACAAAGGGGATTTTAATTATGACGGAGTGGTCAACGGAACCGATTTCTCCGCGCTGGCCGCGAATTTCGGTCTGTCGGCGAGCGGCGCGGCCGTCAGCGTTTCGCCGGCAGACGTCGCGGCGCTCGAAGCGTTTGCCAAGGCGAATGGATTGGCGGCGCCAGATTTGACGAATGTTCCTGAACCCGCTGGCGGCGTGGCATGTCTGTCCTGGATTGTCGCGGTTCTTCCGCGGCGCAGGCGGGTTAAATAATTTTCCGGCGACGCGCAGGGTTTCTCTACTGGTTTTTCTGCTCCAGCGACACGTAATTCATCCGCGATTTCACCAGGTCCGCCGCGAACAGGCCGGATTCCAGCGGCAACTGGGCGTCCTGGTGCAGGGTGGCAATGACCCGGGCGTTTCGTAGGCCTTGTAGTCGGGGTCGTCTTTCCAGACGGGCGTGGCGGTTTCGAGCTGGAGGACGGCGACGGTGCTGTTGGCGTAGAGGTTGGCCAGAGTCTGCCGGTGGCCGCTGGGGGATTCGGGGGTGGTGAGGAGGTGCTGGGCGGAGTTGGCTAGGGCGACGACGGAATCGGCCTTGAGCTGAAGCGGCGGAATCTCGCGCTGAGATTGGCCACTGGTGATTCCGTAGGGATTAAAGGGATCGGTGGTGAGCAGAACGGCATGGGCGTCCTGGGCGGCTTTGTCAAGGCCAACCTGCCCCGCGGCGGCGAGGAGGGATTTGGCGGCATCCTGCGCCTTCGCGTAAGCGGCGGCGAGCTTCCAGTCGGCGATGACCTCGTCCTTAACGGCCGCGAGAGGAGGAAGATGCGAGGCGTCGCTGCCGGTGATGCGGAAGAAGTAGACGTTGTTGGCGTTGTCGGTGAGTTTGTTGGAAGGCTGCCACTGGACGATGGCCAGGGAGCCGAGCGAAGAATTTTTGAGGGTGGAGGAGATCCAGGGTTGATACAACTCGGCGGCGTAATTGGCGAAGGGGAGAGTCGGCTGGGTCCCGATGACGGCGGATCGGCCGATGCCGGGGATTTGGTAGAGATCGGTTTCGGTGCTGAGCTGCTGGATGTTTCCGAGGATGGGGGTGAGGCCGTACTTGGCGTGCATGGAATCGGCGACGGAGGTGAGGAAGCCGTAGGTGAGGTACTCGGCGGCGGGCCCGGAGGTGGGGTTGGCGGCGCCGCCGGCGGTGGCGTCGCGATAAGTTCCAAAGCCGGCGGAGAGCTTCTGGCTCATGTCGTTGACGGCGGATTGCATGAGCGCGTCGGTGGCGTCGGTGTAAAGCTTGTCTAGAACGAGCGGGGCATGGAGGGCGAAGTCCTGGCCGACGTCATCGAGCTTCTGGGGAACCGACTGCTGCGCGGCGCTTGATGGCTGCGTCGCGGGGAGGGGTTTGGAGTCGTAGTCGTCGCGGTTGGCCTTGAATTCACCGAAGGCAGCGATGTACCAGTCTTCGGTGGATTTGGAGGCGCGAGCAGTCTGGGCGACGTCGGCGTAGCTGAGGCCGATGTATTGCAGGGTGAGGCGATTGGGCGTTTTGTAGCCGAAGCCGAGCGGGTCATCAGCAGCGCCGAATTGTCCGTGTCCCTCGACGGCGGCGACGCGATCGCTATAGGCGTCATACTGCTGCTGGATCTGCTGGTCGGTGGGCTCGGTAATCGAGGTCATGAACTGCGAGACGACGATGGGGGCAACCTTAAGCGTGAGATCCTGCCCGCTGAGGGCGAGCTGGTATTCGCGATAGGGGCGGGTGATTTTGATGGAGCCGTCGTCGAGATCGGCCATTCGGCGGATCTCCATCGCGTGCAGTACGGCTTCGGGAAGTTGGGGAGAATCGTTCGGGGTGGCGTTGTTGGCGAGAACGGAGTTGAGTTCTTCGGGCGTGACGACGATGCCGCGCCGCTCGGCTTCTTTCCAGAGGAGGAAGAAGAGGGGGATGCCGTTGTTGCCGGACTGGGCTTTTTGGATCTGGTCCGCGATCAGGATGCCGGGATAGACCGAGATGAACCTGCGGGCCTCGGAATCGGGATCTCGGGGATCGATGTACGCGGTTTGCATGAGCAGTTGCCATTCGGCGGTGGCATTATTCACTTGCAACTGGGTGACTTTTTCGCCGTTGATAGTGGCGACCGTGCGAAGGAGCTGCGCGGACTGCTGGCTTCCCTGCGGAGCGAGGTTGCCGAGGAACATGACCATGAGAATGATTCCCAGAACTACGCCGACGACTTTCTGGTTTTTGCGGATGATTTTGATCATTAAGCGGAGCCTTTAACGGTTTTGATTTTTAATCCGGCTGCACACCCGCGGACTCGAGCCGCGAGATTCGGTCCGCCGCCTGGTCGGCAGCGGGGGTGCCGGGGAATTGTTTCTGGATGCTTTGATACATGCGAAGGGCTTTGCCGCCCGCATTGAGATGATCCTCTAAAATCGACGCCGTGGCGAGCAGGGAGTCGGCAATGTGGGGCGCATTCGGGGCGTCCTTGAAATCGGCGACGATGCGCATGTAGGCGATGGCGGCGTCTTTCCAGGCGTCCGGATCGTTTTTTGCTTCGGCCTGTCCCTGGCGGGATTGGGCGAGGATATAGAGGGCCTCCGACTGGCGCTTGGGATCTAAGAAGACATTGCCGGAGGTGGTGATGATGGAGGCGGCCTGGTCGTAGTTGTTTTGGGACAGCGCGGACTGGGCAAGCGTGAGCTTGGCGTCGGCAAGGGCGAGGGAGGCGTCATTGGCGATGGGGTTTGGCGTTGAGCCGGTGAGTTTCGCGAGACGCGCGGCGACGGAGGCGATGTCGGCGGCATTGTTGCGGGAGCGGTCGACGTCCAGCAGAAGGGAGAGAATGGCCTGCTGCTGCTGGGTGGAGAGATTGGGGTAGTCGGCGGCGTCGTTGAGGGATTGGGCGGCGGCGTCGAGGTAGCCGGAATCGGGGCCGGGTGCCGCGGGGCGATGGGCGGCGGCGATCGAGGTTTGATTCATTACCAGATTTATGTAGCCCTGAACGGCCTTGTCGAAGCGGCCGGATTTGCCCGCGGCGTCGGTGAAAAGCGGCTCGCAGTAGGTTTTGAGCCAGGGTCTGGCGGTTTTCTGGATGGTCTGATCGAATTCGTCGGTGGCGTCGGCGAACTTTTGGGCGGCCATGTCCTGCATGGCCTGGTTGAACCCAGGTTCGTCGTCGATGTCCATGGCCACGACCGAGTCGAGGGCTTTGTCGACTTCGTTGCCGGAGGCGGTGGTAAAGACGACCCGACCCTGCGCAATGTTGGTGACCTGGACATCGCTATAGACGGTGGGAGCGGAATCCTGCGGTGCGTCGGGGCGGCGGATGGCGATGGTGTCGGCGCGCGCGAAAGATGCGGAGGCGGCCAGAAAGAGGGTTGCGAATGCGCGGCGATTCATACCACGGGAAATTGTATGCAGGAGAGGGGAGTCGAACCCCTACACCTTTCGGTACAGGATCCTAAGTCCTGCGCGTCTGCCAATTCCGCCACTCCTGCGTGTGGGCGGTCTTGCGGGATTAGAACGGTTTGGGGGAGCGAGGGGAAGGCCCCACGGCGGCGCGGTTCGACCAAGCTCACCGAAGTCGGTGGGCGTTCCCGTTCAGCGAAGCGACGGTGAATTCAGGGCGAAAAAAAAGGTCCCGGCTCTCACCCACTGGGAGCCGGGACCGAAACAAAATAGCGTCTGGCGAGCCGCCTGATCTGTGAATCGCGCCCTCCCGCGAAACCTCCCATCCTTACCCCGTCAGTGCGGAACAGTATGTAGTTTAGGTATGTTAAAATTCAATCACCAAAATTACCCATTTGTCCCATAAAAACCCCATTTTGAAAGATTTTTGGGGTGCTGCTCATAAAAACCGAATGAAAATGTTAAGATGGGAAGAGAATCTGCTCTATATGGTCGAGACCGGTTTTTGGAACTTGGAGGGCTGGATTTTATCCAAATTACCGCGGTTTTGCTTATTTCTGCGGCTGGGGGGGGACGTATTCGAAGGTTGCGCCTGGAAAGGCGGCAATGTTGATCATCTCGCCGACCTTAACCGGGCCATCCGAGAGATCGACGGCGTCGTCGCTTTGAGGGAGGTCGACGGAGATTGGGGTGCCGGCACGGATGACCACCTGGCGATCGTCGACGTGAAGGGCTCGGCCCTGGAGGGTTTTGGGGGGGCCGAAGATGGGGGAGATAAACCCCCCACCGCTGGGGACGGTGTAAACCTTTCGCGCCTTGGCTCGAATGCGGGCTTCGATGAATTCATTCAGCGGGCCGTCGTAGGGACGGGAGATTTGCAGATAGAGCTTATATGTCGTGTCGGCGGGGTTGAAGATGACGAGGGAATCCCTGGCTTCGAGAACTTTTCCGCGAGCGAGAAAACCGTTTGACATGCGGGGAAATGTAACTTGAAGCGGTTGTCTTGTCATGGGGAGCAACGAAGACTAGATTTTGCGGACATGAAGAAAGTTGCCAGCGGTTTGAAGTCGCGTCTTTTGTCGGTGGTTGGTCTGGTTGTTGTTGGCGGGATCGGGCTGGTGGCGCGGGGGGATATTTTGATTGGCGAGTATGGGTCGCTCACGGGGGGCACGGCAACCTTTGGGACTTCTACGGATGAAGGGGTGAGGCTGGCGCTGGATCAGATCAATTCGTCCGGCGGAGTGCTGGGGCAGCAGATTCAGGTGGCGGTGGAGGACGATCAGTCGAAGCCGGAGGCTGCGGTAACGGCGGTGGAGAAACTCATTTCCGAAGATCATGTCGTGGCGGTGATCGGCGAAGTGGCGTCCAGCCGGTCGCTGGCGGCGGCGCCGATCTGTCAGCGGAATCACGTGCCGATGCTAACCCCGGCCAGCACGAATCCGAAGGTCACGGCGGTGGGGAATTTTATCTTCCGGGCGTGCTTCATCGATCCGTTTCAGGGGGCCGCGATGGCGAATTTCGCGATGAAGGACCCGCAGGGGCCGCAGGCCACGAAGTTTGCGATTCTCTACGATGTGAAGAATGATTACAGCGTGGGATTGAGGAAATTTTTTACCGATACGGTGAAGGCCAATGGGGGCGAGATTGTCGCGGATGAGAGTTATGGGGAAGGGGACATCGACTTCAAGGCGCAATTGACGAATATCGAGCGGGCCAATCCGCAGGCGATTTATGTGCCGGGGTATTACACCGAGGTGGGCCTGATCTGCCGGCAGGCGCGGGATTTGGGGATCGCGGCTCCGCTGATGGGGGGAGATGGGTGGGACAGCGATAAGCTGTATGAGATCGGAAGGGATGCGGTGAACGGATGCTTTTTTACGAACCATTATTCGCAGGATGAGAACAGCCCGCGGGTGAAGGATTTTGTCGCGAAGTTTCAGGCGAAATATAACCAGGTGCCGGACGCGATGGCGATCCTGGGATATGACGCGATGGGGATGATGGCCGATGCGATCAAGCGGGCGGGGAGCACGGACGGGCGGGCGATCCGCGATGCGCTGGCGCATACGAAAGATTATCCGGGGGCGAGCGGGGATATCACGATGGATGCGCATAGGAATGCGCAGAAGCCCATCGTGATTTTGAAGATTGAGAATGATAAGCCGCATTTCATTGGGACGGTGCAGCCGAATGGGTGATTGAGCGCGTCTTTTATGCCGCAGTTTCAACAATTCATTCAGCAACTTATCAATGGGCTGTCGATCGGGGCGATCTATGCCCTGATCGCGGTCGGATACACCATGGTGTATGGCGTGCTGCGGCTGATCAATTTCGCGCACGGCGATGTCTACATGGTCGGCGCGATGACGGGGTTTTATGCGGCGACTCGGTGGTTTCATTTAGCGGTGCCGGCGTGGCTGGGATTTTTTTTGGTGCTGATGACGGCCATGGCCGTGTGCGGGGTGCTGGGGTTTTTTATTGAGCTGTTTGCCTATCGGCCGCTGCGGGATCAGCCGCGGATTGTCTCGCTGATTACTGCGATCGCGGTGTCGATGCTGCTGGAATTTGGCGGGCAGGCGAAGTGGATGTTTGGGCCGGACCCCAAGCCGTTTCCGGATCTGATTCCGGGGGTGGAGGCGCGGCCGGATCTTGTTCACGTGGGGCAACTGGTGATCGGGAAAGTGGACGCAATGATTTTCCTCATCACGCTGCTGATGATGGTGGGCCTGCGCTGGGTGGTGAAGGAGACGAAAATGGGCTTGGCGCTGCGGGCCGTTTCCTATCGGTTCGATACGGCTTCGCTGATGGGGATTAACGTGAACCGGGTGATCAGCTTTACGTTTGTACTTGGATCGGTGATGGCGGCGGTCGCGGGGGTGCTGGTGGGATTGAGGTCGCCGAAGGTGGATCCGCTGATGGGGCTGTTGCCCGGGCTGAAGGCGTTTATCGCGGCGGTGTTGGGAGGGATTGGGGATATCGGGGGCGCGGTGGCCGGGGGCCTGCTCCTGGGTGTGACGGAGGCGATGGTCGTCAGCTATTTTCCGGAGGGGTCGCAATATCGCGACGGCGTTGCGTTTCTGGTGTTGATCGCGATTCTGGTGATTAAGCCGTCGGGATTGTTCGGGCGAGCGACTCAGGAAAAAGTCTAAATTGGCTAGCACCTCTCAACCATTGCCGCGCACGAAATCGTGGTGGCTTTCGCTGCTGCACAACTTGTGGATTCCCGTCGTGCTCGGCGCGATTGTCTGGATCGGGCGCAAATTCGAATTTGCGGATCGTCCCGGCGAATACGTGATGAACGTGGCGATGTTCGCGGGGATCAACGTCATCCTCGCGGTAAGTTTGCAGTTGATCAATGGAATCAGCGGGCAGTTTTCGCTTGGACATGCCGGGTTTATGGCGGTGGGCGCATATCTGGGCGGATTTTCAACCTATATTTTCGGGCCGTGGGGTTATGACCCCAACGCAGATTATCCCGATCCGCGGCTGCTGTTTGCGAATCCCGGGGGGACTCTTTTGTTTTTCCTCGTGGCAGGACTGGTAACCGGTATCGCGGCGGGAGTTATAGCAGTGTTGTTTATATTGATTCGGCAGACACGAAAGATCTTTCCGGCGCTGCCCCTGATTTTGACGGCCGGTTTGCTGGTGTGGGTGGTGGTCGATGCGCGTAATGCGTCGCAGGCCCAGGTGATTCCGGCGGGTTGCATCTGGTCACGAGGAGCTGTGGGGCTGGTGAATATTTTCAGCGCCATGCTTCAGCATGGGCAGCCTGTCGGGGTTTGGATAAGCGGGCTTTTGCCGTTTGAATGGCGCAAGCCGGCGACGCTGGTGGTGGCGCTGATCGGCGGCGGGTGTGCGGCGGCCGCGGCGGCGCTGATCGTGGGCATTCCGACACTGCGCCTCCGGGGCGATTACCTCGCCATCGCGACGCTGGGATTTGGCGAAATCATCCGCAACATCATCGTGACAATTCCTGCGCTGGGCGCGGCAACGGGAATGAGCGTGAACCCGTACTCGACCAAGCCGAGTGCGCCGGACCATATCTATGAGGCGTTTTATATGTCCCCGTGGATTTTCGGCACGGCCGCGTTCACGTTGATTTTCATCGGCCGCCTCGTCCATTCGTCCAGGGGCAAGGCGATCAAAACGGTGAGAGACGATGAGATCGCCGCCGCAGCGATGGGGATCGATCCCACGCGGCAACGGCTTCTGGCGTTTGTCGTCGGAGCATTTTTCGCCGGGGTCGCGGGAGTGCTTTTTGTGCATTTCGATCAGTATTTAAACACCACCCAGTTTACGTTTATGCGTTCGATCGAGATTGTCGTCATGGTCACGCTGGGCGGAATGGAGAGCCTCGCGGGCGCGGCGATCGCCGCCGTCGGGCTCACAGCGCTGCCGGAGGTCCTCGACAACGCGGATCGAATTTTGCCCAAAAGCTTGCGGCCCGAGGCGCATTGGATGGCGGATAACCGGTTCTTTCTTTATGCCCTGCTCCTGCTGGTCATCATGATCGCCCGGGCGAAATTGAAGCGGGCGTTCGCAAAATCAGGGGAAAAATGAGCGAGCTGCTGCAAATCTCCCGCCTCTCGATCAGCTTTGGCGGGCTCAAGGCGCTGAGCGATTTCAATTTCTCGCTGGAGCAGTCCCAGCTTGCCGGCTTGATCGGCCCCAACGGCGCCGGGAAAACGACGGCGTTTAATATCGTAACCGGCGTTTACTGCCCTACCGCCGGCGAAATCAGGCTGGGAGGAAAGCGGATCGACGGTGAGTCGCCCGTGAAGGTGAATCACGCCGGTATCGCGCGCACGTTTCAGAATATCCGCCTGTTTCAGAACCTCAGCGTGCTGGATAACGTGGTCGTTGGGTTTCACCGCTCCGCAAAGCATGGGTTTCTCAGCACTCTGACGCGCAGCCCGAAATTCTTCCGGCAAGAGCAGAAGTGCAGGGCCGAGGCGATGGAATTGCTGGGGACATTTGGGCTCGCGGAGCAATGCAATTCGCCGGCTGGAGGTTTGCCCTATGGGCGTCAGAGGAGGCTGGAGATCGCCAGGGCGCTGGCGACGCGCCCGAAGATCTTGATGCTCGATGAGCCGGCGGCGGGGATGAATCCGCAGGAGAAGGGGGAGCTGATGGAATTGATCCGGCGGGTGAGGGACCAATTTAAAGTCGGCATCTGGCTCATCGAACATGATATGAAGCTGGTGATGTCGATCTGCGAGAGGATCACGGTGCTGGATCATGGGGAGACGATCGCGGTGGGAACGCCGGGGGAGATTCAGAATGATCCGAAGGTGATTGCCGCTTACCTTGGGGAGCCGGAGAACTGATGCTCCTGGCGACAGAAAATCTCACCGTGAAGTATGGCGCGATAACGGCGCTTTCCGAAGTCTCCGTGGAGATTGCGCCGGGGGAGATCGTGGCGCTGATTGGGGCGAATGGCGCGGGGAAGACGACGCTGCTGAGAACCATTAGTGGGCTGCTGAAGCCGGCGGGAGGGGAGATTACGTGGTGTCCGCCGGATCGTGAACCTTCCGCACAACCCACTCCCCAACCCTCCCCCGGACTACCGGGGGCGGGGGTAAATGCGCTTGAATATGCGGGGGCCACAAAGGAACTCGTGGGCATGAAGCCGCATGAGATTGTCAGGCTGGGGATCAGCCATGTGCCGGAAGGGAGGCAGATCTTCGCGAACCTGACGGTGAAGGATAATCTCATGCTCGGGGCGTTTACGCGCCGGGCGCGCGGCGAGATTCAGCAGGGATTGCAGAGATGCTTTGAACTCTTCCCCGTGCTGAAGGAGAGAAGCCAGCAGCGAGCCGGAACGCTCAGCGGCGGGGAGCAGCAGATGCTGGCGATTGGGCGGGCGCTGATGGGCAAGCCCAGGTTGCTGCTGCTGGATGAGCCTTCGCTGGGGCTGGCGCCGATCATTGTGAAACAGATTTTTCAGATTATCCGCGAGATCAATCAGGGCGGGGCGACGATTTTTCTAGTGGAGCAGAATGCGCACATGGCCCTGAGGGTCGCCACGCGGGGATATGTGATGCAGTGCGGGCGGGTGATCCTGGCGGACAAGGCCGCAGCGCTGCTGGAAAACCCCGAAGTGAAACGGGCTTACCTTGGCGGGTAAATTTCCGCGAGATATGCTTTGGCCATGAGCTCGACCCACCTGCCGTACTCGGCGCCTTTGCATTTTCCGGTTACCACGACCTTCACGATTGACGGTTATCGAATCGTTAAATATCTGGGGGTGGTGCGCGGGCTCATTGTGCGGGCGCCGACAATTTCGCAGGGGATATTGGGCGGACTGAAGTCAATTATCGGCGGAAGCATCGGGGCCTATACGCAGATGTGCGAGCAAGCACGGCAGCAGGCATACGAACTTCTGATCGAGCACGCGCAGCAGGTGGGAGCAAATGCGATTGTGGGGTTTCGGTATGATGCTTCGGAGATCGGCGGAGGGAACCGAACCTCGGCGACAGAAGTCTTGTGCTACGGAACGGCCGTGGTGATTGAGCCGGAGCGGTAATTCCTTTTAGACCTTCGACTGTTTCAGAATCAGGGTGCGTGCGGCATCCGCAGGCAGATCAAGCGCCCCGCGTGCTTCAGCGGCAGCGTCGCGAATAGACGCATCGGTGCTGCCGGAAACAACCCGCTCTAGTTGACTGACCTGCTCGCCATCGAGGCGGTTGCCGATATGCTTGGCGCTATCGGCGAGACTTTCGTAGAGGCTGACGCGGACATCGGCCGGTGTCGCGGGAGAGTTGGCTTTGAGGGCGATGCCGTTTTGGGCGCTGGGGGAGTTGAGCGTGCCCAGCACTTTTCCGGCGGCTTTGGCGATTTCGGGACGGGAGTCATTCAGCGCCTGAAGCAGACCCCCTTCGGCCACCGACATGTCGAAGGCGTGGCCGCGGGTAATCGCAAGTTTTTCCAGCAGCGACGCCGCTTCCAGGGCATACGCCGAGGCGTCCTGATCGGACATCACCGCGGTGCCGGAATGCTGCCGGGCGGATTCGATGTCGGTTTTCAGCTCGTCCTTCAATTGCTCTTTGGGGGGCATCACATCGGCGTTCATGAGCAGGTCCGTGGCAGCCGAGACGGCATAGGGGCTTTCGACCGTGCGGGTTAGAACGAGCACCGAGGCGCCCTGCAGCCGGGCGATGTTCGTCTCCAGATCGATCATCTTCCTCACGTCGCTGTCTTCGGAAATGATGATGAGATCGACGGTGGGAAGAGAAATAGCGGCAGCGGCAGCGTCGGTAGGTGAGCTGGCGGCAACCACGGGATAACCGAGGCTCTGCACGGCATCGCGAAGATCGCCAACGGTCAGGCCGTCACCGGTTTCAGGGGCGACGACCACGACGCCGGGCTTGCTGGACTGGTTGACGGCTTCGACAAGCAGCGGCACGACCCGGTCAGAGCCGGAAAATGGCTGGCTGGGGAGCGATTGCGCCAGCGCGAAGGCCGCGGCGTAGCGGACCTGGCGGTTGGGGAAATAGAGGGCCTGCATCAGCGGCGTGATCGATTGGCCGTTGAGATTTGCCTGGCCGGTGATGTCGCGGAGGGAGTCGCAAAGCTTCAAGGCAACGGCTGCATCGCGGTCGGCGGTGGCGCGGGCCAGGGCTTCGTTGAGATAGGCCGCGCCGGCGGAGACGTTGTAATAATTGGCATCGGGATCGCCCTCATGCGTCTGGTCGACAGCGCCCGCTGGGAGGTCGCATTCACGCTTGGTGTTGGCGGCGAGCCAGAGGGCGACGGCTTGGCCGCTCGAGGGGTTAAGCCTCAGCGTATATTCGCAGGCACGCATGGCCAGAAGGTCGTTGAAGATGGGGGTCGGGACGATTTTTCGGGTCAGCCCCTTGTCGTCGTTCCAGTACCAGATGTTCGATTCCTTGTCGCCGGCCGGTTCGAGGTCGGACTTGCCGTAGTAGCACTTCTGGGCGAGATCGAAGAAGAGATCGCTGGCGCGGACGGTGCCGTTGCGGTCGAGGCCGATATGCCACATCGCCTGAAGGGCGGCATTGTGAATTCCGCTCGGGACTTCAGTGGAGGCGGCGAGGCGAGCCAGATAAGGCAGAGCAGCTTCGTAGCCGATATCGCCAAGCGCGGAGACGACGTCGAGCAGCGTGTCGTAGTCCTTCATCTCAGTGGAGGCAAGGAGGGGATTGAGCGCCTTGCGGCCCAGGTCGCGGAGGATGCGCCGGCAGACGTTGTGATACTGGTTCTGCGAGGCGTCGCGCAGCATGTCGATGATCACCTTGACCGCGACTTCGCCGCTTTGATCGATGCGGGGGATGTTGTTGTCGTAGGCGCGCTCGCCGACGGACATTTCGATGATGGTGTTGCGGATGAAGTCGGGATTGTTGCGGCGGTCGTTGTAGCCCTGGTTAATCACGTCGACGAGTTTCGCGGTGACCTGGCGCATGGCCCCGGCGGCGGCGCTGTCGGCCTCATCGCCGACGGGCAGCGATTTCCAGCGGATCATCCAGGTGTCGATATTGTCGTTATGACGGGCGGCGACGGCTTCAAAAGCCATGAGAATCGCGTCCGGATCGGAGCCGGAACTGAGGATTTTCTGCCCCGCGTCGGCGGCGAGGGCGTAGTCGGCGATTTTTCCGTAGTGCCAGTAGGTGTCGGTGAGATCGTTCAGCGTGGGGGGAGTTTGAGCTTCGCCGGTGGCGCTGGCGGATTGGTCCGGGGTGGCGGCGGCGGTTGAATTGTCAGGGGTAGCGGTGGAGGAGGAATTGTCCGAAGGGGCGGCGGCAGTGCCATTGTCGGGCGCTGGGGTTGCCGGCGGGGTCGCGGGAGTGGAGTTGTCGGAGTTCGCGCCCGCCGAATTATCGGGCGTTGAGTTCGCCGGCGGCGTCATCGTGGCATCGTCGGCGCGGGCGACGATCCAGGAAGCGGGGGCCGCGAGCAGGCAGGCGAGCGTGAAACCTAAAGCGAGACGGGCAAACCGCTTCATGAGTGATCTCCGAAGGCAATGGGTGCAAATGAACAAAAACTCTCGGCTGGAACCAAAAAAATCCGCGGAAGGTATGGTATTTCGAGACGAAAGAGGTGTCAAGAAAAAGCCAAGATTGAAGGGGTGGTTTTGGGCGTCAGGAAATGGAGAATTGCCGAGGATGCCCGGGTCGATCCAAACACTTGCAATAACCGCTGAGATTAAGGCCAAGGCCCATGAACTGGGCTTCGATCTAGTGGGGATCGCGCCCGCCACAGCTTCCCCCAGGCGGGACTATTTTCGGGATTGGCTCGATGCCGGGATGGGCGGGGAGATGGGGTATTTGTCCGGGCGGTTTGAGGAGCGGGCAGATCCATCCGTCTATCTGCCAAAGGCGAGGAGCGTGGTATGTGTGGGGATGAACTATTTCGTTCCGCTGGAGGCCCCCCCGCCGGGGGTGGCGAGGGTGGCTCGGTATGCCCTGGGGGAAGATTACCATGAAGTGATCAAATCGCGGCTCTTTGCCCTGGCGGATTTCATTCGGGAGATTTGTCCTCAGGCCAAAACGCGGTGCAGCGTGGATACGGCGCCGGTGATGGAAAAAGACCTGGCGGCACGCGCGGGGATCGGATGGCTGGGGAAAAATACCTGCATCATCAATGAGAAGATCGGTTCGTGGATTCTGCTGGGGGAAGTGGTCACGACGGCGGAGCTGACGGTGGATGAACCGGCCGTGGATCGGTGCGGGTCTTGTAAAAAGTGCATCGAGGCGTGTCCCACCGCGGCGATTACCGAGCCGTATCAACTCGATGCCCAAAAATGTATTTCCTATCTGACGATTGAGCATCGCGGAGAGATTTCAGCGGACCTGGCGGAAAAGATTGGCGAATGGATGTTTGGGTGCGATATTTGCCAGGAGGTTTGTCCGTGGAATCGTGAGCCGCCCTCGGCTGCCGACCCGGCGCTTCGGCCGCGGCGGGTTGGGCTCAATCCCGAGGACGTGCTGAACTGGACCGACGAAGATTATCGCCGGGAGTTGAAGGGGAGCGCGATGAAGCGGGTAAAGCTGCCGATGCTGAAGCGCAATGCGCGGATCGTGGCGGGGAATAAAAAAAAAATAAAGGCGAAGCGCGATATCCACCGCGCTCCGCCTCCATCGGATTGAAACCACTATCGTGTCGCCGATTACGAAACGGTAATTCGGCGCGGCTTGGTTTCCTCACGCTTGTTGAGCGTCACGAGCAGCACGCCGTCGTTCAATTTCGCCTGAACGGTTTGTGCGTCGACGGTCGGCGGAAGCGTAAAGCTCCGCTGGAACCGTGAGTACCGGCGTTCGCGAAGGAGCCATTGGCTCTTTTCGTCGCCGTTCTGCTCGTTGGATTCCTTGTGCTCGGCTGAGATCGTCAACGTCTGGTTTTCGATGTTGACATCGACCTCATCCTTCTTGAAACCAGGAAGTTCGGCTTCAACGTAAATGTGATCCGCGTCTTCGCGGACATCTACGCCGTGGGGAACGAGATATTCGCCACCCTCGCCGTTGATGCGATTTCCGAAGAATCTGCCGAGCAGAGTATCGAATTCGCATTGGGCGAGCTCAAACCGCTCGCCGTCTCTTAAAACTCTTGTTGAAAGTACCATAACCATTGACCTCAAATTAAATCCAAAAAAAACGACCTTGGGATAGAGAACAAAGCTCGTGCCAGGCGGCGGCTATTGAAGCCTGTGCGCATTGCCCCGAAGATCATGGGTTTACGGAAATGCGAGCGCGGGGCTGCCGATAAATGTCCCGCAAAAACGGCAGGTTAAACAAAAATGACAGGCAAAGGTCCGCTGCTGGCAATCATCGGGGCGACGGCGTCGGGGAAGTCGGCGCTGGCGATGGAGGTCGCTTATAAAACCGGGGCCGAAATTCTAAGCGTCGATTCGATGCAGATTTATCGGGGGATGGATGTGGGGACGGCGAAGGCGACGGCCGGCCAAAGGAAGTTAGTATCCCATCATTTAATCGATGTGGTAAACCCGGATGAAGTTTTCAGTGTGGCAAGATTTGTGGAGCAGGCTGATGCGGTGATCGCCTCAGCGGCCTCGCCGCTGGTGGCAACGGGGGGAACACCAATGTATTTCCGGGCGCTGTTCGCGGGGCTTTTCGAAGGGCCGTCGGCGGATGAACAATTGCGGGAGAAATTACGCGCGATTCCCGGCGACCAATTGCATGCGCAACTGCTGAAGGTTGATCCAGAAGCCGCCCGGCGGATTCATCCGCGCGACAGCAAGAGACTGGTGCGAGCCCTGGAAGTTCACGAACTGACCGGCAAGCCGATCTCGGCCATGCAGGAGCAGTGGAATGAGAACTCGCCGCCGCGCCATTGCGCGGTCTGGATCGGCCTGAGGTGGGATCGGGATGCGCTGAATATGCGGATCAATGTGCGCGTAAAGGAGATGATTTCGGCGGGATGGGTCGAGGAAGTGCGCGAGCTGGTACGCAAATATCCGGCCCTGTCGAAAACCGCCGCCGAGGCGACCGGATATGCCCAATTGATCGAATATCTGGCGGGCCGCGCGACGCTGGACGATACCATCGAGCAGATCAAAATCGCCACGCGGCAACTGGCCCGGCGGCAGATGAAATGGTTCCGCAGATTCCCCAATGTGCATTGGCTCGAGGGAACAGAGCCACTTGAGAAAAATTCCCGCAAAGCTATCGAATTACAAAACGCGGCAGCCTGACTCCTGGGCGCCCGTATAGCCGCGACCCGCAGGGGAGCGCGGCCCTCACCTCCGAAAAACCCATTTGAGCGGGCACCCGGTCTGACCGATAAACCCATAGCGGCAGTGATTGCCGCCAGTTTATTCCGGGAGGAATCGTTGCCAGGCATTCAAATCGGACAGTTGCTCGTTGAACAGGGCGTGCTCAGCGAATCGCAGGTCGAGCATATTCTCAAGGTTCAAAAAATGTCGCACCGCCCCTTCGGCGATCTCGCCGAGCGCCTCTTTGGCATCGACGCCAAGGCGGTCGAGGATGCCTGGGTCGAACAGTATGTCCGCGTGGCGGGAATCGTCGACCTCGACGAGCAGCGGATCGATACCGATTGCCTCAGAATGCTCAATCGCCGACAGGCGTGGCAGTTTCATCTCCTGCCGCTGAATCGGGAGCGGGAAGATCTCCACATGGCGACCAGCGCCCAGGACCTGATTCGCGCCGTCAACTTTTCCGGCCGGAAACTGGATGAGCCGGTGAATTTCGTCGTGGCGGAGAGGGATCAGCTTCGGGATTTCCTCATGAAGCATTATCCGGTTCCGGAATATTTCGCGAAGTATGCTTCGCACCTGCAGAACGGCGAAAAGCCGGAGTAGTTCTTCCTATTTCCGAAAAGCTCCTTAAATCGTTAAATCAAAGGGGTCGAGAGTCTTTGAAAAGACTCTCGACCCCTTTGAATTGGTGGAAGCGAAAAAGAAGGATTGAATCCGAAGGTCAATCAGATTTGGAAATCGCCGCCAACGCGCTGCTTGGCGGTGTCAGCACTTCGGCAAACTGATCGCGGTAGACGATTTTCCAGCCGAGGCCGGTGAGGATGGTTTCGAATTTACTCTTTGAAGTGCGGAGGACGGCGGCGTCAGCGGGCGTGGAAGAGAGGAAACGCCTTTGATCGCCAGGGGAGCCCAGCATGGTCGAGTTCCAGAAGCCCGACGAAAAAACCTGTGTCCGCCCATCCATCAGGGTCTGGTAGCGATTCCCCAGGCTCCATTCAAGATACCCGCCCCACGTGAATTCGTTCAGCAGGCGATGCGTTTGCGGCGAGACGTTCTGAGCCACGAAATCGGCCGCCGCGCACGGATAATTAGGCGCGTCCGGCCCGTTGCGATTGAGCCAGGTGGCCAGAGGTTCATTGCCAGGCGGAAATGCGCTCGCCACTTTCCAGATGGAGAGCGTAAGAACACCGGCAAGCAGCACCACGACCGCTGGGCGCGCGAGAATCCCATCAGAAAGACGCGGCATCACCACCGCCAGCGTCGGAACCGCAATGATCGCGAAAACCGGCGCAAAGCGCCCCATCCGGAAGAGCAGCACGGCGCTGTCGAATAGCCAGATAGTTTCTCCCACACCCGTTCGCGGCGATTTGATCGATCGCCAGATGGCACTCACGAGCAGCGCGATGACGATGCCGGCGGTGATGTTGCCCAGAAGTCCAAGGTAGAAGGGCCGAAATTCCGCGATTCCCCCGGCACGCACCATTACGTCCCCAGTCGAATACTCGATGATGCTATGCAGTGTGCCCGCCAGCAACGGCGTCGCGAGGCACGCAAGACCGCAAAGCACAAACAGCAATCCACTCCGCAAGCGACCGCAACCACCCCCTCCATCCGTCGTATTAAAAAAGGATTCAAACAGATCGCCGACCAGAACGCCCCCGTCCACAGCGGTACAAACAGCGCAAAGAAGTGAATGTTGATCAAAAGCGCCGTCAGCGGAACAGCAAGCCAAACCACCCACGATTTCTGGTCCAGCCGTCGGTCGCGCAGAAGAAGCCACGCGATCAGAGCCAGGATTGTCAGCGCCGCCGTTACCGGCCTGAAGCTCAGGTACGCGAGAGAAAGAATCGCCCCGAAGGCGACCGAGACCGCGGCCGCGAGATAGCGCGGCCGGGCATACACCTTTGCAGTCAGCTCCAGGGCGCACAATCCAAGCAGCAAGATAAACCCCATTTCCATCAAAGCCTGTACGGCAATGGCGCCGCGATATCCCGCCACGTCCCATAACCTTTTCATGCCCAGCTCCGCGAGCCAGGAATACGGCGTCCAGGGTTGGCGGATGGATGCAAACGAGAGGTCATCGACGATGGGTCGCGGCCAGCCTACCTTGGCGATTTCATCCCCAACGCGCAGGTGCCAGAAGCAATCAGGATCCAGCGTGTCCCCAAGCACGACCTTCGCCGCCGCCAGAATGCACAGCAGCGACAAGAGAAGCCAGAAGCCCAGAGCGGGGCTGCGCCAGCGGTCAAGACGGGGAGCGTCGGTCATGCCCAGACATATTCGGCATTTGCCGCCGCTGAATTGCAGGCCAAGGCTCCGATAACGCGCGGTTTGCTTTGGCTAGAGGGCACCGATATAGTTCCGCATCCCATGAAATCAGAGCGGCGGCGCGAACTCAGACAAAATGCTCTCATCTGGCACCTTCAGGGCCTGCCCGAAAAGATCAAGCAATATCAGTCGCAGATTTCCCTCGTCCTCATCGTCATCGCGCTGGGAATCGTCCTGATCCAATATCGAATGCGAACCGCCCAGGAAAGGCTCGAGGCGGCGCAGGGAGCCGTCGCGCTGGCCACGCAGGACCTCGATCAGCTTCGCGGCACGCTTGGGCCCTTCCGCGACTCCGCAATGGCAATGAGACAGCGCGAAGATTGGTACGCCGACGGAATTCAGCAGACCGAAGACGCCCTCCAGAAGGCCCCCGACAGCCAGCGCTATTTGAAAGCCCATGCGCTGCTGATGAAGGGCGACTTGAGTTTCGAGATGTCAAACCTGCCCGAGCTCCCCGGCGCCAGCACCCAGCCGGCCCTGCGGCCCGCGGAGTCGGTGGACGATCTCCTCAGCGCCGCCAGCGACGCCTATTCGCAAGCCCTGCAAACGTATCCCGATATTCCCACCGTAGCAGTAGCGGCACGATTCGGACTGGCGGCCGTCGCCGAAAATCAGTCGAATTGGGATGCGGCGCGACAACAGTATCAGGCCATCATCAGCAGTGATGCATCGCAGCCGTATAAGGATTATGCGAAGAAGAGAATGGATTTGCTGGGGCAATTGGAAAAGCCCGCGGCGGTCGATTTTTCCGCGAGCACGCAACCGACAACAAGATAATTGTTTAGCCGCGACCCGCAGGGAAGCGCTCCCCTTCGGGTCGCGGCTAAACAAAACAGGTTATCATTGTCGTCATGGTGATCGGTTATCACGTCATCTTTTCGACGTACGGATTCTGGTTACCCAATGACCCGCGCGGCTCCTGGTCAGAATTCATCGGCAAATGGGAACTTCTCCGATTTGGCCCCGCGACCAAAACAAATGTTCGGAAGTCGGTAGCCCGCGTCCAGCACGACTCCGCCCGCCGCACTGCAGCCAAGGCCATGCTTCGGTATCCACCAGTAATGTTAACCGGAATTCAAGCCCGCGCGGCTGGCCGCGGTTTCACCCGATACGTCGAAAAATCGGGATTAAAAGTGTACGCCTGCTCGATAATGCCTCAGCACGTACACATGGTCGTCGGCCGCCTCTCGTTCGACGTTGAATACGCGGTAAATCAGTTGAAGGGCTCCGCAACTCGGCAGCTTCGCGCCGAGAAAATCCATCCACCGTCGGCATGCTGGGTTCGCGGACATTGGAGGGTGTTTCTCAACACACTCCATGATATAGAACGTGCTATACAGTACGTCGAACGAAACCCCGAAAAGGATGGTTTACCCCCCCAACGGTGGCCCTTCGTCCAATTGTTTAGCCGCGACCCGCAGGGGAGCGTTCCCCGATGACTGACGAAAGCGCCAACCCCGACGAGGCCATCAACCCAGAAGAATCCGACATCCTCCACTTCCAATTCCGCGCCACCAAAACCCAGGTCCGGCGCATCGACCAGTTCCTCGTCGATCGCGTCCCCTGGCTCTCCCGCAACGGCGTCCAAAAACTCATCGACAACGACCTCGTCACCGTCAACGGCAAGCCCACAAAAGCCAGCTACAAGATCAAAGCCGGTGATTTTGTCCAAATGGTCGCCCCGCCCGAGCCCGTCAATGATCTGATCCCCGAGGCGATTCCCCTGGAGATCATTTACGAGGACGAGCATTTCCTGGCGCTCAACAAACAAGCCGATCTGATGGTCCACCCCGCCCGCGGCAAATGGACCGGAACGCTCGTCAACGGCCTGGTCCATTACGGACAAAAATGGAGCACAATCAACGGCGAGTGGCGGCCGGGAATTCTGCACCGGCTCGACCGCAACACCACCGGAATCATGCTCGTCGCCAAGAGCGACGAAGCCCACTGGCGCATCGCCCGGCAGTTCGAGAGACGAACGATTCAAAAGAAATACCTTGCCATCGTGCACGGCACCCCCGAGCTCCTTTCAGACGTGATCAACATGCCCATCGGCAAGGACCGCTATGTCCGCGAAAAGCAGGCCGTGCGTAAGGTCGAAAACGGCGGCAAGGAGGCGGTAACGATTTATGAGGTGCAACGGGTTTTTGGCAACCCGCCGGGCCATTCGCTGAAGCCGAGTTCGTTTGCGGTCGATCAGAAACTCCCACCGCCCCCCCAGCGTTTTTCGCTAGTCAAACTTTCGCCCAAAACAGGCCGAACCCATCAGTTACGCGTTCACATGTCCGCCCTCGGTTGTCCCATCGTGGGCGACACCATGTATGGCGGCCGCATTTTCGAGGCCCAGGGCTTCCAAATGCAGCGGCAGGCCCTGCATGCCCATGAAATCACCTTCATGCACCCCGGAACACTCAAGGAAATGACGCTGACGGCGCCGATTCCGCAGGATATGCGGACCCTTCTGGAAATGCTGGAAAATTTGTGATGGCCCTTAGTTTCCGCCCGAAAAAGACATATAATATTGTGTGGTTCTGTCCGTTATGCCTTAAACGAGGATCGAATGCATCTTGCTCTGGCTAATATCCTGGGACCGTATCTTGATAACTGGATTCTCATCGCCATCGTGGCGCTGCTGTTGTTTGGCAAGCGTCTTCCGGAAGTGGGACGAAGTCTTGGCAAGGGCATTGTGGAGTTTAAAAAAGGTCTCGCCGGGATCGAAGAAGATGTGACCCAGTCGATGGATCAGGCGGGAAGCAATCGGACGGCTCTGCCGACTAGCTCCAACACGAACACGGCTGGATACAAGTTTGACCCGTACACCGGCAAGCCAATCGGCCAGCAGGAACCTGCGCGGCGCAGATGAGGTTCGATCCATATACGGGTAAGCCAATCGGAGAGCAGCAGTCGACCACGACCAATCAGTGAGCCGCCATGCGAAAGGAACTCTTGCCTTCGCGATTCGCTCGAGCCGCCGGCGCCGCGGTGGTGGCGCTGGTACTGGCAGTATCCATCAATTGCACTTACGGAGCGGTCAATCAGCGGGCCCTGCTTGCCCAGCGTCTGCCCGCCGCAAAGCTCGATAACATTCCATTTTCCGATGCGATCGATTTTCTGCGCGACATCGCCGGCGTGAATATCCACGTCGACTGGAAGACGCTCCAAGCGGCGAACATCACCAAAGACACCCTAATCAATCTCAACCTTCACGATGTCTCAGCCCAGAAGGTTTTGAACCTGATTCTCACCGAAGCCGGGCCCGGCGATGTGCTGACCTATTACATTGACGAAAACGTGATCGAGATCACCACCCGCGCCCAGGCGGATTCGCAGATGATTACCGTGGTCTATTACGTGCAGGACCTCTTGCAGCCCAACCCGTCGTTTAATTACACGATCTCAAACATCAACAGCGGCTCGGCACAGGTGACCGGCGGCGGAGGCGGCGGCGGAGGCCAGTCCCTGACGACCGGCCAGAACGGCCAGCAGACCCAGACGGCCGAGCAGGTCGGCCAAAACCTCATCAAGCTCATCGAAACCGTCGTGCGCCCGGAAATCTGGCGTGACAACGGCGGCCAGGCAACGATGGATATCTGGAACGGGAACCTGATCGTAACGGCGCCAAGGTCCGTGCAGGAATTGATCGGCGGGCCTGTTGATCAATGAAAATTGCCACAGATCGAAATCAGATTCACACAGATAAAACTCTAAATCGCGCTTCGAAGCTCGGATTTGCGGATTTATCTGCGTGCATCTGCCTTTGATCTCTGGCAGATTTATCTTATGGCTACTGAATTGGCAATCGTCGGCGCCGGGGTAATGGCGGAGGCAATCGCACGCGGGATCATTTCGGGAAAAAAACTGAAGCCCTCGCAAATGATCGCCGCCGATGTTTCGGCGCAGCGCAGGGAACTCTTTACGTCAGAGCTGGCAATCGCGGCCGTAGAGAAAAGTGCCGAGGCAGTAAAAGGCGCGCGAATGGTTTTGCTGTGCGTCAAGCCCTACCAGATGCAGGAAGTCTTAGGCGAAATCGCGGGGAATCTCGGGTCAGCGGCACTGGTGATTTCCATCGCCGCCGGGATCAGCACGGCGTTTATCGAGAAGGCACTGGGCGGCAAACCGCGGCGAGTGGTGCGGGCCATGCCCAATACGCCGATGCTCGTTGGCGCGGGAATGGTGGCGATCGCCGCCGGGCCGAACGCGAAAGCCGAAGATTTAGCTACCGCCCGCGGACTCTTTGAATCCAGCGCCAAGGTGATCGAGGTAACTGAAGAGAAGATCGACGCCGTGACGGCCGTCAGCGGCTCCGGACCCGCCTATTTTTTCTTTCTGACGGAGCAATTGATCGCCGCGGGAACCCAGATGGGCCTGACCGCCGAAGAAGCGCGAACATTAGCGATTCAGACTGCCGTCGGGGCCGCCAAGATCATGGGGGCATCCGATGATTCCCCGGCCGAGCAGCGTCGCCTGGTAACGACGCCCAACGGCACCACGCACGCAGCGATTACACAAATGGAGTCGCAAAGATGGCCGGAAATTACGATTGACGCGTTGAAGGCTGCACAGAGGCGGAGCCGCGAATTGGGGAAGTAGGCTCTAAACAGGCACCCGCGATTTGCAACATCTCTCCCGTTTAGCCGCGACCCGAAGGGGAGCGCTTTTCCCGTTCTTGAGCAATCGTGGTCCCCACCTCCGCCGATCTTCAATTCATCCCACACGGCCCCGGCCCCCCGCACCGCCCGCACATCCCAGGTTCGGAAGCCGCAGACTTACTCGTTTCCGAAGCAACGGCAAAAACACTCAGGTTGCGCGAAGTTTGTTTCGACCCGCATTTAGGGCAATCAATCTTTTCTGAATTGGACATCGACTTAACCAGTCGCTCGAACCGGCTATCGCACGACTTGCAGGTGTATTCGTAGATGGGCATCCCAAGATTGTAGCCGACATCCTCCCAAATTCTCTACTCAGCCGTTCTACTTCAATTGGCAATCGGCAATCGCTATTCCCTCACCCCCCCCACTCCCCACAATATCCGCCTGCGGCTGCGTCATCCGCATCGGGTCGAGCGCCTTTTTGAGATCGGCATCGCTGAGCACCTTCTTTTCCATCGCAACCTGCCTGACCGTCTTACCCGTCTTCAAGCTCTCCTTGGCGATCTCAGCCGCCTTGTCGTACCCAATCAGCGGCGCCAGACTCGTGCACATGGCCAGCGACTGCTCCACAAGCGCCGCGCACCGCTCCGCGTTCGCCTCAATGCCTGACACGCACCGATCCGCGAAAACCCGCGCCGCGCGCGAAAGCAGATCGATCGATTGCAGAAGGTTGAACGCCATCACCGGCATCATGACGTTCAGCTCAAACGTGCTTCCGATCGCCGCGGCAAACCCAATCGTCGCATCCTCGCCGATCACCTGCGCCGCCACCTGCAGCACCATTTCGCTCATCACCGGATTCACCTTCCCCGGCATGATGCTGCTCCCGGGCTGCGTAGCTGGAATCGATATCTCCCCCAACCCGCATCGCGGCCCGCTCGCCAGCCAGCGGATATCGTTGGCGATTTTCGTCAGGCTCACCGCGATCGTTTTCAGCAACCCGCTCGTTTCCACGATGGCGTCCTTAGCCGCCTGGCATTCGAAATGGTTCTGCGTCTCCGACGAATTCGATCCCGGTTTTCTGCGCAATGATGGCCGCCGCTTTGGAAGCAAACTGCGGATGCGAATTGATCCCCGTCCCCACGGCAGTTCCCCCCAGCGGAAGCTCCCGCAGCGCGTGAATCGCCTTCATGCACCGGACCGCGCCCAGTTTGGCCTGGTGCGCGTAACCCCCCAGTTCCTGTCCAAGGCGGATGGGCGTCGCGTCCTGCAGATGCGTCCGGCCGATTTTCACGATCGAGTTAAACTGGTCCGATTTGTTTTGCAGAGCACACGCCAAATGCTCCAGCGCCGGCATGAGCGACTCTTTGATCGCCATCGCAGCGCCGACGTGCATCGCCGTCGGAATCACATCGTTGGAGCTTTGCTGCATGTTGACGTGATCGTTGGGATGGATCGGCTCCTTGCCCCCCCGATTTCCCGTCGCCAGCTCATTCGCCCGCGAGGCGATCACCTCGTTGGCGTTCATGTTTGTCGAAGTGCCCGACCCAGTCTGGAAAATGTCGACGACAAACTCCGAATCGAGCTTCCCATCGATCACTTCCTGCGCGGCCTGCTTGATCAGTTTCGATTTGGGCTCGTCCAGAAGATTCAAATCGCGATTGACCTCGCGCACGACCATTTAATCAGACCCAATGCCGCGATGAATCGCCGCGAAAATCGCAGATTCGAAATGGGAAAATTCTCCACGGCCCGCGCCGTTTGTGCCCCGTAATAGGCGTCCGCCGGGACGCGCATCTCGCCCATGGAATCTTTTTCGAGTCGGGTGGATTCGGGCATGGGACCTCCTTGCGATTATCTCGCGGCGAATTTCTCCAACTCCACCGCCACGCGCTCCACCACTTCGTTGTAATCGCCAAACGTACTCTGGCGGAACAGCCGCACCGAGGGATACCACAGGCTCGTGTCCCCTTGAAGCAGCCAGCGGAAATCCGGCGTGAACTGAAGGAAAGCCCAAACCGGCAGCGACATCGCCCCGGCAAGATGCACAATCGCCGTATCAACGGTAATGATCAAATCGAGATTCGGAATCATCGCCGTCGTATCGGCAAAATCGCCGATCATCGGCGTGAAGTCGATCAGGTTCATCCCCTTTGGCGGATCCGCAATCTGCTGGGCCGGAGGGCCGAACTGGAGATTGTAAAAATCAGCATCCACGCGCGTCAGCGGCGCAAAGCTCTTTAGCGTGATCGACCGGTGCCGGTCGTTTTTGTTGGTCTTACTCCCCGCCCAGGCGATCCCGATCTTCAGCTTCCCGCCCGGCGTAAAGCGCGTCCGCCACTGGTCCGCCAGGGACGGATTGGGCTTGATGTAAGGCGGCTGCACCACGTCATGATCAACCGCGGGATTCAGCTTCCCGAGCAGCCAAGGAAGGCTCATCAGCGGAATGTGCATGTCGAACGGAATCTTCGGACCCGCCTTCGATTCGCGCGGAACGATCTCGATCCCAGCCAGAATATCCGTCTGCTTAAAGAGCCGAACGAGCTCCCCCTGCACTTCCAGGATGATCTTGCCCCCCTTTCTGATCACCATCGGAAGGAACCGGCAGAAGTGGATCGAATCCCCCAGCCCCTGCTCCGCATGAATCAGCAGCGTCTTGTCCTTGAAATCCGATCCATCCCACAGCGGCTTGGGAAAACGGTCCCACGAATTGAAATAGTTCGGCAGCTTCATCCGCCATTCGTATTCGCGCCACCCTTCCTCAAACCTTCCCTGCACCAGAAGCATCAGCGAAAGATCCTTGTGTGCCTCGGGGAAATCGTGACGCAGCTCGATGGCCTTGTGGCACTCCCCGATCGCCTCGTCGTATCGCCCGGCCAGGTGCAGCGCGGTCCCCAGGTTGATGTGCGCCTCTTCCATGTTCGGCTGCATTTCCACGGCCTTCTGGCATATCTCGATCGATTCCTGCACCCGCCCAAGCCCGCGCAGCGCATTGCCCAGATTTCCGTACGCCTTGGCGAAGACAGGCCGGATTTCGATCGCCCGCCGATAAAGCGCGACGGCTTCCTCCAGCTTCCCCTGCTCCTGGTAACAGTTACCGAGGTTGTTGATGGCATCCGGATGATCCATCCGCTGCTCGAGTGCTTTCTTGAAGCACTTGATCGCCCCCTCAACATCGTTCTTCTCCTGCAGCGCGTTGCCGAGGTTGTTGTATGCATCCGGATTGATCGGCTGAACCTCGATTGATCGCCGGCAATAGACGATCGCTTCATCAAACCGCCGTTTGCTCTGAAGGGCGTGACCGAGATTGCTCAATGCCTCGGGATAATTCGGCTTAAGTTGAAGCGCTTTCTGGTAATACTCAATCGCCTCATCGACCCTGCCCATGGCATGAAGTCCGGCGGCAAGGTTGTTGTACCCCTCGGCAAAATCCGGCTTGAAGGTGATGGCCCGGCGATGCGCCGCGACCGATTCCTCCTGCCGGCCCAGCGCGTGCAGCGCGTTGCCCAGATTCGTATAAGCGTCCGCATATTCAGGCCGCAGCGCGATCGCCTTGCGATGATTTTCAATCGCCTCCTCAAATCGCTGCAACACAAAGCAGACACTTCCCAGGTTGATATAGGCTTCGGGAAGATTGGGATTCAGCTCGATGGCCCGCCGGCAGCAGGCGAGGGCCTCATCGTATTGCCCCATCTCCCGCAGCAGATGCCCCAGGTTGGCCAGCGCCTCCGAATAATTCGGATTCAGCTCGATCGACCGGCGGACATGCTGAACGCCTTCCTGCCGGCGTCCCATCTGGAAAAGAATGACCCCCAGCATGTGCTGCGCCGCGCAAATTCCGGATGGTTGGCGACGATCTGCCGGTAGATGTTTTCCGCCTCGCGAAGCCTGCCGGCGCGGTGGTGACCCACGGCAATGTCCATCGCCTGGGGAACGGTAACTCGTTGGGTGGTGTTGGTCTGCATGAAACTCCAAAGCAACTTTATTCGACGGTGTTTCCGCCGTTGACCGATATCTTCTGCCCCGTGATGAACGCCGCCGCATCGGAAGCGAGAAACGCAACCGTTTCCCCAACTTCCTTCGGAATACCCATCCGCTTCAGCGCCGTCCGCGACGCGTAGTCTTCCATCGCGCTGGCGGCTATCCCCGCGTGGCGCTCGGTTGGAATCCATCCGGGCGAGACAATGTTAACCGTAATCCCCCACGGCCCCAATTCGCGCGCCCACGACCGCGTGAGGCCAAGCTGAGCCCCCTTCGCCGCCACATAATCCGAAAACCGGCCCAGCCCCGCCTCAAAAACTTCCGACCCGATCTGAATAATCCGCCCCCATTTCCGCTCTTTCATCCCGCCCAGCACCGCGCGGGTAAGGATCAGCGGGCTTTTGACAAAAAATTCGAGCTGATTCAGGCACGATTGCCAGGTGATCTCCTCGATCGGAAGCATCGGCTGCGGACCCGTCGCGTTGATCACAAGGATATCGATCGGCCCCAGAGCTTTGCTAACCTCGCCGATGAGACGTTCCACCTGCGATTCATCCCGGACATCGCCGCGAAAGGTCTGCGCGATGCCGCCGGTTTTGCGAATATCGGCCGCAAGCTGATCCGCCTTCTGCGGCGAAGCGAAATAATTGATCGCCACCTTAGCCCCCGCGCGGCCAGTGCCCGGGCAATGGCAGCGCCCAATCCGCGGGATGCACCCGTCACTAACGCCACTCGGTTTTTCAGCTCGTCCATGCTCGCTCAATGGAAAGCCGAATCCTAGCGGCAGACCGGGCGAGGCTCAAGAATGAGAAGAAATGGGTAGTGGGTCAGTTTGATCTCGGAACGCCCACGGCGCCGCCGTGGGGAAATTTCAAAGTCGTTACTGCGCTCCAAATTGACCCATTAACAAGAAATACCCACCAAAGCCGGAAATGCGGGGCTGACGTCACAGCGCAAGCTGAAACTGGCACCGCAGCACAAACTCATTGTGCCCGCTGTCCTTCAGGATCCCCAGCGCGTCAGAGTCCGTCGGCGACCCATCCGGCAGCCACACCGCATCCACCGTGAACTTGGCATTCTGCTTATACAGGTAATAATTCGCCCCCACCGTAATCTCCTGCACCTCGCCGGTATTCAACCCCGTCGTGGAGCCCAGCGGGATGTAGGTGTAATCGTACCGCGCAAACGGCTCAATCTTCTTATCCAGCAGCCACGAAGCCTGGACGAGGAATCCGGGATCATAATAGAACCCGGGGTTGACCCCCTGGTTGGTCTTGATGTCCCGGTACGTGCCGTAATAAGCGCCGAAGAACGAGAGCCCGCTGGGGCTGTTGAACTGGATGTCGGCCGTGTGGGCGATGAGATCATTCGCCCCCGCCTGCGTGAAATCGAATGCCCCGCCGATGATCAGGTAGTTCTCCTGGTTATTTCCCAGCGCCGTGAATCCGCTGTCATAATGCCGATACGGATCGAACTCCGCGCTCCGGCGTCCCAGCACAAGAAACTCTCCGCGCGAGCTGACGCCAAAATCATCCGGCGTCACGCCCGATTCACCGCCGACGCCCGATCCATTTCCGCCGGAATTGAAAAACTTGGTGTTGATGCTGTTAAACCCATCGTGAAAAGCAAGCTGCGAGCGCACCAGTCCCTGATCGTACATCAGCGAAACGCCCTGCACCCGGCTCCCCTGTCCGCCGCCCAGCAGGAACTCCACCATCGAGCGATCGACGGCCATGAGGGTGCCTTCAGACACCAGCCGCTCGCGCCACACAGGATCCTTGAACTGGCCCACTTTCACCGAGAAAGGCGAATTATTCGGCAGATGGTACACCCACCAGGCATCGAAGAGGTTGAACGCCGTCCCCTGGTCGTCCTGAAACTGGACGTAATAGTTGATCGCGCTGGTGAAATTCCCGCTGAAGATCAGACGGGCCCGGGTCACATCGAAGCCATCCTGGATGGTGTAGCCCGGCTGCGCCACTTCTCCCTCGCCGTTGGCGGGCGTTTTCTCCCGATAGCTGGCCATGTACCGAAAATCGAGCAGCACACCCGGATGGAACGTAAACTGTCCGTCCTCGCTCTGCAGAACGAATCCAACGCTGGGGTTGTAGCCGCTTTCCGTGTTGATGCTCGTCATGAACAATTCGCTGTGCTTGTCAGAGTCGGCGATGATCGCCTTATCCACAGCCGCGGAGTCCGCTTCACGAGCCTCCAGGTCGGCGACCTTCTGCTGAAGGTCCTGCACCTCCGCCTTAAGCTGGGCATTCCCATCGGAAGATGGCTGCGAAGTGGCGGCAGCGCCCCTTGCGTCAGAAAGCGCCAAACCAAAAGTCAGCACGACAGCAGCCGTGGCCGCAGTAAAAAAGCGAGGGGACATTCCAGCGCTCTCCTTCCTCAATATGGGGTCAGCCGAAAACGCAAAAACAATTCCTATATAATTGATATAAAAATGTCCAGAATAATTGTCAAGTATTCCGATAGAATTAGACAGCCATCCCGATTTGTTACCTAAAATCCCCGCACACAGAGACTTCCAATCCAAGCTCATCCATCGCCGCCGCCTTGGCAAAGAGCGCCTTCTGGGCGTCTTTTAACGTCGGGGCATACGCAACCTGGATGTGATTAGCCAAATGGCGAGCCATCATCTGATCGCGGGAAACGCCATTCAGCACCGCATGCATGATGGGCCAGACCGGCGTCGTCTGGTCGAGCCGATCCTGCGTTTCCGAATCCGGTAGCCCCACCGCCTGTCCCAACCCAATGTCCATTTTCAGCGCGTCGTCCTGAACGAAGACCCTGCTCCAGACAATGTGCCCCGGCTTGCTCACACCGGAACACGTCCCACCACCGAGCCGAAAATACATCCCCGGCTGACGATAACTCTGAACGCCCGCCCATTCGTTAACGAAATGCTTCGGCGGCGCGCCCCCACTAATCTCAAACACCCACACATAAGCATTGAGTTCCGTATTCGCCCCCTCAGCGTCGAAGCCCGGACCGGCATAGTGCCGCCCCCACCTCAGGTCGTGCAAAGTATTCTCCGGGTCAAACCCAAGCTCACGCCAAAGCTTGTAGGTAATCAGCCCATCCAGCCCCGCGCACTCATCCACTTCGTTGAAATGTGGTAGCCCCTCCCCCGCGAACAATTCGCGCGACCCATCCGCGCTTCTCACCGGTGGTCGCTCAACATTATTCAGCGTTCCCTCAACAAGATCGCTAGCCGGCGCCAGGTCTTTGAGCCCCTGCTGATACTGAATGCCAATGGTCTGGCACCCAAAATCATCCGCGATCCGCAGGGCCGCGATGTACATCTTGCACTGCTCGATCACCTGCCGCTCGGTGAGGTCCCCCTCTTCGCTGGGCCCAAAATGAAACTTCACTCCCTTGGTTTTAAACCAGTCGTACACCCCGCGGGCTTCCTCATCCCGCACCTGCGTCATGGCAAAGTAAAGCGCACTTTGGCTAAGCCTCTCCTTGAAAACCCCCAGCGGATTCAAGAGCGAATCGGGAATGATCGCGTTGAACATCCCCATGCACCCTTCGTCGAAGACCCCCATGATCGCCCGCTCTTTTCGAAATCTCTCCGCGAATCCAACCCCAATTTTTTTCGCCTGCCGCGGCACCCTCACCGATTTCAGCGAATGAACCTGTTTGGTTTTGTGCGACGCCTTGCCATCCCGCATCCAGTGTTTCAGTTTTTTCAGAAACACCGGATCGTTCTCAAAATCTTCGCTCCACAGCGTCGAATATTTGATCCCCGCCTTAGCCATCGACCCGTTGAGGTTGAGCATCCCCACCAATCCCGGCCAGGTCCCGCTCCAGTTCGCAACGGTCAAAATCGGCCCCTTATGAAACTGCAGCCCATGCAAAACATGATGCGAATATTGCCACACCGCCTCAGCAACAATCAGCGGCGCCTTCGGCGGAATATTCCGAAAAACCTCCATCCCATATTTCTGCGAGTCGATAAAACTATGCCCCACATCTTCCCGGAACCCATGCGCCCGGTGAACCTGCCCCCCAAGCTTTTCAATGGCCGCGGCAAGTGAAGCTTCCATTTTGAGCTGCTCAGCTTCGCATTTCTGGTTGGCAGACGCCCGAAGATCGCCGGAGGCGATGAGTTGGATGGGTTTCATGATGTCAGGGAAAGCTATTGATTTTCGACGAGCAAATCAATTTGCGCGGATTAACAAGTCCGAACCGTGCAACTCCAGACACTAAACCACAACTATGCTCCCCCGTCTTGTTTAGCCGCAACCCCGCAGGGGTGCGCGTTTAGTTTCCATTGCCCCAGCGTTTGCAGATTCCTTCGAACTTCAACAATCTCACCCCAAAAATCTCCGGATTTCCCAAAAATAGGTACAAAACGTACACCTTTTGGACCTGTATATAGACGCGTACTATTTTTCCCTGCGCCCGACACGCGCTAAAATACGAACCCGCAATCCCCCGCGCTTGTCCGTGTAGCCGGCGAGCTTGCTCGCCGTGAGCCTGTCGAACGGCTCGCCGATCCCAGGAGTTACCATGACCCCCGAGCCCGCACCCCACTACCCGGCCTTAAGCGCCCACCAATCGCGGGTAAGACCAGGTAACACCGCCCCAAAAGTGAGATATTTTGGGAAATGTGGGAACCACCCGCTCCTTCAACCTCACCCAACTCCAACTGCTCGCCATCGCCCTCGCGCGCCTTATCCCCCGCCCCCGGTACTCCGGGGGAGGGTTGGGGAGGGGGCCGACCTGCAAAGGATCGCCCGATGCAAGAAACCCCCAAAAGTGAGAAATTGTGGGAACTACCCCCTTCTCGTTTAGCCGCAACCCCGCAGGGGTGCGCGTCGCTTTGTTTCAATGCGCCGCGACCAACTCCCCCCCATGTCCCGGCCGCCGCATAAAAATCATCAGCGGAATCACCAGGAGTGTCAGTACCCCAAACAGTCGGAACATATCCAGATAAGAAAGGATCGCCGCCTGCTGCTGCACGAGCCCGTAGATCGTCGCCAGCGCCGCCCGCCCATTGGTCGGGTCGCCGGGGCCGAAGATTCCCGCCGCTTGTTTCATCAGCGCAGTCGCCATCGGATTCAAAATATTAATGTGGCCAACGAGATTCACCTGATGGGTCTGGATCCGCCGCGCAAGCATCGTAGAGACGCTGGCAACCCCAATGCTCGCCGCTTCGTTTCGCACCAGCGAGAAAAGACCCGACGCATTGTTCGTTTCCGACTTGGGGATAAACCGGTAAGCCACCGTATTGATCGGCACGAACATCATCCCCGCCCCCAGCACCTGCACAATTCGCGGCCAGATGACGTCTTTCTCGGAGACGAGCAGATCGAGCCGCGACATCATAAAAGCCGCGATGGCCGCGATGAATAGTCCGAACGCGATCATTCGCCGCGGGTCAAACCCGCGCGAAAGCAGAATGCCGATGATCGGCATCTCCGCCATGGTCACCAGCCCCGCCGGCGAAAGCACCAACCCCGCCTGCGTCGCCGAATATCCCATCAGCGTCTGCATCATCTGCGGCAGCAGCACCGTGCTCGCGTAAAGCGTCGCGTAAATAAAAAATATCACCAGGCAACTCAGCATGAAATTCCGCTCGCCAAAAAGGCGCAGATTCACGATCGGCGCAGGATGGAGCATCTCCCACACCACCGCGCCAATCAGCGCAAAGCCCGCGATCGCTGCCAGGACGATGATAAAATTTGACCCGAACCAGTCCGATTCCTGCCCCTTGTCCAAAACCACTTCCAGCGACGCCAGGCCCAGCGCGATCAGCGAAAGCCCCACGAAATCGACCCGAATCGGTTTCCCTTTTTTCGCCGCCCGCTGCGCGATCATGTAAGGCGGATCGCGAAGAACGATTTGCGTCAGAATCAGCGAGATGATCCCGACGGGAAGATTGATGTAGAAAATCCACCGCCAGGAATAGTTGTCGGTGATCCATCCGCCCAGCGTGGGACCCAGCACCGGGGCAACAAGGACGGCCATCCCATACACGGCCATCGCCATCCCGCGCTTCGCCGCCGGAAACGTGTCCAGAAGGATCGCCTGCACCGAAGGCTGCAGCCCCCCACCGCCGATCCCTTGCAGGATGCGAAAGAAAATCAGCATCGGCAGGCTCGTCGCCAAACCGCACAGAACCGAACTGACCGTGAAAATGGCCACGCAAGTCATGTTGAACCGCTTGCGCCCCATCAGCGTCGTCAGCCACCCCGAAAGCGGAAGAATCACCGCATTGGAAACCAGGTAGCTGGTCAGCACCCACGTCGCCTCGTCATAGGTGGCCGCCATCGAGCCGGCAATATGCGGCAGCGAAAGATTCGCAATGCTCGTGTCCAGCACCTCCATAAATGTCGAGACGGTGACCGTCAGCGCCACCACCCAGGGATTAAATTCGTGGGTGTCGCGATCGATGTTGAGCGAAATTGCCCCGGCGGATGCGCTCATTGCGGATTGGAGTTTTGCGCTCTGCAACCGTTGCCCGGCATCGGAACCTTCGGGCGCCGTGCGGATGTCGATGTACGGCGTGACGGAAAGGCCCGCGAAAAGAGGAGTGTCCGTCGGATTGGGTTCAGTCAGATCGATGCGAACCGGCAGACGCTGCACGACCTTCACGAAATTTCCGGTGGCGTTTTCGGGCGGTAGAAGCGACAGAACCGCCCCCGTGCCCGGGCTGAAGCCGGAGACGCGGCCGTGGAAAACCTTGTCGCCATACGCGTCGACATAGATATCCACCTTCTGCCCGATCCGAATGTCCGAAAGCTGCGTCTCCTTGAAGTTGGCGTCGATCCACACATCCGACAGCGGCCGAATCGCCAGCAGCGGCTGCCCAACCGACACGAACGCACCGGGGTTAACATTCCGCCGGCTGATAAACCCCGCGAGCGGAGCACGAATGTCGGTGTATCCAAAATCAAGCTTCGCCTGATCGAGCGCCTTCTGCGCCGCGACAATCGCCGGCTGGTTTTCCGGGTGCACGCGATCGAATTTATTGCCACCCAGCGCCGCCTGCGCCGAAGCAACCTGCGCTTCCGCCGCTCTCACCGATGGCGAGTTCTCGACCACCGCCTCGATGTTGAGCTCATGAAGCTGCGATTTCATCTCCTCCAGCCGCGGCGCCGTCATCGACTCAAAATCCAGCCCAAGCTGCGCGAATTGCCCAAGGAAAGTCGAGATCGCGTATTGCGTGCCGTTAAAGTCTTGCGCCACGTTGTCAGGAACCACCCCCGGATTAACCTCATCCGGCGGCAGACTCAGCAGCGCCCGACTTTGCTGCACCGTCGCATCCGCCGATGCAACCTGTGCCTCGGCAATCGCCAGATTAGACCGCCGCTGGTCAATCTCTTCCTGGCTGATGCTCTGCGTACCAAGGTGAATCGCCCGGTTATACAAATCCTGCGCCAGCTTGAGGCTCGCCTGCTGCTGCCGAAGGTTGGCCACGTTCGATTGCAGCGCCGCGGTCTCATATTTCACAAAGTCCTGCACCGTCGCCACGAGATAAGCCGCCCCGCGCAAATCAGCCACCTTAGAACGCACTTCGGCGCGAGTGTTCTGAAGCTGCGCATCGGCCAGATCCAGCGCCGCGATCCGCTGCGCCACGGTGAGCTTCGCCTGATCCAGCTCTGCTTGCCGCTGATCGACCGCGAGCTGATACGGCTCATGATCGATTTCGATCATCGGCTGCCCCGCCTGGACAAACTGGTTGTCGTCCACCAGCACATTTTCCGCCACTCCCGCCACGCGCGGGCTGATGTACGTAACGTGACTATTGACCTCCGCGTCGTCCGTAGAGGCATGATTCCAGGCGTAAATCGCCGGCGGCACGCCAAACACCAACGCCAAAATCGCCGCAACCGCGAGCAGCGCGATCGCCACCCATCGCCGCCGGATCTTTTTCCGCTCCATCCCCGGCGGATGCGACGGCATCACGCTCTCCGGTGCCGATGGCGTCACGTACGTCTCGGCAGCGTCGTTCTCCGAGAGAGGCATCGGGGATTCAACAACTGTTGTTTCTTCAGTGGCCATTGTGGTTTCCGTTGGTACTTCTCTGCCGACTGCGGGCACGCTCTTTCTCGCTCAGGATCCCGTTGAAAAAGATATCGAGAATATCCCGCGCCTGGGCCGCATAAGGCTTCTGCCGCCCAACAAAATGGTTCGTGAACATCGTCCCGTACATAAGATCGCCCCAGAAATCGATCACCCGCTCGATCGGCAAATTCCGAATTCGCCGCTGCGCCATCAGCCGGGCCAGCCGCTCTCGCCACAGCGCCCGGCGAGCGTCTTTCTGCTGGAAATAAACCGGAACGTGCTTTTCCCGAAATTCGGCACGCTCCTGGATGAAGAGCTCAACCAGCTGCGGATTCTTTTTGAAAAATCGCAAATAGGCGACCGCGGTCGCCCGGATTTCCTCCAGCGTATCCGTGATCCCCACCCGCGAGGCATCGATCTCCTCCTTCAGCCGACCAATCCCCTCCTCCACCGCCCCCAGAAAAAGCTTTTCCTTGCTCGGGTAATACCGGTAGATCGTCCCCTTGCTGATCCCCAGCGCATCGGCGATCCACTGCACGTCCGTATCGGTGAAGCCGTGCTTCGCGAAAAGCGAAGCCGCCTCTTTCAGAATCGCCGAACAGCGCCGCTCACGCAGCGCTTCATCAGGCGGACGACCCGGATTTCTTTTCAAAATCGTGCCCATATCATTTAATTAACTGACGCGTCAGTCATATATTTATTTATCGGTTCTGGGGCTTGTCAAGTTAAATCCAGGCTTGGCCTGTCTGAGTGGCCTTTCTTAGCTGCTAAAGCGGGTTTCTATCATTATCCGGTCGTTGCGATACACTTCAAATCCATGAGCGATGTCTGGGACGACTCCCTGCTAACCAACCCCCACGCCGTCTCCGACAAACGCCGCCGCGTGCAGAAAATGTTCGCGGCCATCGCCCCCAGTTACGACCTGAACAACCGCCTCCACAGCTTCTGGATGGACCAGACTTGGCGCCGCCGCGCCGTAAAGCTCGCCGCCCTCAATCCCGGCGATCGCGTCGTCGACGTCGCCTGCGGAACCGGCGATCTAACCCTCGCCTTTTTCGACGGATTCGCCGGCGCCCACCTCGATCCGGGAACCTTGATCGGAATCGACTTCACCCACGAAATGCTCCCCATCGCCGCGGAAAAATGGCGCCGCAAAAACGGCGGCGGAACAACCGTCTGCTTCCTCGGCGGCGACGCCCAATCCCTCCCCCTCCCCGACGCCTGCTGCGACGTGGTGTCCATCGCCTTCGGAATCCGCAACGTCGTCGATCCCTCCGCCGCCATGCGGGAATTCTTCCGCGTCCTCAAACCCGGCGGCCGCGCCATAATCCTCGAGTTCGCCATCCCCACCAATCCCCTCTTTCGAACCATCTACAACTTCTATTTCAAGCAGATTCTCCCCCGAACCGCAACCCTGATCAGCGGCGACAAAACCGGCGCTTATAAATATCTCCCCACCAGCGTCCGCACGTTTATCGATCGCGAAACAATGGTCGGCATGATGCGCCAAAGCGGCTTCAGCGAGGTTACCCAATTCCCCTTCACGATGGGCATCTGCATCTGTTATCGCGGCATAAAAGTGTAGCGAGCCCCTGTTTCGCGTATCATTTACCCCATGGAAATTGTCGTCGCCATCACCGGCGCCAGCGGCGCGCAATATGCCCAGCGCTTCATCCAGGGCCTCGTCGCCGCCGGCGTCAACGTACACCTGGTCGTCTCCCCGCTGGGCCGACGCCTTTTGCACGATGAGCTAGGAATGGAAACCCCAGACCCCGCCGCGCTCGCAGGCGCCGCGCAACATTCAATCACCCTCTACAACTACAACGACGTCGGCAGCAAGCTCGCCAGCGGCAGTTTCCTGCACAACGGCATGGTAATCGTCCCCTGCAGCAGCAACACCCTCGCCGAAGTGGCCCACGGAATCGGCGACAATCTGATTTCCCGCGCCGCCGCCGTAACCCTCAAAGAGCGCCGCCGCCTCGTCATCGCCCATCGCGAGATGCCCCTTTCCCCCATCGACGTGAACAATTACAAAATCCTCACCGACGCCGGCGCAATCATCGCCCCCGCCAACCCGGGTTTTTATCTTAACCCCACCAGCGTAGGCGATCTCGTCGATTTCGTGGCCGGAAAACTGCTCGACCTCATGGGCGTCCCCCACGCCCTGGAAACCCGCTGGGACCCGAAGAAGCCGTGACGGCCGTTCATACAACACCGGCCACCCCCCCACCCCTCTCCCTGGCCACGCGCATGCGCGTCTTTGCCGGCGACATCAAGATCGCCCACACCGTCTTCGCCTTGCCCTGGGCAATCCTCAGCGCCGCCCTGGCCGGCAAGATGTTCCCCAGATCTCTGAGCATCGAAAAAATCCTCCTCATTCTCATCTGCATGGTCACCGCCCGCACCGTCGCGATGGCCGCCAACCGCCTCATCGACGCCGAACTCGACGCCCAAAACCCCCGCACCGCCGGCAGAGCCATCCCCTCCGGCCGACTCTCGCCCGGCTTCGTCCGCGCAATCCTCGCAATCTGCTGCTGCGGATTCCTCGCCGCCGCCGCCGGATTCGAACTGATCTATCGCAACCCCTGGCCGCTGATTTTCGCCGCCCCGGTCCTGCTTTATCTCTGCGGCTATCCCTTTATGAAACGCTTCACGCGCCTGTGCCATTATTATCTTGGCATCGCCCTCGCGTTCGCGCCTGTCTGCGCGTGGATCGCGGTCGCCGGCCGGATCGATTGGCCACCGATCGTCATGTTCGTCATCGTCGCCGCCTGGACCGCCGGCTTCGATATCATTTATGCCTGCCAGGATTACCAAAGCGACCTGGCGACAGGAGTTATCTCTGCGCCATCAAAGATGGGCATCGCCCGCGCCTTGTGGCTCAGCCGCGCGACGCACTTGATCGCAGCCGCGATGTTGATCGTGCTCGGATTCGTGACGCCGCAGTTTCACCTCTTTTACTGGATCGGAGCAGCGGTAGCGGTCGGGCTATTGATTGTCGAGCAAAGCCTGGTGCGGGCGGGCGATCTTTCGAAAGTGAATCTTTCGTTTTTTACGATCAACGGCATTATCAGTGTGCTCGTGGGAACGCTCGGAATTTTGGATTTAATCTTGTGACGGTCGCTTTCTGCATTTTCCCCCGCCCCCGGTAATCCGGGGGAGGGTTGGGGAGGGGGTTTGCTCGCACAACCGTGCCTATTCTATACTGACGCCATGCCTCCCGCCCTGCACACCCTCGACCCCGCTCTGGCGCCCGTCGCCGAAAAAGTCGCCGCCGGCCAGCGCCTCTCCGCCAATGACGGCCTCGCCCTCTACCACAGCCGCGACGTCCACGGCATCGGCCGCCTCGCAAATTTCGTCCGCGAAAAACTCCACGGCGATCGCACCTATTACAATCGCAACCGCCACATCAATTACACCAACGTCTGCGCCCTCTCCTGCAAGTTCTGCTCCTTCTACCGCAAGCGCGGCGAAGACGGCGCGTACGAAATGCCCGTCGAGCAGGTGATCGAAACCGCACGCCGCGCCGCCGGCGCCGGCGCCGACCGAAGTACACATCGTCGGCGGCCTGCACCCCTGGCTGAAATTCGATTATTACCTCCAAATCCTTTCCGGAATTCGCACCGCCTGCCCGGAGCTGCACATCAAGGCGTTCACCGCGATCGAGATCATTCACCTGAGCCGGGTCTCCCGCCAACCCGTCCGCGAAACGCTCCTCGCCCTGCGCGAGGCCGGCCTCGGAAGCCTCCCCGGCGGCGGCGCAGAAATCTTCGACGACCGCGTCCACGATGAAGTCTTCAAAGGCAAGGTCCGCGAGGACCGCTGGTTTGAAGTCCATCGCACCGCCCACGAGCTGGGCATCTATTCCAACGCCACCATGCTCTACGGCCACGTTGAAACTCCCGCCGAGCGCATCGGCCACATGATCAAGCTCCGCCAGCTCCAGGAAGAATCACTGCGCAACCCGCCCCGCACATTTCAACTGCGTCATCCCCCTCAGCTTCATTCCCGAAAACAGCGAGCTCGGATTCCTCCCCGGCCCGACCGGCCTGACCGACTTAAAAACCCTGGCCATCGCCCGCCTGATGATCGACAACATCCCCCACATCAAAGCATTCTGGATCATGCAAACCGTCGGCCTTTCGCAGCTGGCGCTCAACTGGGGCTGCGACGATCTCGACGGCACCGTCGTCTGGTACGACATCACCAAGCGCGAAGGCAACGGCGTGCACCAGGAACTGCACGTCGACGACATCAAGCGCCTCATCCGCGAAGCGGGGCGGATGCCGGTTGAGCGCGATACCCTCTACCGCGAAGTGAAGCGGGATGAGAGGGACGTAGTGCTGGCCGCCGTTTGAGTCCTGCTTCGCGGAAATAGAATCTGCCGCTTTTTTTTGGAAATCCTCACTTTATCTGCATGCGGACGCTACAATCCCCGATATACTCGCTCAGCCTGTCGCGCGAGAGTTTGGGATGCGTGGAGATTTCAAATGCCTGACCCTAAATCAACTGCCGGCGGGGGCACTAGTTCAACCGCGAAATGGGCGGCGCTGATTGATGACCGAGTTGTCTGGTCGCCCGGCCGCACGGTGCTTGTCGGCGTACTGAAAACGCAATGCTCCGTGCCGGAGAACCGGGTTTTGGTCAGAGACCATAGCTCTCCCAATGACCAGATCCTCAGGGATGACGTGGCGATTGACCTCGCCGCAGGAAACGTCTTTTACAGTATCGCCGTCGACGAGCAAAAGCCGCGCGATCCCTCCGGGGCAGCCGCGAAGCTGGCTTTTTTTGTCGATGACCGGCCCGTGGTGACCACCCGCGCCGACCAGACTGGAAAGTCGCTTCGCGAATTATTCAATCTCGCCGAGACCGCGAAGCTCGTGCGAGACTACGCAAATGACCAGGACGAAGTAATTGAGCCCCAGGGCAAAATCAGCTTCGCTGACGGTCCGGTATTTCGCGCAAGTGCCGGACAGCGGCCGGCGCCAAAGCTCACGTCCTTGTCCATCACGATCAATTCGCGCCGGTTCACGGAGCACGACGGCGTGCGGCCAACAATGACCGGCTTTCAGATTGCGGCGCTGCTGAATCCTCAGGACGCCAAACAGGCAACTGTCTCGATCGTTTCCGACGGTGGCCGCGAAGTGCAGTTGGCACAGCAGATCACAATTGGCGGTGGGGAAGTCATTGAGGTCGGCCGGACAACTTCCAGCGGAAATATCGGCACGTTCTGATTCGCCTTCCCGATTGCGGAGTCACAAAGGCACTGCAAAGTGGTCATCCCGCGAGGGTTGTCCTATCATCCCTCCCCTCGAACCCGCGCGGAGCTTCCCAATGGTCTGGATGTGGCTGGGCTTCTCACTCCTCGTGATCGCTATGCTCGCGATCGACCTCGGGGTGTTCCATCGGAAGGACCACGTCATCAGCGCCAAGGAAGCCCTCATCTGGACCGGCGTCTGGATCGCCGCCGCCCTGGCCTTCAGCGTCTTCGTCTATTTCGCCTACGAATATCACTGGGCCGGGCTGGGAAATGAAATCGACGATGCCGTCGGAATGCCCACGAGCGGGAAGGCGGCGGTGCTGAAATATCTCAGCGGTTATGTGCTGGAGAAATCCCTCAGCGTCGACAACATTTTCGTCATCTCAGCCATCTTCGGCGCGTTTGCCATTCCCCCGCAGTATCAGCATCGCGTCCTGTTCTGGGGCGTTATCAGCGCCCTGGTCATGCGCGCGGTCATGATTCTTGCCGGCACCGAATTGATTGAAAGCCATCACTGGTTGGTCTACATCTTCGGCGTCCTTCTAATCGCAACCGCCATCAAGATGCTGGCGGTGAAAAGCAAAAACGCTTCGCCCAACGACAACGTCATAATCCGCTGGGCGAGGAAGATTTTCCCGATGACGCCGGAGTTTCACGGACACAGCTTCTTCGTTTTCACGGAAGTCTCCGACCACGGCGCAGCCAAAAGCCGCAGGGCATTTGTTCTCACGCCCCTTGCCCTGGCCCTGATCGCCGTCGAGGCGACGGATTTGCTTTTCGCCGTCGATTCGGTCCCCGCAATCTTCGCGATCACATCCGATCCCTTCCTGATCTTCACAAGCAACGTCTTTGCCATGCTCGGCCTTCGCTCCCTCTATTTCGCCCTGGCCGGCATGATCGAGCGCTTCCGTTACCTGAAAATCTCCCTCGCCATCATGCTCGGCGTCGTCGGCGTCAAGATGCTGATCAGCAAATGGCTCCTCAGCGTCCTCGGCTCTGGATTTGAAATCTGGCTCCTCGCGGTGGTCCTCCTGATCCTGGCCGGAGGAGTTCTGGCATCATGGGTCGCCGACCGGCGCAGGAGGCCGCTGATCATGCTCGCCTGGCTCAAAATTCACGCCTGGTGGCTTACCATTGTCTCCGCCCTGGCCACCCTGGCGATGGCCGCGATCGGATGCAGAATCCTGGTCAATCTGCCGGAAGATTATTTTCTTCGGCGAAACGAGGAAACGGACTCCTCCAAGCCGCGCAGGGCCGTCTCCCTGCCTCTGTCGATTTTCAAGAATGCGCTTGGAACACTCATCGTCCTGATCGGCGCGATCATGTCCCTCCCCCTGGTCCCCGGCCCCGGCGTGATAACGATCCTCATCGGCCTGTCACTGATGAGTTTTCCCGGAAAACGCAAATTGGAGGTGCGAATTCTTCGCACCGGCCCGGTGCTCGCCGGCATCAACTGGCTGCGCAGAAAGCTGGAAGGCCCGAACTGCGCATGCCCGCGGCTGGGGCGCGGGGATGAGAAAGATGTTGTGCTGGCGGCGGCGTGAAACTTACCCTCAGAAGAATCGATTTTGGTTCGGGGACATCAAATACAAAACTGGACAGTCCGCAACAATATGGGGGGCTTGGGCGGCCTAGATAGGCACTTTTCGTGATATCAATGATATCATTGATATCGATGATATCACTCTAGGGCCGTCCGCGGTTCCCAACCGGTAGCGTCAACGCGTTCTACATCACACGCTTGAATCGCGGTCGATTGTTCGGAGCAATGCCGTACCACGAAGAGGTGAAGAAAAGGCGCAAGCTGCTATCCGAATGAAGACCAAATGGCGTGACATGAGATTCCGAATCGTCACGAGCGCGAGTGTTCAGGGGGCGGGGAAGCGCTGGACTGCTCGGTTCGCTTTTCTGAATACGCAGATGTTGGTATTTTGGCGCTAGTGCGATATTTCAAATGGGTTTCTGCAACCGAGCTGGATCGCTGGGCGGATTCTAACGACGCCCGATCCCTTCTGCCTCGATTGGTTCGGCTGCTTGTACATGCCACGGAAGAAAAGGGCGACCTGCTGCACGTAAATTTTCCTGCGGAGGAAGAAACTCACCGGCCTGGACCTGATGGTGAGACCCGGACATTGCAAGGCAACGCGTGGGTTCCGAAGGGTGTTCCATATTGGGAGATGGGGGCAAACTCCGGCGTCACTTCTAAGCTAAACGATGATTTCCAGAATCGTCTGGAGAAAAGAGGTGAGGGCGATTTTAAAGAAGTCACCTACGTCGCCATCACGCCTCGCGACTATCAGGGAAAGGATTTGTGGCGCAAGGAAAAGGAGAATCTGGGTCAATGGGGCGAAGTTAGGGTTTACGATTCTAACGACCTTGAGCAATGGCTTGAGAAGGCCCCAGCGGTGGGCCGTTGGCTCAGTCAGTTCGTGGCGGTATCGCCCGAAGGGCTGATCGATTTATACACCCGATGGGAAAACCTGCAGTCGTCTTTGTTGCGCCCATTGCCCCCGTCGGTCGTAATGATTGGTCGCAGTTCGGCGGTCGAAAAAATACGTGAATGGCTTGAGGCGTCGCCACAAGTTCTCGCCGTATCTGGTCAATCACCCCAAGAGGTCATCGACCTCTTTACCGCATGGGTAGTTTCGCTGCCGGAGAATGAGCAGGAATCCGTTGCCAGCCGAACTGTAATTGTGGAAGACGCTGAGAGGCTGCGCGAACTCGCCGAATCAAAGGAGCGGCTGATTCTCATAAATGGGGAGCGGCTTGAAGCAGCACCGGAGCAGGTATCTGAAGCCATTCGTAAGGGCCATCATGTTTTGCAGCCCGCCTCATCGCTCCGTTCGGTGGCCGGCAACGTGGCCCGATTAGAGCGAATCGACCGGTTTGAGCTTCAGAGATCGCTTGAGCAAGCCGGCCTGAAAGAACAGGAGGCATATGTCCTTTCGCAGCAGTCGGGGGGATCGTTCACGGTTCTCAAGCGTCGATTTTCTTCTGTCCCCCTCATTTCGGTGCCCGCTTGGGGCAAGGGTCAACACGCGGGCGAGTTAGCCCCGCTATTGCTCGCCGGAAGCTGGCTCGATCGGCACCAGGGCGATCAGGCAGTCGTTTCAAAGATCGCTGCGCAGACTTATGGGGAAGCCCAAAAGATTGTAACCCGATGGCGCACGGAGGCTGACAGTCCAGTGCGCTGGGTAAATGGCGCTTGGGAGTTCGTATCGCCGTTTGACGCATGGGTATTTCTTCATTCGTCGCTGACGCCCCAGTATTTTGATGCATTCGAGGGCGCGGCAGCGACAGTTCTTGGAGAGGACGATCCAAGACTGGACCTGCCGTTGGAAGAACGATGGCTGGCAAACGTGCGCGGTAAGCAGATGTTACATTCAGAATATCTTCGGATGGGGATTGCGCGGACGATGGCCTTGCTCGGGAGCAGGTCAGACGTCGATGTCGTAGATGTATGCCCATTGCAGCTTCGTGTAGATCGAATTGTGTCGGCGATACTCCCAGCAAACTGTAGTTGGAAGCGGTGGGCGTCGTTGGGCAGGTTGCTGCCCCTCCTTGCCGAAGCTTCACCAGATTATTTCCTCAATTCGGTGGAGTCTGGGCTTCGTGGGGACGGTCCTGAGTTCGTGAAACTATTTCAGGAAGAAGGTCCACCGACCCACGGGCGCGCCGAACACACTGGATTGTTGTGGGGCTTGCAGTGCGTCGCTTGGTCGTCCGAATTTTTGCCAAGGGCCACGTTGGCGTTGGGCAGGTTGGCGCAGCTCGATCCGGGTGGGCGTTGGGCTAACCGCCCAAAAGGTAGCCTGAGAGAGATTTTTTTTTCGGGAATGCCTCAAACGGCGACCCCGGTTGATCAACGAGTGGAAGCTGTGCGATTGAGGGAGCAGAACAGACGCTTTCCCCGGAAGCACGGCGTTTTAACGTGGATAGAGCCTGGCATCTCATTCATGATTGGCGCTTGATCCCTGGTGCAAATGACCGTGGCGAGGTCGATGGGGATGCATTGCAAAAATGGCTGGATGGGGCAAGATCAGCCGCGGCAAGCATTGACAGGCTGGAGGTGTGCGACGTGACAATCGGTGAGCTCCTTGCGAAGGATCCGGAAACGAACGAGCGGGACTGGCCGTCAGTTCCTGTTCGAGAGTCCCTCGAAAAAATCGATACATCCGAAATCGTTCGTGGTTTTGTCGTCGGGATTCGCAACAAACATGGTTCGACCGTTCGCGGTATGAGGGAGGGGGGTCGCCAAGAGCGAGAGCTAGCCGCCAAATACGATAGGTACGCTGAGGCAGCGAGAACTCGTTGGCCACGGACAGGTGCCGCCCTCAAGCGAGTTGCAAACGAATTCCGTGAAGAAGCAAAACGCGAGGACGCGGAAGCGGAGGCTGCCTCATAGCGACGGAATTCCCGTCCGCGTAATCCGTGGTCCGGCGCTTCGCGAGAAGGTAGAGGCGTAGAAAGTCGAAAGTAGGGACGGCCAATTCCCATCCAAGAAATGTTACACCCCGCGTTTATTGAAAATTAACCAAACCCAGCGCAACCACCTCCCGCACCCAGACTTAAATCAAAATAAGTTAGCATATACTCACCAACTCGCCGAAAACGCAATAGTGTCCGGAACGCAGGCTCACAAATAACACAATCTTGCGCCTTGCGCGAAGCAGCGTTTTGTGGTTCACTGCCGCCACGTGCACGCGGACCTTTGCCCAGCTTCTGGATTGCCCGCCAAGCCGGGACGAAAGCCGCGGCCGGCGGTGCGGGGGGAGGATTTGTTCGGCGGCAAGTACGTCGGTATTTTGCAGGATCATCTGGCCCGCCTGCGGGCGGCGCATCCCCACCCCAATCGCACGCTTTTTTATGACGATGTGACCCTTGCCTATCTGCTGGCGTTTTTCACGCCGGCGATTCGCAGCCTGCGGACGATGGAGGATTTCAGCCAGACCGAGCAGATGCAGGAGCAGCTTTCGGTCGATCGCCTGCCGCGTTCCACGCTTTCCGATGCCAACGCCCTGTTCGATCCGACGCTGCTGGAGCCGATCATCGAGGAGTTGCGGGCGCGGCTGCCGCACCTGCGTCACGGCGATCCGAAGCTGGCGGAGTTGACCGAGCGGGTACGGGTGGTGGATGGGTCGCTGTTCACCGTTGCCGCCGACGTGGCCTGGGCGCTGCATCAAAGTCGACCCAACGGAAAGCCCATGGACACGATTCGCCTGAATCTTCAATGGGCGGCGGGCGTGGGGGTTCCCGAGGGAGTGACGATCAGCGGCGCGGGATGCTCCGAGGCGCAGGCGCTGATGCAGTCCCTGGAGCCGGGACAGATTTACGTCATGGACCGCGGCTACGTCTGTTTCGAGCTGCTGGAGCGGATCGTACATGCCTGCAGCGATTTTGTGCTCCGGCTCAAGTCAAACAACTATTTCATTCCCATCGAAAACAATGACTTGACCCCCAAGTCCCTGCCGCTGAGCGATGAAGACCGCGCTGCCGGCATTCTCAGCGACCGGATCGGATACCTGGGCTCAGAAGGGCCACGCTTTGCTCCTCCGGCGGGAAAATGGCTTCGGGAAGTGACGATCTTCGACCCGGACAAACCCGACAGGCCCCTGCGGCTGCTGACCAATCTTCTTAACATTCCCGCCCATGTCATCGGTCTGCTCTACCGCTGGCGATGGAAGATCGAGCTGTTTTTCCGCTGGCTGAAAGTGCACGCCCACTTCCGCCATCTCACCAGCCACAGCAAAAACGGCGTCACCACCGGGTTCTACATCGCGGTCATCGGGGTGCTGTTGATCTATCTGCACACGCAGCGTCCGGTGAGCAAATATGCCTACGCGATGCTGAGCCTGGTCGCCGCGGGAGGGGCCACGTTGCAAGAGATTATTCCCATCCTGCAGCGCCGAGAACGGGAATGCGAGCTGCAGCGTCAGCGTGTGGCACGGAAGAAGGCTGAAAAAATCGTCAAGTAAGTCACCGGGGGTTTTTGTTGTCCGGCCGCCGGTGAACGCCGCGGCATGCGCTGCAGGAGCAGCGCTGAACCTTCCACGCCGTTGCCCATCGAGGCAACGCAGCCTTTCGAGTGAAAACCCGAAAAATCCCAGCTTTAAGACGCGGAAGTCCCGGACAATATTGCCGAAAACGTAAAAAAATGTAAAATTATGTAAAATTCGATCTACTGTTAACGACTACCCCCGATCACAACCCCCCGCCCCAACTCACGAAATCGTCGGCGCTTCCTCCGCATCCACTGCCGCAAGCGCCGCCTCCGACTCGCAGCCGCCTGGCTTGCCCGCCTTCTCGTTCTCCCGAACCATCCGATCCCGAATCTGCGACATCACCTTATCCACCACCCCCGGCATCGCCGACGCGATCAGCAGGGACAATCGCGAAAAGGCCTTCGGCCACAGCTCCCGCACCGGCTTCTCAATCGCACGCGACATCCTCGCCGCCACATACTGCGGCGTCTGCGGGCGGCCCTGGATTAGCGCCGCCGGGCTCATGCCGCTTAGCTCGTGAGCCGTGGAAAAGAAGTCCGTCCCGCAGACGGCCGGGTGAACGCTGGTGACGGCGATATCGTGCGGTTTCAGTTCAACCCGGAGGCCTTCGGCGAGACTGAGCTGAGCCGCCTTGGTGGCCGCATAGGTGCTGAAAAATGGAAGCCCCCGCCGCGCAAGGCGCTGGAGACGATCATAAGCTGCCCGCGAAGGCCGTCGCGCGACGACTGGCGTTTCATCTGGGAAACCGCGGCCCGGCAGCACTCGATGGTGCCGAAGAGATTCGTGTCGAAAATATGCCGGATGTCGGCTTCGGACATCTGCTCGATCGGACGTGCGAAGCCGTAACCCGCGTTGCAGACCAACGTGTCGATCCGCCCGAATTTTTCGACGGCCGCGCCAATCAGCCGCCGGCACGCGCCGGGGCAGGCGACGTCGATCTGCAGACAGGCGGTTTCGCCCGGAAGCTCCCGGGCGAGGTCCTGGAGACGATCGAGCCTTCGCGCCCAAGGACCAGCTTGCCCCTCTGCCGGGAAAGTTCGGTGGCCAGGGCCCGGCCGATTCCGGCGCTTGCACCCGTGATGACGGTAACCATTTCGTGGAGACTGCGACGCATGGTGCAAATTCCTTACTCTCGATGTCCCCTGCCACTATGGGGATTACCATTGGGGGGATTGCCGTATGCTGCCAAATCCACGACGATGAGGATACCTGAACTTGGGCAATATGTTTACTGGCATTGTTGAAAAAATATCGAAGGTTGCCGCTGTTATCGACAGTGGGAATTTCCGGCGGCTGGAACTCAAGTTGGATTTCGATGTTCAGATTGGGCAAAGCATTGCGGTCAACGGCTGCTGCCTGACCGTTGCCGAGGTGTCGCCTCAGGGCGCATTTTTTGACGTGATCAAGGAGACGCTGGACAAGACCAACCTAGGGATGCTTGAGGCGGGAGATGAGGTGAATATCGAGCGCTGCCTTAAGGTCGGCGATCGCGTCGACGGGCATTTTGTGCAGGGGCACGTCGATGGAACCGCACTGCTGATGGAGGTTATCGGAAGCGCCCAGGAATACGTTCTACGGATGGAGACGACGGCGGAATTGGCCAAATATATCGCTCCAAAAGGATCGGTGGCGCTCGACGGGGTGAGCCTGACCGTGGCGAAAGTGAACGGGCAAATGTTTGAGGTTGCGCTAATTCCGACGACCTTGCAAAAGACAACCCTGGGGAAAAGGGCGCGGGGATGGGACTTTAATCTCGAGACCGACATATTGAGCAAGACGGTGGTGTCATGGCTGGAGCGTCAGAAATAAACCCCCTGAAACGACTGCACGAAGAGGCGGAGGCGGAGTTTCAGGCGTATGGGGACGTCGAAGTCGTCTGCACTTTCGGCGAGCCCCAGGCGGAATACGCGGCGATCCGCAAGGCGTGCGCGATGTTCGACGCCGCTCAGCGGGGAATCCTCAAAATAACCGGCCTTGATCGCATCGATTTTCTGAACCGATTTTTGACGAATCGGCTGGCAGAAAAGGATGGCAAAAACCCCATCGCGCCGGGCCAGGGCGTGTATGCATTCCTGCTGAACAACAAGGGGCGGATCGTTGCGGACATGAATGTCCTGGAAAGAGGGGATTGCACCCTGCTGGAAACCGATGCGCGGAATGCCGGAACGCTGAAAACGACGCTTGAGAAATTTGTCTTTGCGGAGAAGGTGGGGTTCGAAGAGTTGGCAGGCGCAAAGCATGAGATTGGGCTGCATGGGCCGGGGAGCGTGGAAGTCCTGCGATCGATTGGCGTGGATTGCGCGGGGATGGGGGTGATGGGATCGAAGACCGCGACGATTGACGGGATTGAAATATTGGTCTGGCGGGATGATCCGTGTGGCGTGCCGGGGTATTGGCTCGTGGTGGATTCAGGGAATGTCGCGAAGGTTTGGATGAAAATTCTATCAGGAATTTCTGGCCAGGGGATTGGGAAGCGCGCTGTTCGGCCGGCGGGGTGGGCGGTGTTCAATGCGACGAGGATTGAAGCGGGACGGGCGATGTTTGGGATCGATTTCAACGATTCGGTCCTGCCGGCGGAAACCGGGCAGCTCGAGCGCGCGGTGAGCTTTACCAAGGGGTGTTACCTGGGCCAGGAGATCGTCGCCCGCATGCATGCGCGGGCAGGTGGCGCGGCAAATCATCGGGATTCGAATGAAAGAAGATGCCCTGCCGATCGCGGGGACGGCGATTCTCGATAAGGAGAAGAACCAGATCGGCGGGATCACCAGCAGCACGATTTCACCGGTGCTCTCGAACGCGGCGATTTGTTTGGGAATGGTCAAGAGCACATTTGCCGCGGTGGGGACGGAATTGCAGATCGCGGCGGAGGGGGCGTTTCGGACCGGGACGGTGGTGAAGTTGCCATTTATTGGCGCATCAGACCCAGGGAAGTGAGGGATATTGTGGCCCAATCCCCCTACCGCGTCGCGGCGGGACAGAAAGTGAAGCTTTCGAAATGGTCGACCGACGACACCGGCCCGTTTCGCGAAAAGGCGCATGCGAAGGAATCAACGAAGACGAACATGAAGCGGCTGATTGAATTGCAGTCGCTGTTGTATGCCTCGGCGAGCCACAGCATTTTGATCGTGCTTCAGGCGATGGATGCCGGCGGGAAAGACGGGGCGATCAGCCATGTCTTCAGCGGGGTCAATCCGCAGGGGTGCAACGTCACGAGCTTCAAAGTTCCATCGCACCTGGAGCTGTCGCACGATTATTTGTGGAGATATCACCAGGCCTGCCCCGCGAAGGGAATGATCGAGATTTTCAACCGCTCGCATTATGAGAGCGTGCTGGTGGAGCGGGTGAGGAAGATCGTTCCCAAGGACGTCTGGTCGCGGCGATATGAGCAAATCAACCGGTGGGAGCAGATGCTGATCAGCGAGAAGACGGTGATCCTTAAATTCTTCCTGCACATTTCCCGGCAGGAGCAGAAAAAACGGCTGGAAGCGCGCCTCCAGGACAAATCAAAGAACTGGAAGCTCGATGCCTCCGATATCGGCGAACGAAAGCATTGGGACGCGTACGCGGAGGCGTTTGAGGAGTTGCTCGAAAAATGCTCGTCGGAGGAAGCGCCTTGGTACATCGTGCCGGCGGATCACAAATGGTTTCGGAACTGGGTGATTTCAAGCACGATCGTGCAAACGATGCAGAAGCTCAATATGAAGTATCCGAAAGCGCCGAAGGGACTGGAAAAGATGCGGATCAAATAGCGCGATCAAGCGGCGAGGGTATCCGGGGGCTGGCGGAGATGAGAGGTTTCCTCGCGGGCCGTGCGCCAGTGGGACAGATCCGCGGATGATTCATCGGCGGATGATTCTTCTGGGGATTCCTCGTCGCGGTTGATGGGCCGGAAGGTGAGGGCGGCGAATTCTTCCTTAGTGATAACGGGCTCGGAAACGGGAGGACGCGGGGTGGAGTGGGCGAAGCCACGGCCGTGAAGGTCGACGAAGAGAAACTGGCCGTCGACGAGCGATTGGATGGATCCGTCGGCGATGCCGGCGAGGATGTGATCCACGCTGACTCCCCAGATTTCGGCTGCGATTGACGGTGCCACCCACGCGGACATTGGTCTGCTCTCCTGAGTTCGGTACTTGGAAGTGAATCGGTCAGATTTTTGCGGCCCTGAAGAAGAAAAAATAATGCGTCGGGGGGGCAAAAAAAGTAAAGGAGGGTCAGACAAACATGTAGACGTAGGCGGCGAAAGTGACCGCGGCCAAGCCGGCGCTGGCGGCCAGGGCCCAGAGCCAGCTTTTCCGCTCCAGGGCAAGGGCGAAGGTGGCGATGGTGACGCCAGCCTGAGCGGCCAGCATGCCGTAGAAGAACTTTTTGCTGCGGTCGCGGTGCCGGTCGGAAATGAAGCCGTCGTGGTGCACCACAATCTCGTAAAGCTGGGCAAGGACTTCGTTATAGCGGGCGTCCTGCATCTGGCGGTTGGATTCGAAGCGTAGCTGGGCGCTGGTGAGGGTTACGCGGAGCTGGGTCGCCAGATCGTGAACGGCGGCAACGACCGGGTCGAGGTCTTTGATGCCGTTATCGGCCGCGATGTGGCGGGCGGAACGCTCGAACGTCCAGACCTGCTGGGAAATCTGGGTGAAGATGGAGGCGATGGAATCGCGGTCCTTGGCCACCTGTCCGGCGGCGGTTTCGAAAGCGCTCGAGTTATCGGATGCGACGTTGACCGCCTGGTCGAGGTCTGTCTGAGAAATGGCGCCCGCCTGGGTTTCGACATCGGCATCGCTGGTTGCGTGCGAATTCATTGCCGTCAAAAGACTCTGGATTTGCGGGGTGGGAATGGGGTGTTCCTGAATCGTCGGGGCCTCGGCCTTGCCAAATTTGAGAACCTGATCGGCCGGGAGCTTACCGAATTGGGTGGAGAGGGAGGCGACGGCGTCGCCGGCCGGGGAAAGCGTCGCGGCCACCGCGGATGACTGCTTCATCTGATCGGCCAGGCGCGAGGTCATGTCCTGCAAATCCTTCGGGTCGAAGGGCGTGGGCGGGGTCATGGTGGTGAGGATCTGAAGCGTGCTGTCGTACTGCTGGGCGCGGATGCGCTTGGCCTGGTAGTAGCCCCACTGGTCGGAGACCTTGGACTCCATCTGGGCGGCCAGCGACCGGTAATACTGGGCGTTGCTCATCTCGCTGGAGGACATACCGGCGAGAATCGTCGCGACGACGGTGAGGATTACCGGAGTGGAGAAGACGATTTTATCCCAGAGGGAGCGCTTTTTGCCGGGGTCGGTGAGGGGGGACAGTTGCGAGGAGATTTTGGACATGTAGGGGGGGTCAGGGAAGTCCGCCGACCCATTTGCGGAATGCCTTGACGACGGCGTTATTTTTTTCGGTTTCGAAACGCTTTAGAAAGGCATTGAAACTGTCCATGGGAAGAAAGGGAAACAGGCGGCTGGAGTTTTGTTCTCCATATCGACCGTCGGGATCAAGATGCAAAACAGTGAGTCGCTTGCCGTCGTATCGCCAAAGTTCCCGGACACCAAGGGCGGCATAAATCGGTTGGCGTGAGATTGAGCGGGAGGTGATATCGATTTCAATCGCGAGGTCGGAAGGTGGGATATCCTCGCGCCCTACGTAATAGCACTCATCCGGCTCAAGTCCCGCCTCCTTTTCTCGCGAGTTGAAGGTGATCGAACCACCAGGAACGATATCGATGTCGCGTTCCTGGCACATTCCCTCGATCAACTGGGAGATCCGTTTTTTCGAATACTCGTGCTCTTCAAGAGGAGCCATGATTTCGATGCTCCCGTTGTGGTAGGTAATGCGAATGGGGCTGTCGCCGACTTCCTTGAGAAGTCGCTCATAGAAATCCCACGAAATATAATCCAGCACGATGTGCTGCTGATCGACCAAGGAGCTTGGAGCGGCTAACGTCATTACGGTGTATTTTACCCTGCGACGATACCGTTAATCCAGCCAATCTTTGGCCTTCAGCCGCTGCGGGACGTATTCCTCGGTCACGTAGCTGATGTCCTTGGCGATCAGGGATTCCACTTCCATCTTGAATCCGTTGGAATTCAAGCGGTTGATTTCGCGCTGCCAGTCTTTGTGGTCTTTGAACCAGGGGTAGGCGGCGATTTCGCCGGCGCGTTTTTTGTCGGTGTCGGTGAGGGCGATCTGCACGCTGTCGGGCAGCTTGCAGTCGGTGTAGTCCTTGGCGCGGATGCCAAGGAATTTGGCGTCGGGGATGGCGAGGCGTTCGGATTCGAAGGCGAGGCTCATGGAGCCCTGCTTGATCACGCTGTAGATGTAGTGCCCCCAGGGGTCGCAATCGAGCAGGCAATAGATGGGGAGCTTGAGTTCGTGGTTAAGGCGTTTGAGGAGCCGGCGGACGCCGCGCGGCGGTTGGCCGCTGCCTTCGGTGAGGATGCAATTGTGCTTTTCCCAGAAGCGGTCTTCGTTGAAGCGTTGCCAGACGGTGTTTTTTTCGACGTGGAGGACGAATTTGGCCTCGCATTTTTTGAATTCGAGCGTGTCCGGCTCGACGATGCTGGGGACGGCCTAACCGCCGGAGCCCATGCGGCGGAGGTCGATCTCATCCGATCGGCCAGGCACGCCGTTATCGACGACGGTCAGATTTCCCGCGACGGTGCCGGCTTTTTTCGCGAAGACGTGAAGCTCTTCGCGCAGGACGCCCAGGGCGACTTCGAGGTCTTCGAGAATCGGGTCCGATTCGTCCTGGGTTTCGAAGGTGTTCTCCTTGGTACCGGCGACGGTGTGCTTGGCGGCGTAGAACATTCCGCGGAGCGTCAGCGTCTTTTCCCGCTCGATCAGCTCCTTGATGCTGCTGGCGTGCAGCAGCGTCTGCATGTACTGCCTGGCCTGGTTGAGATTGAAGAGCTGGCGGTCGGCCTTGTTGTCGCCCATTTCCAGGATGCCGCGCTTCTTGTTCCAGAGGGTGTTGGACTTGGCACGAACCGGGATTTTGAGGGTCGGTTCCCGGCCGGCGAAGGTTTTGGTTGCGACGTCGTCGGCAAGGCCGACGATTTTGGTCATTGTCGATTTGTCGCGCTGCTTGATGCGATTCAGAACGCCGGCAGCGGTTTCCGATTTTGATTTGGCCATGATTTTTCTCCTGGGTCGGGGCTTAAATTGACTTAGAATAGCTCCGCATCGTCACTTTTCTTCCGCTTGGATTTTGATTTCTTTGGCGCGGGGCCCTCATCTTTTGGCGGCTCGACAGGTGCGGCGGTGGTCGCGACGCGGCTTTCGACCATCACCACGCCATCATCCTTCTCCAACTCCTCATCTGCCTTAACGGTGCGGCCCTCCTCGTCGAGCTTGGCGTCGGCTATCGCGGTACGCCGCTTGGCCTGGGCCTGGAGTGCTTCATAGAGCTTGGTGACGGGCGTCTTGTTGATCTTATTGACGGCCTGGCTGATCTCACCGATGTAGCGGGCGAAAACATCGCGCCGCTCGGCCTGGCGCTGCATCGTCTGGCGCTTACGGAGATAGGTGCCGAGCTTGCGGCCGCATTCCATCAGGGCGAGCTTCATCTCCTTGCGGATTTCGTCATAGTCGGCGATCGCTTCCTTCGATTCGCTGGTGAACGGCACCCACACGCTGGCCATGTGAATCATGATTACCAGTGGGCCGACGGGAACGGAGCCGCGCGGCTGGGAAAGGTTGTAATTTCTCCAGCCGGTTTCGGCGACTGCCTTAAAGCTGCTGCATGCGCTCTGCTGAAAGAGCAGCGGAACGCGGTTTGCGAAGCGAATGACGCGGGCGGTATCGTCCGCCGGAAGCTCGCCACCGAAGGCGATGGCCGCTTCGATCTGGAACGGCCGGCCGCGATAGACATCCGGCTCGCGGCTGCTGGCGGCGTAAAACTCGGCCTGCACGCCCTTCAGAAGCCCGGTCAGTAGCTGCCGCACGCCGATGGGGGCGAGGCAATCCGTCGGCGGGGAGGGAAGTTTTGCTTCCTGAAAACTCTGGAAAAGTTTTTCGACCTGGTTAGGCTCGAGATCGGAAACTTTCGTCCGGCTGTGGACGCCGATCGACTTGCAGAAGTCGCTCGCCTTGCCAGGGGAGACGCGGGAGAATTTTTCCTGGAGGAAATTATAGAGGGTTCCGCCGCGTTTGTTGGAGTCCTCGTAATCCTTCATCATCTGGATGAGGATTCCCAGTTCGATCCCCTTGGGATGGGGTTGGATTTCCTTCGTTTCCGGGGGAAGCTGCTCGGTGCCCCGCGGGAAGAGAATGACGCCGTCCTTTTCGGTCGTCGCCAGCGTCGGGTCGATGCCGTCCGGCGCGGTCGCGGCAACAGGCTCCGCCGGCGCGGCCGCATCCTTGGCGGCATTCGTCAGCGGCAGATCTTCCTGGTCGTCGGCGCTGACACGGGTTGGGGGAACGAAGCTGATTCGCGCATGGGGGTTGGCGATCGCGCACAGCTCGAGGAATTCATCAACGCTGCCGCGGCCTTTCTGGTAGCGGCCTTCCAATTCGATGCTGACGCTGGTGCCGGTTTCGAAATCTTCGGGGTTGAGGAATCCGGGGTCGCGCGTGCCGGAATTTAAGGTCTTAAATCGCTGCGGTGGGAAATCGGCCTTGTCATCTTCGTGGCTGACCTCGGCCCGGTTGGTCTTGGTGTTCATGGCCAGCTCGATGTGGTGAGCCGGCTTTTTTGCGTGGGGGCGGGTGTGGATGACCATGGGCTTGCCGGTGGTGATCAGGCCATACATTCCGGCCGCGCTGATGCCAATGCCCTGCTGTCCGCGCCACATTTTCAGGCGATGGAACTTGCTGCCGAAGAGGAGCCGGCCGAAAACATTCTCGACCTGCTTGCGGACAATGCCGGGGCCGTTGTCGATGACGGTGACGCGATAGCGCGATTGCTTCGCGGTGGCGGGCCGATCGGGCTGAAGGTCTTCGATGATGACGGCAACATTTGGAAGGATGCCGGCCTCTTCGCAGGCGTCGAGCGAATTGTCGACGGCTTCCTTGACGGTGGTAAGCAGCGCCTTGCGCGGATTGTCGAAGCCCAGCAGATGCCGGTTCTTGGCGAAGAACTCGCTGACGGCGATGTCCTTCTGCTTGGCGGCCAGCGTATCGGCGGTCTCGCGGCGGGTAGGCTTTGATCGGCGCGAGCCGGCGCCGTTTTTATCGGAACCTGATTCGGTTTGAGATTTGAAGAGCGTTTCGTTTTCGCGTTCGACGGATTCGTTCTGCTTCGCTTCGCGCAAATCCTGCATGCGGTGGGTCCTCCGTGCCATGTGTGTGGTTGCCGATTCTACCGGAAAGTTATCGGCAGTCGTGAACGGGAATCTTCAGCCCAGTCGTTAGGGGATTGTATGGGATTGGTAATTTGTTTTCCAGACAGTGGAAGGGCTCCTGAGTGTTACGGCGGAGAAGGGCGCGATTTCCGCGGAATTTCCTACTTTCCAACTCCCAGTTTATCTCAGTTTTTCCCAAATTGCGGTCGTGCGCCGCGAGAGAGTGGAGCAGTGGAGAGAGGCCCTCACCCCGGCCCTCTCCCGGAATACCGGGCGAGGGGGTAAGAGGGGAGTGCCGGGCGACGGGTGAGAAGGGACATGCGATCGCCCTGGTCGATTCCCCACAATTCCCCAAAATTCCCCAATTTTCGGATAGGGGGAGATGGGGATTTGAAATTTGAGATTTCAGATGAGTGGACATAGACACTCCGGCGGACAAAACATTACGCCTCTATATACAGGTCCGGAGGTGCACGTTTTGTACCTATTTTTGCAAAAATCCGGGAGTTTTTTTTATGCGATCGATTGGAATGCAAAGAATCTGACAGGGGGCAATGGATGGGGTGTTAAAAGAATTCGGCCGCTCAGATGGGGACGGAAGTTATTTCGTCAGATCCGCAAGCAGAGCCGCGAGGCGATACCCCGCGAGAGCGATCCGTTCATCCGCTGCTGCGAGAGCTTTCTGGGCGTAGCCATCTGGAAGTGCCGGCACGGAATGCGGATCGGAAATCGCCTGGTCCTTCGCGGCATGGGGAAGAGTTCCGTTTTGATAGGCAACGGATTGCGCGATCGCGTGGCTCTCCATGGCCCAGTCGATAAGCGAAAGATCGGCAATCTGATTCTTTAGCTGCGAGGCGGGATGCGCCGACTCGATCCGATCGGCAGCCTTGCGTACTTCATCCGGCGTAAGGAAAAGTCCCTCAACATCATCCCAATAGGCGTGCAGCGCGATCGGAACCTTCTGGGCATCGAGAACCATTTCCAGATTTCCCCCCTGGTCACCCTGCGGATATTCCTTCGAGAAAAGAGACGTGGAATGCAGCGGCTGGTGAATGTCGCCGACGAGGTGCTCGATCCAGCAGAGATCAATCGCGCGGCGCGAGGGGGGAGTATGGGGATCCTTGAATTGCGCGGTGATCTTGTCCATCGCCTGAAGAAGATTGGCGGGATCGGAATGCCCGTCCCAAGCGATGACCGGCTGTGGCCCGTTCACGCCGTCCAGATCGTAGGGGAAATCGACGAAGTGCCAGTGGGGATGATTTTCCGTGCGATTAAGCGGATGCACCGGATAGCGCACCATGTCCGGCCAGGTGGCGGCGCGGAGGAACATCGCCAGGTTGGTGTCGGCGGGGCGCTGCTCATCGTGCAGGAGGTCCTGCTTCAGGCGGGGGTGATTTTCTAAAATCGCTCCGATGGCCGATCGATTGGCCGGGGAAAGCTGGTCGTAGGCGATCTGGGCAATGATTTCATGCCCGGTGCTGTTCCAGGCGAAGCAGGGAACGGCAAAAAAGGTCGAAATTAAGGCAGCAAAGAGGCTGCGCAGGGGATGGGTCACGCTTAAGAATTGTATTGGCCCAACGCCGCGGGACAATTGATCGCCGATACATAAAATAAGAGATTCGATGACCACAGCCGTAAACAGGCGCGACCCGACGATCTTGCTGGCGCTATTGGTAGCGCTGGGGGCGCATCTCGCGCTGCTGGGCTTGGGCGTGCGGCAGGCGCGGCGGGATTTGGGGTGGTGGCTGAAATCGCCGCCGCAGGTCGCGGTGCGGGCTCCGACGCCGGCGCCGGACGATCCGATGCAGCGGCTGGGGGACCACAATACAACCGGCGAGTCGATCAACAGCTCGCCCGGCGACCATCCGCTGGAATCGACGTACACCGATCTGCGCCAGGAACAGGCCGCCATGCAGCAGGACCCGGCTGGATTCGGCGGCAAGGGATCCAACGAACCGGTCCAGCAAACGCTTCGGGGAGACAACGGCGACAACAGCGTTCGCGCAACCAACAACGGTCAGCAATCCGCCGCCGCGGTGTTTGGCTCGCGGGAATCGAGCGAGGCCGACTCTTCGCCGCGCGTCGCAGTGGCGACCCCGAGCAAGACAAAGAACGACAGCCAGACGCCCGGCAAAGCCAGCGATGTCGATCCCCTTTCCAGCGGCCCGCTGGCGGTGGCGAATATCCCCAAGTCGATCACGCCCTCGCCGCAGCAGACGCAGCAGAACCAGCAGTCGTCCGACACGCAGGCCGGATCGGCGCAGAGCGGCGCATCCTCCACCACCGGCGGCGGCGCCGGTGGGCGCGCCGGATCGCCCGATTCAGGGGCGGGTCTGCCGATTCCCTCCAGCGATTTCGAATCGTTTCCGGTGACAAAGATTTCCAGCCGGCTCGAGGCCGGCGAGATCAAGGCCTGGACCGGGCGGCGGCACAAGATTCGCGACCTCGACCGTGACCTGGGATTGGCCGGCTATGCCGACCTCCAGACAATGGAGAACGCCTACCTGGTTCTGATCCTGACGATCGACCCCAGCGGCAACGTGATCGATGTAAAGATCAAGCATTCCAGCGGCAGCGACAACGTCGATCTCCCCTGCCAGCGGGCGGCGTATTCGTGGTGGTTTGAGCCGCTGAAGGACCCCAAGACCGGCCTGACGCGACGGGAAGAGATGGAGTTTACGATTTATTTTTAATCCGCACCTCTCTCCGCAGTTAAATTTCCGCTTTTGATGGAAAGCCAGTGAATGCCTCGCCGACTTCTGCTGCTCCTCAGCGAAAATCCACTCGATCCCGCCAACGGCGCGGCGCGAAGCGTTGATTCAATCTGCCGCCTCCTGGCGCACGATGGTGGGTACGACGTTGAAGCCCTCGGCACAACCGCCACCGAACTCGCCGACGCCGGCGCGATGGGCAAGCAGAAGATCACCCTCCTGAGCGGAATGGGCCTCGAAGTTCAGCGGCAAACCGTCAACGATGCGTCGATCCTCAAATTCGAGCGTGACAGGGTTCGATACGCTCTTCTCGACACCGGATCGATCCGCCTCGATCAACCTCACTCGATCCACGGCCCGCGGTTTGACGCGATCTACCGGCGTGCGCTCGACCGATTCAAGCCTGATGTCGTCCTCACCTTTGGCGCGATGCCGGTGGAAGTCGAGCGCCATCGCGAGGCCCGCCGGCGAGGGATTGCTGTCGTGCTTTCCATTCACCAGCACGCTTACTACAGGCGCGGCGCGTTTAAGACCGCCGATGCCGTGCATACGTGCAGCGAGTTTCTGCGGAAATGTTACCTCGACCGGATCGGGATCGATTCGGTGGCGCTGAGCGGCCCGATCATGCCTGAAGACGTGGTGGCGCCCAATCACGATCCGGTCTTCGCGACGTTCGTCAATCCATCCTATGAGAAAGGCGTGATGTTCATGGCCCGCCTGGCCGAGGAATTGGCCACGCGCCGGCCGGACATTCCGATGCTGGTGATCGAAACGCGTTTCAACGCCGGGACGTTGATCGCGGCGGGAGACGCCGGGGGATTTGATCTGCGCCGGCATGAAAGCCTGATGGCGGCGCCGGCGGTGCAGTCGCCGCGGGATGTTTTTGCGTCAATGCGCCTGCTGCTGGCGCCATCGTTGTGGGAGGAGCCGTGGGGCCGTGTGGCGGCGGAGGCGCTGATGAACGGAATTCCGCCGATGGTTTCGGATCGGGGCGGACTGTCTGAGGCGTGCAATGGCGGGGGGTATGTCTTTGCCATTCCACCGGAGATCACGCCGGACATCTCTTTACCCCCGCCGGCTAAACTGGTGATGCCGTGGATCGAGGTGATTGAGAAGCTCTGCGACGATGAATCGGATTATGCAGAGGCGCGGCACAAGGCGCTTGTAGCTGCGATGATCTATCAGCCAACAGCGGTCTTGCCCCGGTTCTTGCAGTTTTTCGATTCTGTGCGGTGCAAGGCGAAATGAGGCTGGCCATCGAGTTTTCAGGAAAAGCGGGAATCGCAAAATACAACAATTCGCTTTAGATTTATTGTTTGACAGGATATAGCAATCTTATTACAAATACGCTGCCACATCGGGAGACGGGAGAATGGAAATACGGAAGAGCTTGCTGGAGCGTGCAAAAGAGCTTGTCACGCCGGGACGTGCGGCCGTGCTGGCGATCGTACCTCTTGCCACGGTAGCCGCCCGATCAGCCCGGGCGTCACCGGCGATCACATTTACACTTAGCAACGCAAGCATCAATGGGGTAAGCGTTGGTAATTTCAATAATTCCAACAACTCGGATGGCTCCATCACCACGTCCAGTTCTTCATCGATTTCCGAAAGTAGCGCTTTTTCAGGAAGCGGTGGAGGATTCAGCGGGGGCGGGTCCAGCGGAGGCGGGTCCAGCGGCGGCAGCGCCGCCCTCCGCAGTTCTTCTCCAGCCGCTTGCTTTAATCAAGTTTGGACCGGACACCAATTCGGGCGGGACGGTTACTCTCGATTTGAACGGATCGGAAACGGTTAATGGCCCGGTTGGCGACTCGGACGTCGTCTTTGCCCTGATGTCGATCCAGGCGCAATCTTCCAGCAGTACGCCGATCACTTACGAGGGGGCAATGCTCACCGGAGACTATGGTGAGGTCGACGACTTTGCGTCGCCACCATCGGCGATGGGAACATCGATTGGCGTTTCCGATTTGCTGAGCCTTCCGGCAGAAGATTTTCAAAGTTACTGGGACCTGCAGATGTCGTTCTATTGGCCCGATTCGAATCCGGACGACACGATCTCAATCTCGCTACCGGTGACGTTGGGCGAGGATATCCCCGTCCCTGAGCCGGCTAGCGCCGCGGGACTGCTGGCGATTTCGGCCCCGGCCCTGCTGCGAAGGCGAAGACGCCGCGCTGAGGGATGATTCTCAACGGGTGATTCTCAATGGGCGATCATGGCAGCAGGCGAGGCTTTCCAGCGCGCCTGGGTGGGCTCTTTTTTGGGGCTGGGAATAGTTCTTCAATCATCCGATAGTGATCCGGAAAGTGCTGCTGCGCTTGCCGGGAGATTTGTTTTCCCAGTTCCTCGGTGTGCAAACCTGCGGCGTGGTTGAATTGAATCGCTCTGGCCTTGCGCTCAAGCGAAATCATGTCAGAAAAGTCGGTGTTCTCAAAAAGCGGGGTCAGCTTCACGCCCTGCTCGGCGCCGAGCACCAGAGCGCCTGCTGCTCGACAACGCAATTGACAAATCTGTTAAGAGCCATTTCTGACCAGATGGGGCGGTTTTGGGGGCAGGTCACAAGCTGGATGACATCCGCCACGTAGCGTCCAATCGCGCCAAGATTTCGCCCGCCAAAAATTCCGCAATTGGCCGCGGACCGCTCGCTCATGAAGTTCCAGAAACGCGGCAGCCAGGGCAATCGCCGCTCGATGATGGATCGATTTTCATCGTAAGCTTGTGAGAACCCCCCAAAGGCTGGAGCCTGCTCGAAACATTGGCAGACAATTTCCGCCTGCTCGTAACGCTCCGGAAGTTTCCCGCCCAGAAAAACGTCCCCGTCGATATGAAAAAAAGGCTCCTTCTGCACCCCGTGAGCAACCACTTTGCCAAAGGCCCACAGATAAGGCGGCGCATCGAGATTCTCCAGCACATCCGCCCGCACGGAAGTAAACGGCAGCTTCAGCTTATCGACGAGCCAGCGAGCGCCTTCGGCATCGGTAACCAGCTCAACATTGCCGTAATGCTTAAAAGCCCAGCCGGTGGAAAGCGCCCAGGAGTGCCAGAAGAACCGCGCCTGCGGCCAGCCGCCGGTATGATTTTGCCATCCCCCGGATTTCTGCGCGGCGCGCTCCAGAGCGACTGGACGATCTTCATGGCCGTATCATACTGCAAGCGGAATGTTGAAGCGTGTTCCGACGGGAAACGAAAGCCCAAAATCGCGGACCAGACACTCCAGCAATTCGTCGGGGTCGGCTATCTGTTTCGTGGATAAAATTTCCCCGCCGCGGCGATATGGGTGAATTCGCTATTTTGCAACGAATATCGCTCGTTATTGGAGCCGGCGCGGGCGACCATCAATGCATTGCGAAACCGCGAATTGGGATGGGTGCTGGTAAACCAGTTGGCCAGCTCCCGATCGATCAGCGGCATTTCCTCCAGCGTGAACTCGCAAACGTCCGACCATGTATCCCCCGGCCGCCCGTCTTGCAGGCGCATCTGGTGGAAATATTTGCCCTCCTCGAAGGTGATTCGCCGCGGCTCGTGCAGCGTCGCCTGCTCCAGATCGGGAACGAGACGGAGCGGCGCCGTGGGTGAAAACGCCCCAATCCCCACATCGACAAGCCACGATTCGCCGTCGATTTCAACGCGAAGAAAACAGTGGGTGCGCGGCGGCGTAACTCCGCCGGGGCGACCAGCCGTACTCGCGCCGAAATTGGCACAACCTTGAATCCGGTCGTCTCCAGAACATGAAGGAGAAAACCATTCTGCTCGAAGCAATAACCGCCGCGGTGATTGTGGACGATTTTCCGCTCCAGTGCTTCGGGCGAAAGCTCGATTGGCCGGCCGAGCAGAACATCGAGATTTTCAAACGGCACCGATTGAGTGTGATGCTCGACGAGCGATTTCAGCACTGCCATCGTGGCGCAACTTCTCCGCGGTAACCGATCCGGCGGCAGTATGCGGAAACGTCAACACCAGCCATGAACGCCGCTCCTACTTCTTCCCATACTCATCCTTCCGCCGAATCCAGAACGAAGATTCATTGCGCCCTTCGGCGCGCGGTCGAGCCATTGATATATGCCCCAGAGCCCGTCTAACCCGCGCATAGGCCGAATAGGTGTGATAGACCGCTCTGTCCTCCACCACAAACGAGCTCATCCCCGGCCTTTCGCGGGCGAACGTCGCGAGGTCTGTGCCGGTCATCGCAGCCACTTGCGCCCCTCCGCCCGGTCCGGGTTTTTCGCGGCGATAGTTGTAATCGATTCCCTGCTTCTGCTGCTCATCGGTAAAGAAAACGCTGAAGTCGGCGTTGAAATCATTCGCCGCCGACGACGCCCAGGGAAACGTCCACCCCATCCGCCGCTTGTATGGCTGGAGCTTCACCAGCGGCGCTCGCGACACCGCCCAGAGCATCACGTCGTGATTGGCCAGGTGCGCGGCAATTCCATTAAACCCGTCCGCGATCGACGTGCATGCCGGGCAACCGCCGGTGTAATCGGGCCCGAACATAAAATGATAAACCAGGAGCTGCGAGCGGCCTTTGAAAAGATCGGCCAGCGACGCGATGCCGTCGTCGGTCTCGAACTTGTATTGTTTCTCGATCCGCACCCACGGCAGCTCCTGCCGCTTGCGCGCGACCTCGTTGCTGCGATGGGTCAGTTCTTTCTCCTCTTTGAGCAGTTCAACGCGGGCTGCGAGCCACTGCTCGCGAGTTGCGATTTTGTGTGACATGGGGCGCTCTCCTTTTTGTTAGGCCGGAATAAGACAGTTATATGTCGCAATCGCCCAATAGTCAGCGTGATTTAAGGGGCGCTCGTCGATATAGTCTGCCAATGCATTTCCAATCGCGCCTGTGCGTTTCTGCCGCGGTTATCACCGCGGGAATGATCTTCGGCATCGCCATCCTCCACCTGATCGCGAAATACGAGCAGCGGCTGGGGGGTCTGTCGAAGACGATCTGCCGGGCGCCGTGTCTCGACTGGATCATCACCTATTTTACGGTTCTGCCGCTGATTGTCGGCTCAATCTTTTTCGGATTCGCGGGGTTGCTGGGCGCGTTGATCGGGCAGGTGTTCACCATCCTCGTCTGGACGCGCTATCACGAATGGCGTCACCCGCAGGCGGCGCGCGGGCCGCGGATCGTCAAATTCGTCAATCGGCTGATCGGCCCGTGGCGCAATCATGCGGCGCTGTGGCTGACCATGACCGTCAGCCCGATCTTCTGGCTGATCCGCATGGCGGAAATTTTTATGTATCCCCTGCTTCGCCGGCTCGTGGGCTTTCCGAAATACAACGAAGCCGAATGGGTCAGCGTCTCCCGGCAGAAATTCGCGGGTTTGGTCGGGCACGATCTGATCTGGTGCCTTTACTGCGATTGGATGACGGGCGTCTGGTCGCTGGGCACGGAGATCCTGCGCAATGTTGAGTCGTTCTGGTGTCCGATCCGATTCGGGAACGCGGCCAAATGCCGCAACTGCACGATCGACTTTCCCGACATCGACGGCGGTTGGGTCGAGGCATCGGGCACGATGCAGGAAGTTTACGACGCGATGGTGGAAAAACATTCCAACGGTTTCCACGGCTGGTTCGGGCACTCCGTGCGGGTGACGGTAAAGGGAGCAGCGATCGCAAATTAGCCGACGGTGAGAATGAGGGATCGGCCAACCGACTTTTTGTTCCCGCCCCTTGATTGCTTCACCACGTCGCCCGGTTCTATAATTGCGTGGGAGCTCGGCGAAGGGAGGCAACGATGGCCGGATTGACTCGTCTGTGCGCCCTCGGATTGGCGCTGGGGCTTTTGTTCGCATCCGGCGCCGGGGCAGGGCAGCCGGCCGATCCCAGATTTCCGTTTTCCGTGCACGGCGAGTTCGGGGCGAGCTGGTTTCAAGGGGGGGACGCACTGGTTATTCAAGAGATTCATGGGTCCATCAAAGACTTCAAGGCCGGGGGGATCTATCAGATCAAAGGAAAATACCGGCTGCTCACGCAGCCGCAGGCGACGCTGCAAGCGGGCGTGACCGCGGCCAATGGAAACGCGCCCATGCTTAGCCCGGAGCAAAGCTTGCAGATTTGCGCGGCATTGGAGATTTCGTTTTGGTCCTGCCCTATCTGAATGAAGGCCGCCCTACCATCAGCTTTATCTCCACGGATCCAAGCAACGGGAGCGTTGAGAACGTGAGCCTGACGCCGGATCAATTCCCATTGATCGCTGCGTTCAAACAGACGGGCGCGAATTTGCAGAAACACGATTCGCTTGTCATCCGGCAGATTCGCGCATCAAGCGCCGCCCTGGCGGCAGGCGGGAAGATTCAGATCTGGGGAACTCTTACGCTGGCCAGCCAGGACCTCGGTTTGCTGGTGGCAGGGACGACGCGGGAGGCTTCGGCCGATGGAAACAATCTTGTGCAGATTGGTCCAGGCAAGGGAACATTCACGCTGGAAATGACGTTAGGTCTGCGCCCGACGGGCCAAATCGGGATTTGGCAGATCGGCAGCGCCGGCACTCCGTTTGACAGCGTGACGTTTGAAATCGAGAAAACGAAAGCCGCGCCGGCCACGCAGCCGGCGCTGGCCATGGGGCCAAATTCCGGCGACAGCTCGAACAACATCAGTTGGGACGCTGAGGCGGAAGGCGGAGCGCAGATCAACGAAATACCGTCGGGGCCGGGGATTCCGCGACCGCCGGGGCCGCCAGTGAATCGGATTGTGATTCCGGTGGGCGGAGGGGCGGGGAGGTAGTTGGGGGGCCGGGGGCGATGAATTCCAACCCCACGCCGGCGGCGTGGGCGTTCCTAGAAATTGAAATCTCATCGACGTTTGGGATAACCTTGTGGCCATGGGCAATGAGGCGTGGGAGGCATGGTTTCACTGCATGTGCAATACATACGGCACGTGGATTCGGGGCGATGCACGCGGGTGGCGCGAGCGTGACCACCGCAAGCACGTGGACGGTGATTACCGCCGGCCACCCGAACCCGGCACGTTTGAGAAAATTCAGGCAGCATCCCGGCAACTGATGCAAAGACCGCCGGTCCGGCTCGATCGACAATTGCGCCAGTTGGCACTCAAAGCGATTGTGGAATGCCTCGTCGGCGACGGAGTCCTGGTTCTGGTTGCCTGCCTCGACGCTTCACATTTACATGTTCTGGCGAGCTTTAAGGATCTCCGCCCTCGCCGCAAATTGGCTGGGCGAAGCTCCACGCAACGAAGCAAGTCAAAGCGTATTGGAACGCCCACGGCGCCGCCGTGGGGCATTTCCCAAACCTGAAAGTCGGCGACGGAATCTGGGGCAAACGCTCGCAATGCTGCCCCATCCGCGACCGACAACATCGACTCAATTCCCTCAACTACATCGCCGGTCACAAAAAATCGGATGCGGCACTCTGGCTCTACCCAGACCTGGGAAAGAGGCGGAAAAGGAATGAGAGGGCGTAACTGATAAATGATCAGCGATGTCTCTCGTTCAGCTTCCTTTATCCGCTTCTACTTAATCATCGTCCAATGCTTATAAAACACCCTTCTCACCGGCGACATGATTAACCGGATCCCCGTAATGACCGCACTGAAAAACCATGGAATGAGCGACGGCCGGAGGATGTCCACGAACAGGCAATAGCGCACCCCGTCCGACTCGTTGTGCGATTCGTGCTGCAAGGTATCGTCGAAGATGAACAGCTTGTTGTCCCGCCAGCGGTTCACGTGATCGCCCACCTGCACGTAGACGTTGGGATCGTCGATGGTGTTGATGTTGTAGAGCATCCGGTAGGTCACGCGCAGCGGGCCGTAGTGCTTGGCGGTCGATTGCCGCTTGTTGAAAATCGATACGCCGATGGTGCGGATATATCGGTAGCGGGTCTTGAACTCCGGAATGTCCAGAGAGGTTGGAATCATCTTTCCATACCACTGGAAAAAGAACATCCCGCGCTTGTTTTCGCCCAGCTTGCTTTCCAGCGCGCCGACCAGGTCGCGGTGGTGGCAGGCATCGATCAGCGCCTGCACCTCGGCCTGGTATCCCTTGGGCAAATCGCCGATCTGGTAAATCCCCTTATTCCAATACGGCAGCGACAGCAGATCCATGAGGATATTGAAAGGCGAGAAGACCCACGTCAGCATTCCGTTGCCAAAGAAATATCGCTGAATCGTTTCCCCGCGGATGGGCCGATTGCGCAGCACGTCGATCATGCCGAGTATCGCAAAGGCGATCAAAATCTTGGGGACGAAATAGGCGAGCAAACCGAGGGGAATGAGCCGCTTGAGGACTTTTTTTGTGTAGCGGAGAACCTTTGACTTCTTACGGGGCGGAGATGACAAAACGAGAGTCTGGGCCTCGGTCATGACTATCCTTCCCTTTCGCAAGAGGCTCCCGATCGTCCCAAACGGATGCGCAGACGCGAGCCTTCTTTCATTGACGCTTCACAAAACAAATTTGCCGACCATTCTAGGCGGCAATCTTAGCGTGTTCCGTTGAGCGGTTACAGTATTTTTGAATTATTTGGTTGGGCGTCACGTGCGAGGAATGAGGCGGATCAAGCCTGGACCCTTTTCGCCGCGTTTCTACCGCACCGGGTGGGCATAAAACATTCACGCATATGAGCTCGATGATTTCGCCCCGCGCGCCGCTCGCGCGGCTTCGCGCTCTTGCGCAACGCGCGATTCGTATCCGCTGGCGCGGTATGCCTCCAGCGGATTCGGATCGATATTCTTTTTCTTTCGCCACTGCGCCAGCAGGGGCCGGACATCGGTGGCGTAGGCATCGCGCAGGCACTGCTCGGCATCGACAATGTTCATCCGCGCCTGGGCGTCGCGCAGCTTTTCGCGGTCGACCAGGCACGCCTTGGCGTAGAGCTCCTGCGCGGTCATGACGGTTTGAATCATCGCCTCGATCTTCGGCTTGAGGTTGTGGCTCTGGTCGATCATGTAGGCGACCTCCGACACATTCTGATTCCGCAGCTCGGCGGCCGTGCGGATTTCGTGAAAGATACGGAAGACCGCGTAGGGGTCGATGCTTCCCAGCGTCAGGTCGTCATCGGCATATTTGCGGTCGTTGAAGTGGAAGCCGCCGAGCATCTCCTCATCGAGCAGAAACGCGACGATCTGCTCGATGTTGGTGCCCTGAAGATGGTGCCCGGTGTCGACGAGCACGCGGGCGTTGGGCCCGGCGTCTTTCGCGAAGACGTAGCTCATCCCCCAGTCGGCAATGTCGGTGTGATAAAACGCCGGCTCAAAGGGCTTGTATTCGACCAGCATTTTCATGCCGCGCGGCATGGCGTCGTGCCATTGGCGGAGGGCGCCGTGCATGCGCTGCTTGCGGGAAACGATGTCGTCCTGGCCGGGATAGTTGGTGCCATCGGCGAACCAGAGACTGAGCAGATTGCTCTTCACCGCTTTGGCGATGGCGATGCAGTCCATGAGGTGGCGATGGGCGTGGACGCGGACGGATTCATCGGGCGAGCAGACGGAGCCGAACTTGTAGACCTGGTCCTGGAAGAGGTTGGGGTTGATGGATCCGATGCGGACGCCATTTTTGGCGGCGACGGATGCGGTGGCGGTGGCGTCGACACCGACGGAGAAATCCCACAGCACATGGACGGCCACAGTTGGGCAGCAGCCGGTCAAGCGATGGACGACACCGGCGTCGGCGAGCTTTTCCTCGATGGTGGAGGCGGCAGCGGGCTGGAGGAATTTGCCGAAGCGGGTGCCGGTGTCGGAATAGCCCCAGCTTGGGGTTTCGATGTTGAACTCGTCGAGAAGCGAAAAAAGTTTTTCGGGAGCCATAGCGGAAATCATAGGAATACAGCGCGCGAAAGCGAAGTCTAGTCTTGGGTCGCACCAGGAGTCTTTTTTCGTCTTTGAATTTTGGAGGAAGAAAATGAAAGCAAGAGCAAACAGCAGCGATCTTGCCCACATTGAAAACCTGGAAAAACGGGTTTTGTTTTCGACGTCGTTCCTGTCACAACTTACGCCCACGCCGACGGTTACAGGAAGCACGGTGCCTGCGAATGGGGATGCGAATCCGTATGGGGTGGCGTTTGTGCCGGGATATGCCGCGGGCGGGAAGCTGGTTGCGGGGGATGTGCTGGTTTCGAATTTCAACAGCGCGACGGCTGGGCAGGGAGCGGGGACGACGATTGTTGAGATCAATCCGAAGACGGGGGCGCAGAGTTTGTTCTTCCAAGGCCAAAGCGGATTGGGTTTGACGACGGCGCTGGGGGTTTTGCCGGGAGGGTTTGTGCTGGTGGGGAATGTGGCGCAGAACCCGATGAATCCGTCGCTGCCGGAGGGGCATGGGTCGCTGCTGATTATCAATCGGTATGGGCAGGTGGTGAAGACGCTGGTGGATCCGAAATTGCTGGATGGGCCGTGGGATCTGACCGTCGTTAATAATGGGTTTATTCAGACGGTGTTTATTTCGAACGTGCTCAACGGAACGGTATCACGGTTGGATTTTCTGGATGATCCATTTGGGTTTGGGACGGGGAATCAGCTTGTTCTGCTCGACAAGACGCAGGTGGCATCCGGGTATCAATTCGGGCTGAATAGCGCGGCGTTCGTCGTGGGGCCAACGGGGTTGGCGTTCGATCAGTTTACCAACACGCTTTATGTGGCTTCGACTGAAGACAACGCGATTTATGCGGTGGGCGATGCGGAATTTTCGTTTCCGCATAGCGGGACGGGGAGACTGGTGTTCAGCAGTCCGCAGTTGCGCGGGCCGCTGGCGCTGGGATTTGCGCCCAATGGGGATTTGCTGACGGCGAATGGGGATGCGTTTAATGCGGATACGAGCACCGTGAACCCGCAGAACAGCGAGATCGTGGAGTTTACGCCGAGCGGGCATTATGTGACGGAGTTCCAGATCGACCCGGCGGCGGGCGGGGCGTTTGGATTTGCGCTGGAACAGGTGGGGAATCAAACCGTATTCGCGGCGGTGGATGATAATACGAACTCGCTGGATATCTGGTGGGTGAGCTAAAGCTGGAGGTTACTGCAACAGGTAAACCTGCACGATGCCGGGGCCGTGGACGCCGGTGACGAGGGCGCCTTCGATGTCGGCGGTTTTGCTCGGACCGGTGATGAGGGTGATGGCGGGGTGATCTTCCCGGATTTTTTCGAAAAGGTCGATCAGGTCGGGGAGGATGTTGGAGGGTTCGACGATGGCGATGTGCATGGGGGGGACGAGGGAGATGGCGCGGCCGTGGGTCGGGCTGGGGCGGATGGCAAGGGAGCCGGTTTCGGCGACGGCGGCGAAGACGTCGGTGATGCCGCAGTCGAGGTCGTAGGCGGCGTCGAGGGTGGATTGATCCCAGAAATGGATGGTGTTGCCAGCGTCTCGCAGGGCCTGGGGGATTCCGAGGCGATCGAAAAGCGGGGAATTGGGGAGGCCGATATTTTTGCACTGGTTGAGGCGCAGAAATTCGATCAGATTGGGGCAGATTTCGGATTGGGGGATTTTTCGAGGCGGAAATTGGCGGCGACGGCCGACTTGGCGAAGAGTTCGACGAGGTCGGCGTCTTTGGGAACCAGACGCGCGACGGAATCGGGGATGGAAGGGGGAGTTGGAGGAGAGGTGAGCGGGGTGGTGCGGCCGAGGGCGCGACGGACGAGTTCGATCAACGAGTCGCTCATTTCGATTCCTAATGGGAGCTCACCGCCGCGAGGGCGGCGGGAGTGCAGGCGTAGAGAGTTCGATTCTGGTCCAGGTCCACGTATACCACGGGTAAATTCAACGAAGCCGGGGTGAGAAGGTAAGGGAGGGCGCCGGATTGTGCCAGTTGGGAGGCGAGGGATTGCCAGTTGGTTTGGGTGGCGGGGTAGGAGGAGCGGTCGGTATAGAATTCGACGACCTTGTTTTCGAGGCGCTGGTGCTCGTCGACGAGGAAGGCGGCGTTTTCGGGGAGTTTTGCCGAGAATTCGGCGAGGTGGGGAAAGCCCGGGGATTGGGCGTTGATGGAGGTGACGTCGAAGGCGACGACGGCGTAGCCCCGGGGTTTGTGGGAGATTGCGAAATTCAGGGTGAGGAAGATTGTGGCGAGGGAAGAAAGACCCACGGCGGCGCCGTGGGCGTTCCGGGAAAGGTTTACCTTGCTCAGTGCGACGCCGGCAGCGAGGGCGATGGCGGCTTGGGCGAGGACCCAGAGGTGCTCGCGCATGACGTAGGCGAAGGGGAGGTCGGTGCGGCCCCAGTTTTCGCCGCCAGTGGGGATGGATTTTTCGGTGAGGAAGATGGCGGCGAGGAGCATGGAGGTGAGCCAGGCGGCGAGGGAGACGGCGTCGCGGCGGAGGGCGCGGGAGATGAGGTCGGCGAAGATGAGCCAGAGGGGGGGCCAGCCGATGAGGGTGGCGCACATGGGTTTGGAGGTGGCGAGGAGGTTGGGGGTGATGACGCCGACGGCCCAGGCGAGGAGGAGGATTTGCTCGAAGCGTTTTTCACGCCGGGTGTGGTATAGGAAGATGATGACCGAGGCGAGGATGGCGGGATAGAAGACGTGGAAGATGCTGATCCAGTAGTAGAAGACGACCTGGTCCCAAGGAGCGGCCCAGTTTTCGACATTTTCGTTCAGGTGCTGGAGGATCTGGAGGTTTTCGTGGGCGAATTCGTGGGGGAAGCGGATGGCAGTGTAGAGGAGCCAGGGGAGGAGGGTTAGTGCGGTTGAAATCAAAAGCGTTGCGATTTTTTTTGGGCCGAGTTTTCGCCAAGCGACCAGTGCGAGGAGGGTGACGATGAGGGCGGGGTAGGTTTTGGAGAGGAAGGCTAATCCCTGGGTGATACCGCAAATAACGATATTAATCTTCGAATGTTTTTGTAGGCCCTCACCCCTGCCCTCTCCCAGAGTACTGGGAGAGGGGGAAAGAGGGGCTAAGGCGAGAATCAGGAAATAGATAGAGAGTTCGGTCCAGAAGAGGAGGGAGATGTCGACGTGGTCGGAGAAGACGTAGCCTTGGACCAGCATCAGGATTACAGGGTTGAAGGCCTGGAGAGCGGTGGCGATGAGGGCGGCGGGACGATCCAACAGGCGGACGCCTATCAGGTAGGTGAGCCAGCAAGCTAACGTCGAGAGGATCGCGGAGGGGAGGCGGAGGGAGAGAGTGGTTACGCCGACGATGGAATCGAAGAGGGCGATTTGCCACATGGCCAGGGGGGGTTTGTGGAGCCAGATGTGGTTGGAGGTCCAGTCGTTGGGGTTGTAGGGGAGATAAGGGTGGTCGACCAGGGTGGGGGTGAAGGGGTGTTTGAGGAAATTTCTTGCGACGATGGCGTGGAAGACTTCGTCGAGAGGTTTGATGGCGGGATGGTCGAGATGACGGAGCTTCAGCGCGAAGGAGGCGGCGAGGATAACGAGCAGAAGCGAGCCGGAAGTGCGCCGACTCACGAGCGGTCCCTCCAGAGCTGGTGAAAGGTTCGCCTGGCGGGGGCGGGCATGTCGCGGACCTGGGTCCAGCCGGAGACGAACATGGGAAGGGAGCGAATCCAGCCGGTTTTGTGGGCGCGGCGGCGGAGATCGAATTTCTGGAAGGCGCTGACGAGGCGGTAGACGAGGGGGCTTTTCATCCCCCAGGCCCAGGTTTTGTAGATGAAGCGCTCGAAGGGGGAATTGAGGTGCTGGTTGTTGATGTCGCGGCGAAGATTGATCAGGTGTTTGGGGATGTTGATTTTGACGGGGCAGGCTTCGTAGCAGGCGCCGCAGAGGCTGCTGGCCTGGGGGAGATCTTTGAATTTTTCGAGGCCCTGGAAGAGCGGGGTGATTAGGGCACCAATGGGGCCGGGGTAGACGCTGCCGTAGGCGTGGCCGCCGATTTTTCGGTAGATGGGGCAGGCGTTGAGGCAGGCGCCGCAGCGGATGCAGCGGAGGGTTTCGCGATACTCCGGGTTGGCGAGAATTTCGGTGCGGCCGTTGTTGAGAAGGACGAGGTGGAATTCCTCGGGGCCGTCTTTTTCGCCGGGGGTGCGGGGGGAGCCGAAGATGCTGGTGTAGACGGTCATGACCTGGCCGGTGGAGCTGCGGGCGAGGAGCTTGAGCATGACGGCGAGATCGGAAAGGCGGGGGATGAGTTTTTCGATGCCGACGAGGGAAACGAGGACGCGCGGGGTGGTGATAGATTGGCGGGCGTTGCCCTCATTTTCGACGACGCAGACCTGGCCGGTCTCGGCGACGAGGAAGTTGCCGCCGGTAATGCCAAGGTCGGCACGGCGGAATTTTTCGCGGAGGAATACGCGGGCCTGGGCGGTGAGGGTGGGCGGGTCCTCGTCGTAGGGGGTTTTGAAATATTCGCTGAAGAGCTTGGCGATGGAGGCGCGGTCTTTATGGATGATGGGGGCAACGAGATGGCTGGGCTTGTCGTGGCTGATCTGGATGATGAATTCACCGAGATCGGTTTCGACGAGATCGAGGCCGGTTGATTCGAGGAAATGGGCGAGCTCGATTTCCTCGCTGGCCATGGATTTGCTTTTGATGACGCGTGTGCAGCCGGCCTTTTTGGCGATATCGGCGATGATTCTTTTGGCGTCATCGCCGGTGTTGGCGAAGTGGACGTGGCCGCCATTTTTCTGGACGGCGGACTGGAGCTGCTGGAGGTAGAAGTCGAGGTTGTCGAGGGTGTGCTGCTTGATGTCGCCGGCGAGGGAGCGGAGGGCGTCGGCGTTGGGAAGCTCGGCCATGCGGCTTTGGCGGCCGGTGTATTGGCGAAGGGTGTTGGCGCTGACGGCGTTTTTGAGGCGCTGATTCTGGGCGGCGCCGACGCTGAGGGCGTGGAAGTCGAAACCTTCGGCGGTCAAAGGCATCGGGGGATTGTATCCAGGGAAAGGAGCGATGCCATGTCGTTACCACCGATCGGTGGGAATCTTCATAGCTTCTGCCATGAGTTCGGCGATGTGTTTAACGCCCGCCGGAACATTATGGCGGTGGCACATGCCGGAAATGTTCATGGTGCAGCCGGCGTCGTTGCAGATGACGGTTTTTGCGCCGGTGGCGGCGATGCAGTTGATCTTGTCTTCAACGATGGCGCCGCTGATGGCGGGGTATTTGATGGCGAAGGTTCCACCGAAGCCGCAGCATTGATCTGTCTTTTCGAGGGGCTTGAACTGGACGTTGCCGATTTGTTTGAGGAGGCGAGCGCCTTCGTCTTTGACGCCGATGCCGCGGAGATGGCAGGTAAAGTGATAGGTGATTTCGCGTGGGTCGGGGAGGGAGAACTGGTGGAAATCGACCTTGAGGATTTTGTCGAGAAATTCGACGAATTCGTAGGTTTTGGAGCGGAGCTGCTCCATGGGGGCATTCCACTGAGGGTCGCCGTGAAAAAGTTCGTGATATTGCTCGCGGACCATGGCGCAGCATGAGCCGGAGGGGGTGACGACGTAGGGGTAGGGCTGGAAAATTTCGATCATGCGTTTGGCGAGCTGGGCAGCCTGGGGTTGGAAGCCGTTGTTGAAAAAGGGCTGGCCGCAGCAGGTTTGCGCCGGGGGGAACTCGACGTCGCAGCCGAAGTGCTGGAGGATTTTGGTCACGGCGACGCCGACGTGGGGATAGAACTGATCGGTGAGGCAGGTGATGAAGAGGGCGACCTTGGGCATCCGGAGTGATGATAGGGGAAGAGGGGATGCAAGAAAACGCCCCCGGCTTTTTGAAGGCCGGGGGCGGTTGTGGTGATCGCGAAAAAGGGTAACGAGCGAGAACTAAAGCTGCCCGCGCTACGTGTTCTGGAGCAACGACAGCACCTGGTCGGGTTGCTGGTTTGCCTGGGAAAGAACAGTGGTAGCTGCCTGCGAAAGGATCTGATCGCGAGTCAGGTTCGAGGTTTCGGAAGCGAAGTTGGTATCCATGATGGCGGACTCCGCGGCCGAGACGTTCTCGTAGGCGACGCCAAGGCTGCTCACCGTCGAACCGATGGTGAAGGTTTCAAAGGCGCCAAGACGGCCTCGCAAGCTGCTGACCTGGGTAATCGCGCTGTTGAGAATGTTCTGCGCGGTCGAGAGGTTGTCGCTGGAGAGGTCGTTGGCGCCACCGCTGCCGATGGAGCTGAGATATCCGTTGAAGGAGTCTCCCAGATCGCCGGTGGAGACGGACTGGATGCCGATGGAGGCCTGGTTGGTGGCGTTGACCTGCGATCCTAACTGGAAGTTAGCCCCCCCACCGGTGACGTAGAAGGTGGTTGAGTTGGGCTTGTCGAAATTGGCCGCGATGTTGAGGCTGACGTCGAGGCCGGCATCGCGGTAGCTGACGGCAAGCCCTGACACCTCAGCGGCGGCGCCGTTGATGGTGACATTGGCGTCGGTACCCGTACTCTTGGTGGCACTGAAGGCGCTCTTGAGCGTACCTGAGATCACCTGGATGGTGGCAAACTGCGCCGAGCCGTACTGGGTGGAATTGACGCGGAGGTCGCCACCGCTGACCTGGGCCGAGAGCCCGGTCGAGGCCTTGACACCATTGATGGAGGTGGCGATGGAGCTGACGGTAGTTCCCGAGGCGAAGGAGAGCTGGGTGCTGCCCAGGTTGCCGGCGATCTGGAGGGTGACGGTGTTCCCGCTAATGTTTCCACCGGCGTAGGTCAGGACGGCGGTTTTCGCGGAGGAGACCACCTGGACGGCGACGCCAACCGTGCCGCCACCGGGGACCAGGGCGCTGTTGATCTGGAGGTTGCTGACAGCCGAACCGACGCTGCTAGTGGTGTAGGCGAAGTTTCCGTTCAGCAACTGGAGCCCCTCGAAGGTGGTTCCCTGCGAGATGCGGTTGATGGTGGAGAGAATGGAGTCGACCTGAAGCTGATCAGCCGCGGTTTCGCTGGCGCTGAGCCCACCGGTGTTGGCGGCCTGGCCGATCAGACCCTGCAACTGGGTGAGCAGCGAGCTGACCTCATTGAGGCCGCCTTCGGCGGTCCCGATGACGTTGCCGGCGAGGCTGGCGTTGTTGATTGCGGTGTTGATGCCTGTCTGTTCCTGCTGGAGGCTCAGACCGGCGATGAGTCCAGCGGGGTTGTCGGCGCCGCTGTTGATCTGCAAGCCGGTGCTGAGGCGCTGCAGGGCGGTGTTGAGGTTCGAGTTGTTTTGTGACAGCGAGCGCTGTGCGATCAGCGAGTTGACGTTTGTGTTAATGACGCTCATGGAAGTCTCTCCGTGACAGTTCTAAATCGTGGAGCAGGATTCGCATCCTTGCGAGCCACGCGTCGCCGAATTCTTTTGGCGACAGCCAATGTGACTTTCCCGTATATCGCCGGCGATCGAGGGGGGATTCGCCGGGTGCCGATCCGTGGCTGTATGTGTCTTGAAGGTCATGGTCCCGGCAGGGTTGTCATGTTTCGCTCCTTTCTCACGAATACCGAAGCCGGCGAGTTTCGTCGATCGCGCCGCGGCGAAGGGCGCCGAATCATGGGACCAATCATCGACGCGTGGCTTGAACAATCTTTTAGTTTCTGCGGACCTGCGAACCGGGCATGGTTATAGGGCACTGCGGTTTGTGCGCGTGTGAAAGGCGGGGGCAGGGGCTAAATCCAGGGAAATCGGCAGGAGTTGGGAGTCGGGCGGTTATTTATTGGACCCCGGGGGATGGGAGGGAGGCAAAAAAAATCCCCCGGTCAGATGACCGGGGGAAGGACTTGCAGGAGTAGGTTCCGTGGCTCCGCCGCGGGAACTGCCTGAATCATCAGGCATTCTGAAGCAGCGAGAGAACCTGCTGAGGCTGGGCGTTGGCCTGTGAGAGCACAGTCGTCGCTGCCTGGGACAGGATCTGATCGCGGGTCAGATTCGAAGTTTCGGACGCGAAGTTGGTGTCCATGATGGCGGACTCCGCGGACGAGACGTTTTCATAGGCGACGCCAAGGCTGCTCACCGTCGAACCGATGGTGAAGGTCTGGAACGCGCCGAGACGGCCTCGCAAGCTGCTGACCTGGGTGATCGCGCTGTTGAGAATGTTCTGCGCGGTCGAGAGGTTGTCGCTGGAGAGGTCGTTGGCACCGCCGCTGCCGATGGAGCTGAGATATCCGTTGAAGGAGTCTCCCAGGTCGCCGGTGGAGACGGACTGGATGCCGATGGAAGCGTTGTTGTCCTGATTGACCTGGGAACCCAGGGCAAAGGTTGCGCCGCCACCCGTGACGTAGAAGGTGGAGGAATTGGGCTTGTCGAAGTTGGTGGCGATATTGAGGCTGACGTCGAGGTCGGCGTTGCGGTAGCTGACGGCAAGCCCTGACACTTCAGCGGAAGCGCCGTTGATGGTGACGTTGGCATCGGTGCCGGTGCTCTTGGTGGCGCTGAAGGCGCTCTTGAGCGTGCCGGAGATCACCTGGACGGTGGCGAACTGCGCCGAGCCGTACTGAGTGGAATTGATGCGGAGGTCGGTACCGCTGACCTGGGCGGAGAGTCCCGTGGAGGCCTTGACGCCGTTGATGGCGGTGGCGATGGAGCTGACGCTGGTACCGGAAGCAAACGAGAGCTGGGTACTGCCGAGGTTTCCGGCGACCTGGAGGGTGACGGTGTTTCCGCTGATGGCTCCGCCGGTATAGGTGAGGACTGCGGTCTTGGCGGAGGAAACGACCTGTACGGCGACGCCAACGGTGCCGCCGTCGGGGACCAGGGCGCTGTTGATCTGAAGGTTGCTGACCGCGGACCCAACGCCACTGGTGGTGTAGGCGAGGTTGCCATTGAGCAACTGCGTTCCCTCGAACGTCGTGCTGTTTGAGATGCGGTTGATGGTGGAAAGGATGGAGTCCACCTGGAGCTGGTCAGCGGCGGTTTCGCTGGAGCTGAGGCCGCCGGTGTTGGCCGCCTGACCCACCAGACCCTGAAGCTGGGTGAGCAGCGAGCTGACTTCGTTCAAACCACCTTCGGCGGTTCCGATAACATTGCCGGCCAGGCTGGCATTGTTGATAGCGGTCTGGATGCCGGTTTGCTCCTGCTGGAGGCTCAGACCGGCGATCAGGCCGGCCGGATTATCGGCACCACTGTTGATCTGCAAACCTGTGCTGAGCCGCTCGAGGGCGGTATTCAGGTTTGTGTTGTTCTGCGACAACGATCGCTGAGCAATCAGCGAGTTGACGTTGGTATTAATGACGCTCATAGCGGTCTCTCCGTGACTGAAACCCGATCCCTGAAATAATTTCGCGGCAGGTCAGGGTTTTCCCGCCGAAGCCAACAGGCCTGCGTCTCCGCTTACGCAAACGAAAACGCCCACAGTTCCGGACAACGTCCTTCCTGCAAGTCAGTCGTGGCGCGGCGAGAAAAGTGGAGTGATCCAACTCCGCCCGACATAGGCGGCGTATCGACGGAGATTCAAAAGGCACTTTAGTTGGATTGGTTAAAGTTTTCCGGAATTCAGGGCAAGGAGGGAGGCGGCGCGGTCAATGCGCCGCGGGCGAAGATTATGTGACGTGATGGGGCGATAACGGCGCGGAGCGGGCGCAGCAGGAAATGGGACTCAGGCGAAAATCGCGCCGCCGCAGGAATTTGCTCACACTACCGCGGCGTCAGGATCAGGTGCCCTGGAGCAGCGTGAGGACGTTCTGCGGTGAATTGTTGGCCGTGGCCAGAACGCTGGTGCCGGCCTGCACAAGAATCTGGGCTCTTGTGAGATTCGAGGTTTCGGAGGCGAAATCGGCGTCCTCGATGTCGCTTTCGCTGGAAGTGACGTTTTCCAGAGCGACCTGGAGGCTGGCGGAATTGGTGTCCAGGGTATTCTTCTCGAAGGCGCCCAGACGGCCCTGCAACTGGGCGACCTGCTGGATGGCGGCGGAGACGATCTGGCCGGCGGCCTCGGAATTGCCGCTGACAACGGAGGCGCTGCCGCCGGTCACGATGTCGTTGAGGAACCCGACGACGTTATTGCCCAGGGAACTGGCGGCGACGGAACCGATGCCGATGCTGACCTGCTGCTGACTGTTGACGTCGGCGCCGAGTTGGAAGAGTGCCCCGCCACCGGTGATGGTGAAGCTGGTTTTTCCGATCCCAAAATCGCTGTTGAGGGTCATGTCGAGATCGAGTGAGGAAGTATTGAGCTGAAGTTCCAGGCCGTTGCCGACGGTGAGAGCGCCGTTGATGGTGGCAACGGCGTTGGCGCCGACGGCGCGCTGGCTGTCCGCGCCGGCGGACGTGGTGGTCTGGAAGGTGCCGGTCTGTGCCTGGATGGAGACGTACGAGGTGGTGCCGTAACCGGTGCTGTTGAAGTTGATTCCGGAGGTGGCGGCGGCGGGGTTGATGAGATCGGCGGTGACGCCGGTGCTGTCGGAGATTCGATTGACGGCGAAGGCGATGGCCGAAGCGGTGGTTCCGCTGACAAACGAGAGGGTCTGGCTGCCCTCATTGCCGGCGATTTCAAGGGTGACGCTTTGGGTAATGGAGCTGCCGCGGAACTGGAGGTCGGCAAGCTTTGCGCTGGCGATGACGTTGACATCGACGGGCATCGTGGGCTGGGTGCCGAGATTCGCCTGGGAGATGGTCAACGCGCTGATCGCGCTGGTGGCGACGCCGCAGGTGATGTAATTGAGGCTGCCGTCGAGGAGATTGAGGCCGGCGAAACTGGTGGTTTCGGCGATTCGACTGATGGAAGAGACGTCGGAGTCGATCTGAAGCTGGTTGGCTTGAAGCTCCTCGGGGGACTGAGCGCCGGAGTTGGCGGATTCGACAACGAGGCCGTTGATGTCCTGGAGAAGGGAATCGACTTCGGTGAGGGCGCCATCGGCGGTGGTGATCACGTTGGTGGCCGTCGAGCTGTTGTTGATCGCCTGCGAGATACCGGTGATTTCGGTCTGCAGGTCCTGGCTGGCGATGAGTCCCGCGGGATCATCGGCGCCGCTGTTGATGCGGAGCCCGGTGCTCAATCGTTGTAACGATTGATCGAGGGAAGCCTGTGAGTTCTGAAGAGCGTTCTGAGCGATCAGAGACGCGACGTTGGTTTCGATGCGGCCCATATCAATCCTCCATGATTGCTAATGGACAAACGGGGCGAGTTTCCAGGGGCGAGTTTCCAGGGGCGAATTTCCTGAGGGATAGAATTACTTCTTATCCTTGTCATCCTTTTTAGCCGGTGGGGACGCATTGTCCGCCGGCGCGATCTTTCCGAATCCCGAAAGATCCTCGGGCTTAACTTGCGCCGCGGCTTTGTTCTCGCGGCGGATGGCGTCGTAGACTTCCTTGCGGTGGACGCTGATCTCCTTGGGGGCGTTAATCCCGAGTCGAACTTTGTCACCACGGATGTCAACAACGGTCACCTCGATATTGTCACCGATCATGATCGTTTCATCTCGCTGACGTGAGAGGACGAGCATGTTCAGGCTCCTTCCTGCAATTCGGCCCGCGAACCGGCGCTATTTCCGGCGGCGGAGGTCCGATCCACCCGAGACGTCCGTGTCCCAGGCCATGTTTATTCCCACCCCTGAATCCCCACCCTTACGCCGACTTCGCCAGAGGGACTTCGGCGGTGAGCCTGAGCAGAGGCTGGCGCGTGGTCCATTTCTTCTCTGTGAGGACGACCTGCTGTGCGAGGCGACTTTCGCTGTTGACGATGATCGGCCCGAGCAGATTTCCGGTGAGCCAGTCTCCGATCTTGTTGCAGATGACGAAGACCTGGGCGAATTTCAGGTCGGAGAAGGCGAGATCACCGAGCGTTTCCTCGCGCATGGGGACCTCATAATCCTTGAAGAAGATCGTGGGGTCGGTGACGACGAAGGCGAGCGTTGGCTCATCGACGCTCTGGAGCCAGAAGAAGTAATTTCCCTGGCCGGTCTGGATCAGCGCGAATCGCTGATGATTGGGGAACCCAAGCAGTCCCCTGGGAAAGTTCATCAGGCGCGTTTCGTCAACGGGAACGACGCCGAAACGAGACGTGTTGATCTCCATGATCTGCTTCTCCAATGGCGCGGCTTGCCGAGAAAACCGCGTAAAAGTTTTTACCGGCGGCGTCATGCCGCTCGGTTGCGTTCGCGGGAAATTCCGCGGCGCCGGCATCCGGCGGCATCCAGCGGCCGGAGACCTAACTGGGACAATTCCGCAACCGGCGGAAGGGTCCGGGCAACCGCGGGCGTCCACCGCGGGCTGCCGCAAGCTTGTTCCCCGGTTCCACCGGAGCAGGCGGGTTTCGGCGATTTCTGCCTCAGTCGGCAGATTTTTCTGCGCCTGATGCGATTGAATGCTTATTGCTCAATCGCAATGTACATCGCACCTACGCACAGGCAATCCGCGTGCCACGCCGGCGTCAGGCGAGGAAATCCAGCAACGAAATCTGCATCGATTGCGCCGTTGTCTCCAGGCTGGCCTCAAGGGCCTGCTGAAGCGTCGTATACTGCGAGACTGCCTGTGTCATGTTCACGTCCTGCAAACTCGAAAGCAGCGTCTGGGTGGCGGTATTCTGCTGCTGAATCGCGGTTTGCTGGGTGGTTAGCTGCTTTTCGACGGCGCCGGTTTCGCCGTGGAGTTCGATCACCCGGTTGATATCGTTGCTAATGTTTCCGCCGGCCTGGGTGATGGCCGTCTGGTTGCCAGACTGAAGGGCGGTCATGAGGGCCTGGAGGTTTCCAAATATTCCCAGCGAGTTCTGGGCGCCGACGTCGGTGCCCGTGATGGTATTTCCCGCGGCGGCGACGTTGAGGCCAAGCTGCGACGCGGCATTGGAGTTGTTCAGCGGGGTCACCGTGAGGGTTCCCGTGCCGGTGGACGAATCGGTGAGAACGATGCCGCTTCCGGTGGTCGCAAGCGAAGCGGTAACGGTACCGCCGGTGGCGGTGTTGATGTCGTTGATAACGTCCTGCACGGTTTGAGCCCCATTAAGGGTGACGTTGAAGGTTGCGCCCGCCTGGTCGGTGATCTGAAAATCTGGCGTCCCGGCCCCGGCGGTTTGCACGCCGGCGCCGTTGTTGAGGGTTGAGAGCTGGGTGGAGAGCCCCATGGTCTGGAGACCCAGGTCGGCGGCGGTTGCCCCGCCGTTTTCACCGATGCTGAGGGAGGTTCCCTGGTTGGAGTTGAGAATGTTGATGCCGGTGCCGGCGGAGTTGATTTCAGCGACGACGCCGATGCCCGCGCCGTTGATGGCGTTGAGCATGTCCTGGACGGTGCCGGTGGGAGACCAGGTGATGGTCTTGGTTTGCTGCCCGTTGGTGATGACCAGGCCGGAATTGTCGATGCCTGCGCCGTCGTTGAGCGATGAGAGGGAAGTAAGGAGGGTAACCTGTGGATTGAGGGAGCTGCCGACAACGGGGGTGTTCGCGCCTGCGCCGGTGGCGGGGGTGGCGATCCCGAGGGTTTCGGCGGTGGAACCGGTGATGGTGATGTTGTCGGTGGGCGCACCGGAGATGGTTAGCCCCTGTCCGGTAATGGTGGCGGTGATTCCGCCGACGGCTGCCTGATTGATGAGGTTGACGACGTCGCCGACGGTGGCGGCGGAGGAGAGATCGACGTTTTTCGTGACGACACCCTTGCTGAGGGTGAGGGAGCCAAGCTGGATGCCGGTGTTGGTCGGCGCCGCCGAGGGAGGAGAGGGGTGTGGTCGCGGAAATATCGGGGGCAAGGTCTGCGTTTCCATTGACGCCAGTATCCAAAGCGCCAAAGACTTCAGCGCCATTGGACTGGGAGTCGACCTGGATTCCGTCGTTGATCTGGCTCTGGAGGGTGACAGCGCTTCCGACGAATTCGACGACGCCGTTGGATTCGACAAAGGGCTGGGTGTTCGCGGAAGCGCCGGCGAAAAGGTATTGCCCGTTGGATTGCTGGTTGGCGATGGCAAGGGCCTGGGTGTAAATGCTCTGGACGACGGTGGCATCGCTGGTGCGCTGGGTCTGGCTGACGTCGGAGCCCACGTCGGCGGAGGCGATCTGCTCGGCCTGCTGGAGAAGCGTCGTCAGATTTCCAAGGCTGGAATCGGTCTGCGACATCTGGGCGCTGACGCCGTTGATCGTGTCGTTGTAGCTGGCCTGGCGGTTGAGGGTTTGTTGAAGCTGGATGATGATGGCGGCGGCAGCGGGATTGTCGCTGGGCGTGTTGACGGCCAGGCCAGTCGAGAGCTCGTTTTGGATGGTCAGAAGCTGGGTCTGCGTGCCTGTAATCTGGGAGGTGAGCAGGCTGGACTGCATCAGGTTGCTGACGCGCGAAATTCCCGTGGGTACGACTGACATGGGTTAAGCTCCTCTGGCTCCTCTCATCATTCCACCATCTGGATAAGGGACTGCATCATCTGGTTGACCGTCGAGACAAACATTGCCGCGCCCTGGTAGCTGCGCTGCTCGCTGAGCATGTTGATGGTCTCCTGGTCGAGGCTCACACCGCTGACGTTTTGCTGCTGGGTCTGAAGCGTTTGCACGATGTCCTGGGTGGAGTTGACGTTGCTGGCGGCGGCGGCGGTGGTGTTGGCGATGTTGCCGATCAGGTTGTTGTAGGAATCGGTCCAGGACTGGTTGCCGAGAAGCGACTGGGTGGTTGAGGGAAATCCGGCGATGGCCAGGGCGTTGGAATTGTCGCCGGGGTCGCCGTTCTGGGAGGCGGCGATGAGGCTGGGGTCGTTGGCAACCTGCGAATTCACCGCAATGTCGCCCGCGTCGGTTCCCGTGAAAAAGCTGTTGATTCCCAGGGCCGCCAGGACGTGGTTGCTGTCCTGGCTGAAGCTGATCTGCATGCTTGGGTTGGTGGATGCGATCGTCAGTTGGCCGTTCTGGATGGTGGCGCTGACGTTGGGGATCGCGTTCAGGCTCGCCGCGAGGCTGTTCAGCGTTGTGTCCGTTGGCTGGCCGGTAAGGTTCACGGGAACGAGCGTGCTGCTGGCGAGGCCGGTTTGGGTGTTGGTGGTGGTGACGACGAAGCTGCCGTTAACGGGCTGGTAGGGAAGTCCCGCGGCGGTGGAGTTGAGGGCGGCGGTGGGGTCGAGGTCTTCATTTGTGGAAGAGACGCTGCTGTAGCCGTTGAGACCCTGGCCGCTGGCGTAGATGGAGTTGAGCCCGAAAATCAAACCACCGGCGAGGTTATTGAACTGCTGCTGCACCTGGTTGAGCTGCGTTTGGGCGGAGAGGTCTGCGCCAAGCTGGCCGCTGGTGGCCGGCACGGGGCCGTTGTCGGAGCCGAAGACCAGGGAATAGACGGGTTGATCGTTCACCTGATTTTCCTGCACCTGAATGCTGTCGGCCGTCGTGCCGACGACGAGCGGCTCGGAGCCGATGTAGAGATTCACGGTGCCATTGCCCTGGTTCACGGTCTGGATGTTGACCAGTTGCGAGAGCTGCTGGACGGCGGCGTCGCGCTGGTCCTCAAGCTGGCTGTCGGAGCCGGCGGGTCCCTGGCTGGTCGAAATCTGCTGATTAAGCGTCGCGATCTGCTGGGCAAGCTGGCTGGCGTTGGCGGAAAGGGAGGTCAGGTCGCTGCCGATTGACGTCTGGATCGTCTGGAGTTGATTTTCGTAGCCGTTGAATTGCTGAGCGAGCGTTTGGCCGTCCTGAATGATCGTCTGCCGCTGGGTGATGCTCGACGGGTCGTTGGCAAGCTGCGACCAGTCGTTGGTGAAAGTCGTAAGCTGGGAATCGAGGCTCTGGCTGCCGAGGGCGTTGAAGACGTTTTCGATCTGGCCGCTGAAATTCTGGGTGGTGGTGGCGGCCTCGTTGTCGCTCATGGCGGAGTTGAGGCGGCCGTTGAGCGATTCATCGACCTGGCGCTGGATGGCGGTGATATCGACGCCGGTGCCGACGTACATCCCCGGCTGAAGTTCCTGATCCGGGGTTTCGCTGGCGACGGCAACTTCGCGGGTATAATTGGCGTTGCCGACGTTGGCGATGTTATTGCCGGTTACCTGGAGCGCAATCTGGCTCGCCTGAAGAGCCGAACCGGCGATGTTGAGTGCTCCGTTGAGGGACATAATTCAGCCAATCAGCCGACGGCATCCATAACGCCGATTCGCTCGGCAACGCTGGGAATTCCGCGCCGGGTGTAGAGTCCGGCCCGCTGCGCGGCGCCGGCGAGAATTCGCAGGACGGTGTTCAGATGACCAAGCACGGCGGAGGCCAATCGGCCCGAGCCGTGCGAACGATGGGAGATTTTTGCAGCGAGATCGCGCAGGTCATTGCGGGCTTTCAGCAGCGCCGGGGCATAGCAGAGGAAAGAGCTCGGCGATTTTGGTAAGCCGCGGCTCCTGGGGAAGCTTGAGGGTGGCGGTGAGCTGGCGCATGACCATCCGGCGCTTGTTTTCCAGCTCGCCGATGCGAAGACGGGTGCATTCCTGGCGGGGCATGAGATCGGCCATGGCGCCGAGGTTGAACTTTTTCATCGCGACGTGCTGATGCTCGAGCTGCTGGAGCAGCTGGCGAGTATTCGGCAGTGAGCTGCGAGAGGATTGCCTGGAGATCAGTAATAAGTCGAGACATGACTGGCTCCCATGGATCGTGCCCGCATGCGATCGGCGCCTTCGCGTTCAGCTTTTATCTTCTCCGGCCGACTGGCGGGCGTAGGCTTTCCCGCCTTCGATCTTGCGAACGATGGATTGAACGAGCGTATCGGAAGCGCCGCTGGCTCATTTTTTCCGCGAGACGTTCATCGAACATTGTGCCAAACGCCTTTCCGGCGTCGCCGCCGTCGAATAGTTTGCTGTGGAACGGGTCATTGCGCATCGCATCGAGCATGGGTTCGAAGAAGGAGATGGCGACCCACTTGCGCGTCTGCTGGATAAGTTTGTCGTGGCTGCGACATGGGGCCGCGCGTATCGAGGACAATGGGGTTTGACGCTCCGCGTCGTTGGGTTGGCATAGGTTGAAACGCCGTGTTCATGATTACTCCTCGATCAACTCCGCGTGAAGTTTTCCGGTTTTGTAGAGCTCCTCGATGATCTGGATGCGGTCATCCGCGGGAACTTTGAGCTGCTCCATCGCATCGACGAGGTCCTGAAGGTTGGCCGTTCCCTGGTCCGTCGTGGAAATGGCGAATGGCCTCGTGATCGGTCACAACGGGATTGCGCGGCGTGGGCTGGGGAGGGGGCATGATCGTGGAGATCGAAAGGCCGTTGTGGCAGATAACGACGGGGCTGATTTCGACGTCGCCGGTCATAATGATCGTTCCTGTTTTCTGGTTGATCGTGACGCGCGCCTGGGTGGCGAGCATCTGGACGGGCAATTGCTGGATGCGGGCGATGAAGCTGTCCGGGTGTTCGCGCTCGCTTTGCGGGATGGTGACGATGATATTTTTGCCGTCGATAGCGCTGGCGAGGGTTTCACCGTCCGAGGCTTCGGAATCGTTGATGATCTTGGCGATCCGGCTGGCTGTTCCCCAGCTCGAGGAATATTCATCGAGGATGAGCGTGAAATGCCCGCCGGAATCGATGACTTTCGCGGGAAGATCGGCTTCCATGACCGCCCCACCGGCGGCGCCGCGGATGACGCCGACCGTGGGCGTGCTGGGGTCTTCGATGGTGATCGGCCCTTCGGCCAGCGCCAGTAGCGGCCCGCCGGGTATGGGACCCTGCATGGGGGTGACGAAGAGCCGGCCGCCGTGAAGGCTGGCGGCGGCGCCGACACTGGAGATGTTGACGTCGAGGTGATCGCCGTCGCGCGCGCCCGAGGCGGGGACGGTGGCGGTGACCATCACCACGGCGACGTTGGCCGCATTGGCGAGCTGCTGGACGGTGACGGGATCTCCAAATTTGCCGAGCATGGAGCGAAGGGGCGCGATCGCGGGCGTAAAGCCGCCGCCGTCGCCGGTGCCTTTCAGGCCGTACACCAGGCCAAGACCGGTGAGGACGTTGGTCCGCTCCCCACCGATGCGAGTGATGTCGGCGACCTTGACGGCGCCCGCGGGCGGCGCGATCAGGGCGATCGCCGCCAGCAAAACTGAAAGTGGAAAGAGTCGTTTAGTCATTCGCGGTAACCGTCATCAGAAAAAGTGAAAGAAGTCCAATACTCGATAAAGAATGCTGCGATTGTTGGCGTCCTTCACGGCGCCCTTGTTCTGCTTGTTCAAGGTGAGGTTGAAGAGCTGATTACTGATAATCGTGTTGGCGGCAGTAATGTCTTCGACGCGGCAGGTGCCCAAAAGAGTGAGCTTCTGATCTTCTGAGTCGGTCTTGATGTCTTCGGTGGCCTCGAGGATCAAGGTGCCGTTGGGCTTTACGTCGACGACCTCGGCGGTAATGCGACCGGTGAAGGTGTCCTGGCGCTGGATGTTTCCGTTGCCCTGGAACTGCCGATTAGTGCTTCCCTCGATTTGGATTGGGGTCGCGGGCGCATGCTCGACAAGGGAGAGCCCGCCGCCTGCACTTCCGAGCATGACGTAGCTGTTGAGCAGCGCGTCGAGATTATTTTGGCGCGAAAGGTCGGTGACGTCATTGTTCATCACGGCGCTGGATTCAGCGATGACGATGGTGACCAGGTCGTGTTTTTTGAGGAGCTTTGGCTTGGGCTCCGGGACGTCGTAAAAACTCGCCGAGGCGGTGGTGACGGCGGCGGAATCTTCCTGTCCCATGGTTTCGGCGCGAAGGAGCGAGCCGCCGGAGCGCTGCACGCCAATGCCAATGGGAATCGGCGGCGAATCGGCATCCACCGAGGTGATGCCCGCGGCCGCCGGAGACGTTGTGTACGCGGATTGATTTTCCTGCGGCGCGTTTTGCGCCAGCGTCGGCCAGGCGATGGAAATGGCGCCTGCGGCTGCGATCGAGAGGAGGGCTCGGGATTTATTTGGCATCTTCGGTCAGACCTTTCAATTGTCGGACTCGGGGTTGTCACTGAGGTTCGCCTCCTGCGGGCCGGTGACGGTTACGTCCATAACGTCGCGTGTGTTTTCCTTGCGCACGCGAATGGTTTGCCCCATGGCGCCCTCCTCCATGGCGCGGGCGACGGAGCGCAGCTCGATCGTCCCCTTGCGGAGGGTGATGGTGACCAATTGACCTGGCTTCACGAGGGGAACGGGATCGACAAGCTGCGCGTTCATGATGGTGCCGGGCTCGAGCTGCTCGGCGGCCTCCTGGCCGACGCACTGGTCGACGCTGAGCAACTGATGCTCGGGCATGGAATCGACAAGGATGCGATGCGTGGCGAAATCGGTGGCGTCCAGCACGGTATGCGCGGGAATCGGCTTGGCGACGATGGTCTGGTTTTCCCACGCGCGGGCGACGGCCGTAAGGTGCACTTTCTTGTTGGCGTTGTCGGTGTAAATCGTCACGTCCCAGGAGACGTTGCCGAGGGCCAGGGCGCGGGACGGGATGACATCGAATTTGAAGACCGGCTCAGAGAGGGAGAGGATACGATTCTCGTCCTGGCCGAAATCGAGCTGAAGCGTTTCGGCGGGAATGTTGAGCCGCTGACTGAGATCGGTGACGAGCAGATCGCGGAGGCAGTGGAAAGCCTGATCCGGCCTGGGCTCGGTGTCGGACGCAAGCACCGGGTTTCCCTTTGCAGGATCGGGCGCCTGCTGGGTGTCGAGCCATTGCTGGACGTTTTGCCCGGTGCTGCCGGGGCCGTCGGTGCGGGTGATCGAGCAGATGGTAGCGCCGGTGAAGTTGATCATAGCGATGTTCACACCGGCTTCGTGCAGGGTTTCGCGAACGTCATCGACGGCCACGGTGCGGAAAGATGCGCCGTCGTCGAAATGAAGGACTTTCAGATCGGCGATGGGGGTGAAGATGGGTCCGTCGCCGTCGGACCAGCGGCAGATTTGCTTGAGCGTGACATCGGCGCCGGAGATGTTGGCGTCTTCGCGCAGTTCCAGCGTTCCGCTGGGCGTGGAATCAGTGTTTTGCGGGACGAATTTTTCCTGCCCCGGCGCATCGGACATCGCGTCCAGCGGCGGTGTAACGTCCTGGCCGAAGCCCCATTGGTGCATGAGGGTTTGCGTCGCCCAGGCGAGGAGGGTGAGGAGGATCAGGAACTGGACCTGCTTTTTCTTGGTTAGCCTGCGATTATTCATTGGGGCCTCTCATCCATGAGATGCGTGCGTTTAGGAGCGTCTGAGGTTGGTAATGGTTTCAAGTGCCTGGTCGGCCGTCTGGATCGACTGGCTGTTAAGCTCGAACGCGCGCTGGGTCTGGATGAGCGTGACGAGTTCGTTAACCGGATCGACGTTGCTGGCCTCAAGAAAGTTCTGGAGAAGCGTGCCGCCTCCCTGGGTGCCGGGGTTTCCGATGATCGGCGGCCCGGAGGCCTGGGTTTCCTGATAAAGGCTGCCGCCCAGAAGCTGCAATCCCTGGGGATTGACGAACTGGGTGATCTGGAATTGGCCGAGCTGTGTCGGGGCGGTTGCACCCGGTTGAATGCCGGTGATGGTGCCGTCCTGGCCGATCTGGATATTGGTGACGCCGGTGGGGATGGTGATCGGCGGATCGAGCTGGTAACCATCGCCCATGCCCAGGACGAGCTGGTTCTGGTTGTTGACGAAGAATTGTCCGTTGCGCGTGTAGGCGGTCCCGTCTCCGAGGGAGCTGAGGACTTTGACGCGGAAGAATCCCGGACCCTGGATGCCGACGTCGAGATTGTTGCCGGTGCTCTCCATGCTGCCTTCGGTGAGATCGAGCTCGGTGTTGCTGATTCGGGTTCCGAGGCCGACGAAGATGCCGGAGGGGGAGATATCGCCGTTGCCGCTGGTGGTGCCGGGGGCTTTGAGGGTCTGGTAGAAGAGATCCTCGAAATTGACGCGGCTGCCCTTGAAGCCCGTGGTTTCGGCGTTGGCGAGATTGTTGGCGATCACGTCGATTGCAGTGGAAAGTCCCTGCAATCCAGTGGCGGCGGAATGAAGCGCGGTAATGGCCATTCGAAGTGCCTACGTTGCGAAGATTCCTGGATTAACTGACTCGGCCGACGTCGTTCACGAGCTTGTCGAGGGTTTCATCCTGAATGTGCATCATGTTGGCGTTGGCCTCGAGCTGGCGCTGGGCCTCCATCAGATCCGTGAGCTCGATGGCCGGGTCGACGTTCGAGCGTTCGATGAAACCGCTGCGCACCGTGGGGGTTGCCGCCTGGAGGGCGCCGCCGTCGGCGGGAAGACCCAGTAGCGTGTTTCCCGCCTTCGTCAACCGCGTCGGATCGGCGATGCTGAATAGTCCGAGGCGATCGACCACCTTGCCGTTCTGGGTAATCGTTCCGTCCGCGGAAATGGTAGCCGGATATTGCATGTCGAGATTGATCGCTTTCTGGCGGTAATCGAGAAACGTCTCGGTTGGATCGTTGGAGAGAGCAAGCTGCCCGTTGCGGTTGACGACCATCTGGCCGTTGCGGGTGAGGTGGGTCTGATTCCCCTTGCTGACGGCGAGAAACCCGCGTCCCTGGAGGGCGACGTCGAGATTGTTGCCGGTCGGCTCGATTTCGCCGGCTCTGGAATCGACAACGGTGTCGGCGGCAAGGAGGCCGCCCCCGATGGGCTCGAGCAGGGGGTTGGTCTGGCCGTCGCGGCCAAGTTCCTGTGCGGCGGTTGGGCGCTGCTGGAGGAGGGCGAGGTCTTTCTTGAAGCCAACGGTTTCGGAGTTGGCGATGTTATTGGCAATGACGTCCTGCCGGTAGGAACTGGTCAGGACGCCGGAGGCCGAGAGGTAAAGGCCGTAAATCATGGGGCCTCGCTTTCGGCGGCCGCGGGGAAAGCCGCGGCGAAGGTGGAGGAGGAGCGTGCGCCATCCGTGGCCGCTTCTCCTTCGTGATCGGCTCCGCCGACCAGATGAAAACCGGAGGGGGGTAAATCGAGCGACAGTTGAAGATGCAACAAGGCCGCGAGTTGTGCGGCCTCGACGATTCGCATGCCGAGATCCCTGGGCAGGTCCATACGCATTTGCTCCGCAAAAAGACCCAACGTCCGGCGAGGCTAAACAAGTGGCGTGCCAAGGGGGATTATGGGCAGCGGAGAACGGGACGATTGCGACGACAGGATGTCGCAACTTGTTTGTTCAGTTGTACTTACAAAAATAGCGGCTGCCGGCTTTTTGAGGCGGGAAGAAATGTGGCTGGATTGGGGAACTGGAGCGGAAACTGCGTTAGGAAGGGCAAAATCTGCGTCATGGAGAGCCGGGAATTGACTGGGAGAGTTTGTCGATCAGCGGCTGGCGATCTTCGGGGGAAAGAGGCTGGAGGGTGATGTTGATCTGGCCATTGTCGAGGGTGATGGCGCTGAGTTTGACGGGTAAGCCTCGGTTTAGGTGAGCCAGATCAAATGGAATGATAAGGTTGGAATCCGCAGGCTGGCCGGAAAGGCCGGCGAGCAATAACCGGATCCAGCACGAGGCAAGGGCGTAGCCGTTGGCGGTCATGGTGCGATCGATGTTCACGTAGGGCAGTTCGTTGGAGAGCTGGTCCTGAAGGATGACTTCAAGCCGCTGGAAATAGGGTGCAGCGGCGGATTGGGGAATGGGAAGCATGCCGGCGCAAAGCGCGGCGATCGACAGGTGAAAATTCTGCTGATCGTCAACCGAGGCGGCGAACTGGGCGCTGACCAGGGATCCCAGCGACGGGGATTGCCCCGCAAGAATGATCCCGCCGCTGGTAAAGAAAACCCGCCCACCGGTGAAATAGCGGGACATTCGCTCGTCCCAGTCGCCGCTTTCGGGGCCATTCCAGGAAGCGAACAGGGCATTGACCTCGTCATCGCTGAGCGTGACCGTTTTCGGCCCGACCGGCACTTCATCGGGGCTTGAAATTCCCTTCGAATCGCGAACCTGCTGGGCCTGGGCACTGGCCGCCCAACTGAAAAGGTCGAGCAATTTCTGGTCGGCGCTGTTGGCGGCGTCTTTGATCTCCTGATCGCTCGCCGGTGGGGGACGATACCAGCTTGGCGTGCCGTGATACAGGTAGAGTCCGATAACACACAGCACGATCGTGATCGTGACCAGATAGATGACGTAGTAATAGAGCCGCTTGCGCCATTTCATATTGACCGCAGCATTTTACCGTCACATTCGACACATGTGTTACAGGCGAGAGGCGGAGGAGGATTACGCCTGTGGAAAAAGAGCACAATTGAAAGCGCCCAGCGGCAATGGGGGTAGATTGGAGGCAATGCCTGCTGCCGAGATGACTGCCGTTAAGATTCGCCGCGACTGGTCGAAGTCCGCCGTGCTGGGAGAACGCAGCGCCAAGGCGCGCACGTATGCCGACCTGGTCGCCAGCCAGCTCGTCGACACGGTACTGCCCCTGAGCCAGCGGGAATCGCTGATCCGCCTGGCGGCTCGCCAGGGAATCAACCGGTTCGAGGCGAATCTGATTATTGCGGCGGTGCAGAATCAGCTTGAGGTCGGCCGCACGCGTCCAGCCCCCCCACCGCCGAAACGGGCGATGCGCATCGCCGCGGGAATCGCCATGTTCGTGGTCATCCAGGCGGGGATTGTTGCCGCCGCGTGGTATTGGCTCTGATCGCAATTTTCCGACCCCTCCCCGTCCAGCGCAGCGGCTATAATCACATTCCAAATGGAATTGAAGGTTCTCAAGACCCCCGAGGCTGATGAGCCCTGGTTTGCCGAGGGTTTGCGTTTCACGTGCAGCCAGTGCGGAAATTGCTGCACGGGCGGGCCGGGGTTTGTCTGGATCAGTCGCAGCGAGATCGCGACACTGGCGGAATTTCTCGGGCTGACGCGGCTTCAAGTGATCCGGCGATATTGCCGCAAGGTGGGGAGACAGTTCGCGCTGAAAGAAATTAAAAATCCGCGCACCGGTGGCTTCGACTGCATCTTCATCAAGGAACTCCCCACCGTCGGCGATGCCCATGCTCGGCGAATCTGCTCGGTCTATGAATCCCGCCCGCTCCAGTGCCGGACGTGGCCGTTCTGGGAGGGAAACCTGATGACGCGTAAGGCTTGGCATCGCGCATCGCGGACTTGCCTGGGGATGAACAGCGGGCGGCTTTTCAACCGCGGTGAGATTGAAAAGCTGAGGGATGCGAAAGATTGGCCCAAGCGGCCGCCAACGTCGTAGGGGGCTTACCCGGACATCTTCGCTACAATACCCGCTTATGGACCAAAGCAGCAGAGAATCGCCTTTTTCCCTGCGGCGGTTGATGCAAGTTGCCGTCGTCATCTCGCTGATCTGCTGCATCTGGTCCGACGTTTATCGTGAGTATTTTGATCCGAAGACGTGGAACAATCGCAAAGGGTATGCGCTGTGGGAATACTGGCTTGAAAAGTCGACCGCGCCGGGGCGGGCGATCTTTATTCATTTCGATTTTTCCGATCGCGGCAGGAACGCTGGGTTTGCGCAGACGATTTATTATCTGGGCGTTTATGATCTTTATCCCCAGCGCGCACTGGTGGCCGATCCGGCGGTTCTCATCAACGATGGCCACGATATCCTGCACAACAATTCAAATCCGAATGACCCGTGGCTCCTGGACCACGGCGTCGGGTCGATCATGTCGGTCATCATGGACCCGCACAGGAATTTGCCGGTCGTGAACTCGGTGCGCTTCCTCGGCCAGCCTCGGACAACCGAATCGCATGGCGGTTGAGCAGATCAAACGAATATGTTGAGCGTACTTTATCTTTGCTGCCTGATCGTTGTGGGTTATTCGGTGGCGGCGGGATTGATGGCGCGGCGACGAAACTGGAGATTGCCGCCCTCAGCCTCTGCGTCGGTCCGGGGGTCATGGCAATGTGCCTCATATTCCTCTCGATGATGGGCCTGCGGCCGACGGCCGCGGAAATTCTTGAGATCACAGCAGGGTGGGGAATTTTGGGGATTTTCGTCTCGGTGCTGCGCCGCAAGGGCGAACCGATTGAACTTGCGCCGTCGACATATCCGCCGAAATTGTGGAGCATCGTCTGCCTGCTGGCGCTCGCATATGGCATTGCCGCGGTCGGATACGACGCGCTGAAGATTCCCGTCAGTGAGTGGGACGCGTTTGCCATCTGGCAGCTCAAGGCGGAAGTTTTGGCGATCCATCCGCTTTATCCGCGGCCCGGATATTTCTGGGATGTGAGCCTCAGCTACAGCCACTTGCGGTATCCGCTCCTGGTCCCGATGGCGTCTGCCGGCATGCACGCGATGACCGGAAGGCTCGACGATCTCGGCAAGGCAATCTCATTGCTTTGGTATCCGGGAATGTTCGCAGCCGTCTACGCCCTGGTGCGGAGGATCAACGGCGCAGCGGCCGCGCTCACGGCGACGGCGCTGACCGCCTGTTTGATGCCGATGTGCAGATTCGCGGGATCGGGAACCGCCGAGGCGGCGCTGACGGCGTTTTACACGTGCGGCATCCTCACCATCGTGCGCTGGCGGCAGGCGCAGGCGTGGGGATACCTCATCCTGATGGCGGTCCTCAGCGCGCTCATGGCCTGGACGAAAAATGAGGGACTGGCGCTGGCGGCGATCAACGTGGTTGTGATCGCGGTGACGGGCCAAAATCGGCGGAAGTCGCTCGCCGCGGCGGCGCTGCTGGCCGCTATCGTGACTGCTGTCTATCTGCCGTGGATTTTTTATACCTGGGGATTGCCCCGCACGGATGAAGACTATGCGGGAAGATTGCGGCTGCACCAATTCATTGCAAACGCCGGGAAAATCTGGCCGGCCCTCATGGGCATTGGCGCGGAATTATTTGATATCACGCATTGGGGACTGCTCTGGGAAATCCTCGTCGTGCTGGCAGCGGTGCAGTGGAAGAAATTTAAGAATCCAGCAGTGGCGACGATCGGACTTCTGGTGGTGCTGCATCTGCTGGTCTACGTTCCGCCCATGGTCGTGTCGAATTGGAAGTTGGACGAATTGCTCTATACGACGTCAGAGCGGTTGATGTTGCACGTAGTGCCGGCTGCGGGGATTTTGATAGGGGTGCTGTGGCCGCGGCGGGAAGCAAATCTTAATGGTTTGAATCAGCCAGGCGCTGCTGGACCTCTTTGAGTAGCTGATCGATATCGCTGGGCCAGTGGTCGCGGGGAAGATTCTCAACCTGCTGGAAATAGTATTCGGCCGCGGAGAAATCCTGCCGGCCCTCGGCATCGAGGCCGTTGCTGCGAAGCTGCATGGCCAGTTCGTCAAGGTCTCCGCCGGTGGATTGGCGAAGCTGCTGAACCGTCTGCTCAGCGGCCGCAGTGCTGGAGTTTGCCGGAGGCGCCGTGACAGCCGGAGGAGCGACTGCAACCACCGGTTGCGGAGCGGCGCAGGCTCGGGCGCGGGCTGTGGCGCTGGAGCGGTTACAACTGAAGCCGGCGCTGGCGTCGGAGCGACGGGCTTATCCGGGACCGGCGCAGTGCCGGAGATTGCGACTGAACCGGCGTGGGAACCTGCGCTAGACCCCACGGGAGCTGCCGATGCCACCGCCGAATCGTTCGCTGCCGGCTTCTGCGGCGTCGTGATCGGCGGAACGTCGTCGGGGAGATTCACGTTCCAAGGCGCGGTGTGATCCGGCAGCGGCTTGGGAAGGGGCGAATCAGTCGTCGAAGTGTTGTCGGCCGGGGCGGGCGGCTGCGTGTCCTGCACCCAGGCGACGAATCGCTCGCGAAGCGATGGCACGAAATAAAACGTCGAAGCGGCGCCACCGGCGACAAGAAGCAGGATCGCCGCGGTGAGGATTCCATGCCCGCCGCGCCGTCGCGAACCGCCCACGCTGCTGTCCATCGTTGGGTCGTATTGGAGGCTGAAAGCAGCGGCAAGCTCGCGCGGCGTAAGAACGCCTTCCTGCGGACGCTGCCGTGGGCGAGACTGGAGCTCGGTAGGCGCGTTGTGCGGCGACGGAATCTGGGCCAGCTCGGCCATGGTTTCCGCGGCCGAGGGAATCTGCGACGGCGGACGCCCCTGACGATCAATTGGACGGTCGATTTCCGATTCAGCCGGATTCTGGCTGCGCGAAGAAGAGTCCGTTTCAGGGGGACGCGTGTCTCTCGGCTCGGCCGGTCGCTGGACCACTTCCCGATAGACGGGCTTGCTTGCCTGCGGCTCGGTTTCCAGCAAGACGTCTGGATTCGGCGGAAGTTCCTGCGAACGCGAGCAACGTGGGCAGAATGTGGAAGTTCGCTGAAGCTCGGCCCCGCACGAATAGCAGAGCCCGAATTCCCGGCTGATCCCCTTCACCCGGGCGGCGAAACGCCAGAGCTGAAATGTTGTCGGCCCGCGAATGACGGATCGTGGGGTCACCTGCCCTTTGCGAATCAGGGCCAGCAGCGTGTTGCACTTCATCCCCGGCGCCGATGGATTGCGCGACTGCATCACATACCACGGCCCGATGCGGGCTCGAGTGGCCTGGCGCGTCAGCGCAGAGTTTTCCATCTTGCAGCGCGGGCACGCGGCATCATTCTTCTCCGCGATCGCGCCGCAGAACGGGCAGACGGACATAACCGCAGCCGATGGTTTGGACACCTCGGCGGTTCGCTCCGTCTCTTCGGGTATGGTGTCGAACGATCGTGTCATCGATGTGTCGCCAATCGCATTGGACCCGCTAACGCATGACCGCGCAGAATAATACCGCGCTGTCGCTGCTGGGTCTGAAGCGACCGATTGGTTGAAGTAAGGCTACCCAAGTTTGCCGCGCCCGTCCACTGTCGAAACCGGGAATGACAGGAAAAAATTGGGCGGAGGTTATTCGCCAAACCATTCATTTGGCAGTCTTTGCGCGAATTAACCCGGATTCAGTGCCACTTTGGGAAAATCGACCTCGGTTTGATTCATATTATTGAAGTAATTCGTGAAGCAGTTGAGTACGACGTTGGCGACGACCTCTGCAATCTCCCCATCGTCCAGCCCGGCGGCATGGGCCGCGACAACGTCGGAATCTGAAACCGTCCCCCGGCTGGCGATGATCTGGCGAGCCAGGGCGATGGCCATGTTGGTTTTGCCATCGGATGATTTCCCCAGCCGGGCGTCGCGAATGGCGGCATCGTCCAGCCCGGCGCTCTTCCCCATGACGTGGTGGGCGGCAAGGCAGTATGCGCTATTATTGCTCTGTGCGACCGTGATGGCGATCGCCTCGCGGATTTTGGCGTCAAGCTTCCCCTCGCGCAGGGCGCCGCTGAATTTGAGATACGCGTCGAGAACGACGGGGCTGTTGGCCATGCCGCGGAAGATGTTCAGGAGCATTTTCTTCGATTCGAGCTCTGCCATGAGCTGCTGCGATAGAGGACTGGCCTGCGATTTTTCAAGACACTTCAGACGCGGCATGGTTGGTTCCTCCGGTTAAGATTTCGCAAAGATTAACCGGCCAGTTTGAAAAGAGAAATGTGGGAAGTCTATCGCCGCATTTCGCGGAGGAGCTCGGCGTGGGCCGCCGGGCCGGCCAGCAAGTACGGCACCTTGGCGCCGCGATAGCCCGCCAGATTGAACGGGAAGATCGGCTTTCCCGCCGGGTCGGTGACGATCGCGCCGGCTTCAATGGCAATCGCCGCCGATGCGGCAATGTCCCAGAGCTTGCCGTTCAGCGTAACCGCCCCGTGGGCGATGCCCGCGGCAACATTGACGGCCTCAATGGCCGCGGAGCCCAGCATGCGGATTTTCCAATTGGTCTGGTCCAGCCAGCGCCGGGCATAGGCGGGAGCTTTGCCGTCGGGTAGAAGCAGGTTGCTGGTGAGCATGAGCATGGGACCGTCCCCCATGGGGGTTTTGAGCGCTTCCAGCCGGCGCGTTCCAAGCCAGGCGCCGTGCCCCTGCGCGGCAGCGTAAAGCTGATCGCGGGTAACGTCATAAACAACCCCGAGCACGGGATTGCCGCCGTCGAGCAGCCCAATGCAGACGGCGAAGATTCCGAGCCCGGAGATGAAATTGTTGGTCCCGTCGATCGGGTCGATCACCCAGTTTCGTCCCGAGGGATTGGAAACGTCGAAGGTGATCGCATCGCCGGTTTCGTTTTCCTCGCCGACGATTCCATCCGTGGGAAATTTCTTTCGCAGCGCCGAAACGATAAGCCGCTGGCTGGCGCGGTCGGCATCGGTGACGGCCTCGTTGTGCCGCTTAACAAGCCGATCGACTTTTCCGTAATTTTCCAGGACCAGCGCCCCGCGGCGCGGGCGAGTTCAGCGGTGAATTGCAGCTCTTCAGACAGGCTCATGAGCGCCGAGGTTAACGAGATGCTCGGCCGCGTCAAACCAGGCGACCCCAAAGCGATGCCGACCCAGCAGAAGAATCGTCCCCTGCGCGACCGGGGTCAGGGCGGGATCCTTGAGAGCCTCCTGGAGCCCGTTCGGCGTGCAGTGAACCGCCAAGACGGCGTCGTGCTCTTCGGGGAGGAGCATTTGTTCGATCTCGCCGCGCGTACGCTTTGATTTCACCCCGAAGATCAATTCGGGCTGGCAGATGGCGACGTCTTCAACCACGCCGATACAGGCGATCTGGGCGATGTCGGAGTCGGTGAACCCCAGCTCCTCCGACAGTTCGCGCCGGACTTGCGCAAAAACATCCACCGGGTGCGACGGCTCCAGCGCCCCGGCAAATGGATGAACACGCGAGGGATAGTAGGCAACGCTGGCGTTTCTTCGGCCCATGAGCAGAAAGCCGTCGGTGCTTTCAAGAGCGCAGCTCATCCCCACGGCGTTGGACAGGGCCGCGGCGCCGAAACGCTCGGCCAGGCAGGCATTGTTGAGATTGGTGCCCCAGAAAATACGGTAGGACGTTGGGCTTAGATCAAGCTCAAGCTTTTCGTTTGCGACCACCTGCTCCAGCCGGCACATCGGGCCGTCGAAAAGCTTTTTGCCGGGCAATTGCTGGGCCTGGTCCCACGCCTGCTGGATAACTCGTTCGATGTCAGGGTGAATTGGCCGGCGGTTTTCGACCCAGCGGGCAACCACTTCCGATGGTTTCCAGTATCCCGTGGCCTGGACGCGCAACTTCATCCAATCACATTAACAGGCGGCAGCGTAAATGAGAACGTACTTCCTTTGTCCGGCTCACTGGAAATTTCCAGCTTGGCGCCCATGAGCTCGACGAGTCGCTTGGAAATGGGCAGCCCCATCCCAGTGCCGCCGGTTTTAGCGCGTTGGGGACTCTTTAGTTGAACGAACTCATCAAAGAGTCCGTTCATATTTTCAGCCGGGATGCCCACACCGGTATCGGTGACGTCAAAACGCAGGGAGCGGTTGTCCAGCAGATTGGCTTCGACGGAAACCTCCCCACGCTGGGTGAACTTGATGGCGTTGTCGATCAGAATTCCCAGCAGCCGCGAAAGGCGAATCTTGTCCACCCGCAGGCGAAGCTTGGGGCTGGAGGTGGTGCAGGTGAACCGAAGATGTTTCTCGGCCGCGAAGGGCTGATATCGCCGCGCAACCTCATCGAGCCAGGGGCCAAGCTCGATCTCGACTTCGTTCAGATCGACCGCGCCCAGATCCAGGCGGGTGAGTTCGATCGAGTCGGTAACCAGCGAAACGAGGCTCGTGCTGGTGCGCTGAAGCTCCTGCGCAACCTCGGGGATCTCATCGGTTTGCGTTGGATCGTGCGCGGACTTCCCCAAAAGCTCGGCGAGAAGATTGATCGCATTTGCCGGCGTGCGAAGATCGTGGGCCAGCGCCGCAAGGAACCGCCCCTTGCGCGACGAAACGTCGCTGGCCTGCCGGCGGCGGCGCTCCAGCTCCTGCTGAAGCGATCGGTTGGCGCTGATATCGACGAACGCGCTGATCGCCCCCGCGATGCGCCCGCCGCGGTCGCGGATCGGGGCGGCGTTGCAGAGCGTCGTCAGAACCATGCCGTCGGCCAGGCGGATGTCTAACTCCATGGCCGCGGTCACTTCCCCTCGGAGCGCGCGAAGCAACGGGTCGCGCCCGCGGGGGATTTCGCCTTTCGGACCGATCAAGATCATCGGCGGCCACTGGCTGGCGTCGGCTTCGACGACCTCGGGGAATCCAAGCATCGCCGCCGCCGCGGGGTTGCAGACCAGCCGCGAGGCGGCCGCATCCGTGCGCAGAATTCCGAACGGAACGGCGTCGACAATCGTTTGCAACTCACCATGCTCGTCTTCAAGCTGCTCGACAAGCTTGGTGGCGGCCAGGCTGACCGAAGCCTGGGCTGCCAGCGATTCTACCACGGAAACATCGCTTTCGGTCCAGCCGCGGGGCTGCGGGCTGTAGATGACCAATGCGCCGACGGTGTTTGCCCCACTCTTGAGAGGCGCGCCCAACATGGCTTGAAACGCCTCCCCGTCGCGGACGCGCTCCGGCTTGATTTCGGGACGCTGCGAGACGCTCTCGATTCCCAGCGTCTTCTGCTCCGCGATAATTTGCCCGGCAAATAGCCCCGCCGGCGGTGCGCTGGTGGTTTCCGGTTCGCCCTTGCCGAAGCCTTCGCGGGCCGTCATTTCGATGGTTTGCCCGCGCGTTTCCCAGATCGCCGCGCTGACGGACGCCCCCAGCAGATGGTGAATGGTCTGCGCGATTGCCGCGAAGATGTCCTGGCGATTCTGCCCGACCGTCAAGGAACGGGAAAGCTTCAACAACACTTCCATCGTCTCCTGGCGCTCGACGAGGCCTTCGTTGCTCATGCGCAGTTCCTGCTCGCGGCGATGCAATTCCTCGCCGCGCAGGTTGTAGACGGCCTCGGTGTGGATGACGACGTTGACGATCGCGGCCACCACGATCATGTCCAGCATCAGGAGGGCAAATCCGCCGATGCGCTGATCCATCGGTGTTTCGCTGACGTGAAAATTCAGCACGAACTTGGTCGCCGCCATGAGGGCAAAAAGCCCCGCCATGATCCAGACATAGCGCGGCCGGCGCGTCCAGCCGACCAGGACGATGGGCAACCCATATCCGATCCCCACGGAAGCGTGCGCGAACACATACAGCCGCAGCCACGCGACGATAATGAACAGCACCGCGCAGACAGCAACCGAGGCCCCGACCGAAGGCTGACGCCAGTTGGACCCGACAGGCCGATCGTTCATGCGTAGGACTCGTTCTCGATCAAGACAAGTGCCGATGGAAATGCTCTGCGAACCGGAATCGAACCCGGTTCACGCATCAAAATACTTTGCCTGCGGGTGATGTACAACCAGTGCATCCGTAGATTGCTCGGGCTGAAGCATGAAATTCTCGCTCAGTTGAACGCCTATCAGCTCGGCCTTCAACAATTCGACAATTTTAACACGGTCTTCGAGGTTTGGGCAGGCGGGGTAACCGAGGCTGTATCGGCTGCCGCGGTAGCCCTGGTGGAAAAGTTCTTCTATGCCGGCGGCATCTTCGCTCCCGAAACCGAGCTCCTGCCGCATGTATTTGTGCCAGTATTCCGCCAGTGCCTCCGCCGACTCTACCCCGAAACCGTGCAGGAAAAGATAATCCTGGTACTTGTTCTCTTTGCGAAGCGCCTCGGCAGCCTCGGTGGCGTGATCGCCGATGGTGACAAGCTGGAGACCCAAAACGTCAAATTCACCCGAAGATTTTGGCCGGAAGAAATCGGCGATGCAAAGCCGCCGCCGGCCGGTTTGGCGTGGGAACGAAAACCGCATCCGCTCGCGCGGTGAATTGCGCGGGCTTCGGCCGCCGGCCGCGAAATCTTCGTGGTGATAAACGATCAGATCGTCCCCATCCGCCTGGACAGGAAAATATCCGTAAACGACTTTGGGCTGGATCAGCCGCTCGTCGAGGCTCCGCCGTTTCAGCGCTTCAAAAACCGGCTCGGCCTTCCCCGCGATGAGCTTGCGATATTCCTCCGGTGAAAGGCCCTTCTGCTTGAACCCCCATTGCCCGGTGAAGACCGCCGTCTTGTTGATGAACGGAAAAACGTTACGCGGAGAAATATTTTCCACCACCACGGGCCCCCAGAACGGCGGATTGGGAACCGGATTGTCGTGGGCCACGGCCGGCTCGGCCTTCTCGCCCGCGATGATGTGGCCGAATTTCTTCTCGCTCTCAGCCCGAAGCGCCTTGCGCCGCTGGGCGCGCTCGCGCTGCCGCGTCGCGGCATCGGCCACGGCGCCGGTCGAAATCTCATCCATCATGTGCAGGCCTTCAAACGCATCCTTGCAATAAAGAAGCGGCCCGCGATAAAGCTCGGCAAGCGTGTCCTCGGCATAATCGCGCGTGAGCGCCGCCCCGCCCAGCAGAACGGGAATCGTCACCCCAAGGGCGTTCAACTCTTCGAGATTTTCTTTCATCACCGCCACCGATTTCACCAGCAGTCCACTCATACCGATCGCATGCGCCGATTTTTCCTTCGCCGCCTTCATGATCTCTCCAAGCGGCTGCTTGATCCCCAGGTTAAAGACGGTGTACCCATTGTTGGTCAGAATGATGTCGACAAGATTCTTCCCGATGTCATGAACGTCGCCCTTCACGGTGGCCAGAACGATCCGCCCTTTGCTCTGGCCGTCGATCTTCTCCATCATCGGTTCGAGATAGGCGACCGCCGCCTTCATCGTCTCCGCGCTCTGAAGCACAAACGGCAGCTGCATCTGCCCGCTGCCGAAGAGGTCCCCCACCACTTTCATCCCATCCAGGAGAATTTCATTGATGATCTGAAGCGGCGGATGTGTTTTAAGTGCTTCGTCCAGATGCGACGTCAGCTCGCGCTTTTCCCCGTCGATGATGTGACGCTTGAGCTTTTCCTCTATCGGCAAATTGTCCGGAACTTTTTCCTTCGCCGTCTCCTCGCCATCGGGAAAAAGCGAAATGAAATGGGTAAGAGGATCGAATCCCTCCCGTCGCCGGTCATAAATCAAATCCATCGCCGCGTTCCATTTGTCATCTTCAATCTTGTTGCGCGGAAGAATCTTGCTTGCATGTGCAATCGCCGCGGTGAGGCCCGCTTCGATCAGCTCATGCAGAAACGCGCTGTTAAGCACAACCCGCGCCTGCGGCTTAAGACCAAAGCTGACATTGCTCAGCCCCACGACCGTGTGACACTTGGGCAGTTCCCGGCTGATGCGCCGGGTGCCTTCGATCGTCTCCAGCGCATTGCGCCGGTCTTCCTCAATGCCCGTGCTGATCGGCAAAACCAGCGGATCGAAAAGGATATCCTCATCCTTCAGCCCATATTTAACCGCCAGATCGCGAATACGCGTGGCGATTGAAATCTTCCGATCCGCCGTGCGCGCCATCGCCGACTGCTTGTCCTCGTCGATGGTTCCCGCCACGACGGCCGCGCCGAATTTCTTCGCCAGGCGCAGATCTTCGCGATCCGCTCTTCCCCATCTTCCAGGTTCATCGAATTCAGCACGCATCGCCCGCCGGCCAGCTTCAGCCCGGCCTCCATCACCTCGGCATTGGTGCTGTCGAGCATAAGAGGGCCGTGCAGCGAATTCACAAAACGCCCGGCAACTTCTGTCATATCCGCAACGCCATCGCGGCCCACAAAATCCACGCACACATCCAGCAGGTGCGAGCCATCGCGCAGTTCGTCTCGCCCCATGCCGACCAGGGCATCCCAGTTGTTCTCCTGGAGCAGCCGCTTGAACTGCCGGCTGCCGTTGGTGTTCGTGCGCTCCGCGACGATTAGATAGCTCGTCTCCTGCCGAATATCGACGGCGCTGTAAAGGCTCGAAACCTGCGGCTTGCAAACCGGCGACCGCTTCTTCGCCGGCCGCAATCCCACGGCTTCGCACAGCAGCTTCAAATGCTCGACCGTCGTCCCACAGCACCCCCCAACAATATTGACCCCAAACTCCTCCACGAACCGCATCACACCCTTGGTGAAATCCGGCGGCGACATCGGAAAGTGCGCCTTGTTATTCACATAAACCGGCAGCCCCGCATTCGGCAAAACGCTCACGAACCGCGGCCAGCTTTCGCAGATATATCGCACCGTCTCCGTCAGCTCGTACGGCCCAAAAGCGCAGTTCAATCCCAGCACGTCGACTTCATCAAACGGCTGAATCGCCGCCACCAGCGCCGTCGGATCCGATCCGGTCAGCATCTGCCGCCCATTTTGCTGGTCCATCGACGCCTGCACCATGATCGGCACCCGCCGGCCGACATCCGCGAACGCGCGATTCGCCGCCGCGATCGCGCATTTAATCGCCAGCAAATCCTGCTGCGTCTCGATCAGCAAAACATCCGCGCCCCCCTGGAGCAATCCCAGCATCTGCTCGAAGAAGCTGTGCTCCATCTGGTCCCAGTTGATCTGCCCGAGGGTGATGATCTTGGTGCCCGGCCCAATCGACCCGATCACATAGCGCGGCCGGTCCGGCGTTTCAAACTTGTCGCACGCCCGCCGGGCTATCTGCGCCGAGAGCCGGTTGATCTCCACGGTCTGCTCAACCAACCCCGCCTCAGCAAGCACAATCCGGCTGCCGCCAAAAGAGTTGGTCTCAACCGCGTCGCATCCCACCGCGAGAAAGCTCTCGTGAATCTGCGAAATAATGTCCGGCCGGCTGAGATTCAGGATCTCACAGCAGTTCTCCTGTTGTCGCCAATCCTCGGCCAGGTCCAGCGGAAATGTCTGCAGGGTAGCCCCCATCGCGCCGTCGAGGATGACGACGCGTTCGCGAGCCAAATCTAGAAATGGCTTTCGTGACATCACAAACTCCGCGATTCTTTGTTGGTCGCGATGCAACCGTTTAGCCGCGACCCGCAGGGGAGCGATCTGCTCCCAAAACAAAAACAGCCATGCAAGTATAGGTCCAGTACGGATGCCGGTAAAACTAGCATCGGACGATAGTAAGGTGAGCGTTTGGAAAACTTGACCGATACAGAAAGTCCGCCCTTGCAAGTAAAGCGGCTAGGCGGCACGTCCGCCCCATGGCCTTATTTTTTGCAGGACCTTCGATAATGCTGCCTGGGCCACTTCGCTGTCGTGTGCCGCCTGGGCTCGCAGCCAATACCCGTTGGAAAGTCCGAAGAACCTGCAAAGCCGAAGGTCCGTATCCGCGGTGATAGAGCGCTTACCTGTGATGATTTGCCCAATACGCTGAGCCGGCACCCCAATTTCACGCGCCACGCGGTATTGCGACAGTCCCGTAGGCACAAGAAATTCCTCTCGAAGAAGCTCGCCCGGAGTGACTGGTTTTAGTTTTCGCATGAGCCGACTCTCAATGATAGTCAATGATCATCCATCGGCACAGGCGATTCATCCGATCCTCGCTTCAACCGCCGGAGGAATCGTCCCACACTCCGGGCACCGCTGCGGCGTACCCCGCAGATCGTACCCACATGCCACGCACTGGCCCATCGCGAATCGCCTTTGTCGCCTGCGGCGTTTCGTAAATGCAACAAATCGCCACGTCGGCAGCGAAGCGGTCAGCACCGCGATCAACCAGTTGTCGATGTAGAAGTTGTGTGACCGAGACACTTGAGTCGTCACCGGGCCGATATTCGCGTCAATGCCGTATGATTCGGTCCGGTAGAATCCAAATCCAATCCCCGTTCTGCCTGTCGGCCCGCGAAAGGTCGGCATACTGAAATGGAATAGTGCCTCGAAGCCTGACGCCTGCGTTGCCGCACCTATTTGAATCTTGGGATTCGGGCTGGCGGAATTCAGGATCACCGCCTGGAACCACTGCGAATGGGATAGCCGGAAGTTGCCTCCACCCGCGCTGAATTGCCATGTACCGTTCGGACTCGAAAAAATATCGCTACGCCAATATCCCACTATCCAGGCAGCGAGATTGAGAACGAAAAGAATGGCACAGAATACTGCGAGCGATGTGAGGATTCGTCTCAAGGCCTTCCTCAATCCGGCACGCCAAAGTCACCTTGGCACCGGCCCCATTCCCCTGTCCCGGCACAATTCCCCCGGCGCATTCAGCGCATCCACCGCCTTCACTTCCTCCGCCGTCAGTTTCACATTCAGCGCCCCCATATTGTCCTGCAATTGCTCCACCGTTCTCGGCCCAATTATTGGACACGTCACCCCCGCAACCTGCAAACACCACGCAATCGAAAACTGGCTAGACGAAATCCCATGCGTATCCGCCAGTTTGTCCACCCCTTCCATCACTGGCCACTGGCTCGCCGGAAAGTCCGTCTTCCCCTGCGCCTTATACCATGACCCTTCCGGAATCTTCCGCCCGCCACGCGTATACGCCCCCGCCAATCGCCCGCGCGCAGCGGCGCCCAGGTAATCGTCGCGATTTCATACTTCTGGCAAAATGGCAGCACTTCCGCCTCAATTCGCCGGTCGATGATATTGATCTGCGGCTGCTCCACATCAAACCGCACCGTCCCCAGCTCGCGCGCAAAAAATGCGCCTCCGCCAGTTGCCACGCCGCGAAAACGCTGCTGGCCAGATAAAGCACCTTCCCCTGGCGCACCAAATCATCAAGCGCCCGCAATGTCTGATCGATCGGCGTATCCGGATCGGGCCGGTGAATGTGGTACACATCGATCCGCTCGGTATTGAGCCTCCGCAGAGACTCCTCCACCTCGCGCACGATATGCCAGCGATGGTTCCCCGCATCGTTAATGTTCGGCGACCGCCGGCCATGCACTTTCGTGGAGAGCACGATCCGATCCCGCGTCCCCCGCTCCTTCATCCATTGACCGATGACCTCCTCCGATTTTCCGTCGTTGTAAACATTGGCCGTGTCGATGAAGTTCCCGCCAAGCTCCAGATAATTGTCCAGGATTTTTTTCGACTCGGCCGCGGAGCTTCTCCCGCCGAAGTTCATGGTGCCAAGACAGAGCGGGGTAACTTTTACGCCGGTTCGGCCGAGAATGCGGTATTGCATGCTTATCCTTCAAAAAACGTCGCCTACTTCGCAATGCGCCGGCGTCGATTATCAGGCTTTTTCATTTTCAATCCAAGCTCGCGCCCCAACTGCTGAATCGCAAGCCGCGATTGCTCCGCAAGCTTCCGGACATCGCCGCCCGCCTCGCGACTGAGTCGGTCTCGAATTTTGCGCACATCGTCGACGGCGGTTTTTTCCGATCTTTTCTTGGACTTAGTCATTGCCAATCTCCTACAACATATCCGGCGTCACCAGCAATGGCGGCGTCAGGCCTACCCGAGCGCAAATCACCGAAAAATTAATGCGCTTATTCGGATTAGCCAGATGTTTCACATTCCATGTCATCAGATAATCCATTCGATGAACGGCCGCGACGGCCACGTGAAGCGCATCTCCGGCAACTGCCGGTGACGGCATCACGCGCTCATCCACCAACAGTTGACCGAATTGTATCACCTCTTCCGTGATTTCAAGCGCACTGAGGTTTCGCAGCATTTCAAGTGCCTTGGCGCGACCTTTGAAGTCGGGATGAGAAAGCTCTTTCACAACTTCGGAAGAGATGAAAAGATCGAACGTGGACGCCTCGTTATTCCACCAAAGGTTCGTCGACTCGCGCCACCCTCGGTTACGAGCCCCCGAACGCGTGCTCACACTCACACTGAAAAAACTGGTTTCGAGGTAGACCCTTACCATGAAATTAAAATACCAGAAGATCCCGCGCACTACGGCTAAATCCTGCGCCAGCAAAAACGTCCGATCATCCGTGATCGGCGACGCCCCGCGCGTCTCGTCCAATTCTTTCGTCAGCTCATCCCGAAGCTGGCTGAGTGGAATCTCGGGATTCGCCGCATAGAGCGAGCCAATCTGCTTCTTGACGCCTTCAACGCCCAGCATTTTCCCCTCGGCATCGTACATTTCCGTCACCCCGTCGGTGTACAGGTAAAGCAGCTCCCCAGGCTTCAGCTCGTCGGAGTCGATGAAAGGACTTGTAGGCAAAACCCCCAGCGGCGGATTGTTGCCGTAATTCAACTCGCGCACTTCGCCAGACCGGCTGGCAATGAAAATCGGCGGATGCCCCGCGTTGAGATATTCGACCATGCCCGTCGCCGGATCGAACAAAACCGCCAGGAGCGTCAGATGGCTTTGCCGATCCATCGAATTGATTAGAAACTGGTTGAGGTCCTGCGCCATCTCAGAAAGCGACTCGCCGGAACGAATCGAACGGTCCACAACGCTGTGAACGCCCGTCGCCACCATCGCCGCCGGCAATCCCTTCCCAGAAACATCCGCCACAACCAGCGCAACCTTCCCGCTGGGAGCGCTGACGACGTTCGCATAATCCCCCCCGATCCACAGACACGGCTCAAACCCGATGGCAACTTCCAACCCCGGCGCCGTCGGATCGCGCGACACCAGCGACAACTGGATCTTTCGCGCCCGCTGAAGCTCGTTCTGAATCACCGTGTTGTTTTGGGTATTTTTTCGCGCTTCGATCTGAAGCTCCGCCTTTTTGTATTGCTCCGCCGCGAGGGTAAGCAGCGCAAGCCGCTCGAGCGTGCCAAATTCATGCGGAACCGTCGCATAGAGCACATCGGCGACACTCGACTCCACGCGCAGCGGGCACGCGATGATCGCCGTAACCCCTCGCTCCGCGTCCGAAAAGGTAACGGTAAGCCCGCTCGAAATCGCCCCACCCGCCAGCACCGGCTGCTGCCCGTCAATCGCGGCCTGCACGACCGTCCGCGAAATTCCTGCCGGCACCGCGCATCCGACCCGAAGCTGATATGGGCACAAAAGCTGCGGCCCCGCCCCACCATCGCGCCCCACACGCAACGCCACCGCGGAATCGCAGCTCATCCCCTCCCCCACAAGGCTCTGGCAAAGCTCCAAAAGCCGCCGATTCGAATCGGCAATCTCCATCAGGTGCGACCCCAGCGCGTTCACCTTGGCCAGATTCGATGCATTAATCCTCCGCGCCGGCGAAGACGAAAGCGTCCGAAAATCCGTCGACTGCGGCTCCTCGTGCGACCACGTCGTCGATCGCGCCGCCCCCGTCGCCGTCTCCATCGACGGCCACAGAATCCGCATCTGAAACTGCCCGATTTCAATCAAATCGTCATGCTTCAGCGGCCGTTCCGTAACGATCTCCCCATTCACCCGCGTGTGATTCCGGCTCTCCAGATCGCGAATCGTCCATTGCCCCGCCTCATCGCACGAAATCTCCGCATGCCGCCGCGAAATCCGCTGGCTCTCCAGCGGAATATCGCACTCCGAATGCCGCCCCACCACGATCGGCGAACTCTTCATCTCATGCCGGCTCGTCTGCCCCTGCGGCGACATGATTTCGAGGATGGGAAATTCCGGCGCTTCCGACATGACGCCGCAAATAATAGACCCACGCGCACCGGAAAGAAACGTCGATCTCCCTCCAACGCCCCACACCGGGAATGAGCCGGGCCGTCCCCGGCCCGTTCCCCCCGGATCCTTTTGGCATTCGGCATTCGAACTTCCCCCGTTATATTTCCCCCATGAAATCCCAAACCGAATACCTCACCTTCCATCTCCCCACCCGCGTCGGCTTCCAGCGCATCACCGAAGAGGTCCAGCGGATCGTTTCCGAATCCGGCGTAAAAGAGGGCCTCGTCCTCGTCAACGCCATGCACATCACCGCCAGCGTCTTCATCAACGACGACGAACCCGGCCTGCACGACGACTACAAAAAATGGCTCGAAAAGCTCGCCCCCTTCGACGCCTCCCCCAAAACCTACGCCCACAACCGCACCGGCGAAGACAACGCCGACGCCCACATGAAACGCCAGATCATGGGCCGCGAGGTCGTCGTCGCCATCACCAACGGCAAGCTCGATTTCGGACCCTGGGAACAGATTTTCTACGGCGAGTTCGACGGGCGCCGGTCCAAGCGCGTCCTTATCAAAGTGATTGGCGAATAAGGGTGTGAGCAGGAGCGTCCGCCCGTCACGCCTCACGGGATGCTAGAATAACGGGATGGCGTCTTCGGCAATCGATAAATGGCTCTGCGCATTTCCTCTGGACGGATGGATCAGAGATCATGTCGCGGCTGTCGTCGAGAATCTACCGAGTGAGGTTAGGGCCGATCTGATGAATGATCCGGAATTTGTGGTATACGATTTCGATCCTGGGCCGCATGCGGTGATGGAGGTGCCGGTGCGATTCAGCTGCGGGGGCAAACCAGGCCGTTCCATTGTTCTCAAGCGAACGATCAAGCAGAAGCCCATTCCGTTCGTGAGATGGGTGATCGCCCATGAGTTCGCGCACGTCTACCTCCGGCATGGAGGCCGCTGGCCTGATGAAGACCCGGAGCACGCGGCAGATTCGCTGGCTGCGGCATGGGGATTTCCGAAGCCCGATAAGAGGCTGTGACGGTTGAACACCGGCTTTCCATGCCAGTATTGCTTGGAAACTTCCGGGGGACGCGACTGGCTTTCTACATCAAATTCGCCCGAAGCGGCCTAAAAGAGAGCGGTTTCTTGACGCCTCCCCCCATTTCGTATCCAATTCCCGCCCTATGGCCAAGGCTCGTGCGATCGTCAAGCGCCGCAAAGCGGTGCGGAACATCAAGAAGATCACCAAGACCATGCAGATGATCGCCACGGCGAAATTCCAGAAATCGCTTAAGCGCACCGTCGGAACCAAGGTCTATTCCAACAAGGTCCGCGAACTGGTCGCCGAAGTCGCCCGCAGCATCGGCGATATCTCCCATCCGCTCCTCCGCCGGCCCGGCGAAAACGACCCCGGCGAAGTCGCCCTGCTCGTCATCACCAGCAACCGCGGCCTCGCCGGCGCGTACAACGGCAGCGTCCTGCGAACCGCCACCCACTTCATCAGGGAGCAAGAGGCGAAGGGCAAAAAAATTGACCTCTTTGTCGCCGGCAAAAAAGGCATCAGCTATTTCAACTTCCAGCGCCGCCCGATTGTCCAGCGCATCGATCTCGGCGACGCCCCCAAGTTCGAAGACGTCGAAAAAGTCGCCTTGGACTTCATTGCGAAATTCACCACCTCCAAATACGCCGCCGTCCACGTCGTCTACATGAACTTCATCAGCGCCGGCGTCCAGAAACCCGAAGTGATGACCCTCCTCCCCCTCGCCGGCGTCGATGCGAAAAAGCCTGACCACAGAGAAGGCGGCTTCAAGATCAACGCCATTTACGATTTCGTCCCCGACGCCCAGACCCTCCTCGACGAGCTACTTCCCCAGACCGTCAAGACGGCCCTCTTCCAGGCTTTCCTCGACGCCACCACCAGCGAGCACGTGGCCCGCATGATCGCGATGAAGAGCGCCACCGACAACGCCGACAAGATGGTTAAGTCCCTGACCATGCGATACAACCGCGCCCGGCAGAGCCAGATTACGACCGAGCTGTCGGAAATCATGGGTGGCGTTGAGGCGATGGAATCCTAATGCCGAATGGCAAGTCGTCAATCCGAATCGAGAATGCCTAATCCCAGAACGCTGAATTTTACATTTTTTTACGTTTTTTTACGTTTTAGACAATAGTGTCCGGAACGCAGGCTCACAAATAACACAATCTTGCGCTTGCGCGAAGCAGCGTTTTGTGGTTCACTGCCGCCACGTGCACGCGGACCTTTGCCCAGCTTCTGGATTGCCCGCCAAGCCGGGACGAAAGCCGCGGCCGGCGGTGCGGGGGGAGGATTTGTTCGGCGGCAAGTACGTCGGTATTTTGCAGGATCATCTGGCCCGCCTGCGGGCGGCGCATCCCCACCCCAATCGCACGCTTTTTTATGACGATGTGACCCTTGCCTATCTGCTGGCGTTTTTCACGCCGGCGATTCGCAGCCTGCGGACGATGGAGGATTTCAGCCAGACCGAGCAGATGCAGGAGCAGCTTTCGGTCGATCGCCTGCCGCGTTCCACGCTTTCCGATGCCAACGCCCTGTTCGATCCGACGCTGCTGGAGCCGATCATCGAGGAGTTGCGGGCGCGGCTGCCGCACCTGCGTCACGGCGATCCGAAGCTGGCGGAGTTGACCGAGCGGGTACGGGTGGTGGATGGGTCGCTGTTCACCGTTGCCGCCGACGTGGCCTGGGCGCTGCATCAAAGTCGACCCAACGGAAAGCCCATGGACACGATTCGCCTGAATCTTCAATGGGCGGCGGGCGTGGGGGTTCCCGAGGGAGTGACGATCAGCGGCGCGGGATGCTCCGAGGCGCAGGCGCTGATGCAGTCCCTGGAGCCGGGACAGATTTACGTCATGGACCGCGGCTACGTCTGTTTCGAGCTGCTGGAGCGGATCGTACATGCCTGCAGCGATTTTGTGCTCCGGCTCAAGTCAAACAACTATTTCATTCCCATCGAAAACAATGACTTGACCCCCAAGTCCCTGCCGCTGAGCGATGAAGACCGCGCTGCCGGCATTCTCAGCGACCGGATCGGATACCTGGGCTCAGAAGGGCCACGCTTTGCTCCTCCGGCGGGAAAATGGCTTCGGGAAGTGACGATCTTCGACCCGGACAAACCCGACAGGCCCCTGCGGCTGCTGACCAATCTTCTTAACATTCCCGCCCATGTCATCGGTCTGCTCTACCGCTGGCGATGGAAGATCGAGCTGTTTTTCCGCTGGCTGAAAGTGCACGCCCACTTCCGCCATCTCACCAGCCACAGCAAAAACGGCGTCACCACCGGGTTCTACATCGCGGTCATCGGGGTGCTGTTGATCTATCTGCACACGCAGCGTCCGGTGAGCAAATATGCCTACGCGATGCTGAGCCTGGTCGCCGCGGGAGGGGCCACGTTGCAAGAGATTATTCCCATCCTGCAGCGCCGAGAACGGGAATGCGAGCTGCAGCGTCAGCGTGTGGCACGGAAGAAGGCTGAAAAAATCGTCAAGTAAGTCACCGGGGGTTTTTGTTGTCCGGCCGCCGGTGAACGCCGCGGCATGCGCTGCAGGAGCAGCGCTGAACCTTCCACGCCGTTGCCCATCGAGGCAACGCAGCCTTTCGAGTGAAAACCCGAAAAATCCCAGCTCTAAGACGCGGAAGTCCCGGACAATATTGCGTTTTAGAAGAAATGATTAGTATGTACTAGTTTATCGAGACGATGATAAGTCTGTTTGGGGCAATTGGTTGGGCTGGATCGGGGTTAATCATTCAGAAAAACTCGGCCAGGGGATGTAACATGAGACCGCGACTTCAGGACCGCCATTGATCTCTACGCAACTGCTGGGAGAAAACATGCTTTTCTTGGCGCTCTTGGCGTCTTGAGCGAAGCGGGCGGTTATAAGATTTTTAACCGCCACGCGAAGGGCGCCAAGAAAAGAGGTTACTCATCCCCGCCATCATTCTGCGCCGCCAGCACTTCCGCCGGATCCTTCGGCGTCTCGTCCGGCAGCCGGAACTGGGAGCGATACGACGTCGGCGTCGTCCCCACCAGGGCCCGGAAAACCTGCGACAACTGCTTCGCCTCCGAAAACCCCGACCGCCGGGCGACGATCGGCATCGGCAAATCCGTGCTCGATAGAAGCTGCTTGGCCAGGTCCACCCGTACCCGGCGGATCTCTTCCAGCGGACTGCGCCCCAGGACTTTTCGGAATTTCCGCTCCAGCGACCGCCGCTGCACCGGCAGCGCCAGCAGCAGCTCGCGCACGCCGATCCATTCGCCTGCATGCGCCAGAATAAACCGCAGGGCGTTGGCCACATCGGGGTCGCGCACGGAAACATTGTCCGTCGATTCGCGTGGGATGACGCTGGAGACCTGGATCACTCGATGCCGCTCGGCCGGGCGTTTGCCGCTGATCAGCGTCGCCAGCAGGTCGGCCGCTTCAAACCCCACCCGCTCGGCGGGCAATGCCACGCTGCTCAGCGCCGGGCTGGAAAGCCCGCAGATCACCGGATCATTGCCGCACCCCAGAACCGAAACCACTCCCGGCACGCGAACCGACGCCGACCGGCACGCATCCACCACCATGCGCCCCAGCCCATCATTCATCGCAAATATCCCCGCCGGCTTTGGCAGCGATTCGATCCATTGCGCCAGCGCGGCAAACGCCGCCGAGTCGATTTCCTCCGGCACCTCATGCTTGGAAATTTTCGTGAACCCGTCGACCGAAAGGCGATCGGCGAACCCGCTGAACCGCACCTTCGAATCATTCCGATCGGCATAGCCGACAAATCCAAAATGCCGCATCTGCCGCTCGAGAAAATGGCTCGCCGCCAGCGAGCCGATCATTTTGTCATCGCAGGCCACGGTGAGAAGATCAGGCTCATTGAGGGCGGATGAGATGCTCACGCAGGGAATGGAGAGGGACTCAAACCGCTGAGCCTGCTCCTCCGATTCAATCAGGGCAACCACCCCGGCACACTCCGCCCCCGACCAGTTCGACTCCTTCAGGCCCACCGCCCCGTTCCTCTGAACCGGAGCATCGGCCAGAATCCAATTGGTGGTGGCTGCAAACCGGATAATTCCCTGAATAACCCCCCGGCCATATTCAATGTCGGTGGGCACGCTAAGCAGAATGGATGCCGATTTGCGCATAATGGTTCGTCGAAACTGAAAAACTGACTACTTAGGCGAGGCCGCGAAAGGTTACCTGAATTGCCCGGATCGTTCAATGAAAAAGCCGCAATTTGCGAACCGACTTGGCGTTTTTGAGGTTACCGTCTGGTTAGGCTGGGAAATTCGGGCTCACCGCGGAGAAAACGGATAATTGCGGCAGGATGGGGGGCTCTAGATTGCCGGCATTAACCAATATGCGAGGCAACTGGCTCGACGCTAGAATGGGTCAATGCTTTTTGCCGTTGGGGTGGCCCTTTTTCTGCTCCTGATCGTGGTCGGATGGATCGTCATTCGTCTGGCGATGAGGGACCGCAATGATGCCAATGGGTGGAATTGCAATAATGGCGGATGGATTGGGTGAATCAGCGGTAGGTTCACTGCTTTTGTGACGGCGGCACATAAACCTAAGGCCCTGCACATTTACTAAATGGTCCGAAGCGGCATAAGCGCAATGCCGAGGCAACTGAGTTTTTGCATTGAGTCTCTGCGATCTCAGCGCTCTCGCCGGTGAAGCATCCGGATTCAAGGATACGGTGCCGCCTTTGGCTGGTCCCCTGGAAGCTGGAGAGACCCGATAAGCTGGCTAAGATTCGGCAGGCTGTTCCTTTGCATGTAGTCGGTCAACCCCTCCAGAATCTTGTTCGGCGCGGAAGGATCGACAAACAGCGCCGTCCCCACCCCCACCCCCGTAGCCCCGGCCAGGATAAACTCCAAAGCATCGGTCCAAAACTGAATCCCCCCCATCCCGATGATCGGCACGCCAGCCGGCTTGGCCACCGTACGGTACACCCGGCTCACCATATGCAGGGCGATCGGCTTAATCGCCGGCCCCGAAAGGCCCCCGGTCACATTCGCCAGCCGCGGGCGCTTTTTGTTAAAATCGATCGCCATCGCCGTGAAGGTATTAATCATCGAAAGGACCTGCGCCCCCCCATCGATCGCCGCCCGCGCCGTCGCGGTAATGTCATCCACATTCGGCGAAAGCTTCACGATCAAAGGCTTCCTTGGCAGCGCCTTTTTCACCACCCCAATCAACTCCTTGAGCCTTCCCGGATTGGTCCCAAACGTCAGCCCATCCTTCACGTTCGGGCACGACACGTTCAACTCAACGGCCGCCGCACAATCCAGATCGTTCATGGCGGCGCAAGTTTCGGCGTAATCGTCATAGCTATGCCCCGCCACGTTCACAATGATCGGGCAGGGCATCTTCCGCAGCAGCGGCACCTTTTCCACCAGAAAACGGTTTAACCCGACATTCGCCAGGCCGATGGCATTGAGCATTCCCGCCCGTGTTTCGACAATGCGTGTGGGCTCATTTCCTGGCGCTCTTCGCGCGTAATCGACTTGGTGACGAACGCCCCGAGCCTGGAGAGGTCCATAAAATCGGCATATTCGAAGGCGTAGCCGCTCGTGCCCGAGCAGGTCATAATGGGGTTGGAAAGTTTCAGACCCGCGAGATTGACGGAAAGATCGAAAGCCATATTTCCCATTGCCGATTTCCTATTGTCTATTAGAAGAAGCACATTGAAGTGCCGCCGGTGTCCTCACCGGCGGATTCAGGTTGGTCGCAAGTCGATTCCGCCGGTGAGGACACCGGCGGCACTAGATGCCGTCTTAGACAGGAAACAGGCAATTGGCAATCCATTTCATTCCCCATACACCTTATGCCTCGGCCTCCCGCGCAGGATTTCCGCTTTGCCCCAACTGGTAACCTGCCGAAAGGCGTCGCTGTGGATGAAGTCTTCGAAATCTTTCTTCGCCGACCAGTTGCTGAGAATCAAAAACGACCCGGCTGACGAGACATCCTCATAAAGATGCGAATCGACATGCCCGGGGATGGTTTTCAGGTGGTCGATGACCTTCAGGAACCCCTCCTTGAACTCATCTTCCTTGCCGGGGATGACGTCGTAGTGCATGCCGATGGTGGTCATATCCGCCGCAAAATACCGGAGCCGATATGAATGGGCAAATTAGACCCCGCGGACGCTCCTGTCCTATTCCCAATCGATCCGATCCGGACATCGCAGCGGGCGCACGAACCAGCGGTTGGTGATCGTATTTTCCGGGGCCCCCGGTGGATCGGCAAAGCCGCGCACTCCCGAATATTGCATCGGCGAGATCAGGTGTTGATCGCCATTGAAGTAGCGGTTCGGACCGAATCGGTTAAAGGCGCTGGGATGAAGACGAAGGCGAAGCCGCCCGGCTTTTCGCGCCAGCGAAGTCGGCACATTCACGGTCCACTGCGGGCCCCACGCGTAACCGAGATCGGTCCCATCCAGCTCGACTCGAATTTGATCCGCCTCCGCGCCGAAAAAGCGAAGCGCTGCCGCTCCGGCCAAGTCGATGTCCATCGGCTCGGACTCGACGACAACACCCTCTTGCGAAAAGGCGAAGCCCGCTTCCACAAGATCGGAGACGGGCATCTTTTTCCCGGGCGCCAGCCGAAACGGAAGAGCCAATTCCACCGTTCCGTTGGGCACCGGCACCGGTAATGGCGGGCACTCAACCCAAAAAACGCCGAGCAGCCAGGCCGACACACCCGATGTCGGCGTGGCGAACGTAAATTCGATTGTGTTGACCGTCTGAACTCGCGTTTCTTCCACCCGCGCGGTCGTTCCTTCGTCATCCACGGATTCCGCTAGCGGCTCTCCGTTGAGTGTCAGTCTCGAGATCGCCTGGTCCGCAAATCGAACTTTCAATGGCACCGGTTGCGAACAGAGAAATGTCGCCCGCCAACGATCCGGACCGATCCGCAGCGGGTCCAGCGGCATCGCGTTCTGCTGGGGCGCGGCGAACCATTTTGGCGAAACCGTCCCACGTCGCGGGCGCGGCGGGATGACCAGAATTTGAGAATCATCCCTCTGAATCGGCAAGACCGTTTCGACCGCGACCCCCAATCGCTTCGCCTCCGCCAGGAGCGATTTTCCGGCGGCCGTCAGCAGGCAATCTTCCCCCACGATGACACGTCGATATTTACATTGTCCGATCGCCAGCTCTTGCTGGTCTATCGTAGCCTCTTCGAAAGTTCGCTCGTCAACGTAATGCGGATTGAGCGTCGCCGCGGCATCGGCAACGACCGAAAGAAATCGGCGGTTGATCGCCCCTGCTGTGGTTGCCTCATACGTCGCCGCATTGTGAATATTGAACCTAAGGAGTTCCCGCGGCTGGTAGCTTGCCATGATCGCCCTGTGCGGCGACACAACAACCGTATCGGTGCCGACATCCAAAACCGACAGCTTCAATTTGATACCCCGCAACACAGCCGCGAACACATCCCGCCACCCGATGTGGTTGGGGATCGACGCCGGCCAGTCCCGGATGGCGGCGCTATCCAGATGGTACTGCCAGAGGTGAATCACATAATCGGTGATTCCGTTTCGGCCCAGCCAGAGAATATATCGCTCGAAATCTTCCGCCCGCGCCCACCCGGCGCCGCCGAAACATTCGGCCATGCAGCGCCCGTCGCCGAACTGCGCCGCGGCGCTCGTCGCCTGGCGGGGAAAATAATCGTTGGAAGGAAAACGCTCCAGTGCATCGATGCCCGGCAGGCTCAGATGCCGGAAGATCCGGTTGCATGATCCGACCATCGGCACCTGAAAGAGCGGGTGCTCTTCACCCTTGATGTGAGCCGTGAATCGTTTGCCGTTCTTCGCGCACCACTGGTCGATCGGACTGATAAACGAGTCGACGAAAAGATCGGTCAGCAGCTCCCAAAACCGCACGCGAGCCGCCCCGGAGCCCTCGCCTGGGAAGAAAATCAGCGGAAGGATCGAGGCGATCGGATCGCCGTAACGACGCTGATAGATTTCCGGAAGCTCCGCCGTCCAGGGTATGGCGCCGCAGCGGCTGAGCGCATCAAACGCGTGCCCGAGCCCGAACTCCGGCTCATCGCAGAAAATCGTACTCACGTGATCCCATGCCCCCGGCTCCAGCCCCTGCCGGTAGCGATCGTGCGTCATGCTCAAAAAATGTTGCGTGAACCGCGAGCTGAAGTAATCCACCCCTTTCCCGACCTCTCGCGCGACATACCACCGTTTCCCCCCATGCTCAAAACTGCCCAGGCACTCCCGCGGCTCCTCCAAAACCAGGTTCGCCCATTGCTGGCCATCTTGCGGATACCTCTTGAGCAGCTCCCCGCTAACGGTTCCGCTGGGCCACCCATCTTCGTCATAGATCCACAGATCGAGGCCGATGGATTTGGCATACAAAATCGTGCCCGACAGCACCTTCATATAAGCGTCGCCCAGGTAGGCCGGCTCATTCGGATAAAATCGCGGGTGAAAGACCGCGCCATCGAGTCCGAACGCGCGCATCTGATCCAACTGCCGGCAAAGGCGCCGCTCGTCGAGCGGGCCGTTGATGGCCCACAAGGCATAAAAGCGGGGAATGTGTTTTGGGCGGGAGGTCATTGTCCCGATTAGACGATCGCCATTCTCGAATTTCCACCCGCGCGGTACGCGGGATGCAGTCCTCCGGGGGAGAGTTAGCGTGCGGGTCTTGCAAATCGCCGACGAGGCGTTTCAGTTGATCTTCTCCGGCCGCGTCGTCGCATCGGGGGAGATCGAAACGGTTGTCGTGAGGTATCGCGCGAACCATTCATCCGACTGCTGCATGATCTCTCGAATCGCCACCAGCCACAGGTCGAAGTGATTAGCCCCGGCGATGAGGATCAACCGCGAGTGATCCGGGTCGGCTGCATGCAGCCGGATGCTGTGGGAGGGACTCAAAAAATCATCCGACAATCCATGTATGATCAGAACCGGCGTCGAAGTGTGGGCAATCGCATAGAGCGGGCTGTCCCGATCGGGGTCGAACCCCGCCAATTGCCCAATGTCTATCGTGATCACCTTGTAGTCCTTATAGCTGAAAAACCACCGCCCAATCCCCATGAGTTGCGGGCCCGCGTCCGCGGACGCATAGCGGATCGAACTGAACGGCTCCAGCGCGACCACCCCATGAATCCGCGGATCAATCGCCGCCCAGCAGATCCCCACCGAAGCCCCGTAAGAGATCCCCAGCACCCCCACTTCCCCGCAGATCAGCCCCTGCTTCTCCAGCGCATCCAGCACCTGCACCATGTCGTGCGATTCGTGTGCGCCGTAGCTGATGAGATCACCGGTCGAGCGCCCATGCCCGCGCTGATCGACGAGGATGACCCGATACCCTTCCCCCGCCAGTGCAAGCGAGTAGAGCTCATAAGGCGGATCTTCCTTGCTGTCCCCCAGCCCCGGCAGGATGAACAGCGTCCCCTTCGGCGGCGCCGGCGGATCGTCGTGGGTCGAGCGCGTGACATTGAGTGAAACAACCGTGTCGCCCGGATATCGCCCGCGGGTGATGGAAACGGTGCCGTGCCCGTCGACGGGATTGACGATCCAAACCGACAGCGTCGCCGCGGGCGGCCCAACTTTGATGCGGAGCTGTTTGGTGACGTAGTGCTGGGCCAGGACAAGCGATGAAGCGTCTTTGCCGCGCGTCGGCCAGTCGAGGTTGGGCGCTTTGACGAAGTCGTAAGCGACCCAACTGTCGCACCCGCCCGCAAGCAGCGGCGTCAGAAGCAGGCAGAGTGTTGGTATTTTCAGTCGGATCGATTTCAAGACTGAACTCACGAGAGAAAAATCTCACCACAGAAGCTGAGTTGCGGTAAACACAGGCCCGTCGGTGCAGGCAAGGCGATAACACCAATCGCTTCCGGGCAGCGGCGGGTCCGCCGGGCGGGGCTTCCTGACGCGGATGCAGCAGCTCTGACAAGTGCCCATCCCGCACGCCATCGCGCGCTCCACCGCAATCTGGCAGGGAATATTGCGTTTCAGCGCGATATCGGCCACGCGCTTCATCATAGGCTCAGGGCCGCAGGTGTAAATGACGGGATGCAGTCCCTGGCGGGGAATTTCGTTAGCGAGTCGATAGTCCAGAAAATCCTCCAGCGCCTGTGTTACAAACCCCCGGCAGCCCAGCGAGCCGTCATCCGTGCAAAGAATAGTCGGAATCCCATGCGGGAAAAACTCGGCGACTTCGTAAGCCTCTGAGCCGAGCGTGAGAGGCATCAGGTCGCGGCACAAAGCGCCCGCGAATGCGATCGCCCGCCTCCCGCCAAGCTGGGATGCCAGATAGATCATCGGCGGAATGCCCACCCCCCCGCCAACGAGAAGAGCAATTTGATTCTCATCCGGGGGAATAAACGCATTGCCAAGCGGCCCGATGATAGAAATGGTGTCACCGGCACTTAGCCGGGCAAGGGAATGGGTGGCAAGCCCGACGACCCGGTGGATGATGTCTAGCTGCGCGCCTCGCCGCCCGGCGAGGGAGAAGGGTCGGCGGAGGACGGAGTGCGGGGAGAGGAGCTCCGGGTCGGCGATCTCGATCCGCGAGCCGGGCGTCCAGTCGACTTCGGGGGGTTCGGACGGCGCGGTAAGGCCGGAAGTGGCGATTTGGATGAACTGGCCGGGCTTGCTCGGGGGGAAATCGGGGACTTCCAGCACAAGACGGTAGTGATCGCGGCAAAGCTGGGTGTTGGAGAGGGTTTTGGCGACGAATTGGCCCTTATGGGACCGGTCTGGGCGTGGGCGAGTCATTCAGCAGATTCTAGCGGGTCGCCAAAAAAAGACTTCCGCCAAAAAAAGACTTCCGCCAAAAAAAGACTTCCGGAGGGGTGGCTCCTGTCCACCTCCGGAAGTTTGCCACGGCTAAGAAGCCGCTAAATCACTAAGTTAAACAGACAATTTCAAATGCTCAGGCGACTATAACCATGCTCCAAAAAGCTGTCAATTGACGGACGATAAGGAAAACCAAACATTTTTGTATTATAAGTTTATTGATTTCAATATGTTGTGGCTGTTTTATTTTCTCGTCATTCGGTTGTATCTTTCGGCTCATCAAGGGTAGAGGCAGGGCTCGGCGATGCGTCGAATTACGGTGGCAATTGGGGTGGTTGGACGCGGCGGAAGGGTTCTGATCTGCCAGCGGAAGAAGGAGAACACGTTTGGGGGATACTGGGAGTTTCCGGGGGGGAAGTGCGAGGAGGCGGAGAGCCTGGAAGATTGCCTGAAGCGCGAGCTGATGGAGGAGGTGGGGATTCAGGTTGAGGTGAAGCGGGAATTGACGCCGATCGTGCATGACTATGCCAATGGGCAGGTGACGTTGCACCCTTTTTTGTGCGGGCACGCGGAGGGGGAGCCGAGGGCGCTGGAGTGCGAGCAGACGAGATGGGTTTTGCCGGGGGAGCTGGGGAACTACCGGTTTCCACCGGCAAATGAGCCGCTGCTGGAGGAGATCTTGCGGGTGTGGGGTGAGAATCTGGGGTAGCTGGGGTTTGCCAAGGGAGATTTTTTGAGTTACGAATGATAGCTCGATGATCAATCGGCCGCTGGCGAGCATCGCGGACTATGCGGATGCGCTAACGACGGCGCGGCGGGCGCGCAGCGTGCTCGTTCTGCTCATTTCAGTGCTGTTGGTTTTTCAGATCGGGGTATTTTTCGCCGCGCGGTATCGGATTCACGTTGACGTGGATTCGGCCCAGGTCGATCTGCTGAAATATGGGGTGGGGCTGACGAATTTCCTGGGGGTGGTGACGCCGATCGTGCTGGCGTTCGTGCTTTTCCTGATCGTGGAAGTGATGCTGGTGGCGCGGCTGTTAGGAATCGCCCGGGTGGTGTGGGGGTTCATCGCCTGCGTGGTGCTGATCACGCTGCTCTTTCCCTGGCAGGCGTTTTTGATGAACCAGAGCTTTACCTCCGTGGAGTTTAAGATTCCGGGGGTGCTGTATACGTGGCAAGAGCTGGTCCTGCGGGCGCGGGTGCATCCGGACGGATTTTTGCGGGAGCTGCTCTACTGGGGGCGATTCGTGTTTTGGCCGGGGGTGGCGCTGCTGCTGACCTGGTTGATTCAGTATCAAAGTGGGCGCGGGTTGCGGACGGCGTTTGGGGAGAGCGTCTCGGTAGACATTGCGCCAGCGGCGCCGGCGGGGATCAAACCATAAGGCCATGCGGGAAGAACGCGGGAAACTCAGCGGGGATTGCACGATCGACGAGCAGTATACGCTGTGGGGGATGATCGTGGGGAACGTCACCGTCGGCGAGGATGGGAAATTCTATTTGCGCGGGAGCATTTATGGCGACCTGACCGTGCAGTATGGGGGAAGGGTGCATATTTTCGGCAATTTGCAGGGATCGCTGGTCGTGATGCGCGGGGCGAAGGTGATTCACAGCGGGCTGGTGGGCGGGGATATCACCAACCGCGGGGGAAGAATCTTCATCGAACTGGCCGCCAAGACGATGGGGAAGATCAAAACCAAATCGGGGGAGACGACGTTCGAGCAGAAGCAGAAGTTCTTGGAATAGACAGTTTTTGCGATTTGCGGCGCGGGGGATTACCTTCTGGGGCATGTCAGTTGAGAAATGGTCTGAGTCGGTGATGGTCGTGCACCTGGGGAGCGATCCGCATTTCTCGGAAGATGTGGAGACGGCGACGGAATTGTCTGGGGGTTCGATCAACCGGGTGCTCGATTTCTCGGCCGTGCATTATGTGAATTCGTCCAACATCGCGGCGCTGCTGCGGCTGCGGCGGCAGGTTGCGGAGAAGAATGGAAAAGTGGTTTTGTGCGGCGTGGGGAACGCAGTATGGACGACCTTTCTGGTTACCGGGCTGGATAAGATTTTTGAATTCAGCGAGAACGTGCCGACGGCGCTGGCGACGATTCAGATGAGCCAACCGAATAAGCTCAGGGACGCGGGGGAGTAAACCCCCCGGGGTTAAATTCTTGCAGCGCGGCGACGATGTTATCGATCACCGGGGGCCAACTCCTGAATTTTGGCTGACGAAAGAGACGCATGGTGGGATACCAGGGCGATTGTTCGCCGCGCAGGCCCCAGCGGAAATCGGCGGTGAAGGGGAGCATTGTCCAGACGGGTTTGCCCAGGCGCCGGCGAGATGGACGACGGCGGTGTCGACGGAGATGACCAGGTCGAGCTGCTCGATGAGGGCGGCCGTGTCGGCGAAATCGTGAAGCGAGGGAATGAAATCGACCAGACGCAAATTGGGGGGCGGGATCACCGCTTTTTCATTGTCGTTGAATTTTTGTAGCGTGAAGAAGGTGACGTTAGGGACCTGCGCCAGGGGGGATAGAAGCGAGGAATCGATGGAGCGATTGACGTCATTTTTGTGCTTTGGGTTTCCCGCCCAGGCGATGCCGACACGAAGGGAAGTCCCCCTTGGGGCGGCGGATTCGACGCGGGGGAGCCAGGATTTCCGCAGCGATGGATCGACGTGAAGGTATGGAACAGGGGCGGGGATGGTTTCGATCGTCGTGCCGAAGGCGTGGGGCAGGCTCATCATGGGAATGTGCCAGTCGTAGGCGGGGAGCTGTTCGCTGAGGGCGTAGGCGAGGCGCACGCCGTCGCATTTTTGGAGAAGAGATTTGAGGGGCCACGCAACCTGGACGATGACGCGCGCGCCCATCTTCGCGAAGAGGGAGGCGTAGCGGATGAAGTGAATGGTGTCGCCGATGCCCTGCTCGCCGTAGATGAGGATGGTTTTTCCGGCGACGTCGGGGCGGCCGGTGGGCTCAGCGCCCCACTGGCGGGAGGGGTCTCGGCGGACGTTGCCCTGGAAAGTTTCGCAGTCCCAGCGGGATTCGTAATTGAGCCAGCCTTTTTCGTAATCGCCGAGGGTGATGAGGCACATCGACCATTGTCCGCGTGCTTCGCTGCAAGCGGGGTCGATTTCCAGGACTTTTTTCCAGAGGTCGGCGGCTTCCTGGAAGCGGCCGGAGGATTTGAGGCAATCCGCGGCGCAGCGGACGGTTTCGCAATCGACTTTGCCAATGGCGTGGATGTAATCGAAGAGGACGGTTAGAGCGCGATCGATCTGGTTGCCGCGACCGAGGGCAAGGACAAGGTCGTGGGGGATGGTGTTGTCGGAGGGGTCGAGATCGCGAGCTTTCTGGAGAGCTTCGGCGGCTTCGGTGAACTGGCCGTTTTTGCCGAGGCAGGTACCGAGGCGGTGCCAGTTTTCGGCCAGATCTGGGCGGAGCTCGATGGCGCGGCGTCGGGCGGCGATGGCCTGGTCGTAGTCTTCGAGGCGCTCGGAGGCGAGGCTGAAGTTCGCCCAGCCGTCGTGATAGGCGGGGTCGATCTGGGTGATGGATTTAAAGACGCCGACGGCTTCCGACATCCGCTTGGCGTCGCCGAGGCACATGCCAAGGCCGTTGAGGGCGGCGACGTTGTCGGGGGAAGCGATGAGAATTTTTCGGTACAGGTCTTCGGACTCGGCGAGCCGGCGCGGCGCGGAGCTGTTCGGCATTTTGCAGTCCCTGGGAAATACTGAGCGACGGCATGGTCAGAATCGTATAGGAAGAGCCGCGGGGCTTCTATTGGGAGTTTGGGGACGGCGCGATATCTTGAGGAGATGGAGATTCGCGGGATGACGGCGGCGGATTTGGACGGCATCAAGGATATCGATGCCACCGGCGAATCGTCGCATTATCTGCATGTGGAGCGCGGGGGAGAGCATGGGGGGGAGGGCCTGGCGGCCTCCTGGAAAATGGAGGTGCGCCCGCTGCGGGAAAAGCGGGTTAATCGGCATGCGCTGGACGACGAGCAGCATTTTGCGATCCGGCAGATTGTGACGGGAGCCGAGGAGGGTGTCGCCCTGGCGGCGGAACATGAGGGGCATGCAGTTGCCGCGGCGGTAGCGACGCCGGACCGGGCGACGGGAGTGATGCGGTTGGTCGATCTGCGGGTCGATTATGATTTTCGCAGGCAGGGGCTGGCATCGGCGCTGATGTTTCAACTCATCCAGCGGTCGCGGGAGGAAGGTTTTCGCGCGGTGATGGCACAAACGACAGCCGATGATTTTCCTTCGCTTCAGCTTCTGGGAAAGCTGGGGTTTGAGCCGGCGGGGCTGAATACCCATTTCCATTCCAATCACGATCTGGTGAAGGAATCGGTGACTTTATTTTCTATCTCACACTTGATTAGGTCGCACATGAATGAGGAATCGATATCACACTTGGCGGGTGAGAAGTACGATCCGCGCGAAATCGGCGCCCGGCTGGGGACGATGGACCCGGACGACGGCGCGGTGGTGCTGGAATTTTTGCCGATGAAGGTGGCGGCGGCGGCGCTGGAGAAGACGGAGACCAGGGTGGCTGGGCAAATCGTCCACCGGATGGATCCGGTGCGGACGGCAAATCTGATCGCGCGGATTCCCCAGCCAACGGCGGTAGGGATCTTAAGCGCGATGGCGCCGGACGATCGGGTCGACGTGCTGGAGGGACTGAAGCCGCAGTTGCACGATGAGCTGCTTCGGCAGATGGAGGCCGCGCACGCTGAGGAGTCGAGCGCCTGGAGCAGTATGCGCCACACACCGCCGGCGGAATCATGACGACGCGGGTGACGGCGCTTCTGAAGAAGATCACGGTGGAAGAGGCGGTCGCGGAATTGCGGCGGATCAACCAGGAGATGGGGCAGTTTTTTTATGTGTACGTCGTGGACGAGCAGCATCGTTTGATCGGCGTGCTGTCGATGCGCGATCTGCTCCTGGCGCAGGGGCCTAAAACACTTGAGCAGATCATGATTCCGATGGTGCGGAGCGTGCCGGCGTCGATGCACCAGGATGAAGTGTCGCGGTTGATGCGATCTTCGCGATATCTGGCGCTGCCGGTGGTCGATGAGCAGAAGCGGCTGGTAGGGATGGTCACGCTAGATGACGTCGTCGACGTGATCGAAGAAGAGGCGACCGAGGACGTGCAGAGAATGTTCGGCGCCGGGGCAGAGGAAAGATTGGGAAGCTCCTGGCGGTTCAGCTTTTCGCGGCGGTTCTGGTGGCTGGAGGTGAACCTGGGGACCGCGTTCCTGGCCGGGCTGGTGGTGGCGATGTTCGGGCAGACCATCGCCCGGTTTGCCGTGCTGGCGATCTTTATCCCCATCGTTTCGAGCATGGGAAGCAACGCGGGGGCGCAGGCGATGTCGGTGGTGATCCGCGGGATTGCGCATGGAAGGACCGATCGGAAGCTGCTGAAAAAAGTGCTGGCGCGCGAGGCGATTGTGGGGCTTCTGAGCGGCCTGGCGATCGGAGCCACAACGGCAGTCATTGCGATGATGTGGCAATATCATCATGGCGTCGTGCTGGGGATGGTGGTTGGGGTGTCGATCGTCATCACGCAAACGCTGGCGTGTGTCAGCGGCGCCGGAATTCCCTTCCTGGTGAAGCGCATGGGGTTTGATCCGGCCCAGTCGGCGACGATTATTATCACGACGATCACTGACGTGGCGGGGTTTTTGAGTCTGCTGGGATTGGCGACGATGTGCGAAGGATGGATGCGATAATAGAGGAAGAGCCTCGATCTCCGCTTGTTGAACTGCTTTTGCTGGCGCTGCCGACGGTGGCGCAGATGGCGTCGTACACCATCATGCAGTTCATCGATACGCTGATCCTCTCGCGCCTTGGAGCGACCCCCCCTACCGCCGCTTCCAACAGCGGGATCCTGGTCTTTTCGCCGATCGCGCTGGGGATGGGGATATTGGTGCTGGTGAACACGATGGTGAGCCAGAATTTCGGGCGGGGGGATTTCGCGAAGTGCGGGCAGTATTTGTGGCAGGGAATCTGGCTGGGAGTGGTTTTTGGCCTTGGGCTGCTGCCATTATCGCTGGCGGCGCGGCCGATTTTCGCCGGCTTCCATCACCCGGCAGCGCAGGCGGCGATGGAGGCGACCTATTTCCGGATTACCGTGCTGTCGTCGCCGGTGAAGCTTATTTCGATGACGATCGGGCAGTTTTTGCTGGGGATCAATCGGCCGAATGTGTTGACGATCGCGGCGGTGATCGGCGTGAGCATCAATGCCGTCGCGGCGTGGTGCATGGTGCTGGGACACGGCGGGTTTTCATCGTGGGGAATCGCGGGGGCAGCGTGGGCCCAGAATATCGGGGTGGTTTGCGAACTGACAACGCTGGTGGCGATTTCGTTTGGCAAGGAGATCCGGCGGAAGTTTAATGCGATGGATGCGCGGCTGAGATGGGAGGAGATGAAGACGCTGATCCGAATCGGCCTGCCATCGGGGTTGCAGACGTTCAGCGATCTGCTGGCGTGGTCGATTTTCTGCAACCTGGTGCTGGGAATGCTGGGGCCAAAGGCGATGGCGGCCAATGCATTTATGTTCCGGTATCTGGTGGCGGGGTTTATGCCGGTGGTGGGGATTTCGGCAGCCGTGACGGCGCTGGTGGGACGGTATATCGGGAGGGGAGAGCCGGACGTAGCGGCGCGGCGGGCGCATTTGGGATTCGCGGTGACGCTTGTTTATATCGGGATATGCGGGGTGGTTTATATCGTCTGGCGGAGGGCGCTGATTGAACTGTTCACCGACGATCCGGAGATCATCCGGATCGGGGGGATTTATCTGATCGTCGCGGCGATTTATGAAATTTCCGATGCGATGTATCTAACCTATATGGGGGCACTGCGCGGGGCGGCGGATACGCTTGCCCCCTCGGTGGTGGGAGCGGTGTTGTGCTGGACGATCACGGTAGGCGGGGGGTATTGCGCGGCGCGGTTTGCGCCGGGGTTGGGGTATGGGGGGCCGTGGATGGTGGCGTGTGTGTATGGGTGGGTTTTGGGGTCGTATATGTTGATACGATTTTCGAAGGGAAAGTGGAGGAGAATTCACGTGATGGAGACGGTCCGGGCAAAGGCGCGATTCAGCGCGGATTGAAAGTTCGGCCCCCTCCCCTGCCCTCCCCCGGAGTACCGGGGGTGGGGGAAAGAGTGGGGAAAGTGGAGGAAGATTCATGTGGGGGAAACAGCAAATTGACGGGGGGGATCTATCCGATAGAATCCGGTGCGTTATGCGGAATGCCGCGGTCGCGATTATTCTCCGAATGATTATTGTCCCGCGGCAACTCGGGTAGGGCGCAAACTATGTATTAAGCATTTGTGAAACGCCCTGCCGGTTCGGCGGGGTTTTTTTATTTTGGCGTGTTGCTAGAGTTGGGAACTAAACATGGAAGAGAAGAAGAATTTTAAGGCGACGCTGAACCTTCCGCAGACGAGCTTCGCGATGGAGGCGAAGCTGACGGCCAATGAGCCGGCGCGGCTAAAGAAATGGGACGAGCTGAAGCTGTATGAGAAGCTGATGTCGGCGCGCGCGGGAGGGAAGAAGTGGGTGCTGCACGATGGGCCGCCGTTTGCGAATGGGGACATTCACATCGGGCACGTGATCAACAAGACGCTGAAAGACGTGGTGATGCGGTTTCGCTCGATGCAGGGGTATCAGACGCCGTACGTGCCGGGGTGGGATTGTCATGGGTTGCCGATCGAGCACAAAATCCAGCAGGATGTGGGGCCGAAACTTCGGCAGATGAACGTGGTGGATGTCCGCCGGCTTTGCTTCGAGTATGCGGATAAATACGTGAAGATTCAGGGGGAGCAGTTTCGACGGCTGGGGATTCTGGGGCAGTGGGATGAGCCGTATCTCACGATGAGTCCGCGCTACGAGGCGGCGACGCTGGAGGTCTTTGCGCGGTTTGTGGAGGCGGGGCTGGTGTACAAGAAGCTGAAGCCGGTGCCGTGGTCGATCGAGAACCAGACGGCGCTGGCGGATGCGGAATTGGAATACCAGGATCGGACGGACGACAGCGTATTCGTCGAGTTTCCGCTGGAGGGGCAAGATGAGTTTCTGCTGATCTGGACGACGACGCCCTGGACGCTGCCGGCGAACCTTGCAGTGGCGGTGCATCCGGATGTGGAGTATTCGCGGGTCAGGTACGGGGACGGAAGAGTCGGAGTTGTCGCATCGGCGTTGGCGGAGCGCGTGCTGAAAGACCGGCGCGGGGAAGTCGTGGGAACGAAAGCGGGGAAGGAACTGGTGGGGCTTGAGTATCGGCATCCGTTTATCGAGCGCAAAGGGAAAGTCGTGGCGGCGGAGTATGTGACGACGACGGATGGCACCGGATTGGTACACACCGCGCCGGGGCATGGCGAGGACGATTACGAGACGGGAATCCGCGAGGGGCTGGAGGTTTACAGCCCGGTGCTGGCCAATGGGCGGTTTGATGAGACCGCGCCGGAATTTATCCGCGGGAAGTCGGTGTGGGAGGCGAATCCGCTGATCGTTGCCGAGCTGAAATCGCGCGGCTTATTGCTGGGCGAGGAGAAGATCGCCCACAGCTATCCGCACGATTGGCGGAGTAAGAAGCCGATCATTTTCCGGGCGACGGAGCAGTGGTTTATTGCGATGGATAAGCCATTTTCGGCTGGGTCTGACCCTGCCGGATTAAGGCCGATGACACTTCGCGATCGCGCGTTATCGGCGACGGGGCTGGACCCTTTCAATCCTCTTACGGAACAACAGAAAGGTATCGCCGAGGAGCACTGGCGGATTCATGACGAGGCTCAACGCGAGGGGTTGGAACGCGAGGAGCGGGGAGAGCCATTTAAGCCGGCTTCGGATGAAGAGCTGCGCGAAATGAATCGTAAGATTGGGCCAATCCTGCCCCAAGTGAAGAGGTTCGCGCCGGCATGGGGCAGAAATCGGCTACGGGGAATGCTCGAATCTCGCCCCGACTGGTGCATTTCGCGCCAGCGGGCGTGGGGATTGCCGATCCCCGTTTTCTACAATGAGAAGGGAGAGGTGCTGCTGACGGCGGAATCGGTGCGCGCGGTGGCGAAGCAATTTGGGGAAAAGGGAAGCGATGCGTGGTTTAACGAAGAGCCGAAGGATTTGCTGGGGGCGGAGTTTAAATATCCAGCCGGGTTTTCGGCGGAGAAGCTGCGGAAGGAGAAGGATATCTTTGATGTGTGGTTTGAATCCGGCAGCTCGTGGCACGCAGTACTTCAGGCGCGGCCGGCTCTCAAATTTCCGAGCGATCTTTATCTCGAAGGGTCGGACCAGCATCGCGGGTGGTTTCAGTTGTCCATGCTGCTGAGTTTGGGAGCCGAGGGGAAGCCGCCATTTGAGCAGGTGCTGACGCACGGGTTTGTGGTGAAGCCGGATGGGACGAAGGTCAGCAAGTCGGACAAGGAATACGTGACGGCCACGCAGGAGATTCAGCGGCATGGGGCCGATCTGATCCGGCTTTGGTGCTGCAGCGTCGATTATCAAAACGATATCCCGGCAAGCCCGGCGGCAATCCAGGAGTTTGGGGATAAGTATCGCAAGATCCGCAACACCCTCCGATATCTCGTGAGCAATCTTTACGATTTCGATCCCAACGCGGACAAGACGCCGGCGGATTTTCGCGGGCTCGATGGATGGGCGATGAACGAACTGGGCAAGCTCGTCACGGAAGTGGAGCAGGCTTACGGCGCATATCAGCTTCACCGCGCGTTTCGGCTGCTGCATGATTTCTGCGCAGTGCAGATCAGCGCGATCTATAGCAATGCGATGAAGGACCGGCTTTACTGCGATGCGGCGAATTCGCCGCTGAGGCGAAGATCTCAGGCGGTGATGTATCGGATGGCCGATGCGCTGATCCGGTTGCTTTCACCCATGCTGGTCTTCACGGCCGATGAAGCGTGGGAGCATTTGCCGAACAAACTGGCGAAGGATGCCGCCGCGGCCAGCGTGCATCTGCTGCTGTTCCCCAAGGTGGAATTGCCGGCTTCGGAGGAAGATCGGAAGCGCTGGTCGCTGCTGATTGAGGCCCGCGATCAGGCGACGCCGCAGCTCGATGCGCTGAAGAAATCGGTGGGGCTGAACAAGGCGCTGGATGCGGAGCTGATTTATCATTGCGATGAGGCGACGCAGAAGCTGCTGGAGGTTTGCGGGGCCGATCTGGAAGACGTGGTGGGAGCCGGATTCCATAGCTTTGCGCGCGGTCAGTGGCGAGTGGAAGTCGTGGATCGGCGGGAGAAATATAAGGCCTGCGCGGAGCTGGAAGAGACGGCCGGACGTGGGATCGGACGGCGAATTTCCGGATCTGTCGGCACGGGATGCCGCCGTGGTGAGGGCGCTTCGATGATGGAGCTGGCACCGATCAAACTTGCGGTCCTCGTCAGCGGTTCGGGAACGACGCTCGAGAACATCGTCGCTAAGATCGCGGATAAATCGCTGAGCGCGAAGATTGAGGCGGTGGTCGCGTCGCGGCCGAAGATCAGGGCCATCGAGCGGGCGACGAAGGCGGGGCTGCCGTGTGAGGTGGTGGATCGGTCAAAGTATTTTTCGGTGGAGGAGTTCAGCCGGGATGTCTTTCGGATTTGCAGATCGGGCGGGGCGCAATTGATTTGCCTGGCGGGGTGGTTGTCATTCCTGGAGATTCCGCAGGATTTTGAGGGGAGGATGATGAACATTCATCCGGCACTGTTGCCCAGCTTTGGTGGGAAGGGGATGTATGGATTGCGGGTACACCAGGCAGTGCTGGAGCAGGGATGCAAGGTGAGCGGGTGTACGGTGCATTTTGTGGATGGGGCGTATGACACCGGGCCGATCATTTTGCAGCGGACTTGCCCGGTGCTGGAGGACGACACGCCGGAGATGCTGGCGCACCGGGTGTTCGAGGAGGAGCAGATCGCGTTTCCGGAGGCGATCCGGCTGTATCAGGAGGGTCGGCTGCGAATTGAGGGAAGGCGCGTCAGGGTGATTTCCGAATAAAAAAGGCGGCCCGCAAAGGGCCGCCTTACAAGGCCTCAACCGTTATTTTCAGGTGGAAGCAGGCTTCTTAAGACTTCTTGTGGTGATGATGATGTTTGTGTTTGTGATGCTTATGGATGAGTTTCACAACGTCGCCATGGGCCGGCGCGGCCGGTAGCACCGCAAAACTGAAGGCCCCCAAGATTAGAGCAACAAGAAGCTTACGCATCGCTTTCTCCAAAGATTCCGGATGTTTCATCCCCAGACCAACGGTCCAGGCGGATGGGGATAACCCGATCCCACAGTACTAAACGCCACAGGCAGCCGAATATTTCCAGGCAATTTTTATGATACCGGGGGAATAGCGTGGAAATTCTATGGGAATTGCCGTAAGCGCCTAGATTTGCATGATTTCGGCGCGTTTTTTCTCGACCAGTTCATCGACCTTGGCTTCGTAAGTTTTGGTCAGTTCCTGAATCTGTTCCTTGCCGGAGACAGCTTCGTCTTCCCCAACGACGCCGCCTTTTTCCTCGGTCTCAAGGATCTTGTTGGCATCGCGGCGGGCGTTGCGGATGGCGATCTTGGCGGTTTCGGCCATCTGCTTGCACTGGCCGGCAAGCTGCTGGCGGCGCTCCTGGGAAAGAGCGGGCAGCACCAGGCGGAGCTGCTTGCCATCGCTGTGGGGGGTGAGGCCGATCTTGCTGTCGTTGATCGCTTTTTCGATGGCCCGAAGATCGCCGGGGCTGAAGGGTTTAATCAATATCTGCGTGGCTTCCGGGACGCTGATGGAGGCGATGGAACGCATATCCGTCGGCGAGCCGTAATAATCGACCTTGATGTGCTCGACGAGTCCGGGGGTTGCCCGGCCGGTGCGGATGCCGCGGAGCTCGTGGAGGAGGTGGTCGTTGGCCTTCTCCATGTGCATCTCGGCGTCGATGAGGATGTCGTCGAGGGGCATATGTGTCCATCATAACACTAAGGGGGTGGGGATGCATCAAGTGTCGGAGGGGATGCAGTGAAGCGTGTTAGAGCAGGTGGCTTTTTTTATTTCGGAGACCGAGCGGCGAGCTTTTTAAAGGCAAAGGCAAATGCAAAGGCAATGCAGGAGGGGCGAGGGGGAACCAAACGAGATGAGTTGCGTGGGGGCCCCAAAAGTTTCCCCCTCGCCCCTCCCGCACCCTCCCCACACCCCTTCCATTTTCGCTCGACGCTACGGGAGATGTGAGCGGACGGCCATGCGCGGTTGTACCCCCCTGGCAGGGATCGGCGAAGCATGCGAGTGGAGGCGAAATCCGATGGCGGTCGCTCAGCGTTAGGGTTGCTACGGACGAGGATGTTTCAGCTTACGCCGGAGTCTCGCAATGCACCACACCAAAATGCCCCCCCATCCGACGACGAACACAGAAATTAAAAAATGGACAAAAGCCTCTTCCGGACCACCCAGCAATGTACTCATGTCGTAAGGCGGTCTGTACGGCGCGATGGCCAATTCATGTAATAGCCAGATTATCCCGCCGACGAGAACCAATAGGACAAAGGGAAGCACGACCGACGGTCGTCGCGGGTGCTCGCTTCGATACTCAAGTTGAAAAATGGGATTCATGGTGCGCGATTATGCCGTCCCGGGCGGAGGACGAGCCATGCGAAAGCCATGTCCGCAGCAATACGGCAGTCGGTCATTCCGGCGAAATTCTTGTCCCGATATCCTCGCCGCGAATGGTGCGGACGATATTGCCTTCAGTTTTCAGGTTGAAAACCACCAGCGGGATCTTGCGTTCCATGCAGAGGGTAATCGCCGTCAGGTCCATGACGCGGAGCTTGTCGGTGAGGACCTGCTCATAGGTGAGGTGGCGGAAGAGCTTGGCGTTTTTGTCTTTCTTGGGGTCGGCGGAATAGACGCCGTCGACTTTGGTTGCCTTGAGAAGAACGTTGGCGCCGATTTCGGTGGCGCGGAGGGCGGCGCAGGTGTCGGTGGTGAAGAAGGGGTTGCCGGTGCCGGCGGCGAGGATGAGGACCCGGCCTTTTTCGAGGTGTCGGACGGCGCGGCGGCGGATGAAGGGCTCACAGACGCTGTAGATGCTGATGGCCGACTGCACGCGCGTGGGTTGGCCCATTTTTTCCATGGTTTCCTGCAAGGCGACGGCGTTGATGACGGTGGCGAGCATGCCCATATAGTCGGCGGTGGCGCGGGGGATGTTGCCGTCCTCGGCGAAGGTGGCGCCGCGGATGAAGTTTCCCCCCCTACCACGATGGCAAGCTCCACTCCCATCTGCGCGACCTGGACGCACTGGCGGGCGATGTTTTCCAGCTCGGTGCTTTCGATGCCGAAGGAGCCTTCGCGGCAGAAACCTTCGCCGCTGATTTTGAGCAGGACGCGGGCGTAGGGGCCGGCGGGGACAGTCGTTTTCGAGGCGGTCTTGGGCATGGGGGGGAATTATAGCGATTGCCGGTCGCTTAGAAATGCGGAATATAGTGTTGGCGTGAGCATCATTCTGATCGGATATCGCGGCAGCGGGAAAACAACGGTCGGCCGGCTACTGGCTGGGCGATTAGGGAAGAAATTCGTTGATGCGGATGATCTGATCGTCATGCGGGCCGGGCAGTCGATCCGGGAGATTTTTTCGGCAGGCGGGGAGCAGGCGTTTCGCAAGCTGGAGATGGAGGTGATTTCCGGGCTGGTGAAAGAAGTTGACGCGGTGATCGCGCTGGGGGGAGGAGCCGTGACGCGCGAGGAAAACCGCAAGGCGCTGGCGGGGCATAAAATCGTCTATCTGCGCTGCGACGCCTCGGAACTGCATCGGCGGATCAGTTCGGACCCGGGAACGTCCGATAATCGGCCGAGCCTGACGGCGCTGGGTGGCGGAATCGACGAAATCGAAGCGCTTTTGCGGCAGCGCGAGCCGATCTATACGGCTGTGATGAGCGAAACGATCGACGTCACCGGCCTTTCGGTGGAGCAGGTTGTCGATCGAATCATGGAGAGTATTCACCGCGGAGAACACTGAGAACGCAGAGAAATAGATTTATGGAAACTTCGGGCTGGCTCTGATTTATTTCTTGGCGCTCTTGGCGTCTTGGCGGTTATAAGATTTTTAACCGCCAAGACGCCAAGAGCGCCAAGAAATGCAATTGATGTTGGGAGCCGCCGCAAAGATTGAACGATGCCGGATTGGTTTTATATTGTTTTTCTGTTTGCGGTTGGCGCCTGCGTGGGGAGCTTTTTGAACGTGGTGGTTTATCGGGTGCCGAGGGGGATGTCGATCGTTTCGCCGCCTTCGCGGTGTCCGGAGTGTGAGACGCGGCTGGCGTGGCGCGACAATATTCCGGTGTTTGGGTGGATATTTCTGAAGGGGAAGTGCCGGTATTGCGGGAAGCCGATCTCGATGCGGTATCCGATCATCGAGGCGATCACGGGGCTTCTATTCGTATTTTATTATGTGATGTTCTTTATGCTGCACGTGGGGACGCCGGCGGGGATGAACTGGCCGATTTACGGGCTTTACATGGCGCTGATTTCCGGACTGCTGGCGGCGACGCTGATCGATGCGGAGCTGTTCATCATTCCCGCGGAGATTCCCTGGACGCTGACGGCCGTGGGGATTTTGGTTCATGCGATTGTGGATTCGACGGGGTCGCCGGGGTCGCTAATGCAGACGCCAGCGGTGCTTTCGCTGAGCGCCGGGGCGGGGATTGGGGTGGTGATCAGCATCGTGCTGTTGCAACTGAAGGTTTTGCCGCTGAGTTTTCCGGAGGGGGATTTGCTGGAAGTGGAGCGGACGGAGCTTAACGAGCAGGCGAAGAAGGCGGAGGAATCGGGGGAGGCGGGGCCGGAGATTCCGCCGGAGTATACGGGGAAGCAGGTGAGGGGGGAGATTCGCAAGGAGATGCTCTTCCTGATGCCGCCGTTCGTGCTGGGGGGGGTTTCGGTGCTGCTGTATGGGCACGTGGCGGCAATTGGGGGGATGTGGGTGTCGGCGGCGCGGCTCGACTGGCTGAATGCGGGCCTGGGGGCGGCACTGGGGGCGATGGTGGGCGCGTTTGTGGTCTGGATCACGCGGATTCTGGGGTCGTATGCGCTGGGGAAAGAGGCGATGGGGCTGGGGGATATGCACCTGATGCTAGGGATCGGGGCGGTGCTGGGGGGCGGGGCTGCGACGATTACATTTTTTATTGCGCCGTTCTCAGCGATTGTTGTGGGGCTGTATCTGCTCATCGCACATTCGAGGAGACAGCTCCCGTTTGGACCGTATTTGAGCCTCGCGGCGGGGTTTGTGATGCTGTTTTATGAGCCGATCGCGGCATATGTACGGCCGGGGTTGGAATTGATCGTGGGGTGGGTGCATCAGATTCTGGGATTTTAAGAATCGGGAGATTGGCATCTTCAGCGCGTTCCGATCAAAATACGACTCAGGGCTGAAAGGGCTGCGTCATGCAAAATCTGTGGTTGAAAATCAAAATCTGGACGAAGATCGGGTTGTTTTCGATCGTCGTGATTTATCTGCTGATGTTCGTGTTCAAGAATTCGGACCAGCAACTTTCGATCTGGTTCTGGTTCGGGCACGTGATTGAAACGTCGATGCTGGTGCTGATTCCGGTGGTGCTGCTGGCGGGGGTCATCGGGACATTTGTGGTCAGCATGGCCTATCGGGCGCTCCGGCAGATTCAGGAATTGAGGCAGCGGACGGCGGCGGCGCAGATGCATAGCGACGTGCAGGAGCTGAAAGCGAAGGCGGAGGCGGAGGCGGTGGAGAATAAGCCGGGGGATGCGGCCGTGAAATGAGGGGTTTTGGTGGGGATGCCGGCGCGGGACTATAATCGGCGATCATGCGGATCGCGATTTTGGATTATGGAATGGGCAACCTGCGCTCGGTGCAGAAGGGGTTTGCACAGGCGGGGACGGAGGCGCAGATTATTTCCCGGCCGGAGGAAATCGACGCCGCCGAGAGGCTGGTGCTGCCCGGCGTGGGGGCCTTCAAAGATGCGATTGCGACGCTGCGGGGGGAGAACCTCGCGGAGGCGATCGTGCGGCACATCAATCGCGGAAAACTTTTTCTGGGGATCTGCCTGGGACTTCAGATGCTCTTTGACGTGGGGTATGAGGATGGGGAACACCGCGGGCTGGGGGTGGTGAAGGGAAAGTGCGTGCGGTTTGACGTGGATAAGACGATGGGGCTGAAGGTTCCGCACATGGGGTGGAACCAGCTCATCCTGCGGAAGGGCTCGCCGCTTTTTGCGGATCTTGCGGAAGGATGTGGCGTTTATTTCGTGCATGGTTACCACGTGGTGCCGGAGGACAATTCAATCATTGCAACGGAGACCGATTATGGAAGGCCATTTGTCAGCAGCATCCGGCGTGACAACCTGTTTGCCACGCAGTTTCACCCGGAAAAGAGCCAGAAGGCGGGGCTGAGAATTCTGGCCAATTTTGCGGGGATGTGATCAGTGGCGCAAAGCGGTGCGACAGATCGGAAGAAGGAAGCGATCACGCGGGTGATCTCGGAGATCATTTCGCAGGAAGCTTCGTCGGAGCCGATCGATGAGTCGAAGATTATCGCGGCCCATCCGGAGCTGATGCCGGAGCTTCAGACGGCGCTGCGGCGATTGCATTCGATGACGTCGATGCCGTCGTCGACCTCGACGCCGATCGGCGCGACGGCGGTTCCGCCCGTGGGGCGAAGCACGATTGAGGATGCGGGCGAGCCGGAGGGGACCAAGATCGAGGGTTATGCGCTGGAGCGGGAGCTGGGGCGCGGGGGGCAGGCGGTGGTTTACCTGGCGGTGCAGAAGAACACCGGCAGGAAAGTCGCCCTGAAGCTGATGCGGAGGGAAGCGATCGCCGACGAGCGGGCATTGGCGCGGTTCAAGCGGGAAGTGCAGGTGCTGGCGGCGCTGGACCATCCCAACATCGTGGGGGTCATGGACACGGGGTCGGCGGGCACTGGGGCGCAGTTCATCGTGATGAACTATGTCGCGGGGACGTCGCTCGATGAATACTTGAAATCGAAATGGGGGGAACGGACGGAACTACTGAGATTGTTTTTGAAGATCTGCGACGCGGTGAACTTTGCGCACGTGAGGGGGATCGTGCATCGGGATTTGAAGCCGGGGAATATCAGGATCGACGAGCGGGGAGAGCCGCACATTCTGGATTTTGGGCTGGCGCATACGCCGCTGGATCGACTGGCGGGCGGGCTGGCGGTTTCGGGGGAGTTTCTGGGGAGCTTGCCGTGGTGCAGCCCGGAGCAGGCGGCGCGCGATCCGGACCGGATCGACATGCGGACCGATGTCTACAGCCTGGGGGTGATTCTGTTTCAGATGCTTTCCGGCGGGAAGTTTCCCTACGACGTCAAGGGGGATATCCGGGTGGCGCTGGACAATATCACCAACGCCGCCCCGGCGCCGCTGGTGGGCGTGGATGGGCGGCTGGAAGCAGTCGTGCGAAAGGCGCTGTCAAAGAACAAGGAACAGCGCTATCAGACAGCCGGCGAGCTGGGGCGGGAAGTCTCGAACTATCTGGCGGAGCGCGACAAGAAGCAGCATGGCGGGCGTCGCAAGAGCGTGGTGCTGATTGTGGCGGGGTGCATCCTCGGGCTCATTTTGGCGGAGCATGCGCGGCATTCGCACCTGCCGCGGGTGGTGTCGGAATCAGTTGCCCCGGCGCGAACGATTTTCCCGGCGACACAGCCGGCGGCGGCTGCGGAACTTGTGGTGCCGGCACCGGAAGCGCCGCAGGCGCCGATGGAATTTGGCACCGGGCGGGGGCGGGGTTGGCCGATTGTTTTGGCGATGGGAACCTGCCATCTCGATGGGGATGAGCTGGCGCTCACGCCGGCGCCGCTTCAATGCGTGATGTACCTGGGATTTCCGGCCTGGACGGCGTATGACCTCTCGTTTGAAGTGAAGACCAATGCAACGTCGGACAATCGGGGCGTGAGGGTGATGGTAAACCAGACGCGGGGCAATGCCTGCGTGCTGTGGCTGGGGAGAAATGACAATTCGGATATGGAATTGTCGTCGCACCTGGAGTCGCTGCCGGTGCGTCTGTCGTCGGTGGCGGGCCGGCTGGAGCCGGACCGGTGGTATGAAGTGAAAGTGCAGGTGCGCGGGGATGAGATTCACTCGTTTCTGGATGGGAAGCTGCTGCTGCAGGGATCGGACAACCGGCTGACGCATCGGGCGCACGGGGCTGGCGGTGTTTGATTCGTCGGTGAGGTTCCGGGATATCGTGGTGAAATCACCCGATGGGGCCGTGATGTGGCAGGGTCCGCCGGATGTTGCGCGGTTGCCCCAGAATGAGGTTGACCGGCCCAACTCGGTTCCGCCGGTGGACATGAAGCTGACGGATTTGTTTCGGCATTTGGATTTGACGGGGGATGCGCTGGCGGGGCAATGGACGGAAAGCGGGGATGGGATTCGGGGGCAGGGAGATGGGGCGCAGATTCAGTTCCCGACGCCACCGCCGGCGGAGTATGACTATCGCATTACCTTTGTGCGATACAGTGGGAACGGGGGCGTGGGGCTGATCGCGTCGCAGCGGGGGAAATCGTTTGTGTGGATTTTTGGGGGGCATAATGGGACGGCCTCGGGTTTGGGACAGATCAATGGGGAGCCGTTTGACAATAATGAGACGTTGCGGCACTCGATGAACTGGCTGCCCAATGGGCTGGTGCATACGCTGGTGGTGCGGGTAAGAAAAGATTGGGTGATTGGGTATCTGGATGGGCAGTTTTTGGGCAGGGCGAATGGGGTGCTCACGCAATTGTCGTTGCCGTCGTATGTGAAGACGCCTAGCGCGGCGTCGCCGCTGGGGATCTGGCTGGAGAGCGACGCGGTGATCGTGAAGTCGGCGGATGTGTTTGCTCTGTCGCCGCGGGCGACGACGGAACCGGGGGAGAGGTAAGGGCCGATCCGCAGACGGCCGAATCAGCTATCCAGCAGGTTCGATGAGGAATCGGTCAGCAATTGGTCGTCGACACCCGTATCCGCGGCGAAACTCTCCGTTGCTGAATTGACGGTAACTCCGCCCTCGCTGCCGCCGCCACCAGTGTCGTCGGTGGGCGCCGGGCTGGAGACGCCCGGATCAGGGTTGCGGCCCTCGTCGTAACCGTATTCGACATACTGGTCGTAAACCGATGTAAGCGGCTCGCCGGTGATGTAGGGGTCAATGTCGCTGTTGAATTCCGCGTAGCTGGTTGTGTTGAAAGTGGGCGTCGGGTTGTATCCCTCGTACTCGCCGTAATCAACGAAATGTTGATAGGCGGAGGTCAGCGCGTGGCTGGTAACAGCGGAGGCAACGTTGCCATACTGCTGGAGGTAATAGGAAGTGTTGAACCAGAAGAGGCCACCGCGGTTTTCGTATTGGCCGTAGAGGTAGTATTGCATGAAGCCGGAGCTTACGGTGCCGGCGGTCACGGCGGCGGCGACGTCGCTGTTATAGGCGAGGTAATACGACTCGTCCCAGAAGGGGGAGGGGCTGTAGCCTTCGTATTGGCCGTACTGGAGATAATGGGCGTAGCCGCTGGCGAACTGGCCGTCGGCAAGGGCGGAACCGATATAGGCGGCATAGGTTCTCTCATACCAGCCTTCGTCGAATAGTGAGTTCTGGCTGACGACCGTTCCGGAGCCAAGCAGAACATTGGTGCCCGTGGTGGTGTCGATGGCGTAGACGGCGTAGCTGTGGGTGCCGGCGCTGAGGAGGGGCATGTAGTACTGGAACCCGTGGTCGGGGGAGCCGATCACGCCGGTGAGGTCGTCGCGCTCCATATCGGCGGAGAAGGTCTGGGTGATGGTCCCGCCGTCGATAACGACTTCGACGTTGATGGGGTTGGTGGGGTTTGCCGGATCGTAGGCCCAGCCGACGATTTGGCCCCAACTGGCGGCGTCGACGTGGCCGGTGGCGGGCTCGTTGGACTGACCTTCGACCTGGTAGGAATAAGATCCGAGGCCGGTTTGTGAATCGGGATCGACGGTGTTGATCTCGACGTCGGCGTCTGATATGCCCGGAGTTGCAGTGTAGGTCGCAGTAATCGTGTCGACAGAAAGCGTGGAGGTATTCGTGATTACGTCAGGCTGTGAAACGGAGAAGGCGTCGGTTCCGACGCCGCCGAGGGTGATCGCAGCGATTGAGTTGGCAGCGGTGGTGGTAAGAAGGGAGGAAAGGCCTAAGGCCCTGGACGAGCCGTCGCCGGTGTCGCTGATGGTAAAGGTGTTGGTTACCGGGGCGGCGCCGAGGTTCATGTCCCCGAAATAAGTGCCGGCGCCGGTCGTCGGATCGGATTCGTTGGCGGGAATGTTGACATTTTGCGCGGTGCCGCCGGTCACTGCGATTAGATTTCGCAGGGTTATTGAAAAGATGAGATTGGAGTCCGCCGGAATGCCGGTTTGCGCATTGCCGCCGTAGCCTTCGGCGAAGGGAATATAGAGGGCACGAGTTTCGCCGACCTGCATACCAACCACACCCTGATCCCAGCCTTGAATCACCTCTCCCAAACCAAGCTCGAACTGGAATGGGTTGGCGGTGGTGAGAGAGCTTTGGAACATGGTTCCGTCGGTGAGGTAACCGGTATAGTCCATGACGAGATAGTCGCCGTCGGCAGCGGCAGGTCCCGTGCCTGGGGTAACGGTGGTGTACTCAACACCGCTGGGAAGGGTCGTGGTGGCATCGCCGGTCCCGTCGATTTCGAAGGTATAGGCCGTCAGAGAGGAATCGATGGTGACGGTGGACGAGAAGCTCTGTGCTTCATTGGGGGTGAAGGTGATGGTGAAGGTGGTGTCGCCATTTTGGGCGATCGTGGAGCTCGCCGAGTTACCGGTGAGGGCGAACACGGATGAGCCGCTGAGCGAGACGCTGACGGTGTTGATCTGACCCGATTCCGCGGCAATGGTGTAGGTGCGCGTGAGCGGGATGGTTCCATCGTGGGCGGTGTCGCCGAAGTTGGTGAAGTTTGAAAAGGTGGGCGTGGTCTCGCCATTGGCGATGTTGGCGGAATTGCCGGTCACGACCATGGTCGCCGAGAGGAGCACGCGGGATTCCATCTGCTCGATGAGGTTCTGATAGCGCCGGCAATTTTTGCGCTTGCGCAGTTTCTTCAGGGTTTGGATTGCGGAACCTTCAGCGGAGCCAAAACGCGATGCGTTCATGGTCAGAGCCCTCTAGATGCGAAATTTTGAAAACCATTGATCGCTGCTGGAGCGACCCTACCCCCGGCCCAGTCGGTACACACTGACTGTTGGTCCGGATATGCCTCGCCATCCTTACGTCTGATTTTGTCCAACCGAGATAGACACAATAATACACCGAAATCACAGTCGGTCAAACCAAGCCGGGTTTCAGATATATACGCTTGAGGCGCGTCGATGGTTGCACCTGAAAAATTTGCCCCCCTTCCCAGCCCTCTCCTGGAGTACCGGGGGCGAGGGAACCAACGGGCGAACGGCGCAGCGGCCTGAAGCGGGTAACCGGGGCAAGATGCGCCCGGCTGGGTGGGTTAACCGGGGGATTTTACCGGACGGCTGAAGAGATCCTGAATCCGCGTAAAACGCCGGGCGATTTTCCCGGACCTTGGCGTTTTGGGACGATGGTTATTCCAACCCCTCCTGTTCAAAACAACCTGTTTGCATGGTGATGCCTCCAGATGCTGGAGTTGCGCAAAAAACCGCGCACGGCGCATGGTTAAATTAACCATTTTTCCCCTTTTGTAGAAAATAGCGTCCGAAAAGGCCCTTCGGCGCAAGCGGCAGCGATCGCGCGGGTTACGCGCAAAATTTTCCTGTGCCCGCGCCGCGGCACGGATCTCGCTTTGGAGTAGGGCGTTACCGGAGGGCAACGGAAATCGCCACGTCGGTGAATCGATGCCAGCCACACATCTCAAACAGAGGTTCGCCATGTTCAAGTGCCAGGAAGATCAAATCGCAGTGCTGGGAATCTGCGTGGATTCGCCCGCGACCAGCGGCCGCGCGGAAGACATGAACTTTCATGCCGTCCACAACGCCCGCCGCGGCATCGACATGCTCCGCATGGTCAGCTTCGACATCGTGCTGGTCGGGATGAAGCTCCCGGACATGTCGGTCTGGGATTTCCTCCGTCATCTCAAGGCGGGATTCCCCAACCAGAAGTGGGCGATGGTCGGCGGCCCCATCACCGAGAAACAGGAAGTGCAGGCCCGGATGTTCGGCTGCACGACGCTGTTCGATACCACGCCGAGCAGCAAGGAGCTGCTGCAACTGACCGCGCGGATGCGCGAGCAGGCGGTCACCAGCGTGCTGTCCGGAAAGGTTGGCCGGCAGGCAATGCAGAAGCCGCAGATTCGCAGCGCGAGCTGAAACGCGAGCTGACGTGGGTGTGCATCGAATGCAGTGGGTCCGGCACCTGAGCAACAGGCCGGGCGACGGGAAAGATGGTTACGGAGTCGGGAGAAACCTGTGAAGACGAATCGTTCAAAACACGGATCGAAGGTCTCTGGAGCGAAGTTCTCGGCAGCAAAGTTGCTCGCCAATTGCAGTACAGTAGCAGTTGGCGCGGCAATGCTGGCGGCTTCTTCAAGCGGTCTATTATGCGGATCGCAATGCGAAGCGGCACTTATTTCGCTCAGCAACGGTAACTCCTCCGTAACCATCAATCCCAACTCCTCGGCCGGACTTGAGAACTGGTCGATCAACGGGCAAAACCAGATCAACCAGGAGTGGTTCTGGTATCGCGTCGGAACCTCCGGCGGGCAATCGAGCATCGATACGATCTCCACTCCTTCTACCCAACTCTACGACACCACGGGTGACGGATCGAACGACACAGCCATGATCACCTATGCCGACAGCTCGCTTGAGGTTTCAGTCCTCTACCGCCTCTCCGGCGGACAGAACGGAACGCTTACCTCCGACCTTGGCGAAACAATCGAGATCGAAAACCTGAGCAAGACGACGCAGACGTTTAACTTCTTCGAATATTCGAATTTCACGCTGGCGGGACTGAAGACGGGACAGAGCGAATCAATCACCGGAAGCAACACCGCAACCGACATCGGCAACGGCTGGCAGGAAGAGACAACGGTCAGCCCCAAGGCGACGGATTTCGACGCCAACACCGATCCGACCCTCCTGAACAAGCTGACGACGGCGACCGATTACACGCTGCCCAACGTGGCGACCTCCGGACCGGGCGACGTGGAGGGGGGTTTTGAGTGGACGGTCTCGATCATGGGCGGGTGCTCCTACGAGATCAGCGGCGATCAGATCATTAAGGGACAAGCGGTTGGGGCGGTTCCCGAGCCGATGAGCGCATCGCTGGCGGCGATGGCGCTGGGCGGGGTGCTGATGGCCCGGCCGCGGAAGAAATTGGCGATCTAGCCAGAAACAGTACACACAAGTTCCACACCGAACCCTGGGCGGCGCGTGCCGCCCTGGTTTCGTTTCTTGATCCGCCGAAGCGCACCACTATCCTCTAGCAAATGGCGAACAAATTTCTGCTGGGAACGTGTTATTACCCCGAGCACTGGCCCGCGGCGCGGCATGAGAGCGATTTCCGGAGGATGAAGGATGCCGGCATCGACGTGGTGCGCATGGGGGAAGGGGCGTGGGGATATTTTGAGCCCCAGGAAGGCACGTTTCAGTTTGAACTTTTCGACCGGGCGATTGCGCTGTGCAGGCGGTTTGGGATCAAGGTGATTTTCGGCACGCCGACGTATTGCGGGCCGGCCTGGATCGCCGGCAAATATCCGGAGGTTTTGCGGTGGGATTTTCAGCGCATGCCCATGGCACACGGGTCGCGGCGGAATTTTACCTACGCATCGGCGAAATATTTGCAGCTTTCGGATCGGATCTGTACGGCGCTGGCGGAGCATTATGCGGGAGAGAAGCAGATCATCGCCTGGCAGCTCGACAACGAATTCAATTGCCATATGGATGTGAGCTATTCGCCCAGCGACACGCTGGCGTTTCGGAAATGGCTGCGCAAAAATACGGCACGCTGGAGAAGCTGAACGGGGCATGGGGGACGGCGTTCTGGTCGCAGCAGTATGACGATTGGGGACAGATTGATTTGCCCCACCCTACGAGCGCGCCACCAAATCCATCGCAGATTCTGGATGAGTCCCGGTTCATCAGCGATACCGTCGTGGAATTTGCCCGGAGGCAGGCGAAGATTTTGCGGAAGCACAATCCGAAGTGGCAGATCACGCACAATGCGCTGTTTGCGAATGTTGATGGGCCGTCACTGGTAAAGGAGCTGGATTTTTTCAGCCACGATCAATACCCGCTTTTTTGTGATGATTGGCCGAGCAGGGCGGAGGGATTGGTCCAGGCGAGGAGCCTCTCCTTTCCGTATGGGATTCTGGAGCAGCAGTCGGGGCCTGGGGGGCAGTTGAGTTATCTTCAGCGCACGCCGCAGCCGGGAGAGGTGTGGCTGTGGGCGTGGCAGTCGGTGGCGCATGGGGCGAACCTTGTAAGCTTTTTTCTCTGGCGGACGTGCCCGTTTGGAGCCGAGCAGCATTGGCATGGGCTGATCGATCAGGACAATAAATCGACGCGGCGTTTGGAGGAGGCGAAGCAATTTGGAAAAGAGGTGCGGAAGTTGCCGGAGGATTTCTTTCGATATGCGCCGATGAAATGGATCGCAGTGCTGCGGGATTTTGATAATGAAATCAACGAGCGGCGGATTGATACGTTTAGCAAATCCGGGCAGGCGGAACACGCGCGGTGGATGCGGGTGATGTCGGCGAAGAAAGTTCCAGTGGATTTTGTCTGGCCGGAAAGTGAATTTGAGGGATATGGAGTGCTGGTGGTTCCGCATCAGCAGATTATCACACCGGCGCTGGCGAAAAAGCTGGAGAAATATGTCGCCGCCGGCGGGATTCTTGCGCTGGGGGCGCTGGCGGGGGTGAAGGATGAGAATTGTCATATCGTTGAGCGAACAGCGCCGGGGTTGCTCGCGAAACTGGCGGGGGTTGAGGTGGACGAATGGACGACGCTGGCGGCGAACCAGACGCGGACGGCACGCATGCCGGGCGGAGCGGAACTGACGATGACGACTTTCGCCGAGCGGCTTCGGTTGCGCACGGCGAACGAAGTGGCGCGATGGGTGGGCGGGGATCGAGTGCTGGGGGATGGGCCGGCGGTCACCGTCAACGTGGTTGGGAAAGGGAGCGTATATTACGTTGGCGGGTACTGCACGAATGGCGCCATAGAAATACTTCTGGAAGAATTGCTGCTACCGACAAAATTGAGCATTCCGGTGGTGGCGCCGCCAGAGGTCGAGGTGGTGGTGCGCGTGAGCGGCAAAAAAATCTACGCGGTGGCAATGAATCATTCCGCGCTCGCCCAGCAGGTGGTCTTCATCGAGAACAGCATGGATTTATTGACAGGTAAAAAGATCGCGAAAGAAACGACGATTCCAGGATTCGGCGTTGTTGTCGCGGCTTCGGGGTTATAGTTCCAGCAGCATTTCAGTTGTGCTGGGACGAAATCCGCAGGCAGCGAAGAGTTTTCGGGCCGCGTCGTTGGGGGCGGCGGTGTCGAGGCGGATTTGCGGCACGCCCATCGATTTGAAACGCTCGACCGCGAGCATCACCATCTGCCGGGCGATCCCTTCGTGGCGATATTCCTCTTCCACCCACAAGTCATGGATGAAGCCGAATTGCCTCAGGCGATAGATCGGGATTTCGTCTTCGATAGTAGCGATGAGAAATGCGATGGGGCGATCTTCGCGCACGGCGACAAGGAAGACGCTACGGGGATCATCGGCGCGGGCGGTGAGCCAGCGGCTGTAGCGCTGCTCGGGATGGGAAAGGAAAGTGTACTTGGCCGGGTCCCATTTTTCGTGAAGCGCCAGGTTTTGGCGACCATCGGCAGGACGCCGGGCACATCGGCGGCGGTTGCGGGGCGGATTTCCATGTCTCTGATCGAATCATACCCGCAAAATCAGGACGTGGCGGTCGCCTGGATGATCAGATGGCCGGAGGCGTTGACGGCGCTGGGAAGGCGCGGCAAATCGTGGATCGCGGGGCCGTGAACGACTTTGCCCGTGGGATCGTAGCGTGAGCCGTGGCAGGGGCATTTGAAGGAGCCGTCGTTTTGCGCTCCTACTTCGCAGCCGAGGTGGGTGCAGACGGAGGAGAGAGCGATGAGGTTTGGGCCGGAGCGGATGACGAAGAATCCCTGATCGGCAAACTGGGAATAGACGCCGTCCTTCTCGAAATCGGAGGCAGGCCCGGCGTCGATGGCGGCGGCCTTGAAATCCGGCTGTTTATTCACGGAACAACCGGCAGCGAGAACGGCGGAGGCAACGATGAACTGTCGGCGGTTGATGTTGATACTCATTGCCGAATGAAAAACCTTGCCGGCAAATTTGTCAACGTGAAATCGGCGCCAACACGATTTAATTCAATTCAGTTCGTGGGGCCCCAGGGACACCAGATGATGTCAGGACGGTTGGCGTTGTAGTAGTCCCCATATTCCGTGGCGGGCTTGGCAGCGGGAACGGGATTGGGTTTGACGGCGAGTTGCACATCGGTCCACTTGTAATAGGCGACATGCCCGTCGGCGAAGAGGAGGTTACCGCCCCCGTTGTGAATGGCGGCGAAGGTTTTCCAGTTGGCTTTTAGCTGGGAGATTTTTCCGGTGTAGCCGACCGTGGAATTGATGGAGCTGCCGAGAAATCCGTTTTGCTGTGCCCAGCGCTGGATGGTGGGATCGAGATATTCGCCGGGGGTTGAAAGTTTTTCGCAAAGGACGACGACGGAAGAAGCCGGGCGAAGCTGAGACATTTTTCCGGCGTAGACCATGCTCGGGCTCGGGTTGGCCAGCGTCGCCACCGGTGGATTCATGAGGGATTGGCTGTAGCAATAGCTGATCTCGGATTTGAAAAGTTGTGGAGTGGTGGCGGAAAGGAGCTGGCCAGTGGAGTCGGTGCCATACTGCGCGTAGAAGTTGGAGTTGCCGGGATAAAGTGTGTCGGAGGCGGTTGGCACGGCTGATTGCACCGCGGGGCACGTGAAGATGTTGTTACCCCCGGGGGAGGGGAGGGGATTCACTCCGTTTTTGTCGTCGAGGAGCAATTGGTAGTAGCTCTTGCCGACGGTTTTGGAGGGGATGGCGTTGAAGTAGATAGACATGTCATCGAGGCCGGCGGGATAGCCGGGAATGGGGTTGGCGAGGCTGGGCCCAAAATATTCGGTGGCGGTTCCATCGGGGACGCGCAGAGGAAGCTGGCCGCTGCTTTCATCGACGTACATCTGGAATCCCGCCCCCCACTGTCTCATGTTGCTTTCGCATTGGATAAGCAGGGCCTGCGAGCGCGCCTTGCTGAGCGCGGGCAGAAGCACCGCGACCAGAATCGCGATAATCCCAATAACGACAAGGAGTTCCACGAGAGTGAATGCTTGTGTTCGGCGTGTCATGCGGGAGATATTATCGACATTGAGACTCAATCTCAATAGCGAAAATCTCAATTTCTAAATTTTTTACGGCAAATTTTTTGGGGCCGCTTTTTGTCGCCTATTTTTTGCGACGGGATTTGAACTCGTTGATCAGGCCATTGGTCGATGAGTCGTGCGACGTGATCTCGCCGGGCTTCTTCAGCTCGGGCAGGATGGCCTTGGCCAGTTGCTTGCCGAGCTCGACGCCCCATTGGTCGAAGCTGTTGATGTTCCAGATGATGCCCTGCGTGAAAATCTTGTGTTCGTACAGGGCGATGAGCGAGCCGAGCGTGTGCGGCGTCAGCTTCTGGAAGAGGATGCTGTTGGTCGGGCGGTTGCCGGTGAAGATTTTGTGCGGCGTGAGCTTGTCCTGCGCTTCGCCGGTGATTCCCTGGGCGGTCAGTTCGGCACGCACTTCGGCTTCGGTTTTGCCCTTCATCAGCGCTTCGGTTTGGGCGAAGAAGTTGGAGAGGAGGATTGGATGATGCTCGCCAAGGGGATTTTGGGTTTCGATCGGGGCGAGGAAATCGCAGGGGATCAGTTTTGTGCCCTGGTGGATGAGCTGATAGAAGGCGTGCTGCCCGTTGGTTCCGGGCTCGCCCCAGATGACCGGGCCGGTGGAATGATCGACAACCTCGCTCTGCGCGATCGACGCTTTTGCCGTTGGATTCCATGTCGCCCTGCTGAAAGTAGGCGGGGAACCGGTGCATGTACTGGTCGTAGGGGAGGATCGCCTCGGTCTGGGCGCCGAAGAAATTGTTGTACCAGACGCCAATGAGCCCGAGGATCGCGGGAAGATTTTTTTCCAGCGGGGCGGTTTGGAAATGCTCGTCCATGGCGAACGCGCCGGCAAGGAGCTGCTCGAAATTGTCCATGCCGATGTCGATGGCGATGGACAGCCCGATGGCCGACCAGAGCGAATATCGCCCGCCGACCCAGTCCCAGAATTCGAACATGTTTGCCTTGTCGATGCCGAACTTGGTGACCTCTTTTTCGTTGGTCGATAGCGCGACGAAATGCTTGGCGACGGCAGCCGGATTTTTGGCCGACGCCAGGAGCCAGTCTTTGGCGGTCGTGGCGTTGGTGAGCGTTTCCTGCGTGGTGAAGGTTTTGGAGGCGACGATGAAGAGCGAGGTCTCGGGCTTGATGACCTTGAATTTCTCGGCAATGTCAGTGCCGTCGATATTGGAGACGAAATGGACTTTAAGGCCCGGCTTGGAATAGGGTTTGAGGGCTTCGGTCGCCATGACCGGGCCGAGGTCGGACCCGCCGATGCCAATGTTGACGACATCGGTGATGGGCTTGCCGGTATACCCTTTCCATTGCCCGGAGCGGATGGCCTCGGAGAATTCGCGCATGTGGGCGAGGACGGCGTTGACGCCCGGCATGACGTCCTCGCCATCGACGAGGATGGGCCGGTTGGAGCGGTTTCGCAGGGCGATATGAAGGACGGCACGATTTTCGGTGATATTGATTTTTTCGCCGCGGAACATCCGATCGCGCCAATCTTCGACTTTGGCGAACCGGGCAAGGTCGAGCAGCAGGCGCAGGGTTTCATCGGTGATGCGATTTTTGGAGAAATCCAGCAGAATGTCGTTGAAGCGGAGGGAGAATTTCTCGAACCGCTTGGGATCCTGCGTGAAGAGGTCGCGCATATGCGTCGAGGAGATTTTCTGGTAATGGGCCGACAGGGATTTCCACTGGTTGGATTGGGTAAGGGCGCTCATGATAATAGTCTATAGCGTGGGGCATGGTCAGGGACAATGAAAATCGGCCCAATGAATATCGCTCTGGTGATTTTTCAATCGGAGGAGACCCGCGGCGGAGCCGAGCGTTATACCGTGGATATCGCCGAGGGTTTAGCTGCGCGCGGGCACGCCGTGGAATTGATCTCATCGAGCTTTGGCAAACCGATCGAAGGGGTGCGGAGGGTGGAGATCGGGGCGCGGGCGGCGACGAAAGCCGGTCAATATGCACAATTCCTTAAGAATCTTGACGTACACCTCGCGCAAAACAAATACGACGTGATCCACGCGATGCTCCCGGTGAAGCACTGCGATATTTACCACCCGCACGCGGGGATGGCGAAAGCAACGGTGCAGTCCTATCAGTTGCGCGGCGGCGGTCCCGCGCGGGCGCTGGCGATGGCCGGAAACCGCCTCAACCGCAAGCGGCGCCTCTATGCCGACGTGGAAGGCAGGCTCATGTACGGCGCCGACAGGCCCATCGTCCTCTGCCTTTCCGATTATTCGAAGGGGATCGTCCTTCGGCATTATCCGGATATCGGCGGCCAGCTAGTGAAGCTGTTCAACGGGACTGACCTGCAGCGATTCGACCCCACAACCCACGCGGCGGCGAGAAGGGCTGTTCGGCAGAACCTTGGGATCGGCGAAGAAGTCACCGTCGGTTTGATGATCGCCCAGAATTTCCATCGCAAGGGGTTGGCGGAGGTGATCGCGGCGACGGCGAGCATTGGCAGCCGCTCCGGCGAAGCCGCCCCGACGATCGTGGTTTTGGGCAAAGACAATTCAATGCGAGGCCGGCTTCAAGCGCGCCGGCTGGGGATCGAGAATCGGATCATCTTTGCGGGCGAATCAAAAGCAGCCGCCGATTTTTACGCCGCGGCGGATTTTTTTGTCCTGCCGACCCGCCATGATTCATGCAGCCTGGTCGTGCTGGAATCGCTGGCGATGGGAGTGCCGGTCATTAGCACGGTTTTCAACGGCGCCTGCGAAGCGATGACCGACGGCGTGCACGGATATGTGCTGGAAGACCCCTCCAACGTCTCCGCCCTCGCCAACGCCATGACCCGGCTGCTGGATCCCAGGCTGCGAACGAAAATGCGCGAAGCATGCCTGGCCCTGCGGCCCTCGCTTTCACAGGAGGCGCATCTGGATCGGCTGGAAGAAATCTATCGAAAGAGGATCAAATCAGCCGGTCACGTCAAGCATTGACCCGACCGGAATGCTGCTGAAACTTGAAAACGGGTTTGTCGAACCCCCCTGAACATTTTGAATGGCGCTCATCAGATCGCTTTGGAACTGCTGAGAGCTGATGCCCGCGGAGGCGAGGATTTTCTGGAACCCCTCGGCCGAGCTGGGGGAGCCGTTTGCTTCAGGGCCCTGCCCGTTGATTTCGGCGGCGGCGAGATTCGAAGCGGCGGTGGTGTTGGAGCCAAATCCGAGATTCTTCAAAAGACTCGCGATCGTGCTTTGCACGATCTGGTTTGGATTCTGACTGGAATGCGAGAGCTGCGCCTTCTGAAGCGCCGTGGTGACCGCCTGGCGAATCTGCGTGAAGATCTGCGAGGTATTTCCGCTCAGCAGGCTGGCGGATTTCTGAGCGCCCCCACCGCTCAACTGGCTGCTGGCGGGGATCATCCCGGGCAGGCCGGTGTTTCCGCTGGCCAGTTGGCTCGCCTGCTGCTTCTGAAAGCTCTGAATCCACTGGGCGATATTGGAACCGCCCGAATTGGTGATCGCGGAGAGCATCTGGTGGCGTTTTATCGGCCTTCAAGGGTCGGCAAGGCGAAAAAATTGCGCCTGGGCGGTTATCGGACGGTGGCAATGAGGCGCGGCTCGAAGGATTTAGATCACCGCCTGACGTACGCTGGTATTAGGCGCTCGGGGCTGATTGTTTTTTGGACTGGGAGTTTCATTGGTGATTCCCCGGAATTCCCCTTTTTTTCGGGAGGGATTTTCGCAAGATTCCCCATTTGAGGGAACCGTTTTTGTGGGGGATGGGGGGGGTGTGTCTGAAAGTGCCCGGTTTTGCCCGGGATTCGACGATGGAATCTTTTCCCGGGCTGCAGTTGAACAGGCGGGGGCGGGTCGGGCGAATGGGTCGAAAACGTGTGCATCTATATACAGGTCCAAAAGGTGTACGTTTTGTACCTATTTTCGAGAAATCTGGGAATTTTGTGGGGGCGATTGGTGAGAATGCAAAGAATCTGACAATGCCGAGCTAGGTAGAACCAGGCTCGCCGAGATGGGTTGCCCAGAAATCGGCGGCACGCTGGATGGAGAAATGATCCTCAACCCGTTTGCGAGCGGCCTCGCCCATCGCCTGGCGGCGGACGGGATCGCCGGCGAGGGTGGCAATCGCTTCGGTCCACTGCTCGGCGGATTTGGGCAGGAAGCCGGTCAGGCCCTCCTGGATAATCTCCCGGTTAGCCCCAACGGGGCTGGCAATGGCCGGTAAGCCGGTGGCCATGTACTGGATGATCTTGAATCCGCATTTGCCCAGGGTCCAGCGGTTTTCGGGCGTAGGGGCGATGCCGATGTCGCCGCGGAGAAGCGCGGTGGATTCTGCCGCGACCGACCAGGGAACGTGCTCGGTTGGGATCGGCGGATTGGCCAGCGGAACGTCTCCGATCGTGATCAGCCGGAGCCCCGGGACGCGTTTAGCCGCGTCAATCAAGACCGGGGCAATCTCGGCGACGTAGGGAATGGTCGATTTGCTGCCGATCCAGACGAGCGTCGGGCGATCGGTGGCAGCGTGCGATTTTTGCTGATAATGCCCCGGATCGACAACGGTCGGCAGGATACTGACCTGAGCCCCCTGGCGCGAAACAGTTCGGCCAGATATTCGTTGCCCGCCACAACCCGCGCCGCGCGGGCGATGGCATGAAACCGGCGGTTGGTGCGCCACTGCTCGATGGGGCCGACGGGGCGGCTGTGGAACATGACGGCGTCGTCGACATCGTAAAAAAGCTTTCTCGCGTTTCGTTTCAGCAGGCTCGTATCGAGCGGGTCGAGCATTTTCCGCTGGAGGATGACGGCATCGTATTCCGCAGCGCGGCGAAGCAGTCGCCGGCGCGGCAGCATGGAGCGAGGGCGAACGTGGATGTCGAGCTCGAAGCCGCGCTGGGCGAGTGCGTCGCGCAGCGATTCGATGCGGAGCCGGAAGGACGCCTGCTGGAGATTGTTGGTGATAACCAGGACGCGCGACACGCTGGGGGGATTGTCGGGGCGGGGAGAGCGGCGAGCAAGCTCGCCGGCCACACGATTGACCCCGTGGCGCCAATGCAGTATCTCCCCCACGCACGTGGCAGTCGGTTCGCAACAGTTTACGCGGCGGGATGACGACACGCTGTTTCGCGCTATGCGGGGGATGGCGGGGGTTTACTCGCGGGCGTTTCACCAGGTTCGCGTCGCCAGCCCCTGCCAGGTCCCCCCACGCGGGCCGGCAATCCTCATTTGCAACCACATCAGCAGCATCGATCCAGTCATCCTCCAGTCCTTTTGCCCGCGGCTGGTGCGCTGGCTGATGGCCAAGGAATATTACCAGTTCAAGTCGATGCGCTGGCTGTTCAATACGCTGGGGGTGATTCTGGTGGATCGGACCGGGCAAGATATGGTTTCGGCGCGGGCCGCGATGCGGGCGCTGGCCGCTGGGTATGTCATTGGAATTTTTCCCGAGGGACGGATCGAGACCACCAGGGAATTGCTGCCGTTTCAGAGCGGGATCGGACTGCTGGCCCTGCGAACGCGCGCTCCGGTTTATCCGGTCTACCTCGACGGCACCCAGCGCGGGAAGGAGATGGTGGAGGCGGCGATCACGCGAAACGATATCACGGTCTCGTTTGGGCCGCGGGTGGGGCTGGGGGATCTGAACAAATTGCGCGAAGGCGTAGACGAAGCAACCCGGCGAATTGAGTTGGCCGTGCGCGCTTTGCAGAACGGCAAAACCTGAATCACAGGTTCAGGAATTCGCGCATGTGCTGGTCGAAAATTTTCTGGGCCTGGGGGTCGGACAGTGGGAGGCGCAGCTCGTTGATGACCTTCGTTCCCATGCCGATCCATTCGCGCCAGCAGTCGGCGCAGATATTTTCGAAGATTTCCTTGCCCTGGGCGTTGCTGAACGGCTGGCTGGCTTGCTTTCGCGCCACCCGGCCGCAGCGCTTGCAGAGAACTTGTCCTTCGCCGACGGGTTGCGATGTCTCCGCCTGGGCGGCTTCGGGAACGGGGGCGCCCAGGTCCTTGAGCATTTGAATCATTTCTTTCCGCGGCATCATCTCGCCGCGCGCGGCGGCGACTTCCACGCCGCGGGTGAGCCGCTCAATCGCCTCGGGCTTTCGGTCCTGGCGCAGAGCGCCGCCGCCAGAAGCTGATAGGCCTTGGCGATGTTGGGATTCAGCTCCAGCGTGCGCTGGAAGGATTGGATCGCCTGCGGAAAGTCGCCCGCGTCGAGGCAGGCGCGGCCGAGGGAAAAATGCCCCAGCTCGTTGCTCGGATCGGCTTCGGCCATTTTTCGGAACTGTTCGATTCGTGGATCGCTTGCGGGCATAGGGGGTCGCTCCTGAATTGCTGAAAGACTACTTCATCGGACTGCCGCAGGGACAGACAAATTTTCTGCCAAACGATTTGGCCGGCGGGACCTTCACCTCGATCTCGCACCCGCAGCGGGGGCAGGAAATCCGCGCCCCGTTTGATGCCGGCGGCGGAGGAGGAGGCGGCGGCGGTGATTCTGCTGCCTCGTCGATGTCATCCACGTCGGATTTCCTGTCCATCGCCAGGTTGGCCAGACGGTCCGCCAGGGAATTGTGATGGCGAAGATTGTGCTCGAACTTGACGGATTTGAATCCGGCCGCCAGATCGCTCGCCTGCTCGAAGAGCTGCTTGAGGGCGGGATTTTTGACACGGTATTCGCCGCGCATCTGCTTGATGACCAGTTCGCTGTCGCCGCGGATGAGGATGCTCGTCGCGCCAAGCTGGGCGGCTTCGCGAAGACCGAGAATCAGTGCCTTATATTCGGCCGCGTTATTTGTGTTGGCGCCGATATATTTGCCCTTGGTCACCAGCGTGGTGCCGTCTTCGGCAGCCAGGACGACGCCAATGCCGGCCGGGCCGGGGTTTCCGCGACTGCCACCGTCGAAGTTGACCGTGATGGTTTCGGTCATCGTGGTATTCTAGACGGCACCGGCGGGGGTTTGCCATCGCCATTCGCAACTCGCCCCCGGCGTGCGTGATTTTGCCGCTAAATTTGCCAACGGATTACGCCGATTTTCGACCTGGGCAGCATTAGGTAAAAGACACTTCACTATGGCCGATAACAACGCCGAACTTTTACGGGAAGCCATCGCCCGCAACGTGACGGCGGTGTTGTCCCTGCCGTCCGCGGGAATGCTGCGGAATTATAAATCACGCCTGCTGGGGGAACTCGACGGCGGAATTCTGCTCCAGTCGACGCTTGAGGCACGCCCGCTTTCGGAGGACCTGATCCGCTCGAAAACTCCGGTCGTCGTTTCATTCCGAAGCGGAACCATGCGCGTCGTGTTCGCTTCGCCGATCCTGCGGATCCAACCGTGCTTCAAGATCAACGACGAACTGCTCGTTGAAGCGGTGCTGCTTGCGTTTCCGACGAAGATCCAGTCGCAGCAAAAGCGATTTAACTACCGCGTGGAGATTCCCCAGTACACCGAGATTTCGGTGCGGGTCTGGAGAATGGGGCCGGGCGACTATCTGAAGGCGCCCCCTCTCGCGGCGACGGAACTGAAAGCCGAGATCCGCGACCTGAGCACCGGCGGCGTCGGCGTTAAGCTTTTAGGAGCCGACGGCGAGCCCCCCAAGGTCTGCACCGACGACCGGCTCCGCGTCGAACTGCGATACAACGAAAACACCCTGCTCGTCGAAGGAAAGATGCGCAAGCCGTCCAACTCCAGCAAGCATTGGCTCATCACGGGAATCGAGTTCGAAAAGCTCGAAGAAAACCTTGAGGGAAGGCAGACGCTTTCGCAGCTCGTGCGCATCGTAGGGGAATTGCAGCGGGCCGAATTGCGAAACGTGCGAATGGGATTGACGAAGACCGCCTGAACCGGAAACCGCAATCACAAAACACGCCTGTTTAGCCGCGACCCGAAGGGGAGCGCGTTCTCACATTTAGAGTGCGTTTTCCTGCGCCACAATCACGTCGTAAATCTCCTGCGACGATTTGGCGAGAGAGAGTGCCTGGCGGAATTTATCGATAGTCATCAGCCGGCTGATTCGCGCCAGGGCGTGAATGTGCGGGCCGGTTTTATCCGGGGGCGAGGTAAGCAGCCAGATCAGCGAGACCGGCCTGCCGTCGATCGATTGGAAGTCGATGGGGGTGGTCAGCTTTCCGATGGCCATGACAAGCTGGGTCGTTCCCGTGCATTTTCCGTGGGGGATGGCCAGCCCGTTGCCGATGCCGGTGGTTCGGGTCATCTCGCGCTCCAGGACTGCGTCAAGAACGGCCTTGGCGTCCTGGATTTCACCATTTTTTGCCAGCAGGGCGACGAGCTCGCCGATGGCTTCATTCTTGGTCTTGGCCTGCATCGGCACAAGAATGTTTTGGGGCTTGAGGATTTCGGTCAAACGCATTTAACAACTCCGGTGCCGTCGTTATCGGCAGTCAGTTCAGCGCGAAAAAAGAATCGTACCGATGCCCAAGGGGCGAAGCAACCACAAAAGAATTAGGTTCCAAAAAGCCGGTCGCCGGCATCGCCCAGGCCGGGAAGAATGTAACCTTTTTCATTGAGCTGCCGATCCACGGCGGCGCAATAAATGGGAATTTCAGGATGGGCGCGGTGAATCGCTTCGATCCCCTCCGGAGCGGCAACCAGGCAGACAAACCGAATGTTGCAAGCCCCGGCTTTTTTGAGGAAATGCACGGCCGCGGTTCCGCTTCCGCCGGTGGCCAGCATCGGGTCGATCAGCAGCACTTCGCTCGACTCGATATCGGGCGGCAGTTTTTGGTAATAGGAAACCGGCTCAAGCGTCGTCTCATTGCGATAGACGCCCAGATGCCCAAGCCGCGCCTCCGGCAAAAGCCGCAGGACGCCGCCCGCCATGCCCAGCCCGGCGCGAAGGATCGGCACCAGTGTCACCCGCCGCGCCAGCACCCGCCCGGTGGTGCGCTCCATCGGCGTCTGCACCGGCCGGTGCGTCGTCGGCCAGTCGCGCGTCACCTCATAAACCATCAGCGACGCAATCTCGTCCAGCAGCGTGCGGAATTTGCGGTGGTCGGTCGTGTAATCCCGAAGCTCAGTGAGCTTGGTCTGGATCACCGGGTGGTCGATGACGATGACGTTCTGATGAGGCATCCCGACGCATTGTCCCGGAATTAGCGCGGGATTCCAGTATTGTTCTCCGCCAACATTTAACCGCTGGTTCCTACGGCCCGCCGCCCCCGGGCTCCGCCCCAATCGACTCCATCGCCGCCGATTCAATGTCCGTATAGCGGTAAATAAAAATCGTATTCCCCACCACCGCCACCGGCGTCTTCCCCTGAAGCTCCTTGCTGTACATCAAACTCACATCCGCCCGATGAAATTTCCCCTCACCAAAATCCCGACCGATCACCATCCGGTTCAGCATCCCATCCAGGAAATACGCGTCCACCCCCACAAGCTTCACCGTCTCCGGGCTTCCCGGATGAATGATCGGGTAAAACTTCACCCCGTAAACCTGCGGATCAATAAATCCGAAATAAGCCAGGTCGATCGCCGGCACCTTCTGATCGCGCATCCAGTCCCGCAGCTCGATCAGCCCCTGCCCCCAGGTATAATCCGAATCGCTCAGCAGCCTCCACCCGTTCGACGCCCCCCCCACCGCAAAATTCACGAACGTCAGAAACCGCGGGCAGACCCACAGCGTCTCCACCGCCAGCATCGCCAGCAGCCCATTTCGCAGGTAAGGCATCACCATGCGCTTTTCCGCCGTGCTCGGCCTCTCCGCCCACAGCCGCGAAGCCAGGACGATCGCCGGCGCAAACCCCGGCAGCAGATACCTCGTCCCGATATTCAAATCCCCCAGAACAATTACCCCCGGCGCAAACACCGCCAGCCCAAGAAAAACGCTCCACTCCCCCGCCCTCCTCCCCGGCGGCGCCGGTCCCCTGAATCCCACCGCCGACGCGCCCGCCGCCGCCAGCAGCAGCAGCATCGACACCGGCAGCTTGCATAGCAGCGCCGCCGGGAAGTAATACCACCGCGCCCCCCGGTAAATATCCCCAAACAAAAACGCCGTGTATCCCCCCTGACTGTCCCGCTTCTGCACGTCAAACCCCAGCAGCAAGAGCTGCGGAACCGGCGACGGCGTCGCCGCCGGCAGCTCCCGCTGCACCTTCTGAAAAAAATCCGACTCGAAATCAAACGACCCGATCCCCCGCCCCGTTCCACTGAACCCGTAGATGACGTTCAGCAGCACCAGCGTCGCCCCCGCCAGCCCCGCCCACGCCCCCGGCAACACCCACCGCCTCCCCCGCCCGAAAAACGGAACCGCCATCGCCAGCAGCATCGGCCACAGCAGCACCGACGTAAACTTGCACAAATGCGCCGCCAAAACGGCCACGCAAACCATCCCCCACCTCCCCGCCGACGGCGCCCGGCAGAACTTCCACCACAGCCAGCACGCCGCCCCCATCGCCGCCGCCGTCCCCACGTCCGTCGTCACCAGTGCCCCGTGCGCCAGCACGCTCGGATTCAGGCAATACATCGCGCACGCCGCCGCCCCGCTCCTCGGCCCATACAGCCGCCGCGCCCACCGGAACGTCACCAACCCCAGCAAACACGAAATCGGAATCATCCCCAGCCGCGAAAACAGCAGCAGCCTCTCAAACCGCGCATAGTTCGCCATCACGAACGCATCGCAGTACACCCAGTGCCTCTCGACGATCGGCCGCTTGTCCGCCTCCTCCGTCGGCGGAGCTTGCGCCCGGCCAGAACGGAGGGAATCGCCCCCCAAAGCCGCAGCAGCGGCGGGCTCAAACTATAAATCGTGAAATCGTGCTGACCCCAATACTCAACCCCCGCGGCTAAGTGCGCCGGTTCGTCAAACGTCGCCGAATTGCGGGTTGCGCTTATCGCCAGCAGCGCCGCGTGCGCCGCCAGCAGCGCCGCGCACGCCAGGTTGGGAAGCCGTACTCGGTCAATCAATCGCCTACTTGCTGGTATTGCTCGTCAACAGCGGGAAGTTCTTCGCTTCAATTTCCTTGTCGATCAGGATCGTCGGCTTCAGCAGGATCAGCAGCACCTGCTCGTCGTTCGATTCCGAAGTATTCGTCGCCAGCCGCTTCAGAATCGGAATCTTGGACAGCCCCGGCACGCCGGCTTCAAGATTGACCTCGCCCGCGATCGTCACCCCGCCCAGCATCAACGTTCCACCGTCCGGAACCGTCACGCGCGTTCGCACTTCGGTTCGCTCTTCCGTGGCTTCCTGGACGCTCAGGGTCGGGGCCACGAATCCACCCGAAAGAATCGTGTTGTTGCTGGTGGTCTCCGTCGGCGCCGCCGCCGCAATTTCGAATTCAAACGTCGTGAACCCAAGGAACGAGTCGAGCTGCGGATCGACGTCCAGCGTCACATACTTGTGATCCGCGCTCACCAGCGCCCGCTCGACCACGAGCTGCACACCATCTTCCGCATAGCTGATCACCGGCGCGGCGATTGCCGCTCCCGTCGCCACCGAGACGTTCAGGCTCGAAACGTACGGCAGAAACGTGGTCTGGTATATCGTTGCCCCCTGCCCGTTTTGCAGCGTCACCCGCGGAGCGTGCAACACGCTCAGCCGCGACGATTCCTGCACCGCGTTCAGAACCAGCTCCACCTGGAAATCGTCAAAGATATTCCCATAAACCCCGCCAAGGTTAAGCCCGTTTTCGTCCGCTTCGGGGTTCGTTCCCAGGCTGCCCGGCAAACCCGTCGAGGGATTGCCCGTGAATCCCGACGTTCCGTTGCTTAAGGTGATCGGACTCCAGTGGGCAGGATCGATCGGCACGCTCGAGCCCGGAACCGTCTGCACGTTGTTGTTGATTCGCATGCTCAGGTTGACGCCCACGTCCTCCAGGAAGTGACGCGAAACCGTCAGGAACCGTGCCTCGATGTTCACCTGCACCGCCTGCGCCTCGCGAAGCTGCGCCAGCAGGTCCGCGATCTTCCCGTGCACCTCGTTCGTCTGCGTGATGATGAGCTGGTTATTGAAGTCGTCGATCTGCCCATACCCGTTCGGATCGTTGTCCTTCCACGAGCTGAACTCGACCGTATTCTCGATCTTCTTCTTGATGTCATCCAACTGCTGCGTGCGCTCGGTAGCCCCGGTCTGCCCCTGGCTATTGGTCTGGAGGCTCGAACTGCCGCCACCCCCGCCGCCACCCGTCACCTGCGCGCTGCCGCCGCTGATGTTCTGGATCGTCGGATCGAAATTCGGATTGATCAGCAGATCGGTAATGTCATACACCCGCGTGACGACCGCCTTGTTCAGCTCGTCCTGCGTCGAAATCTCGATCACGCCCTCGTCGATCGTATACCCAAGCTTCCCCGCTCCCGCTTCCTGCAAAATAATGTCCAGCACTTTCGAGAACTTCACATCGTGCAGTGTCACCGAAACCTGCGTCGTCTGCTTGTCGATCCCGTCCGCTTCCAGGGCCTTCCAGTTCACCAGGATGTTCGCCCCGGTCAGGTCTCTCAGGAAGTCGATCGCATCCGTCAGCGCCACCTGCGGCAACTGCACGCTGTTCAAACGCCGGTCCAACTGCGCCTGCACCGCCTGGTCTTCCTTGCTCACGTTGCTGTTCTTCAGCTCCGTGTCGCGCATCGTCGAAATATCCGGCCAGTTCTCCGGGAACCGGAAGATGTCCCCATACGGAACCTCCGCCTCCTGCGCCTGGTTCAGCGTCCGCTCCATGTTGTAGTCAAACTGCTCGCGGTAGTGCCGCTGCTCCTGGAGAATCGCCTTGTCCTCCACGAACTGCCTCACGCCCAGCGCGTAATCGTTCTGCGGATCCAGCGTCAGAATCTGGTCGAGCACCCCCAGCGCCGCCGCGTAATTCTGCTGGTCGATCTGCTCGCGTGAAAGCTTGATATACGCCGCGACGGCCGAGTCCCGCCGGCGTTTATCCTGTCTCTCCGCCTCAGTCTCTTCGGTCGCCGCCTGCTGCGCTCGCACGTCTTCGGCTTGCCGCTCCGATTCATTCCGCGCCTGCCGAAGGTCCAGCGACGCCCGCTGAATCGCCGCATCCATCCGCCGCAGATCATCCGCGTTGAACACCGTCGGATCCTGATCCCGCGCCGCCTGGGCCTGGGCGATGTCGTTTTCGGCCGCCGCAAACAATCCCTGATCCGTATCCCTGCGCGCCTGGTCGACCGCCGTGTTGAACTTGTAGTTGATCGCCTGGATTTCCTGCGAGATATATTCCTGCGTCCGCGTCAGCGTCACCCCGCCCTGGTTCGGACCGCGCCCGGTCTTCGCCAGCAGCCGATCGCGCCCCTGCACCGCGTCCGAGTTGGTCGGATCCAGATCGACCGCCTGCGTATAATCGTTCAGCGCCTCCTGGTCGTTCCCGGCCGCCTCAGCCTTCTTGCCCAGATCGACCAGCCCCTGCGCCTTGTAAACCCGCTGCTGCTCCGCCAGCCGGTCGATTTCCGCCTGGTGCTGAAGCTGTGACTGATCCCCCCCGCCTTCCGTCCCGCTCTCGGGGGTTGTTTGCGTGGAGGTCGCATCCGCGAGGTTAATCGTCTCCCCCGAAGCCGCGGCCGCCGCCGGCGCGCCAGAAACCGGCGCCGCCGACGCCTGATCGATCCGCTGGATATATTCCGAAGGCGGAAGCCCTTCCAGATACCCCGGCGTAAAGCCAAACTGGCTTGCCTTCACAAAATCAATCCGTGCATCGGGATAATTGCCCGCGCGATACTCCGCCCGGGCCCGATCGTAAGCTTCCCGCCCTTCCGCATCCGCCTTGTTCTGGTATTTCGCCTCCCCCTGGTCCATCTTCTTCAAATATTCCGCCGGGCTGGCTTCGAGAAACCCGCCGTTATATCCAATATCCTGCGCCTTGTTGAAATCCGCCCGAGCCGCGATCCAATCCCCCTTGCGATATTCCGCGACCGCTTGCTTGTAAACCGCCTTCCCCGCCGCCGAATTCACGTTCTGCGACGCGTTCAAATCGGCCAGCTCCTGCTGCGCGCGCTGCCGCGTTGCATCATCCGCCCGCGAATTGCTCAAAACCGCGTTGTAATGTGCCTGCGCGTCCGCAATCTGGCTCGCCTGCCGCGATTCATCCCCTTGCGCAAGCTCCGATCGAGCCTCCCGCTGCTGCGTTGCCGCCTCGTTCGCTTTCGCCAGGATGCTCACCAGCGTCTGATGGTCCTGGGCGCTCAGCGACTTGATGTCCACTTCCTGCAACGTCGCGACGGATTGATCGTATTGCCCCTGGTTGTAAAGCGTGATCCCCCTGCTCAAAAGATCAGAATTGGCCCCAGGCTGTGCATCGGCAGATTCTGCGCCCGAGGCATTCGGCCCACCAGCCGTCTGGTCCGCATACATGACATTGAATCGCGTAATCCCCGGCGGCAACGCCATCGAAGCCGCGAAGCCCACACACGCAAGCTTCCGCCGGCGCGTGCTTACTTCACTTTTTCCGTTGCCATGGGATCGGCTGCTCTTCGATTGATCGGACGAAGCGACTGTCTGAGTGGTGGGATCGAACAACACTTGTTCCTCCTCAGTTCTGGTTTCGTTGCGATTCGTCGGGTGCGTAAGGCATGCAACGGTGAGATATTCGGTGATACGAACCGTGCCTGACAACCCTCAAACCGTCCCTGTAAAACCCAACCCCGACGCAGGCACTACATTTGCGCCGGGAAGGCTAGTAAAATGAGTCTAAACAAAGCCCAGCAGCGATGCAAATAAAATTAAGACTCTCAACGCTGACCTAAGCCCTGCCTGTGACAGACATTGAAGCGCACAAAATGCGCCGATTCCGGCCCCACACGGGGCCGTCTCCTCAGGATCGTCCTATCACCCCAAAATCCCACACTTTTCCCGGCCCCAACCCTCCCCGTTTAGCCGCAACCCCGCAGGGGTGCGCTTTCACTCCCACTCAATAGTCGCCGGCGGTTTGGAACTGATATCGTAAACGACCCGATTCACCCCCCTCACCTCATTGATAATCCGATTGCTCATCACCGCCAGCACATCAAACGGTATCCTGGCCCAATCCGCCGTCATAAAGTCCTGCGACTCCACCGCCCGGATCGCGATCACCCCGTCATAGCTCCGCGCATCCCCCATCACCCCGACGGTGGAAATTGGCAAATAAACCGCAAACACCTGCGCCGTCTTCCGGTAAAGATTCGCCGCGATGAGTTCTTCAAGCACAATCTCATCCGCATCGCGCAAAATCCGCAGGCTCTGGGGGGTTATCGGCCCAATATTCCGCACCGCCAGTCCCGGCCCCGGAAACGGATGCCTCCAGACAATCGACTCCGGCATCCCCAAAACCTCCCCCACCTGCCGAACCTCATCCTTAAACAGATCCCTTAGCGGCTCCACCAATTCAAACCCCAGCTCTTCAGGAAGCCCCCCCACATTGTGATGCAGCTTGATATTCGCCGTCGTCCCGGCATGACCATGCCCGCTCTCGATCACATCCGGATAGAGCGTCCCCTGCGCCAGAAACCGAACTCCCTGGATGGACGCGGCTTCGCGCTTAAACGCTTCGATGAACTCCCGCCCGATAATCTTCCGCTTCTGCTGCGGATCGGTAACGCCCTGGAGCGCCGCCAGAAACTGTTCGGTTGCGCCGGCAGTGATCAGATTGATCTTGAAATGATCGCGAAACGTGGACTCAACGAGCTGGCGTTCATTTTTGCGCAGCAGTCCATTGTCGACGAAGATGCAGACGAGTTGATCGCCGATGGCCTTGTGGAGAAGCGCCGCGACGACGGAGCTGTCGACGCCGCCGGAGAGTCCGCAGATGACTTTCCCGTCGCCGACTTGCTTGCGCACCTGGGCAATCGACTGCTCGATAAAGTTCCCCATGGTCCATGAGCCGGAGCACTTGCAGATTTCGTAGAGGAAGTTCTGGAAGATCTGCTCGCCCCGAGGCGTGTGCGTCACCTCCGGATGAAACTGCACGCCATAGAACGGCCGCCGGGCGTGGCGCGCGGCCGCGAAGGGGCAGGTGGGCGTTGCAGCAAGGGCGACGAAGTCGGACCCCAGATCAAACACCTGGTCGCCGTGACTCATCCAAACCGTCGTATCCTCCGGCAACCCCCGCGTTAGCGGATCATCCGCGACGATGTGTAACCGGGTGCGGCCAAACTCCCGGGCGGCCGCGGGTTTTACTTGCGCCACCCAGGATCTGCGACCCAAGCTGCATCCCGTAGCAGATGCCGAGGATGGGTACCCCGATGTCAAAGATTTTCGGATCACATTTCGGGGCGTTGGGTTCGTAAACGCTGCTTGGGCCGCCGGAGAGGATGATGCCTTTGGGGTTGAGCTTTTTGAGTTCATCGGCCGGGATGTCGGGCCGGACTAGCTGGCTAAAGACGCCTTTTTCGCGAACCCGGCGGGCGATTAGCTGGGCGTACTGGGCGCCGAAATCAAGGATGGGGATTATTTCGCTGGGAGGCATTTGGAGTTAATAACGGATGGAAACCGGTATTGCAATTCCCCGCCCCCCACGTTCCCAAACCCCCAAAAAATCCCCGCTCCAGGAATGAGCCGGGCCGTCCCCGGCCCGATCCCCCGCCTTCACAAACCATATTTTGACGTACGCGCCCACCCTACAACTCAGCATTCTCAAACCGCACATTCCCCGGATTAACATCCAGAAGCACCATCCCACTGACCCGTTGAAACTCCGCCAGAATCAACTCAACCTCTCCCCATCGATCACCAAACGCCTCACTCTTCTCTCGCCGCCACTCTTCCCAGACCTCCTCCGGAAAATCGGGAGCCTCAGCCACCAGATATGCCGACGCAAAATCCAGCAGAAACGGCGGGGACACCACCGTCATCTCAATCGCCAGAAATTCCCTCTCCGCGCGATAAAACTCCGGCACCTCATGACCGCGCACCTGATCGATTCCAAGCTCTGAAAGTCTTTCATACGCCCTCACTTCACGCGAATATGATTCCCCCACTGTGAAAATCTTTACCGCGGTGCTACGATCCGTAGAATAAACGTCGCCATCCCGGCCCGAGCCCAGAACTTGCTTAAGCCGGATGCCCCATCGCTCTTCAAGGACGGTTTTTATGTCTTCCGACATGCCAACAGTTCTCCCGAAGACCCGCAGCCCTCGTGGAGCATACTCCGCCGCCGTCGAAATCCAACTGCACACCTCAAACGGAGTTTTCTACCCCTCCCAAGCCGGCCATGATCGCCTGATTTTCCGCAAGCCGCAGGCCCTGGAACTTTCCACCGCCCGGCTGATTATACTCGTCGACGGACAAGAGCAGGAATCAACAGTAGAGATTCTCCCCCACGAATCCCCCAGCCGACGAATCCCAATCCGCACCGTCTAGAGCATTTTCATTTCAATCGTGGCGTCTGCGTTGCTTTGGGCGAGGTTGGCCGCAAGGAAGAGCGACGAAGCGGGTTTGAACAGACCCGTTGAGGAGCGATGACCCCGCGGACGACCTCGCCCAAAGCAATCCCGAAGGGGTCGCCGAAGGCGACGCGGACGCTACGAGTGAAATGAAATTGCTCTAGTCCCCAGAACAACACAATAGATCCCCGCCCCAAGTCCGAGCCGGGCCGTGCCCGACCCGATCTTCCCGAGCGCAAGTCCCGCCAATTTCAATCCGTGGATGCCCACCGCACCGCGGTGGGCACTGTCCCAACCCAAAGAATCCTTCCATTATCGTTTCTTGGACCCGTAGAATTCAAAAACCGCCACAACCGCCAGTACAAGAAAAACCTCCGCCGGAATCAGCAGAACCGGAGCCCCGAGTACGTAGACGAACCTCCAAGGTCCATTTACCCCCTCAAAAAAGATCGCCATCACACCCAGGATTGCAACGACCGAAAGAACAAAAATCGACCCCCAGATCCTTCTTGTCCACGAAGGCTTTCGTCTGCCGTTATAGCTCGTGCTCGCGTATTCCAATGGATCGAGCTTCACAACCTCATTCTACCCTCTGCCCGCGCCAAAGGCCCCAGAGCCCCCTCAACGCCCCCCAAGCTCCATTCACCAAATGTGCGCCGTTACCAAAGCCGCGAGGTGCTTGCACCCGCGGGACCTCCCAGTCCACTGCTCCACTGTTCAACTGCTCCACTGCTCTCGCTCCCCCTCACGCCCCAAAATCCGCGAACATCTCATCCGACGCCAGCTTCGCCCTGCTGCGCCTCTTGATCTGGTTCTCCCGCTCCACCTCCTCCGCCACCGTACTCTTCTCCTCTTCGTTGGCGCGAATCATCCCCATCCCCTTCAAAAGCTGCAGCGCCGCTTTCGCATCCCCACCCTCCAGCGCCTTCTCCAGCGCGCTCGACGCTTTATCCAGCATCATCTTCAATCTCGACCGGCAGCTCTGCTCCATCATCTCATGCCACTGGTTGTAAGCCGCCTGAAAAGTCGCATCGTGCTTGAGCCACTGATAAATTGTCGTCCTTGAAACCCCGCAGCTCCGCGCCGCCTCCGTCACCGATCCTCCCGCCACCAGCGTCTCCATCGCCGTCCGCTGCTTCGCCGCCAACCCCTCCATCCCCATCCCTTCCCCCTCCTTCACCTCCGGCCCCCCAGAACCCCGCTGCGCCAGATCCGTCCCGACCGAATCTTGCCCCGCTACATTCTGGTCCACCAATTCCCGTTCAGCTTCAGTACCGTCAGACATATGACCCACCTTTCTCTACGTGTGCGCCTCGATACCTAACTTATACCTAACAACTCGCGCGATTGTCAAGCGAAAAAAAGTTTTTTTCCGCGGACTGCCCCGCTAACCGGCGCAGGTTTTATCAATCCAAAACAAAAATCGCAGGCTCCCGCGATTCTGCATCGGGCCTCGCAACTGAACACATTTTTCGCGCGATCAGAGCCCCCGCAACCCAAAACCGCCGCAACCCTCTTCTCTCCTCAGATTTACAAACGCACAAATAGCTAGTATACACTAGCTATTTTTTAAAAAGTGCAATAGTGTCCGGAACGCAGGCTCACCAATGACACAATCTTGCGCCTGCGCGAAGCAGCGTTTTGTGGTTCACTGCCGCCACGTGCACGCGGACCTTTGCCCAGCTTCTGGATTGCCCGCCAAGCCGGGACGAAAGCCGCGGCCGGCGGTGCGGGGGGAGGATTTGTTCGGCGGCAAGTACGTCGGTATTTTGCAGGATCATCTGGCCCGCCTGCGGGCGGCGCATCCCCACCCCAATCGCACGCTTTTTTATGACGATGTGACCCTTGCCTATCTGCTGGCGTTTTTCACGCCGGCGATTCGCAGCCTGCGGACGATGGAGGATTTCAGCCAGACCGAGCAGATGCAGGAGCAGCTTTCGGTCGATCGCCTGCCGCGTTCCACGCTTTCCGATGCCAACGCCCTGTTCGATCCGACGCTGCTGGAGCCGATCATCGAGGAGTTGCGGGCGCGGCTGCCGCACCTGCGTCACGGCGATCCGAAGCTGGCGGAGTTGACCGAGCGGGTACGGGTGGTGGATGGGTCGCTGTTCACCGTTGCCGCCGACGTGGCCTGGGCGCTGCATCAAAGTCGACCCAACGGAAAGCCCATGGACACGATTCGCCTGAATCTTCAATGGGCGGCGGGCGTGGGGGTTCCCGAGGGAGTGACGATCAGCGGCGCGGGATGCTCCGAGGCGCAGGCGCTGATGCAGTCCCTGGAGCCGGGACAGATTTACGTCATGGACCGCGGCTACGTCTGTTTCGAGCTGCTGGAGCGGATCGTACATGCCTGCAGCGATTTTGTGCTCCGGCTCAAGTCAAACAACTATTTCATTCCCATCGAAAACAATGACTTGACCCCCAAGTCCCTGCCGCTGAGCGATGAAGACCGCGCTGCCGGCATTCTCAGCGACCGGATCGGATACCTGGGCTCAGAAGGGCCACGCTTTGCTCCTCCGGCGGGAAAATGGCTTCGGGAAGTGACGATCTTCGACCCGGACAAACCCGACAGGCCCCTGCGGCTGCTGACCAATCTTCTTAACATTCCCGCCCATGTCATCGGTCTGCTCTACCGCTGGCGATAGAAGATCGAGCTGTTTTTCCGCTGGCTGAAAGTGCACGCCCACTTCCGCCATCTCACCAGCCACAGCAAAAACGGCGTCACCACCGGGTTCTACATCGCGGTCATCGGGGTGCTGTTGATCTATCTGCACACGCAGCGTCCGGTGAGCAAATATGCCTACGCGATGCTGAGCCTGGTCGCCGCGGGAGGGGCCACGTTGCAAGAGATTATTCCCATCCTGCAGCGCCGAGAACGGGAATGCGAGCTGCAGCGTCAGCGTGTGGCACGGAAGAAGGCTGAAAAAATCGTCAAGTAAGTCACCGGGGGTTTTTGTTGTCCGGCCGCCGGTGAACGCCGCGGCATGCGCTGCAGGAGCAGCGCTGAACCTTCCACGCCGTTGCCCATCGAGGCAACGCAGCCTTTCGAGTGAAAACCCGAAAAATCCCAGCTCTAAGACGCGGAAGTCCCGGACAATATTGTAAAAAGTGTTCAGTTTTGTTCAGAAGTGTTCACCCGCCCTGCCCCGGCGATCCCGGAGGAGGACGGATGCAACTCGCCTTATCCTTCGCGGAGAGCATCCTCAATCTGATGAATCGCGTGCTGGACCTGGTCGAGCGCGGCGTCGCGGTGACCCTTGAAAATGTCCTCGGCATTCTGCAATTCGTCACGCGCGTGATTGAGGGCGTCGAGGGCGTGGTGCAGATGGGGGTAATGGTCGTCGTCGAGCTTATTGGCGGCGGGTAAACCTACGGCGGCGTCGGTTTTTTCGCCCTGCTCTTCGAGGCCGGTTTTTACCTGTTCGATGGCGCGGTCGACGTGGTCCATGGCTTCGGCCTTGTGGCCTTTGAAGATGTCCTCAGCCTGATCGAGCTCAGAGCGGGCTTCGCGCAGGCGGTCGAGGGCGCGGTGCATGTGCGGAAAGTGGTGATAGTCGTCATCCATGCGGACGGCAGAGGGCGCGACTGAGTCCGGTGGAGTCGCGCGGACAGTGGAAAAGGGAATGGCCGATAATGCGGCGGCCAACGATAAAGTGATGATTGGATGGTTCATGGGCATGATTATCTCCTCGGCAATAAAACGGGATAACCCACAAAATATTGTTTGGGGAAGACCCGACCATTCGCTTGGTGGGGCTTTTTTTGGGGTGCGCTAATCGTCGAGGAGGAAGCGGATGAGGTTGGGGGGCAGGAGGGGTTTCTGGACGTTGATGACGAAAGTGACGAGCATCATTTTGTCGTGGCGTTTGAACTGGGCCCACATTTTGTAGAGGCCTGGTTTGGGGAAGATGACGCCGAAGGGAATGTCGGGGCCGGCGCGGGCGTTCTGGTCGGGCGGGTTCAATTGCTCGGGGTGGCAGTGCAGATAGATCTGGGAGTCCTGAGAGATGTAAACGCAGTGGGCCATGGCGGAGAGGTAGGGTTGGAGATCGATGATGGGCTGGCCGTTCTGGGTCAGGCGGATCATGAAGTGGGTTTCGATTCCGGAAACGGGCGTGCGGGGCTCGAAGAAAAGTTCCGCGGTGATGGTGGGATCGGAAGGGAGGGATTCTGCCAGGGCGGGAGAGGGCGTGAGATCGGGGGGATCGATCAGCAGTTCGGCGGTTTGGCCTTTTGCGTGGACGGCGACGGGAAGGCGGAAGACCTGGGCGCGCTGGCCGATGGGGGTGATGTCGGCATAGAGGAGATAGACGCCGGGCGTCGGGAAAGTGTAGGGGAGGATGAGGGAGCCATCGGGCTGCATTTGCGGATGGACGTGGTCGAAGAAGGTGAAGTCGGAGGAGATGATGATGAGGTGGAGGAGGTGTTCGTGGACGGTCATCAGGTCGCGGAGGAGCTTGCCCTGTTTGAGGGGCGTGAAGCGGAGGAGGGTTTGTTCGCCGGCGACGGCGTTGCTCGGCGTGAACTGCATGTCATAGTCGGGGGTGTGGAGGGTTGTGGGGGGCGTTCGGCGGATGGGGACGAGGGGCATTCCGCAGAGGGGGCAGACGCCGGGGGAGACGGAGATGATGCCGTCGTGCATGGGGCACTGGTATTGGGCGAGTTCGTTGGGGGGGACGGGGATGATCAGGCTGGTGACCCAGGGGTCGAAGTAGCCCATTTTTTCCTGGCCGTTGACGGGTAATTCGGCGCGGGCGGAGAAGGCCATCACGTTTTTTAGGAACGGGGCATTGGCGGAGAAGTGGGCGTGGGATTGATCGGATTGGAGGGGGATGGCGATTTCGGAGTAGCCTCGGGAGATGAGCAGGTTGACCTGGTCGGTGGGGACGGGGACGGGGGTTTCGGTGAAGCGGTCTTTGACATAGAGATCTAATTGTTGATTGGATGGATTGAAGGAGAGCTGGGCGCGGATGGGGCCGTAGGGGGCGATGGGGGAATTGGGGTCGCGGGAGCCGTCGGCGTGGACGCCCCAGCGGTTGTAATGGCCGTAGCCGATGTACCAGGGGAGGCCTTCGTTGTAGGTGATGAGGAGGATGGATTCGGTGCACATCAGGACGGCGAAGATGACGGCGAAAGGTTTTTTAAATTTTGGGAATCCGTCCTGGAGGAGTCGGGCAGCGCCGATGCCGAGGGCGGTGAGGCCCATGGTGATGTGGGCGATGTAGACGCCGGCGGCGACGTTGGCGTAGGGGGCGACGGTGTGGACGTGAGTGAAGAGCATTCCACCGCCGATGAGAGCCATGACGGCGACGAGTTTGGAGGGGGTGGAGAAGGAGCGGGTGGTGGGGTGTTTTTTGTGGAGGCGCCAGATGCCGAGGGCCCCTACCGTCGCGAGGACGATGGCGAGGGTTTTGTGGAGCTGGACTTCGCGGTCGCGGAGTTGGCGGGGGTCGAAGAGGCGGTAGAGGTCGAGGTCGGCGAAGAAGAAGAGGGAGATTCCGCCGACCAGGAGAAGCGCGGGGCCGACCCATTTGAGCTTGTCGGCTTTTTTGGGGAAGAGGGCGTGGACGAAGAGGGAGCCGGAGAGGGCGAGGGTGAGCCAACCGGCGACGTGGTGCATGAGTTCGGAATAGCGGAGGTTTTCGTCGGTTTGGCGGGTGGCGAGGTTGTTGAGGTCGTGGAGGGTGAGGACGGAGTTGGAGGTGGCGCCGACGACGGCGGCGCCGTAGTCGAAGACGAGTCTGCCGCCGAAGTAGCCGGTGATGACCAGAAAGGAGTACCAGGCGAGGCCGATGACGGTGTAGAGGGCGAGGGATTTTCGGGTGTTTTCGTTGAGGAAGATTCGCCAGGCCATGAGGATGACGAAACCCCAGGAGGCGATGTTGGCCATGAGTTCGTGCCACTCGATGGCATCTTCGGGGATGCCGGCGCGGCCGGCCCAGATTTCGGCGTAGATTCCGCAGATGAAGGCGATCAGGAGGAAGAAGGTTCCGGCGGCGGAGAGGCACTTGGCGGCGAAGTGGCAGCGGGGGGAGCGGGAGAAGAGGCCGGCGGCGTCGAAGATGAGGCCGGCGAGAAGCAGGACCAGGGGGAACTGGACGAGCTTGGGGTGGAGATCGCCTAGGAATTGCCAGAATTGCATTGTGAGGACCCACGGCAGCGCCGTGGGCGTTCCCGGAGAAGATATTTATTTCGCTCAATCGTAATCATCGGGGATGGAATCCAGGTCGCGATGGGATCTTGGGCGCGACATGGGTTGGGGTGCGATGGGTTCGTCGTGGACGAGATGCTTGTCGGCGGAGCCGGTGCGGGCGGAGGGGGCTTCGGGGGCGCGGGGCTCGGGCCTGGGGGGAGGGAGCTGGGGTTGGTGCTGGGGCTGGGCGGCGAATTTGGGCTGCTGGGGATTTTCGTAGCGGCGGCGGTTGTTGCTGTTGTTGCGGTTGTTGTTGCCCCGATTGCTTCCACCGCGGCGGTTGCCCTGGTTGCCGCCCTGATCGCGGCGATTTTGCGGCTGGTGCTGCTGCTGGGGCGGGGGTTGACGGTTAAACTTGTCGTCTTCGAGCTCGCCCTCGACGATTTGGGGCTGGGCGGTGTTGGATTGGATTTTGGGGGTTGGTACTGGTTCTGGTTTTCGTTGCGGTTTCTGTTTCGGCCGCGACCCCCGCGGCGGCCGCGACGACGGCGGCGGTTTTGGTCTTCGCTTTCGGCGCGGTCCCGGCTGGGAAAAAGCTCGTTACCGGGGGCGGGCTTGTCGCCGTATTCGTCGTGGATTTCATGCGGCGGCTCTGAAGAGGATTGGGCGAGAGACCGGGGTTGGGGTTCGTCGAAATCGTCGGGCTCGGGCTGGGATTCCGGCTCGGGCTCGGAATCGGAATCAGAGTCCGACTCGACGGGGGTGAGTTCGGGGGCCGGTTGGGAGGATTCGGGCGACTGGGGCGCGGGGAGAGGCGGGGGCTCGGATCGGGCGGAGAATTCGGCTTCTTCGAGGGCCTGGTCGCGGCGGTCGAGCTCGTCGTCGACGTTTTCGAGATCGTATTTGTCCTCGTCGTCGCGCTGGTGCGGCGGCTCCGGGGGCGGGGGGAGTTGTTGCTGGGGAGGACGGCGCTGGGGGCGCTGGTCGGGACGGCGGCCGCCGTGGCGCCCGCGGTTGTCGGTGCGGTTGTCTTGACGATTGTCGGGGCGGCCGGAACGCGTGGGGGTATGGAGGGGGAGAGGGGGCGTCATGCCGAGCTCTTCGAGATAGACGTTTGAATCGCGGGCGTCGAAGAGCTCGATGCGGGCCTCGTCGAGGGGGACGGTGGGATCGGCGCGGACGATGACGCGTTTCTTGAACTGATGCTCGAGGGCGACGATCTGGTCGCGCTTGCGGTTCTGGAGGTAGAAGGCGACGTCGGGATAGACGGCGAGATCGACGCGGGCGACCTTGAGGTCGTTCATGGCGATGGCGAGCCGGCGCATGACGTCGAGGCTCATGCTTTCGGGAGTTTTGACGAGGCCGGCGCCGCGGCAATGGGGGCAGTCGAAATAGATGGAGCGCTTGAGGCTGGGGCGCATGCGCTGGCGGGTGAGCTCGATGATGCCGAACTGGCTCATGCGCAGGACCTTGGTCTTGGCGCGGTCCTTGGCGAAGTTGGCGTGGAGGCGGGCGCTCGAGATCGCGGCGATGGCGTTCGAAGCGGAGGTCGATGAAGTCGCAGATGATGACGCCGCCGAGGTCGCGAAGGCGGAGCTGGCGGGGAATTTCGTCGGCGGCTTCCATGTCGGTTTTGAAGGCGGTGGTTTCGGCGTCGGCATGCTCGCGGAATTTTCCGCAGTTGACGTCGATGGCGACGACGGCCTCGGTGGAGTCGATGACGAGGGAGCCGCCGGAGGGGAGCGGGACGTGGCGGCTGTACATCAGCTCGATTTCGCGTTCGATGCCGTACTTGTGGAACAGGGGGACGGGGCCTTCGTAAAGGTCGACGCTGTTTTTGGTGCGGGGGTTGGCGAGCTTGATGACTTCCTTGACGCGCTTGGCGACCTCTTTGTCGTCGACGACGATGGGGTCGATGTCGGTGGTGAAGACGTCGCGGACGGTGCGGGTGACGAGGTCGCCCTCGGTGTAGAGCTCCATGGGGCCGGGGCCGGAGTCGCGCTTTTTGACGAAGGTTTGCCAGAGGCGGGTGAGGTAGGTGAGGTCGCGCTGGATTTCGGTTTTGGATTTTCCGACGCCGGCGGTGCGGATGATGAAGCCGACGTCCTTGGGCGGCTTGAGGGAATCGAGAATCTGGCGGAGGCGGCGGCGTTCTTCGTCGTCTTCGATTTTGCGGGAGACGCCCATCTTCGCCATGCCGGGCATCATCACGAGGATGCGGCCGGGGATGGAGAGATAGGTGGTGAGCGTCGGGCCCTTGGTGCCGATGCCTTCCTTGATGATCTGGACGATGATTTCGTCGCCGCGGCGGAGGCAGCGCTGGATGGGCGGGCCGGTCGCGGCGGGAGATTTTGCGGCCGACGGTTTCCTGGAAGTCCGTTGCCCTCGGCCGAAATAAGTCGGCATCAGGTCGGAGATGTGGAGGAACCCGTTGCGGCCCAGGCCGAAATCGACGAACGCGGCCTGGATGGAGGCTTCGACGTTGGTGACGCGGCCCTTGTAGATGTTGCCGACGTGGCTGGTGGCGCTGGTGCGCTCCATGTAGAGTTCTTCAAGGCGTCCGTCTTCGACGAGGGCGATTCGGCATTCTTCGCCCTGGGAGACGTTGATGAGCATTTCTTTTGCCACGGTTGGTCCTTTTACATTCGAGCGCTTCCCTTTGGGCGCGGCTAAACAATACGAAGTATTCTAGAAGGCTTCGGGGTCAATTTTCTGGGTTTCGTCGCGCAGGTAATGCATGACCTGGCGTTCGCTGTCGAAGCTCATGACCCTCCGGGCCACTGTCTTGGCGTGTTCCATGGTGGTGGAACGGATAATTTTTTTCACCTCCGGGATATCGGGCGCGTTCATGCTGAACGTCGTCAGGCCCAGCCCCAGGAGCAGTAGAGTGTACAGGGGTTCGCCCGCCATTTCACCACACATGCTGACGCTGATGCTGCGGGAGCCCTTGCGGATGACATCGCGGACGAGGGCGAGGACGGCGGGATGACCGGGGCAGAAGAGCCCGGCGACTTTTTCGTTGGTGCGGTCGACGGCCAGGGTGTACTGGATCAGGTCGTTGGTGCCGATGGAGAAGAAATTGACTTCCTTGGCGAATTTTTCGGCCATGAGGGCGGCGGAGGGGACTTCGATCATCATGCCGACGGGGATGTCGCGGTTGTAGGAGACGCCCTCGTCTTCGAGCTCTTCCATGACGTCGTTGAGGAGCATTTTGGCCTGACGGAGCTCCATGAGGGTGGTGATCATGGGGAACATGATGCGGACATCGCCGAGGATGCTGGCGCGCATGATGGCGCGGAGCTGGCGTTTGAACATGGGGATGTCGTGCAGGCACATGCGGATGGAGCGGTCGCCGAGGAAGGGGTTGCGCTCGGGGCTGAGAGCCTTGTTCTGGGTGTATTTGTCGGCGCCGAGATCGAGCGTGCGGATGACCAGGGGGCGATTCTTAAGGCGAAGCAGGGCTTCGGCATAGGTGCCGTAATGTTCTTCCTCGCTGGGTTCGTGGTCGGAGGCGAGATAGAGAAATTCGGTGCGATAGAGGCCGACGCCTTCGGCGCCGCGGCGGAGGGCATCGTCGATGTCGGCGGGGAATTCGATGTTGGCCATGAGGCAGATGAGATGGCCGTCGAGGGTTTGAGCGGGCGAGTTCATGGAGGGTTGCGCGCTCGGTTTCGAGTCTGAGCTGCGGCGGGTTTCGGCGGTGCGGTAGTCCTGAAGGTCCTGTGCGTCGGGGTTGATGATGACGACGCCGTGATCGCCGTCGATGATGACGAGTGTCGCCGGCGGAGACTTCGGAGGTGATGTCGGTGAGCCCGACGACGGCGGGGATTCCCATGGCGCGGGCGACGATGGCGGTGTGGCTGGTGCGTCCACCGGCGTCGGTGGCGAAGCCTTTGACGTGGACGCGGTCGAGGGAGGCGGTCTGGCTGGGGAGCAGATCGTGGGCGATGAGGATCCCGTCGCTGGTGAGATGGGCGACGTTCAACGCGCTGGCGGCCGGTGAGGCGGAGAAGCAGCTGGCGCTCGACGTCGTGGATGTCCTTGCCGCGCTCGGCGAGCATGTCGTTGGTGATTTCGGCGAAGCGGCGGCGTATTTTTCGAAGACGGTGGTGACGGCGTATTCGGCGGTGCTCTTGTTGGCGAGGATGGCGCCGTCGACCTGTTCGACGAGCGGTTTTGTCCTGAAGAACGCCGATGTGAAAGTCCATGATGGCGGCGATTTCCTTGCGATTGGCGGCGAGGAGCTCGTCGCGCTGGCGGGTGAGGTCGCGGATGACATCCTGGATGGCGTTGTGAAAGCGCTGGGACTCGGCGGCGACATTGGCGGCGGGGATCTGCCGGCGGGGGATGACCAGATTCTCGGCATCAAGCACGATGGCGGTGCTGATGGCGACTCCGGGCGAAACTCCAATTCCCTTTTTTATTTCCATCGCGTCAATCTTCCCCGAATTTGTCCGCAAAGAGGCGGGCGAGCTTGTCGACGGCGGTTTGGGCGTCGTCGCCCTCGGCGAGGATTTTAAGGTGGGTTCCCTCCTCGGCGGCAAGGGTGATCATCTGCATGACGCTTTTTCCGTCGGCGGTGCAGGGGTCGTCGCCGCCCTTGCTGACGGTGACCTTGGACTGGAACTGGTTGGCGAGATCGACGAATTGCATGGCGGGCCTGGCGTGGAGTCCAAGGCGGTTAACGACGACGATATCGCGCGAGGCGCTGGTCATGGCGGAGGGTTTCCGAATATGGGCCCGGGCTTTCACGGGCGCTGATCCGCCTCATCCAGCAGCTCGACGATGGCCTCCCGGGTAGCGCTTTGGCGCAGAAATCTTCGAAAGATGTCTTTCTGAAGGTTGCTGAAAACGATGTTCATGGCCTGCAGGTGCTGCTGGGGCTGATTTTCGGGTGAAAGAAGGAGGAAGATGGTGAAGACCGGCTGATGATCGAGTGCGGCGAACTCGATACCGGCGACGGACCGGCCGATGGTTCCGGCCATTTTCTTGACGGCCGGGTGCTTGACGTGGGGGACGGCGACGCCTTTGCCGAAGCCGGTGGAGCCGTTCTGCTCGCGCTTGATGAGAGCGGCGACGACTTCTTCGACGGCGGAGGCGGGCAGCGCCTGGGCCGATGCCAGTGCGGCAGCAAGCTCGCGGAGGGCGTCGTCGCGATCGGTGGCGGCAAGTTCTGCAACGATGGCATCGGCAACGATGAAATCCTTCAATTTCATTGGAATGATGGCCCTTTCATTTTCGTCGAGTTGAGGAGCGGGAAGCTTTGCGCTTCACGCCAGCCAGGGGGGCGGCGGAGCGCATGGAGTGCTTGTCGGGAAGCGAGGAATGCTTGCGGTTTCGGAACCTTTTTTTGTAGTCGGAGAGCTGGCGCTCGAGCTTGTCAATGCAGGCGTCGACGGCGGCGTAGGCATCGTCGCGGGCGACGTGGACGATGAACATTTTGCGGTGCTCGGCGTTGACGATCATCTCCAGCCGGGTGGTTTCGGTGGCGATCTCGAAGATGACCTCGATTTCCTGGATTCGGTCGTAATAGCGGGTGAGCTTGGAGGTTTTCTGCTGGGCGTATGATTTGAGCGACGGAGTGACGTCCGTGTGCCGGGAAGAGATAGTTACGAGCAAATGGCCTCCTTGATACCTTTAAACTTCATTGTACAGCATAGCGTGGGGGTGGAGGGGGGGAAGTTGTGAGTTTCGATGCAGAATGGTGTGAAAAGTGCGAAAGTGTGAAGGTGTGAAACGTGGGGTTGCGCAAAATGTTGTCAGCCGGTTTGTTCTAAGGGGGTTTGGGCGGGGAGTTTTATGGGGGGGTGGAGAGGTTCTGGGGTGGGGGTTTTGACGACGAGGGGGGCTTCGGGACCGGGCATGATGACGCCGCCGGTGACGAGGAGGCGCATGGCTTCTTCGACGGTCATGGGGAGCTCGACGACTTTGTTGCGGGGAACGACCAGGACGTAGCCGCTGAAGGAGGTGGGGGTGGAGGGGATGAAGACGGTGACGACTTCTTCAGGGCCGGCGTCGGAGAGGGTGAGTTGAGTGGTGTTGGTGACGAAGCCGATGGACCAGATGTTCTGCTCGTGGGGCTGTACGGCAACGACGCGGGATTGGTGGAACTGATGGGACCGGTCGGTGAGGACGAAATCGGTGACCTGCTTGACGGCGGGATAGATGGCGCGGACGAGGGGGATGCGGAGGACGGCGCGTTCGATGACGCGCCAGAAGGCCCGGCCGATGAGGTTGCCGACGAATACGCCCACGAAATAGACCAGGACGATGGAGAGGCCGACGCCGAGGATTCGGGTGCCCAGGTCGTTATCGTCGAGGGCGAGGCGGATGTAGTTGGGGGACTGAAACGGGAGCCAGTGCTGGGTGAAGATGGCGTAATACCAGGCAAGGCGGATGAGGTTGATGATATGGACGCCGAGGTTTTCCCACAGAAAGTCCCAGGCCCAGGTAAGAAGCCAGAGGGTGATGAGTGTGGGCATGACGGCGGCGAGGCCGCGCAGGAAGAAGCGTTTGAAATCATCGGCGAATCCGGGCTTGGAATCGGGGAGATTGGGCGCGGCTTCGTCACTGCGGGGAGGAAGCGAAGGTGGGTTGCCGGAATCGGTCACAGGATGATTTTAGGGTGAATCGGGAGTTTGGGAAGTTTGCGGCGCTGGAGCGGGAGCCTGAGCGCTGTTTTGCGGGGGAGTTGCGCTGGGCTGGGTGGCGGCGACCTGGAGCGATTCGTGAAGGGCGTTGGCGTAGGCTCTAACGATGGGGTCCTTGTCGTTGGAGAGGCGATTGGCGATGTCGATGCCCTTGTCGCCGCCGAGGTTGCCGGCGAGGAGGAGGGCAAGCATGCGGGTTTGCCAGGCGTCGCTGCTGGTCATGGCGTCGATGTCAGAGGCTTGGTCGTCGCCCTTGGCGACGGAGGCGATGAGGAATTTCTGCATGGCGCGGACGGGAACGGCCTTGCCGGGATCGGTGAGGTGGAGTTTGTTAAGGAATTCCTTTTCGATGACCTGGAACTGGGAATTGCTCTGCTGAGCGTCGAGGAAGGGGATGTCGGCGGCCAGGACCATGAGGGCGCGGATTTTTTCACCGCCATCGTCGGTGTCGAGGCGTTGATAGAGTGCGTTGCGCTGTTCCGGGGTTTGGATTGGGGTTGGCTCGCGGGCGATGATTTCGCTGGCAAGCTGGACGTAGCCGCCCACGCCGGGCTGGGCGGAGGGGGCCTGGACCTGGTTGCTGCGGCGGACCTGAACGGGATTAACGACGGCGGAGAGATTGACCATCAGGTCAATATTGGGATTGTCGGCGAAGAATGGATGGAGCGCATCCTGGTCGACGCGGACGAGGGTGGAGACCATTTCGCCGGGGGCGAGGACGAGACGTTTGTCGAGCTGGGCAACGGCGGCGCCGGGGATGTCCTGGTTGTACATTCCGGCGAGTCGGGCGTCGAACCAGACGGTGGGATGGATGGCGCAATCGTCGCCGATGGCGAGATCCACGTCGCTGACGTTTTGAACCGTGAGGCGGATGAGGACAGGCTCGCCGAACTCGAAGACGGGCTTAATGGGGGTGACGTCGATGGCGTAGAAGCTCTTGGGGTCCTGAATGAGCTGGAGGAAGGACTGAGGTACGGCGTTGACGAGCGTGGCGACGGTTCCGGAGCCGGGGCTGGGATCGATGGCAATACCGAGGCGTGCGAATTCGGCCCAGAGGACGGCGCCGATGACGCCGGAGGGATGATCGTCGAGCAATTTCTGGGCCTGTACGACAGCGGCGTTTTTTGTATTGGGGTCGGCAAGCTCGATGAGGATGACGCCGAGCTGGGCGAGGGGGTCGTATTTGGCAAGCCTTTGAAGTTTGGGTAGAGCGCCCTTGGCGTCGCCGCTAACGTATTGGGACCAGGCGCGGAGGCGCTGGAGAGTGACGTCGTCGGCGGAGACGAGCTTGGAGAGGGCGTCGATGAGAGGAGCGGCGGCGTTGGCGTCGTGAAGGTAATAGAGGTCGATCCAGGCGAACGAGGAGAGCGTGGCGTTATAGGGTGCGACGATGTCCCGCGCCCGGTTGGCCTGAAGGCGGATGCGATCATCGGACATGTCGGGAAGGACGATATCGTCGGGGGAATCGATGGGCCGGGTGGTGGCAGTTTCGTCGCCGGAAATTTTTCGAATGTCCTGCAGGCGGTTAAAGATTGCGGAAGCGGCCCGGTGGATGGTCTGGTTGTACTGATCCTGCATCGTGCTGTTGCCGGGGAACAAATTAAGCTGGTATTTGAGGATGGAGAGGGAGACGAACCAGCCGTCGGCGTCCTGGGGGAGAGCGGCGTTGTATCGGCTGGCGAGGTCTTCGGCCTTGTCGGCCTTTTTGCCAAGGAGGAGCTGAGAGCCCGCGCCCAGAGCGAAAGCGGGATCGGCGCGGACACCGGAGCGGTTGTAGAGATCGTCGGCGACGGCGTACCAGAGGAGGGCGTCATCGACGAGCCCGAGCTGGGCAAGCTGCTCGGCGAGGCGGGAAGCGACGACGGGATCGGCGGGGTTGGCCTGCATGATGCCCAGGAGCTGCTGGACGCGATCGACGGGGAGCGCGGTGGCCTGAGTCGTGATGTAGCGGATCTTCAGCGCCTTGAGGTTCATGGGATTGAGCGTGCGGGCGTCGTCGAGCATTTTCATGGCCTCTTTGTTGAGGCCCTTCTGCTGGAGGAGTTGGGCGGCACGCCAGGCGACTTCGCTTTTGACGGGGTCGGAAATTCCCTGCTTCTGGAGGAGGAAGCGGAGATAGGCGAGGCGCTGATCGACGGATTGGACCGCGTCGGACTGGAGATAAAGATCGATGTACTGGAGCTGGGCGGTCTGGTCTTCGCGGGCGTCGTCGCGGTCGAGCTTGCGGTAGTCGGCGAGGGCCTGGAGGGCACCCTGTACGTCATTGGTTTCCATGAGCACGTCGGCGAGGGAGCGGTAGAAGCGCGGCTCGGAAGGTTCGAGGCGGCTGGCGGCGCGGTAGAGAGTGGAGGCCTGGTCGAATACGCGCGCAGGGAGGGGGTCTTTGCGGAAGATCTGGTGAGCTTCGAGGGAGAAGCGTTCGGCGAGGGCGATGGAGCCGTCGGGGTCGGATTGGGGGACGTCGGTGTCGTCGGCAAAGGTGCGGGCGACGAAAAGAGCGATGGCGGCGGTCAGGATTGGTAGAAGAAAACGGTCCTTCATGGGTTCCTCATGGGATACTTCAGATTTATTGAATTACGAATCTTCGAGGAGGAAAGGTCGGGAGGCAAGAGGCAAATGCCGATTGCCGAATGCCAAATGACGAATTGAAGAGCTGCATGTTGCGTTTATTCGGCATTTGGCATTCGGCACTTGGTAATTAGGAATAGGTCCCCTTCGATATACGGCTAAATGAGCATGTTATCGGCGTTTATGCGGGTTGCTGGAACATTTCCTGCAGGATTGGGCGTCCGGCACTGATTTCCTCGGGGTCGGCGAGGAGCTCAGCTCGGCGGCGGAGCCAGCGGGCGAGGTCCAGGCGATGGGTTTTATATGCGGCAACCGCCAAAAGAGCTTGGGAACGGGCGGCGTCGAGCCGGGACATCAGCTCGCACATCTGGATCTTGGCACCGACGAACTGAAGCATAGACTCCCAAGCGCCAATGCGCCAGCCGTAGTCAAGTTGCAGAAATTGCAGATTGAGGGCCTCGGCGAGGTCGAGACGGAAGCGGTAGAGGCGGGTCATGGCGTTGTAGGCGCCGGTGAGGTCGCCGACCTGAAGCATGGAATCGGCAAGAACCAGCAGCGAACCGCGGGCGAGGCCGGGGAGATTGGAGAGCCTTTGGGCGAGGACGGCCTGACAGAGGAGGGTGGATTCGCGCCAGCGCTGCTGAGCGTGGCGGAGGACGGCAAGATGGTGGAGGTTGAGAAGCTTGGCGGTTCGGAAAAGAGAGAAGGTTCGCAGGGCCTCGTCAATGTGGCGTTCGGCGCGGTCGAATTCACCGGCGGCGATGAGTGAGGGAGAGTCGGCGGCGATGCGGGTGCCCTGCATGCTGCGATAGCTGAGGAAGACCCAGAGGCCTCCAACGCCCAGGAGCAGGACCATCCAGTTCTGGTGGGTGCCGAAGAGGGGCTGGGCGAGGATACAGAGCATGGCGGCAACGAGCAGGGCGAGGCGAATGAGGGCGGCGATGGTGAGATCGCGGCGGAAACGAGTGATGGCGACTTCGACGGGAAGCATGGTTATGCGACCTCCGCGGGAGCGGGGGCCGGGGAATATTTTTGAGTAAGGACGGAAACTTCGGGGTAGCGGCGGATCAGCTCTGCGAGGGGCAATAGGTTGGTGGCGTTTTTGAAAGCGGTTTGGGCTTCTTCGCGGCGGTCGAGCATGTCGAAGGCGCGGGCGACGAGCGCCCAGCCGTCGGCGACGCGATGGCCGAGCTGCTTGCGCATGACGGCTTTGCGCTGGTCGAAGAGTTCGATGGCTTCGGCGGGGTGGCCGGTTTTGACGTCGCGGTAGATTTCGACGAGGGCGAGGCCGGCGGATTCGACGCCGCGGGAGGTGCGGCGAAGCTCGGCGATGGCGCGATCGGCGTCGAGGAGGTTTTCCTCGCGAAGCAGTGCCATGGCGCGGCCGAGGCGGACGAGATGATCGGTGGCGTCGTCGAGGGCCATTTCGCTGAGAATGTAGTCGTAGACGGAGACGGAGTCTTCAAAGCGGTGATAGCGGGCGAGGACCATGGCGAGGAAAAAGAGCGCCTGGGCGCGGGCGATGGGAGAGCGCGCCGGGCGGGAGAGAAGGCCCTGGAGCATCAAGCCGGCTTCGTTCCAGCGGCGGAGATGGATGAGCTCTTCGACGGAGGAGACGGTGGCGTGCTCGATGCGGGCGCGGCGGGCGCCGCTGAAGGCCATGAGGGTGATGCTGCCGACGAAACCCATGAGGGCGCAGCCGATGAGGGAATCGAGCAGGTCCTGCGATTGGGCGCTTTGGGAAGAGTGGCCGACGGCCCAGGAGAAGATCATGGCGATGACGAAGCCGCCGAGGAGAAACTGGAGCCAGGGAATGCGGGCGCGGGGCTCTGAGACTTCGATGAGGACAGTGGGGTCGAGGAATGGGGGCTGGGGTTCCATGATCGGCAAGAGGATTCTAGGCGAAGCACTCTGGATTGGAAGGTAACGGGTCGGCAAGGGCGATGGGACGGGTAAAATCGCGGGTGAAAGCCGCAGCGGACTGGGCAATGTCTTTTTCGATCTGGATTTTCAGGGGCTCGATGGCGGAGTAGATGCGCTGCTCGCGGATCCAGTCGAGGAGGTCTACGGAGAGGGTTTGGCCGTAGAGGTCGCCGGAGAAACCGATGATGTGGGCTTCGATTTGACGGGGGTTTTCGCCGAAGGTGGGCATGGTGCCGATGCTGAGGGCGACGGGGAAATCTTTTCCGGCGATTGTGGTTCGGGCGGCGTAGACGCCGTCGGCGGGGATGAATTGGTCGTCACACTTGAGGTTGGCGGTGGGGAAGCCGAGGGATCGTCCGCGGGCGTGTCCGGGCTGGACGGGGCCGGCGAGGCGATAGGGGCGGCCGAGGCAGATGCAGGCTTCGCGGGCGCGGCCGTAGGCGAGAAGGAAGCGGATGACGGAGCTGCTGACGGGGGTGATTTGGAGATCGAGCAGCGAGAGCTGCAGGGAGGGGACGATGTGTAGTTTGACGTTGGTGTTCTGAGACCATTGCTGGAGCAGCTCGACGGAGCCACGGGCGCCACGGCCGAAACGGAAGGAGGCGCCTTCGACGAGATCGGAGACGGCGATCTGGTCTTTGAGGATGGTCCAGAAGTCTTCGGCGGTGAGGTCGAGGACTTTTTTTTCCGGGGGGAGGATGACGAGGTAATCGGCACCCTCGGATTCCAGGAGGGTCTGTTTGAGGCCGGGGGGCGTGAGGCGCGGGGGAGCGGCGGAGGGACGGAGGACGGTCATGGGATGGGGTTCGAAGGTGACCAGGACCATCGGTGCGCGGCGCTTGTCGGCGAGTTGTCGGGCGAATTGGAAGATTCGGCGGTGACCGAGGTGGACGCCGTCGAAGTTTCCGATGGACATCACGGAATTTCTGGGGGTTTGGTGGAGACCGTCTAGGCCGTGTAGGAGGTGCATATGGGTTTGCGAAGAACGGGCCGGGGACGGCCCGGCTCATGCCTGGGGCGAAAGTTTGCCTGGATTATTGCGCCGTGGTGAAGAGCGCGGGAGAGAACGCGCGGGTTGGGTCCGGGCGGTCGCCTTGGGGGTTTTGTAGACATCGAGAATCAGCGCGAAAAGCCAGAGGATGAGCAGGGCAACGAGGGCGTAAATGCTCTGCCAGGCGCCCATGCCTGGGGTTTGGGAGGCGAGATATGCGATACCCTCGACGACCCACAGGTGCAGGACGTAGACCGGGAGGCTCTTTTTGCCCAGGGTCTGGACGAAGGCGGCGGCGGAGGTGTCACGCAGCCAGGGCCAGAGGAGATCGGTCGTGGAGATCAGGGCGAAAGTGATGCTGAGGTAACGCAGGGCTTCGGGGGTGGAAAGGGGCGTTTTCACGAAGGCGATGCCGAAGCTGAGATATTGCATGCCCCAGAGGTAGCTGTACTCCATGACGAAAAGGACGCAAGCCATGAGAGTGGAGGCAGCGGCGAGGGTGATTTTCCATTTCTGGGAGAGGGCGTTGTATTTGGGCCAGGCCCAGCCGAGGAGCAGGCCGAGGATGAAGATCATCTGCCAGAGGACGGGCGCGAAGACGTCATGCTGAGCAGGTGCGAGAGCCCAGGGGTGCCAGAGGCCCCAGGCGAAGAGGGAGATGCTACCGATGAGGACGAAGAGCCATCCGCGGGAGAAGCGGAGGAGCATCATGAGGATCGGGGAGAGGGCGATCATCATGACATAGAAGGGAAGAAGATCGCCGCCTTCGCGGAGGAGGAGGATATCGCGGAGGAGGGACAGGGGGTTGATGGAGGCGCCGCGAGCCCCGGTGAGGACCTCGATGATGATGGCCACCATCGCGCACATGTAATTGACGACGAGGATGTAGAGGGAGCGTCGCCAGAGGGCGCGGTAGGTTTTAGCGCGGCGTTTGGGGTCCGCAGCGCGGGGGCAGAAGATGACCCCGATGCTGAGTCCGGAAACGAAGATGAACCCCCCCGCCGCGAAGCGGGTATAGGAGCCGAAGAAGTCGTGGAAGAAAGAACCGAACTGGACCTTGGCGTTCCAGACGAGGTGGACAAGGAGCATGTCGATGAGGCACAATCCGCGCCAGAAGTCGAGGCGTTGATCGCGAACGGCAGGATGGCTGGAAGCGCTCATCGTCGGAATAGTGTAGGTGGCCTATATACTAATTGACCCCTGGCGCGTTGGTTGCCGGATGTTACGTAACGGTCCTAAGCATATCAAGTGCCGGAACATGGGAGGAATAAATGTTTCAGCGTTTAGCAACATTTTTTATGGTTTTAGTGCCCGTTTTTGCGTTTGCGGACATCGTGAAAACACCCGTTCATTATCGACAGGGAGACACCGACCTTGAAGGATTGTTAGTTTACGACAACAGCATCACGGGTCAGCGACCGGGAGTTCTGGTATTTCCGGAATGGTGGGGATTGAACGATTATCCGAAGCATCGCGCGGAAATGCTTGCACAGCTTGGGTATGTGGCGTTTGCGGCGGATATGTACGGGAACGACCAGACGACAGACAGCCCGGACGATGCGCAAAAGTGGATGACGGCAGCGAAAAGCGACCTAGGGACGCTGCGGCGCGGGCCCAGGCGGCGCTGGACGTTTTATCGAAGGATCCACACGTCGATCCCAGCAAAATCGCGGCAATCGGGTATTGCTTTGGGGGAACCGTGGCCCTGGAGCTGGCGGAGAGCGGGGCGCCGATCGCGGGGGTGGTGTCATTTCACGGCGGGTTGCCGACCGACCATCCGGAGGATGCCAAGAATATCAAGGGAAAGATACTGATATGCACGGGTGGGGATGATGCATTCGTGCCGCCGAGCCAGGTGGAGGCGTATGAGGACGCGCTACGGCAGGCTGGAGTGGACTGGCAGGTGATTTCTTACGGCGGGGCGCATCATGCGTTTACCAATCCGGCAGCGGATTCACACCATATCCCCAATATTGCCTATAACGCGGCGGCGGATAAGCGGTCTTGGGAGGCAATGAAGGGGTTTTTTACCGAGGTGTTTGGGGGATAAAGGGGTGGGAGAGGGGGTGGACAACGTCTATAATGGGTTGAGCATTTAGCGGAGATACTGCGTATGGCCACTTTTGCGTATGAAGCGATGAATTCTTCCGGGCAGGAGGTAAAGGACGTCATCGAGGCGGATTCGCCGGAGAAGGCGCTGGAGAAGATCAAGGGGAAGGGGCTGTTTCCAACGAAGATCCGGGAGAAGGCGCAGAAGAAAGCGAAGCAGAAGAAGGCGGCCGCCGGGGATTCGGCGCCGCTGCAGAAGAAGCGCAAGATGCCGATCTCGATCGGCGGGGTGCCGCGCAAGCAACTGGTCATGTTCACGCGTCAGCTTTCGACGCTTCAGGACGCGGGTTTGCCGATCTTGAGGAGTTTGCAAATCCTGGAGCAGCAGCAGAAGCCGGGATTGCTCAAGGCAATCATCGGGGGCGTGTCGGATGAAGTGGAAGGCGGCGGCACTTTATCGGATGCGATGGCGAAGTTCCCCAAGGCGTTTGACAAGCTGTACGTGAACATGATCAACGCGGGAGAAGCGGGCGGTGTGCTCGATCTGATCCTGGCCCGCTTAGCTGAGTTCATGGAGAAGGCGGCCAAGCTGAAGAAGAAGGTCATTGGGGCGATGATCTATCCGTGCGTGGTCATCTCGATCGCGATCGGCGTGGTGTCGCTGATCATGGTGGTCGTGATTCCGAAATTTCAAGGGATCTTCCGCGACTTCCACACCGATTTGCCCGAGGTGACGCAGATCTTGCTGAACATCAGTCATTGGTTTGCGGAGGATTATGGGTGGGCGTATGTGATGTTTTCGCCGCTGGTGCTGATCGGGCTCGTGAAGCTGATTCAGCTCAGCCAGGGCGGGAAATATCTGGTCGACGCGATCAAGCTGAAGATTCCGATTCTGGGGGGCATCCTGGGTAAGACGGCAATTGCGCGGTTTACGCGGACACTGGGAACGCTGATCAGCGCCGGTGTGCCGATTCTCGATGCGATTAACATCACCAAGGAAACCTGCGGCAACGAGGTGTATACGCGGGCGCTGTCGAAGGTGCATGATGCGATTCGCGAAGGCGAGTCGATGGCGGACCCGCTGAGGGCCACCAAGGTTTGCGACGCGATCGTGGTGAACATGATCGACGTGGGAGAAGAAACCGGCGACCTGGACAAGATGCTCATCAAGGTCGCGGATAACTATGACAGCGACGTGGACGTGCTGGTCAGTTCGCTGATCAGCATCCTGGAGCCGGTGATGGTGGTGGTGCTGGGTGTGATCGTGGGATTCATTGTCGTGGCGCTGTTTATGCCGATGGTGAGTTTGATTGAGACGATTTCTTCACCCAAGCACTGACGAAATCCAAGACCCCCTCCCCTGCCCTCCCCCGGGGTACCGGGGGCGGGGGAAAGAGCGGGGTATCACGGGGTTCACGCTTATTGAGGCGATGACTGTTGTCGCATTCCTTGTCATCGTACTGGGACTGATGATCAGTTTATCGCGGCACGTGCGGGCGACGTCTGCGGATGGGTTGACCAAGGATATTCTGCGGCGGCTGGATGAGGCCATGGATGCGTATGTGCATCAGTTTGGGTCGATCCCACCGGTGCCGGCGTTTATCGGCGATCAGGCGGTGCCGCCGGAGAGTAATCTGCGCCGGCCGGCGGAACGGAATGATGAGGCGGTGATCCGGGCGTTGAAATCGGTTGGGCTGATGAACAAGCGGTTCGATGATCTTTCGATTGCCTATTACGACGAGGTGAGGGTGAGGGATGCGTGGGGAAGCCCGATTGTGTTTATGCCCCACATGCATCCGGCGATCGGGATGAATCCGAAGGGGTGGTTTTTTTTCAGCGCGGGGCCCGATCGCCAATTCCTGACGCGGGATGACAATCTTTATAGTTATGATCAGTTGGGGCAGTAACGATTTAGGGCGATTTGCATCCGCCGGTAGCGTCTGCGCCGCCTACGGCGGCCCTTCGCGTTGAGTTCCAAGAGGTCGTCTGCGGCGTCATCGCTCCATCCTGCGGAAGCTGCCTGCGGGAGGTTCGTCGCTCTTCCTTGCATCCGACCTCTTGGAACTCAACGCAAACGCTACGGGCGGATGCAAAACGCTCTTGTTTATTGCGCTGGTGGTTTGGCGGGAACGCGACGGGCGCGTGGGAGATGGCGCGAGTAGCGCGGGGCGTTGACGCCGGGGATTACACGCTCGAAATGGATGTAAACCCAGGGGAAATTGCGGTGGTGAATGCGGTATTCCATGCCCAGGAGCCAGGCGAAATAGTGCATGAGGATGATGCCTGAAAAGAGGCAGCCGTAGGCGGGAAGAAAATGCAGGATCCAGGGCGTGGCAGCGCTGCCGAGAATCAGGGCGATCGGCTGCATGCTGGTGGCGTAGATGCCGGTGAGATAGATGCTCAACGCGATGGGGTAGAGGATGACGAAGAAGGCGTAGCGCGGACCGATTTTTCCGATGGTGCCGAGGATGCGCATGGGGTGAAGATTGGAAAGCGATCCGCTGGTGAGGGTGATCAGGACAATCGCGGGGAAGAAGATCAGGCCGAGGCAGTCGAACGAGAGAGCGGAGAGGAAGGTGATGGGGAGCGGCCAGTTTTTGGCTGCGCCGAAGATCCAGATGATCCGGCCGACGCCGAAGCAGATTATCCAGGCGAGGAAGATTCGCACGAAGGGGAGCCAGACGTCGTCGGTGAGATTGAAATGGCGGAGGAATCGCGGGAGCTCGTCGCGTTCTTCGAGGCCGACTTCCTCGACGACGTTGCCGTAATGGGCGACGAGGCCGAGGCCGACGACCACCATGGCGCCGACGGCGAGGATGAGGGAGAACGAAGCCGCGATAAGGAACATGTGGGCGAGGAGGACGAAGAGCATGGCGGCGAGATTGACGGGAGAGAAGAGGCGAATGAAGGGGATGGCGATGGAGTAACTATCGGAAAGATCGGCGCGGGCGTAATCGAGGGCGGTGCCGGCGACGGGAATGGTCGCGGGATGGGGCCGTGGATTTTCCTCCGGGGCGACGGTGAGGGGGCGAATCAGCTCGCCGGTTTCGGGATCGTACTTGGGGGCGGTGGGATGGAGCTCAAATTCGTCGATGCGGAATTCGGTGCCGGCCTGGGCGATGTCTTCATGGGTAAGGCGGAGATCGCGTTCGACGCCGTCCTCGTCGACGTGATCGCGGGAGAAGGCCCGCATCATTCTCTCGACCTGCTCCGGATCAGAAACGGGCGGCGGCGCGTCGATGAGGAAGGTGCCATCGTCCGATAACTGGGCCAACTCGTCCATGGAGGGAACGTCGACGAGGCGCTGGCAGGCGGGGCACTGGACTTGGCGGCCGGCCATGTCGTCTGGGAGGTCGAAAACATGTTTGCAGCGGCAGGCAAAGTGGATCATGGGGGTTTCCCGCGACATCATATTATATACACGGGAAGGGCATATCCTCGGTCCGGAGGCATTGATAAGATCGGCTGCGTCCAGGATGAAGACGCCACCGGAGGGAGGGCGTTTCGTGGAAAAGGATCAAAAATGCTGCGTTTATATGGATTTCTGACGGTGTTTCTGGTTGCCGGGGCGGCTTATGGGCAGAACGCCACGCCACAGGATTTGCAGAAGGTGAATGCGGAGCTTAAGGCGGAACTGGCGCAGGTGCAGGACCGGAAGGCGGAGCTTTCGACGCGGGTGGCCGAGCTGGAGAAACAGAACAACGCGCAGGCGGCGCAGATCGAGGCATTACAAAAGCAGGCGGAGGGATTTGCGGACCGGACGCTTTTTCTGGGGGCGCATTTCGCGGCGTGGCAGCAGTTCATCGCAGCGAATCCGGCGATCGAGTATCAGTGGGAACTGTTTGAGGCGATGACCGGGGTGGGAAATAACCCGCAGGAAAACCCGGTGTTTGTGGATACGAATTGGCCGTTGTCTTCAAAAAAATAAAGCGATTCACCGCGGAGATCGCAGAGAGCGCAGAGAAAGTCAGAACGCAATTTTGTTTTTATCTCTTCGCTCTCTGCGGGCTCCCCGGTGAATTCCTAGTTTTTGGGACGTCTGGCCTGGATAAGAGTCGTCGGGGGATGGTCGCGGCGGAGGGTTTGGAAGCCCAGGTGCTGGAGCTGGGAGATCGCGGCGTTTACGTCGCCGGCGTGAGGGTGGAGCTCGGCGGCGAATTGCTGGGCGGCGGCGAAGAGAGGGCCGGGGTTTTTCAGGAGATCGAACTCGCTGCCTTCGATGTCGCACTTGATGAAGTGGATCGGGCCGGGGCCGAGACGCGAGAGGATTTCCGCTTCGGTGATGTTGGGAATCGTTGCGGCGCGGGGTGGATTTGAGGTCGGACTGGAACGATGTGGTTCCGCCGACGAAGGCGTTGATGATGGTGGCGCGGGATTCGAGATTATTGGCGGCGAGGGTGGCGCGGAGGCGGGCGCATTCATTGGGGTCGGCCTCGACGGCGAGAACGCGAACCCCCCTGCCGGAGGCGAGGGCGAGGACGGTGAAGAGGCCCATGTTGGCGCCGAGATCGACCACCGTGGCGTTGTCTGGGATGGTGAGGAAATCGTTGAGGTAGGGGTCGCGGACCCAGATTTCACGGATGCCGGTGAGGATCTGTTTGCCGGAGAGGGTTGCCCTGGCGTTGCGCAGCCTGGCGTGGAAGGGGCCGTCGCCGAGGGCGGCGTCGGCGGGTTGGAGATTGCCGGAGCGGCGGCAGGCCTTGAAGTGGAAAATAATCGCCAGGAGCCAGCGGAGCGCCACGATGGGGCCGCAGACCCGGCATAGTCCCCGGAAATCGGAGGCGATGATCCGGATGGAGCGGAGCATTTGGCGCTATTGGCCGACTTCGATGCGGATGTATTTTTCGATTGCGGCGCCCTTGGCCTTCAGGTAGTTGGCGACGGAGCCTTTGAATACTTCGGGGTTGATGTATTCCTGGTCGAGAAGGACGCGCTCGGAGAAAAAGCTGTTGAGCTTTCCTTCGGCGATTTTTTCGGCGATGTTTTGCGGCTTGCCGGTGGCCTTGGCCTGCTCGACGGCGATGTCCTTTTCCCTGGCGACGAGGTCGGCGGGGACGTCGTTGCGGGTAAGGGCGATGGGACGGGCGGCGACGATGTGCATGCCGAGGTCGCGGAAGATTGAGTCGTCAGTTTTGCCGGTAATGGAGATCAGGACGGCGCTTTTGCCTTTTTCGGCGACGGAATAGACGTAGGAGCCGATGGCGCCGGAGATGGTGGTGAGAACGGACGTGCGTCCGATCTGGACGTTTTCGCCCGTCTGCTGGGAGACGGCGACGAGCTGGTCCTTTATGGCCGGATCGTCGGCGAGCCTGGCTTCAATGTCGGCGAGAAGCTTTTGGGCCGCGAGGGCGGCGACTTTGGCAACGGGCTCGCTCTTGGCGGTGAAGTCGGTGTTGCAGTTGATCTCGACGATGACGCCGCGCTTGCGGTCGGGGGAGACGGCAGCGAGAACGCGACCCTCGGTGGCGGCACGCTCGGTGATGGAGGTTTTCACGCCCTTCTTGCGGAAATAGTCGATGGCTTTTTCAACGTCGCCGGCACATTCGGAGAGGGCCTTTTTGCACTCCATCATTCCCAGGCCGGTTTTGGAGCGGAGTTCGTTAACGAGTTTAGCGGTAATTTCAGGCATAGGACCTCCAGAATCATTTTAGCCATGGATCAAAAGCCAAAGGCACACAGATAAATGCAGGGGGAATCATCATCGCATTCTCATCTGTGTTCATCTGATTGTCATCTGACTTCGACGAGCTCAGTCGAGTCGTGGCAATAATTTCTTTAGGCCGATTGGACGGCGTGCACATTCTCGGCAGGCGGGGTGTTTTCGGGGTGTTCGGCGGGGCCTGGGCCGGTGGCCTCGTCGGCGCGGAAGGCGGTGCGGGTGCTTCGACGCCGGGGCTGCTGGGGCTCTTCGCCCTTCACTTCGCCGCGGCCGGTCTTGCCTTCGATGATCGAGTCGGCCAGTTCCTTGAGGATGATCTCGACGGCCCGCATGGCGTCGTCGTTGCCGGGGATGGGGAGGTCGATGAGATCCGGGATCGCTGTCGGTGTCGATGAGGGCAACGGTTTTGACGCCGAGCTTGCGGGCTTCCTTGACGGCGATGTGCTCGCGGCGGGTGTCGATGATGAACATCACGCCGGGCATGCGGTCCATTTTGCGGATGCCTTCGAGGTTGGCCTTGATCTTGTCGCGCTCGCGGCCGAGCGTGGATTTCATTTTCTTGGAGTAGGTGTCGATCGGGGCTTTGCCGGAGGGCCCGGCTTCAAAGAGTTTTTCGAGTTCTTCGAGGCGGTTGAGCCGGGCGCGGATGGTGCGGAAGTTGGTGAGCGTTCCGCCGAGCCAGCGCTCCGAGACGTAGTGCATTCCGCAGCGCCTGGCTTCTTCCTCGACGGCATGCCGCGCCTGGCGCTTGGTTCCGACGAAGAGCACGTCGCGTCCACCGGCGACGGTCTGCTGGATAAGTTTTTTGGCTGCGAAGGAGGCCCTTGAGGGTTTCGCGGACATCGATGATGTGAATCATGTTCCGCTTGCCGTGGATGTAGGGCGCCATCTTGGGGTTCCAGCGAGAGACGCGGTGGCCGAAATGAACGCCGGCATCGACGAGAGATTTGACCAGATCCGCCTGCGACTGTGGCATTCAGCAACTCCAAAACAACGGCGATCTCGTTAGAGAAAAGCCGGCAGCCCGTGCGGCGAGGGGATGGCCAGACATCCATCGCCGCCATGGGGCTTGGGATAAGAAGAAGTTTTTAAACGACCCTCGACAACGGACAGACCGAACGGCCGGGAATCCATCGCAGGGGGCTCCTGGCGAGCCAAGTCGTCAAGCTTAGGCCGACGGGGGGAAATTTGCAAGAGTTGAATGGGGAATGCCCGCGCCAATCGCGTAAGCGGGGATGTCGCGTGGAGGGGTGGGAAATGCCGGGGGAGCGGCTACAATCGCGTCAAATTATCCGGAGATTGCCATGGGTAAAGAGGAAAAGGAATTATCGGATGTTGTGGTGGTGATCGTGGAAGAAGCGGGCATGTCGGCGGCGGATGCCGCGGAGAAACTGCGGGAGATAGGGCTGGTCGTTTCGGGGGTGGATGAAAATGAGTGCGTTATCGAGGGGTGCATCGAGACGGAAAAGATCGGGGGAATCAGGCGGATGGAGTTTGTGAAATATGTGCGCAACGTTTTCGACTATCTGACGGAAGAGGGGGAGGAGGACGACAAGCTGAATTCGGAAGCAGACGACGCCGGCGCTTGAGTGCGCCGGCGTCGTGGTTTTTATGCCCAAGATTTCTTCTGGGGGCTTTCCGGCGAATGAGCTCGCCGGGAGTTGATGACTCACATTAGCGCCAATAGCCGTGATAGTAGACGTAGCCGTGCGGGCCGTAACGCCAGCCGGGGCGTACCCAGACGTGATATCCGGGGGCGGGTCGGCGGTAGTAGCCGTGGCGCCAGACATAGCTGTAACCGTTCCACCACCAGTAGCCGCCGACCCAGACGAACGTGGGATCGGGCGGAGCAGGTATAACCTCGACCTGATCGGGGGGAGGCGGATTGGGGGCAACGACTTCGGCATTGGGATCAGGCGGCGGAGGAGTAGCCGGGGTTGGCGGCGGCGCGTTCGTATAGACGACGGTTGGGGCGGGTTCCTCACGGACGACGCATCCGGCAAGGCCGCCGAAGCCAAAGGCGGCAGCAGCCGCTAGCAGAATTGATTTTCTGATTGAGCGAGTCATTTTAAGACCTCCCTATTAATGGGCCTGGTTCATAGTAGTTGCTAACCGTGCACCAGTTCCACAAAGTCTAACGCGGAGGCGGGCCCGTTATTGCCAGCCAACTTTATCTTGTGAGCCAGACGGAGCTTACATCGGCTCTTTTTTGACGGTTTCGTCGAAAATATTGAGGAGCTTGGCCTTGTCGAAGATCATTTCCTGGCGGGTGAGTCCGACGATGTCGTAGGTGTGGGTGAGTTCGATGGCGTCGACGGGGCAGGCTTCTTCGCACATGCCGCAGTAGATGCAGCGAAGCTCGTCGATGTCGAATTTTGCGGGATATTTTTCGCGGTCGGCCCAGGGGCTCTCGGCGGCTTCGATGTGAATGCAGTGGGCGGGGCAGGCAGTGGAGCACATGAAGCAGGCGACGCATTTGACGCGGCCCTCTTCGTCCTTGTTGAGACGGTGCACGCCGCGGTAGGTCTTGATGAGCATTCCGCCCTTTTCGACCTGCATGTCTTCGCGTTTTTCTTCGGGGTATTGGATGACCCGATCCTTGCCGCGGACGACGACGGCAAGCATGTGCTTCATCGTGGTGCCCAGGCCGATGAGAACCTGCGGCAGGTAGAAGGTGTCGGCCTAGCGAGAGCTTTGGTTCGTCGAGGACGATGACGTCGGAGTCTTTCATGGGATTACTCAGTTGGAATGACTCGGAACCGACCCCGCAGGCAAGGGCGTGTTGGAAAATCGGCTGCCGATAACGGTGAGCGCGCCGGTTGGTCGCTGGGGCGGGGGGAATCCAGGCGGTGAAGATCATGATGAGCGGCGCCGAGGAGGACGTTGAAGACGAGCATGGTGAGCGCGGCGGCGCCGCCGAGGCCGTCGTAGGTGTTGCCGTGGAAGGCGAAGACGATGATCGAGGTCACCATCAGCATGGCCAGCGCGATCGGGATCAGCGCCCGCCAGGCGAGCATCATGATTTGGTCGAAGCGGAATCGCGGCAGGCTCCAGCGAACCCACATGAAGACGAAGATGATGGCGACGGTTTTGACGAAGAAGACGATGCGCGCGAAGGATGCAGATGATGAAGCTGGTGGTGACGGCGGGATGACCGGGCAATGTCGCCGCGGCAGGCCGGGGAAATCCCAGCCGCCGAAGAAGAGGGCGACGCAGACGGCACTGGTGGTGATCATGCCGGCGTATTCACCGAGGAAAAAGAGGGCGAATCGCATCGCGCTGAATATTCGGTGTGATAGCCGCCGACGAGTTCCTGCTCGCACTCGGCGGTGTCGAAGGGGGCGCGATTGGCTTCGGCGTGGATGCAGATGAGGAACATGACGAAAGCCAGCGGCTGCGAGAAGACATTCCACGCGGGGATGATGCCGACCCAGTAGTGGCACTGTTTTTCGACGAGGGTGTTCAGGTCGAGCGTGCCATACATGACGACGATGCAGAGAACCGCCAGGCCGAGGGGAATTTCATAGGAGATCATGTTGGCGGTGGCGCAGAGCCGCCGAGGAAGGAATATTTGTTATTGCTGGCCCAGCCGCCGATGACGACGCCGTAAACGGCCAGCGAGAGGACGGCCAGGACGAAGAGGACGCCGATGTTGAGGTTGGCGATCTGGAAGGGGTATTGGTAGGTGATCGTTGTACTGGTCGATTGCCGCAGGTCCTGCGGCTGGCCGACAAGCTGGTCGCCCTGTGCGATCTGGGCGCTGGCGGCGGCAGTGAATCGTCAGTCGTATCGGCAGGAATCGTGATGACCCGGCTGGCCTGGCGGGTTCCGCCCCAGGGAAGGACGGCGATGCTCACGATGATCACCAGGACCATGAGTCCGGGGGCGACGGTGAAGAGAACTTTGTCGACGCTGGCGGGATGGTAGTCTTCCTTGACGATGAATTTGAGTCCGTCAGCAAGCGGCTGGCCGAAGCCGGCCATTTTCTTGTCTTTGAGGAAGGGAATGATTCCGAAGCCAAGGCCCGACGCGGTTGGGGCCGATGCGGTCCTGCACCCAACTGGCGACTTTGCGCTCGAGAAGGATCAGATAGGCTACGGTGCCCATGATGGCGCCGTGGGCGATGAGGGCGATCCAGAACCATGGGGGGATGTTGGCGACAAACCAGTTAATTACAGTGTCGATCATGATGCTGTCTCGGGGAGATAATTACATTGGTTTTTTACAGTTCGGCAAACTCCATTGCCGGGGCCGGGGTATGTTCGACCGGCAGGGAGACCGAGGCAAATGGTTCGCCCATTTCCTTGCGGATGGCTTCGGCGTTGTAGAGGCCGGGGGTATTCAGGAGCGATAGATATAAATCCCCTTCGCGGGTGACGCCCTGCGGCGGAGCAACGGCGGCGACGAAAGGCTGAATCTTTCCCGAGAAATTTTCCCAGCAGCCGTCTTTTTCGGCCCACGCCGCCGAGGAGAGAATGATGTCGGCGCTGTCACTGAGGGTTGTGGGGAGAATGTCCTGAACGACTTTGAAGCCTGATTTCAGGGGAGCGGGGATTTCGCCGGTGATCCAGTTGGAGTGATATCCGCCAACGATCCAACCGGCTTTCAGGTTGGCCGGTGCAGAGGTCGAGAATTCATTCCAATCTGAAGTTGGGCCGCCGAAAGTTTGCAGGACCCGGCGGATGCCGGCGGCGTTTGGGACCTTTTCGGCTTTGATCACGAACGTCTGCTGGCCGGTGAGATAGTTCCGGAAGATTTCGTCCTGCCCTGTCGAGGGAACGGGGCCGAGGACGAGAAGCGCCTGCGGATCAATCGCGCGAATTGCTTTCGCGAGAAGGTACGCTTCTTCGCACGCCATCATGGGGGAAAGGACGGCATAGAGACTTCCCGGCGAGTTCGCGGCGAGGGACTTCAATTGTTTGACGGCAATATCAAACGCCTCAGGCGTGCTAGCAGGCGTGAGCGCTCCGTGCTCGCGCTTAAACGCGGTTTTCAGGCGCTTGGGGTGATAGAGAATTTTGTACGAATAGCGGGTGTCGTCGCTGATCCACCAGGTGTTGATCTCGGCGTTATAGCGCGACTAGATGCGATAGACGACGCCTTCGTTAAATTCGACGAACATGTTTTCACCGCCGCTGTCGGCCGGGGAAATAGACGGGGCCTGCTTGAGGAGCCAGACGCGCTGCTTGAAGAGGAAATCTTTATCCAGCAGGGCGCCTACCGGGCAGAGTTCGACGACGTTGCCGGCAAGTTTATTGTTGCACGGTTTGCCGGGGAAGACGTCGATTTCTTCTTTGTGCCCGCGGCCATTGACGAAAAGCTCGGAGGTGCCGGAGACTTCGCGCGTAAAGCGCACGCAGCGGGTGCACATGATGCAGCGGTCGCCGTAGAGGAGGATATTCTCGCCCACGTCTTTTTTGGGCTTCTTGGCCTTGTCTTCCTCGAAGCGGGATTGGCTGCGGCCGTATTCGTAGGAATAGTCCTGGAGGAAGCACTCCCCGGCCTGGTCGCAAACCGGGCAATCGAGCGGATGATTGATCAGCAGATATTCCATCACCTGCTTCTGGTTCATGACCGCCTTGGTGGACTTGGAATAAACCACCATTCCATCCCGCACCGGCGTCTGGCAGGAGGGGACGAGCTTGGGGATGCCTTCGACTTCAACGAGACAGATTCGGCAGGAGGCGGGAATCGAAAGGCCCCCGTGGTAACAATAGGACGGCATTTTGACCCCGGCATCCTCACAGGCCTGGAGGATCATCTGGCGGTCTTTACACTCAATTGTCTTGCCATCGACGGTGATCTTGGGCATAGAGTGGGGATGGTACACGAGATGATAGGCGAGGCAAATGCCGATTGGGAAGAGAATGCCGAATGCCGATTGCCAAATGCCGAATGAAACGGCGGCTCTTCATTCGTCATTTGGCAATCGGCATTCGGCAATATCCACACAAGTCTGATATCATTTGCAGCACATCATTATGGAACGATTATTTTTTCGCACGGCTGGAGAGTCACATGGGAAGGCGCTGATTGCGCTGGTGGAGGGAATGCCGGAGGGGGTGGCCGTCGATCAGGCGTTTATTGACGGGGAATTGCGGCGGAGACAGGGAGGCTATGGCCGCGGAGGCCGGCAGAAGATCGAGACGGATCACGCGGAATTTTTGAGCGGGGTGCGGCTGGGAAAGACAATCGGGTCGCCGATTGCGATGGAAATCGTGAACAAGGATGCGCGGCTGGATGATCCGGCCGCGACCCCCCCACTGCATCGCCCGCGGCCGGGACATGCGGACCTGGCGGGTTCGGTGAAATGGCTGACGACGGATTGCCGGCTCACGCTGGAACGCGCCAGCGCGAGAGAGACGGCAGCACGCGTAGCGGCGGGCGCGTTGTCCCGATGCTTCCTGCGGGAGTTTGGGATCGAAGTGTTCGGGTTTGTCCGCAGCGTGGGGCCGGTGGAGGGGAAGTTTGTCGTCGACGAGAAGAACTGGCGGGAGATGCTCCGGCGCGGGATGCTTCGGAGGTTTATTGCCCCGATCCGGCCGCCGATGAGGCGATGCGGCAGTTCATCAACGATCAGAAAATGGCGAAGGACACGGCCGGAGGAATCGTCGAAGCGCATGTTTTCGGATGCCCGATCGGGCTGGGGAGCTGCATGACCTGGGATGGAAGACTCGATGGCCGCATTGCGGCGGCGGTGGCGAGTATTCAGGCATTCAAGGGAGTGGAGTTTGGATTGGGCTTTGAGGCGGCGCGCAGGCCGGGGTCGCAGGTGCATGATGAGATTGGATTTGACGCGAGCCAGAAGAACACGCCCGCGCTGGGTTTTGTGCGCGGGACGAATAATGCCGGGGGATTGGAAGGCGGGATGACCAACGGAAGACCAGTCATCGTGCGCGGGGCGATGAAGCCGATCAGCACTCTTGGCAAGCCGCTAAAGAGCGTGGATCTGAATACGAAGGAGCCGTCGGAAGCGGGGTGGGAGCGGTCGGATATCTCAGCGATCGGCGCCGCGTCGGTGATCATGGAGAATGTGGTGGCGTTTGAGATTGCGCGGGGGTTTCTGGAAAAGTTTGGGGGGGATTCGATGCGGGAGATTCGCACGAATTACGACAGCTATTTAGCGATGGCGAGGAAGTTGCCGCTGGAGTGAATCGTGAAAATCCGTCTAGAAGCAATTTCTTGTCGACGTGTGCGTAATCATCAGATCAGTGCAATCGAAGGGATTCGTAGGGGGTTGGAAGATGTCAAAAATGGTCGTACGCGACCAGTGCGAATCGCGTTTGCGGAGATTCGGCGGAGATTAAAAAGCTCCGCGAAGCAAAACGTGACAGGGTTGTCGAAGCGGAAAACGCGCTCCCCTTCGGGTCGCGGCTAAACGGCTGGGTGCGGAGTTAGTTTCGCGGCGCCTGCGCCTGCTGGGCAGCGGCGGCTTTGGCGGCGAACAGCTTCTTTGCTTCGCCGACGAGGTAGAAGCTGCCGGTGATGCAGATGAGGTCTTCTTTCGTCACGGCGCGGTTGGCGATGGCGAGGGCTTCTTCGAGATTTTCGGCGACCTGGGCCATTTTGCCGTAGAGTTCGACGTAGCGGGCGGCGAGTTCGTGGGGGTCGGCGGAGCGGACGTTGTCGATGCGGGTGAAGATGACTTTGTCGGCGCCGCTGGTGATGCGATCGAGCATTCCGGGGACGTCTTTGTCGCCGCAACATCCGAAGATGACGACCATGGAGTCGTAGGGGATGTGCTGGCCGATGGCTTTCATGGCGGCGTCGAGGCTGGCGGCGTTGTGGGCGCCGTCGACGATGACGCGCGGGGTCTGGGAGACCATTTCCATGCGGCCGGCAACGGAGACCTTGGAGAGGCCTTCCATGGCGCGGATGTCGTTGATGGCGACGCCGCGGGATTTAAGGCGGTCGATGACGGCCAGAGCCAGGCCGCAGTTGATCGCCTGGTGTTCGCCGATGAGGGGGACGGCCAGATGCTCAAACTTACTGTTGGGCGTCGTGAGGCAAATACGGTTGTGCGGGCCGAGCATTCGGCTGGACTCGAAGCGGTAGCTGAATTCGATCGTCTGGCCGGTGATATCGAGCGGGGCGCCGACTTTTTCGGCGACTTTTTTCAGCGCAGCCTCCGCCTGAGGATCCTGGACGACGCTGACGGCCGGGATGCCATGCTTGAAGATGCCGGCCTTTTCGGTGGCAATATGGCCGAGGGTGGGGCCGAGCTGGGCCATGTGGTCATGGCTGATGCTGGTGATGGCGGTGACTTCGGGCTTGATGACGTTGGTGCTGTCGAGGCGGCCACCGAGGCCGGTTTCGACGACGGCGATGTCGATCTTGTTGTCGGCAAAGTATTTGAAGGCCACTGCCGTGAGCACGTCGAAATAGGTCGGCGTCGGCTTAATGCGGTGGACCATGGGCTCCATCAGGCGCACAAGGCGGGCGAAATTGGTCTGGGGGATCATCTCGCCGTTGATGACGATGCGCTCGCGAACGTCGACGAGATGAGGGCTGGTGTAGAGCCCGACCTTGTAGCCATTGGCCTGGAGCATGGCGGCGATCATCGCGCAAGTGCTGCCTTTGCCTTTGGTTCCGGCGACGTGGACAGAGCGGAACTTTTCCTGAGGCGTCCCCAGCCTTTTGAGCAGGGTGCCGCATGCGCTCGAGGTTGAAATTTTCGGAGTTGTAGCGGACGATGCGAAGCCGCTCGAAATCGGCCAAAGTGGAAAGAAAGCGGACGGCCTTGGCAAAACTGGGCCCGGATTTGTGCGCGGGCGGGTGAGGTCGGGCCTTCTTAAGGTCGACCATTACAGGCTTTCGGTGCTTAACCGGCGCGCGCCGGGAATGCACTGGGGACGCTTTGTGAGCGCTTGTGTGACGGCGGATTTTCTCTCGCACGGGCATAAGAAACGATTCTATCAATACGGTTGGGGCGTTTCAACTTTGAACCCAAGTTGATGCCAATTATTCAGTTACGGTTAATTATCCTATGTATATATAGGTATTTGAGTTAGGTCGGATTTAGCGTCAATTCGGAGGTTGGGGACAAACTGACGGCTACACAGGGAGGGGATTTGAGCGTATTGTAGGGGGCTCGAATTTTATGGCTGAGGATATGCAGACAATCGCGTTTGTGAGCCTTGGGTGTCCGAAAAACCTCGTGGACAGCGAGAGGATGCTCGGACTGTTGGCGCAGGATGGATTGACCGTGACTGGGGATGCCGGGGATGCGGATGCGATTGTCATCAATACCTGCGGGTTTCTGGAAGCTTCGAAGACGGAGTCGATGGGGGAAATTCATCGGGCGATCCGGCTGAAGGAAAACGGGAAATGCAAGCGGGTGGTGGTGGCGGGATGCCTGGTGCAGCGGCATAAGACGAAGCTGCTGGCGGAAGCGCCGGGGATTGATCGGCTTGTGGGGGTGTTTGATCGGGAGAATATCGTCGAAGCTGTTCGCGGGAACGGGGGTGGTGGGAAAGAGGGACATTTTCTGGGGAAGTATCACGACCTCTCGCGCCGGCTGGCGGATGAAGCGAAGCTGGATGCGAGTGTTAAGCAGACGAAGACGACGCGGCTGGCGGTGTTTGAGGATGATCGCGGCCGTCTGCGGCTGACGCCGCGGCATTATGCGTTTTTGCGCCTGAGCGAGGGGTGTAACCAAGGGTGCGCGTTTTGCACGATTCCATCGATTCGAGGGCCGATGCGGTCTAAGCCGATCGATCATATTTTGGCCGAGGCGCGGGAGCTGGCAGCGGATGGGGCGGTGGAGCTGAATCTCATCGGGCAGGATACGACCAGCTATGGCACCGACATCGGCTATGAGCCGGGACTTGCGGGACTGCTCAAGCGGCTGGACCGGGAATTGAAAGATGTGCACTGGCTGCGGTTGATGTATGCGTATCCTTCGTGCTTTACGGATGAAATGATCCGGGCGATTGGGGAGTGTGAGCGGGTGGTGAAATATATCGATATGCCGCTTCAGCATATCAATGATGAGATGCTCACGGTGATGAAGCGGCGGGTGACGCGCGGGCAGATTGAGACGCTGCTGGAGAAGCTGAGGAAATGGGTGCCGGGGATAACGATTCGGACGACGTTTATCGCGGGGTCGCCGGGGGAGACGGAAGCGCAGCATGGGGAATTGGTGAAATTCGTGAGGGAGTTTGGGTTCGACATGATGGGAGTGTTTCCGTATAGCGCTGAGCCGGGGACGCCGATGGGGCGGATGGAGGGGCAGATTCCGGAGGGTGTTAAGAAGGCGCGGGTGGAGGAATTGATGCTGGCGCAGCAGGAAGTGGCGTTTGCCAAGGCGCGGGGGAAGATCGGGCAGAAGGTGGAAGTTTTGATCGACAAGCCGGCGGGGAAGAAGGGGCGATGGGTGGCGCGGACGACGGGGCAGGCGCCGGAGATCGATTCGGTGACGAATGTGCGCGGGAGAGAGCTTGGGGCGGAGCTGCATGCGGGGATGATGACTTCCGTAAAAGTGGTGGATTCGGATGGGTATGACCTGGTTGGGGAAGTGCCGCGGCCGAGAAGTTTGACGGTTGTGGGTTGAACGCATGGGTGTGGGGAGACGATAATTGGGGGTATGTCGGCGAGCTATTATTCGCCTTACGTGCAGAGGCCGGCAGTTTTGTCGGCCATCGGGGTTTTGAGCATCATCGTCGCATCCGTCTCGCTGCTGGTGGATTTTGGATCGCTTTCGTTTGCGAATGTCGTTTCGCGGTTTGCGCGGGCGACGACGCCTGCGAGCACGGTTGCGCCTGCACCGGCTCCGGCGAAGCAGGCGGCGGCGGAATATGTTGCGGCGCAGGGGCTATCAAGCTCGCAGCGGGGGATCGTGATCGGGGCGCTTCAGGCGATGCATCCGATTTCCGATGCGCGGCAGAAGCAACTGGATGGATTGCTGGCGGATGTGGGTCAGGAGGTGATCCAGATTTCGCCGGACAATCTGACGAGTGATCGGGTGACGGCGTATGTGACGGACGTCCGGCAGATGCCCAGCGGGTCGGGCGGGGAGCCGGACGATCTTTTTATCCTGGGGAGCGGGCGATTACAGATTTCGGATCAGAGCGCGATCTTTTTTCCGCAGGACAGCCCCTCGCCGATCCGATCGGGCGGGGGGAGTTACACGGATTCATCCGGTCAGACACACCTCGCGAGCGAGCAGATCGCGGGGGTGATCGACCGGGTGCAGACAATGTGCAATCACGCGATGAACGATACGCAGCAGACAGCGCTGGCGACGGAACTGGCGGCGCCGGCACAGACGCTGATAACGCCGGGTAATTCTGTGGCCGTGGTCGCGGGGCAGGTGCAGAATGCACAGATGCTGCCGGACGGAACGCTGGCGGTGACGACGGTAAATGGGTCGATGAGCTTTGGGCCGTCGGGGCAGAGTTATCCGGGGATCGTGTCGGCAACGGTGGCGGCATCGCCGTGGGGAAAAGGGCCGGTGGTCGTCAAGGGCGATGCGAACCTGCTGGTGATCGACGGCCTGCTCAGTTTTGTTCTCGCGGGGTTTCTGCTGGCGAGCGGGATCGTGCTGATGCGCAATTCGCCGATGGCGCGGTGGATGCTGGTTGGATATGGAATCGCGAAGCTGCTGGGGACGGTGTTGTCGGTTTGTGCCGTGTATACGATCGGACAGGAACTGGGTGGCGGGGATTCGGATGCGCAATCCGTGGCGATGGCTTGGGCGATTATTCTGGGGGCGCCCGGGGCGGTCTGGGCGGTGGTGGTGCTGATCGTGATGAGCTTGAGATCGGCGCGGGAGTTTTTGAGTGTGCCGGCGGGGGCGGGGAGTTTTTGAGCTGCTGGAAGAGGTAGAGGGTTGCAAACCCATATCTCAGAATATCTCACTTTATCTCACATTTGGAGACTGAATCGGGTCGGCGCGGTTTTTTTTGGCGCCCTTGGCGTCTTGAGCGAAGCGGGCGGTTAAGAGAATTGATCGGTCTCCGGCCTACCTTTCGCGGTGTACCGCCCGTCGCCGTCCGCGGCTCCGTTTTAACCGCCAAGAAACTATGAAGCCGAGCCTTTCTCGGGACGTGAACGGGGTCAAAATGCCCCAAGTATGAACGAGCGTACCGCGTAGGTCGCTCAAACGTCTTTTTTGAGAAAGGACTCGGCAATGCGAATTCTCGCTTTGGACCTGGGAAAGAACAAGAGCGTTTTTGTGGATTATGTCACCGGCGGTGGAGAAAGAACGTTCGGCAAGATCGGCACCAATGCCCACGAGGTGCAAAAACTACTCGAGCGGGTGCGTCCGGATCGACTGGTCATCGAGGCCGGTCCGGCGGCAGGATGGGTTTGTGATCTGGCGGAGCGGAACAATGTTCCCGTCCAGGTGGCCAATGGCAACGATGAACGCTGGCGCTGGAAGACGGTGAAGGAGAAGAGTGATCGTAAAGACGCGCTGAAGATGGCGGCGATGTCGGAGATGGATTCGCTGCCGACGGTGCACGTGCCCAAGGCATCGGTTCGGCAGTGGCGTTCATTGATTGAATACAGACACGGCCTGGTGGATCGCCGCACGGCGCTCAAGAACTCGATCCGATCAATCTACGAGCGGCAGGGTTTGTATTTGCCCTCGGCGACCAAGGCGTGGACGAAAGCGCGACTGGAGGAAATGAGGAAGGAAGCAGCGGCCGCATCGGCGGAAGATCTGTGGCTGTTTCAGATCGGTTGTGAGGTGGCGCAACTGGAGCACCTGGAGAAGCAGATCGAAACTGTCGAAAGCAAGCTTCAGGAGTTGGGCCAGGCCAACAAAGCGGTGAAACGATTGCAGGAGGTGCCCGGCGTTGGTCCGCGGCTGAGCGAGGCGGTGGCGGTGATCATTGATGATCCCAGGCGATTCAAGAATGCACGTCAGGTGGGATGTTACGTGGGTCTGACGCCGCGGCGCTGGCAGAGCGGCGACAGCGATCGCCAGGGGCGGATCAGCAAGGCAGGCAACGCGCTGCTGCGGGAGTTGCTGGTGGAGGTGGCGTGGCTGGGGGTTCATCGCAATACGTGGATGAAGGACGTGTACGAGAGGGTTCTACGTGACAGCGAGAAGCGCAAGAAGATCGCGATTGTTGCGGTAGCCAGGAGATTACTGGTGAAGCTGTGGGCGATGCTGCGGGACGGAACCCGATGGAGAGAACCCCAGCGATCGCTGACGGCGGCCACTTGAAAATCGAAAAGGCGATGACTGTCCCGACAAGTCGGTACAGGCGATGGAGTATCTCCCCTCCGGAAGACACCGTGTCAGAAAGCCGTTGTCTTCTGTGCAGGGGATTGAGTAGAGTTGAAGTGAAGTGGAATTGACGCGTTCGTGCAGGTTGAATGAGCAAGGCCAGACCCCGGTTGGCGTCTTAAGCTTCAAAGCTTGCCGCTAAGAATAGGGCTGGCCATTTGTACAGTTGAATAGGCCCGCCGCCAGGCGAGAGCACTGAATAGAAGGCTCACCCAATCGACCGCATGAGCGATCAACGCCCCTTGACAAGGCTCGGCTCATAGAAGACGCCAAGAGCGCCAAGAAAATACAGGCCGGTTCGCGAAGTGCTATAGTCTCGGTGATGGGCGAAAACTTTTTCGATTTCCAGCAGCGGCTTGCCGAGAAGAAATCATCGCCAGCGCCGGATGCGGCGGCGGCGCTGACGGTTACGGAGCTTACCTTCGCCATCGAAAAGGCGATCAAGACCGGGGTTCCATCGCTTGTGACCGTGCGCGGAGAAGTCAGCAACGCCAGCAAGCATCATGCATCGGGGCACCTTTACTTCACGATGAAGGACACGGACGCGTGCATCAACTGCGTGATGTGGCGCGACAACGCAGCGCGGCTCCAGTTCAAGGTTGAAGACGGGCTGGAGATTATCGCGACGGGCCGAGTTTCGGTTTACGCGCCGCAGGGAAGATATCAGCTCCAGGTGCAGCGGCTTCAGCCGGCGGGGAAGGGGGCGCTGGAGCTGGCCTTTCGGCAGCTTCAGGCGAAACTTGCGGCGGAGGGGCTCTTTGAGGCGGAGCGGAAAAAGCCGATTCCGCAATATCCGCGGCGGATTCTTTTGGTCACCAGTCGGGCCACCGCGGCGCTTCAGGACATGCTCAAGGTGCTGCGGCGATATCCGTTTTTGAAGCTGATGCTCTATCACGTGCCGGTGCAGGGCGAAGGGAGTGGTGTGAAAATCGCGGAGGCGATCCAGCATGTTTCGCGGCGATCGAGTGATATCGGTGGCGTCGACGTGATCCTTCTGGGTCGCGGCGGGGGGTCGCTGGAAGATCTGTGGTCGTTCAACGAGGAAGTCGTCGCCCGGGCGATCGCGGCATCGCGGATTCCGATCATCACGGGAATCGGGCATGAGGTGGATTGCTCGATTGCCGATCTCGTGGCGGATTATCACGCCCATACGCCTACGGAAGCGGCGCAGGTGGCGACGCACCAGTGGAAGGCCGCCGGCGATACGCTGCGGCAATCGCGGCTGCGGCTGTTTCAGTTCATCCGGCAAACGGCGCAGGATTGCCGGCATCGGCTGGCTTCCATCCAGCGACATGAATTTTTCCGTCGGCCGACAGACTGGATTCAGATGCTTCGGCAGCGATTGGACGATCGGCAGAAATCGCTGGGGCTGGCGCTGACGGGGCGGTTATCGAAGGCGGGGCATCGGTTGCAGATGCTAGAGCCGCGTTTGCCGTTGGGGATCAAGCTTTCGGTTCAGAACCGCAGCAGCCGGCTCGATGCGATGGGGAAGCAGCTTCAGGCGCTGTCGCCGCAGGCAGTGCTGACGCGGGGATATACGATTACCACGCTGAAAAAAGGCGGGGAAATCTTGCGCAGCTCGGCTGCGCTGAAGCCGGGGGACCGGCTTCTGACGCGATTCTCTGACGGGCAGACTGAATCGACGGTGCATGATTCGCGGCAGATGTCGCTGTTTGAGTAGACGGATTTAGGAAGCATTACTGGGGCATTCGACGGCCGATTGGCGGCAATTTGACTAAATATCTGAGATTCCGGAATCTTGACACAACCCTGATATGCAAATACGCTCGTTAGTGCATTGTGCGGCGGGTACCATCCCGCCGTGTTTTTTATCAGGATGCCAGTAGTTTATTTGTAGAAGAGGTCAGCGCATGCAACCGGTGATGAAAATCAGCAAGTCTCGTAAGCGCAAACGCCGTTCCCATCACGCGTTGCGGCCGATTCATTATGTGCGTTGTCCGCAGTGCTCCAACGCCAAGCTGCCGCATTGCGCCTGTGATAATTGCGGCTATGTGAACCCGAAATTGGCTCTTCAGATGGAGACGGAGCAGGCCTGATTACGGATGATCGGGCCGGAACTTAGCCGATCGAAGGAGAAGGCCGGTGCGAGTTGCGGTGGATGTGATGGGCGGGGACCATGCTCCCGCCGAAATCCTGCTGGGATGTTGGCATGCGGCGCCGCTTCTCGGTGAAGGGGACATGGTTCTGCTCGTGGGGGACGATAGCGCCATCCGGGCCGGGATGGAATCTTCGACGCTGACCGGGGAGCAGCGCAAACGATACAAAATTATTCCTACAACGCAGATCGTTGCGATGGATGAGTCGCCCGTCGAGGCGATTCGCGGCAAGCCCGACAGCAGCATCGCGGTCATGTGCAAGCTGGCGGCGAAGGGGGAGGCGGAAGCGGTTATCTCTGCCGGCAACACCGGCGCTTGCGTCGCGGCTGCACAGTTGCGAATGCGATTGCTCAAGGGCGTCAGCAGGCCGGGGATTGCTGTTATCCTGCCGACTTTTCATGGGCCGGTGGTGATCTGCGATGTCGGGGCCAATCCCGAGCCCAAGCCAAAGCATCTGGAACAATACGCCATCATGGCGGGGGCTTATGCGAGCGCGGTCTGCGGCCGTGCGGAGCCGCGGGTTGGTCTGCTCAGCATTGGGGAGGAAGACGCCAAGGGGAACACGCTCACGAAGGAAGCCCGCAAGCTGATGCGGGATGAGCCGCTGGTGAATTTCATCGGCAACGTGGAGGGACGAGATCTCTTCAAGGGCGTGGTCGATGTCGTGGTCTGCGACGGATTCGTCGGCAATATCGTCCTGAAGTTCACCGAGGGGATGGCGGATGGACTTTTCCGCACGATTGCCTCGGAAATCCAGCATGCCGCCCCTGAGCTGGTGAAGCAGTTTGACCCCATCCTCCGTAAAATCTATGCGAATCACGACTGGCAGGAATATGGCGGGGCGCCGCTGCTGGGCGTGGATGGCTATTGCCTCATCTGCCACGGACGGTCGGAGGCACGGGCAATCAAAAATGCAATCCGCGTGGCGAAGCAGCTTACCTGCAGTAAAATCAACGAGAAGATCGTGGAGACGATCGAAAGCTCGATACCGGTTGCGGAGGAATAGCGGGGAAGCCCGAAACCAGAAACCAGAATGACGAATCAATTCCGAATGACGAAATCCGAAACATATTCGCGAACGAGAAAAGTGAACGCCATTCGTCATTCGGGTTTCGGATTTGATTCGGAATTCTGGTTTCGGATTTCGGGTTTTGTTCAATTGTCCGCGAATTTCTGACCATGTCCCTCTACTCCGCCATCCTCGCTGGTTTCGGCAGTCAACTGCCCGACAAGCGTCTGACCAACGACGATCTCTCGAAGATGGTCGAAACCAATGACGAATGGATTACCCAGCGCACCGGGATCAAGGAGCGGCGCATTGCCGGCGAGGAGGATTCGACGGCTTCCCTCGCCACCGCGGCAGCACGCAAAGCCATTGCCTCCGCGGGGCTGGAGCCGGGCGATATCGACCTGATCGTCTGCGCCACGATCACGCCTGAGATGGTCTTTCCGTCGACCGCATGCTTTGTCGGCGCGGCCCTGGGGATTGCGGGCACGCCGGCCTTCGACATGTCGGCGGCCTGCAGCGGATTTATTTACGCCCTCGTGACGGGGTCCAATTTCATCCGCACGGGGCAATACCGAAATGTGCTGGTCATCGGCGCTGAAACGCTAAGCCGGATCACCGATTACACCGATCGCTCGAGCTGCATTCTCTTCGGCGACGGCGCCGGGGCGGTGGTCTTGAAGCGATCCAGCGAACCGGGCAAGGGGGTTATCTACAGTTCGCTTCATGCCGACGGGTCGGGCGCGGATGCGATGAAATGCCAGCCCGGCAGCCGATTCCCGATCAACCAGCAGATGCTGCTCGATCGGAATCAGTATATGAAGATCAAGGGGCGCGAGGTCTACAAATTCGCGGTGACCAAGTTCGAGGAGCTTATTCACGAAGCCATGCGGGCCTGCGAGCTGACAGAAAAAGACGTGAAGCTCATCATCCCACACCAGGTTAATCAGCGCATCATCGACTCGGCAATGGAAAAGCTGGAGATGCCGAAAGAAAAAGCCTTCGTGAACATCGACCGCTACGGCAACACTTCGGCCGCCAGCATTCCCATTGCGATGGACGAGGCCCATCGCCTCGGCCGCTTCGGCAAGGGGGATGCGATCATTTTCGTCGCCTTCGGCGGCGGTCTCACCTGGGCCAACGCGGTAGTCAGGATCTAGCATGGCGGCGCAGACCTACATCCTCTGCCCGGGCCAGGGCGCTCAAGCTGTGGGAATGGGCAAGGCGCTGTGCGAATCCTTCCCGGCGGCAAAGGACCTCTTCGATCGCTCGTCTAAAATCCTTGGATTCGATCTGGCCAAAATCTGCTTCGAAGGCCCCGAAGAACAGCTCAGCAAAACCGATGTCAGCCAGCCGGCGCTTTACGTCGCCGGCGTGGCCAGTTTTCGGCACGCCGTCGAATCGGGGAAGTTCGACGCGGCCGCTGTGACTGCCTATGCAGGTCTGAGTCTCGGCGAATACACCGCGCTGCATCTGGCCGGAACATTCGGCTTTGAGGAGGGCCTGAAGCTGGTTGCCCTGCGCGGGAAATATATGCAGGAGGCGGCGGTCGCCACGCTCAGCGGAATGGTCGCACTCATCGGCGCGGATGAAGCTGTCGCGAAAAAGATTTGCGAAGAAGCCGCCGGCGGGCAGGTGCTTGTGCCGGCGAATTTCAACGCCCCCGGGCAGATCGTCATCAGCGGCGCGATCGAAGCCTGCGGCCGCGCCGTCGCGGCTGCTGAAGCCCATGGAATTCGCGCCATGCCGCTCAAGGTCGCGGGCGCGTTTCACAGCCCGCTCATGCGGCCTGCCGCCGACAAAATGATTGCGGAATTGGCCAGGGTCGCCTTCTCTCGCCCCGGCAAAACCGTATACTCCAACGTGACGGCTGCCCCGCACGGCGACGCCGATTCGATCAAAAAGCTCCTCGTCGAGCAGATCGTTTCGCCCGTGAAATGGGAGCAGACGATGCAGGCGATTGCCAGCCAGTTGGCTTCAGCCGAAGCGCGATTCATCGAGCTTTCGCCGGGCAAGACGCTGGCGGGCCTGGCCAAGCGGATCAATCGGCGAATGGCCGTCGAAAGCCTGGGATAGGAGAAGAGTGTCATGGTGGACAAACGCGTGGCGATCGTAACCGGCGGATCTCGCGGCATCGGCGCGGCGATCGTGCGCCGACTCGCCGGCGACGGGATGCACGTCATCGCCCTCGCCAGAAACCAGGAAAAACTTCAGCAGGTGTGCGCGGAAACTTCCGCCGCCGGCGGGGCGGCCGAGCCTCTCGTCTGCGACATCGCCGACAGCAAAGCCCTCGCCGCGGGCATCGAATCCGTCGCCGAACGGCTCGGGCGGATCGACGTGCTGGTCAACAACGCCGGCATCACCCGCGACGGCCTTGTCCTCCGGATGGAAGACGAGGATTTTGACACCGTCATCGCGACCAACCTCAAAAGCGCCTTCGTTGCCATCCGCTCCGCGGCGCGGCCCATGATGCGCGCCAAGGGCGGCCGCATCATCAACATCAGCTCCATCTCTGGCGTCGCCGGAAACGCCGGGCAGGCCAACTATGCGGCCAGCAAGGCGGGCCTCATCGGGCTCAGCAAGTCGGTCGCCAAGGAGCTGGCGGGGAAAAACATCACCTGCAACGTCGTGGCGCCGGGATTTGTGGTTTCGGATATGACGGATGTGCTCAGCGACCAGATCAAAGAGGGCGTGAAGAACTTTATTCCGCTGAAGCGGTTTGGCATGCCGCAGGAAATCGCCGCCGTGGTCAGTTTTCTGGCCAGCCCCGATGCCAGTTACATGACGGGGCAGGTATTATGCGTGGATGGGGGCATGGTGATGTGAGCGGTTGGCAAAACCCTTACGCACCGATATAGTTTGTCCCCTTGGGCCGTGTGGCCTATGGACTCATTGTTAGGGCAGGTGGATATGGCAGAAGATATTGAGCAGAAAGTGATCGAAATCGTCAGCGAGCAGATGGGCGTCGATAAAAGTGAAGTCACCCGTGAGACTCACTTTATCAACGACCTGAATGCCGACTCGCTCGACACCGTCGAGCTGGTCATGGAGTTCGAGGATGAATTCGAGCTGTCTATTCCTGATGAAGAGGCGGAGAAAATCCAGACCGTAGGTCAGGCGATCGACTACATCAAAGAACATTCCAGCAAATGAGCTCGCGCCGAGTAGTCTTAACCGGTCTGGGGGTCGTGACCTCTCTGGGCGAAACGGTAGAGGACTTGTGGGGCAACCTCTGCGCCGGCAAGAGCGGAATCTCCACCATCTCGCGCTGGGACGCCTCTCAATTCCCCACCCGCTTCGGCGGCGAATGCGCCAGCTTCGACCTGTCGAAATACGACGTCTCCAAGTGGTCGTCCGAACGGCTGATGCCCAAGCGGCTCGACCGCTTTGGGCAGTTTGGCCTGGCGGCTTCCATTTCCGCGGTGAGCGACTCGGGAATCGACTTTGAACGCACCGACCGCTATCGCTGCGGAGTCATCATCGGCAGCGGGATCGGGGGGATCGAAACGCTCGAAGACCAGAACAAGATCCTCAACACCCGCGGGATCAGTCGGGTGAGCCCGTTCACGGTGCCGCGGCTGATGGTCAATGCGGCCAGCGGAAACGTGTCGATCCTCTTCAAGCTTTACGGGCCCAATACGGCCGTCGCGACGGCTTGCGCCACCGGGTCCAACGCCATCGGCGACGCGGCGCGGCTGATTCAGCACGACCAGGCGGAAGTCATGATCGCCGGCGGTTCGGAAGCGGCGCTGTGCGCCCTCGGATTGGGAAGCTTCTGTGCGGCCCGGGCGCTGTCGACGCGGAATGACGATCCGGAGCACGCGAGCCGGCCGTGGGACCGGGACCGGGATGGGTTTGTCATGGGGGAGGGCGCGGGGGTCGTTATGCTCGAGGAATATGAACATGCCAAGAAGCGGGGGGCGAAGATTTATTGCGAGCTGATCGGGTATGGGATGAGCGCGGATGCCTATCACATCACCGCGCCCGATGAGCAGGGGCATGGGGCGAGCCGGGCGATGGATCTGGCGCTGCGGGATGCGAAGATCTCGGCGGATGAGGTCGAATACATCAACGCCCACGGCACCAGCACGCCGCTGGGCGACCTCGCCGAGACCAAGGCGATGAAGCATTTCTTCAAGGACCATGCTCGGAAGCTGGTAATCAGCTCAACCAAGAGCGAGCTGGGGCATTTGCTCGGTGCAAGCGGCGGGGTCGAGGCGGTGATCAGCGCGATGACGATTTATCGCAGCATGATCGCGCCGACAATCAACCTGAATAATCCGGACCCGGAATGCGATCTGGATTATGTGCCGAACAAGGCGCGGGAGCGGCGGGTGAATGTCGCGATGAGCAACAGCTTTGGGTTTGGGGGGCATAATGCTTGTTTGCTGATGCGAAGGGTTTGAGGGCTCCGAGATTTTTTTGCGCCGGCGGCCTCGGGTACAAAAGGGAACACTCTGCGGCAAATTCGAAACTTGAATCCCGGCGCGCGGGACAAATTCGAAATTCGAATGTTCGAAAGATTTGATTTGCCGTGAGAGATGGGGTTCAGCTTGGAATGAGCAGGCGCCACAAAGGGCGTCTTAGGCGCAGCGCGATCAAGCATACACCGGCAAACGCCGGCCCAAGCGCCGCTGGTTCGGGGACGACGGCCGTGATTTGAAAACTTGTCGAGCTGCCGTCGCCGAGGCTGAATGGCGCTGTCGACGATTCGGTCGAGGTCAACGTATAGGTTTGTCCGGGCTGAAGAGTGATCTGGCCGAAAACAGACTCAAGCTCCGCGCCCGGCGCCGGAGGGGCGGCCGGCAGGGTCTCGGAAAGTGAATCTGGTTCTCCATTCTCGGTCAGTTCGGTGGTCACGCTTAACATCGGGGGACCGTAGAAATCGTTGTTGATTGCCTCCAGTTGCCCGGAGATCGTCAGGACCTGTGCGACCGAATCGGTGAAGCTGATGGAAACAGTGGCAGTGCCCGCGTCGGTGTTGGTGTCCGGGCCATACGGCAGCGACTGGCCGGCAGTGCCGCCCTGTTCAAAGATCGTGTCGGCCGAGGTCGTGTACATATCCGTGGAGGTTTCAGTCAATTGATCGGTCTCATAAGAGCCCAGGGAAGTGAGGTTGATGGAGGCCAGCGAGGATTCGTCAGCGCCGCTGTTGCCCGCGGTATTGGTGTCTCCATAACCGTCGGTGACGCTGGCGGACTCGCTGCCGGAGACGGTTAAAATCGTCAGATCGCCCTTGGCGCGCGGGCAGCAGCAGAGGGCGAACATTGCCGCGGCCAGGGTGCAACGCGCAGGCTGGAAAACTGAAATCCGTGTCGAGAAACCATTTTGTTTTTTGGAAGCGGCGGGGGAGAACTGAGCCGTGGGAAATCGCATGGCCACCTCCGATTGACACCCTGGCCGAGCTTGGACTATGGCACCATCGATGACGCGATGTTGCTGGATGGAGTCCGCAGGATTTTGCGAGGATTCTTTTGGCGTGCCGCTGCTTCAGTGGCGAAGAGGGTCAAGGCAGGGAATGGAAGCGGGGTGTCTGCTCGCCGAATTGCTTACGTTTCGGCTCGCTACCCTGTCATTTGGCCGCGGAAACCAGCGCGATGAGTTCTTCAAACATCGCGTGAGTGCGCTCCCTGATGGTCTTCATTGATGGCCCGGAACCACCTGCACAGACGAAGAATTTACTGGACGGGGAGTCGACTTGACCTTCGACCTCGATAAACGAAGGCGTGTAGTATTTAATTGGGCTTTTGGGGATTTCTGCCCACCGAACTGCCTTTATTTGAGCTGCTGTCAACGAGAATCGCAAATCGTCACGAACGCCTCGGTAGGTGGATCGCGTTGTATTTTTTGCAACACCATGAAACGCAAGTCCCGAGTTCGATATCTCCAATATACCGGAGCTGAAGTGAACGATCGGGTACCATCTACCTCCAATTCGCATCGAAGGAAACGAAACTGGCACGCGGTAGCCAAGAAATATTTTGCGAAACAAAGACGTACTGTGAACAATGTCGTGAAACTTCGCGAGATGTTCCGCTGAGCTAATCCATGCTGGATCAACGAGCATTTGCAAACAAATATAACCCTGGCACAGAAATTTAAAAGCGATCCATCTCTATTGAGCGAGCGGGGCGCCGCTAGAACTGCTCACGGGGGAATGGAACCGGGGCGTGCGCATTCCCGTGGCGCTCACTTCCCGGTTTGTTCCTCTGACCTAACAAAACGCTCGCCACCGGCGCGCGAGCAAAGCGACTCCCCCCAATCCGAACAGCGTCGTCGATAAAGGCTCCGGAACCAGCGACACGGACGGATCGGCAATAAACGTCGGCAAACGTCGCATAAGTTTGAATCGTTCCAGGCGATGTCACGATGCCGATGGCGCCGTTGGTTCCGTCGCTCTCGGAGACATAAAGCGTTCCGTGGCTGTCGAAGGCCACGCCGTAAAGATCGACGGTCGCGCCCCCAAATCCCCCGGGTTGTCTAGCTTTTTGCGGAGCGTCAAGTTTTGTGTTTACGCGTCTGCCGGCGAATCATTAGTCCGCCGGCGCACGCGAGCGCGGCCAGAGACGTTGGTTCGGGGACATCGGCCATCAAACCGTTCACCGCCGCAAACGCGTCGAGCGCGGCAAAGTCGGCGGGAGTGACATCAACCGCCGCGCCGTTGTCCCCCTGGCCGAAGTTGGCGGCCAAAGCGCTGAAGTCGGAGCCGTTGACGGAAGAACCGTATAGGAAATTTCCCTGGTCCCAGTTGGTGGCGCCGGTGCCGAAGTTGGCGGCGAGGATGCTGAAGTCACTTCCGTTGACGACGCCATCGAGATTGGCGTCGCCGAGGAGCGTAAATTTTAACTCGATCTGTCCGGAGCTGAGGCCGGCAACGACGCCATCAGCGCCGTCGGCGAAGCCAACGGCATAGGAGACGCCATTAATGGGGGCGTAGGCGGTGCTGGAGATGATTCCCGGGCCGCCGGATGCGCCCGATCTCACGTAGGACGCGATGGTGGCGATCGGGTCGCTCGATCCGTAGTCGATAATGACGTGGTTGTTGGTGATATCGAGGGTGCCGTTACCGGAGATGGCGAGGGAGGAGAAGGAGACGTTGCTGATGACGCCGCTGCCGAGGCTTGTATTGGGGGCGATGGCAAGTGTGCCGCCGGTGATGGCGACGTTGGCCGCGCCGAGTGCGCCGGGGGTATTGACCAGCAGGGTGCCGGCAGTGACGGTCGTGGAGCCGGTGTAGGTGTTGGCGTCGGAGAGTGTCCAGGTGCCGGTACCGGCTTTTAAGAGAGAGATGGTGGCGGTGCCGTTGGTGATTTGGCCGGTGACGTCTCCATTGCCTGCGCCCTGGAGCGTGACGGTTCGCGCCCGGTTGAGCCGTTGCCCGTGATGGCGACTCCACCGCCGGCCGCGCCGGAGAGGATGAGCGTGCCGCTATCGGATTGAACAATGTAATCGCCACCGCCGACGTTGAGGCCAATGGTTCCCGAAAGTGTGTTGTTGTCGGCGATGTTGTCGATGGCCGCCATGGTTTCGTTTCGGCCGCTGAGCGAGATGGGGTTGGAGAGGGTGGCATCGCCGATGAGCTGGAGCTGCCCGGTGGTGCTGTTGCCTGCGGGGTTGAAGACGATGGATCCGGTGCCGAGCGCGCCGGAGGTGGTTGCTTCGAGGATTGCGGGGCCTTGGGTGCCGTTGTTGATGAGGGTGTTGCCGGTAAAGGTATTGTTTCCGCTTCCGACGACGACGGTGCCGGCGCCGTTGACGATGAATTCACCGGAGCCGGTGATGGGGCCGTCGATGTTGAGGTCCTCTCCGCCGGTCATGTTGTTGGCGAAGGTGACGTTGCTCCAGAGCTCGATGCCGGCGGCAATGGTTTGCGAGACGGTACTGGCCGCGGTGGCCTGGACGACGACGCCGGAGGAGCTTGTGGTGGCGAGCTGGAGCTGGCTGGAGGCGGAGCCGAGTGTGTAGGCGGTTGTTCCGCTGGCAGAGCCGTCGAAGGTGATTCCGCCGAAGAGTTGCCAGGCGCCGGTGGAGATGGCGGCGGTGGCCGCAGTGCCGACCCGGCCGAAGTAGGCGACTTCGTTGCTGTACATGGGGACGCCTTCGGACCAATTACTCGCGGTGTTGAAGGAGCCGCTGCCATTGACGGTCCAGTCGGAGGGGGCGTCGTTGTTGGGATTGGTCTGCCAGACGCGGACCCAGTCGACGTTCATCTGATCCGTGAACCCGATCGGCCACTGCGTGGTGCTGGGAGTTCCCGGCCACCCACCGACGGCGTAGTCGAGGATCATGTACATCGACGCCATCTGCGAGACGGCGGAGCCGGTGTAGGAGCTGACTTCGGTGCCGTCGAGGTAGAAGGCGACGGACGTGTTGGAGATCCACTGCATTCCGAAGGTGTGCCAGGTGCCGGCGAGGTCCGACCCGGTGGTGATGGCGCCGGCGCCGGCGGCGTCAGCCCCGCTGGAATTTACGTAGTGGTAGTTGGTGTTGTACTGGTTGTCCTGCAGGCCGTCGGTTCCGCCATCGGTGGTGTAGGGATATTCCATGATGTCGGCTTCGGGAGGCCAGCCGGTGTAGAGGCCCCAGAAGGCGGGCCAGGAGCCTGGGGTGCTGGGGAGCTGGATGCGCGCCTCAATGTAGCCGCTGGACATGTTGTAGAGGCCGTAGGTTGAGAGGGCGCCGGAATTCCAGGTGTTGGCCCCCGTGCGGGTGGCGGAAAGCGTCAGATAGCCATTGTTCACCGTTACATCACTCGGCGTGGCCGTGGAATCGCTCGCGGGCATCGTCCACCCGTCATTGCTCGTCGGGCTCGTAACCAGCCATTTGGCGGTGTCGAGGGAGGGTTCGTCGAATTCATCCGCGAAGACGAGGCGGTAGCTGGAATTGGGCGGGCTGGCGAGGGCGCTGCGCACGATGCCTGCTGACACAGATGCCGCTGCCATTACCGCTAGCGGCGAGAGCCGACGATTCATGGGATGGATACCTCCGCTACCGGTGCGTGCCTTGAGAGGTAAAGCTACTAAAGGACGTGGGGGTGATGCAAGTAAATTTCATGCGGGGTCTGTAAATTTGATGTAAATAAGATGTAACAAGATTGAACCCCCTGCTGATCGCTCCTATTGCCTTAGCAACGAGGGGACCGATAATGAAACTACAGAGGTACGGATGCCTGTTCTTCACGCCCCAATTCCGGCCAAGATGGCCCCAAGCGCCGGGGAACTCGATCGCATTCTGCAGTTGGAAGTGCCGCTCATCGTGCGGCTTGCCGAGAGGAAGATGAATTGCAGCGAAGTAATGCGCCTGGGGACGGGGGCCATCATTGAGTTTTCCAAGAGCAGCGAGCAGCCGCTGGAATTGCTTGTGAATAATAAGGTAATCGCGCTGGGGGAAGCGGTGAAAGTGGGGGAGAATTTTGGGCTGCGGATCAAGCAGGTGGGGGATGCCCGGCAGGTCGTGCAGGCACTGGGCGGGGAATGAACGGCCGGCGGGCGATTTCGAGGGGGCAACTTCGTAATGAGATTGACGGCGCGACCAAACGAAATGTACATTGCCCGCTACAAATCAGATCGATTGGGTTGGCGGAGAAATGCACCGATCCTGCAAAAAATCCCGTCGATATCCGCGCCGCAAATTCGGGGCGGAGATTTCGCGCTGTTGTCGCCGCGCTGATCCTTGTTGACGGTCGCCTGGCGCACCGGGCTTCGGCGGCTTCGGCCACATGGGACGGCAATGCACCCATCGGCGCCACCGGCGATGGCGTCAGTTGGACCAACCCCGACAACTGGACCACCAACGGCGTCGTTGATACCGCGCCTGCGGCCACCGTGCCCGGCGACGACCTGCTTTTCGGCAACGGTACCGTCGGAACCATCAACCTCCAGGGAAACGAGATCGCCAATTCGCTGACGTTCAACGCCGGCTTTACGCTCGATGCGCCAAATTCGACCAATACGCTCAGCATCACAACCGGGACCGTAAGTGTCGGCAGCTTGACCTCGGCAACCATTAACTCTCAGCTTGCCGGTAGCGGCGGGTTAACAAAAACGGGAAGCGGAACGCTGACGATAACATCCAGTGGATTGCACTATCATGGCGGGACGACCATCGCGGCCGGGACGTTGGTCCTTGGCGCCTTGCAGGGTTTTGTGCCGGCGCCGGTGACGGTGGATTCCGCGGCGACACTTGCCCTGGTTAACGAGGGTTACCTCGCCGTCGAGGGGACCGTAACGAACAATGGCGACATCACGCCCGCCACCGGCCAAGCCGTTATTTCCGCCGACACTTTTAACCAGGATTCCGGCACGGTGGCGCTGAATGTTTCGGCCGGGACCTTTAACGACAACGGAGGCATGCTGACTGCAACGGTCACGCTGGACCTGCTGCAGCCGACGCTGAGCCTGGGGACCGGAGCCACGAATTCGGGCGTCTTTGTCTTTCCAATCAGCGGAGCGATCACCAGTTCCGCCTCTACGCCCTCGATCCAATCAGCGCAGACCGTGGATGTTCAAGCCGGTGTTGAATTGAGCTCGACGACGAATCTGACGAACGCCGGAGCACTTAATCTCGCAGGCGGCTCAGGGTCAAATTCCGCGACCGTTTCCGTCGGGACGAATACGCTTACCAACACCGGCGCAATAACGGCGTCGATTTCCGCACTCGTTTCCGGAAATCTCGCGAACACCAGCGGTTCGTTCAATGTGGATTCCGCAGTCACCGTGTACGGAAGTCTGACCAACAGCGGTTCGATCACCGTTGAAGGGGGAAAAGAGTTAACCGACGGCGGCTCAGCTTTCACTGAAAATGCGGGAACGGTGGAGGTAACGCCGGGCGGACAATTGAATCTCACAAATGTTCCGCTGGTTATGACAGGAGGGAACATACAGCTTGACGCGGGGACCGGGGCCTCGGGGACAATGTGGCTTTCCGGCCTCACCTATAGCGGCACGTCTGCCATCGCGACGATTTCCAACGGCCCAATGACCCCAGGGCAATCCAGCGGCATCATTATGCTCACCGCGAGCAATACGACATTCGACATCGGGGCGGGAACGGCCCCTGTGCAGGTAATTATTTCCGCGCAGCTCGATGGCCTGAACATCACCAAGAGCGGCGCGGGCACTCTTGAACTCAACGGCAACAACGCCTTCGACGCGACCACTGTCTCGCAGGGCAAATTGATTTTGGCCTCCACGAGGGCGATCACCAATGAGCCCCTCGACATTGATTCCAATGCCGTCGCACAGATTGCAGGAGGGATCGGCGGAATTAACCTAAGTTCCCTTTCGATATCGGGCGGCCAGTTCGATATCGTCAACAATCATTTCACCCTCTACTACGGCAGTTCGGATCCGATCACCACGATAGCGGCTTTTATTCGGTCCGGCTTCAACAATGGGTCGTGGAACGGCCCCGGCATCATCTCTTCGGCGGCCGAAACACCGACCAGCGGACTGCATTACGGGGTCGGCTTTGCCGACGGCGCGGATAAAGTCGTCGCGGGACTTTCTTCCGGTCAGATCGAGGTGAAATACACGCTTCTTGGCGATGCCAATCTCGACGGAATGGTCAACGGCACGGACTTCAGCATCCTGGCCGCAAATTTCGGGCTGGGAACGACGAACTGGGACCAGGGGAATTTTCTTTATGGTCCATCAGTGAATGGCGCGGATTTCAGCGCGCTGGCGGCAAACTTCGGGCAGGGGGATAGCGGGGCGGATGCTTCGGTGAGTCCGGCCGATCAGGCGGCGCTTGATGCGTTTTCCGCGGCGAATGGCTTGACGGCGGATGTGCCCGAGCCGGGGGTGGCCATGCTGGCGTTGGCGGGGGCGGGAATCTATTTGCGCCGCCGTCCGGCCCGCAACTTCTCACGGAAATAGTCCCTTGAGCTTGCACGCCTCCGCCACCCGGCCGATGGCGATGCTGTAGGCGGCGGTGCGGTAGTCGCAATCGGCCTGGTCGGCTTTTGCGTTCACGGCGGCGAAGGCCCGCTCCATGACCTTCTCCAGCTCCGTGTTGACTTCTTCGAGACTCCAGAAAAAGTTCTGGAGGCCCTGCACCCATTCGAAATAGCTGACGGTGACGCCACCGGCGTTGGCCAGGATGTCGGGGAGAACGGTGACGCCGTTCTCTCGCAGGATTTCGTCAGCTTCGGGCGTGGTGGGGCCGTTGGCGGCTTCAACCATGACGCGGGCCTTGATGTGCGGGGCGAATTCTTCCGTGACGGTGCTTTCCATGGCGGCAGGGATGAGGACGTCGCAATCGCAGGTGAGCAGCTCGTCGTTGCTGATCGGATCGCCGTGCGGAAAGTCGATGAGGTCGCCGCGCTCGCGGTAATACAGGCTGGCCGCCTCAACGTCGATTCCGCTTTCGTCGAAGATTCCGCCCTTTTTCTCGGTGATGGCGATCACGTTCGCGCCCATTTCGTCGAGCAGCCGGGCGGCATGTGACCCCACGTTGCCGAAGCCCTGGACGGCGATGCGAATTCCGTTGAGAGATTTTCCCTGGGTTTTGAGGAAGCGCGCAGGACGTACATCACGCCGCGGCCCGTGGCTTCTTCCCGGCCGGCGGAGCCGCCGAGGTGGACGGGTTTGCCGGTGACGATGCCGAGTTCCTGGTGACCGACCATCATGCTGTAGGTGTCGAGGAACCAGGACATCACCTGCGAATCGGTGCCGGCGTCCGGGGCGGGGATATCGTGTACGGGGCCGATGATGGGGAGAATCTCGCTGGCGTATCTGCGGGTGAGGCGTTCCTTTTCGCCCATGGAGAGTTTTCGCGGTTCGCAGACGACACCGCCCTTGGCTCCGCCGAAGGGGAGTTCGACGAGCGCGTTCTTCCACGTTTGCAGCATGGCAAGTGCCATGACCTCGTCGCGATTAACCGATGGGTCGTAGCGGATTCCGCCCTTGAAGGGCCCGCGGGCGTTGTTGTGCTGGGCGCGGTAGCCGGTGAAGACCTGGATGCGGCCGTCGTCCATTTTTACGGGACAGGAGACGCTCAGCACGCGTTTGGGCGAGGCGAGGACTTCGCGCCAACTGGCGTCGAAACTCATCTGCTGATAGACGCGGTCGAAATAGCGATGGGCGTTTTGCCAGAACTGTGAATGCTCGGGCTGCGCCTTGAGGAGATCGGTGTTTTCCATGGGGCACCATTGTAGAAGAAATGCCGAAGCGGGGAATTGGGCTTAGGGTCCGGCGCAAACAAAAACCCCGTAGGCGTGGGTGAGACCTACGGGGTAAGGAGGGAAGAAACACTTCGCACGAGTGTTACGCGGTTCCGGGAAGCCCGGTTCTGTGATCAGCCTGCGAAACACTCGATTCGCTCAAAAATTTTATTTACATGCCCAGAGTTTTCATATTGCTGCCAGAGCCTGCTCCACTTCTTTGGTTAGATCGGACCAGCGGGCTTCGGGCCGCTTCATTACCGTTACAAAATCGCCAAGCAGCAGAAGTCCATTGATGCCGGGTATGGCGAAGAGCCGCGATGCAATTGGATGACCGGCGCCAGAGGCCGGGTTTAAAAAACTCATCGGGCGATCCGCTATCACCCTGTCGAGAACCAGTTTCACGGCGTTAGGATTCGGGGTCGGCTGTATTTCCCTCACCCTGAATGGCAAGATCAGCCAACCTCCCGTTAGTCGCGACTATATCAACTCAAATTTTTTTCTTCCAGTGGTAATCTGGGGTTTTTTTAAAGAATTTTCTGTCTGAGAACGGGGAATTTCATCGCATTTTTGCCATTTTGCGGATTTGGCGGCGGGCGGCGTCGCTTGGTGGGGTGATTCTTGACATCAGAATGCTCGTCGCTACACTTCTGCGTCCTTCCAGCCGGGCCGTATTTTCCGGTGCGGAAGGCTTTTTTGTCGAATCGGAACCACAAATGAGCACCTTCATGGCAAAACCTGGTGAGATCAAAGGCGACTGGTACGTCGTTGATGCCACCGACAAGGTCCTGGGACGGCTGGCTTCCAAGATTGCGATGGTAGTACAAGGGAAGAACAAGCCGACATATACGCCGCACGTCGATACCGGCGACTTCGTGATCGTCCTCAATGCGGAGAAGATCAAGGTCACGGGGAAAAAGGCGGATGTCATTGAGTACGAGACGTATTCGCGATATCCGGGCGGGCGACACCTATATTCATATAAGACCATGAGTCAGTTGCACCCCGAAAAGCTCCTGCAACTGGCGGTTCGCCGCATGCTGCCCAAGAACAAGCTGGGGCGGACGATTCTTACCAAGGTGAAAATATACAAGGGGGACAAGCATCCCCATGGCGCCCAGCAGCCCAAGCCGCTGACTTTGCCGTAACGAAAGCGAAGCACCATGTCGCAGGATATAACTGAGATTCCCGAAGTGACTGAACCGACCCCAACACCCGAAAAACCGTCGCCCGAAAAACCCGCCCCTGAAAAGCCGGCGGCAGAGAAGCCGGTCGCGGAAAAGGCCGCGCCCAAGCCCGCGGAGCCTGCCGCACCGGCTCCCAAGCCGGTCTACACCTGGGGCGTCGGAAGGCGCAAGACGGCGGTCGCTCGCGTACGCATCGCGCCGGGGAGCGGAAAAATCGAAATCAACGGCCGCACGCTCAACGACTATTTCACGGCTGAAAAAGATCGCAAATCGATCTTCGGCCCGTTGGAAGTCACCAACACCGGCGGGAAGATGGATATCTGGGCCCGCTGCAATGGCGGGGGGCATACAGGACAGGCCGGGGCGATTGTCATGGGCCTGGGGCGGGCGCTTGCAAAATATGATTCGTCGCTGGAGGGGGCGCTGCGGGGTTCGAGATTTTTGACACGCGACAGCCGGATGAAGGAACGGAAAAAGTACGGCCAGCGCGGCGCGGCGGCGGTTCCAGTTCTCCAAACGATAAACGTCAATTTGCAAACGAAAGCCACAGGATTGCCATCCTGTGGCTTTTTTGTTGGAGTCTTACTGCATCTTGATAGTGACGTTCTTGAAGATCATTTCTTTGTTCCAGTAGGAGTAGAGGTCCACTGTGCCGGCCGCCGCCTCGCGGCTGGGACGCAGGACGACGTCGATCTGGCCCGGCGGCGGGGCCGACATTACTCCGAAGATTCCATAACCGTTCATGCCCGGCCCGGCGCGGCAATTGACTTGCCCCATCGGATATTCCTTTCCGCCGTAGCGAACGAAAACCTCGAACGCCAGGTTCACGGGAGCATTGGTGAAGCTGATCATTCCGCTTAGAAGCTGTTTCATAACCTCGCGCGGCCGCTGCTTGCGTCTGGCGAAGGCTGGCGGCGTTGCTCCTCCTCCCCATATTTCCGGTCAATATTGTTCGTCGTCGCGCCTTGCCAGCATTCGCCAGCCGCGGCGCATCGGCTCGCGGGAGGTTATGAAACAGCTTCTTAGCTGCCTGCTGCGGTGCGCGTAAAAGAAATCGGCGAGCGAAACCGCGGCGTTTACGGCGGCTTGCTTGGTGGGGTCGAAGGCGGGTTTGATGACGTCTTTCGAGCCGGAGGGAACCACTTCGAAGCTGCCTGTCAGCGCTCGGTTTGTGGTAAAGAGGGCCGCCCCTCCCAGCGGATGTTGTATCGAACCGCTGAAGATTTCAACGTGCAGGGTCTCGGCGAATGTGTGCTTACCGACGGCGGGGCAATTCATGGTCGTCCAGGTTGAGCCGCTGCCGCCGGGCGAGGAAAACTCGGCCGCATCCCTTGCCAAATCGCTCAGCATTTTGCCATCGACACTGCAATCGGAGTAACTCAGGTTTCCCCAGTAGTTGGAATGGTTACCCAGCGAGTACAGGTAGCTGACGCCATACGGCAACCGGTCCCCGAAAACCACGGTGGTGCGGAGCAGAAGGGCCGTTCGGACCGACTGATCGAAAAATTTGTTTTCCTGATCCGCAGGCAGGTCGCCGGCGGTGCATCGCGCCGCCAGGTAATCGACCACGGCGTTGTCGAGCGCGGTGGGGGGCGTCGGCGCGTTTGCCTGCCGGGCCAGGGCGAAACGCACCATCGCATCGCGCGAGGCAGCGGAGAGTGAGCCGGCCTGGTCGCGGGCTATGAGCTCCGTCCACGCCCGCTGAACATCGACGGCGCTGGGAGATTTCAAGTCCCAGAGGACGAAATAGGTCGGCTTATACTGATACCAGTTGACGGATCGAAGCAGCGGTGTCTGGCTGATAATTAAGACAAGTCCGAGGAGGATCAGCAGCAGCCATTTCGGTCGCAAAGCCTTCCAGCGCGGGCGCGACGCTCCGCGGGCAATCGCGTCGGGAGAGAGGATGGCTCCGCATTCCGGGCATCGCTGGCTTTCCAGGCCAAGCAATAGGTATCCGCACTTGCGGCAATGGGGATCGTCCCCGAGGCGGCGGCGGGATTCGCGGTAGATGAGGGCGATGCCCATGGCGAGCAGGATTACGCCGAGAATGAGGAGAAGGAGTTCCAGCATTTTGTGGGAGGGGAATCATACCTTGCGGAAAGCCCCGGGCCTTATACCCGCCGAAGCGCCAGCACCCGATCGTTTCCCGCAAGGTCCTTTATGATTCGCGCGTCGGTGAAATCGGGGTGCTGGGTTGCGATTTGTTTCGCGAGTTCGGCTTGATCGAAGGCGATCTCGAGCAAAATCTGGCGCTTGGGGCGAGCCAATTTGCGGATTCGGTCAGAATCCGGCGATGAACGGACAAACCATCCAGGCCGCCGTCGAGCGCCGCCATTGGCTCAAAATCGCGGACGCTGCGGTCAAGCGCAGCGATCTCCGCGGTGGCGATGTAGGGAGGATTGCTGACGAGCATCTGGAACGGTCGCCGATCGGGGAGTTGGTCGAGCGGCTCGAATAAATCTCCCTCCAGGACGGTCACCCGCTCGGCAAGCCCCAGCCGCTCGATATTCTTTTTCGCAACGGCGGCGGCGGGGGGGCTGATTTCCGTAGCGGCCACCGTCGCATCCTTCACGTTTTTCGCGATCGCGGCGGCGATGTTGCCGCTGCCCGTGCAGAGGTCGAGCACGCGCCCCCCCTCCATGCCAGGCTGTCGCCGGAGCAGTTCGATGGCGTGCTGCACAAGAGTTTCGGTGTCGGGCCGCGGGATCAGAACGTCGCGGGTGATTTCCAGTTCCAGGTTGAAAAAATGGGCCTTGCCGGTCAGGTAAGCAACCGGCTCTTCCTCCGCGGCGCGCTTGACGAGATCGCGGAATTCATCGAGCTGCTTAGGCTCGGCAACGCGCTCATAATCGGTATAAAGCTTGATCCGCGGCACGCCCAGCACGTGGGCGAGGAGCAGTTCTGCCGACAGTCGCGGGGAATCGACCCCCTTGCTCGTGAAAAATGGAATCGTCCATTCCAGCAGGCGGCGGACCGTCCATGTCCCTGCGCTGTCCGACATTGCGGAGGGATTGTACACAAATCGCGTATTTTCTCAGGAGTGCCAATGGCCTAAAATTTGGGATATCATAGAGTTGGCTGTCGATCGGAGGCCTTGCGTTGCGCCTTTCGGTGAAACTGCTGCTGTCCGCGATGTTTTTCAGTTCAGCCGCCGCGCGCGCCGACATCGTCTATCTCACCGATGGAACCAAGGTCGAGGGGAAAATCCACAAGACCGATGACGGATGGTCGGTGACCAAAGCGGATGGCTCCGTCGTTGATGTCGACGCGGACAAGGTGGATTCCATCGAAGCGACGCCGACGGACGCCGGCATATCCGTCGGCGAGGATCGGCTTCTGTCCCTTCGCCGCGCGGTCCAGAACATGACCGATCCGCATGACATCATCGACCGCTATCAGAAATTCATCGCCACGACGGACAACCCGACCGTCCTTGCGGAGGCAAGGCAGGATTTGCAGATGTGGCAAGGCCGGCTCGACCAGGGAATGGTGAAGCTGGGCGACCAGTGGATTCCCTCCGGCGAACGCGATCGGCGGCGGGCGCTGGCCCAGAACGAGGCCCTGCCGGCCAAGGACCTGATCAACAATTACAGATATGCCGCCGCCGCGCAAACCCTTCAACAGGCCGTGCTCGACGATCCGCAGTGCGCCACGGCGCTCTATCTCCAGGGCGTCATGTTTTACAAGCAGGACCAGGTAACCGAAGCGCGAAAATCTTTTGAGGCGGTCGTTCCCATTGTTCCCGATCACGGGCCCACGCTGAACAACCTGGCGGTGATCGCCTGGCGGGAAAGATCGTTTGTCGTCGCCATGAATTATTATGACCAGGCGATGATGGCCTCGCCGGTTCAGCGGGAAATTCTCGATAATGTTGCCGAGGCCATCAATGTGGTTCCGCACGAGAATCAGAATGCGCCGGTTGTTCTAAAAGGCGTGCGCCTCTTTGCCGAGCAGGACACAACGCTTCAGAAAATCGCGGCCCAGCAGGGGATGTATCGGTGGGGGGCCACGTGGGTGAACTCGACCCAGCTCGCCGAGCTGAAGGCCGCCGAGGCGAAGGTGAAGCAGCAGATGGATGCGCTTCAGCAGCAGGTGGACGCGCTTCAGCAGCAGATCGATGCGCTGAACGCCGAGGCGGCCAAAAATCAGATCCAGATGGACCGGCTCCAGGCCCAGAGCATTATCGTGGATCGCAACGGAAATCAGATCCAGTTGCCGCTGCCGGACGACTACTATCAGTTGAAGAACGACAACGCGTCGCTGACATCGCAGAAGCAGACGCTGGTCGATCAGCAGAACAAACTTCACGACCGCGCGAAGGATATCGAGGCGCAAATTCCGGTGCCGAAGTTTACCGGCGTGCAGCAGATCATCGGGGTGGACGGCGTGCCGGTGCGCGATGTCGGTTCAGGCGCGGCGACTGCTCCCAGCCCGGAGAATTCTTCTCAGGGCCAGTTTCCTCAGGCCAATTGACTGTGCGCGGTTCCAAGCTCCGGGGTTTCAATCTCCACCGCTTCCTGGATGCAGGAAGAATCCAGCGGAAGCCGGGCTTCATCGCGGTGAGTTTCGACCATCAGTTGGAGGGAACTTCGCAGCTTCTTTCGGCACTCATCGAGGGAGCGTCCGTGGGTCAAGGTGCCGGGAATTTCCTCGACCCAACCCACAAACACACCCGTCGATTCCGGCTTGATGATGGTGTGATATATCTGGCGCATGGCGTTATCACACCGCCGCTTGGGCGCAACGTCAAGATAAATTTCCTATTTTGACAGGTGGATGGCACCCCCCAGGTTGAACATCGCCGGGGCAATTGCTATCGTTTGTACCTGTTAAGACCGCGGGATCACAATCCTGCGGTGATTTTTTCGACCATTCGAATTTATGAAAGTGAATTTATGAGCGTCACGTCTAACGAGACGGGACAGGCATCTTCGCCGACCCGGTCCGCCAAGTCCGTGAATCGCCTGAAGTCGGCGACCATCCGATTTGCCGGAGACAGCGGCGATGGGATGCAGCTCGCCGGCACGCAGTTCACGGACACGTCGGCCGCGGTGGGCAACGACATCAGCACGCTGCCGGATTTCCCCGCCGAGATTCGCGCCCGGCCGGAACCCTTGCCGGCGTCAGCGGGTATCAGATCCACTTTTCCAGCACCGAAATATTTACCCCGGGCGATGAGGTCGACGTTCTGGTCGCCATGAACCCCGCTGCGCTGCGCACCAACGTGAAGTCGGTTCGGCCCGGCGGGATTGTGATCGTCGATGTCGATTCGTTCGGGCAAAACGATCTGCGCAAGGCCGGTTATGCCGCCAATCCGCTGGAGGATGGATCGCTGGCCGGGCTGCGGGTCGTTTCCGTGCCGATCGACAAGCTGACCCTCTCGGCAACCAAAGAGACCGGGCTTGGCGCCAAGGATGCCAACCGCTGCAAAAACATGTTTGCCTTGGGGCTGGTTTACTGGCTCTATGGGCGGCCCCTTGACTTGACTTTCGAGCACATACGCCAGAAATTCGCCAAAAAGCCCGCCGTTGCCGAAGCGAACCTACTGGCGCTGAAGGCGGGGTTTAACTACGGGGAAATCACCGAGCTTTTCACCGAGCAATATCACGTCCCCAAGGCGGCGCTGCCGCCGGGGAAATATCGCAAGATCACCGGCAACGAGGCCCTGGCGATGGGGCTGATCGCGGCCTCAAAATTGTCGGGAAAACAGCTTGTTTACTGCAGCTATCCGATCACCCCCGCCAGCGATATCCTGCACAATCTGGCGGCGGAAAAGCATTTTGGAGTTCTGACCTTCCAGGCGGAGGATGAAATCGCCGCCGTGGGGGCCGCGATTGGGGCGAGCTTCGGCGGTGCGCTCGGCGTTACCGGGACCAGCGGGCCGGGAATTGCCCTTAAATCTGAGGGCATGGCGCTGGCGGTGATGACGGAACTTCCGCTGGTGGTCGATGGACGTTCAGCGGGGCGGGCCGAGCACGGGATTCCGACGAAAACGGAGCAGGCGGATTTGCTCCAGGTTCTCTTCGGGCGAAACGGCGAATGCCCGATGCCGGTAATCGCCGCGGCGTCGCCCGCGGATTGCTTTCAGGCGGCCATCGAGGCGTTTACCGTCGCGACGAAATATATGACGCCGGTTGTCCTGCTGAGCGATGGTTATATCGCCAACGGGGCTGAGCCCTGGCTCATCCCGGATGTCGCGAAGCTGGCGAAGATCGAGATCAAGCACCCCGATGCGGATGGCACGCCGTTCATGCCTTACCGGCGCGACGAGCATTTGGTGCGGCCCTGGGCCGTTCCCGGCACGCCGGGGCTGGAGCATCGCATCGGCGGGTTGGAAAAACAGGATATCACCGGTGGCGTGAGCTATGACCCGCAGAATCATGAGCACATGGTTCGCACCCGGGCGGCAAAAGTGGCGGGAATCGAGCCGGCCGGAAACGATCTGCTGCTTACCGGCGAACCGAGCGGCGATCTGCTTATCGTCGGCTGGGGGAGCACATACGGGGCGATCAAGGCTGCCACGCTACAGCTTCAGGCAGAGGGCCTGGCGGTTTCGGCTGTGCACATTCGATATCTCAATCCGCTCCCCGCGCGGATCGGTCAATGATGCAATCGTTCCGCCATGTGCTGATTCCTGAATTGAATCTCGGCCAGCTTCGGCTTCTGCTTCGCGGCCGATTTCTCGTCGACGCCAAGGGGCTCAACAAAGTGCGCGGCCAGCCTTTTACGATCACCGAAGTCGTTCGCGGCGCCCGCGCGATTACTTTCCGGCGACTGCGACCAACGGCGAAGTTCCGCTTAACTCCGACGCCCCAGCCACTGCCACCGAACCGGCGGGTGGGTAAACAATATGAGCATTGCCACCAATCAATCCCTCAGCGTTCTGAAACCCGCGGATTATGCCAGCGACCAGGAAATCCGCTGGTGCCCCGGGTGCGGGGACTATTCGATCCTCGCGCAGATGAAAAAAGTCCTCGCCAGGCTCGGCGCCGATCGCAGCAAGACGGTCTTTATCTCTGGGATCGGATGCAGCAGCCGGTTTCCCTATTATTTGAACACCTACGGATTCCACAGCGATCCACGGCCGGGCGCCGACCTTTGCCAGCGGGCTTTCACTGGCCCGGCCCGATCTGAACATCTGGATGGTGACCGGCGATGGCGATGCCCTCAGCATCGGCGGGAACCATTTCATGCACTTGGTCCGGCGTAACCTCAACATTCGCGTGCTGCTGTTTAACAACCGGATTTACGGGCTGACGAAAGGGCAGTATTCGCCGACGAGTGAACAGGGCAAGAAGACCAAGAGCAGCCCGATGGGTTCCGTCGAGACGCCCCTGCGGCCGATCAGCGTTGCAATCGCCGCCGAGGCGACCTTTGCCGCCCGGGCCATCGACGTGGATGTGAAACATCTTGAATATGTGCTGGAGCGAGCCGCCCGGCACGTAGGGACGGCCTTCGTCGAGATCTATCAAAACTGCAATATCTTTAATGACGGGGCCTTTGACTATGCCACCGACAAGGCCTTCAAGGGAGATACAACGGTCTACCTCGAGCATGGCAAGCCGATGGTCTTCGGCAAGAATGCTGAAAAGGGAATCCGGCTCAATGGTGAGAATCCGCAAGTGGTGGAGCTGAAGGATGTTCCGCAGGACGATCTGCTGATCCATGACGAATCGGCGGACGACCCCAGTCATGCCTTCATGCTGAGCCGGATGCGGCATCCCGCCGTGCCCGAGCCGCTGGGGGTCTTCCGGCAGGTGAGCCGGCCGGTCTATGGGGAGATGGTTCGCGGACAAATCGCCGAGGCAATCAAGTCGAAAGGTCCAGGCGACCTGCAATCTCTTATCACCGGCCATGAGACCTGGACCGTTGAATAGACCCCCGCCCTGAAATTCCCGCAAGAATCGATTTTGCTGCAACTTTGCCCGCTTGAGGGGGGTGCTTTAGATAGTGAGTTTTGGCGAAGGATCGAGGCTTGGCAATAATTTGACAAAGTAGCAGAAATTTATTACAGAATTGAAGGCCCCCGAACCGATGCCTTAATCCAGTTCGACCCAATTTATGCATTTGATTATCGAAATGAGTGTGGTATAAGATAAGATAGGTAAAATTTGAAGGCAAGCGCCTATGGCGCATTTTCTCCCCTCCGGAAGACACCGTGCAGAAATGCCGGTGTCTTCTTTTTATTCCTCCTGCATAATCTCCCAAGCCTACCCTAAACGGATTCTTGAGCCTTTTATTTCCGAAATATGTGGCAGCGTTTGATTCGATTTCTCCCCCATTCGCGCAGCCTCACATCTGGATGCTATAAGGTGCAATCCATGAAACTTCGCTCATCATCAATCGAAAAAGCTGGATATGTCAAACTGCGACCGAAGGGGAAATCACCAGCGACGATCTCGCTCGATGCCAAAGAAAACAATCCGCTCGAAGGGGTCCTGGGCACATCCTGGGCTTCCAACAATGTTTTGCTGAACTCTGGCCAGAACTCCGTTCATTGATTCCATGCGATCGGCTGGCTGCTGGACAGCGCATCGCAAGATGCAGCAAGCCGGCGGAAAGTTTGTCGTCCATTCGCTCCAGCCGCGGGTCAGCGATCTGCTGGAGCTGTTGAAGCTGGGAACCGTCCTGAATCTCAAAACCCGACGAAAAATCCGCGCACGATTTCATCACTCGCCGTCTTGAGACTAATCAAATGAGCACCGGCGCAAAAGCCCCGATGATTGATGTCCAGAAGCTTCCCGTCGAGCAGGCGGTCGCCAAGCTGCTTGCCTATGCCATCATGCTTCCCGCCAGCGATATTTTTTTCGCGGCCGATGAATCCAACGTCGTCGTCAGCGTCCGGCACCTGGGAATCGTCAATCCGATCGCAATCGTTCCGTGGAAACTGGGCCGGCGATTCGTTTCGCACGTCAAGGCTCTTGCCGGGATGGACCTGGCGGAGAAACGCCTGCCCGCAGGATGGCCGCTGGCTCTATTGCGACGAAGCGGGCCACGTCGTCGATCTGCGCGTGAACATGGTGCCGACGATGCTTCGGCGAAGACATGGCCCTGCGGATCCTCAGCCGCAACACCCGGCTCTACAAAATCGAGGAACTGGGGCTGGTCAAGATCCCAGTTCGATGAGTTGGTAAGACATGCTCGGCACGCCCGGCGGCCTGATCCTTTTCACCGGCCCCACCGGCTCGGGAAAAACGGCGACGCTTTACTCGGCCCTGATGCAGCTCAACGACGGGCGGCGGAAAATCAACACCATTGAAGACCCGATCGAGCACGCCATCGACGGCATCCGTCAATCGCAGATCAATACCGCAGATCGATCTCGGATTCTCGACCCTGCTGCGCAATATTCTTCGCCAATCGCCGGATGTGATCATGGTGGGGGAAATTCGCGATCAGCGAAACCGCCGAGACCGCCGTCCGGGCCGCCAACAGCGGGCATATGGTGCTGGCCACGATCCACTCGCCGATCGCGGCCGGGGCGGTGCAATCGATGCGCAGGCCTCGGCGTTCATCCCCATTTCCTGGCGACATCGCTGCTGGGCATCATCTCCCAGCGGCTCGTCCGAACGCTCTGCCCTCAGTGCAAGCAATCCTTCGACCTGTCGATGGCACCCCACACGTTTGACGACGTGCGCCCCTGGCTCGCCGCCGATGAGGGATCAAAGCTGTTCGCCCCCAAGGGGTGCGCCGCCTGCCAGATGCTGGGCTACGCGGGGCGCACCGGCGTCTTCGAAATCCTTCGCATCAACCGCAAGCTGCGCGATCTGATTTCCGACGCCCGCCCGACGCGCGAAATCCGCCAGGCCGCCGCCGCCGACAAGATGCTGGAATTCCGCCAGTCGGCAATGCTCAAGGTCGCGCAGGGGCTGACCAGCACCGAAGAAGTGGTTCGAGTAATTCCCTCAGAACATCTTCTCGAAGAGACGCTGGTCTAGCCGGCCCGATCCTCACGTCAAAATTCCGCGCATAAAAAAGCTCCCATCGGCTCGGCACGTTTAGGCCAATGGGAGCAGGTTGGAGCAACGTTCGTTGCCGCGCGACGTTACGCGCAATTGCGCCGGCGGAGCAACAAAGCTCCCGCACTCGCGCCCAGAATGCTGATGGAAACCGGTTCGGGAACGACCGGCGTCACGTTGAATTCAAATCCTGCGTCGGTTTCGGGAAAACCTGCATAAACGAAGGCAGTTGTCTGATCGTAGATCGAGCCGAGCGGGCCCATTCCCGCGCAGAGATCTGCGCGAGGGTCTCAGTGCTGTCGAAGGAGAAGTTGTTGGTTGCCCCGGCGGCGAGCTGATCGCCCGAGCCGCCGTTGTTGTAGTATTCGATGGCATATCCGTCCCCGGTGAAAGCGGGTCCGGTAACGGGGTCAAGCCAGCCCGTGGGGGCGGTGATGCTGGTGGGGGAGACGTTCATGAAATCGTAGCCGGGGATCCAGGAGAACCAGAACGTACCAATAGAGGTTGAACTGGTGTTCTTAAGGGCGATGTTGTACTGAAAGTTTCCACCGCCCAGGGATGTCGCCGAGATCGTCGCCGACGCGGTTTCCGCCGCCGAGGCCGAGCCAACGAGGCCGGCCGCTATCAAAACGCTGCAAACACCTGCCATTTTCTTCAGTTGCGTCATGTAAGACCTCCGTTGTGAGAGGTAACTTCGGCGGGAGGGGCTTTATTCCAATTGCGGAAAATTTTTGAACCCCTGTCGGAATCGGGAATAGAGGCTGCGCAAATTGAGTTGATGCTGGCGGAGCAACAGAAACCTTTTACGCGGAGGAGTCAAATGCGTAGTTTCTGGCGCTCCCAAACGGGTGTTTTTTCGGTTTTATGTGCGGTCGGATTGGCGGGAATCGGGGCAAATTGCTGGGCCGCGGTCATCTGGAATCAAACCAGCAACGGGCCGCTGTCAGAGCTTCCCGCATCGCCGACGTCCTTTACCCTGTCAGCCGGGACAAATTCGATCATCGCCACGGAGGGGGGAGGCAGCGGGGAAAGCGGAACCAACCAGAATTGGGTGAACATTAACATTCCCACCGGGTTGCAGTTGAGCAACCTCGTGCTGGCGTCGTATGTTTCCACCGATCCGCAGGGGTTTATCGGTGTGGCGTCAGGTACGACGTTCGCCGGTGGCGAGGGGGCCGTCAATACCGAGAGCTCCTACCTCGGCTATTCGCACTACGGAACGGCGGCGAGCAATAACGGCCAACCGGCGGTAAACCTGGTTGGGGATGATTTGCTGCCGATCATGGGGAATAACGTGGTAGATGCGCCGGGTTCTACGGGATTCACCCCGCCGCTGCCGAGCGGGAGTTATACCTTTCTGATTCAGCAACTGGGCGCCACGACGAATTACCAGTTCGATTTTGACGTGACGTCCGTGCCGGAGCCAGGAAGCATCTGTCTCGCGGTTGGCGGGACCCTGGTCGGGCTGTTAAGACGCCGCCGCCGGTGAGCGGTCGCGGCAGGTTCATTTTCGGCGTGGGAATGCCTACCATTAGCCGAACGTGGCAGACGAGCGCAAGACCTTCTTTATCATCGACGGGCACGCCCAGATTTTCCGGGCCTACTTCGCCCCGTTTCGCGATCTCTCCAGCCCCACCGGCGAGCCAACCAAGGCCACCTACGTTTTCATCCAATGGCTGCTCAACCTGGTTGAGAACCGCAAGCCCAATTACCTGGCGATGGTCGCCGATGCCGGCGATGAGACTGTTTTTCGCAAGGAAATCTCCCCGGAATACAAAGCCCATCGCGAGCCCCCGCCCGAAGACTTTTTTCCGCAGGAACAGCGGATTCTCAAAGTAGTGGGGGACCTGGGCATTCCGATCTTTTCCAAAGGTGGATTTGAGGCGGATGATCTGATCGCCACCATGGTCCATCGCCTGCGCGATCAGAATTTCGATACCGTCATCGTTTCCAAGGACAAAGACCTTCGCCAGCTTCTGGATTCCTCCACCCGCCTCTACGACGTGCAGGGCGATTCATTTCTCGACGCCGACCGCCTCAAGGCCGAGCTGGGCTATGCGCCGTCACAGGCGATCGAAGTGCAGACCCTCATGGGCGACACCGTCGACAACGTCCAGGGGATTCCCGGCGTCGGCGAAAAAACAGCCGTCAAACTCATCACCACCTACGGCAGCATCGAGGGAATTCTTCAGAACGTCGAAAAACTAACACCCAAAATGCGTGAGAATTTTGAGAAATATTCCGATCGACTGCCGATCGCGCGCAACTGGTGACCCTGAAAAACGATGTGGAATTTGATTTCGATCCCCAGCGGTGCCGCTTTGAGGGCCTCAACATTGCCGCCCTGAAACCGCATCTTCAGTCGTTGGGCTTTACGACGCTTTTAAAACGACTCGGCGCGGATGAAGCGATGCCTGTCCCCAGGGTCGTCGCGCCAATCAAGGAGGATGAGGGTCTATTCGGATCGATGTCCGCGCCGGCGGAGGATTCCGCCCCGGTCAGCAACCCCGAGACCTGTGCCGATTGCGATTATCACCTGGTGAACACCCCAGAATTGTTCGAGCAATTCCTGGTCGAGCTGAAAAAGCAGAAGCGCTTTGCCTTCGACACCGAAACCGATGCCCTGGGCGCGATGGCTTCTTCCGTCGTCGGGATGAGCTTCAGTTGGCAGCCGCGCACGGGGTGGTACGTTGCCGTCGATGGCCCCACAGGCCAGCCGTTCCTCGATCGCGCTCAAGCGGTCGCGAAGCTCAAGCCGATCCTCGAAAACCCGAAAATCAAAAAAGTCGGCCATAACCTCAAGTACGACATCCTCGCCATGCGCCAATACGGCGTTGAGGTGCAGGGTGTTCAGCTCGACTCCATGATCGCCGCGTTCGTCCTCGATTCCAGCCGGATGCAATATGGCATCGACCGGCTCGCGATGGACTACCTGAACATCCGCAAAGTTCCCACCAGCGATTTGATCGGCAAGGGGGCAAAGCAAATCTCCATGCGGGTGGTCGATCTCAATCGCATCGCCGCCTACGCCTCGGAAGATGCCGATGTCGCCCTCCGCCTCGTCGATCTGCTCAGCGAGCGACTGGAAAAAATCCCCGAGCTGAAAAAATTATGCGCTGAAGTCGAAACCCCGCTCATCGACGTTCTGGTTGAAATGGAAGCCAACGGCGTCGGCATCGACCCGGCCGTTCTCAAGGAGCAAAGCGACGTCCTGGCGGTGCGAATCCACGACCTGCGCGAAAAAATCTTCAAGTCGGCCGGCTGCGAATTCAATCCCGATTCCCCTAAGCAATTGCAGGATGTCCTCTTTAACCGCCTGTGTCTGGGCACCGTGAAAAAGACCAAGACCGGCTATAGCACCGACGTGGAAGTGCTCGAAAAACTGGCCGAAAAGCACGAAATACCCCGGCTGATTCTCGACTACCGCAGCCTGGTCAAGCTGAAAAACACCTATCTCGATAACCTCACCGATTTCCTCAACCCGCGCACCGGGCGGATTCACGCCAGCTTCAACCAGATCGGCGCCGGCACCGGCCGGCTGAGCTGCAGCGATCCGAATCTCCAGAATATCCCCATCCGCACCGACGAAGGCCGCCGGATTCGCCTCGCGTTTGTGCCCGGCGATCCGAAGAAAAACGTCCTGCTCACCGCCGACTACAGCCAGATCGAGCTGCGCATCCTCGCCCACTTCACGCGCGAGCCGGCCCTGCTTCGCGCCTTCGAAGCCGATGAAGACATTCACCGCGCCGTCGCCGCCGAGGTCTTCGGCGTCTCCCTGGAAAACGTCTCGCGCGACCAGCGCGCCCAGGCCAAGATCATCAACTTCGGCATCGTCTACGGCGTCAGCGCCTACGGCCTCGCCCGTCGGATCGACAACCTCACCGTCCCCTCCGCCCAGAAACTGATCGACGATTACAACCGCCGCTTCCCCGCCATCCAGAAATTCCTCGACCAATGCGTCATGCAAGCCCAGAGTTTCGGTTTCGTGGAAACCATCCTCGGCCGCCGCCGGCCAATTCCAGAAATCAAAAGCAGCGTGCTGGCACTCCGTAATGCCGGCGAGCGCACCGCCATCAACAGCGTCGTCCAGGGCTCCGCGGCCGATCTCATCAAAGTCGCGATGAATAACATTCACCGGCGGATCAAAGCAGAGGGACGCCCAGTCGAAAATGCTCATGCAGGTGCACGATGAACTGGTCTTCGAAACGCCTGAATCGGCGGTTGAATCTGAAGCGGAGATGGTCCGGCAGGAAATGACCACGGCGATGAAACTCGCGGCACCGCTGAAAGTCGAAGTTGGGTGGGGGAAGAATTGGCAGGAGGTGAAATGAGATTTGAAACTGCTCTACTGCAATCCTCCCGCGATCCCCTTCTTATCCCCTCCCCCGGTACTCCAGGGGAGGGTTAGGGTGGGGGCCGACTCGGAATTAAGCACGCGAAGATCGCAGACATTTGGTAAATCGCCGGGCTCTTTTTTGATATAATTCCCTCGATATGTCTCAGCCGTCAGACCAGATCGAACTCGACCAAGCCACTACTGGCTTCCAGACGGCCGAGGACCCCCGCCCCAAAATCGAAGAGCCGCCCCCCGTTCGACTGCTTTCGGTCGACGATTGTTATCTCTGGTCCCCCGCCGGACTCGAGCCCCAGCTCGACCAGTTTTACGCCGGCCTGCTCAGATTTCAGCGTGAGGAAACACCGGCCAGTGACGGCGACCACGAGCTCGTCTACCGCACCGAAAACTTCCGCCTCAGGATCGAGGTCCTCGAGCGCCCGATCAACCGCGATGATTTCCGCCCCCTCGGCGTGATCGTTCCCTCCCTGGCCGATCTGGGCCAGCGCCTCGCGGATGCAAAAATCGAATATGAACACCAGCGCGGTCTGCTCGCCGGCCAGGAGAATTTCCTCCTCACCGATCCCGCCGGCAATCCCGTGATCGTCGGCGAATTCCACGTTATGATCTGAATCCCAAGTGTTCCACGGCAAACCCGTCATCGGAATCACCGGCGGCATCGGCAGCGGCAAAAGCACCGTCGCCCAGATGTTCGGCGAGTTCCATTGCCTTGTCATCAGCTCCGACCAGCAGGTGAACCAAGCCTACCGCGACCCGGCCATCATTCAGCAGCTCCGCTTCTGGTGGGGCGATGCAATCGTCCGCCCGGATGGGCAGGTTGACCGCGCCCGCATCGCCGACATCATTTTCAGCGACCCCGGTCAACGCCTTAAGCTCGAAGGTCTGCTGCACCCCAAAGTTGAACAGTTGCGCCAAGGGCTGATGCTGGGGGCAGCCGATGATCCGCAAGTCCCTGCCATTATTTGGGATACGCCGCTGCTTTTTGAGACTGGCCTTTACCGCCAGTGCGATGCTATTGTCTTTGTGGAAGCGCCGCTCCCCCAGCGCCTTCACCGGGTCCGCCAGACCAGGGGCTGGACTCAGGATGAATTAACTCGAAGAGAAAATTCGCAGTGGCCCCTAGACAAGAAGCGAGAAATATCCGATTATATTGTTGATAACACTGCCGATGCGGAGTTTGTCCGCGGTCAAGTCAGAGAAGTGCTTTTCCGAATTATCTCGAATTGATTCCCGAAGCGGTTCTGACATAAGCTATTTCCGGCAGCTATTTTTCGCCAGTGATATTTGGCAGTGACATCGGCATGGGGCGGATTCAATCGTTTTGAGTTCAATGGAATGACAACCGTGCGTTAAAGACCTTCGATGGATACGAGGGTATAATCACCTAGTCCGGGACTAATAACTTCCGCTGAATCTCTCACCTTCCCGACAGCTATTTGGATCGTTCGAGAACACCGGAACAAAGACACTTACAACTTACAGTCACATTCAGGAGGCCGTTCATGGCAAAGTCTAGCAGCACCCGTTCGCGTCGCAGCGGTGGATCGCATCATTCGTCATCCGCCGACGCCGAGGTGCGCGAACCCAAAGAAACCGAAGCCACCGCGGTGGCCGACGCTCCCGCCGAAGTTGCGGATGAGCAGCCGCGCAAGACCGAAGAGGCGGAACCGCGCGGCAATGGCCAGCCCGGCTCCTCCGAAGACGTCGCCAACTTCGACGCCGAAACCAACGCCAAGTACGAGCAGGTCAAGGGCGGCAAGCTTTACATCAAGGACCTCCAGCAGATGGACGTGCATAAACTGCACGACATCGCCAAGGAAGAGGGAATCACCGATTACGTCGGCCTCAAGAAGCAGGACCTGATCTTCCAGATCCTCCGCTGCCGCATCCGCCAGAACGGCCTGATGTACGGCGAAGGCGTCCTGGAAATCCTCCCCGACGGCTTCGGATTCCTCCGCAGCCCCGAATACAACTATCTCCCCTGCCCCGACGACATCTACATCAGCCCCAGCCAGATCCGCCGCTTCGGCCTGCGCAACGGCCACGTCGTCCAGGGCCAGATCCGTCCGCCCAAGGAATCCGAACGATATTTCGCGCTCCTCCGCGTCGAAGCCATCAACGGCGAAGACCCCGAGCGCATCACCGACACCAGCAATTTCGAAGACCTCACCCCGCTGCATCCCAACCGCCGGCTCATGCTCGAGACACGATGCCAAAGACCTGAACATGCGCATCGTGGATCTGGTCACGCCGATCGGCAAGGGCCAGCGCATGCTGATCGTCGCCCCGCCGCGCACCGGCAAAACCGTCCTCCTCCAGAAGATCGCCAATGCGATCACCAAGAATCACCCCGAGGTGGTGCTGATCGTCCTGCTGATCGACGAGCGGCCCGAAGAAGTCACCGACATGGAGCGCAACACCAAGGCCGAGGTCGTCTCCAGCACCTTCGACGAACCCGCCTCCCGCCACGTGCAGGTGGCCGAAATGGTCATCGAAAAAGCCAAGCGCTACGTCGAATTCGGCAAGGACGTGGTCATCCTGCTCGACAGCATCACCCGCCTGGCCCGCGCCTACAACACCGAAGTCCCGCACAGCGGCAAGATCCTCACCGGCGGCGTCGACGCCAACGCCCTGCAGAAGCCCAAGCGCTTCTTCGGCGCCGCCCGCAACATCGAAGAAGGCGGCAGCCTGACGATCCTGGCCACCGCCCTGATCGACACCGGCAGCAAGATGGACGAAGTGATCTTCGAGGAATTCAAGGGCACCGGCAACGCCGAGCTGCACCTCGACCGCCGCCTGGTCGACAAGCGCGTCTATCCCGCCATCGACATCAACTCCAGCGGCACCCGCCGCGAAGAATTGCTGCTCGATGCCAAGGAACTGGAACTGGTCTATCGCCTCCGCCGCGTCCTGAGCGACATGAGCCCGGTGGAATCCGTCGAACTGCTCAAGGGCCAGCTTGACAAGGTGCCGAGCAATGCGCAGTTCCTGATGACGATGAATTTGGATTAAGTCATGTCAGTTACCGAGGCTCCCATCACGGGTGCGCCAAGTGCCCCCGGCCGCTACCGCACTGCGGCAGAGTGGTGGGACGCCCTGGGCAACGTGCCCCTGGAGCGCATTGTTTTCGCCCCATTGCCCGGCACGGCAACCGAGGCCGACGTCGTTCGCCTGGACGATCATGAAGATCGCATCTGCGAATTGGTCGATGGAACACTGGTGGAGAAGGCGATGGGCTTTGATGAGTCCGCGATCGCAATGCGCATTGCGCAGCTTCTATTGAATTTCATCCTTCCACGAAAACTTGGGATTGTCACCGGCGAAGCAGGAATGATGCGCATCCTCGCTCGCCGCGTTCGCATTCCCGACGTTGCTTTCATTAGTTTGGACCGCCTGCCCGACCGTAAACTGCCCGGAGTGCCCATTCCCCAGCTCGCTCCCGATCTGGCTGTTGAGGTGATCTCCGACAGCAACACTCCCCGCGAAATGGAAATCAAGCTGCGAGAGTATTTCATGGCCGGCGTCCGGCTTGTTTGGTATGTCGATCCCAAAACCCAGTCGGTGGATGTCTACTCCTCGCCCACCGGGCCGACCAGGTTCTCCAGTTCCGATACTCTCAGCGGTGGCGACGTCCTTCCGGGCCTGGAAATTCCCGTTTCCCAAATCTTCGATCTGACAAAGTAACTACAATCAACCATCATGTGGCACCGCTTCCCTCCGCGAATGCGCCGCGCCCTCGTCTTCTCCCTCCACGAAGCCGCCCTGCGCGGCAGCGATGTCGCCACGCCCCAGGACCTCCTCGCCGCCATCCTCGGCGACCGCGAAAGCGCCGGCGCCTACGTCCTTCAACAATGCGGCGTCGATGCCGCTCGCATCCTGAACCGTGAAATCCACACCAACGGCAAACCTCCGGTCGAAAAAGCGAAGGGACTCGACGCCGATTCAATCCAAATCCTTCGCGCCGCAGCCGCAGCTTCGCAGCGCCTCCATCACGAGCACATCGGCACCGAGCACGTCGTCGCCGCCTTCGCAGATTTCCCCGACCTGATTCTTGGCCGTCAGCTCATCGAAGCAGGTCTAACCCCCGCTCGCGCCCGCACCGCCATCCGAAACTGGATCGCCGACGGCATGCCCCGCCGACGCGGGCGATGGGGATGGATGCCCATCCATAACGGTTTCCTGGCCAAAATCCTGCGCCCCGTCCAGAAAGCCATCCGATTCCCGCCGCTGCTATGGAAAGTCTACGCCGGCAAAAGCCTCGCCCATCCGAAATTCGTCAGCGATCCCTATCCCATCTACGCCGCGCTTCGCGCCCGCGAGCCGGTGCGCAAGGACCCTCTCGCTCCCGTCTGGATTCTCACCCGCTACGACGACGTGATGGAAATGCTGCGGAACCCGCGCTATCTCAAGGACCCTTTCGCCGCCCAGCGCCTGCCGCCCTCGGTCCGCCGCCAGCTTCAAGCCTCCGGCGACGAAATGAGCGAGCAGCCGGAAGTCGTCTCAATGCTTTTTCTCGACCCCCCCGATCACACCCGCGTCCGCGGCGTATTCGCCCGCGCTTTCACTCCCGCCTCCCTCTCCCAGCTACGCCCCAAGATCGAATCAATCGCCAAGGCGCGCCTCGACGCCGTCGAATCCGCCGGCCGCATGGACCTCATCGCCGACCTCGCCTATCCGCTCCCCGTGATCGTCATCGCCGAAATGCTAGGCTTTCCGTCGGAGGATTATCCGCGCATGAAAGTCTGGTCGGATGCTCTCGCCGCCTCCCTCTCCCTGCGCCACCCCCGAGCAGCAATCCGCCGCCAACGTCGCCTGGAATCAGATGCGCATTTATTTCGAGCAGGTCGCCGCCCGCGTTCGCGCAAATCCCGGCAACACGATCCTCTCCCGTCTTCTCGATTCCGAAAGCGAGCCCGGCGGCCTCAATTTCGACGAAATCTTCACCAACTGCGTCCTCCTCCTCGCCGCCGGTCACGAAACCACCACAAACCTTATCGGCAACGGCATGCTCGCGCTTCTCCGTAACCGCGACCAATGGGAACTGCTCACCCGCGACCCAGACCTTATCGAATCCGCCGTCGAAGAAATCCTCCGCTACGACAGCCCCGTGCAGTGGACCAGCCGCCTCGCCGCCGAACCCACGCAGCTTAACGGCCAATCCATCGCTTCCGGCGAAGTAATCCTCGGCTGCGTCGGCGCCGCCAATCGCGACCCCGCAAAATTCCCCAACCCCGACCGTCTCGACATCCGCCGCTCCGAAAACCGCCACCTCGCCTTCGGCATCGGAATCCACTACTGCATCGGCGCCGCCCTCGCCCGGATCGAAGCGCAAGTTGCCATCGGCCAGCTCGCCGCCCGCTTTCCCAAAATGCGCCTGGCCACGCGAAAAGTCCGCTGGATGAAGGGCCTCACCTTCCGCGGCGTGAAGAAACTTCCGGTTGTGCTGCGGTAGGGGTGCTTTGACCTGAATTTCCCGCATCAATAGACTGCGCCCCAATGCCCGGCCTCAGCTTCATCACGCTCCTCGCCTACGACTATCGCTACGCGTTCAATGCAATCCGCTCCTACTACGACATCGCCGACGAGATCATCCTCGGCCTCGACTCCGACCGCCTCACCTGGATGCGCCAGCCTTTCCCCATCGACCAGAGCGAACTCCGCGCCTTCATCTCCCAAATCGATTCCCGGAAAATCATTCGCATTGTCGAGGGAAACTTTCACGCCGCCGATCACCCGATGATCAACGAGACCCAGGAGCGAAACGCGCTCTCCATGCACTGCTCAGAAGACAATTGGATCGTCCAAATCGACGCCGACGAACTGCTGTTGAACCCCGCCGATTTCAAGAATTGGATGCTCACCGCCGACTCCAATTCCAACCCATGCGCCCGCTGGATCGGCGTCTTCAAAATCTTCGGCAACCAGGCCCTGGTCATCGACCCGCCAAACGAAATCAATCCCATCGCCACGCGTCTTCGCGGCCGATACACCCGTACCCGCTTCACGTCGCAGCCTGAATCGCTCTCCCCGCTGAACCTTCTTCACTACTCCTGGGGCCGCACGCCCGAAGAGCTCCTCACCAAGCTGCGGAACTGGGGCCATGCGAAGGATTTCAATGTCGATGCCTTCTTCAACTTCTGGCAATCGGTAATGCTTCAAAACTACCAGCAGTTTCGCAACTTCCACCCCATTCAACCAGAACTCTGGCAAAGCCTCCGCCTCGCCACAATTACCCGAAGCTGAAGACCACTATTGGATTTTCGATTGAGATCCAAATTGCAAACCGCGCGTTTAGCCGCCCCGCTTGACTTCGGCGAGCTCAGTCGAGCCGCGGGGCGTTTCTTCGATCACCCCACAAATCGCTCTATTCCCCACTCCCCGTCGGTGGAGTCGTCCCCTCCGGCTCTTCCTCTTCCACCGTTATCGACTTCAATATATCTTCCGCCGCCGTCTGCCGTCCGATCGCCGCTTTCAGGTTGCTCGTCTTCACCCGCGGCTCTCTCTTCTCCTTCACCTTGTTCACCGCCATCTCAATTGGAAGATCGTCCGGAATATAAAGAATCCGCCGGCAGCTCGGACAGAAAACCAGCTCATCCCGGCTATGCAATTTGTTGTAAACGTCGGTGACCAGGTCCATGTTGCAGACCGAGCAGGCATATTCCTCCCGCCGCCGATCCGGCTTCGTCAGGGCACTAAGGGCCTCACCCTCAAATCGGTCCCCCAGCCGGTTAAACTCTTCGACCGCCTTCGCCGGAACCGCCGCCGCCGCGGCTTCCCTCGCCGGACGCAACGACTCAATCTCCGCCTGCAGTTCCTTAACCCGCCCGTCGATCTCCCCGCGCATCGCCTCCAGCTTGGTGTTCTCCGCAGCGCTGACCTCGGCCAATTCTTTGACTTCCTTCTGAAACTTCTCCACCCCTTCCATCACCTTCAGCAGCTCTTCCTCGGATTTCCCCTTGTCCACCTTTTCCGTATTGATTTCGACGAGGAACGCCTGATATTCGCGGTTGGTCTTGGCGTTCTGCTGCTGCGCCCGCAGCCGCTCGATTTTCGCATCCCGCGTTTTCAGGTCCAGGTCAAGCTCGGCAGACTTCGCCTGCTGCTCCTTGAGGTTTGCCTGCCCCAGCCGCAGCCGCTCCGACAGATCCGCGACCTTCCGTTCCTGGATGCGGACGTTCTTGCTCACCGCGTTCAGCCGGCCCTGCGCTTCCCGTAGTTTCTGATCCGCGCGGTACAGGGCAACCAGTGCGACGTTAATTGGACCCATAAGGCGATTACCTCTAACGACTCTAGGCCACATTATGGCGAGAGAGCGGCGATTGCAAAGGGGTCAACAGCAAATCGCCCAACCCGCCAACCACCTTTTGCCCCAACTCCGCCGCATAACTCCCGAATTTTCGCTACCCTTAGCATCGAATTCAACATTCCACTCTTAAGGCACTGCAACACCAATATCTCCTGAATTCTCTCAGCGATCTCTGCGGTGAACTAAGCCTATTTCGCTAAGGATTCACAAAACACCCCTGCGCATCCACCGGCCCATCCAGCGTTCCAATCTCAATCAATTGCTCCTGCAAATCCTTCCACCGATCCAACGTCATCGTCCCCAGCCCCTGTGCCTTGGTGAGATCGTTTTCAATCAGCGGCTTCTGCGCCGCCGCCGCCTCCCCAAACGTCTGCAAATCCATGTCCTGGTTCAGCCCATGCATCACCGAATTCACCGGGTCCGGATTCCCCAGATAATCCTTCCACCCCTCCCGGCAAGCCGCCGCCATCGCCTTCACTTCCTGCGGGTGCGATCGCCACAGCTCCCCTTTGCAGATCAGCAATGTCGCATAAGGATTAAACCCCTCATCCGCGATCAAAAACACCTGCGGATCGCCCCCCTGGTGCCGCGCCAATATCGGCTCGCTCGTCACATAACACTGCTGCGAATAATCCTTGCTCGCCATAAACTGTGCGATGCCCCCATCATAATTCGCCACCTTCACCCTCACCGGCGCGAACCGCTTCTCCAGCAGCGTCAGCCACGCGTTCGGCTCGGCCAGCAGATACCCGTCGCTGTTAAACACATCCGCGATCGAAGTAAACCCGCGCGACTCATGCACCATGATCCCCTGCGGAAACGTCTGATACACCGCAAAAATGCCGATCACATCCGCATTCTGCCGGCGGGCGATCAGTACCTGGTCGGAGGTCGACGTCGCGAATTCCGTCTTTCCCGTCGCCACGAGCTGCCACGTATCCGCCCCTTCCCCGGCCGGCGTGATCGTCACATTCAACCCGTGCTTGGCAAAAGCCCCATCCTGGCTCGCCGCGTAAAACCCCCCAAACTCCGGCTCCGGTTTCCAGTCGAGCGTCAACTGCACCGCCGTCGCACTGGGAGGCGTCGCGCTGGGCCGCGTCGCGCTCGACGCGTTTGCATTTGGCCCCGGCGCCGATGAGTCACTCGACGGCGCACTGCTTTTCGCGCACCCGCCGATCAGCAACCCGCAGAAAACCACGCCCACCGTCAATCGCCAGATCATTCTCAGCCTTTCCGTCTACCGCACCGCAGTTTATCACGTCGATCGCCAGCGAATTGTTTAGCCGCGACCCGAAGGGAAGCGCGTCTTACGTTCGCACTCCCATACGCGCCACACGATTCGCAACTGTTCATTCATCCAGCTCCGAAGCATGCCAATGGCGAAGCAGCAGTTTAGCCGCCGCATTTATCGCCGCAAACATCGCCAGCCCCAGCAGCGACGCAATCAGCACCGCCGCGAAAACCAAATCCGTCCGTCCCTGCTTTTTCGCCGAAACGATCCTCACCCCCAGCCCCTCCCCCGGCCCAAACAGCCCCACCAGAAATTCCCCCACCACCGTCCCAATCACCGCCAGCCCCGCCGCCACCCGCAGCCCCGTAAAAATGCTCGGCAGGGCGGATGGCAGCTTCAATTTCCATAGCCGCGCCCACCTCCCCGCCCCATACAGCCGAAACAAATCCTCCAGCGCAGGATCGGTCGACATCATCCCCGCCAGCGTATTGGCGATCACCGGAAACACCGAAACGATAAACGCCGACAGCGCCACCGCCCCCAGCCCCGGCCCGCACCAGATCATCAGCAGCGGCGCGATCGCCACGATCGGCACCGTCTGAAAAAAAACTGTGTACGGATAAATCGCCCGCCGAACCAGCGGCCACGCCGACAAAATCATCCCCGCCCCAACCCCCAAAACCCCGCTCGCGAAAAATCCCATCAGCGCCGCCTCCGTCGTCGTCCAAAGCGACGCCGCCAAATCCCCCCGGCGCAATATCATCACCCTCGCCACCGCCCCCGGCGTCGGCAGCAAAAATGGCTCGTTCAATGCACTCGCCCCAACATGCAGCGCAATCACCGCGGCGATAAACACCACCACCGGCGGCCAAATCGCGCCGAAAATCGATCCCGTTCCCTTCAAGCCTTCCCCCCAGATTCCCCTTTCGCCAGCGCTTCATAAATCTTCCGCGTAATCCCCCCGAATTCCCCTGACGACCGCACCCCCGCCTCCCGCTTCTCCCCCAGCCCAATCTCAATATCCGCCGCAATCCGCGCCGGCCGGCTCGTCAGCACCACCGCACGATTCGCCAGAAACGTCGCCTCCGCCGTCGAGTGCGTGACGAAAATCACCGTCATCCGGTGCCGCACCCAAAGATCCCGAAGCTGCTCATCCAGCCGCTGCCGCGTGATCTCATCCAGCGCCGCGAACGGCTCATCCAAAAGCAAAATATCCGGCCGCGTCACCAGTGCCCGCGCCAGCGAAACCCGCATCTTCATCCCCCCCGAAAGCTGATTCGGAAATCTCTCCAGCGCCTCCTCCAGCCCCACCTGCCCCAGCGCCTCCCGCGCCGACCCAATTCTTTCCGCCTTCCCCACCCCCATCAATTCCAGCGGCAGCGCCGCATTCCCCACCACGTTCCTCCACGGCAGCAGATGCGCATCCTGAAAAACATAAGCAATCTTCCCCGCCCCCTTCTCCACGGCCCCATGACTCGCCCGCTCCAGCCCCGCGATAATTCTCAGCAGCGTAGACTTCCCACACCCCGACGGCCCCAGCACCGCCACAAATTCCCCATCCCCAATCCCCAGCGACAAATCCTCTATCGCCACCACCCCGTTCTCAAAAACCTTCCGCAAATGATCAATTCGCATCGCCCCGGCGATCATATCGTGTAGCCGCCGAGCTTGCTCGGCGCTCTCCGCACTTTTTCCCCTGTCTTTCCCTGAGCTCGAAACTCCTCAGCGCCTGTCACGGGGCGCGCCAAAACCAGCCAGGGCGGGGCGCTTCAAAACCGGCCAATGTGCTGACGTATTCTATACCGCATCCGTTCTATCCGACGCAACTGTTCCTTGAGTTATTGGTCCCCGTTCACGCCGTCTGGCCGGCGGATACCCCCACATCAGAAGACAACGGCGGCTCTGTCACGGTGTCTTCCGGGGGGGAGCACCCTTCATCGCCGGCGGTACTCCGCCGTCCTTTTGGATTTGTCTTTTCCGGTGTCCCGGATTGGCCTGCCGTGAGCGAAGTCGAATGGCCCCCATGCCGAAGGCGGTAGCTCTTGCCGGTGATGTTGATGATCGTGGCGTGCTGCAGGAACCGATCCAGAATGGCCGTGGCCGCCGGCACGTCGCCGATCAGCTTGGCCCAGTCCTCCAGTGGACGGTTGCTGGTCATCATCGTCGAGCGGTTCTCGTGCCGGCGCATGACGATCTCCAGCAGGCATTCGCCGCTGCGCCGCGGAAGCTGCTTCATTCCCATGTCGTCGATGATAAGCAGATCAGGCTTGAGATACCGGGCCAGCGTCTTGTCCTGGGCTCCCAGATCCTCGTCGCCTAAAAAGTCGCGGGCCAGGTCGAAGATGGATCGGTACAGGACCACCAAGCCGCTCTTGATCGCCTGGTGTCCGATGGCCTGGGCCAAAAACGATTTGCCCACGCCGGGCGGACCCAGCAAGAGCACGTCACGTTTGTCACGAATGAACTGGCCGGCGGCCAGATCGTGAATCTGTTTGCGTTTGATGGAGGTGTTGAAGGAGAAGTCGAACTCGTCGAGGTTTTTGGTGTCGCGGAACATCGCCGCCTTGACGCGCCGGCCGATCTGCCGGCTGGATCGGACGTTCAGTTCATCCTGAAGGATCAGTTCCAAAAACTCACTGTGGTCGAGCCGATTGCCGGCCGCCTCGCTCAGGCGAACTTCAAGGCTGCTCGCCAGACCTGAAAGCCGAAGTTGCTTGAGCGTCTGCATCAACGAAGGTCTCATGGGGTGGACTCCCTTCGGCTCTGCTCAGGGCAGGCCTGTAAAGGTTGTGCGGCAGGCAAAGCCTCCGCTTGGGTGATTGCGTCGCGTACGAACTGTCCGTAATCGGCCAGTCCGCGGATGATTGGATGTTCCTGAACAAACTCGAAGTGTTGTTGAACCGGCGCGCCGTTTTGGTGTTCGATGAGCTGCCGCAGGGAGCGCAGGTGATACGCGCCATGCCCCAGAGCAATCTCGCAGGCTCGTTCCACGGCCGGTCGCGGCTGCTGATTGGCCAGCGACAGCAGCCCCATCAACACGCGCACGCCTTCGATGCCGCGATGCTGAAGCATTGACTGCGCCCACTGCGTGGCGTGCGGCCCGATGCATTCGATCCGCTGGAGAAGCCAGGTCGTTCCACGCTCGATGCCGCTGATCTTCTCCGGCAGGATATGGGCGTCTTGCGTCGAGAACCTGCCCGGCGGACGCTGCGCGTGCAGAGCGATCGCACGCATCTTCTGATCGAACAGCCGGACCGTGCGCCCGTCCCACCGCGCCCAGACCCGCTGGCCCAAAAACTCCGGCGGGACCGAATAGTACGCCCCCTTGATCTCCACGTGCCCGTCGCGGTGAACACTGCGCAACGCCTCGGTGAAAAGATCGAATCGCACCGGCGGCAGAGCCAACAGTGCCGGCTTCTCTACCTGCTCGAAGACTTCCTTCACCTGCCGCCGCGTCGTGCCGTGGATGCGCGTGTCGGCCACGCTCTTCTCCCACGTCAGCAGATGCGCGTTCTGATCCGAGAGCGAGGCGAATTGCCGGCCTTTGAGAGCATTGCTCTTCACATAGCCGATGCCCCGCTCGATCTTCCCCTTGTGCCGCGGCGTGTACGGCTTGGTGGGCAGAATGGCGATTCCATAATGTTCGGCGAACGACCGGACCTTGGGACACAACTCCGCCTCGAACCAGTCCGCCCGCGTCACCGCCGCGCGAAGATTGTCGATCACCAGCGCTGACGGCATCCCGCCGAAGTGCGTAAAGGCATTTTCCAGACAACGCAGAAAATCATCGGTCGTCTGCCGCTCCACCGCCTCGGCGTACCCCTTGCGGCTGTGGCTCAGCACAATGCGGAAGACCCAGGTTGCTTTGCGTTTGCCGTCAGGACCGACCAGGGGCGCACCCCGGCCGAAGTCCACCTGCCCTCGGCTCCCGGCTCGCATTCCATCCGGCGCACGCTGTAATAGCTGCCGGCATAGCCGTGATCGCTGGAGATGTCTTGATAAATCCGCTGGGCCGTCAGCCCGGCTTCCAACTTCTGAACAATGACCTCACGCCAGGGCGATGCCGTACTGACCGACCCGATGGGCGCGCCGGATAACCCGGTGGGCGCGCTCTCCGAGCCGCCTGCGGCGAGCACCGTCGAGCCGCCTGCGGCGAGCACCGTCGAGCCGCCTGCGGCGAGCACCGTCGAGCCGCCTGCGGCGAGCACCGTCGAGCCGCCTGCGGCGAGCACCGTCGAGCCGAGGGGCGCGCTGGCCGGTTTTGAATCCGATCCGGGCACCGCAGGATCGCCGCCCGACAACCGGATGTGGCGTCCAACGGTCTCCCGGTGAACGCCGAGTTGGCGGGCGATGTTCCGATTGGACCAGCCGCTGCGCAAGTGCCAAAATTGCTTGTACTTCCGCCATCTTGAGTTGATTGGCCATCCCACCATTGGCTTGCGGCAACCGCCGAAAGCCAAGGTCGATAACCCAATCTCCTGTGCCTCAAAATGGCCGGTTTTGGCGCGCCCTCAATTGGCCGGTTTTGCGCCCCATGACACAGCGCCCCGCCGCCGAAAGCACCGGAGGTGCTTGGGCGGTACTCCGCGAAACGTGGGCCGGAGGCCGTCCCTAACTTCTCCCCGTGTAGCCGCCGTGCTTGACTTCGGTGAGCTGTCTCGAACCGCACGGCGCTTTCCCGCCAAATACCTCAAGGCCGCCCCCGACCGTCACAAGGCCAGCCAAGTGCCACCGCGGCGGAACCGCGTTTTATATTCGAGTCAACGCCTCTTCTCGTCCCCCAAACCATAACCGAAAATACTCTTCCTTCTTTTTACGATGTAAATCCGACCGCTTCGCTCCAATAAATGTGGGGAATCCCACTCATAAATTCTTCCTCTTTCTTGGCATCTTGGCGTCTTCTATGAGCCGAGCCTTGTCAAGGGGCGTTGATCGCTCATGCGGTCGATTGGGTGAGCCTTCTATTCAGTGCTCTCGCCTGGCGGCGGGCCTATTCAACTGTACAAATGGCCAGCCCTATTCTTAGCGGCAAGCTTTGAAGCTTAAGACGCCAACCGGGGTCTGGCCTTGCTCATTCAACCTGCACGAACGCGTCAATTCCACTTCACTTCAACTCTACTCAATCCCCTGCACAGAAGACAACGGCTTTCTGACACGGTGTCTTCCGGAGGGGAGATACTCCATCGCCTGTACCGACTTGTCGGGACAGTCATCGCCTTTTCGATTTTCAAGTGGCCGCCGTCAGCGATCGCTGGGGTTCTCTCCATCGGGTTCCGTCCCGCAGCATCGCCCACAGCTTCACCAGTAATCTCCTGGCTACCGCAACAATCGCGATCTTCTTGCGCTTCTCGCTGTCACGTAGAACCCTCTCGTACACGTCCTTCATCCACGTATTGCGATGAACCCCCAGCCACGCCACCTCCACCAGCAACTCCCGCAGCAGCGCGTTGCCTGCCTTGCTGATCCGCCCCTGGCGATCGCTGTCGCCGCTCTGCCAGCGCCGCGGCGTCAGACCCACGTAACATCCCACCTGACGTGCATTCTTGAATCGCCTGGGATCATCAATGATCACCGCCACCGCCTCGCTCAGCCGCGGACCAACGCCGGGCACCTCCTGCAATCGTTTCACCGCTTTGTTGGCCTGGCCCAACTCCTGAAGCTTGCTTTCGACAGTTTCGATCTGCTTCTCCAGGTGCTCCAGTTGCGCCACCTCACAACCGATCTGAAACAGCCACAGATCTTCCGCCGATGCGGCCGCTGCTTCCTTCCTCATTTCCTCCAGTCGCGCTTTCGTCCACGCCTTGGTCGCCGAGGGCAAATACAAACCCTGCCGCTCGTAGATTGATCGGATCGAGTTCTTGAGCGCCGTGCGGCGATCCACCAGGCCGTGTCTGTATTCAATCAATGAACGCCACTGCCGAACCGATGCCTTGGGCACGTGCACCGTCGGCAGCGAATCCATCTCCGACATCGCCGCCATCTTCAGCGCGTCTTTACGATCACTCTTCTCCTTCACCGTCTTCCAGCGCCAGCGTTCATCGTTGCCATTGGCCACCTGGACGGGAACATTGTTCCGCTCCGCCAGATCACAAACCCATCCTGCCGCCGGACCGGCCTCGATGACCAGTCGATCCGGACGCACCCGCTCGAGTAGTTTTTGCACCTCGTGGGCATTGGTGCCGATCTTGCCGAACGTTCTTTCTCCACCGCCGGTGACATAATCCACAAAAACGCTCTTGTTCTTTCCCAGGTCCAAAGCGAGAATTCGCATTGCCGAGTCCTTTCTCAAAAAAGACGTTTGAGCGACCTACGCGGTACGCTCGTTCATACTTGGGGCATTTTGACCCCGTTCACGTCCCGAGAAAGGCTCGGCTTCATAGTTTCTTGGCGGTTATAAGATTTTTAACCGCCAAGACGCCAAGAGCGCAAGAAAGAAGCAGATAAAAAGAAATTTATTTAGAGCGTGCGCTTAAACAGCAACGTCGCAAACCCCAACGCCAGCAGCGAAAAAATCGTCAGAAACGCCAGATCCTGCCAGATCGCTATGAGCCCTGTGTTCTTGAGGATCAGCTCCTTAAACCCATGCACGGCATACGTAAACGGATCGACCACCGCAATGCACTTCATCCAGGTCGGAAACGACTCCTGCGGATAAACCGCCCCGCTCGGAAAATACAAAACCGTATTCAGCATCCCGAAAATCGCCCGCGGCACCAGCGGATCGTTCACCCGCACCATGATCAAAAACATCATGCTGATCAGCGCCATCGACGTGGCAACCACCAGAATCATCAATTTCAACATGCGGACCGGATTAAGCGGGTCCGGTATACCCGCGATGAGCGAACCGATGGTAACCAGAACCAGCCCCGCGATGATCGCCTTGGCAGCCCCCGCAAAGGTGAAACCAAGGATCAGCTCAACCTTGCGGATTGGCGTCACGAGATATCCTTCGTGCAGCCCGCGCGCCTTATCGTCGATGAAGATGATCCCACCGCCGATCATCGCCGAGACGAAGATCGACAGCGTGATGATCCCCGGCAAAAGGAACTGGATATACGGCACATACGGATAGACCTCCACGACGTTCAGCGTCGCATCCGCTGTCGTGCGCCAGGCACTTGCGGACCATTGTACGTCTGAAGCATCGACCCAATACTCGCTTCCAGGGCATCGGATGAGAACTGGTCCGTGTTATCGACCACCACCGCGATCTGCGGATTGGCGCCCGCCAGGACTTTCCGCGAAAAATTGGGCGGAATGTTCAGCACGCCCTGGATCTTCCCATCCCGCAAATCGCGCACCGCCACCGCATTGTCGGAGTAAGGGATGGTGTCGAAAGTCCGGGCATTCGCCGCGATCGCCTGGCACATCTCCTTGATCTTGATCGCCGGAACCCCGTGGTCCTGGTCCACGACCCCCACCTTCATGTTCTTGATCTTCCCCCCGAACGCATACCCCAGCACGATGAGCTGCACCAGCGGCATGATCATCGAGACGATCATCAGCACCGGGCTGGCCTTAAATCGCCGAAGGTCGCGCTCGATGATGGCCCAGATTCGATGCATGCTCGTTATCCTCGGCGAAGTATGAACGGACTGTTCGCCGCGTCCGCCGTCTGCAGGGCGTCGCGAAGCTGGTGCCCCGTGTAATAAACGAAAACGTCGTCCAGCGTCGTGCTCTGCACCGACAGAGAATTGATCCCCACCTTGTTGTCCCGCGCCGTCTCCAAAAGTGCCACCGTCGTTCGCGGACCGTTATTGGAAGAGATTCGGTAAATATTTTCCTCCTGTTTCACTTCCGCCACTTCCGGAAGCCCCTGGAGAATCCCCAGCCAGTTCGCCGGCGCCGGAGCAACTGACCTCAAGAATATTTTTCCCAGGGATCGAGGCCTTGAGCTTCAGCGGCGAATCGAGCGCGACCAGCTTGCCGTGATCGACGATGGCAATCCGATCGCAAAGCTTGTCCGCTTCATCCATGTAATGGGTGGTGACGAGAATCGTCAAATCCCGCTGGCTTTTCAGCCGCGTGAGCATCTCCCACACCGACACGCGCGACACCGGATCGAGCCCCGTCGTCGGCTCGTCGAGGAAAAACAGCCGCGGCTCGTGCACCAGCCCGCGGGCGATTTCCAGCCGCCGCCGCATGCCACCGGAGAAATTTTTCACCGGCTTGTCCGCCCACTTTTCCAGGTCCACGTCCTTGAGCAGTTCCTCGATCGTTTGTTGCCGTTTCTCGCGGGGAATCCCGTAAAGTTTCGCGAAGATGCTCATGTTTTCCCTGGCGCTGAGGTCCTGGTCGGACGTCATCGCCTGCGGAATCACCCCGATCGACTGCCGCACGTCGTTCGCCTGCTGAACGATGTCGAACCCGTTGACCCGCGCCTTCCCCGAGGTTGGCGGGACCAGCGTCGTCAGCATTCGGATGAGAGTCGATTTACCGGCGCCGTTGGGCCCAAGCAGCCCGAATACTTCCCCCTGCTCCACGGAGAAATTGATCGCATCGACGGCGGTGAAGTCGCCGAAGCGCTTGGTGAGGTTTTCAACTTCAATCGCCAGCATGGATCAGGGCTTCGCGAGAGGGACGGTCACGTACGCCGTCATGCCGACGGCAAGGGCGCGGTCGGAATTGTCGCACCGAATGCGGACTTCAAACGTGCGGATATCCCGCTTGGTCCGGCTCACGTCGCGCTGGGTGGCAAAGTCGGCGTCGACTCCCCGGTAAAAAACCGTCCCCTCACGCGTGGCCCCCGAAGGGAGCGTAACCATAAGCTTGTCCCCGAGCCGAATCCGGTCGATATACGTCTCTTCGACGTCCGCCCGCACCCAAAGGTCGTCCTGGTTGATCAGCGTAACGATCGCCTGCCCCGGATTGACGACTTCCCCCTCAAGCGCCGCCCGCGTGTCCACGATCGCATCCATCGGCGCGGTGATATCGGTGTAACTGAGCATCACCTCCGCCTTTTTCTTTTGCGCCGCCGCCCCCTCCACCTGCTTCTTCAGCGATTCCACCCGCGCCACTGCCGCATCGTAGTTCGACTTCGCCTGCTCGAAATCCTGCGTCGAAACCGCCTGCTGCTTGTACAGCGGCTCATCGCGCTCGTAGGTGGCCTTGGCAAATTCCAGGTCGGCCTGCGCCTCCTTCACCTGCGACGAGATCTGCTGCTGCGCCATGTCGTAATAAGCCAGATCGGCCTCCTGCGTAAGCGGCAGGATGACCGCCAGCGTCTGGCCCTTTTTAACCGTGTCCCCTTCCTGAACCAGCAGTTTCTGAATCTGCCCCTGAATTTGCGCACTGACGATGACTTCATCGGTAGTAACGATCCCGGTCAGGTTAATTTCGCTCGGCTCCCGTGTCGCGAAATAGTAGATCACCCACGCAGCGAGCGCAGCCAGCACAATCAACAGAGGAACTTTGCGCTTTTTCATGCCCTTCTTAAATCGTCATTTCGCCAGCTCGGCTAGAAGCCGGAATTTCAATTCGTTGTGCTCGTAGGCCACCTCGTGCCCGTGAAACGGATAAACCTCCATCTGTTTCTCCGCCGTGATGTGATTGTAGACACCGTAGATGGAGCTTGGCGGGCAGATATTATCCCACAAGCCATTGGAAATGACGGTTTTGCAGGCAATCCACGGGGCAAGATTCAGGCAATCAAAATAACTCAGCGTCCGCAGCGCCTCTTCATATAGATGGGGAAACGAACGTAGAAAGCCGGTGATTTCCGGATACGGCCCCGCCGCCGCGATATTAATCGACCGGCGGAAGTCGCACAGAAATGGAATGTCCGAAAGCGCCAGCACCGGCTTTCGCGACAGCGCCGCCACCGCCAGCGTAAGGCCCCCACCCTGGCTGACACCCGCAATCGCGATCCGCGCCGAATCGGTTTCATCCCGCCGCGCCAGCACTTCCAGTGCCCGCACCGCATCCGCGTAAACATTGCGGTAGTAATAGGTCCGCGGATCGCGAATCCCCGCGGTCATCCACCCCATGTGATGCCCCTCGGGATAGACGGCCGTGTCCTGCGACTGCCCGTTCTGTCCCCGGCAATCCATGCTCAGCACGCACATTCCCTGGGCGGCAAACGGAATCAGATCCAGCGGCCGCGGCGCCCGCCCGCTATACCCGTGATAGACGCACAGCCCCGGAAATTTCCCCCGCGAATCCGGCCGCAGAAACCACCCCGCCAGCCGCCCGCCCCCAAACCCCTCAAACCGCACCGCAAAACATTCGATCCCCCGCGCCGCAGATCGTAAGGAATCAGCTCCGCATTCAGCGGCTGCTTGTCCGACTGCGAAAGAGTCGCCTCCCAAAACGTCTGAAAATCTTCCGCACGGTACAGCGCGGGCTTATACACCCGAAGCTGCTCAAGAGGCATGTCGATAGAAGGCATAGGATGGAAATTCTTCCCGTTTAGCCGCGACCCGAAGGGGAGCGCGTTATTCGTCCTTCGAGAAACGCTCCGCGATCATTCTGAAGCGATCTCAATTGAAAGTCAAAACCAGCAACGAAACACCCTGCCGCGGCAGATGAATTTGGAGGGAAACTGCACCGTGGTCAACGAGCACCACCCGCGGATCCCCCATCGTCTGCAACCTTCCCGCCGATTGCAGCGCCGCGTATTGCTCCCGCGTCGGAGGTTGCGGCGACCCCATCTGAATCCACGCCGCGTATGCGTTGCTGTGCGACGGATCGATTCGATATTCCGTCACGTGCGCCATCGAAGCCGTCGCCGGAAGATTTGCCAGCGTCATCTGAACCTCCGCCGCCGGCCCGGGAAGATCGTCATCATGATAGTTCCACGTCAGTACCTCCATCCGATCCCCCGAAATCGTTGCAATCGAGCTCACATCCGGAGAAGTACGCACTCCGGACTTTTCGACAAACGCCAGCGGCTGCGCCGACGAGCTCTCCACAGCCACCCGGTTGCCATCCATCTTCGCCAGCATCCGAAACACATTGAGCACGGGAAGATCGATACCATTCGTCGAAAGAACGCGGTAACCGGCGAAATAAAGTTTGCCTTCAAATTCGAATGCCCAAGTAAGCGCCCCCAGCAGATTAATCCCGCGCTTGTCGGCAATCATCAGCGTGTGGGCAACCGCCGCCGCCGTATACGAAGCGTAAAGCGTCGAGTTCCGATAGTTAAGCTGCGGCCCCGTGCAGGCCGCACACCCGTCCGGATCCGATTCCCCGATCACGATCGGCGTATTCTTGAACTGCGGAAACGAGGCAACGGTGGAAAACCCCGACTCAATATTGTTGAGCTGATTCGACAGCCCCATTCGCACGTGCCCGTCGAGAAACCGCGGCGACCCCTTGGCATGAAACGAAATGAAATCCAGCGGCGCGCCATTTTTTCCCGTCGCCTCGTTCGCCCCATCCACGCAGTGTTGTAAAAACGCATGAAGATATTTCCCCCCACCCCCCGCCTGTTCCGGACCGCCCACCCGCGCCGTCGGCAGCGCCCGCCTCACCCCATCGACCGCATAATCATACAGCTTGAAATACTCCTCCGCCGTCCCGTTCCAGTAGCTGATGTTGGGCTCGTTCCACACTTCCCAATACCAGCTCTGCACCTCCGATTTTCCATACCGCGCGATGCAATGGCTCACCCACTGATAAACCAGCTCCCGCCACTTGTTGAAATCCTTCGGCGGATACGCCTGCCCCCCCGCAACCGGCGTCGGCTTGTTCGGATCGAACGATGTCGGATAAAGATCCGGCCGAACCGTTAGATCCTTCGGCATGAATCCAATCTGCGCATAAGGCTTCAGCCCGCGCTGCACATACGTGTCAAAAATCCGATCCAGAATCGTCCAGTTGTAAACCGGATTCCCCTGAGCATCCTCCGTATACGCGTTCGTCGAGCTCCACTTCAGCGCCGGAATCCCGTCGCCCGAAGTCAGCAGATGATGGCACCGAACATAAACCTGCGGCGGCTGAAGCTCCGAAAGCTCCGACAGAAGCTGCTGCCCGCCCGGCATAAACGTGAAGTCCGCCTCGTCATATCCGAAAAATCGCCAGATCGGTTTCCACGGGCCAAGAGTTCGCGAAGCGTTGATGTGAATCGAAACCGGCAAATCCGCCTGGGTGGCAGGCGCATCCGCGCGAACGACGCGGCAAATCACCACAAGCAGCAGCGCAATGGAAGCCCGTTTGGTCATATCGGCTGGTCGATGGAAATGATAACCGCAATCGCGGCGTCAGGCGCGATGGGCGTTGGCTGTCCGCATTTTCTTCGGATCCACGATCTGAACAAAATCCGCCGCCAGCGCGAATTCCCCGTGTTTTCCCCGCATGCACCGCGTCACCCGGCATCGAATGAAAAGGTCCGGCCCTTCGCGCACGGGGATGCTAAGCAGAAAACTCGAGAACGGCATCAGCGCCTGCGGCGCCGACATCCCGGCCGTCTCCGCGGAAATGTCCTTAAGCGTGACATGAATTCCAGTTCCGATCAGCTCGTCCTCGATCGGAAAAATCATTGCCGGGGTTTGCAGCTCGATCCGCCCCAGCGCGCGCTTATGCCCCGACCCGGAAAATCGCGCCACCGGACGGTCGATGATCTGCAGGAGGATTTTCACGGGCAAACGCATAAAGCCGTACAGGAGTTATCGGCTGGAAACCGCCCGACTGAAAAAGCCTTCTCGCCAATTCCAAATTTCCCGCTAATTACCGGAACAAGCGCTCCGGCGGGCTGATCCGCACGTCCTTCAACCCTGCCGAATATTGAGCGCAGCACGGATTGCAGAGCGGCAAATTCCCCAGCAAATCGCGGCACAGAATCGAAATCTCCGCGCCAATCTGCCGCCACGGCTCATGCGAAATCCGAAACCGCCGCAGCGTCCCCTTGCGAAACGTAAACGCACAATATCGCTCGATCAGAAATTCCGTCTCCGACCCCGCCTCCGCTCGCGATGCGCACTCCTCAGTATTCCATCTCGCCATGCAGGAAAATTCCCCGTCCCCCACCACCCGCCGAATCCCCCAACCCGCCGCCGTCTCATACGCCATCTCCGCCAGCTTATACGGCAGCCCATACAGCCGCGGCCCCAGAAAAACCGCCAGCGGATTCGGAATCCACTCCGCAAGAAAATAAATCCCCGGCTCACCCTCATGCATGACATACGTCCGCAGATTGAGAAACTCGTGCGTCGCCAGCGGCCGGCTCAGAAATTCGGGCACCCCAATCGCCGGCCGAAGCCGACGCTGCGTGAAAGCGACAAGACTTACATATGCGCAACCGTTGTACAGATCGAGCCGCACCGGCATCATCGCTTCCAGCACGGCAGGATCAAGCCGAAAATGAATAAACAACGCATCCCGCCAATCCGCCACAAACAGCGCCCTATTATTGTTACTCTTGTCATTTCCCCTCCCCTGGTACGCCGGGGGAGGGTATGGGTGGGGGCTGGTTCTCATGTGAGACTCTCGACTGCATATTCAGATTCACTCCCGCCCAGTTCAAGCGCCGCTGCATTCTTTCAAAACTTTCATCCGTAGAATCAAACCGTGAAAGTTCCCCGCCCGGCAGTACAATCGCCCCCATGAACCACCGGCACGTGCTCAGAGGGTTTCTCGTTCTCACTATTTTTTTTTCAGCATGCACCAGCAAACCCGCCCCCAAGGCCATCAAACCATCCGAGCCTGCGATGAGCACACCACCCGCCCCACTGCCCTACGTCGTCGTCCAATCCCCAACGACCAAACCAATTCTTGAGCGCAACGAAACCCCCGACCAGCACAACGCCCGCATGGCCTGGTGGCGCGCCGCTCGATTCGGAATGTTCATCCACTGGGGAATCTATTCCGTCCCCGCCGGCACCTATCACGGCCAGCGCGTCGCCGGCATCGGCGAATGGATCATGAACAACGCCTCCATCCCCGTGGCCGAATACGCCTCCTACGCCAACGATTTCACCGCCTCCAATTTCGACGCGGATGAATGGGTCTCCATCGCCAAAAACGCCGGCATGAAATACATCGTCATCACTTCCAAGCACCACGACGGCTTCGCGATGTTCCACACCAAGGTCGACAGCTTCAACGTCTACGACGCCACCCCCTTCCATCGCGACCCCCTCGCCGAACTCGCCGCCGCCTGCCAGCGCCAGGGAATCAAGCTCGGCTTCTACTACTCCCAGTGCCAGGACTGGCACCACCCCGGTGGTTACGCCATCAAAACCCACAACCGCACCGCCGAACACTGGGATCCCGCCCAGGAAGGCGACTACGACGCCTACCTCAACAACGTCGCCGTCCCCCAGGTCCGCGAAATCCTCTCCAACTACGGCCCCATCGCCGTCCTCTGGTTCGACACCGCCCGCGACATGACCCCCGACCGCGCCGAACGATTCCTCTCCCTCCTCAGCCTCCAGCCCGACATCATCGTCAACAACCGCCTCGGCGGCGGATTCCGCGGCGACACCGAAACCCCCGAACAGCACATCCCCCCGCAAGGCTACCCCGGCCGCGACTGGGAAACCTGCATGACCATCAACGACACCTGGGGATATAAATCCTACGATACCGATTTCAAATCCACCGAAACCCTCCTCCACAACCTCGTCGACATCGCCAGCAAAGGGGGCAACTACCTCCTCAACGTCGGCCCCACCAGCCAGGGCGTCATCCCCCAACCCGAAGTCGATCGCCTCAAAGCCATCGGCGCGTGGCTGCAGATCAACGGCGAATCCATCTATGGAACCCAGGGCACCCCCTTCGGCGCCGAGGCCGGTCACTTTGACCCCGAGAAAAAAGACAAGCACGGCAAACCCATCTACGTCACCACCTGGGACTGGCGCTGCACCACCAAACCCGGCAAGCTCTTCATTCACCTGCTACGCTGGCCAAGCCCCACCTTCCAGCTCACCGGCGTCAAAGGAAAAATCACCCGCGCCTATCTCCTCGCCGATCCCCAGCAAACCAGTCTCGACGTTCTGCAGAATGCCGATTACGTTTCGGTCGGTTTACCCCCCGCGCCGCCGGATAATCTGGATTCCGTACTCGTCCTGGAAACCCAGGACTGAATGTCGCAATACCTCCTCCACCCGTCGCATTCCGACTACGAAAATTCCAAAGAAATCCCACAAAGCCCACGCAATTCTGTTGCGATTCTGCACCGCTACAACTTATATATCCTGTTGTCGAATTGAACAAAACTGCTCATTCGGGAGGGCCTCGTATGTTGCGAAAGATCACCGTCCCGGCGCTTTCCCCAGCGATCTCCATTGCCACCCTGTTCATCAGCCGCGCATTTGCCACTGACTGGTCCTACCTTTCCCAGGGGTCCTTGGCGACCGAACTCACCGGCGGATACGGCGCCGTCGCCGACCCCTCCGACGGAAGCGTCTATAACGATGGCGAAGGCGACTACAGCTATCCCGTCATCCTCGATTCCGGGTCCAGCGGCTTCCTCATGAGCCAAACCGTCACCGACGAATTCAACGTCCCGCTCCAGAGCGGACAAACCTACACCGAAACCGGCATCGGCGGCTCCGAAGTCGAAAACGTCACCGAGCCCCTCATCTCTTATTACGCCCCCGCCAGCGATACGAACCCCGATGAAACGTCCACCATGACCGCCTACGGCACCTACACCTTCGAGTCGCGTCAGAGCGATCCCTTCGAGGGGTTCATCTACTTCGACATCATCGGTACGCCCGTCATTCAAAAGCAGGTGATGGTCGCCAACCCCAACCAGTCATACAACATCGTCCAGGACACCCTCGGCTTCCTCACCGCCGAAACCACCTTGCAGGCCTCCGATCCGGTTTTGCCTTCCAAGGGCCTCTATCACGTCCCCATCACCTGGACCAACTTCGTCACCGGACCCACCGTTCCCAGCGAAGCCGCCAATCCCGTCGTCAACGGCGTCACTGCCCGCGGCCCCAGCGATACCGACGTCGCCAACAACTGGCTTTTCGACTCCGGCGCCCAGTTCACCATCATCAGCCCAACCTACGCCGCTCAGTTGGGCATTAACATGAACGACCCCACCACAACCATTCAGGGCCAGGGCGTCGGTGGATCCACCGTCACTTTCGACGGATTCCAGATCACCGACATCGCCCTTCCCCTCAGCAACGGCGATCGCCTCGTGTTTAAGGATCCCACCGTCTACGTTCCCGTCGACACGACACTCCCGGCCGGGCTTACCGGTGTTCTCGGTGAAAACCTCTTTATGCAGGCCACCGATGGGATCGACCCCTACACCGGTGAACCGACGGACACCTACAATCCGCTCTTCTCTGAGTGGTACCTCGACGGCCCGGGCAGCCAACTCGTCCTTTACGATCCCAACAGCACCTACAACGCCCTCGGCGCTGTCAGCACCACGATCGTCTGGAACAACGCCGGCGGCCCCGGTGATGGCCATACCTGGGACATCGCCCTCAGCGAAAACTGGAACGCCTCCTCCGCCCTCGCGGTCTACTCCGACGGCGACAGTGTCATTTTCAACGACAGCAACAGCGGTAATTATGCCGTCACCCTCAGCACCACCGTCAGCCCCGCCTCCGTGATGGTCAACAACAGCAACGGCAATTACATCTTCAGCGGCTCCGGCAGCATCGCCGGCACCGGCTCCCTCACCAAAACGGGCACCGGCAACCTCACCCTCGCCACCGCAAACACTTACAGCGGTGGAACCACCGTCAGCGCCGGAACCCTCTTCGTCGCCGTCAACAACGCCCTTCCCAGCGGCGGAAAAATCTCCGTCAACGGCGGAAACGTCATCCTCGCCGCTGCCCTCAGCGCCGGCGCCACCGCCATCACCGCCGGCGAAATCCAACTCACCCCCGGTTTAACCCTCGGCAGCGGCGCAACCGCCAGCAACGTCAATTTCGCCTCCCTCTCCATCACCGGCAATGGCGTCCTGGACCTGACCAACAATCACATCATCATCAGCTACCAGGGTGGTTCCGATCCAATCGCAACCATCGCCTCGTATATTGCCTCCGGCTACAACAAAGGCCACTGGAACGGACCCGGGATCATCTCCTCGACCGCACGAACGCCAACCAACGGCCTTCTTTACGGCCTCGGCTATGCCGACGGCAACGACTTCGTCGTCAAAGGCCTGGCATCCGGATATATCGAAATCAAATACACCCTCTTAGGCGACGCCAACCTCGACGGCGTCGTCAACGGCGCCGACTTCTCCATCCTCGCCGCCAACTTCGGCCTTGGCGCAACCAACTGGGACCAGGGCAATTTCCTCTACGGCCCCTCCGTCAACGGCGCCGACTTCGCCGCCCTCGCCGCCAACTTCGGCCAGGGCGACAGCGGCGCCGACCTCACCGGCGATCTCGCCGCCCTCCAGGCCTTCGCCGCCGCCAACGGCCTGCTCGCCGATCTCCCCGAACCAGGCTGCTTAAGCATCCTCGCCTTCGCCGGCGCCCTGACGCTTCGCCGAACCAGGGCCAGAGCCGCGCATTTCCAGTAATATCCACGAATGCCCAAACCCAACCCCAGGCTCGACCCCTTCTTCAAAAACGCCAAAAAATGGCGCGAAGAACAACAGCGGCTGCGAAAAATCGTCCTCGCCTGCCCCCTTAACGAAGACATGAAATGGGGCCAACCCTGCTACACGAGTGAAGACAAAAACATCGTCATCATCCACGCCTTCAAGGAATACTGCGCCCTCCTCTTCTTCAAAGGCGTCCTGTTAAAAGACCCCAAGCGCATCCTCATCCAGCAAACCGAAAACGTCCAATCCGGACGGCAGATCCGTTTCACCAACCTCGATCAAATCGTCAAACTCGCGTCCACTTTAAAGGCCTATGTTCTCGAAGCCATCGAAGTAGAAAAATCCGGCTTGAAAGTGAAGAAAAAACAGACCTCCGATTTCAAAGTCCCCGAAGAATTCCAGGCCAGGTTGGACGAACTCCCCGCCCTGAAAGCCGCCTTCAACGCCCTCACCCCCGGCCGCCAGAGAGGCTACCTCCATTTTTTTTCCAGCGCCAAACAATCCCAAACCCGCGCCGCGAGGGTCGAAAAATATCTGAAGCAAATCCTCAGCGGAAAAGGTTTGGACGATTAGCGCAGTGCCGCCGGACTTCGGCGAGCTCTCTTCGAGCCTGAGCCTCAGAGCCGAAGGCAGTCGTGCCGTGTCCTCACCGGCGGATTCCTCTACCGATTAATTTCAATCAGCAGCACCCATGCATTGGCCATCGCCAACAGAAAAGTGAGCAGAATTCCCACCGGCTGCAGATAAAGCCCCACGCCCCCGCGCCACATCATCACCAAACCGCTCACCGCGAGGATGCCCACCGACGCCTGGTTGCACATCGAAGCCCGCATATTGACCCGTCTGTACTGTGGCGAAATATGACGCAGATACGAGCGCTCCAGGGCGAACATCCCGATCATCGCCAGCGCAGCCACGAGAAAAATCTCCGCACCCAGCAGCCAAAGCGGCTGCCCCGGGACCAGCCCCAGCGATGCGATCACCAGCACCAGTAACAACATCATCAGCGCTTCGAGCCCTCGGTCGGCCATCCGCCCCAGTTGCAGAATCCGCGACTGGTTCACCGAAATAGACACAAACAGCAATCCCGCCAGCGCCGCCGCCGCCCCCAGCTCCCCAATAAAAAAATTACTCCAATCGCTCAGCACGAATCTCCTTCCCCCTCCTCCCATTCCTCATCATCCTCAATCCACTGAAATCGCCCGTCCTCGTATTCCGGATCGACGGGGAAAATGTCGAATCCGAATCCTTTCCCATCACATCCCTCGATGGGGCAACACCAAAACCCGTGCCGCTTCCCACCGGCATCCGTCTCGATTCTCCATTCAATCCGGTAACTCTCATACTCCTCCCCGCAGTGAACGCACGCCACCAGGATCGATGTGGCCGGAGGCCCAAAGGGGTCATTCGCCGGATCCGTAAAATCGTATTCGTCCACGGATTCTCCCTGTGATCCCAATTGTACCTTCAATGCTCGCAAAAATTGAAGGTGACAAAGCTCTAAAAGACACTAGACGCTACATACGCAGCCGATCAGCACAAGTCCAAAAAGGCAGCCATTTCGACCCCGAGAGCAATATCCCGTCAAACTGAACACTTTTTCCCGACTCCCGCGCCACCGTCCCAATAAAATCGCCCCAACGACTTTCTCCACCAACAATTATGTCACTCCAATAAAGCTAGCATCCACAAACCAAATTCTCAAAAGTGTTCAGTTTTGTTCAGTTCTGTTCAGTCCCCCCTAAGCCTTACTTTTCCTCAGCCGCGCCAACTCCCCGCTCATCGTCGTAAGCTGCGGGCTCATATCATCCCGCGGCACGCGCACATCGATCACCGACAATTCATTGCTCCCCAATGCCTTGCGAATTGCCCCATCCAGCTCCCCCTTGGTCCGCGCCACCGACGCGCTCCCCCCGCCGATCAGATCGCATATCCTCCCATAATCCCAACGGGAGATGACGTTGAACCTTCCATCCCGGATTTTCCGCATCGTGCCATACCCGTCGTTGTTCAGCACCAGCACGATCGGCCGCAGCCCCAGCCGCGCCGCGGTGGAGAGCTCGTTGCCCGTCATCTGAAACGCCCCATCCCCCACCAGCACAAACGGGCGCAGCTTCGGATTGGCCATGCTCACACCGATCGACGCCGGCACCGCGAACCCCATCGACAGGTAATACGCCGGCGCGATGAATTCCGCCCGCCGGCTCGTGCGAATCCCGATCGCCCCGAACAGCCCGTCCCCCACATCCGAAACCACGCAGCAGTTCTCATCCAGTTGCAGCGAAACGATCCGGATGATCTGCCGCATGTCCAGCGGGTCCGTCAGCTCCGATTTCGCCAGCGGCTTCGGCTCCGCGTGCGGACTGGGATGCACAAACTTCTTCCGCTTGATCCGCGCCCCGGAAAGCGATCGCAGATAATCCTCGAACCGCACGTCTTCATAGCGATGGAAGCGCACGTCGATCTTCTCCGTCGTGGCCAGAATCGTGTGGCTGCGGTCAAGCTTCGCCGTGTAGATCCCCATGCTCATGTCCGTGATAAACGTCCCCAGCATCAGCACGCAGTCGGAGGATTCGACGTATTGCCGCACGGCCGGGTCGCTGCTCATCGCCCCGCCATAAACCCCCAGATAAAGCGGATGATTCTCCGCCACGGCGCTTTTGCTCAGCAGGTCGCTGGCGATGGGAATGTTCGCCCTCTTCGCCAGCTTCAGCGCCAGGTCGGTCACGCCAAACCGGTGCAGCTCCACGCCCGCAAGTATGACCGGCTTCCTCGCCTCCGCGATCATCTCCAGCGTTTCGTCCAGCGCCGCCCGCAGCGATCGCGGCTCAGATTTCGGCGGCTGCGGTGCGCTGATTTCCGGAATTTCGATCACGCGATCGACCATGTCATGGGGAACTTCGATATAAACCGGCCGTTTGTGCCGCAGGCACGCCTGCACGCACCGGACGATCTCCTCCGCGGCTCGGTCCTCATCCAGCAGCACCGTACTCGCGACGGTCACCTCGTCATACACCCGGCGCTGGGTGTCGAACGTCTTCACCTTATGGTGCAGCAGCGGATCCTTCTCCCGATCCTTTCTTCCCGGCGCCCCGCTGATGACGACGACCGGCGATTTCTCCGCATAAGCCCCGGCGATGGCGTTCAAGACGTTGAGTCCGCCGACACAGTAGGTCACGCACACCAGTCCGATCCCGTTGATCCGGCTGTAAGCGTCCGCCGCAAACCCGGCCCCCGGCTCGTGGCACATGGTGATCGACTCAATAGGCGATTTATCCAGCCAGGCGAAGGTCGGAAGCGCGAAATCGCCCGGCACCCCAAAGGAGTGGCGAACGCCGCATTTGTGCAGATAATCGAATAGAAACTTGCCAAGGGGAGCGTTGCGAGTCGGCATTATTGGAACTCCTTGCCCACAGTATCGTAGAAATAGAACGTACCGGACAAGTGCCCCCAACGCCCGCCATGCCCGAAAACACGCATAGAACGCAAATTTCTTGACCTGAAGGCAAGCGGGTCGTTAAATTACGGGCCAGTCCATGCGACGGCGGAAAACCCTGCCTTTCCCCTGACCGTTAGACTGTTTTCTGTGGAGGTTTTTGTATGCCTGCCGTTGGCTCCCAAGGCTCGCGCGGCGGTCTTCTGACCGCAGTCGTCGTCTTCACAATTCTGTTCGTCACCGCGACAGTCGTCGCGATCTATTTCGGCGTCGACGACAGCAAGAAGACCGACGAACTCCAGACACAGGCCGAACGCACCAAGACCATCTACGGGCCGCAGGATCTGAGCAATCTCCGCTACCAGGAGATCGCCTCGCACCTGACACCGGGCCAGACGATTCTGTCGGTTGCGCTACAGGACTGCGCAGCTCCTGGCGCAATCGATCAACGGACGATCGGCCGTGAATGCCAAGACTCCCGGCGCCGCCGCCGATCAGGCGCGCTTAGCACTGGCAGACGCGGCGCAGAAGCTGCCGAACCTCAATCTCACCCCGACGATGAACCTGGTTTCGGTGATCAACAAGCTGGTGGCTTACGCCTCCGACCAGCAATACCAGATCACCCTCCTTCAGCGTGCCCAGGACGTGGCGGCGGGAGACGCGGCCAAGCAGATCGCCCTGATGCAAACGGAAGTGCAAAAGGCCCAGGACGATGAAGCCGCCGATGACAAGGTAAAGAACGACGCGCTGGACCGGGCCCAAAAAGCGGAAAACGATTCGCAGACGCGCATCCGGCAAATGTCGCAGTCGATGGACGGCGAACGCCGCCAGATGAACGAAAAACTGCTCGAAGAACAGCAGACGACCGCGGCAAAGGTCAAGGAACTCGATACCGCGACCAAGCTGGCGCAGGCGCTGACCGACAAGCTCGGCAACCACCGCGTTTCCCCCATCGACCCCATCCTGCGGCAGCCGGATGGGCAGATCATGTCCGTGGCTTCCGAAGACACGGTTTACATCAATCTGGGCCTCGGCGACCACCTGGTTCCGGGGATGACCTTTGAGGTCTACAGCCGGCGCGATGGAATCCCCAAGCAGACGGACCTGATGAGCGCTGACGATATGCCGTCGGGGCTGGCCTCTATTGAGGTGGAAGAGGTCCTGGCGTCGGTGAGCCGGTGCCGGGTGATCCACATGGAAGTCGGCCAGCACATCACTGAAGGCGATCTGATCGCCAACCTGGTTTACGACCGGAACACCAAATACAACCTCGTGGTTTACGGCGATTTCGACCTTGGTCAGACCGGCAAGCCAAAGGATTCAGACGGCGACAAGATCAAAGCTCTGGTCACCGAATGGGGCGGTCGCGTTCAGAAGAACATCGACGTTGATACCGACTTTGTGGTAATGGGCGCGGAGCCGACGATCGACCAGTTCACCCCCGAAGACCTGGAAGACCCGCTTAACCGCCAGAAGCAGGAAGATGAAAAGGCGGCGTATGATGCATACCAGGCCCAGCTTGATAAAGCCGAGAAGCTTGGAATTCCCATCATGAACCAGAACCGATTCCTTTATTTCTGCGGATACTACGATAACGCGCAGCGATAAGGGTTTACGTTAATATCGGACCAAAGCCCACGGAGATTTCCGTGGGCTTTTTTTGCGCGCTGCGGAAATTGCGTGGTAGGTCCAACATTGCCCGAATGATAGGCAGAAGGGAAGTTCTCACGTATCGTCTGTGAAAAGACGATGTTGCGACTGGAGTTGACGCAGGTCTCGGTGCCGATAGTATGCGCCGGGGCGGCCAGAAGGCCGATATTACTGGACCTTAACGGAATTTAAGGGAAGCACGGATCGATGAGTTTGACAGCCCCGCCCATGCCTCAGGAACCACCGACCCCGATGACACCGGACCCACTTCCGCCTGAGGCGGAGATTCCGGAATTCGAGATTCGTCCGCGGAGCGGATGGGTCGCCATCGATTTCAAGGAGCTCATCCACTACCGGGAGCTGCTCTACTTCCTCACCTGGCGGGATGTGAAGGTTCGGTACAAGCAGACCGTGCTGGGGTTCGCCTGGGCGATCCTTCAGCCGCTGATGATGGTGGTGATCCAGACGGTGATTTTCGGAAAAGTGGCGGGATTCGCCGACAAGATTCCGCAGGAGCTTCGTGACCGGCATATCCCGTACTCGCTGTTCAATTATGCAGGCGTGCTGGCCTGGACGCTGTTCGCGACCGGCGTCAGCGGCGGCGGAACGTCGCTCATGAACCAGCAGAACCTGCTCACCAAAATTTATTTCCCCCGCTTGTTCGTCCCCACCTCGGTGGTGGCGGCGGCGATGGTGGATACCGTGATTTCACTGGGAATGTTTTTCGTGCTGATGGCGTGCTACCGCGTCGTGCCGCCGTCAACCATCATTCTGATCCCCTTCCTGCTGCTGCTGACGGCGCTGGCATCGGTGGGGTTCGCCTTCACGCTGGCGTCGTTGACGGTGACGTATCGCGACTTCCGGTTTCTCCTGCCGTTTATGGTGCAGGCCTGGCAGTTTGTCAGCCCGGTGGGCTATCCGCTGGACCCCAGGCGCCAGTGGATCCGCTGGTTGCTGCGGCTGAATCCCATGTACGGGATCATCAACGCCTATCGCTCGGCGCTGCTCCGGCAGCACTGGGATTTCCCGGGCCTGTTTATGTCGATCGGTGAAGTGGCGGTGATCCTGGTATTCGGGGTCTACTACTTCAAGAAGACCGAGCGGCGTTTTGCGGATATCGCATAGGGTGGGACATGAGCAGCGCTGCAATCTCCATCAATGGCATCAGCAAGAGTTACCAGATCGGCCTGAAGGCCGAGAAGTATCTCACCCTGCGCGACACGATCATGTCGGTGATTAAAAGCCCGTTCGAGCGTCTCGCCGGCCTGCGCGGCGATGGCCCGGAGGAGGGAAAGTTCTGGGCGCTGAAGGACGTCAGCTTTGACGTGAAGCGCGGGGAAGTGATCGGGATCATCGGCCGCAACGGGGCGGGGAAATCGACGCTTCTGAAAATCCTCAGCCGGATTACCGAGCCGACCGACGGCAGCGCGAAGCTGAAAGGCCGCGTGGCATCGCTTCTGGAAGTGGGGACGGGATTTCATCCGGAACTGACGGGGCGGGAAAATATTTATCTCAACGGCGCGATCCTGGGGATGCGCAAGGCGGAGATCGACCGAAAATTCGATGAGATCGTGGCATTCGCGGAGACGGAAAAATTCCTCGACACGCCGGTAAAGCGGTATTCGAGCGGGATGTACGTCCGCCTGGCGTTCGCGGTGGCGGCGCACCTGGAGCCGGAGATTCTGATTGTGGATGAAGTGCTGGCGGTGGGAGACCAGGAATTTCAGAAGAAATGCCTGGGCCGGATTCAGCAGGTGGCGCAGGGCGACGGACGGACGGTGCTGTTTGTCAGCCACAACATGGGGGCGGTGCGAAACTTGTGCGATCGCGCGGTTTATCTGCGCAACGGGCTGGTGGAAACGATCGGGGATGCGGATCCTGTTGTGGAGGAATATCTCAACAGCACGATCAGCACCGAGGAATCGGATCTGCTCAAGCGCCCGCGGTTTCCGGGATTTCTTCACACGCTGGCGAGGTTTGTGATGATCCCCCCGCCGGGGAAGGCGCGGGTGGTTTCCGGCGGCGAGGCGACGTTTGAATTCGAGCTGGATGTGAAGGAGAAGGTGCAGAACGCCTGCCTGGGATTCATGTTTAATTCAGACAAGGGGTACCGGGTTCTGGGGTACAACAGCCGGCTGGAACTGCGCGGCGTGACGCTGGAGCCTGGCCGGCAGGTGGTGCGGTGCAAAGTGGATTCGCTGCCGCTGAAACCGGGACGATATGTCATGGACATCGAGATTCGCAGCAACGCGCGGCCCTATGATTACGTCGAGCACGCGACCGTCGTCGATGTCGAGTTCGAAGATTTTTACGGCACCGGCGAAATGCTCTGGAGCTATGAAGGCAGCGTCCTGCACCGGTCGCAATGGGAGTTTTAAAAACGGAGTTCCCATGACAGTCGTACAGGAACAACCGAAAACCGCAAAACCTTTGCTGACGAAGGAAGAGGTGCTGAAGCAGATTTCGATGACGGCGGCGAATATCGGGAATTCGGCCGCGTTTGAGCCAGTGTTTGACGACTGGATCAAATTCCTGGGCGGAAGGCCGGGGGAAATCGCCATCATCGACGGCGGCAGCCAAGGACCGATGCACGATATTTACTGGCGGATGTTCAAAGAGGGGAAGATCGACAAGCTCCAGGTGATCCGGCCGGAACATATCGAAAACGACCGCGAGAAATGCTACTACCAGGAGCACATGGCCGGGGCGTTTGTGGCCAATCCGTACATCCTGTTTTTCAAATCGGACACGCTCCCCTACCGCGAAGGGCACGACGACTGGCTCGTGGAGGCGATGGGATATCTGGATCGCGAAGACACGTTTGCCGTCGGCGGGAGCTTCAATATTCCCAGCAAGCATCACGAGGCCTGGCCGGGGTGGTACTTCAGCAATAAGTGCAGCTTGAATTTCGCGCTGATGAAACGGATCACCTACATAAAGACAATGGAGGAATTCGCGGGGGAATATATTTCCAGCGGCTTCCGCGGCCGCAGCCCGATGGGGCCTAATGGCGGGCGGTATGTGATGGAGACGGCGTTTGAGCGCTACATGGCGAATCACAAGCTCTTCACGCTCGCGAAGGTAGAGGACCCGACCTGGACGGTGTTCCACACCAACGTGCAGGGGAAAAAGCTGGTGGAAGTGCGCGAAAATTATCTGGCGCGCGTCGATGTAGACCGGTACATGAACGCGGCGATCAACAACCGCGTTTTGGGCGGGTGTTTTTATGGCCAGCCGCGGCAGCGCTGGGTGAACTTCAAGTGGAAGTTGAGCGAAGCAGTGGTTCAGCCGGTGAAGAATTGGGTCAGCGCACTGGCGGGTAAAAAAGCGGCGGCGAACTGAATCTATTGCGATGAAAATCAATTTCATCCTGACCAACGCGAGCATGTCGGGAGGAACGCGCGTGATCGTGGCGCAGGCCCGCGAGTTGATGGCGCGGGGGCACGAGGTGCAGGCGTTTTCAACCCCGCCACCGCCGCCGGGGTTTCGCAAGACGGTCAGGACGCTCATCAAGCATCGGCGATTTCCCAGGACGTACAAGCTTGGCGCCTCGTTCTTCGACGGGAGCGGGGTTCCGCATACGGTGATTCCCAAATTCCGGCCGATTTCCAACAATGATCTGCCGGATGCGGACGCGGTGGTGGCGACCTGGTGGCAGACGGCGCCGTGGGTTTCGCGGCTCGCGCCATCAAAAGGGGCCAAGGCGTTTTTCATTCAGCATTACGAAATCTGGAGCGGGTATCCGAAACAAGTCGATGCGGCGTGGCGATTGCCGCTGCATAAGATCGTGATTTCGCGGTGGCTGAAGGACCTGGCGCGGGACAAATTCGCCGATCCGGATGTGTCGCTGGTGCCAAACAGTGTGGATATGACGCTCTTCAAGGCGCTGCCGCGGCGAAGCGCGAGAAGCCGACGGTCGGGCTGCTCTACAATTCGACCTGGTTCAAGGGATGCGAGATCGCGCTGAAGGCGCTGGAAATTGCCCGCCAGGCGATTCCCGATCTGGAGCTGGTTGTGTTCGGTCAGGAGCCAATCCGGCGGTGGATGCCGCTGCCGGCGGGCGTGCAATATTTGATCAATCCACCGCAGGAATCGATCCGGGATATTTACGGGAAATGCGACGTCTGGCTGTGCGGAAGCCGCTCGGAAGGCTTTCACCTGCCACCGCTGGAGGCGATGGCGTGCCGCTGCCCGGTAGTTTCGGCGCGGGTGGGCGGGCCGATGGATATTATTGAGGAGGGGAAAAACGGGTTTCTGGTGGATGTGGAGGACCCCGAAGCGCTGGCCGATCGGCTGGTGAGAGTGCTGAAATTATCGGACCAGCAGTGGCGGGAGATGTCGGATGCCGCATATGCTACGGCCTGCCGATATAGTTGGCAGGACGCGGCTGCGCTGATGGAATCGGCGCTTCAGAAAGCGGTAGAGCGGTCCCGGATGGCGCACGCCATCGGGGCCTGATCGCAATTTTTTGACGCCGCGCGGCCGGAAAAGGTCGTTGAGAAAGTCGTTGGGAAAGCGCGAATGTTCGGAATCCAAGGCAATATCTTCGCCTCAATCGCGCTGTTTGGGTACATCCCCTTCATCTTTGTCCTCTTTTCGCTTGTGCCCCCCCGCAAGGCGGTCATCTACAGCTTTCTGATCGCCTGGCTCTTTCTGCCCATGTCGCACCTGGCGCTGCATGGGTTTACCGATTTCAACAAAATGTCGGCGGCGTGCGTGGGAACGCTTCTGGCGGCGTTTATCTTCGATGTGGACACGCTGCTGAAGTTCCGGCCGAAGATCTGGGATTTCCCAATGTTCGTCTGGTGCGTGTGCCCGTATCTCTCTTCGTACTTCAACGGGCACACGATGTATGACGGGATGTCGGCGCTGGTCTATCAGACGATGGACTGGGGCGTGCCTTATTTCATCGGCCGCGTGTATTTCAACGATCTCCAGGGATTGCGCGAGCTGGCCATCGGGATTGTGGTCGGCGGCGTGGTCTATCTTCCCTTCGTCTGGTTTGAGCTGCGCATGAGCCCGCAGCTTCACCGGATCGTTTACGGGTACATGCAGTATGAATTCGCCCAGGCCACGCGCTACGGCGGGTATCGGCCGATGGTCTTCATGCAGCACGGGCTGGCGGTCGCGATGTGGATGACCGTTTCGTCGATGACGGCCTTCTGGCTATGGCGATGCAAGGTAATCACCAAGCTGTTCGGGATTCCAATGGGTTGGGTTTGCCTGGTGATGATCGTGACCGCGGCGTGGGACCATTCGGTCGGCGCGATCGCGCTGATGGCCGGGGGGCTGGCGGTTCTTTGGTTGTCGGGCGTCACGCGCTCGAGCATCTGGATCATCGCGCTGACGCTGGTGCCACCAACCTGGATGATTCTTCGCGGTACCGACACCTGGACCGGGCACGACCTGGACCAGTGGCTCGCGCAATATGATCCTCGGGCGGCGCAGTCGCTGGGGGTGCGATTGAGAAGCGAACACGTCCTGGTCGACCGGGCGATGGAGCATCCGGTGTATGGCTGGACCGGATGGCACCTTTACGAGGGGCGCGAAGAGGAAATGCTCCGCGGCGTGCCGGACCAGTTGTGGGTGATTTCCTTCGGAAAATACGGACTGATCGGGCTGATATCGCTGACGACGACGCTCCTGCTGCCGGTGCTTCTGCTGGCGTGGAGAATTCCGGTGAAATACTGGCGTCATCCCGGCGCGGCGCCAGCGGCGGCGCTGGCCATGCTGCTGACACTGCACATGTGCGACAACCTTTTCAACGCGATGGTGAATCCGATATTCATCCTCTGCTGTGGTGGCATAACGGGGCTGGCCTTTACGCTGCACAACCAGCAGCCGGCGCCGGTAAGACCGATGGTGATGCAGCCCGCGCCGCGGCGCTGCCGATGCCGGCCGGGCGGGCGGGCGCGTCGGGCCTGCCGGCGTAGACGCCACGGAATTCACCCGTGTATCTCGTTCCTATTCAAGTTCCGATTTACCTGGACGGCGACCGCAAACTGGTCACCACCGAGTGGCATCGCTCGCTTTTGCTGCTGCGCGATAGTTTTGGCGGGCGGTTTGGGGACATTGCCGTGGCCGCGCCGAGCCTGCCGGCGGGGAGCGTGGCGGCGGAACAGGCGCTGGTGGCGGTTCCGGAAAACGCCGACGGCCTGAAACTTTTCCCCAGCTTCGACAAGCGCTGCCGGGCCCGGGGATTCTGGATGCGGGAGCGCACCAAGTGGCAGGCCGATCTGGCATCGCTGATGGACCGCGCCAATGTGGTTCACGCGGGGGTGGACGACGTTTACCGGCCGATCGCGTTTGAGGGGTTCCGGATGGGGCTGCGGCATGGGAAGCCGACGGTATTCGTGCAGGACACGGACAACGTGGTGCAGCAGCGGGAATTGGTTGCGGATAGCGGCCCGGCGCTGCGGGCGAAAGTCGGGGCCTACAATTGGTTTTACGAGCGGATGTGCCGCTGGGGCGTGGCGCGGGCGGACCTTTCGCTGCTGAAAGGCTCGGCTGTGATGCGGCGTTATGGACCCTACGCCAAAAACGCTAAGGAGTTTCACGATACGTCCTATTCGATTCAGGATGTGGTCAGCGAGGAAGAGCTGGAGCGCCGACTCGCCAGCCTTTCAGAGCATCGGCCTCTGCGGCTGGTTTACTGCGGAAGACTCACGGCGCAAAGGCGTGGATCGGAGTCTTAAGATTGTCGCCACGACCTTCAGGCAGGGAGCGGCGATTGAGTTTGACATCATCGGAGACGGCGCGGAACGTATTAAGCTGGAAACAATCGTCAAATCTGAAGGCCTGGAAAAGAGTGTGCGATTTATCGGATCGCTGCCATATGGCCCGATGCTCATGAAGCGGCTCTCTCAATATGATGGCTTGTTTTTTACGCCCACTGCCGAGGATACGCCTCGTATGATCTTCGATGGATATGCGGCTGGTTTGCCGCTGGTGGCGTTCGATATCGGCTATGTGAGGGAGCGGCTTGAGCAGGAGCATGCGGCTTTTCTGCTGCCGCGCGACCAGATCGAGCAATCGGCGGTTTGTTTATCAGGCCTGTGCCGGAATCGCGAGCAAATGGCCGGTTTGTCGCGCTCGGCGCGGGTGGCGGCGCAATATCATGCAGCCGAAAATTGGTATCGCAGGCGTGCCGAATGGACGATTGAAGCAGTGGAACAGCACGGCCGTGCGAAACGCGGGGCCAGTGTAGGAAAAGCCGCATGAACCTGCTGGTTATCATCGTCAATTATCGGACGCCGGACCTCACCTTGAATTGTCTGTCGTCCCTCGCGCCGCAGATCGGCGACGTGCCGGAAACGGAAGTCATCATCGTCGACAACGCGTCCGGTGACGAATCGGTCCCCTATCTCACGGCCGCGATCAAGAAAAATAAGTGGGAAAGCTGGATCACGCTCCTGGCGTCGAAGCAGAATCTGGGATTTGCCGGCGGCAACAACCGCGCTATGGACAAACTCCTCGATCATCCCGAATGCAAATACCTTTTGATGCTTAACAGCGACACGATCGTCCGTCCCGGCGTTTTGAAGCATTGCTACGAGAAGATGAACGACGACACCCGCATCGGGATCATGAGTTGCATGCTGCTGAATTCCGATGAGACGGTGCAGAACACCGCGCGGCGGTTGCCCACGCCCTGGCGGATGGCGGCGATCAGCTTCGGGCTGCCATGGGTCTGGCCCAAGGCGTTCGCCTGGGCGGAACTGGACGACCTGGGCTGGGACCGGCGCAAAGAGTCGCGCGAAGTGGAATGGGTCGGCGGCGCGTTCATGTTTGTGCGGCGGAAAGTGATCGACAAGCTCGGCGGGCTGGACACCCGATTTTTCTTCTACGGCGAAGACGTGGAATTCTGCCGGCGGGCGCGAAAGCACGAATGGATCGTCTGGTATGACCCTGCCGTTGCGGTGGTACATCTGGCCGGGCAATCGAGCGATCCCACGCGTCTGGCCCCCAAGGACCGCGACGCCATGAAATGGCAGGCGCGATATCTCATCCAGCGGAGCTGCTACGGTCTAGCGGCGGAGATTTTCCTGCGGACAGCGGACATTGCCAGCTCGGGCTTGCGGTTTCTCAAGCTGCTGTTTCTGCGGCGAAGCGATTCACCGGAATACGCGGCGCAAAAAGGGATCCTGACGATGCTGCTGCACTGGCCCTCCACGTCTGATCGGGAAGCACTGCCCGCGGGCAGAAGGTAAGGCACGCCTATGCCGCGCCGACTTCGCATCGCCTTCGCGCTGCCGGGGATGCACAAGGTAGTGCGCGGAGCGGAAACCGCGTTTGAAGAGATCGCCCGCCGGCTCGGGGCGATGGGGCACGAGGTTACCGTATTCGGATGCGGGGAAGAGGCGCGGGGGAGCCGTATCAGTTCAATCACGTCAATTGCGTTGCGCGGGAACGGTTCGAAGGCTGGCCGAGGCTGCCGCTGGTTCGCACGAATTATGCCTGGGAGGAGCTGACGTTTGCGGCGGGATTGGCGCGGCAGTTTCGTCCGGGAGAGTTCGACATCACCGTCGCGTGTTCCTATCCGTACTGCAACTGGGTGATGCGCCGGGGCCGCGGACACAATGGATTAAAGCATTCCCTTCGGCACGTCTTCGTCACGCAAAACGGCGACTGGATGGTGCAGGCGCGGAGGGCGGAATACCGATTCTTTGATTGCGACGGATTGGTCTGCACCAACCCGCAATTTCTTGAGCGGCACCAGGACCGGTTCCGCTGTGCGCTGATTCCCAACGGGGTTGAGCCGCGGAAATTTTCGCCGGGGCCGGGGAATCGCGCGGAATTTGGAATTGAAAGCGAAGGGCCGGTGGCGCTGATGGTCAGCGCGCTGATCCCTTCGAAGCGGGTTGTGGAAGGGATTCGCGCGGCTTCGAAAGTGCCGGGCCTGTATCTGGTAATTGCCGGCGACGGCGAATGCCGCGACGATGTGGACAGCGCCGGAAACCGGCTCATGAACGGCCGCTACCGGCGGCTCCAGCTTCCGCGGGAAAAAATGCCGGAGCTTTACCGGTGCGCGGATGTTGTTTTGCACATGAGCCTGGACGAGCCATCGGCGAACGTCTATCTGGAAGCGCTGGCCAGCGGTTTGCCCGTGGTGGCGCACGACTGGGAAGTGACACGATGGACACTTGACGGCACCGGTGTGCTGGTCGACGCCAATGACCTCGGCGCCGTCGCCAACGGCATCTGGCGGGCCATCCCCCGGCGCAAGGAGGAGGACGTTCGGGCCAGGCGCTCGCTCGTCGAGCAGCGCTTCGACTGGAGCGTTCTGGCGCCCAGGTATGCCGAGTTCTTCTTTGAACTGCTCAACGGTCGAGCCTAGATTTCTATAAGGCATATGCAGATTTTGGAATCGCAATGGCTGGGAGCGCGGCTGGCGGAGATCGCCGACGGGGATCTGTTTCCGCTGCTGAACGTGGGCTCTTCCACGGCGGAGTTTCGCACGAAGGTACAGCCACATATCGACGCCAATATCTTCGCGCCCTGCGGCGCGCGGCGGGAAGGTTTTGAACCTGGACATCAAGGAAGCGGAGGGGGTCGACATCGTCGGCGATCTGCTCGATCCATCTTTCCTCGACCAGGTTGGGCAATTGCAGGTCAAATCGGTCATGGTGTCGAACCTGCTGGAGCACGTCTTTCAGCGGCAGGAAATCTGCGACGTGGTGATGAAGATGGTTCCGGATGGGGGATTTATTTTTGTTTCCGGTCCCCACCATTACCCCTATCACGCCGACCCGATCGATACGATGTTCCGGCCTTCCATTTCGGAGATGCACGCCTATTTTCCGGGGACAAAGATCGTGCACAGCGAGATCACGGATTCGGGTAACTGGCGGCAATGGAATCAATCGGAGCGCGGCGGCCGGACGCTGGGGCGCGCGGCGGCGCGACTGCTGCTGCCCATGTATCGACCCGGGAAATGGCTGGAGTTGGCGCGGCAATCGTCCTATTTCTTCCGGCACGTGCGCGCGTTTGCGATGGTGCTGCGGAAGGAGCCGGCGATTACTACAGCACATGGCGCGACGAAAGTCGCGGCGGTGGCCATCGGACGCAATGAAGGCGAGCGATTACGGTCCTGCCTGGAATCGCTGCGCGGGCGGGTGCGGGATGTCGTCTACGTGGATTCGGGCTCAAGCGATGGCAGCGTGGCGCTGGCGAAATCGCTGGGGGCGGATGTGGTCGAGCTCGACCGCTCGATGCCCTTCACCGCGGCGCACGGTCGGGATGCGGGGATGGAGCGGGTGCTCAAAAAATATTCCGATGTCTCCTACGTGCAGTTCGTGGACGGCGACTGCACCGTGGCCCAGGGATGGATCGAACGGGCGTGTGCTCACCTCGACTCCTCGCCTGCGATCGCGGTGGTCAGCGGCCGGCGCCGCGAGCGGTATCCCGAGCGGTCGATTTACAACCGCATGCTCGACCTGGAATGGGATTCGCCCGTCGGAATCGCACGCTGGTGCGGCGGTGATTCGATGATCCGCATGGAAGTGCTTCGCCAGGAGGGATTCAATCCGCAGCTTATCGCGCGAGAGGAGCCTGAGCTTTGCCTGCGCCTCGGCCGGCGGGGCTGGAAAATCGAGCGCATCGACGCGGAAATGACCTGGCACGATGCGGCGCTCACGCATTTCAGCGCCTGGTGGCGGAGAACGAAACGCAACGCGATCGGCTACGCACAGAACGTCGAGCTGCATGGGGATGAGCCTGAGAGATTTTGCGTGCGCGAAGTGCGGAGCTTCGTGTTTTGGGGAGAAGTGTTGCCGGCCTTCATCGCCATTTGTGCGGTGGCCGGAATATTCAGCCACAGGATGTGGCTGGGGCTTGCGCTCGCGGGCGCATACGGGGTGCTGGGTTGGCGCGTGTTTCAATATCAACGCCGGCGCGGCGTGGAGGCCGGGCAGGCGCGGGTTTATTCCCTGCTGACCATCCTCGGCAAATTCGCCAGCGCGGTAGGCGTAATCAAATACTGGATGGATCGACGCAGCGGCCGGCAGAACGTGATGGTGGAATACAAGATGCCGCCGCTGGATTCGCCGGGAGTCAGGAAGAAGGAAACATCCGGGCCGATCGAGAAATTTCCCATCGCCTATATCGCCGGAGAATTCCCGCGGCTCAGCGAGACGTTTGTTTACCGCGAAGTGCGCGGGCTGAGAAACCGGGGATGGAACGTCACCGCCGTAACCCTCAATCCGGTGGAAAAAAGCGGCGCTGAACTGGACGACCTGTTCGCGGACCGGATCACTCTATACGGCGTAAGGATGCGCGACACGCTTCAATCCGCGGCACGCGAAGCAGCGCGGCATCCGATTCAATTCGCAACAACCCTGTGTACGGCAATTCGTGATGCCATTGATCCCAAGGAGCGTTTTGCCGCTAAAGCGCGGGTGAAGCTCCCGATGCAGGCCCTGGCGGCCATCGGCCTCGCCGGACAACTCCGCGAGCGGAAGATCCGCCACATCCACTGCCATTTCGCTCACGCGCCAACGACGATCGGCATGTACGCCGCGATGCAGCTTAAAATCCCCTTCAGCTTCACCGGCCATGCGAACGACATTTTCCAGCGGCGGGCGATCTTGAAACTCAAACTTCGCCGCAGCGCGTTCGTCTCGTGCATCAGCAAATGGCATCAGAGCTTTTTTAACTCCAAATACCCGGACCGCACTGGGAAATATGAGGTCATCCGCTGCGGCGTGGAGCCCGGGGAAGCGCGAATTTTCGCGCAACGGCGAGGCGCTGCGAATCCTCACGGTCTGCCGGCTGGTGGAGAAGAAGGGGATCGACACGCTGATCACCGCCGCCGCGGAGCTCAAGGGCCGCGGCGTGCCGATCCGGCTCACCATCGCCGGCGACGGCGAAGACCGCGAGCGGCTCAAAAAAGCCGCCGGCGAACTGCACTGCGGCGACTGGCTCGTCTGGCTGGGAGAAGTCAGCAACAGCCGGGTTCCGGCGCTCATGAAGCAGGCTGATGTCTTCGCGCTTCCCTGCCGGCAGGATTCCAACGGGGACCGCGATGGAATTCCCGTGGCCCTCATGGAAGCAATGGCCGCCGGAACCCCAGTGGTCGCGGGCGATCTGCCCGCCATCGGTGAGCTCGTCAGCGACGGCGTCAGCGGAATGCTTGTCGAAAGCGGCAACGCCCAGCAATTGGCCCTTACTCTGGCGACCCTCAAAGAAAACACTGCGCTTCGCCGAAAGCTCGCTGCCGGCGGGCGAAAGAAAATCGAAACCGAGTTTTCGCTTGAGACGACGCTCGATCGACTTGAGCGGCGATTTGCCGATTCAGCGGGTAGACGACGATGAGCGCCGGCCAGCGATATTGCCTGATAACCCCCTGCCGCGACGAAGCGAAATTCGCCCGCCGCACGCTCGACAGCGTAGCGGCGCAATCTGTTCCGCCGGCGCTCTGGATCATCGTCGATGACGGCTCGACCGATCAGACGCCCGCGATTCTGGCGGAATATGCGGCGAAATATCCGTTCATCCGCATCCTGCGCCGCGACGACCGCGGATTCCGCAAGCTCGGCGGCGGCGTCATCGACGCGTTTTATCACGGCTATGAAACGATCGACCCCGGCGATTTCGATTACGTGTGCAAGCTCGATCTCGATCTCGATCTGCCTGCGAAATATTTCGAAACGCTGATGAAGCGCATGGATCAGGAGCTGCGCATCGGCACCGCCAGCGGCAAACCCTTTTTCATCGACCCCAAATCCGCTCAGCAAGTCATGGAAACGTGCGGCGATGAAAACTCAGTCGGCATGGTGAAATTTTATCGGACCCAGTGTTTCACGCAGATCGGCGGGTTCGTTCGCGAGTTGATGTGGGACGGCATCGATTGCCACCGCTGCCGGATGCTGGGATGGATCGCGGTATCCTGGAACGACCCGGCATTGAACTTCGAGCATCTGCGTCCGATGGGGACAAGCCACAAGAACTGGTGGACCGGCCGGGTTCGCCACGGGGTCGGGCAATATTTCATGGGCACCGGAGTTTGTTACATCGTCGCCAGCGCCGCGTTTCGAATATTGCATCCGCCGGTTTTGATTGGATCGATTGCCATGCTTTGGGGCTATTTCAAAAGCATGTTTGCCGGTCGTCCGAGGTATGGAGACGCCGCATTCCGGCAATTTTTGCGCGATTATCAATGGGCATGTCTCTTTAAGGGGAAAACGGTAGCGACAGCAGCGCTGAACGCCCGGCAGGCCGCAGCGTGGCACGCGAGGGCGACTGCCGTGACTGATATTTCAGCACAATAAGCCGCTCGAAGGTCAAAGATTGCGCGGCAAATAGGGTTTGATGACCGGGAAGGGTTGTGTCGATAAAGGAAATGCCCGGCGTAAGTTAACGGACGCGCACCCGAAAAAAGTTAACCGGGAGCTAAAAAAGCACCGGTAGTTCTGTCGCGGTCTTATAATTCCCGTTGCATTTGACCACGGGGATCGCGATATTTAAGCGACCAACCGTGGGTACGGACCGTTAATTGAATATTGCTTAGTCGTTAGCGGCAAAGAAGTTCTGTTGCTCGCATAGCCATGCAGGTCAAAGAGGGAGAATTTCGCTGGAGCGATTCGGCCGTTGGGGCGGCCGCATTGGTTCCACCAGCCCCATCCCGTCTGATTCCGGCAACCAAGCCCAGGGGGATGCCGACCATCTCCCTTGAAGGCGTAAGAATCCATCAAATCGACGAGCGAACCTGCATCGAGCACATCCTCAAGGAACTGGCCGCCGGTCGCGGCGGATTCGTGGTGACCCCCAACCTCGATCATCTGCGCCGCTGCCGCCGAAACGTCAGCTTTTCTGTCCTCGTTGCCGAGGCAAGCCTGGTGGTTGCCGACGGCATGCCCCTGGTCTGGGCCAGCCGCCTCCAGGGAACGCCGCTTCCGCAACGGGTTGCCGGTTCCGACCTGATTTCAACCCTCAGCGCCGCCGCCGCCGGACAGGGGCGATCGATATTTCTGCTCGGAGGCGCCGACGGCACCGCCGTCCAGGCGGCCAAGATTTTGCAGAGTCAATATCCGCAATTAAAGGTGATGGGAACCTTATGTCCACGGGTCGGTTTCGAGAACGACGAAAAATCGATGCGGGAGCTCATCACCACCCTCCAGGCGGCCCGCCCCGACATTGTCTATGTTGCGCTCGGATCGCCCAAGCAGGAGCAGGTGATCGACCGCATCCGCCGGGCGATGCCGCAGACGTGGTGGCTCGGCGTCGGCGTCAGCTTCAGCTTTTTGTGCGGCGACGTAAAACGCGCCCCCAACTGGATGCGCCGCTGGGGACTCGAGTGGATTCACCGCCTGGCCCAGGAGCCGCGCCGGTTGTTTAAACGCTATGTGGTCGTGGGGATTCCTTTCGGTATCAAAATGCTCGGGATGTCCAGCCTTCGAGGGGTTCGAAATCGGCTCCTGCCGAGATATTCCGAAGAATCGGGGAGTTACGACGACGTGCAGGCGATTCTTTCGCAAAGCACGACCTATCCAGAGTCGCCCGCGCCTCAAGCGCCGTCCGTCAGCGAAATCACGTCGCGCTTATCCTCCGCCGGCCCCGGAGATTCAACGGCGGAGCTTGGGCCCATCCAACTGAAAGAAAACGCCCACATCGGCTCATCAGGCGGTGGCCAGCTTCGCGGTCTGGTGCTGCTTGGCGGAACCGTCCGCCCAACCCCGCTGGGGATGTCGCTGGGCCGAAGCCTGCTCGATATGCCCGTTGGCAACGGCAACACGGTTCTGACCCGCTGGCTCGACGAAGCCGCTGCGGTCGCCCAGATGCTCGAGACCGATTTTCTTCCCGTCCGGCTGCTGCTCGATCGCAACGCCCTTGAGCCCTTGAGCGCCGCCCAGCGCAGCGCCGAGCAGGGGCATGGCAACGCGGATTACTACCGAATGGAGCGGGATACATCCGAATTTCGGGGCACCGGCGGCCTGCTGGCCAATATCGCGGTCGATTATGACGACGACGACACGATCCTGGTCGGAAACGCAGCCCAGGTGCTGCTGGACCCCCTTCCAGCTCTTCTGACTTCTCTGAAGAAGACCCGGGGGATGGTCGGCCTGATCGGCCACCGCGACGGCGAGCCCAGCGGCCTGATGCTGATAACTTGCCGCGCCCTGCGGCTCATTCCCAGCGTGGGATTCGTCGATATGAAGGAACAGGCGCTGCCCATCATCGCGTCGACGTACGACGTGCGCGTGGTTCAGTGCCGAAGGCCCACGGGTCTTTCGATCCGCACGTTATCGGACTTTATCGCCGCCTTGCGCACGATTCACCAGCCGATCCGTGCGACCGCGACCGATCCCTGGGCGGAAGACTGGAAATCAACGTTCGCCATCGTGGAGAGCGGCGCGGTGGTGGCGCCGAGTGCGCGCATTCACGATTCGGTGGTGCTCTCCGGCGGTATGGTTGAAGCCGGCGCTGCCGTGGTCCGCTCGGTGGTTGCCGGCGCGGTTCGCCGCGACCACAACGCCGTCGACGTCTGCGTCGAGCCCTCCCGCAAACGCGGGTTTGAGGTTGGCCCAGTTGGCCCCGTTGCTAGGAAGCAGGCATGAAGCTGCCGGTGCTCAGAGACGACCGCCTGACAATGGCCCACGTGGCGCTCGCCGCCGCGATGGGAACGCTGGGGGTGCTGGCAACGCTGCCCGCATGGAAGGATATCTATCTGATCGCCTGGATGGACGAGGAATACAGCCATATCTTCGTCGTCCCCTTCGTGGCAATTTTTTTGGTTTGGGTGCGGAGAATGCGGTTGCGGCATTGCAAACCATCCGGAAGAATCATTGGTCCGGTCGTCGTCGCCCTGGGATGGATTTTGAATTCCTGGGGTTTTTACAGCGGCATTCAGAGCTTCTGGCATGGAGGAGCGGTTCTGGTCGTCGTCGGATGCATTCTCTCGGTGCTGGGCAAGGGCGTGATCTTCCGCTTCTTCCCGGCGTTTCTGCTTTTAGTCTTCCTAGTCCCAGCGCCGGGACGTTTGCGCCTCGCCATTGCCGGGCCGCTGCAGAATTGGACGGCTTCCATCACCCAACGCCTTCTCGAGGCCGGCGGCGTCATTAACACGGAGGTCAACGGCAACGCCCTGACCATCAACGGTCACGCCGTTCTCGTCGCCGAAGCATGCAACGGACTTCGCATGGTCTTCTCCCTGATTATGGTGGGCTTCGCATTCTGCTTCGCGATGCCGCTGCGGAATTACATCCGGGCGCTGATCCTGTTGATCAGCCCCCTGGCGGCGATTTTCTGCAACGTGGTGCGCATCATCCCCACGATCTGGATGTACGGCTTTATGCCCGATTACGCACCCAAATTTCACGAATTCGCCGGGTGGGCAATGCTGCCCCTGGCCTTCCTAATGTTGTACGGACTGATTCGGACGCTTCAGTGGGCCGTGATTCCGGTGAACGAATATACGCTGGCGTCGCAGTAGATTTGAAGGAGTGTCGCTGTTGAAAGCAGGCGGTCGTAACTTGCGCCGGGGCATTTGGCTCTGGCCGGTGGTTTCAGTCCTGATGCTTATCGGGATGCTGGCCGAAGCGCGCACCCACGTTCAGCCGACCGAAGCCGCGCCGCATCTTCAGCGCTGTGCCAACGCCGTGGCGGCCTTCCCCTACGTGATCGACACCAACAACGGCTCCTGGACCGGCAAGGATACGGAAATGCCCACGCCGGCGATCCAGCTTCTGCATCCTAACGCGATCCTCAGCCGCGAATACAGGAATGACCGGCGCAATGAAGTTGTCGAATTCCTGATCGTCGATTGCAAAGACGCCCGCGATTTGCAGGGGCACTATCCCCCCAATTGCTATCCGGCGCTGGGCGAAAGCGAATTTATGGACCAACGCAAGACGCGAATCTGGCATTTGCCTCACATGGACGTAACGGGAATGGAGTATCACTTCGCCCCCAAGAGCCTGACTGAGGGCGAACAGGTTGTCTATAACTTTTTCGTGATGCCGCTCGTTCCGGCTTTGACCGTTTCCCACAAGGAACTGGATGGGAAGATCTGCCCGGACATCAGCAGCGTTTACACAAGCGGCGAGGATTACCAGAGGCGATATTACGGCGCGGCCGAGTTTCAGCTCGTGACCGGCCCCCAGATGAAGCCGCAGGACAGGGACGAGGCTTTGATCGACTTATTGAGTTCCGATGAGAGTTTGCTGAGGACGCTGGAAAACCGGCCAGATGCCGGAGGTAAGTAGGTAGGCTATGACAAACGAAATGCAATTAGCGCAGGCCGCGGGTCTGCCGGTTGTGAGCCAGGACGCAATGAACGGTCAGGGCCAGAACCAGCACGGCAAGCCCATGGGGCTCAAGAAGGTTCACCGTCTGTTGCGCGGACGGTATCCCCTGGTTATTACCCTGGGGCTCCTCTTCGGTGTCGCCGGCGCTTTGATGGGGTTCCTCAGCCAGAAACCTATTTACACCAGCAGCTTCACTGTCGAACTGGTCCCCAAGATTCAAAGCCTTAACAGCGTCGACGGCGAAATGATGCAGGGCTATTCGATGTGGCTCCAGTCACAGGTGGCAATCATCAAGAGCTACGAGCTGGTGCAGCTTGCCCTCGACCAGGATGAATGGAAAGCCACGGGCGCTGCTCGCGGCGATGAAGCCGCCATCAGCGCTTTTGCCTCAGGCGTCGAAGCGGAAAATTATCCGCCTGACAGCTCGATGCTGAAAATCAGCTTTTCCGACCCCGACAAGGAACTCGCCCTTGCGGGATCGCAGTCGGTTCTCAAGGCTTACGAAAAGTTCTTCGATGAATCCGACCCCATGATGTACACCGAGCGAATGCAGGTGCTCCAGAAGCTCCAGACGAAATATTCCAACGATCTGGCCTCCTATCAGCAGTCGCTGAACGAATTGCAGTCCCAGTACAACACCGACGACCTTGCCTCTTACCTCGCACAGCAGATGCAGGAGCTTGGCTGGCTGGCCAACCAACTCGACAACGCGAATACCGCGCTGGATATCGACAAGCAGATGATTGGCAGCATCGCCCCCGGCGCTGACGCGCAGGGCAATCCCTCGACGCAGCCGTCGGCATTGACGGAAGATCAGATCGCTGCGTTCGACAATGGCCGGCTCAACAGCATGCGCGACCGGCGCGAGCAGATCGCCGCGGAAATTCAGTTGATGAAGGCCAACGGCTACGGCGACAACAACCCCCGCGTCCAAAACCTTGCGGCCGCCCTGCAGGTCGAAGACCAGGAAATCCAGGCCTACGTGCAGAGCTTTAACCAGGGCTACCGCATCGATTCAGAGAACGGCCGATCGGGAATCACCAGCATCCGGGCGGATATCGTCGCCAAGCAGGTGACGATCAAGGATCTCACCGCCCAGTATGACCATCAAAAAGCCGTCTGCGCCGACGTTGGGAAATACTCGCAGTTCATCCGCGACGTGAAGGCGAACATCGCCCACGCCCAATCGGGCCTGGACGGCGCGAACGCGGATTATGAGCGGCTTCAGTCGATGCGTGACCTGAATGGCAACAACCAGATGCTCGTGATGAGCAAGCCGCTGCCGCCCGGCGAGCCTTCCACCGACCGCCGGCGGGTGATGGGCGCACTCGGCTTCATCGGAGGCGCGCTGCTTCCGATGTGCGTCGTCATGCTCATCGGGGTCCTCGACGGCCGCTTCCGATACAGCGATGAGGCCAACACCGATCTCGGCGGCATCCCGCTCCTGGGAATCCTCCCGAACCTGCCCGACCTCCTCACCGACCCCACGCAGGCCGCCACCGCGGCGCACTGCGTCCACCAGATCCGAACCATCCTTCAGATCACCGGCCACAGCTCCGAGCGCCGCGTCTTCACCGTCACCAGCGCCTCGCCCGGCGACGGCAAAACCAGCCTGACGCTTGCCCTGGGCCTTAGCTTTGCCGCCAGCGGCTCCCGAACCCTGCTCGTCGACGGCGACCTGATCGGCGGGGGCCTCACCGCCCGCCTCAACGTCAACGCCGAGCACGGCGTCCTTGAAGCCATGGCCGCCCGCGATATCAGCACCTTCATTCGCACCACCGACGTCGCCGACCTCTCCTTCCTCCCCGTCGGCAAGGCGATGGGCGGATACACCGGAACGATCTCCCCCGCGGCGGTTCGCCGCCTCGTGGACGAAGCACGAAAGCAATTCGACGTGATCCTGATCGACACCGGCCCCATCCTCGGCAGCATCGAGGCCTCTCCGGTGGCGGTCGCCTGTGACGGCGTCGTCCTGTGCGTCTCCCGCGGGCAGCAGCGCACGCTCGTCGACCGCGCCTTGGCCCACCTGCATGCCATCGGCGCTACCCTGGCCGGCGTGGTCTTCAACCGCGCTCAGGCTCACGACTTCGAGCGATCGACGAATCGGCTGGGCCTCGGCTCAGCTCCCGCCGGCACGGACGGCCGGCGCAGTGAGGCGATCGGACCCGTGGCCCGCGCTGTGGCCTCGTCGGTTCGCTCCGCGGCTTCGGGGCATGACCGTTAATGGTCGGCTGTTATGACGGTATTGGATACGATCGCCGACCCGCACACGGCGGCCCAAGAAAGGCCGTCCTTCGGCGGACCCCGTACCATCTGGGGGCTCGACCCCGTCGCTCTGCATCACCGCTTCTGGGCCGCTCATGGCGTCCAGGTCGTCCGCCAGGGCGAACCTTCCGAAATCGTCGAACACGCCGAGCTTTATCTACTCACCGATCCGCGCTCCCTCATGCTCTTCCGTATGAGTAGCGTCATCGACACGCTTAACTGGCTCAAGCCGCAGGTGCTGTTTCTTCGCCTGCACGACCACCGCGAACGGGGCTACCGCGAAAAAGTAATCACTGACGGCCAGAGCCGGTTCCTCGGTTTCCAGCGCCTCTACGACGGCTCGGAAGATTTGCGCCTCGCCCGCGCCGTCCTCACGCCCGAGCGCGAAATCGCCCGCCTCTGGCAAGGTTCGCCCGACCCGCTCACCGGCTGGCGGCGATTGCGTCGCTACACCCCCCAGCGCGACCGCTGCACGCGATCCATCGAGGGAAGCGTCTTCGACCGCAGCGTCGACCGCGAAGTCACCTCATTCCTGCGAAACCTCACCGCCGAGTGGCTTCATCCTGATTCCACGATCGGCCGCGCCAAACCCTTCGGACCCCAGGTCTGGAAAGACCCGCAGAGCGAAATCGACCGCGAAGCGCGGTTCATCGGCCCCGTCTGGGTCGGCGCCGGCCGGCGAATTGACGGTGGAAACACGATCGTCGGCCCGGCGATCATCTGGGACGACCCCCAGAGCCGCCCCCCCACCGAGGAAATCCAGTGGCTCACCATCGAGCCGCGCGACATCACCCCCGAAGCCAGGGTCAAAGACCTCACCGCCGTCAGCCGCGCCCTCAAACGCACATTCGACGTCGCCTTCAGCCTTGCCGTGCTCTTCTGCACCATCTGGATGTATCCGATCATCATGCTCGCCATCTGGCTCGAGGACGGCCGCCCGTTTTACTTCACCCACAAGCGCGAGAAGTTCGGCGGCGAGGAATTCCCCTGCATCAAGTTCCGCTCCATGCAGAAAAACGCCGAGCAGCAGAAGACGCAGCTCAAATTGCAAAACCAGGCCGACGGACCGCAGTTCTACATGGAAAAAGATCCCCGCCTCACGCGGGTGGGCCGATTCCTCCGCAAATACAACCTCGACGAGCTCCCGCAGTTCATCAACGTCCTGCTCGGACACATGTCTGTTGTCGGGCCTCGGCCCAGCCCCAGGGGAGAAAACCAGTATTGCCCGCCATGGCGCAACGCGCGCCTCAGCGTGCGGCCCGGTATTACCGGGTTGTGGCAGATTCACCGCACCCGAAGATCCGGATCAGACTTCCAGGAGTGGATTAAGTACGACATCGAATACGTCGAAAATCGTTCCTGGGGTCTTGATCTCTGGATCATTTGGAAGACCGTTACTCAGGTCTTCCGCAAGGTATCTCGCTCATGATTATCCGACCAAAAACCAAGCGTCGCGTGCTGATTCTCATAATCGGCGTTGGCATCTTTTCTCTTGCCGCCGCGTGGCTCTACAGCTATCGCATGGACATCGCCGAGCAGCGCCTCCAGCATGACAAGGACCTGGGGCTCCAGGCCTACAAAAGCGGTGACTACCAGACCGCCCTTTCCAAGCTGGCCGAATACATCAACCACGAGGAAAAACGCGATCCCACCAAGATCGACCCCCAGGCCCTGCTGGCATTCTCAGTCTCGCGGGCGCAGATCCCGTCGGCCAACGAAGACTACCTGATCGAGGCGATTAAAACCCTTCAGTGGTATTGCACCCTGGTTCCCACTGACGCCGACGCCAAGGAACGTCTCATCGAACTGGAACTGCCGCACGCAACCTACGCGCCCGATGTCCTGGCCCGCTCCAACGACGCCCTCCAGAGCAATCCCGACGACCTCGCCGCCCTTAAGGCCATTGCCATCCTGAACTACCGCCAGCGCGACTTCAGGGACGCCGCCCCGGCCTCCCAGCATTACGTTTCCCTCGCCCCCACCGACCTGGAAATGCAATGGCTGAATTTCCAGGTCATGGCCCAACTGAACGATCCGCCCTCGGCCATGCAGCAGCAGGCCGATGCGCTGATCGCCAAATACCCAACCGACCCGCGCTTCAAGATCGTCAAGGCGTACGTCTATCGTGCAAATCGCAACCGGCTGACGCCCGTCCTTCAGACGCAGGCGGACTTCGACCAGTATCACGCGCTGGTTCTCGCCGCCGCCAAGGCCGATCCCCCCAGCCCCCAGTTCGTCAACACGGCCATCGGTTTGCTCGACGAGATGGGCGAATTCGGCGCTGCCGAAGATCTGCTCAATCGCGCCGCGCCGAAGTTCGGCGACCCGGCGCTCAGCCGGCAACTCATCGAGCGTCTCTGGGCGTTTCGTCAGTTCTCGGAAATAGTCGATCGGCTCAAGGACCTGGACCCCAATTCATCGGCAGTCGACGCCAATCTCGTCGCCTACAAGGCTCTCTCGCTCTATAAGCTTGGCAAGGCCGCCGACGCCGCGGCGCTTGTGGAGATTCTCGACGGCCGCGATCCCGCCGACACCCAGGCGCACGCCTGGGCGATCGCCCTCAAAGCCCGCTATGGAAATGCCCAGGAAGATTTGAAAACGCGCGTCGCCGATTACAAGAACGCCGAATCCCAGGCCCCCGACAACGGATACGTCGCCTTCCTGCTGGGTCAGGCCTATGCCCAGATGGGCGAAAACGATTTGGCATTGGAAGCCTTCCGCCAGGCCTGCCATTGGATGCCGAGCTGGTCCGAACCCCATTCGCAGCTGGCGTTGATGCTCGTTCGCCTCGGCCGCGGAACCAGCGACGAAGCCGTCAGCGCCTCGCAGGACGCCCGCATGGCTGGCACCGACTCCGCGGGACGCACCGACCTCCAGGCGGCCATCGCCAACATCCGCGTCAGCTACGCGCGCCTGCTCGCCTCGCCCAACCAGGCCGATGCCGCCTCCCTCCTTGCCGCCGTCAAGCAGATTCAGACGCAACTTCCCAATGAACCCGAAACGCTTCCCATGTATGTCGCCCTGCTTGCCCAGACCGGCCAGCGCGACGACGCCATCAATGCGATCAAGGCCGCCTGTGCCAACCCCGGCGACGACGGCCAGGACCTCCTCTCAGACCTTGTCGAAACCAGCCGTGCCGCGCACCTCGGCATGGAAGACACCATCTACGCCGCCATCTTCCAGAAATACGGCCAGACGCCCCGGCTCGCATACTCCCGGGCCATGGGCCTTCTCGAAGCAGGTCGTCCCGATGACGGCCTGAAGCTCCTTCTCGACGCCAAACCAAAAACCCAGACGGCCGATGCCGCCTTCTGGGACCGTGCCATCTGCGAATATCGCGAAAATGCCCATGATCCCTCCGCCGCCGACGAGTGGGAAAAGCTCGGCAACGCTTATCCCAACGACATCGAGGTGCAGTCAACCATCCTCAGCGCCGCCACTTCCGCCTGGAACGCAAAGCACGATTTCATGCGCCAGACCATCGACCGCGTGAAGACGCTGACCGGCAGCGACGCCAACGCCTGGAAAACCGCCTACGCACGCTGGATGCTCACCGGACCTGATGCCACCGCCAACGCTCCCGAAGCCGTCACGCTTCTTACAAGCGTCACCAATGCGGATGCGGATGAATACATGCCGCACGTTCTGCTCGCGATGGCGTACGACGATGTGAACAACTCTGCCGCCGGCCTCGACGAATGGCGCAAGGCCGCCGCCATCGAGCCCCAGTCTCCTGAAGCCCAGTTCTCGCTCCTCCAGGCACTACACAATCTGGGCAAAAAGGAAGAGACCGACGTCGTCTTCCAGAAGCTCGCTGCCCTTCCGAACATCCCGCCCGACCTTGCCCTTGCCGCCGCGACCATTGTCGCCGCCGAGGGGGACATGCCCCACGCCGAGGCCATGCTCCTGGCCTATCCCAAATGTTCCAACCAGGTGCTGCACGACGCCACGCTGGCCAAGGTTTACCGCGTCGAAAATCGCCCCAATGACGCCGCCCAGGTTTATTTCGGACTCGCCAGCGTAAAAGGCCTCGACGCCAACACCATCCACGAAGCCGCCGATTTCTTTGGTTCACAGGGCCAGAAGGACGAGGCCCAGAAATTTCTCGATCGCCTTTCCGATCCGGGCATTCCCGTCTGGCAAAGCCGCCTCGTTCAGGCCGAATATGAGGAAGAGCACGGCAGCCCGGGCGCCGCCGCCACTCTTTACGACCAGGCCGTCCAGGCCGCCGGAAACAATCCGGACCTGGCGATCCAGCAGATCGGCTTCCTGATCCGCCAGCACGATTGGATCCGGGCCGAGCACGCCATCAGCGACGCCTCCACGCGCTGGCCTTCCAATACTTCGATCGCCAACCTCGGCAAAGCCGAATCGGCCCTGGCCGCTTATCCGCATCTCGATGAAGTGTCGACGCTGATCGAAGCCCTCACTGCCGATCCCAATAACGCCGCCGCCAACGACGTCATCGCCGTCGCTACCAATCCCGCCACCACCGCCGCGCAGGTCAGGGCAATGCTCGACAAATATCCCGGCTTCGAGCCCCTCTACGAGCTGGCCAGCCGCCGGCTGATGAACGCCGGCGACCGCGCCCAGGCCGTCACCATCGCCAGCCAGGCCATGACGCGCTTCCCCCACTCCGTCGACGCCGCCCGCACCACCGCGGAAGTGAACGCCGCCGGTGGCAATTGGAACGACGCCCTTATCGCCGCCCACGAGTGGCGACGGCGCCTCACCGACAACCCCCAGCCCGCCGACGAATTCACCGCCATCGCCGACCTCGCCGTCGGTCAGCCGCAGGACGCCACTGATTGCCTCTCCCCCTACATCGCCCAGGCCTCCGCCCATCCGGACGACAACCAATCCCTGCTAACCACCTATTGCCAGGCCCTGATCCGCGCCGGCCGCCAGTCCGACGCCCAGGCCCTCCTCCTCCCTCTGGCAAAAAATGAGGTCCAGTGGCGGCTCGCCTGGCTCAACCTCGCCCCCGTTTCCTTCACCGACGGACAAAGCTCCGCCCAGTGGATCCAAATCATCAAGCCCCTGCTCACCCCCGATTCCATCGAAGAGCAGGAAGCTCTCGCCGAGGCCTACGTCGCCTGCGCCGACCGCGCGGGATATCCCCCCGATTACGCACTCGCTCGCGACGTTCTGAAACCCTTCATCGGCACAAGCAAAATGGGCGCGCGCCAGTGGCTCACCTACGCGGGCGCCGCCGCCGGCGCCGACGACAACAGCGGCGCCGCCCAGGCCTATCGCGAGGTCCTCAAGCTCGACCCCGACAACGCCATCGCCGAAAACAACCTTGCTGATCTCCTCCGTCAAACCGGCGGCCCCAATTCGCTCAATGAAGCCGAGGGGCTCATCGAACACGCCATCGCCAATCACGCCACCGAGCCCGATGCCTTTAACTTCTACGACACCCAGGCGCGCATCCTCATGAAGCAAGGCCGCAACGACGACGCCATCGCGGCCTTCGAAAAAGGTTACGCCATCAATCCCACCAGCCTCGATATCCTTATCGGACTCGCCACCGTCTACGCCGGCACCAACCGCACCGGCGAAGCCTCACACTATCTCTCGCAAGTCGACGATCTCATGGCCTCCGGACCGCAGCTCAGCCCCGAACTCAAGTCCGAACTCGACGCCACCCGCAAGACCGTCCTCAATGCCAACATGCACAACTCCGTGAGTGGAACCGACTACACGCCCGGCGGCAAATAACCCCCCACTCAAACGCATCGTTTCCAATCCTTGCGTCCGGATATTCCGTTTATCTGGGATATTCCGGTAAACCGGGAAACGACTGCGGTATGCGGGCAATTTAATCGTTGTACTGAAAACTCCAGCGGTATATATTGCGACCACTCGGCCCTTACCAGGGGTCGGCTGTTGTTAGGCATGTTAAATGTCACAAGCTGGGTGGCTTGCGGCCAATGCGAGCGGTAAGAGACATCCCCGACGCGAATGCCACATCGTAACGCCTGACGTTTCTGAATGTTTGGTGTCCTGGTAGTTATAGGAGTTGAACGATGAACGGCTTGTTCAAGGCGTGGGTGGCGGCTGCGCTGCCACTTATCTTGAACGCGGAAATTGCGCCTGCCCCGCGGCCGCGATTCAGGTGATCGCCCAGGATAGTCCGACTGTTGATGGAGCGACCGCCAGGGAATCGAATCCGCGCGAGCCGCTGCTGACGAAGTTTAAATCCGATTGGGATTACCTGAACGTCCTCGACTCCACTCCGCGCTCTCTCGCTGCGCCGGACTCTCGAAGCGCCCGTTCCCTTCACTCGAATGCCGACCCCGCCGGCGCTAATTGGAGCACCGTGGCCATAGAAAATGCCGCCGATCCCGCGGCGGCATCCAACGATTCAACGGTAAGCACTAACTCAAATCCTCAATCTGCGCCAAACGTCGTCCCCGCTATCGTTCGCGCACCCAGCGACGGCTGGCAAACCCTCGTCGCCCTGACGCTGGTCATCGCCTTCACAGCAATCAAACGCAGAAGTTCCGCAAAATCGCTTTGAGCAGTATTAAACGAAATTCCATCAATCAGTTTTGCCGGTTCATCTCTTCCTCTGTCATGCCTTGCTGTCGCGTTTGCTCGCCTTCCCCTGAGTCGTATTGACGGACTCCCCCTGCTGAGTCCGGTTCACTCTGAACCTGCGGTGCTTCGACTTCGGCATCCACTACCACCGGATTGACCGCGTTCGCGGCTCGATGCCGCCGCCTTTCTGCAGACCGTTTTCCTCCCAGCCGCCCAATCTCAATCATGTGATTCCGATTGGTGGCGACACGCTGACCCCCTTTGCGGCCCGCAAAGCGCGCCTCCTCGGCCGTAAATTCATGTGCCGTACCTTTTCGATGCGCGGCACGACCCCCTTTACGCGCTATTTCACGCTGTTTTTCCTGGTCCATCGACGCAAATCCACCGACTCTTGTTTTCTGTTCCATGGCAAACGACCTTTCGATGTTACGTCCAACCAACTGCAAGCGACGTACCACCGGCCCCACCGGCCGGAACCACCATTTTCCCCTAAAACCGTGCATTTTATCTTAGGCCCCGTCCCACCGCTGAGGCTACTTCAAAGTCAATTTTCTATAGGTAATCCTGTGCGGCCGATGGGCGTCAATCCCCAACCGCTTTTTCCGATCCGCTTCGTATTCGCTGTAATTCCCGTCGAAAAATCGCACCTGGCTCTCCCCCTCAAACGCCAGGATGTGCGTCGCGATTCGATCGAGGAACCAGCGGTCGTGGCTGATAATCACCGCGCACCCCGCGAAATTTTCCAGCGCCTCTTCCAGCGCGCGCATGGTGTTCACGTCCAGATCGTTCGTCGGCTCATCGAGTAGCAAAACATTCGCCCCCTGCTTGAGCATCCGCGCTAGGTGAACGCGATTGCGCTCGCCGCCGGAGAGCGTGCCGACGATGCGCTGCTGATCCGTCCCGCCGAAGCCGAAACGCGAGACATACGCCCGCGAATTCACCGACGCCGATCCCAGGCGGATGTTGTCCTGCTTTTCAGAGATTGCCTCCCACACGTTCACGCCGGCGTCGAGCGACTCGCGGCTCTGCTCGACGTATGCCAGCTTCACGCTTTCGCCAAGCTGGATCTTTCCCGCGTCCGGCTTCTCCGCGCCGGTAATCAAACGGAACAGCGTCGTCTTGCCGGCGCCGTTGGGGCCGATCACGCCGATGATGGCGTTTGGCGGAAGCACGAAGCTCATCTCCTGGAAAAGCACATTGTCGCCGTAGGCTTTGGTAACGCCGATTGATTCGATCACCTTTGCGCCGAGGCGCGGACCGGGCGGAATAAAGATTTCGATCTCGGTCGCGCGCTTCTGCGTGTCTTCGTTGAGCATCGCCTCGTAAGCGGCCAGGCGGGCCTTTGATTTCGCCCGGCGGGCGCTGGGGGATTTGCGCACCCATTCCAGCTCGTGCGCCAGCGCGCTGGCGGCTGCTCTCGGACTTTTCTTCCTGCTCCAGCCGGGCTTTTTTCTGCTCCAGCCATGAGGAATAATTGCCTTTCCACGGGATCCCCTGGCCGCGATCGAGCTCGAGGATCCAGCCGGCGACGTTATCGAGGAAATAGCGGTCGTGGGTGACGGCGATCACGGTGCCTTCGTAGCGGGCGAGGTGCTGCTCGAGCCAGCCGACGGATTCGGCGTCGAGATGGTTGGTCGGCTCGTCGAACAGGAGAATGTCCGGCTTCTTCAGAAGTAATCGACACAGCGCCACGCGCCGGCGCTCGCCGCCGGAGAGGACTTTTATCTGCGCATTGCGCGGCGGACAGCGCAGGGCGTCCATCGCCATCTCGATCTGCGAATCCAAATCCCACGCGTTGGCGGCATCGAGCTTCTCCTGAAGGTCGCCCTGCTTTTCAAGGAGCTTGGTCATCTCCTCATCGCTGAGGGGCTCGGCGAGGCGGTTGTTGATCCGATCGAACTCGGCCAGCAGGTCGATGGTCGATTGCAATCCCTGCTCCACGACCTGCCCGGCCGTCAGCGACTCATCAAGCTGCGGCTCCTGCTCGAGAAACCCGATGGAGTAATTCCCCTGAAGCGAGATCTGCCCCTCATATTTTTTGTCGACACCACCCAGGATGCGCAGCAGGGAGCTTTTGCCAGAACCGTTGAGTCCGAGGACGCCGATCTTGGCGCCGTAGAAATAGGAGAGGTAGATGTCCTTGAGAATGACTTTTTTCTCGTGCGACTTACTGACGCCGATCATGGAATAGATGATTTTGTTGGCTTCGGCCACGTATTTCTCCAAAGAAGATTGGGGACGGTATGGGCATCCTGCTTTTGCTTCAAGAGGAAGCGATTAATACCTTGCCGCCGGCGATTGAATTCGTGCGATCGGAATTGTTTTGTGGCGCCGGGACTACGGTACAAAAGGTAACAGTCCGCAACAAACTGGGCAAGATGGGCAATTTGGATAAGGCAATCTCGCGATTTTTGGCATTGTTCGTATACCGTTGCGCCTTTTAGTGGCTCCAAGGCCTGATTGTGGGCAGCGCCCACTACGGCCGGTAAATTGAGTGGCGCATGCAGGATCAATCGCGCCGATCTGGCCGAGGCCTGCGTGCGTAAGCCGCGGAGGCGAAAGGAATCCCTTTAGTGGAGCGCCCATGCAGTACCTCATCGAAGGTGCGGACAAATCGACCGGAGAGGATCGCTCGGTCATCGTAAGTGCCGACAATCCGAGGGATGCGCAAAAACAGGCGGAGGAAATGAATGTGCTGATTAGTAGTGTGGTCCCCCACGCCGCGGGCATTCCGAACGCCAAACCGGTTGATTATGCGTCTTCGCGGACGGTTGCACCGCATCCGACTTCAGCCCTGGCGAACGGGCCGCCGCGATACCTCGGGCTGCAAATTGCCTCTGTTGTGTTGGGAATCTCCTGCGTCATCTTTTACGGTTTGGCAGGATTATTCGCGATCATGGCCTTTGCCGCGGGGGCCGTGGCGACCCGTCCGCAGACGCCATTTGGACCACCGTCTGCCTTTGTCTTTATAAGCAGTTTCACGACGGCCTTGGGGCTTTTCGCCGCTGGGGCGGTTCAACACGCATTGTCGGCGGCTTGCAGCGCGCTTTGCGACATTGCGCAATAGCTTTGCCGGTTAGGCGCAAGGCAGGTGGAAGCGGCGAGACGCCGCTTCTACTTGGAGAAGAAAGGGTGACAGGAATTATTTTGGAAAGGGATCCTGCCACTTTTCCGAGTGTCAACGAAAGCCGCTCCCGTCCCGGTTTCGGCTCCCTGTGTTAAACTATTGCAGTGGCGGTAAAGATCGGAAGGTCATGGGAAAGAACATATTGAATTACGGTCGCGCCGAGCCGAAGCCTCGGTTGTCGGCAGTAATTGCGGGGTGGATTTCGTTGGCAATGGCTGCGTGCGTGCCGTTTATGGATTCATTAGTCGATACTAATTTCGGTCGGTATATAGAATTTGTCGGGTGCTGGTGGCCGATTGTGGCGTTTGCGTTGAGTCTGTATGCAACGATAAGAACCGATGGACGGACGGTTCCGGGGTGGGGCGCCCTGGCGATATTAATCGCCTGCTTCATAAGAAACGCGCTTATGATGCCGTAGGGGAGAAGCGGGAGAGTTATCGGTCCCGAATAAACTGCAAAACATTGGCCGCTCGGCAGAACGTCCCCCTCCCCTGCCCTCCGCCGGGGTCCCGGGGGCGGGGAAAACTGGGCTGTCGATTGCAAAGCTATGGGTTGCGAGACAGGAAACTACCCCCGCTTGCGCAGGAAGACGTGCATGGCGCGTTCGCCGGGGACGTGGTTTGTCGGCTCGTAGCCGAGGGCATTCAGGTCGAGGCCGGCAAAGAGATTTTCGCCGGAGCCGAGAAGGATGGGTCGGACGGCCAGGTGAATTTCGTCGATGAGACGGGCCTGCAGGAACTGGCGGATGGTGGCGACGCCGCCGCCGATGCGGATGTCGCGGCCATTGGCGGCGTCCTTGGCGCGCTGGAGGGCGGCGTGGATGCCTTCGGCGACGAAATGAAATTCCGTGCCGCCCTTCATCGGCAGCGAGGGACGGCCATGATGCGTGAGAACGAAGACCGGCGTGTGATAAGGCGGCTCTTCGCCCCACCAGCCTTTCCAACTCTGGTCCGGCCATGGGCCGCGGATGGGGCCGAACATGTTGCGGCCTAAAATCCAGGCGCCGAGGTTCTGGAAGCCCTGCTCGGCGATTTTGTTGTCGGTTCCGGTTTCGCCGCCGGGCTGGCCGTGCATCGCTCGAAACGTTCGCGTGTGGAAAAACCAGTCCATCAGCTCGGGGCCTCTGACGCCCAGAGGGTTGCTCTGATCCTGGTTTGGGGCGGCGCTATAGCCGTCGATGGAAACCGCGAATGTTTGCACGCGAACTTTAGACATAGGAGGCTTAGGATGGCTTACGGAAAGCCTTCGAGCAAGTTGATCCACCTCCGGGCGGGTTTTTTATGCGCCGAGGACAGGATGTCGCGATGAATTCGCAGCCTGGCTTGTGGAGATTGGTTGTGCCGTTGCTCCCCTGGGCAGCGATTGTTTTGCTCATCGCGCTAATCATCTGGATTGTTCGACGATTTGTGGGGCACTAGAAACGTCAAATCGGGACATTGCCGTCAGCGTCGCAAAAAACGTGTCAAGAAAAGCGGGACAGCTCTGACTTTCCGTGGACGGCAATAATTCAGAGCTGTCCCGGTTTTTGTGTCTGTCCCGGTTTTTGTGTCCCGTCCGCCCCCCTCCCTAACCCTCCCCCGGAGTACCGGGGGCGGGGAAAAAAGGGCGCAGGGCCCCGCCGTAAGATCGGCGGGCACCCTGCTTTTTCCGGCACATCGCGGGGCATGGTAAAGTGCGTAACGCACTCCAATGGAAACACGCATGGCATCGACTTCCCGGTTTGACTTGCGCTTGCCGCTGTGGTTCTGCGTTGTCGCAATCCTCGCAGGCAGCGGGTTTGTGTTTGTCAATCCGCCGTTCAAAACTCCCGATGAGTTGGCGCACTTCGCGCGGGCGTGGTGCGTTTCCCGGGGACAACTCGAAGCACAGTCGCGCGGGGGCACTCTTGGGGGCGATGTCCCTCGCGCATTAGGCCGGCTGGCGAGCGATTTTCACATGATCTCGTTCGATGGCGCGTCTGCGCATCGGCTCCTGGCCGCCCGCGCCATCCCGCTCGAGCCGCAAAAGACGGAGTTTCACGACTTCGCCAACGTCGCGCCTTATCCTTTTTTTCCTTACGTTTCGCAGGCGCTGGGAATTGCCGTGGCGAGATCGTTTTCGGACTCGGTGCTGGTGGTCATGTACTGGGGGCGCGAATTCAATCTTCTCGCCTACGTTTTACTGGTGTATTTGGCTTTGAGACTTGTGGGCGATGCGCGGGCTCGCCTGGTTCTGGCTCTGATCGCGCTGCTGCCGATGTCGCTTTATGAGGCCGCGTCCTTCTCGGCCGACGGATTTACCATCGCGGCCGCGATTCTGACGGCCGCGACCTTTTATCGGATCACTTTCCGGCAGGGCGCTGCTACCAGATTCGACGAATGGCTGGTGATTGTGTGCAGCGGGGCGCTGTCGTTGTCGAAACTGGTTTATTGCCCGTTTGTTCTGCTGGCGATGATGATTCCCGCGGCCCGGTTCGGCGGCAGACGCCGTTATGCGCGGTTCTTCGCGGCAGCCCTGTGCGCAAACGCCGCGGCTCTGGGAATTTGGATGTGGCAATTCCACGGCCTCCCGCGGATCAATCCGAATCCCGACATCAACGCGCATCTCCAGATGCAATTTATTCTGGAGCATCCAGCCCGTTGGATTCCCATACTCATTTCCAGCGCGCACCTTTCGGGCTACGGAATCTTTCAGGGCATTGTGGGCATCTTCGGCTGGTATGAATATCCGCTGCCGCTGCCAGTGATCGTCGTCAGCTATGTACTGTTGCTCGCGGCGATCGGAATCGAAATGCCAAGGCTGCGACGCGCCGTTGGCGTGTCAATGCTTGTTGTGGTTCTGGGCGTGCTGGCAATCGCGGCGGGCGACTATCTTGAGTGGACGGCTGTTGGAGAAGGCTCCATCTGGGGGCTGGAAGGACGGTATTTCATTCCGCTGCTGCCGCTGCTGATTTTCCTTTGCGCCGGCAAATCCGCCGAAACGCGGCCGGGCGATTTTTCTAGTTTCCGCGCTGATCGCGGCGTTCTCGGTGGTCTTTTTTGCACAGACGATTTATCCCGGGTTTCCCGGCGGGCGATACAACTATCGTTTTTCGGGACGGTAGGCGGGCATTTGTGGATGCGGTGAGGCAAAATGAAGAGGACGCGATCTGTTTTGGATTTCCCGTGGAATTGAATTGCGTACGACTTTAAACTCGCCCCAAGCAAATTTATTCGTACACCCTAACCTTAACGCGCAGCAACATCAGGAGCCCAGCGGCAGGCGGCGTACACGATGGCGCGCATCCTCGACGACGACAATTGCTCCGTCATTCAGCGCATCAATGGCATCCGTCAATACTGTTTCAAGTCGCGCGATGACAAACGGTGTGGTCGTATTGTTCAAACGAAAGAGAATCACGCTCACTTTGCTTTCTCCCGACAGGGCTACGATCTCGCCGAAATCGAGGTCAAAAGTGAGAATGGTTCGATTTTCGGCGGCGGCCTTGACGAAAATTTTGCCGTTGGGAAGTCTCTGGAGACCTTCATCGCGTAAATGAAGGGCGTCATGGCCTCGGCTTCTGAGCCATGACACGACGCCGCCGGCGATGCCCATATCAGCAAGAAATTTCATCGTTCAGGCTGAGCGCACTTCCTCGCTAGTCAGCCACGCGGCGTACTCCAGGGCCTGCTGAATATCCGGCAATTCGAGGTCCGGATAGTCCGCCAGGACCTGGGGGATCGTAGCCCCATGGGCGATCTGCTTGACGATCACCGAGACGGGGATTCGCATGCCGCGGATGCAAGCCCGGCCGCCAAGGATGGCCGGATCAAAAGTGATTCGATCGAACGTGCTGGCCGCTTCCATGTTGGTTGATCATTGTACCTGTTGCCTGGGACCACAGTCCATCTGGTCACGATCACAATAGGTCCTAAGGAAGAGGGTTGGGTTGGGAAAACCGGCGCCATCCCGTTAAAGTAATATTTTCGTTGTGTTAAACACAAACCTTCTAGAGAAATGTGCGATGCCAAAAAGCCGGCGGACAGAAGGACCTTTCTGAAACCGGCCCATAAAAAACTTCGTTTCAGTTCCGCTCTGTGGCCGGGTCTCGGGCTGTGTCTGGTGCTGGTCCTCTACAAGGCGATGCTTCTGCGTGACATCGGCGGGGTGGGATTCGGGTTTTTACTCACCCATCCGGCTCAACTGCAAATTCCGACGTATCAGGACACCGCGTTTGCATTTGCCGTGACGGTGCTGGGCGCGCTGGCGGTGCTGGCGACAGCACATTGGCCGCGGGTTCAGCGCGGGGTGTGGATTTGCTTCGTGGCGTTTTGCGTGCTGTGCGTTTTTTTTTCGGTTTGCAGCTATCCGGTTTTTGAATATTTGCGCACGCCGCTGTCGATCAGCCTGATTCGCGCGGGCGGGGATTTGAGCGGAATCAGGACTTCCGTTTCGGGATACGTTTCGAATTGGGAAATCGCGATGCTCGTATTGGTGCCGGCGGTGTATCTCGTCGGCGTCATCCTGTTCAATCGTTATCTGCCGGTTCGCTCGCCGGTGGTTTTTTCGATCGTTTTGCTGGCGCTTGGCGGAGCGCTGACGGCGCAGTGGCTCCTGTCGGCGCGGCGAATAGCCAGCGACAAGTGGACGCTCAACGACAGCCAGACGATCGTGATGAATCCGCAGTGGATCATGCTGTCGTCGAGCTATGACGACGCGACCAACCGGCGATCGGTGAGCCTCTCCAGCGATTTTCCGCCCGATTTCATGGGGGATTTCCGGCCGGGGCCGCACCAGGCGCATCATGCGTTTTCCGCGAAGCCGCGAAATGTGATCCTCATCGTGCTGGAATCGACCAGCACGCGATATCTGGGAATTTATGGAAGTCCCTATGACACGACGCCGGTGCTCGATTCGGAGCGCGGGCATTGCCTGGTCTTCGATAATTTCTACGCGCACGTGGGACAGACGGCGCTATCGCTGGTGGCGCTGACGACGTCGCGGTATCCGAACTTCCGGTACGCACACTCGCCGATGGCCGATCGCGCGGCGACGGACGACAACGACATCGGCCGGATGCTGAAGGGCAACAGCTACCGGACCGGATTTTTCAGCTCCTCCAGCCTGGCATTTCAGTTGCAACGGCAGTTTCTGACGACGCAGGGGTTTGACCAGGTGGGAGACCCGGACAACTTCGGTGCGCCCAAGCTATTTTCATGGGGCGTGTCGGATTCTTGCATGATGGATCATCTGATTGACTGGATTCGGCAGGAGCCGGGCAAACCATTTTACGCGGTGGCGTGGACGATTCAGACGCATGCCCCCTACGCGCTCACGCCGAACAAACCGGTGATTGATTTTCTGGATCCGCAGGGATCGCAGGAGCGGGCGTCGCTGAACCGGTATCTCAACGCCGAGCGCGAGGCGGACTTTCAGATCGGCCGGCTGTTTGCGGCGCTGCGCAAAGCGCATCTCGACCGCAGCACGGTGGTGATGATCACCGGCGATCATGGCGAAGCGTTCGGCGATCTGCACGACAGCCATTTCCACGGGCTGAATCTTTTCGAGGAGGACATCCATGTGCCGCTGATCATGTGGAGCCCGGCGTTGTTCAGCGGGGAATCGCACAGCAAGACGGTCGGGGGGCATATCGACATCGGGCCGACGGCTCTGGACCTGATGGGGCTGAATATTCCCGCGGCGGTGCAGGGGCGGAGTTTGTTTGATCCAACGCGCGAGCCGCGGGTTTATTTTTTCCAGAACAAGTCGTACCTGCTGTTTGGGCTGAGGTCGGAGAATTGGAAATACATCTACAACAGCGTGACGGGGAAAGAGCAGATGTTTGATTTGGAGCACGACCCGCACGAGCAGGCGAACGTGGCGGGGCAAAATCCGAATCTGCGCATGAGTTCCGGCAGAGGATCGCGGCGTGGGTGCAGACGCAGACGCGAAGGTGAGCGGTTTGAGTTTTTGATTGGAGACGAGGGCGCACTTGCTTGCACGAATCGAGCCCATCGAAGTTAATGGGATTCGCATGGCATCGACTCCCCGTTTTGACCGGCGACTGCCAATGTGGTTCTGTATCGTCGCGACTTTCGCCGGCGGTGGGTTTGCGTTTGTGAATCCGCCCTTCAATACCCCCGATGAGTTGTCGCACTTCGCGCGGGCATGGTGCGTTTCTGTCGGTCAGCTCGGAGCTGAGCCGCGCGGGGCAAGTCTTGGCGGCGATATTCCTCGCTCGATCGTGCGGCTTGAGCGCGATTTTCGGATGATTTCCTTTGACGGCGCGTCGATTCGCCGTCTCGCGGCGGCGCACAATTCCGCTTGAGCCTCAGAAGACGGAGTTTCACGCCTTCGCCAATGTTGCGCCCTATCCTTTTTTTCCGTACGTTCCGCAGGCATTGGGAATCGGCCTGGCGAGGTTATTCTCTGACTCCGTGCTGGTCGTCATGTTCTGCGGGCGCGAATGCAATCTTCTCGCGTACGTTTTGATCGTGTGGGTGGCGCTGAAGGTTGTGGTCGAGGCGCGAGCGCGGCTGGTTTTGGCTCTGGTCGCGCTTTTGCCAATGTCGCTCTATGAGGCGGCCTCTTTGTCCGCCGACGGATTTACCATCGCGACTGCGATTCTCACCGCTGCCGCGTTTTACCGGATTACTTTCCGCCAAGGCGTTGGGTCCCGGCTGGAACAATGTCTGGTGATTTTTTCCAGTCTGCTCTTGTCGCTATCAAAGCTGGTGTATTGTCCGTTTGTTTTGCTGACATTGATGATTCCCCCCTCACGCTTCGGCACCGTCCGGCGTTATGCAGGCTTTTTCGCGGCCGCTCTCGGCGCAAACGGCGTGGCTCTGGTTCTTTGGATGTGGCAATTCCATGGCCTTCCGCGGATTAATTCCGATCCGGCCGTCAACGGGGGTTTGCAGATACGATTTATCCTCCAGCATCCAGGACATTTGGTTCCACTGCTCATTACTTCGGCGCATGCCTGGTGGTACGGAATCTTTCGAGGGATGGTGGGGATATTTGGGTGGAATGAATATCCGCTGCCGCTGGCGATTATCGTCGTCAGCTATTTATTGCTGCTGGCAGCCATCGGAATCGAACGACCCCGGTTGCGACGTGCGGTTGGTGTATCCCTGGCTGTGGCCGCCCTCGGTGTGCTGGCGATCGGGGCGGGCGACTATATTGAATGGACTCCCGTTGGCGACAGCCGCATCTGGGGAATACAGGGAAGGTATTTCATTCCACTGCTGCCATTGCTTATTTTCCTTTGTGCGCCTGACAACCGGCCGAAACACGGCCGGGCCATTTTTCTCGTTTCTGCGCTGATCGCGACGTTCTCTGTGATCTTTCTGGCTCAAACGATTTATCCCGGTTTTCCTGGCGGGCGGTATTATTATCGATATTCAGGACGGTAAAACGTATGGACCTGGGCGCAAGTGCATTTCGCCGAATCTTCGCAGTGATGGCCGTCACGCTCGGCCTCGTTGTTGCCGCGCTTGCGCAGACGACGACGCGGCCGGCGCACATGCCGCTCACGACGCAGACGGCCGGGGATGTTTCGTTTGTCGTTCACGATCCTTCCACCATCATTCGCTGCAACAATCAATATTGGATTTATTACACCGCTGATGGCGTTGGGTTTGCGCATTCACCGGATTTGATTCACTGGGAGCGCGGGACGCCCGATGGGCTGTTTAAGACGCCGGCATGGGTGAAGACGACGGTGCCGAGGAATCGGTGGGGTAATTTCTGGGCGCCGGAGGTGGCGCGGGTGGGCGAGCGCTACCTGGTTTATTATTCGGTTTCGACATTCGCGAGCAATGTTTCGGCGATTGGGCTGCAGAGCAGTCCCACGCTCGACCCAAGCCAGGCGAATTACAAATGGACCGACCAGGGAATCGTGGTGCACTCGAAGCGCGGGGACAATTTCAACGCGATTGACCCGGCGGTTTGCTCCGACGCCGATGGAGGAATGTGGCTCAGCTTCGGGTCGTTCTGGAGCGGGATCAAGTTGGTGCAGCTCGACCCGGCCACGGGGCTGCGCATCTCGCCCGATTCGAAAATCTATTCGCTGGCGTGGCATTCGACGATCGAGGCGTCGTACCTTTATCGCCATGGGGGATTTTATTATCTGTTCGTGAACTGGGGACTCTGCTGCAGGGGGATTTACAGCACGTACAACGTGCGCGTGGGGAGAAGCGAGAAGATCACTGGGCCGTATTTGGACAAGAGCGGAAAAGATATGCTGCACGATGCAGGGTCGCCGGTGCTTCAGAGTGAGGACAAATTCATCGGGCCGGGGCAGGTGGGGATTTTCACCACGGGGGGACGGGAGTGGATCAGCTTTCATTATGAGTCCGATCCGATGCGGCGGCCGACGCTGGCGATTCGGCCGCTGGATTGGGATGGGGAGGGTTGGCCGGTGGTGGGGCGGAAGCCGGAGATATCGCAGCTTGCGGCAAGCACGCGGCCGGGGTAACGGGGGCTCGTTTTAGCGGTGGAATAAGCCACCGCAAACAGGCCATACATTCACCGGCATTTTTCTTCCCGGCGTGCTTGACGAGCAGGAATCAAAGCGTTCTCTTTCCCGCTTGGCATGCGTATTCCTGGGGACGCCATCATCGCGCCTGAGAAACTGACGCGCTATCTCCTGGCGCCGCGGTCGAAGAACGATAAGAGCCGGTATCTTGCCCGTGCGAGCTTCTCGCTCAAGAATCCAGAGGAACTTGAGGCGGCGATCCGTGGCCTTGCGGCATCAGTCGATGCGGTCGAGGAGGATACCCATCGGTGGGGAACAGATTATACTGTAACGGGTAGTTTGCTCGGACCGGGCGGATCGGCGCTTGCGGTTAAGGTGGTCTGGATTCGCCGGGTTGATGGGCAGTTCCACCTGGTAACGCTCACGCCGAGCAAGGAGAAGCGATGACGAATATCGAGTTGTACAAAGAGATGGCGCTGAAGCGTGACATTCCGCAGCATCGACTGCGGGCGGGGGATGTGGGGACAGTGGTCGAGCTACTTCCGCACGCGTCTGGCGGTCCGCGGGGCGTGATGCTCGAGATTTTTAACGCGGTGGGTGAGAGCATCAATGTGGTCACGGTGCCGGAAACGGACGTCGAGCCGCTGCGAGCGGATGAGATTTTTCATGTCCGATCGCTTTCGAAAGCGGGTTGAACCGCGACCAAAATCTCATTTTGGCGTATAACCTTCGGCATGGAAGCGCGAAAGCGAATACTCACCGGCGACACGCCAACCGGGCGGCTGCATCTTGGCCATTACGTGGGAAGCATCGAAACCCGGCTGGCGCTGCAAAACGAATATGAGTGCTATTTCATCATCGCCAACAAGCATGCGTTCACCACGCGCGGATAAGCCGGAGGATATTCGGCAATCGGTGATCGATATCGCCACCGATTACCTGGCGGTGGGGATCGATCCGAACAAGAGCACGCTGTTTATTCAGAGCGAGATACCGGCGATTGATGAGCTGACATTTTTCTTTGCGATGCTGCTGCCGTTTAACCGGGTGATGCGGAACCCGACGCTGAAGGACGAGATTCGGGACAAGGGGCTGGGGGATGAATATTCGTTCGGGTTTCCGCTGTATGCAGTGGGGCAGTGTGCGGACATTCTGGCGTTTCGGCCGGCGCTGGTGCCGGTGGGCGAAGACCAGCTTCCGCACCTGGAGCTTTCGCGCGAGGTGGCGCGGAGGTTTGACCAGATTTACTGCGGCGTGGACCCGCATACGGAAGACAAGGATTATGTGGCCCGCGGGGGGATTTTTCCGATTATCGAGCCGAAGCTGGGGAGGGTTAAGCGGCTCGTCGGGACGGGCGGGCCGGGGCCGAGCGGAGAATTGCTGAAGATGAGCAAATCGCTGAACAATGCGATTTTTCTTTCGGATGATGCGGATACCGTGCAGAAAAAAGTGATGGGGATGTATACCGATCCGAAACGGATTCGGGCGACCGATCCGGGCACGGTGGAGAACAATCCGCTGTGGATTTTTCATGAGACGTTTAATCCGGATCAGGCGTGGATCGCCGAGCAGCAGGAGGCGTATCGCGCGGGGAAGGTGGGGGATGTGGTGATCAAGCGCAAGCTGGTGGAGGTGCTGAATACGCTGATCGAGCCGATACGGACCCGGCGGAAGCAACATGAATCGCGGCCGAGCGACGTGATGGACGCGCTGCGATTGGGCGTCCGGCGGGCAAATCAAGTGGCGGAAGAGACGCTGGCGCTGGCGAAGCGTGCGATGAAGCAGGATTACTTTTCGCGCTCGCTCAAGATTGATTGACTGGCGGGCATGAGAATGTCGAAGCCCCGGCGGCGAGCGCCGGTGGAGTTGGGGTCGAGCATGGCGCGGCGGGCGCGATAGGCCAGATAGGCGAGGATGGCCTGGCCGGCGACGATGGCGAGGGCGAGGAGGTAATACCACTGATAGACGCTGAAATCGGCCTGGCGATCGAGAAGGGGCGCCGCCAGCGTGGGGATGATGAAGACGAGGGCGACGGCGGCGATCCAATTGCAGAGGATGCCGCGCAGCCTGGTGAGGAAAAATGACAGAATCAGATAAACCGGCGCGGGGGCGGCCCAGATGACGGCAACATAGAGTTGGACGGGAAACGGCGACACATTCCAGTCGGCGGGGAGAAGAATGGCGCCGCCGGCGAAAATGCTGAGCACGCCCAGGGCCTTGGCCCAGAAAGCAGCCTGGGCAATCCATTGATCGCCGCGCGGGAGGGCGGGGATAGGGCGCAGCCACTGAGATTGCTGCGAAGCCGGCATAACGATGGGGATTATACTTCACCCTCCGGGCTGGAAGGAGGGGGAATTTGCGGAGGGGGCGGGGCTTGTTGCGGTTGCGGAGGGGGCGGTGGTGGAGGCGCTTGAGGGGTGGGATTCTGGCCGTAGCCATAGCCATATCCGTAGCCATAGCCTGCCGGGCCCTGGCCGTATCCGGCGCCGGCCTGTTGTTGCTGCTGCATCCAGTAGTAGGCCTGCTGCATGGCCTGTGCCTGGGCGCTGCCGCTGGATCGCATGGCTTTTACCAAGTTGAGAATCGTGATGACGTTGAGGGCGAGGATCGCCAGGAACATGAGGACCGGCAGGAATGTCATGGGATTGGAAAGATTCGAGACAGCGGAGAGGAAATTGGTGAGCATGAAGGACCCGAAGAGGCCGGCGATGACAATCGAAGCGATGATCGCGCCGCGGCTCTCGCGGCGGACGAAAATCGCCAGGACAAGCAGAAGCACTCCGACGGAAAAGAAGACGACGGAGCTGGCCATGAACATCAGGCGGATGGCGTGCAGCGAGGTATTTCCGATTTCAGGAAGGCTCGACTGCTGCTGGTGCATCACCTGTTCCCAGATATCTTCGGGCATGAGGGCGAACGCCCCGACGCAGGTGCCGATGAGCAGGAGGATCGATCCGAGGATGATCTGCCAGATGGCGGCGGCGCGCCCGGCGGCGTTTGGGCGGGGCATCGACCAGGCGCGGGGATCGAACGCCGGAGGGGAATAAGGTGGAGGTGGAAATGGGTATTGGGTCAAGAAAAGTTCCTGAGTATTTAATCCAGAATCGTCGCGGGGAAGGGGACCAGCGTCAAGGCGGATTGAATGATGGCGGCGGCCGCCACGGCGGCCGTTTCCACGCGCAGGATTGTCGAAGTAAGACGTAGCGGAGCGATGCCCGCTTCACGAAACATGGAGATTTCGGCGGGGGACCAGCCCCCTTCGGGGCCGATGAGGAGCATCAGCGCGGGCGGCAATCGCTGAACGAGCCGCAAAATCGGATCGGCGTCGTCGGAGGGAGCCAGATACCAGGCGGGAACCTGGGCGGCGGCGACGTGCTGGATGAGTTTTGGCAAGTCGCAAAGCGGGTCGATCTGCATGACGCCGGTGCGGGCGGATTGTTCGGCGGCCTCTTCGGCGAGGCGCTGCCAGCGATCGGATTTTGAATTGCCGCGCGGGAGAACGACGCTGCGCTCGGTGGCGAGGGGAATGAAGATATCGACGCCGAGCTCGCTGAGTTTTTCGATCATCCAGTCGGCACGCGAGCCTTTGGGGATCGCCGAGGCAATGGTCAATGAGAGGCGTTGCGGAGGCGCGGGGGAGACCCGGTCGATTTCGAGCGTGACGGATGCGGGAGAGGTTGAAGCAATCGTGCCTGAGCCGCGGGCGCCGGTGCGGTCGAAAACTTCGATCTTTTCACCGGCGGCCAGGCGCAAGACATCGCGCAGGTGGTGGGCCTGGGGGCCGGCGAGTTCGATCCGCCCCACCGCTGCGTTTGCCACCAGGATTCGGCGCATGCGTGGATTATGGGACGGCGTGCTTGTCCCGGCAACGCCGTTGCGTTGCGATTTCACGCAGGTTATGCTGACGCTTGACCTGTCCGAAGTATGCGCAGGGAAGCGCAAATAAAAGCCAGCAATACAAGCTAGCGGGCTTTTGCTTCGAGGAAGGATTCCTATGTCGCAGGCACCTGCCAGTACGGATGAACTTCTCTCCCAGTTAGCGTCATCGGAAATAGATCGCCTGCTCGCGGAGGCCGAGAGCGGGGCTGCCGCTAAAGAGGCACCGCCGCCTGTGGCGGAAGCGCCGATCGAAGCACCCGCGCCGGTGGCTGAGCCCCCTGCTGCTGCGCCTCCAGTGGCGGCGGCGGAAGGATCTGAACGAAGTGCGCTTCTGGAGGCTGCTGGGTTTGAGGCGAATAAGCCCCAAGCCGCTCCCCCACCGCCAGAAGCGCAAAGCGAGCGGTCGGCGATTCTGGAAGCCGCGGGTTTTGAATCGGTCGAGGAGAGCGTGGCGGCGAGCCCAGCCGCCGCGGAGGTTACGGACGGTGAGGATTCGGATCATGTGCCGTTCTATCTCAAGCCGCTGGTTTGGATCAATTCGCCGCTGGAATCGTATCCGTCGGTGTTGCGAAAGATGCTGGGAAGCGCGGGGATCGTGACGCTGCTGAACGCCTTGGCGGTGCTCACGTATGTGTTCTTTTTCCGGAAGCACTGAAACCGACCGCGCCCGTGAGAAATTCGACCGGGAGCATTTCTCCGGATCGTTTTTTTTGCCGGAGACGTTCAGCATCACGTTCAATACGTCCCTGGTGTCGGCGGAGCAGATGGTCGATGCCGTCGTGGCGGCGCTGGGCGTGAAGCAGCCGGTCAGCGCGTAAGCGGTACGCGCACATACGCTGAATTCTGATCCGGGCGCCGCTGATTTGCTGGTCATTTTGAACCAGGCGGTAAACTGATGGTCCCTTTCGCTTGAAAGACCGCCCCATCGGAATAGGTCTTCTCCAAGGCAGGCAGGCGCGTCTCCAATTCGCTTCTGGTAGGCAAGTATTCGCGAAACGCCCGTGCGTCGAAGAAGACAATGACGGCGCCGCCGCTCTCTACGCGACGGCACAGCTCGTTAAGTGACGCGGCATACCCAGGCAGGGGGAGCCAGCTAATCGAGCTGATTTTGTAGGGCAGATCGCGCGTCCTTCTACCCGTCAGAAACCATACGCCATCTTGCGCGTTCGTATAAACGTCCACCTTTTGCGGCAGGGAAGAAAGCGCCGCCAACGTTTGAGAGTGTGCGCCGTGTTTGAGAACCCAGCCGAAGTCCAGAACCTGGAACCAACGGTAGGATTTCACAGCGCCGCCAATGATTGTGAAGCTCAGAAGAGCGCAAGCTATGACCTTCCGATATCGAAAAAGCCCTGGGTGACGCAGAAGAGCGGTTGTGGAGATCGTCAGTATCCCCACCATAAACACCGCCAACGGTGCAATGATCCGGTCCTCAAGCGAAATCGCCGCATCGAACAAGCTCATTGAAATCAAGACCATCAGCAGATAGTTCAATGTTGTCAGCAAAAGGACGGTGACGACCGGACAGCGCTGTACAAAGCCGATTGGTGAGGAGCCTTGCTTGCGATAGAGAAGACTACATCCTGCCACGACGACGGCTGCGAGAAGAATCAAGCCCCCGCCGGCAAGGTCGGCCGGCAGCGGCAAGACTCGTTCCGCGACACGGGCCGCTAAAACCCATTGGTCCCGGGGAATGGGGTGCCATGCGAAAGTCCGGTCGGTCGCGGCTCCGACAGCCAGATGGTTACGTATAGACCAGATTCCGGGACCCGCCGCCGCGAAAACCACGAAAATAGTGGCGGCGAACGTGCGCCCGGTCAAAGGTCGGCCGAATCGAAGAAGACAGACCAGCGCCCCCACAGGTATCAGGCAAAGGCCAACATAGCGCGACAAGAATGCCAGTGACGCCAATGCGCCGGCCAGGGGCAAAATCCATAACTTTCCCCTGGATAAATAATTCACCAGGAAATATACGCACAGCAGGGTATTGAGCAGGAACAGCGGCTCGCTCCAGACATAGCTGTGGATAAGAGCGATCATTCCGGTGGCGCCGGCCAGGGCGACCGCTGCGGAAGAAGCGGCGAACGATTGTGTTTCCCGATAAACCAAAAGCATGAGCAGTAGAAGACTGGCAGCGTAGAAAACGGCATTTACGATTTTTGCAAAGGCGAGAGGGTCGATGCCAACTTTTGTTCCCAGTGCCAGGACACAAGGCAGGAGCGGGGGGAAATGAGTCAAAGGCATGTCCCCACCATCAGAGTTCATTGCCAGCGCCCCCTTGCCATTTGCCAGAGTCCGGGCAGCATAGAGATAGCTGATTGAGTCGGGACTTACGCCGATTTTGCCGCGGGTCAGGAACTCGAGAAATCCGACGGCAGCCGCGATGAGGCATGCCGTCAAAGCTACTCGGCCGATGCTTGTACATTTTGTCATGCTGCACCCCCTGTGCAGAATTTCTTGGGGAAGCCTCGTCGGACGATTTATTCGGCGGCTCCCGTCCGAGGAGTCTCGAGTGTTCTCGGATCATTAAACGGCTGGTTCTCGCACTCGCGCGCTGGAGGCGTCCGTGCTGAACCCAGGCGCCGCAACCAGCGGCGAGCGGGCGTTTCGATCCCAATGAAACACACTATGGAGAGACCGACGCAGGCTGCGATAACCAGGGCCATCGGCCAGCGGTGATGGTAAAAGGGCCCATGAACTGTCTCGACGATCTCAAAGATCGCCAGGTGAATGAGGTAAAGAGAGTAGCTGGCTTCGCCAAGAAGCAGCGCCGCTCGATTGGCCAGAATGGGAGTAAAAAATGTGGGGCCCGCGGCAAGGCACAGAATCATGAGCCCGAATATTGGCGTGAACAGGACATGCCAGGCGAATGCATGCGCGATTGGAACGAACACCGGCAAAACGATCACGCCGGCCGAGGCAGCCAGGCTTGCCGCTAAAAGGCTGTTTCGCCTGCCGGGCCGCATGAAGATTGCGGGAGCGCCCAGTAAATAAATCCGCCCCAGGCAACAGCCGATGAAGAACTCCCAGATGCGAAAATAGGGCGCGACAAACGCCATGTCGGTAAGTGCATCAAAATCAACCCGCCCGAAACGGAACTTGAGCCAGGCGATTGCGCCTGTGAAGAGCGTTGCCTCGACCCCATAGCAAATCGCGGCGATGATTAACAAATCCTTCCGCCGCCCGGCGCGCGCCAGCACGAAACTGACGAACAGAGGAAATAGCAGGTAGAAAAAAGCCTCCGCCGAAATGCTCCACGCTACCCCGTTCCATTCGGTCCAGAGCCGCGGGACGAACGCCTGAACCAGCAGGAGCTGTAAAATCCAGGAATAGAGGGTCTGGCCGCTGCGTCCATGCCAGAAAATCATCGCCGTCATAAATAGCAGTGCCGCGACGTGCATCGGATAGATGCGTGCAAATCTGGCCATTAAGTAGGTTTTGAAATCCAGGCGGGATATGCCGAATTTGAATTTGTCCCAGTAGTTGTAAGTTAGAATGAATCCGCTGAGGACAAAGAAAAAGCTCACGCCGGCCACGCCGCGGCGCATGTACGTCCAGGTCCAGTGGGGGGGGGCAAATAAGGGCCAGGCGTGCAAAACCAGGACGGCCATGGCGGCCACGAACCGCGCCCCGGTCAGTTCCGGAAGAACGGAAGCTCGGCGATTAAAAGCTCGCGGGTCGGAGTACAACGATATTTCTTTCTGCAGCGGCGGTAATGCAAGCAAAGCCACTGAACCCCAAATGAGGGTGGAATGGCAACACGGGCTTTGCGCGAGCCTTCCTGCGATAGAAAATATTCGCTCTGGACGCTCTGCTTATTTTCCCCCCTTCGGAGAGTTATCAGCCGAGGCTGTCCGAACTTATTGCGGCGCCTTTGGCAATAGTTCCACCGACTCTAAAGGTGCCGAACCGTACTCTAATGGCCTTGCGGCTCATACCCGTCGGTAAGGGTCTTAATGAAAGCGACGATGTCGTCCTCCTGTTTGTCGGTCAGGCCAAGGTTGCCGACCTGCGCGCTGGAGCTTCCCGGCGCCGGTGGGATTTTGCAGAGTCACCGGCGAGGGATATTCCGGCTCGGGAAAGAGAGGCGTCCCAACCAGATTTGCATAGGGATTGGGCTGGGTGAAGTCGATCACCTCGCCGGGCTCGGTGGTGAGATTGCGGGTGTTGTAGAAATGCACCACCGTTTTCAGATCCTTGAAGACGCCGTTGTGGAAATAGGCTTTGACGAAACTCGGGTAGGGCCGCTTGTCGGCATTGCGGAGGGTGGGGGCTTTGAAGGCGCCGTTGATGGCCAGGAAATCTCCCTGCCCGTTGTTGCCGGCGCCCATGTTGCCGGAGGGGAGTCCCATGTGTGGGTAGAGATAATCGCCGAGGCCGAGGTCGACATATTTTTCGCCCAGCGGGTTGTAGCCAATGGGATCGGTGTTTGGATTCGTCTGCTTGTAATAAGGGTTGTTCGGATTGCGGGGAACGCCGACGTTGGCGTAGCAGGTGTTGGTCCAGAGATCTGGCCCCTGGCTCGGATCGCTGGGGATGCCGTGACAGAGGACGCACTGGGCCTGCGTGGGATAGGCCGGCCCGCCGGGACGGCCGCTGTAGCTTCCGGTCACCAAGCGCAGGCCGTCGAGCTCTTCGGGCGTGAGCTGGGCGCGGCCCGCAAGCCAGGCGTCATATTTCGAGGAGAAGGGGGAGACTTCGCTGCTCTGCTCAAATTGCGCGACCGCTTCGGAGAAATCGGTGAAGACGATCGAGGGCGATTCCTGGTAAATGCCCCAGCCGAAGACCTGGGCGAAAAGTTTGCCCTCCGGGCTGTTCTGGATCTTGGCGACCAGCAGCGGCAGGCTGAAGACGTTGTGAATCAGGTCGTTCATCTCGTTGGGGTTCTGTTCCGGAAACGTCGCCTGATTGGCCAGGTCGGTGGCGCGGCCGTCCCAGAACAGGCCGCCGACGTAGGCGGTCAGATTCGCGTCATACTGAGGAGGCCCCGGCGCGATGAAGGCGCCGTAGGCGACCGTCGGAACGGCGCGGTTTCCAAAGCGGGTGGGGATCGCCCCGGTGGCCACGCCATAGCGCTGGTTGATATCGGAATTGGGGAAGGTGAATCCTTCATCGGGCGAGTGGCAGCTTCCGCAGGATTGCCCCACGGGGTTGGACAATGTCGTATCGAAGAAGAGAAGCTTGCCCAGCGCGGCTTTGACGGAATTAATGGGCGGCGGGCGGTAGGACATCATCGGCGCCTGATCGGCCCGCGCAGCCCGATTGGGCACCGACCAGAGCGCGACAGCTCCAATAAGCAGGCCCAGCGAGAACAGAATCGTAGCCTTGGTACGAAGCGACCTCGTGCCGACTTTCATATTTCTTCCGTCCTGAGATGCATCCAACCTGATCAGCCCAGATTCATGAACACTTCATGAAGTGACATATCATTCTACCACGTCGGCCCGGAGCAGTGCAAGAAATGTTCGTCGCGTTTATAAACAAAATAAATATAGATGTTTAAATGTTATACTGGCAGAACGAATGACGGCAATCCTCCACAATTTAATCGTAGCAATATTACGACTTTATTACCGAATTCGCCCACTTATTTTCATGAACGGGCGTGGAGAATGACCTTCACTCCATGTTTGGGCCGCAGGGTAAATGTCGGATCGGGAACCACCGGATGGTGGGGCACAATTTCAAGACGATAGTGCTGAAGGATCGTCGCGAGGACCAGCGGCCCCTCCATAAGCGTCATCTGCATCCCAATGCAGATTCGCGGCCCACCGCCGAAGGGAAAATAGGCGAAGCGATGTTTGAGCGGCCCGGACAAAAACCGGTCCGGGTCGAACTTTTCCGGCTCCGTCCAGAAATCCGGATGGCGATGCGTCACCCACTGGCACAAAATGATGATCGTCTTGCGCGGGATCGGATATCCCGCGATTTCATCGGCCTCGAGATTTTGCCGCAGCTCTCCCCAGCCGGGCGGATAAAGGCGCATCGACTCCTGAAAGATGGCGGTGAGCAGCGGAAGATGCTCGAGGTCTTCGACCGTGGGATTGGATCCCCGCAACCAACCGTGGATTTCCTCGTACGCCTGCTCCTGAATCTCCGGGTGGAGAGCGAGCAGATACCAGGTCCAGGTGATGGCGGCCCCGACGTTTTCGTGCCCGCCGGTGAGGAACGTAAGGGCTTCGTCCATGATGCGGCGGTCTGACATCCCTCGTCCCGTCATCTCGTCGCGCGCGTCGATGAGCATCGTCAGCAGGTCGTTGGGTCTTTCGTTGGTTTTTCGGCGCCCGCTGATCAGCCCCGCCACGAAATCATCGAGAAATTTCTTTACCTTCGCGAACTCGCGGTTGGTTTTCGTGGGCACCCACGGCGGAACGATCTGCGTGGAATTGAGGCGCACACTGATGTAGCGGAACGCCACGCGAAATGCCGCCCCTACGGCGTCGGCGTCGCCGGAAATGTCGGCGCTGAAGAGCGTCGTCCCCGCGATACGGAGGGTGACGCGCATCATCGCTTCGAGAATATCGATGGGCTGGGCCGTGCGGGAGCGAAAGTCGCGAACGAAGATGTCGGCGCTTTCGACCATCAGCGGCGCCAGAACGGAAAGAAACTGGGAATGAAACGCCGGCTGAACCAGACGCCGCTGGGTCCGCCAGGTTTCGCCGAAACTGGTGAAAAGCCCGTCGCCGACGAGTTGGCCGATGCTCGTGTAAAAGAGTTTGGGCTTGACGTAGTTGGCGTGATTTTTGTGCAGGATCTGTTCGACGGCGTCGGGATGCGTGAGGAGCAGGCCGAAATAATGCGGGACCATGCGCAGGCGAACATAATCGCCGTGCTCGCGGCGGAGCTGACTGTAAAAACCCAGTGGGTCAGACCGCATCCGCGGCAGGCAACCGGCAAATCGGTGGCCGGCGATCGTGGGGAATTCTCGCGAAGCGGTCGTGGACGCCGTCATTTATTTCTGATGATGGTAGAAGTCATCATGATGCTGTTGGGGACGATGATCCACCGCCCGTCCTCGGTCTCAAGCTTGGTGTAGCCCAGCGTGAATTCCTTGACGACGCCGGTCTCTTTTCCGGTCGGGGCGTTGAGTGTCAGCACGTCGCCGATGCCATAGGGGCGATAGAGAAGCAGGGAGATCCCGGCGATGATCTGCCCCAGCGTGTTCTGAGCCGCGAGTCCGATCACCAGGGACGCCACGCCCGCGCTGGCCAGCATCGCCGTCCCAACCTGGTGCAGGAAGGGCACAAGATGGGCGTAAAAAATCGCCGCCAGCACAAAGCAGAATAGCTGCATGAGCTGGATGACAAATCGCAAGGCCGTCTGATCGATCCCCAGGTCGGAGTGGGAGGCGATCCGATTTCCCCAGGCGCGAAGGATTCGCGCCAGGATGACGGCGATAACCAGAAATATGACGCCAAATGCGAGAGCGCCCCAAAGGGTGGCGGGATTAAGAAGATCGTGCAGGACGGACATATCGGAATCAACCGGCAACTTCTACCTGTAGGAACGCGAGTTTGCCAGAGGGGGTTTCTCTGAACCTGCGTTTAGGTTGCCGGAAATTGGAGGCTACACAAAGCCGCGGGGTTGAAGTAATTTGATCGCGGGCCCGCTCGGCGGCTTTATTATGGCGACTTCCGCACCGATTTCCGCACCCATTTCCGTTGCCCTCTGCACCTTTAACGGCGCGGCATTCCTGACCGAGCAATTGCGAAGCATCGCCTCGCAGACGATCAAACCCACGGAACTGGTGGTCTTCGACGATGGTTCCACCGATCGAACCATGGAAATTCTCGACCAGTTCGCCAAAAGCGGGCGCGGATTTGAAGTGCGCATCGCGTCCAACCGGCAGCGCATGGGCCCAACCGCGAATTTCGGCCAGGCGATTGCCGCCTGCCGGGGGCAAATTATCGCGCTTTGCGACCAGGACGATCTCTGGATGCCCGACAAGCTGGAAACGATATACTGCGAATTCCAGCGCTGCCCCGATCTGCTGATGGCCTTCAGCGACGCGGAAATCTGCGATGAAGCCGGCGAAAAGCTGGGCTATCGCCTGTGGGAAAGCGTTGGGCTGGCCGGACGCTTGCGCCGAAAGCTGGAGAGCGGCCGGGCGTTTGAGGTGATTCTGCGTCAGAACGTGGTGACCGGCGCGACGATGGCCTTTGCCGCGAAGCTGCGCGAGCTGGTTCTGCCGATCGATCCGCTGTGGGTGCATGATGGATGGATCGGATTGCTGGCCGCGGCCGCGGGGAGGGTGTCGGCGATTCCCAGGCCGCTCGTGCGCTATCGTCAGCACGCCACGCAGGCGATCGGAGCCTTGAGGCGCTCGTTTTATCAGCAATACCTCAACGCGAAAAAGATGGATGGCCCCTGGTTCGGACGGCAGGCCGACATGTACCAGGCCGCCGCCACGCGATTGGAAAGCCCGCCGGCGGGTTCATTTACGCCTTCCGCGCAAAACAAGAAGCTGTTGAATGAGAAGGTCCGCCATTTCCGGCGCCGATCCGAGTTTCACGGCCGGGGCCTGTCGCGATTTTTGCCCAGCGTGGGTGAATTCGTTACCTTTCGGTATCGTCGGTATTCCCTGGGGTGGAAAAGTTTCGCCCAGGACCTGTTTCTTTAATCGCATTTCCGATGAGCGTATCAACCAACGTCGTTATTTACAGTGCCGAAACGCACGACGCCGTCCCCCTCAGCCCGATCAAAATCTGCGCCCGCATGTGGGCCCAGCGGCAGCTCCTTCGGCAACTGACCAACCGCGCGGTGCAGATGCGCTTCCGTGGCTCGGTGCTCGGGCTCCTGTGGGCCATCCTCAATCCTATCTTCATGCTTCTGGTCTATACCTTCGTCTTCAGCGTCATTATGAAAATCCGCTGGAACGGCCAGGGCAGCACATTCTTTTTCGCGATGAACCTCTATTGCGGATTGATTGTGTACGGGATTTTTGCCGAGAGCGTCGGCTCGGCTTCGATCCAGATTCTCTCGAATCCCAGCTACGTTAAAAAAATCGTCTTTCCCCTGGAAATTTTGCCCGTGGCCGGGCTGGCGGCATCGGTATTCTTCAACCTTTTCGGCCTGGTGATTCTGCTCTTTTGCGTGCAGTTCTTCGTGCAGCCGCTCTCGATCCACATCGTCGCCCTGCCGATCATCTGGCTGCCGCTGCTTCTGCTGACCTGCGGACTTTCCTGGGTCGTCGCGGCGCTGGGCGTGCTGGTGCGCGACGTTGGGCAGCTCATCGTCATCCTTCTTCAGGTGCTTTTTTATCTCTGCCCCATCGTCTATCCGCTGGCGCGCGTTCCCGTGTCGATGCAGAGGATTTATATGCTTCTGAACCCGATGGCTATCTATGTCGAGCAAACCCGCGCGGTGGTCCTCGACAGGAGCTGGCCGCAGTGGAACTGGATGCCGCAGAGCTATCTGATCTCGCTGGTGGCGTTCATTTTCGGATACTATGTTTTCATGAGAGCCAAGCGAGGTTTCGCGGATGTCATCTAACGGCTCGCCCGCGCTCGACGAGGGGCTGGTGCTTTCGGCCCGGGGCGTCGGAAAGCGGTACAATGTTTACGCCCATCCGCGCCAGCGGATCCTCCAATCCATCCTGGGCGATCGCAAAAAGTTCTACCACGAGTTCTGGGCCCTGCGCGACGTCTCCTTCGACGTGGCACGCGGCCAGTGCGTCGGAATCGTCGGCCAGAACGGCGCGGGAAAGAGCACGCTGCTCCAGATCGCCACGGGAATTCTGGCCCCCACCACCGGCACGGTCCTCACCCGCGGGCGGGTCGTCTCCATGCTGGAGCTGGGCAGCGGTTTCAACCCCGAATTCACTGGCCGGGAAAACGTCTATCTCAACGCCTCGCTGCTGGGCCTGAGCCAGAAGCAGATCGACGGGAAATTCGAGCAGATTGCCGACTTCGCCGACATCGGCGAGTTCATGGATTCGCCGGTCAAGCAATATTCCAGCGGCATGAACGCGCGGCTGGCGTTTGCCGTTTACAGCTCGCTGGATCCGCAGCTCCTGGTGGTCGATGAAATCCTCTCCGTCGGCGACGCCCGCTTCCAGGCCAAATGTTTCCGCAGAATCCGCGAACTGCGCGAGGGCGGGACGTCGATTCTGCTCGTCAGCCATTCTTCCGAGCAGATTCTCCAGCACTGCGAGAGCGCGATTCTGCTGCATCACGGGAAGTGCATGGCGCAAGGTGAGCCGCGCGGCGTGATCAATCAATACATCGAGCTTCTTTTTGGCCCGGAGAAAACCAAAGAGAAGCCCACCATTAAGCGGCCGGTCGCCGTGAAAACCGAAGTCGCCCCCCCGCCACCGGGGGATTTGCCGGATCATTCCTTCTTTCGCGAGCATCCTGCCGAGGAATTGTTCGCCACGCGAAACACCTACAACAAATACGAACACCGCTGGGGCAACGAGGAAGTGCACATTCTCGACTATTTTCTGATGACCGAGGACGGCGAAGCCTATCCGCCTACGGTGGCAATGGATTCAACGGTGAGTCTTTACGTGAAACTCGTCGCCCACCGCGATGTCGACCTGCCGATTTTTGGACTGAATATCAAAACGAAGGAGGGTGTTTTGCTCTACGGCAGCAATTCCCTCCTGGCCGCATCCGCAGAACAGCGCCGGCCGCTGAATGCCGGGCAAATCGAAATCGTGCAGTTCAAATGGACGGTCAGATACAACGGCGGCGATTATCTGCTGAGCGTTGGTCTGGCCAGCGGCGCATCCCTCGACGACGCCATCGCGCTGGATCGAAGGTATGACTCGATCCTGCTACCGGTGCTTCCCAGCAAGAGATTTGTGGGGCTGGCGGATATGGAACTGGGGATTCAGCGGTTTTCCGCTGGTTGAAGCGGCTATGCCGGATTCCAGCGGTCCATTAGGATATTGGCATGACCGCCGTCAATCCGTGGAATGCCGACGTTCCGAAATCATTCGACTCGATCTGGCTGAACTCCCAGGACGTCATCCGCTGGATTCAGCAGAAAACTTCCCACGACCCATCCCTTCACTGGCTGAGGTACGCGATAAAAACCTATTTCGGCCCGGCGCTCAGTTCCCCCGGCCACCCAATCGATCGCCCGGCGCATCGCTGCCTAATCCTCGGCGCCAACGAGGGTTGGATGGAACGGCTGCTGTGCGAGAGCGGTTTCACCGGCGAGATCATCGCCTCGGACATCGCCGATAAAGCACTGGCCCGGGCCGAATCGCGGGCAAAGGAACGCGGGTACAACAATATCAAATACGTGGTCGCGGATTTGAACGAGTACAAATTTCAGGGGCCGTTTGATTTCATCATTGCCGAGGGAGTCCTACATCACATCGTCGAAGTTGAGCGCTGCTTGCAGATGTTGTCCGATTCGCTGGCGCCGGGTGGATTGCTTTTCGCCGCCGAATATGAGGGCCCGGTGCGGTTTCAGTTGCCGGAGATTCAGGTGCGGTGGATCAATGCGGCCCTGAATCTCCTGCCAAGGGGGCTGCGGCCGCTTCATGCGCAATCCGATGAAATATTACCCGCATCGGCGGAGGAAAACAGCAAGTGCTTTTATATCGCGCCGACTGAGCAAAGCATCGCGGATTCAGATCCGTCTGAAGCGATTAGCGGGCCGATCTTAAAGCAACTGATTCCACAAATCTTCGACGTGGTCGAGCGGAACCCGTTTGGTGGAACCCTCCTGGCCTACATGACGCAGCATTTTGATTTTGCCAGGGCCAATACCGACGAATTCACCCGTCAATGGCTGAAAGTGCTCATGCACATTGAAGACACCGTGATTCAGACCGGAATACTCCAGGACGACTACGTGTTTTACGTGCTTCGAAAGAAATAAATCAGCCTCGCTTGCGGGCCACAAACTGAATCGATATGCACTTGCGGAAGGGAAACTGTTCGTAGGGCATCGCTCCGCGCCACAGGTTGTGCCCCTGCGGCCCGAGATAAAAGGTTTCCAGTTCGGCCTTCGCTGAAGCAATCAGGTCCTTTATGGCTCCGAGGCAGGCGTCCCACCCATCGTCAAGCCCCGCCAGGCGATTTTGCAGCGCGTAAATGCGGGCCATCTGCTCGACATGAAACTCGGTCCCGTTCCCATCGATCACGGCGTCGGCGCAGTGCAGCGAAAGCCCGCCGGGCTTGAGCGCGGCGTCGATCGCCTGATACGCGGCCTCGAGATCCGGCGCTTTGACGTGCTCCAGCACGGAAATGGAATAGACGGCGTCAAGCTGCCCCTTCAGCGGCTCGGCCACCGATTGATCGAAGATCGAGCGGATGATCCTCACCCTCGGATAGGCCTTGAGATACCGCGAATATTCCGTGGGCCCATGCCCCGATCCGTCATAGGGATCGCAAACTATCACCTTCCACCCCAGCGTCTGCATCAGCGAAGCCGCCAGCGGCTCCCCCGCTCCGATCTCCAGGATCGTCCCTCCGGGCTTCAGTGCGCCGATCAGCGCTTTCACCGCCCAGGGCCGCTGCACGTCTTTCAGGTCGTTCACGGTGCAGAGAAACTTGAGGTTGTCCGCGCTGTCGCAATAGTCGCGCACCGTGGCGACCGACAGGGCCGGAAACTGGGCATCGGAATATCGTTTCAGAAGATTCATAATGTCCCCTTTTTCGGGAGGGTTGATAGCCAAAGTGGTTCGGCGATTCAATACGTGGCGATAAAGGGCCAGGACTTTCGCCGCCGTCGAGGCCCAGCCGAGGTTGTTGTCGAAAAACCGCCGGGCGCCGGTGGCAAGCGTCTGGCGGAGCTTCTGGTCGGTCACGATCGCCTTGACCGCGTCCGCGATCGCCGGCCCGTTCGCTTCGTCCAGAACATACGCATCTTCCCCATGCACGGTCACCAGGCCGATGTTGGTCCTGGGCAGAACCACCGGCCTGCCCAGGGCAAAGAAATCCGGCACCTTTGACGGAAATCTGAATTCGTTGAACACATCGCAAGACCCGGGCTGAACGAACACATCCGCCTGCGAAAGAATTTCCGCCAGCCGCCCGCGGTCCGGAATGAACCCCACCGTCTGCGTAAACTCGGCCGACCAGCGCCGAAACAGAGGATCGACCTCAATGTGATCTTTCCCCATCCGCAGCAGCGTCGCCGGATATCCCTCGCGGTTCAGCAGCGCCACCGCGAGATAGAGACTGCGCACTTCCCGGAAATTCGCCTGGTGAACATTCCCGTGATAGGCCAGCACGATATGGTCCGGCTTCACGCCCAGTTCCGCCCGCAGCGACGGATTCACGTGCCGGGGGTAAAAGTTCCGCTCATCGGTCGAAGGCCAGATCAGATCCGACGGCTTATCGCGCGGGATCACGTTCCGCAGCGCGTCGATGATGACGGTGATCCCATCCGCCTCCTCAAGAAACTCCCCCCAATGCTGGGGATGCGAGAGATGCGCCGGAAACCCCTCCGTCTTCAGTCCCGTCGCAAACTCATCATAAACCCCCTTAAGCTGCGACCGCGCGATGAGCTCCTCGTTGTCCTCCATGTGGACGACGGTGGCAAAGCTCCGCCCATCCTGGAGGCGCTTGAAGAATTGCCGATTCACCTCCCGCGGCGTCCAGAAGTGGGCAACCTCCGGCCCCCGCCCATCATCAAACGCCACCTGCCCCGAAATCACCTGGTCAAACGTGCCTGTCTTATACGGCGTGTGCCCCATCAGCTCGCGCTCGGTCGGCTCCGCCGGAACGGCCACGATGCAATCGCACCCCAGCGCGCAAAGCTCGCGGGCGATGCCGTCCACATGATTGGCGCTGTTGGCCGCGAAACTCTGGTAGAGGCAGAAGAGGACGTTCACCGGCCGGCTCCTGCGACGTCGAGGCGATAATTCGTCGAATCGCGATGAAAATTCGGATTGTAAAACGGATCGCCGTGGTCGATGGTCTTTTCCCACCGGTCGAGCAGAAGAATCCGATCGGTAAAATCGTATTTCAGCCCGCGGCTGCGCGATTCATAATGCACCAGCCGCGCCGACGCCACGCAGATATTCCGCCACCCCATTGCCCGCAGGCGCAGGCAAAAATCGAGATCGTCGTAATGTCTTCGAAACCGCTCGGAAAAGCCTCCCGCGAGCATGAATTTCCTTCGGCTGATCATCGCCGCCGCCGCGGTCACCGCCGTCACCTCCCGCGAACAGGGCATCGACCCGAAGTAACCGTCGCAATCGGACGGGAAACCGCGCATCACATGATCGGCCGTCCCTCGCGGCCCCAGGATGATCCCGGCGTGCTGCGTCGTCCCGTCGGCATACGTGAGCGTCGCCCCGGCCATCCCCACATCTTCCGCCTGCGCGTGCAGCAGCAAATGCTGAAGCCAATCCGTCTGGATGATTTCCGTATCGTTGTTCAGCAGCATGAGGTATTCCCCCGTCGCCTGTGCCGCCAATACGTTCATGAACTGCGCGAAATGAAATCCCCCCGGCAGGGCCACTTTTCGAATCGGATAGGATTCAAAAATTTTCAGCGCCCGCGGATCGCTCGTCTCGTTATCCCCGATCAAGACCTCGAAATCCGGATAATTCGTCAGGCGATAGAGCGTCTTCAAGCATCGCCCGATCAGCTCCGGATGATCGCGCGTGGGGATAAGGATGGAGATCTTCGGATAGCTCGCCCGCGGCCGGGGCAGCAGGTTGACGCGATGGGCGCGTCCGTTTCGCCGCGCCGTCGCGGGAATCGCCATGCGATCCAGGTGGGCCTGCACCGCCTGCTCCTGAAGGGCTTCGATGCCGTCTTTCGCCTCCGGATCGGCCGCCACGCTGCCGGCGATCGCCCGCCAGTGATAGAGCACGCGGGCGATATGCTCGATCTTCTGCGTCTTTTCGGAGATTCGCAGCGCCAGCTCATAATCCTGCACCCCGTCGTAAATGCTGTTACACCCTCCGACCTGATGCATCACCTCCCGCCGGACGGCCAGGAAATGCCCGAGATACATTACGCCGCGGAAATAAACCGGCGACCAGTCCGGCTTGAAAAACGGCTCCGAGCGGCGCTGCGAGCGATCGATCTTGTCCTGGTCTGTGTAAATGACATCGCAATCCGGCTTGTCGTTGATCCGCGCGACGACGTGATAAAGCGCATCGGTGCCAACTCGTCATCATGGTCCAGGAAGCCGATCCACTGCCCGGTCGCCATGTAAATCGCTTCGTTGGTGGCGATCGAAATGTTTCCGTTGCTTTCCCGCGCATGAATTTTGATGCGCTTGTCATCCGCCAGCTCGTCCAAAATCGCGTGAGCTCCGGCCGATGCGACCCGTCGTCCACGATGCACAGTTCCCACGTCGAATAAATCTGCCGCCGCACCGATTCGACCGCCCTGGAAAGCAAATCCACGTCGCTTTTATAGACCGGCATCACGATGGAAATCAGCGGCTGATTGGCAAAGGCGCTGCACTGCCGCGCATACTGACCGGCACATCGGTTAAGCCGCCGCTGCTCGGTCTCGACATACTGCTGGTAGTTCGGATGCGCCTGCCGCTGCAGACCGGGGAAATAGGCGGTCCGCCAGACCGACCGGGCGACAGGCACCCACCGCTTGCCGCATTCCGCCTCGATGACGACGTGATTAAACCCCCTCTGCACGCTGCACTGCACGGCAAACCCGATGTTGGGCGTATCCAGCTTCCCATCCAGCGCCGCCTTCACGTCGCGCCGTTCCCCGCCGTAATACCCGATGTGAACCTGCCCGTTGATCCGCGCCCGCACGGCGCTGATCGCCGTACCGGGGCAATAGCACCATCCGCTGACCAGCGTGCTTTCTTCCGGCATCGTCCATTCACCGGGCACGTCGATCCAGTATTTGATGGGACTGTTCGCGGCCGCAGTCCAGTTGAAGCTTCGCCGCGGGCGTCCGTGCAGAAGATCATCCCCGATCGATCCAAAACCCGCCCGCAGCGCAAAAACCCTGGAAGCGCTCACTTCAAGGTGATGCTTCGCGGCCCAGAACGATTTCGTGACCGAATCCGCGATCCGATACAACCGCGATGCCCGCGACCCCCGCCGGGGCGTCTTTTGCGCCTGCGGTTTCCCCGTCACGAGCGCCGACGGTACTGAGAAGAATTTTCCACCCCGCCTCGTCGCCCCGCCGAATACCCGATTCACCAATTGCTGAATCTGCGGCTCGTAAAGATCGATCCAGTACCGGTAATGCGCCCCCGCCGCCACGGTTTGCTGAAGATGCTCCTCCATCAGCATGAACAGCAGGTGCGTCCGCGGGTCGTCGCGCTTGGCCCCCTTGTCGGGCCAGAACGGAATACTCCAGCCGGTGTAAAACTCGATCCGCAAAACGTCCATCCCCAGCAGCCCCGTCTTGCACGCCAGGTCAAAATCGACCAGGTACGGCTGCCCCTCGCTGAGCAGAATATTTCGCGGCAGAAAATCGCGAGAGGTCCAGACTGGCGCGTGCCACAGTGGTGGATCGGCGCCGAAAATCTGTTTCCGAAAATCATCCTTCTGGGTGCTGGTCAACCGTGATGCGTCGATGGCTGAAACGATCCTGTTTTCGTCGACGCTTCGATCCGGCTCGCCCAGCGTATTGGAATAAATCTCGGCTAAAATCCGCGCCACCAGCTTCTCGGCGCTCGATCGCGAAAGCATCTGCCTTCGCACGGCGTCGTCCAGCCGGGTCCCATCCTGGACGAACTGCTCGATAATGAACCAGTTCCGCTGGTCCTGCGCCGAGTTGAGAACTTCCGGAACCTTCACCGTGCTCAGCGCGTGATAGGCCTTCTGCGTCGCGAGAATCGCCTGCGGATCGTACGGCCCATCCAGCGGCAACCGCTTCACGCAGCACAGCGGCTTGCTCGAGCGCTTCACGATAAACCGCATCCCCCGCGCCTGCGCGTTTCGATCCCCCGCGTGCACCGAGACCGTCAGGTCCCGGCCATCCGGAAGGTCCCACGCCCCGCGCAACACGTCGATAATTCCCAGGCGATTCACGGCTTCACCAGCATGATTGCATAGGAGGGACAAAACCACTGCGCGATCCCCGAATCCGCAAGCTGTCGATACGCCGAGCGAACCGCATCCTGGTCCGGCAGCGGCTCGCCGCGGTCGCCATGATGCTCCGTCCAGTCGATCTCCCATTGAAGCAGAAATTCATTCACGTCCTCCAGCGGAACCAAATGGCGGGGAATCTTATAATCCGGGAAGCACCCATACACCGATTGCACGCCCAGCCCCGCCTCCGCCGCCAGCAGCCGAAGTTGCCCCAGCCCCCACGTCTTGGTCGGGGTGCGGTCGCCCCCCACCGCGCGCATCATCGCATCCGCCTCCTCCTCGCTGCGATAGCTGAAAAACGGCAAGCTGGTGTGATCGTCCCGCGCACCCATCAGGTATTTCAGTCCAATGCTGTTTTCGATGCCGATATACAGAATACCACCGGTTTTAAGCGCCGCGCCGCCCGCCGCAGCGCCAAAACCTGGCACTGCCGAATCGTCTGCGCCGGTCCGCGCCCCGTCCCCACCCATTCCAGCGCCCCGTTGAACAAGGCGATGTCGAACGCCCCCTCCTGAAACGGAAACGTGAGGATATTCCCCTTGGCAAACGACAGTTCGACCTCTTCCTGCCCGGCAATAAACCGCAGCGCCCGAAGGCGTTCCAGCGTCAGGTCCAGAGCCACGACCCTGCACCCCGCCTGCGAGAGGGGGATCGCCAACTGGCCCCAGCCGGAGCCCACGTCCAGACAGGTGCAATCGGGATGAAGATCAAAGAGCTCCATGGGCGTCGCCCGGCTTGGGTCGGTCACGATCCGGTACAGCCAGGGGTTCTGGTTTTCGTAAAGGTCTTTGATCACCTGTCGCCAGGGGTGTATCGCAAGCCTCGACAATAGCGTCTTGGTTTGCTCCGCGGGAATGTCCGAATATGTTCCTGCGCTTTGCCCGTCGGTCACGATGCCGTCGGCCGTCGCTGAAACCGAGTCAATATGGGCGGGATCGACGAACCAGAGTCCGGTTGATTCCAGGGCAGGTTTTTGCGGTTTTTTGACTATCATTCACTTGCCCGCAGCCGCGCCGGGCATGCGACGATGATTGCTACGAATCCACGGCTCGTTTCATAGTAGTAGAGGGCCATATCGCGGGCAAGATGGCGGGGCGAAGGGGAGTCCCCTGGCCAATTTTCGCCCCACAGCTTTACTTATTTCTAATAATCCCGCACATAATCCCCCCATGCGCTTCAACACCATGAGATTCCACAAATTGGGATGGCTCGCTCTTCTCCTTCTCACTCAGTGCGGCCACACCGCGCCGCAGCCACTGAACACCGGCAAATTCATCACCCCCAGGATGGACACCAACTGGCCAGTCGGCACCATGCCCATGAGCCTGGCGCTCAGCTCTGACGGCAAATATCTCCTCTGCAGCGACATGGGCTACCACGACGCTCTCTGGTCGATCCGCACGACGGACGGCATCGGGGTCTCCCACCTTGATTTCGACTACTCCGCCCTGGGCAAAACCCACGCCCCCGCCTCCCAACCCGCCGGTGAAGCCGGCGAAGCGCCGACGCAAGAAGGCTCAAAGAAAACCATCGGCCTCTATTACGGTCTCACCGTCGCCAGGTCGGGCCTCGTCTATGCGTCGCAGGGAGCCCACGCATCCATTGGAATTTTCTCCGTCGACCCGGCCGGCCAGCTTACGAAAGTCGGCAGCATCAAAACCGGCCTGGATGATTTCCCCGCCGGGCTGGCAACCGACGGCCGCGGGCTGCTCTACGTCGCCGACAACGGGTCCGGCTATGCCGACCCATTCAAAATGTCCGGCGGCCTGACGATCTACGACCCTGACGCCAGGCTCCAGCTCGGTCACGTCAGCTTCACCCAAAGCCACGGCGGAACCTCGAATTTCCCCTTTGGCATTGCCGTCCTCTCGGACGGCTCAGCCGCCTACCTCGCCTCCGAGCGCGATGACGCCGTCTACGCCGTCGATACGAAAGACCCGCAGAATCCGTCCGTGCTTTCGGTGATTCCCGTCGGCGCTCATCCCACGGCCGTTCTGCTCTCCCACGACGAATCGCGCCTCTTCGTCGCCAATTCTCTTAGCGATACGATCACTGTGATCGACACCGCCCAAAACCGCGCCGTCGACACCATCCTTCTCCGCCCCGACATGGTTCGCGATATCCCAGGGGCCACGCCCACCGCCATGGCCCTCTCTCCCGACGGCGGAACCCTTTACGTCGCCCTCGGCGATATGGACGCCGTCGGCGTCGTGGATCTCGACTCGATGCAGCTTAAAGGGTACGTCCCCGCCGGCTGGTATCCCAGCGCCCTCGCCGTGAGGCCCGACGGCCGGCTCTTCGTCGCCAACGCCAAGGGCACGAGCGTTCGAAACCCCAACAACATGCCCGACAAGTTCGACCCCAAACGCGCCAACGCCTACATCCTCAACATCATCAACGGAAACGTCTGCACGGTTCGGATTCCTCAGGGGGACGAGTTGGACAAGGCGACCGAAACCGTCATGGAAAACAACCGCCTGAACACCCTCTCGGAGGAGGAGCTCAATCCCCTGGCTGATATAGACATGAACGCCGGGAAAATCACCCACGTCATCTACATCATCAAGGAAAACCGCACCTACGATCAGGTCCTTGGGGATATGCCCCAGGGCAACGGCGACAAATCCCTCGTGATTTTCGGCAAAGACGTCACGCCCAACGCGCACGCCCTCGCCGATCGCTTCGTCCTTCTCGACAATCTCTACGCCTGCGGCGAAGTCAGCGGCGACGGCTGGAACTGGAGCACCCAGGGAATGGCCGACGCCTACGTCGAGCGAAACGTCCCCTACCACTATTCCAGCCGCGGCCGGCATTTCGATTTTGAAGGCCAGAACAACGGCTACATCACCGGTGGATTCCCCGCCAAGGACGAAGATGGCAAACCCCTGACCACCCTGCCCTCATTCGCCAAGGGCGCCCCGCCCATCCCGGATGTCGCCAACACCGGCAGAAATCTCTGGGACATCGCCCGCGACATGCGGGTTTCCATCCGCAATTACGGCTTCTACCTCAGCTTTAACGATCGCATTACTGGCCTCGCCGGTGGGCCCGACAATTATCCCACCTCCCCCGGCCTTCAGCCCCCCGGCCACGACCTGGACGGCATCAGCGACATCGACTACCGGCGATTCGATCTCGATTTCCCCGACAGCGACGCCCCCGCCCAACTCGCCGCCGCCGGCAATAGCGACGCACTCTATCCCATCACTAAGTACGGCAAATACGAGGCCCCCTGCCGATTTGCCGAGTGGAACCGTGAGTTCCAGATGATGCTTAACAAATCTCCCGATGGATCGGCGGTCCCGGCATTGATGCTCGTCCGCATGGGCGAAGACCACACCCGCGGCGCCCAGGCGGGCAGCCACACGCCAAGCTCTTATGTCGCCGACAACGACTACGGCATCGCCGAGCTCGTTCAGGCTGTCAGCCACAGTTCGATCTGGAACAGCACGGCCATCTTCATCATCGAAGACGACGCCCAGAGCGGCGCCGACCACGTCGACGCCCACCGCACCATCGGCTTCGTCATCAGCCCCTGGATCAAGGCTCACAGCGTCGACCACCATTTCTACAACACCGACAGCATGCTCAAGACCATGGAGCTGATTCTCGACCTGAATCCGATGACCCAATACGACGCCGTCGCCGACCCGATCATGGATTGGGACACGACGCCGTCGAATTCCGCCCCGTACGATGCAATCGCCCCCTCCCCCAAACTGATTGCCCAGCGGAATCCCAGGCTCGAAGACCTGACCCAATCCGACCCCCGCCGGGCGATGGAACTTGCCAGCGCCCGGATGGATTTCACCCACGCCGACGCCGCCCCGGCGCTGGAGCTGGATGAAATTGTCTGGAAAACCGTCAAAGGACCTGATTCCCGGATGCCGGTGCTGCATACGACGCTGTCGAAGCCGGATGATAAGGACGGGGATAAGGATGATGATGGCGATTAGCGCGTCATGGCCCCGACGGCGACAACTTCGCATTTATCCCCTCTCCCAGTAATCTGGGAGAGGGTTAGGGTGAGGGCCAACGGCGCCTTCACGCGCACCAACAAATATAATTTGGAACAAGTTGACCCGTTATGACCGCCGCCATATCCAGTATCTATACCCCGCGCTATAAGCAGCTCATGCGGCAATTCCCCCTTCGGCCCATCCGCACGAAAAAGGAATCTCAGACCGCAACCGATATCCTCGATAATCTCTTTGGCATCGACCACACCGACGAAGGTGAGGCCGCATACGTCTATGTGCTCGCGTGCCTGCTGGAGGATTATGAAAATCAGCACGAGTCGACGCGATCCGAAGCATCGGGGCTCGACGTTCTTAAGCACCTGATCGAGGAAACCGGTGTCAAACAGGCTGTGATCGCCAAATTGCTCGGTATTCGCCAAAGCGCCGTCTCCATGATCCTCAGCGGGAACCGACCCATCACCGCCGAACACGCCCGCCGCCTCGGTGAATATTTCTCAGTTAATCCCGGCTTGTTTTTATAGTAAAGTCCAAGCAATTATCTCGACAGCGGGCGACAATTTGACGCCAATGCATTTCAGATGACTGCCGCGACGCCAACTCTCCCACCCCCCCTCGGCCTGATCGCCGGCGAGGGGATTTTCCCTCTCCTGGTTGCACGCGGCGCTCGCGCCGCGGGTGCGGCGTGGTCGCCGCCGCCTTCGGGGGGAGCGCCTGGCCGGAACTGCGCAACGAGGTCGACATCTTCAAATGGGTCGGCGTTGTGCGCATGGGGCAGTGGATTCGCGTGCTCAAAGCCGCAGGGTGCTCCGAGGCCATTCTCGTCGGGCGGGTCGCCAAGGAAAAAATGTACAGCCGGTGGCGATATTTGCGGTATATTCCCGACGTCCGGACTATCCTCATGTGGTCCAAAAATCTCCATCGCGACAAGCGCGATTCCTCCGTCCTTGGCGCGATCGACCGGGAGCTGGCTTCCGTAGGAATTCATTTGATCGACCAGACCAAATACTGCTCCGAGCACCTAGCCACCCCCGGCGTCATGACCCGCATCGCCCCGACAGAACCGCAGTGGGCGGACATCCGCTACGGCTGGGAAATCTGCCAGACCGTCAGCCGGCTGGACATCGGGCAATCGATTGCTGTCGTCGATAAAAATGTCATCGCCGTCGAAGCTGTCGAAGGAACCAACGGCATGATCGAACGCGCCGGCAAGCTCTGCAAAGTCGGGGGGTGGTCGCTCATTAAAGTTTCCAACATCCACCAGGACATGCGCCTCGACGTACCGACGGTGGGCACGACCACCATCGAAAAGCTCCACGCCAACCGGGCCTCGGCCCTGGTGCTGGAGCCGGGAAAGACCATCATGCTCGAAAAATCCAAAGTCCTGGAACTGGCGGAGCGATACCGGATTGCAATCGTCGGCTACACGCCGGAGATGGGACGGTAAACCCGAATGACGAAATTCGAATTCCGAATCCAGCCCGAAACCCGAATGACGAAACATCCTGTCCGAATCATTCGTCATTTGGTCATTCGGATTTGATTCGTCATTCTGGTTTCTGGTTTCGGATTTACAGTATGAACTGGCTAAGGTCCTCGTCCTTCACCACCTCCGCCAGCCTCTCCCTCACATACGCCGCATCAATCCTGATCTTTTTCTCCGGCAAATCCGGCGCATCAAAGCTGATCCCTTCCACCACCCGCTCGATGATCGTATAGAGCCTCCGCGCGCCGATATTCTGCGCCTTGCGGTTGAGATCAAACGCCATCTGCGCCATCTGCGCGATCGCATCCTCCGTGAATTCGACGCTCAATCCCTCCGTCCCCAGCAATTCCACCTGCTGCGTCGTCAGGGAATGCTTCGGCTCATGCAAAATCCTCACGAAATCGTCCTTCGTCAAATCCGAAAGCTCCACCCGAATCGGAAACCGCCCCTGAAGCTCCGGCATCAGATCGCTCGGCTTGCTGCTGTGAAACGCCCCCGCCGCGATGAACAAAATATGATCCGTCTTCACCGGCCCATACTTGGTAATCACCGTCGACCCTTCCACGATCGGCAGCAGATCCCTCTGCACCCCCTGTCGCGAAACATCCGGACCATGGGCAGATTCCGTGCCGCAAATCTTGTCGATCTCATCGAGAAACACGATCCCATTCTGCTCGACGCGCGTTATTGCCGCGGAGTGAATCTTTTCCCGATCGACCAGCTTTTCCGCCTCCTGCGAAAAGAGCACTTTCCGCGCCTCCCTGACGGTGAGCCGGCGTGATTCCCGCCGGGTCGGCATCATTTTTTCGAGCATCGACTGAAACTCGACATCCATTTCCATCCCCGCCGGCCCCAGCACGCCAATCCCGCTGCGCTGCTCGATCTGAATCTCGATCTGCCGATCCTCCAGCTCTCCGGCCTTGAGCTGCTCGCGCAGTTTCTCCCGCACCCGAGTTCGCTTGGCCTTGGCGTCCTCGTCTTCAAAGCCGGTGGTTCTCTCGCCCGGCAGGAGCATATCCAGAATGCGCTCCTCGACCCGCTCAGTCGCCGGCTCTTTCACGGCCTGGGTCATCTCGTCCCGCACCAGCGATATCGAGGAGTCCAGCAGATCGCGGATCATCGAATCGACATCGCGCCCGTGATACCCCACTTCGGTAAACTTCGTGGCCTCGACTTTGATAAACGGCGCATTGGTAAGCGACGCGAGCCTGCGGGCGATCTCCGTCTTCCCCACGCCGGTCGGTCCGATCATGATGATGTTCTTCGGCGACACATCCTGCCGCAGCCCCTCCGCCAACTGCTGCCGCCGCCACCGATTGCGTATAGCCACGGCGACCGCGCGTTTCGCGTCTCCCTGGCCGATGATGTACTTGTCCAATTCCGCGACGATCTGACGAGGGGTGAGCGTTTGCATAAAGACCCAGATTGTAGCCTCGGCACTTGCAACTGTTTACTATCCACAAACCGATTCACCGCCCGCTTCGCTGGAGAGCGCTGAGATAACATCCTTTTTTTTCTTGGCGCTCTTGGCGTCTTGAGCGAAGCGGGCGGTTATAAGATTTTTAACCGCCAAGACGCCAAGAGCGCCAAGAAAAACTAGAATTTCATCTCCGCGTTCTCTCCGGTGAAACGATCCCATTCTGGTGCAGAAGCAGTTATAATTAGCTTATGCCCGCAACTGAAGAAGAACTCCGCAAAGTGCTGAAAGCATTCAAAAAGCGTCTGAAGCTTACCCGGCTCGACGACGACTCCCGCATCGGGCACGGCCCCCTCAGCGGCACCGGAAAAGTCCAGACTGTCTCCATCCAACCCCCCGTAGGCTTCGGAAAGGAAATCTGGGAGGAACTAGCCGAGAAGGGGTATCTCAAACGCGACACAACCGGCTTCTACGAACTCGGCGAAAGACAATGATCACTGGGCCTCCGGCCCGACGGCCTCCAGCCGATGCGGAGTACCGCTCCTCGCCTCCGGCTGCGGTTTGGCATTCTGCATTTCTCCCCTCTTCACACTAATATATCCCCATGGGGCTGACCCACACTGTCCACCAATCCTTTTCCTCCATCCCCGCCGCCCAATGGCAATCCCTTACCGCGGGCAACAGCGAGCTCGCCTTCGACCCCCGTCTTCTCGGCGCGATGGAATCCAATCTCCGCGACTATCCCTTTTTCTCCATCGTCATTCACGACGACGCCGCTTCGGCTTCTGCCGCTGCCGTCGCCTTCACCTGGCTCTTCCCTATTGATCTCAAGCAATTCGCCTGGATGCGCTGGCTGACCAGGCTGCCTCTTGGCCCCTTGCACAACTTGCTTCGCTTCAACATTCTCTTTTGCGGCCTGCCTCTGCCCGCGGGGAAAAATCAGCTCCTCATCGCCTCCGATGCCGACCATCCCGCCGTCATTGCCGAGGTGAATCGCGCCCTGCGCCTCCTGGCCAAACGGCAAAAGGCGAGCGTTATCGTCATCAAGGAATTCACCGGCCCCCAGTGCGAGCAATTGAAAGACTTTTCCGACGCTGGCTTCCTCAAATGCCAGATCCCGCCGCTCCACTCGCTTTCCAGGCCATTCACCAGCTTCCAGGATTACCTGGGCTCCCTGCGTTCGCGGTATCGGGCTGAGATTAACCGCTCGATCAAGAAATTCACTGCCGCGGGATTCCGGGTTGAGCAGGTCTACGGCCCGGATCGCCTTTGCGAAGTCCTGACGGATGACGCCCATAAGCTTTACTGCGCGGTTCGGGACCGCTCGAAATACAAGCTCGAATTTTTGTCGGCGGATTTCCTGCGGGATCTCGGCCGGCGATTCGGCGCGGATGCGTCGCTCACCTGCATCTATCTTGGCGAGCGGCTCGCCGGCTTCACCCTTGGGATCATGCACAACGGCGGCTACTACAACATGAATTCCGGACTCGATTACGAGCTGAATCCGCTCGGCGACGTTTATTTCAACCTCTTCTACAACGATTTGGATTTCGCCTGGAAGCGCGGGGCAAAACAGATCGACCTGGGCCTGACCTCCGACGATTTCAAATCGCGGCTGGGGACGGAAATCGAGCCGCTGTATCTGTTTATCGACGCCCGGCACTGGCTGATCAGCCGGGGGCTGAAAATCTCCTCTGCCTGGTCTTTGCCGCCGCTGGAGGCGGTCGAGCCGCATGATGTGTTCAAAAACGTGCAGCCGGAGAAGCCGGGGCGGAAAAAATCGGGGGTTTCGGAGAAGATTTCCTGAGGCGATACTGCCGGCTGGATTTCGCCGATTGCGACGATAGATGGAGCGCGGTGGAATTCACGGGAAGTTAGTGGGTGTGAACACATTGTTTGGGCGTTGTGGCGGGGGGTTTCGTTACCGTTGACACGTTCGAAGAATTTGAAAAAAGGGTGGGAGGGGTGTACGCGTTTTTTCGCGGATTGCGACAGGGGGTGGAGGGGGAGTCTGGGCGCCGGGGGAGCGTAGAATGAGATGGTGGGAGGAGGTTTCATATTGGATGACTGGAAAGATTGAGAGAGGGCCAGCGTCCTTAAAAGCGATGCCTCTATATACAGGTCCAAAAGGTGTACGTTTTGTACCTATTTTTTGGTGAGGTCGAAAAAAAAATTTGAAATTGGCGTGGGCGAGGCGATCGAGTTGACGAGGTGAGCCATGAATCCGAATGAAACGGCCAGGCGTGGTTTTCTTTTTGGGGACATCCGCAGCCATTTCTGGATGTACTTCAAGGCGTTTTTGATGCTGGTGGCCGGGGTGATGGCGTCTATTCTGATCCTCATTGATCATCCTGCCATTCGCACTGCCGTGTTGCTCGCGGTGGCGATCTGGGGGTTTTGCCGGGCTTATTATTTTGCGTTTTATGTGGTGGAGCGTTACGTCGACCCTACGTTTCGATTTAGCGGGCTGATGGCGTTTTTGTGGTATGTTGCTAAGAAAACTTAAATCCGTTGACTTTCTTGGCGCTCTTGGCGTCTTGAGCGAAGCGGGCGGTTATAAGATTTTTAAACCGCCAAGATGCCAAGAGCGCCAAGAATTCAGAGGCGAAATTTATTTGGTGACTCGGATCCGCAAGTTCCCTCAGACAATAATCAGCGGCACCAGCATTTCTCCGGCTGTCAGTCCCGCATGCGTCCCGAGAAACGGCGCACGCTTCGGCGTTTGGTAGGCATAACGCAGAAATGTTGGTTCCGATGCAATCCCTAGAAACTGCCCTAAACGCCGGCGCAAAAGCGCTCATCGGCTCGGGGCCGAAGAGGCGCAGATCGTCCGCCTCATCCGGCGTAATCAGCGCGAACCATCTGCCGAATTGCTCGCGGAACATCGACGCAAATTCCGGCTCACGGCCGGCGCGGACGTGAAACATTGGTACTGTGGGCTCGCCGCAGGGGCGCACTTGAGGAGTGACATGATCGGCTCGTCGTGCCGCAGCACGATCCGCTGGTGTGGCGGCAAGGCGACGTGGCCATGGTCGGCGCTTACGATGATCCGCACACGATCGCCGACTTGGCACGCAAATTTTTCGAGGCCGCGGTCGATTTGTTTGAGCAGATCTGCGATCCACTGGTCTGCCACGCCGAGCTCGTGGCAAAGGTTGTCGAGCTGAGGCAGATAGACTTGGGTAAACGTCTCTTGCTTTGCCGCCTGCACGCGATCCAGGACCCGATCGAACGCCTCATCGACAGTTGAATATCCGATTCGCGGGCGTCCGCCGCTGGAATAGTTCGAATAGGCGGAATCGATGAACGGCGTTACGATTGCCACGTCGCACGGGATCGCGGTGAGAATCGGGGGCGTCGTGCCGAACATCGATGCGGGGGGAACCCCCAGGGAGGCCAGATCCTTTTCCGAAAACCGTTCGACAAACATGAGGCTTACGCCGACCAGGTCGTGCTCTTCGAGATAAATCCACCAGCCGAGAACGCCATGCTCGGCGGGATAGCGGCCGGTGGCGTAGGAGGTCATGGCCGCGCCGGTGGTTGAAAGAAAGACCGCCTCCAATTCGCCGACGGTGTGCTTGGCGAGAAATCCACTTGGGCACTGACTGCGGAGCAATTCGGATCCCAGGCCATCGACGATGACAAAAACGTAATGCTCGGTGGGTTGAATGGAATATCGGAGCCGCTCGGGACGCGCCGGCTTTCCGCCGGACAGAGCGACGAGCGTGTTGATGAGATCGACCGTGGTGTTCATCCCCCCGGCGCGGCTTGATCAGTTTCCCTTCCTTAAACCAGCCGCGGATATGTTCGACATCGGACATTCGACATGCTTTTACCCGCTTGGGTCCTGTCGTCGCAATCGCCGTGGAAAGCCAAGGGTGCAGGACCGCCCTGTCCCTATCATTTCACCGCATTGCTTGATAGGCGTTGACCTATAAAGGTTAAAGCCTATAATCTTTTATGAATGTGGGAGGTGGAATATACGGACGAATTCGGCCAGTGGTGGGATGCACTGACTGACGCCCAACGAGTCGCGGTCGCGCGGAGCGTCGAGTTGCTTAAGAAGTTGGGCCCGGCATTGCCCAGGCCGCACGCCGATACGGTGAAGGGCTCGCGGCACCCTAATATGAAGGAACTTCGCTGCCAATGCGGCGGCAAACCCCTTCGAACATTCTTTGCCTTCGATCCTCGCCGATCTGCAATATTGCTCATCGGCGGCGACAAGACGGGCGATCGCCGCTTCTACAAGCGAATGATCCCCATTGCCGATGACCTTTATGACACTCATCTGTCCGAACTTCGAAAAGGAAGGGTTGATGTGATGGCCGGCCACCACAAATTCAGCGAACTTCGGGCGCGGATGTCCGCCAAGTCCCGTGCCCGCGCCGGCACGGCGCAAGAGGATATGTCCAAAATGCTCCTGGCCGAAATCCGTAAGCTTGCCGGGCTGACACAGGAGCAGCTCGCGGCCCAGCTTGGTGTGAAGCAGCCGAGCCTTTCACAACTCGAATCGCAGCAGGACATGCAGATCAGCACCCTCAAGCGGATTGTCGAGGCGCTCGGCGGTGGATTGGAAATCGTCGTCACCCTCCCCGGCAGGCGTATCTCCCTGAGCCAATTCAAGGATGGCCGGGGACGCAGACGCAGCAGCGCGGCTTAGTTGTGTCGGGGAAACTGAGGACAGAACCCTCCATTTGACTCATGCGTCTTTTGCATTTCTTGGCACTCTTGGCGTCTTGAGCGAAGCGGGCGGTTATAAGATTTTTTAACCGCCAAGAAACTATGAAGCCGAGCCTTTCTCGGGACGTGAACGGGGTCAAAATGCCCCAAGTATGAACGAGCGTACCGCGTAGGTCGCTCAAACGTCTTTTTTGAGAAAGGACTCGGCAATGCGAATTCTCGCTTTGGACCTGGGAAAGAACAAGAGCGTTTTTGTGGATTATGTCACCGGCGGTGGAGAAAGAACGTTCGGCAAGATCGGCACCAATGCCCACGAGGTGCAAAAACTACTCGAGCGGGTGCGTCCGGATCGACTGGTCATCGAGGCCGGTCCGGCGGCAGGATGGGTTTGTGATCTGGCGGAGCGGAACAATGTTCCCGTCCAGGTGGCCAATGGCAACGATGAACGCTGGCGCTGGAAGACGGTGAAGGAGAAGAGTGATCGTAAAGACGCGCTGAAGATGGCGGCGATGTCGGAGATGGATTCGCTGCCGACGGTGCACGTGCCCAAGGCATCGGTTCGGCAGTGGCGTTCATTGATTGAATACAGACACGGCCTGGTGGATCGCCGCACGGCGCTCAAGAACTCGATCCGATCAATCTACGAGCGGCAGGGTTTGTATTTGCCCTCGGCGACCAAGGCGTGGACGAAAGCGCGACTGGAGGAAATGAGGAAGGAAGCAGCGGCCGCATCGGCGGAAGATCTGTGGCTGTTTCAGATCGGTTGTGAGGTGGCGCAACTGGAGCACCTGGAGAAGCAGATCGAAACTGTCGAAAGCAAGCTTCAGGAGTTGGGCCAGGCCAACAAAGCGGTGAAACGATTGCAGGAGGTGCCCGGCGTTGGTCCGCGGCTGAGCGAGGCGGTGGCGGTGATCATTGATGATCCCAGGCGATTCAAGAATGCACGTCAGGTGGGATGTTACGTGGGTCTGACGCCGCGGCGCTGGCAGAGCGGCGACAGCGATCGCCAGGGGCGGATCAGCAAGGCAGGCAACGCGCTGCTGCGGGAGTTGCTGGTGGAGGTGGCGTGGCTGGGGGTTCATCGCAATACGTGGATGAAGGACGTGTACGAGAGGGTTCTACGTGACAGCGAGAAGCGCAAGAAGATCGCGATTGTTGCGGTAGCCAGGAGATTACTGGTGAAGCTGTGGGCGATGCTGCGGGACGGAACCCGATGGAGAGAACCCCAGCGATCGCTGACGGCGGCCACTTGAAAATCGAAAAGGCGATGACTGTCCCGACAAGTCGGTACAGGCGATGGAGTATCTCCCCTCCGGAAGACACCGTGTCAGAAAGCCGTTGTCTTCTGTGCAGGGGATTGAGTAGAGTTGAAGTGAAGTGGAATTGACGCGTTCGTGCAGGTTGAATGAGCAAGGCCAGACCCCGGTTGGCGTCTTAAGCTTCAAAGCTTGCCGCTAAGAATAGGGCTGGCCATTTGTACAGTTGAATAGGCCCGCCGCCAGGCGAGAGCACTGAATAGAAGGCTCACCCAATCGACCGCATGAGCGATCAACGCCCCTTGACAAGGCTCGGCTCATAGAAGACGCCAAGAGCGCCAAGAATTCAGAAGCCATTCAACTCATTGGTTTTAAATCTCTGCGCTCTTTGCGGTGTCCAGCGCAGCGGGCGGTTAAACTTCGCCGGCGGCGGACTCCTGCTCTTTGCCTTTGGGGACAAAATCAAATTGGTATTTTTCTCCGAGGTGCTCGCGGGTCATGTGGATGATTTCCTGGGTGTGGCCGCGGAAGTGGGAGATGGTGTTGGTGATGGCGGCGAGGACGGTGGTGTCAAAGCCCTGGATTCTTCGGGCGGAAATAAGGTCTGTGGCGGTGAGGCGGGAGAGGATTTGGTCGGCTTCGATTACGGTTGATTGGAGGAGGGCGAGGATCTCGGTTTTGGGGCGGTTGGAACGGTCGGAAAATTCCTGGGGGCGATTGCGGATGTCCTTTTGGTTGCCGACGCCGGCGATGAGCCATTGGCGGAGGTTGCCGGAAAGGTGGAGGCAGAGGTTGGCGATGCTGTTCATCTCGGGGCGGGGGCGGTGCCAGAATTGCTCTTCATTGAGTTGGGAGGCGCAGTGGTCGATTTTCTGCAAGCCTTCGGAAAGGGTTTCGCGCATGGCCGCTTTAAACGAGCGGCAGAGTTCATTGACTGCTATAGAATCTGGGGTTTTTGCATCACTCATGATGATTTCTGTCTCAGGTCGGGCCTCAGCGGGATAGCCTCACGGCGCTAGACGTTTGTTTTCGGGCGCAAATCGGCGCATGTTTTAAAGCAAAGGGAAGGGCAAATGCAATGCAGAGCAGTGACGCCGACCTGCTTTTTTAGATAGTGCCGAAAGATTCACGGTTGCGGCACGAATACTATGGCGATAGCGTGGATTCACGGATCGCCGGCCGAATTTTTGATTGGCTCAAGGCTCACTTCGGCCAGGAGAAGGTCTTCATGGACGCCGACGGAAACAACCAAATCGTACAAGGAGACAGATCATGAAGAGGGAAATTATCCGCGTGGAACCGTTTGACAGCAATTTCGAGAAATGGGGTGCGCCGGTCTCGACCTGCACTCGCGCGGGCGACATGATCTTCATCTCTGGTCTGCCGCCATTTGATCCCAAGACCGGAGAATTTCTCGTTAACGCGCCTTTCGAACAGCAGGCCGAACGCATCCTGGAACAGTTGAAGACGGCACTTGAGGCGGCGGGATCCGACCTCGAGCATGTCATGAAGATCAACGTACTGTGTGTAAGCCCGGAGCGTTTCAAGGCATTCAACGAAATTTACAAGCGCTACTTTCCCAGCAATCCGCCAGCCCGCATTTTCTTCTGTGTGCCGGTATGGACGGGCCCGTTTGATATTGAAATCGACTGCATCGCGGTCCGGAAAGACTAGGCCCGTGGCGCTCCCCGACATGAGCAAGCGCTTCCCTTCGGGTCGCGGCTAAACAATTAGGGGGATTTTACCTTCCGGGGTCGCGCTCCCCTGCGGGTCGCGGCTAAACAATCAGTTAGAGGGATTCTACCTTGATTTGGGTGTTGGTGTAGATGCAGATTTGCCCTGCGATTTTCAGGGCTTCTTCTACGATTGCTTTGGCGTTGAGGGATGAATGGGCGACTAGGGCTTTGGCGGCAGCCAGGGCGTATGGTCCGCCCGATCCGATGCCGATGATGCCGTCGGTGGGTTCGATGACGTCGCCGGCGCCGCTGACCATCAGGCTTACCTGGGCATCGGCGACGGCGAGCATTGCTTCCAGCCGCCGCAGGACGCGGTCTGTGCGCCATTCCTTGGCGAGTTCGATGACCGCGCGGCGAGTGTTGTCGGGGTGATCGGCGAGCTTTTTCTCGAAGCGTTCGAGGAGGGCGAAGGCATCGGCGGCGGAGCCGGCGAAGCCGGTGAGGACCTTGCCGGCGCCGAGGCGGCGGATTTTGACGGCGTCGTGCTTGGCGACGGTGGTGCCGAGGGTGACCTGGCCATCGCCGCCGAGGGCGACCTGGCCGTCTTTTCGGACCGAGAGAATCGTCGTGGATCGCGCCGGTTTCATGACTCGCCATTATAATCAACAAACATGTCGGCTGCGCCCGCGGTAGAGTTTTCGTCGGTTGGACTGGGGCTGGCCGCGCTTGCCCTTGCCGCTTGCGCGATCGCCATCGCAATTGGTGCAAAATCCCCCTGCCTCTCGCCAGCCGCTGGCTTTTCGCGGTCGGCTTGTTGCTGCTCGCGCTTGCGGCCGCCGGACCTGTATGGTTCCGGACCAAACCCGGGCGCCTTGCCGTCATGGTCGATCTTTCCCCCAGCACCCGCGGCGCCCAGTTCCGCAACGCCTGGTTCCTCAAGCAGCGGATCACGCAGCTCGTCGGCAACTCGTCGTACCAAACCATCGCCTTCGCCTCGGAAAACCGCCCGCTGGATTTAAGCGGCGCCATCGAGGAGATGCCGGCGGATCGAACGATTTTCTCGCCTCCGCCTGTCGATGCGATTCTTCTTTTCAGCGATGCCCAGTTCCAGCTCCCGGAAAAATCGCCGCCGGTTTACGTGGCGATGGACGAGGGGCTGGAGAACGTCAAAGACGGCGCTGTGAAAAAGGTGGAGCTGCGGGGTGGATCGCTGGCCGCCACCATCTCCAACACCGGCGCGGATCGCGCCGCCTCTTTCCCTGGTTCGACGGCAACCGTGGGCCGGGGAACGATCGTTATCACGCGGCCCGCTCCTTCGGATTCGACCATTGCGACGGTGAAGCTCAACGGCGGCGACTTTTGGCCGGAGAATGATTCGATCTCTACGGCCGTCCTCCCGCCCCCGGCGAGCGAGAAGTGGTGGGTTGGGGAAAATCCTCCCGACACCGACTGGCGAACCTTCGACGCCAACCAGTTGCCGGTGCTTGAACAGGAATATCTTTCACCGGCGGTCATCGTTTTGGCGAACCAGCCTGCCGATCGTTTTTTGCCGGTGGGACTGGAGCGCCTGGCGCAATACGTGCGCGATCTGGGCGGGTCGCTGCTGATCGAAGGGGGCGACCATGCGTTCGGCGCGGGTGGATATGGGGGAACGATTCTTGAGCAATTGAGCCCGCTGGCGAGCTTTCCGCCGACGCCGACGACGCGCTGGGTTTTGCTCGCCGATGGAAGCGGTTCGATGGCCAAGGGGACCGGCGGCGCATCGCCGTGGGCCGTGGCAACGAGCGCGATCATCAAGCTGCTTCCCGGCATTCCGCCTGCCGATCCCGTGCAGATCGGGCAGTTTTCGCAGGACGTAAAATGGTGGCTTCCCGCGGGCACTGCGGCCGATGCGGCCAGCGCCGCGCTTCCGCCGCCCGACGCTTATCCGCATGGGCCGACGAACCTTGAAGCGGCGCTGAATGAGGTGGCGGACGATTCCAGCGCCGAAATGCGGACGGAGTTGATCCTGCTCTCGGATTGCGACGCCACGATTTCGCATCCGGATCTTTTGTCCAACGTTCTGGCCCGCAAGCAGGTCCGGCTGCACGTGCTGGCGATCGGAGATGGGAGGCGCGCTGGGGATTATTCGGGGGATTTGCCAGGGGACGGGGGGGGAAGTCATTGAGGAAAAGGATCCGGAAAAGTGGGCGCAGTCGCTGAAAAGATTGTCGCAGGCGGCGCTGCCGCCGCTGGTGGTGAATCAGCCGGTGATGGTGCGGTTTGAGAACGGGGCGGAGTCGATTTCGATAGCGCCAACGTCGCTGTGGAACCGGACGTGGGTGAAGCCGGATGCGCAGTGGTGGGCGGAATCGGATCTGGGGCAGCCGCTGGCGGGATTCTGGAAAATGGGGACGGGAACGGTGCTGGCGATTGGGTTTGGGGCGGATGATTCTTCACTGGAGGCGCTGGTGGGATTGATCGCGGAGAAGCCGCGCGATCCGCGGTTTTCGGTGAGGTGGGACCAGGATTCGCAGGCCCACCTGACGGTCGACGCGGCCGGGAAGGGAGAGTTTCTCAATGGATTGGCGATTACGCTGGAGATTTCCGGGAGCGATGGGACGCAGACGCGGGCGCTGGAGCAGACGGGGCCGGGGAGATACGAAGCGATGATTGAATCTTCGCGGGAGACGCGGATCGCGTCGGTGAAAGTCGGGGGCGAGACGATCGATCGGTCGGCAATTTCTGGACGCTATCCGCAGGAGTTTGACGCGCTGGGAAACGATCATGAAGCGATGCGGAAGTTGGCGCAGCAGAGCGGGGGCGAGGTGATCTGGCCGGGGAGTGCGGGGCCGATTGATTTTCACTGGCCGAAAGTTGGGGTGGCGCTGGGGCCGGGGATTTGTTTTTTGGGGTTGGGGTTTCTGGTGGCGGGGGTGGTGGTTTGGCGATTGAACGGGGGATTTTTGGGAAGTGAATGAGCGGCTTGATGGGAGTTGGGTTTTGGGAGAAAATTGGGGGGAGATTTTTATCGGTTATGGTTGTTGTGACGAGGTGGACGCGGTTACTCGAATATCCATGAAAGGCTTCCCCGATCAACAAAAAAATTCTCCTCGCGAAAAGCGGTTACTTCTTTTTCATTCCGAGACCTCTTCGTCCGTCTGCCGGCTGGTGACTGGCCTCTCGGCGGTCCATATATCCATTCGTGCTGGCCGGGCCCGATCAACAGCGTTTGGCCGAGCGGCACATGATCTCATCCGGCGCGGGCGGCCCAATTATAACGTGGCCTCTCGAGCCTGAATTGCTTCGGGCTCATGGCCAATTCGAGCCAGGGCTGGCCCACTTCCGGACGAGATCAGTTCCTTATGTCTTTTGCTTCCCGGTCTTGGGGGCGGCACCTCCTGATAATCCTGGTTGTTGTTCCACATTGAATAGACGATCCGACATATGCGGTTGGCGACGGTGATGTAGCCGCGACCGCGGTCCTGTTTGCCGTTGTTGGTACGGCGATTGAAAAGTTCTCGCAAAAAAGCGTCCCTTTGCACTGCCGAGTGGGCGGCCTGAATAAAGGCCCACTGAAGGGTAGTGCGACCGGCGTGACCAAGTCGGCGGCCGATGGGCTTGGCATCGCGATCTTCTCCGCTGTCGTCGGCCTGCGGCGCCAGCAGGCTGTATTGGAGCAGGCATCGACTGGAGGAGAAACGATCGATTCGGCCGATCTCGGCGACCAGCGTATATCCCAGCACGGTGGAGATGCCCGGCACGGTCATCAGGCGCTGGCCGATCTCCGATCGTTTCATGGTCGCGCGGAACCGGCGGGTGGCCCGTGCGATCAGGCGACGCAGAGAATCCAGCAGCATGAGATCTTCCTTGAGCGTCTGGCGTCCTGAGAGGCTCAGGGTCTTGTCCTCGGTGAGCAGCGACAGGAAACGCCGGCCCTGCACACCGAAGAGGTCGGTGAGCTCGCTGACGATTCCATGGCGGTGCAGCGTCGCGTGAATGCGATTTTTCAACTGCGTTTGAGCCTGAACGAGGGTCATCCGATGGCGCAGCAGCTCCCGCTGATCACGAATCTCGCGTGGGGCCAGCCAGACTTCCCACCAGCGCTTCATGATGCCTCGCTTAAATATCGGTTTTTCGTTCCAGAGTTCACTGAGCAGGTCGGCATCGACCTTGTTGCTCTTGGCGATCCCGCGTCCTTCCCGCCATGCCGCCACTTTGCGGCTCGAGGCCAGGTGGGGCTGCATGTTCAAAATCTGCAACTCATCGCTGAGCCATCCCCAGCCAAATGTCGCTTCCAGGATCACCGGCGTGCCTCGCGGCCACTGAGCGATTCGCTCTCGAAGCTTTTGGCGATCCAGGTGATCCAGGCGTTCGCGAGCAATGACCTTCCCGGAAGCGTCGCGCAGACTGGCGGACGAGAACTTCCGATGGACGTCCAGCCCTACCTGAACTACCTTGTCGTATAACTTCATGGCTATCTCCTTGTGTGAATGACACCAAAACCGGAATGTTAACTTCCGGCAGGGAGATGGCCTTTCATGCGATTATAAAACGCGGTTCCGCCGCGATAACACGTGGCTGCCCCGGTGACGTTCGGTGCGACCTTGAGGTGTTGGGCGGGAAAGCGCCGTGCAAGCACGGCGGCTACACGGGGAGAAGCGGGGGACGGGGGCGGGGGATCAGGTGATTGAATGCATCGTGACTTGGAGGATTTCTGCCGGGGCGTTGACGCGGAGGGGGAACCAGTTGCCTACGCCGTTGGAGACGATGAGGGTGGAGTTGGGTTTGTCGTAGCGGCCGGACCAGTATCGGAAGCGCAAGGGGCCGGCGCCGATGGATTTGGTGAGCATGATCTGCCCGCCGTGGGTGTGGCCGGAGATGACGAGGGGGATTTCGTGCTCGGCCGCGGTGTCCCAACTGTGGGGATGGTGGGCCATCATGATGGGAAAGAGTCCGGGGATGCGCAGGTCGGCGGTGTAGGCGACGGAGCCGGCGCGGAGGTATTCGTCGGTCCAGGTGGTGCCGAGGAGCTGGAACGCAGTGCCGCGGGTTTGGATGACGCTAGATTCATCGACAAGGATTTTTACGCCGCGGCGGCGGACGGATGCGACAAAGGCACCGGGACCCTGGATGCAGTCGTGATTTCCCAGGACCAGATAGACGCCGTCGCGGGAATCGAGGCGGAGGACCATGTCCAGGGCGCTGGGCAGATCGGCGCGGGAAATGTTGATCAGATCGCCGGGGAGGAGAACAAGGTCTGATTTCAGTCGGTTGCTGGCTTCGGCGATGTCGTCGAGCATTTTCTGGGAGGAGAATTCGCCGACGTGAGCATCGGCGATGACGGTGATGGTGTAGCCGTCGAGTTCTCTTGGCCAGGCGGGGAAGGCAAGGTCGTAGGATTTCACGCGGAATTTTCCGAGCTGGGAGGCGGCGGCGGCGCACATCGAGGCGGTGGCGAGAGGGGCGGCGACGATGGCGGCGGAGGCGAGGAAGTTGCGGCGGGAGAGGCTTGCGGGCGGAGATGGGGGCTGCGGAGCCGGAGGCGTGGGAGAAAGGGCACGCCGTGCCCACTGGCGGATCGTGTGCGCGAAATACTCCAGCAGCAGCATAAGCACCAAAACGGGCAGGACGAGGAAGTGCCAGATGAACTGGGCGCTGACAAGCCAGCGGGGCAGCGGGTCGCGGCGTCCGCCGAGCAGGGGATTTGCCAGGGCGGCGGTAACGCAGAAGCCGATCGCGAAAATGGCCCAGAGGATGACGAACGTGCGCCAGTATTTTTGGCCGCGCATTCCGCGGGTGAGAACGTAGATTCGGCCTAGAACCAGAAGATCGAGGACGATGAAGACGGAGAGGATGGAGGCGAAGAGATAGACGGCGCGCATTTCTTTTCGGGGTTAAACGTCAACATAGTGTAGGCGAATGGCGGCCCTCACCCCAACCCTCTCCCGGAATACCGGGCGAGGGGGTTATGATGCGGGTATGAACATTTGCCTGGGCACGACGCCGACGGTGCAGTTAACGATGGTGTTTGAGCGGGTGGCGACCGACGAGGTGAACCGGGCGGTTCAGGTAATTCGGGGGGCGGCGGGGAAGCCGATTAATGTAGCGCGGGTGCTGCATACGCTCGGGGATGCGGCGAAGGTCTTCGTGCCGTTGGGTGCGGATACGGGAAAGTTTCTCGCGGGGGAGCTTTCGAGGGATGGGATTGAGCACGATTGCGTGGAGGCGCCGAATCCGACGCGAACTTGCGTGACGGTGATCGATAGCAGCGCGCGAACGGCGACGGAACTGGTGCAGGAACATGCGGCGGTGTCGCCGGAGGTTGTGGGCGGACTGCTGAAAAAGCTGGAGGGATATCTGCCGGGGGCGCGGTGCTTGATTTTGTCGGGAACATTGGCGCCGGGGACGGGGGATGATTTTTATGCGCGGTGCTGTGAGTTGGCGGGGAGATTTAAGGTGCCGGTGATTCTGGATGCGCGGGGGGAGCCGCTGGCGCGGGCGCTGGAGCATCGGCCGCTGGTGGTGAAGCCGAACCGGCAGGAATTGGCGGGGATGATGGGGCGGAATCTCGATGATGATGGGGCGCTGCGGGAGGCGATGAAGAAGCTGCACGAGCGCAGGGCGCAGTTTGTGATCATCACGATGGGCGGCAAGGGGGCGATGGCGTTTGACGGGAAGGCGTTTTGGAACATCGCGGCAATTGAAGTGGAGGTGATCAGCGCGATCGGCAGCGGGGATTCGTTTGCAGCGGGGCTGGCGTCCGGGATCGGGGCGGGGCGGGAGGTGATCGACGCGTGCCGGCTGGCATCGGCGTGCGCGGCCGCGAATACTCTGGTCGTGGGGGCGGGTTTTCTCAAGATCGAAGACGTGCGCAGATTGGAGCCCCTGGCACGCGTTCAGAGGCTATAATTGGCCAGAGGGCAATCGCGTTGAAGACGAATCCTGCCCAGATTCCGGCGTTGGGAAACGTACCGAAAAGCAGCGCCTTGCGCCTCGGCGATGGGGGCTGCGCATTGTCCGCACGGTGCTGCTGGTTTACCTTGGCGTGCTGCTCGTGCTTTTCGAACTTCAGGACCATCTTATTTTTCCCGGGTCGGCGACGCAGGGGCAGCGCGACGCGATGATTGCCGGGAGCGAGGGATTGCAGCTTCTCTCGCTGCGGTCGCCGGATGGCGTGCCAATCGCGGCGATCTTTGGGAAGGCGCTTCAGCCGGACGGCGCAGAGTTCGCCGACAACCGCCCCACCGTCATCTTTCTTTACGGCAACGGCGCCTGTATGGCCTACTGCACTGATATCTTCCAGATCATCCGCAAGCTCGGCGTTAACGTCATCATTCCCGATTTCGAGGGATATGGCATGAGCGGCGGAAAGCCGAGCGAAAAAGGATGCTACGCGGCGGCCAATGCGGCGTATGACTACGTGCTTTGCGCGGGGATGTGGATCCGAAAAAGATTGTGGCGATGGGATGGTCGCTGGGAGGCGCGGCGGCGATTGACCTCGCGAGCCGGCGGCCGGTCATGGGGATCGTCACCATCAGCGCGTTCACCAACTTACCGGACATGGCCCGGCAGATCGTGCGGTGGTTTCCCGTGTCGTTCATCTTGAAATATCGCTTCGACAATGTTGGAAAGCTCGCAGGCATCACCTGCCCGATTCTGATCGTGCATGGAACGGAGGACGAGCTGGTGCCGTTTACCATGGCCCTGAAATTAGCCGCGGCCGCGAAGGGGAATGTGCAGCGCTATAACGTGCGGGGGGCGGGGCATAATGATGTGTTTGAGGTGGGAGGGGAAGAATTGGGGAAGCGGGTGGAGGAGTTTATTTCTAGTTTGCCAATTGCGAATTAATTTCCCGTCCCTGCCCCCGCCGCGCCCCTCCGGCCGCTTCCCCCGCTGCCGGCAAATCCGCCTGAATCTGAATCAGGTTGTTGTCCGATTCCTGCCCCTCCCAATAGAGATAAACTTCCCGGCTGACATCCGTGGGCTGGAGCCCCCGCCGAGCGATTTCGCCATAGAGCTTGCCATAGGCAGCCCCCAGTTGGGACGTCGGGCCCGAGTAGATGAGGGTCGCGCAGTGAAGCGGGCCGACGGTTGTCATTTGTATGCCGTCCGGGGCCACTGTTCCATCTTTCACGATCACTCCGATGTCGAGGGTAAAGGTCTTGTCGCGATCCTCAGATGCCCCGTGATACGTAAAGACGGCCGGCCCCATCACGCGAAGCTTTCCCGCATCGATAGCGGCGTCGAGGACGGGCATGAGCTGCCCGATCGCATCCTGCAACTTGTTCAGCGTGGTTTGCGTGGAGACAAACGCATATGTGTACGGCTTAAGGCTTTGAATGCGAACGTCCGCCACGGTCGGCGCGGACGCCAAGCCGGAGTCGGCACGGGCGGCAAGGCACAAGCCAAGAACCAGCAACGCGATTAAGGTTGAGAGCAATTCAGTGCGCATGCGTTTCCTCCGGGGGTTAGAGCGTGTTATGCACTTTACCATGCCCCGCGATGAGCCGGAAAAGGCTCGAATGCGAGGCGGAGGACCGAAGAGTATCTGAATTGATACGCTGAGGTCCGACAACGAAGCAGTCGGGCCTTTTCCGGCTCACCCTTCGGGCGGGACGGAATCGGCCCATCTGCGTCGTCGCAACGGCTCGAGGGGTCGTTCAGACCCGGTTCTCGCCATTGCTCCTAGCATCTGGGCCGATTCCGTCCCGTCGCGGGGCATGGCAAAGTGCATAACACGCTCTAGATCAAAACCGCAATTATCCAAATTACCACGCGGAAGCAACAGTGCGGCGCTAACTATTGGCAAACGCGCCTACCCGAATTCCCAAAACTCCCGGCGAATTTTATCGGGGGAATTTTTATCTAGCCTGTTTCGCCCCCCCTGTGCGATAATCGCGATCGATCGATTGCACCGTGGGTAAGTTGTATGGTGAGCGATCCCCGAATTTTTCTGCCGACCGATGGGTGCCGTCGCTGGCGCAGCGCGGTTATCGGTCCATGCAAAGAAATAGATTTCAAAACGGCAGAAAATGCGGCACCGAATGTGGCGCGATGCGTTAGATTTTTCGCATCCGATCGCTCGCCGAACCGGCCACCAGGTGCGACAGAAAACGTCGCCCTGACCGCGCTCAGAAATGCTTTCGCTCCAGCAGGTTGATGACCGATATTTCAACCACTGGATCATGAATACTTTATTGCCCCTTTTGCAAATGCCCTCGCCCGTGAACCCGGAAACGGAAGAACTCTTCCAGCGCATCCGCGCTGAAGCTGGATCCGCGCACCTACGACCGCGCGCTCTCCTGCGTTCATTGCGGCTTGTGTCTCCCCGCTTGTCCGACCTACTTGCAGACCGGCCACGAAGCGGAAGGCCCGCGCGGACGAATTCAACTGATGCGCGGACTTTCGGACGGAACCATCGAACCAACCCGAAAAGTGCGCGAGCATCTCGACTCCTGCCTCGGTTGCCGGGGTTGCGAAACAGCGTGCCCCAGCGGCGTCGTTTATCACGAATTGCTCGACGAGACCCGCCACCGGCTCAAGCAATACGACCGCGAAAAACCCCCGGGCTATGAATCGTATCGCGGCGTGTTGCGCTGGTTTGTGCGCAATGTGGTTACGCATCCGACGCGTCTGAAAGTTTCCGTCGCGCCGGTCCGCCTGCTGAAACGCACCGGAATGTACGGCGTGCTCGAGCGCCTGAAGGTCATGGAACTTCTCCCCGCCTCCCTGCGGAAAATGGAGCAGATGGTTCCGGACAAAGGGCCCATCTGGCCCCGGTCGCTGCCGCGATATACGGGCGCCAAGGGAATGGATGCCGTGCTGATGGCCCTGCAAAACACCGCCCTGCTCGGCAAGGCCGCCCGCTCCAACGACAATGGCCTGGCTCCGCGCAAAATCGTCGGCCTCTTCGCGGGGTGCGTCGGAAGCATTTTTTACGATCGCGTGAACCGCATGGCGATCGATCTCCTGGCCGCCTGTGGCGTGGACGTCTTCGCGCCGAAGAACCAGGGATGCTGCGGCGCGATCGACAAAAACGACGGTGAAATCGAATACTCCGCGCGCCGGGCAAAGAAGAACATCGACCTGTTCCTACCACGCGACGGATCGGCGGTCGATTTTATCGTTACCAACATTGGCGGCTGCGGAGCCGCACTGATGGAGTACGATCTGCTGCTGCGCGACGACTCGGAATATGCAGGGATGGTGCGCGAATTTCACCGGCGGTTCAGGGATATTTCGCAGATGCTGCTGGAGCTGCCGCTGCCGGAGATGAAATATCCGGTGAACCTGACGGCTGCGTATCATGACGCGTGTCATCTGACGCACGCCCAGCGGCTTCGGGAGCCACCGCGGGAATTGCTGGCGCGGATTCCGGGCTTGAAGCTGGTTCCGCTGCTGGAGGGGGATTTGTGCTGCGGAGCGGCGGGGACGTACAACCTCGAGCAGACGCAGATGGCCACCGAGCTTGCGGACCGGAAGATGGGGAACATTGTGGCGACCGGCGCGGAGGTTTTGATCTCGGGCAACGCCGGGTGCGCCTCGCACCTGGCGGCCCACGCGAAATCGCGCGGCGTGAACCTGCGGATCGTGCATCCGGTGGAGTTGATTCACCAGTCTGTCTTCGGCCGCGAGTGACGTTCCTCGTCTTACCCCCGCCACCGGTAATCCGGCCTTCGGCTCTGAGGCTTCGTCGCGAGCTCAGCCGAGCGGCTCAGGCTCGAAGAGGGGAGGGCAGGGGAGGGGGTTTGCTCGGGGCAGCCGCGAACACCACCCGAGATCCGATTCGAAAAACATTTCATCCTTAAGCAGTTGTCTTAATGGAGTGCCCTCGCAACCGAGGCACCTACACGGTAATACGTTTCACCGATGGTGCACCTATCACAGAGCGCTGCGGAGACGGAAGCGATCGGCGCGGAGGTTGCCAAGACGCTTGTGGGCGGCGAATGCGTCGCCCTCGACGGGCCGCTGGGCGCAGGCAAAACCCAGTTCGTGCGCGGCCTGGCAACGGCCCTTGGTGCAAATCCCCGTGCGGTCAGCAGTCCGACGTTTGTGCTGCTGAACATCTATCGCGGCGGCTGGCTTACGGTTTTTCATCTCGATGCCTACCGGGTGACGGGGCCGGAAGATTTTGAAGGGATTGGATTTGGCGAGCTGCTCGAACAAGGCGGGGTGGTTGTGGTGGAATGGGCCAGCCGGATTGCGGAAATTCTTCCGGCCAGGCGAATCAATATTGCGATCGAAGTGCTTGGGGAATCGGAGCGGCGAATTACGATTGGATAGCCAGCGGTCAAGGGCCACTGCGAGGCAAAAATCCCATGCTGAAAATGCTAAATCTGACCAACCGCGACGAATGGCGCGACTGGCTCGCCGGTCATCACGCCTCCGAGACCGAAGTTTGGCTTATCTACTTTAAGAAACACACGGCCAAGCCTTCAATTCCCTACGATCATGCTGTGCAGGAGGCGCTATGCTTCGGCTGGATCGACAGCATCGTCAAGAAAATTGACGACCAACGGTACGCGCAGAAATTCACGCCCCGGCGCGACTGCACCAAATGGTCGCCGTCCAACATAAAAAGAATCCGTACGTTGATTCACGAAGGACGAATGACCAAAGCGGGGTTGGCAAAAATCGACGTCAGGCTCCTCGACGAACGGCCTGCGGCCCAGCAGGCGACAAAAAAGCGCGATCCAACCCTCCCTCGACTCCTGAGACAGGCTTTGATCGCAAACCCCAAGGCCTGGAAGTACTTTAATACCCTCGCGCCCTCTTATCGCAGCCTGTACGTTCGGTGGATAATGGCGGCAAAGAAAGCGGAAACGCGCGAACGCCGGTTGCAGGAAGCCGTCTCACTGTTGCAACAGAACAAAAAACTCGGGTTGAAATGAGAGGCCGTTGAACTGCTGTTTCGTTACAGAAATGCAATTATGGCTCGATCGGCGTCCTGGCGCTTCAGCTATTTCCCGCCCGGCCCAGGAATCACACCCATCTGCCCCATCATGCCCAGGGTGTCCATGATGATTCGCGTTTCCTTGATCCGCTTGTCGACCAGCCGGTCGATGACGACACCCCAGACGGTCACCTGGCGGCCCGTCGCCGGGATCCCCAGAAACGGCCCGCTATGGGTGCCGGTCCACACAAAGCGGGACATCACGCGATCGCCCTCGGTTATCTGCTCTTCGATCTTCCAGTGCATGTCGGGGAATGCGGCTTTCATGCCGCGCAGGACATCCTGCAATCCCTTGAGACCCGGGCCCTGGCCGGGAAGCGGGACTTCTTCGACGACATCGTCCCAGAAAAACCGGCCGGTTTGGTCGATGTCGCCCTTGTTGAGGACCTGGTCTATGAATTGGCGAATGATGACGGCGTTGTCGGGCATTGCGGGCTCCAGGGGTTGGGGAAAGTGGCACCTTAGACGGGAAGGTTCGGTCGATCAACTTTTTCTTTGCGAGCTTCGCTTATGCGAATGGGGTTCCGCGGCGATGGCACATGGCTGCTCCGGTGACGTTAGGGGCGGCTTTGACGTGTTGGGCGGGAAAGCGCCGTGCAAGCACGGCGGCTACACGGGGGAAAAGGGGAGATGCGATCGCCCTGCTTTTTCGCGATTGGACCCGATGCCCCAGGCACAAAACTTTACTTTGAATCCCCGCCGCGCATTTTGGCGAGGGCAGTTTGTTCGATCTGGCGGACGCGTTGCTTGGAGAGGCCGAGGCGTGAGCCGACTTGTTCGTAGGTGGCGGGAGCGGATTCGCTCAGGCCGTAATGGGCGGCAATGATGTCGCGTTCGCGGCGTTCGAGGCGGGACATGAGCTGGATGATTTCGTCGCGGGCGGTGAGATCGGCGAGCGTTCGTCCGGGAGCTCGCGGATCCGGTGACCGATTCGAGGGCGGCGTCGCTGTGGATCGCCTCGTGGCCGCTGCAATTGCATTTCGGGGACGCTGCGGGCGAAGCCTTTCATCAGGGCGAAGGTGGCATAGGTGCTGAAGCGGTTGCCCTTGTGGATGTCGAAGGAATCGACGGCGCGGATGAGGGTGAATTGCCGTCGCTGATCAGTTCCATGAGGGAGAGCCCTGGCCGCAAGTGCTTGCGGGCGACGCTGACGACGAGGCGGAGATTGGCGCGGACGATCTGGTTTTTCGACCTCGGCGACGCATTCTCGGATTTCTTCGAGCCGCTTCACATCCGCCGCGCGGGCAAACTGGGGCTCGACTTTTCGGCGGGCAGAGACAAATTGCGAATTTGTGGAAATTCAGCTCGAGAAAGAGGGCCCGTTCGCGGCCGCGGGTCAGGAGCGGAGTGCGATAGAGATCCTGCAAATACGCTGGAAGATCGCGCGGGATGCGCAGATTCCTCCGGCTTGCTCAGCGCCGGCAGTTCTTCCTGCAAGACGATCTCGCGAATCACCTGGGCGGCGTCGGTCTGGTGATAGAGGGGATCGTCGATGAATTTCTGTTTGCGGCGAAGCAGCGAAGCGAGGCGATGCTCGATGATGGCGCGATATACGCCGCGGGTGCAGCGGTTGGTCGCGAGCGGCAATCTCGCGGATGGATTCGCCGTCGCGATACATCGCGGCGATCTGGTCGCGCTGCTCATCGGATATCGGCGCAGCGGGATACCTGAAGATCCGCGACTGCGGATTGGCCTGGTCGTGATCGCGGATAATGTGGTTGATCGTCAGCGGCGAACGCTCGAGGCGGCGGCCGATGCGGCGGGAGATCTCCGCTCATGCAGCATTGGCAATGCCCCGCCAAGCGGCGGGCGCGGCGGAAAATTTCGGCTTTTTCGGATTCATCGGCCTGCGAGAAGTTGGCGGCGCGGATGATCTGGTCGCGGTGAAGCGAGAGGAACTGCTCGACGGAGCCGAGCATGAAGCCGACGCGGCGCTTGCCGTCTTTGAAGATGAACCGGCGAGCGGAGAGGCCGCGGCGGCGCCAGCGCTGGATGGTTTTGCTGGTGACGTTGAAGCGCTGGGCGACGTCGTCGATGGTCATTACCGGCTGCGGCGAGTTCGCCTCGCGGAGGTTCAGGGTTTCGCTGACCTGTTCGATGAGTAGGCCGAGGTCGTGCTGGAGGGCGAGGCCGGTTAAGAGGGATTCGTCATTGGCCTTGGGGTGATAACCGGTGATGCGGAAGACGATGAAGCTGAAGGGATAGGCTTTGCCGGGGTCGAGCTCAAGAAGGAGTTTTTCGGCAGCGCTGAGCTGGGATGCTCGCGCCACGTGCGGCGTGAAATCGAGTTGCCGGCACAAATCTCCGATCTTATCGATGCGGAACTTCGGCACGACAACAATTATCCTTCCATCAAAGATATCGGTCAAGGGTAAACATATTCGAGAGACAAGCCGTTAAAAGAGCTTAGTTTGTGACAAAAGGGTACGATCATTGGCCGCATGGGGCGACGGACGCGGCTGGTTGGGATGCTGGCAATCGTGGTGGCGCTGGGGCTAGGGTCGGCGCGGTTCGGGTGGGATGGGGTTGGTGGGATAAAAGCCTCGGAGACGTCTGTTATGCGGCGGCGGTGTTTCTTTTGATCTCGCTGATTGTGCCGAATATGCGGGCTGCCTTGGCGGCGGGATTGGCGATTGTGTTTTGCGTGGGAATCGAGTGTTTCAAGCTGACGGGGCTTCCGAGCCTATGGGATAGAAACCCTCTGCTGCGGATAATGTTTGGGTCGACATTTTCGTGGGGGAATATCGTCTGTTATTGTGTGGGGGTTGGGGTGATGGTTGGAATTCGCGTGGGTTTTGACTAAATCCGTTCGGCCGGGACAATTTGGGGTCCATTGAAACCTGTCGAAAATGCGGTTCAGTTTGAACGGGCGCCAGTGGCGAGTACGGCCCCCTCCCTAGCCCTCCCCCGGAGTACCGGGGGCGGGGAAACAGGGACTGGCGAGCGGGTGCGTCAGTTTGTAAGTGCGAATCGAAAGTCTCTTCTGGTCTGCGTGGGGTTGCTAGCGATTCTGATGGGGTGGGTGATCGTCTTTCCGCAGACGGGGGATGGGGATGCGATCATGCATTTTTGAATGCGCGGGATGGGCTATGGAAGCCGGCGCTGCTGCTGGGGTCGTGGGCGAGGGTGGGGGACAAGATTCCGCTGCTGATTCCGGCCCAGCTCGGCATCACCGCGGCGCGGTGGACGGCAGCGCTCATCTCAATCGTTTGCGCCTGGCAGACGATTCGGCTGGCGGAGGATTTGGAGATTCCTCATGCGCATCTGGCGGCGGTGTTTCTGATTTTTCAGCCCTACGTTTTCACGCTGGCGGCGGACACGATGACGGAAATTCCGCTGGCGCTGGGGATCGTGATCGCGATCCGGCTGTGGATGAAGGATCGGATCTGGGCGTCGTGTATGGTGATGGGATATTTGCCGACGGTTCGCCCGGAGGGATTTTTCTGTGCGCGCTGTGGGGGGCGATGGTGCTCTCCCGGCGGCGGCTGGGGCCGGCAATCGTGCTGGGATGGGGGACGATGGCCTGGTTTATCGCCTGCTGGATTTTCTGGGGGAATCCGGACTATTTTTTCCGCGAGGGGTGGTCGTGGCCGGCCGATTCGCTGCGGATTTATGGGCATGGGACGTTTTTTGCGTATGTGGATCGGTGGGGGCTTTATTGTGGGCCGGTGTTGCTGGGATTGTTTTTGGCGGGGGTCTACAGAAAATCGCTCCCCTTCGGGTCGCGGCTAAACGGGGTGATGTTGGTGGGGTTGGGGCTTTTGGTTGTGGAGTTGATCGCGCCGGGTCCGATTCGCGAAAATATTTTGCCCTGGGTGGGGCTGGCGCTGGCGGCGGTGGTTGCGTGGGAAGTGCGCCGCTGGCGGTTTGCGGTGGGGGTTTGGGTTTTCCTGCTGATCTTTACGCTGCATAGCGTGCTTTGGTGGCGCGGGTGGTTTGCCTCGTGCGGGCTGATGCGGATTATGGCGTGCGTGGCGCCGATTACGGCCGTGGTTTGCCTTTATGGGTGGAATCTGGTTGGGCCGCGGATTGGCGCGTGGGGCCGGGGTTTGGTGCTGGGGGCAATTGTGCTGACGGCAATGGGGTATTACGTCGTGGAGCCGCGGCATCAGCGGATTTTTCACTTCAGCGGACCTGCGACTTCGCGGCGCGGCACAATCTTCTGGCGTCGGCGCCGATGATTATTTTTGGGGATCCGATGGCACAGGCCGCGCTGCGGCTGCCGCCGAATCCGCCGAATATTCTGCGTAACGATTGCGACTGGTTCACCGAGTGCAATCATCTCCTGCACGCGCCGCTGGGGTCGGCGGGGTTCTGGGATAACCAGCACGCGCAGGAGTGGTTTCGCGTATCGGTCGATGATTTGCCGGCGTTGGGGTATACGATTCTGTATCGGACGGAGTCTCGCCCGCGGGTGGCGGTTGAATGGCTGGAGCCATTGAGCTTGCCGCGGGAGCAGGTTTATGTGGTCATTCGGAAGGATCGGGCGGGGAAATTGCCCGCAAACTAATTCCTGGATGGCGATGGGACCCAGACCGTGATCTTCACCACCTCGTTGGTGTCCAACGTGCGGAGCTTGAGATCCGCGACGGATGGGGGCTTGCCGTCGGTGGAGATGACGCTTATGGCGTTGTCCTGGAAATTGTTTTTCCAGTCGTCGGAGAATTTGGACTTGGCGGAATCGGCGAGCTGTTTAGCCGAGGTTTCGCCGATGCCGACGAGTTCGTACCAGGTGTCGTTCACCCGTACCTGGGGTACGTCGGTGTCCCAACGGATTTCGGCGAACAGGCCGGTCTGATTGGGATCGGGAACGACCATGAGGGACCAACGATTTTTATTCGTCATTGGGACATTACTCAGGGTCACGAGCTTTTTGTCGGCGTCTAGGGTACGGACCTGGAGATCGACAGTCGTGCCGAGCCCGTAGTTCATATTGCTCATGACTTCGACGAGGTCTTCGGCGAAATGTTTGCGCCATCCGTTGGGATCGTGCGACTGCTGAAAGTTAATGATGTGCGAGACGGGGACGCCTTGGATGGAAACGAGTTCGTACCAGGTGCCGCTGACTTCGGCTTCGGGAACGTCGCCGCGCCAGCGCAGGCTGGAATAGGGGGCGAGCTTGGGGATCTGGCTATCCGCGGCATAAGGAGACGGCGGTGGAAGCTGCGGAGGCGGCGGTGGCGGGGAATTGTCAGCGTCGGGCGAGGGAGCCGTCGCCGGAGATTGCGCGTTATCCGGTGATGTTTGACCACCGGCGAGCATCCACGTCGCGCCGCCGATGGTCGCGCCGGCAAGAACGATGGTGAAGGCGGAGATTCCGACGATTTTCAATTTCGTGGCGGTCATCATGGTCAAAGCTCCTTTCACAAGATGGATGCTTGGAGCGGCCAGGGCCGAGCCCTGCGGCGCCCCCGCGGCGACGGTGGCGGTGGAAAGCAATCCGCTGGGAGGTGCAAGCCTGACGAAAGCCGCCAGGCCGGCGGACAGCGTTGCCGCGGAAAGCGTCTGGCCGGATTTGGCGGCGAGGATGCGAAGTTTTTCAACCGCCCGCTCCACGCGCTTGCGGGCGGCGCCGGGGGTGGTCTGGATCTGGGCCGCCAGCTCTTCGATGGAGAGTTCGCGGTAATAGCGAAGCAGAATGATTTCGCGATCCGACTTTGAAAGCTCGTCGATCAGGCGGTCGAGGAGCGGGGCAAGCTCCTGCCACTCTTTTGGCTCCGGCGAATCGATGCTGGGCCGGATTTTGGCGGCTTCGGTTTCGCGGGCCCGCCGCCGCTGCTCGCCGCGGGCGGCGGTTTCGGTGACGTACCAGGCGGTTTTGTGAAGCCAGGCGATGAGCGACCCATCGCCCGCGAAATGCGGGGCCTTACTGTGCAGAAGAATGAAGACCGCCTGGGCGACGTCGTCGGCCTGGTGGGAATCGCGCAGCCGACGGCGGGCGAGGCCGTAAACCCAGCCTAAGTGGCGGCGCACCAGGTCGGTGAAGGCGGAGTCGGAGCCGTTGCGGTGCTGGTTGAGCAGCTCTACATCGGTCATTGCCTATATAATCGCCGCGAGGAGAAAAGGTGGACAGACCCCCTCCCCTGCCCTCCCCCGGAGTACCGGGGGCGGGGTAATACGGGGGGAATTGAAGTCATATGAATCTCGAACTGCATCAGGCGATCGAAACCTATCGGGCGGGGCGGATTCAGGAGGCCGCGGCGCTATTCAATCACATTTTGCGCCGCGATCCCAACCAGGGGGATGCGCTTTTGCATATGGGGATGATCGCCTATCAGACCGGCCGGGCGGATGTTGCGGTGGATCTGATCCGGCGGGCGATGAAAACCAAGGGCGGCGATCCGATGGTTCACCATAACCTCGGCTGCGCGCTCTGGCGCTGGGACGGCTCGACGAGGCGGCGGCGGCACTTCGGCAGGCGATTGCCATCAAGCCGGACTACTTTAACGCGTATAATGCACTGGGGGCGATTCTGGCGGATCAGAATAAGTTCGACGAAGCGGCGCAGGCTTTTTCGAAGGCGATCGAGCTTGAGCCCAACTCGGCCGAGGCGCACAGCAACCTTGGCGTTTTGCTTCGCAGCCATGGGAAGGTGAACGAGGCGATCCGGGAATTCAGCCGGGCCATCGAGCTGGCGCCGACCATGGGGGATTATCACACCAATCTTGCGACGGCGTTTAGCGATCAAGGCGAACTGGACGCGGCGCTGAAATCATTCGCCCGGGCCGTGGAGCTGAAGCCCAATGATGCGGCGATCATGAGCAATTATCTCTATTCGCTCCACTTTCATCCCGGGTTCGACTCGGCCACGATTCTGACGGAGCATAAAAAATGGGACGATCGGTTCGACAAACCGGCGCGGGCGAAGATCGCGCCGCATGAGAACGATCGTTCGCCGGGGCGCCGGCTGCGGGTGGGATATGTTTCGCCGGATTTTCGGAATCATCCGGTGGGGCGCTTTTTGCTGCCGGTGCTTCAGAATCACGATCACGGCCAGTTCGAGATTTTCTGCTATTCGGATGTGGTATTCCCGGATGAATTCACGCAGAAGATTGCCGCTTGCGCGGATGCGAACCGGAGCCTGCGGGGGCTTGCCCACGGACCGGCGGCGGAGGCGATTCGGCGCGATCGGATCGATATTCTCGTCGATCTCACGCTGCACATGGGGAACAACCGGCTGCCGGCGTTTGCGATGAAGCCGGCGCCGATCCAGGTGACGTATCTGGGGTATTGCTCAACGACGGGGCTGGCGGCAATGGATTATCGGTTGACCGATCCGTGGCTCGACCCCCAGGGAGAAGGTGACGCGAATTACTGTGAGCGCTCGGTGCGGTTGCCGCGGACCTATTGGTGTTACGCGCCGGGGATCGAGACGCTGAGTGTGAGCGACGCGCCGGTGCTGAGGTACGGGAATGTGACGTTTGGGTGTTTGAATAATTTTGCAAAATCGACGCCGGCCGCGCTGGAGACGTGGGCGAAGATTCTTCTGGAATTGCCGGATTCGCGATTGCTCGTCCATGCCAAAGTGGGGGATCATCGCCAGCGGGTGCTCCAGTTTATGGGGGAGAGGGGGATCGATCGGCAGCGGATCGGCTTCGCGGATTTTTTGCCGCTGCGGAGTTATTTTGCGCTCTACGGCGAGATTGATATTACGCTCGATCCGTTTCCCTATTGCGGAGGGACAACGACCTGCGACAGTTTGTGGATGGGGGTGCCGGTGGTGACCCTGCGCGGGCGGACGGCCGTGGGGCGAGGTGGGGTCTCGATATTGAGCAATCTGGGGATGGGGGAATTTATTGCAGAGACGCCGGAGGATTATGTGCAGATCGCGGTGGGGTTGGGGAAGGATCGGGATCGGCTGGTTGAATGGCGAAGGGGGCTGAGGGGGCGGATGCTCTCTTCGCCGCTGATGGATGCACCAGGGTTTGCGCGGGATGTGGAGAGGATTTACCGGGAAATTTGGCAGACGTGGTGCGGCGCTGCGCGAGCGAGTAGAGCAGTAGAAAGTTGAGCAGTAGAGAGACGCGGCCCCCACCCTAACCCTCCCCCGGAGTACCAGGGGAGGGGTAAAGCGCGTACAATTTCGGCCGATGCCAAGGCTTTCGTTTGATATCGACCCGGTAATCGAAGGCAAAGCCCGCTTGAGCGAGGCCCAGGCGCTGGAGATTTATCACAACGCCTCGATGCAGGACCTCGGCCAGTGGGCGCTGGCGCGGTCGCAGCGGATGCACCCTGAGGATTACCGAACCTACGTCATCGACCGGAACATCAACTACACCAATATCTGCACCGCCAAGTGCACCTTCTGCGCCTTTCGCCGCGACCACGAGGACCGAGATGCTTACACCCTCTCCTTCGAACAGATCGGGGCGAAGATTGCCGAGCTGGTGAGCATCGGCGGGACGCAGATTTTGATGCAGGGGGGAATGAACGACCGGCTGCCGATCGAGCATTACGAAAACCTTCTCCGCTATATCAAGACGAATTTCCCGACGATCCACATTCACGCGTTTTCGCCGCCGGAGTTTGTGGAGTTTGAGCGATTTTTTCAGATGGATGTGAGGGAGATCATCCGCCGATTTCATAAGGCGGGGTTGGACACGATCCCAGGCGGCGGCGGAGAAATCTTCGCACCCCGCGTGCGCCGGCGGATCGGAATCGGCAAATGCACCGGCGACGACTGGCTGCGCGTCATGCGCGTGGCCCACGAAGAAGGGATGAACACGAGCTGCACCATGCTCATCGGGCACATCGAGTTTGTGCGCGAGCGGATCGAACATATGGGGGCGCTGCGGGATATGCAGGATTATGCGAAGGAAGTTGCGCGTTGCGAGTTGCGAGTTGCGAGTAAAGAGTTTGAGGAGCAGACGGTGCACATTCGATCTCGCTGGCCAGGGGTATTTGCAAAATCCCCACTCGCAACTGGCAACTCGCAACTCGCAACTTCCCCCGGCAATTACACCGCCTTCATCCACTGGCCGTTCCAGCGCGAAAATACGCCGCTGGGACGTGCCGGCGAATGGGACCCCGAAGTCCACGGCCCCTTCGATGAATCGACCAACGATGACGTGCTTCGCGGGCGGGTCGTGCGAATGGCGGGGCGCAGGAATATCTGCGGATGCTGGGAATCGCCCGGCTCTTCTTCGACAACATCGCGTCGCTGCAGAGCAGTTGGGTGACGATGGGGCCGAAAATCGGGCAGTTGGCCCTGTTTTTCGGGGCGAATGATATGGGCAGCGTGATGATGGAAGAAAACGTCGTCAGCGCGGCGGGGACGACGTATCGGCTCAGCGAGCGGGAGATTTGCCGGCTGATTCGGGATTCGGGATGGGTGCCGGCGCAGCGGGATCAGTATTACAACGTGCTGAAACGGCATGAGGGGAAGGATTCGCCGGACCTCATGCCCAGCGAGCATCCGCCGGTGAGAGAGGTGGCGCGGATTGATAAGGAGTTTATTGGGGCGGCGCCGGGGATTGAGAGCGCTGATCGGAGCACGAAGGTACAGTTGCCGATATTGGGGTGAAGGGCAAATCCGAAACCCGAATTCCGTCTTCGACCCTGAGGCTTGTTTTGTTCCAGGACATAGATAACACCTCTCTCAGGACATAGGTAACACTTTTTGTGTGCTGTGCCGAGCCGGAGGGAGCGCAGCGACCGGAGGCTCGGCACAGCACACAACTCGCCGACGGCCTCGGCTGATTTCCTTCAGATTGACGCCCGCCACTGTTTGTCTGGCATAGACCACGGCCATTATTCCATCCGCCGCGGTCAACCGAATCGCTACCGTCTCGCCCGCAAAGGCAATGCCCAAACGCCACTCGATGCTCCGGAAGGCGAACAGCCCATTGCGATCCACCTTTCTCACCTGGTCACCGGCAAGGTACTCCACCTTGAGATCAGGCTCGTAAGCCCGAGGACTTTTGCCGTAGCGGCTGGCCGGAACCGCCAGACCCAACGCCTCGTGGGGACGCACGCAATTGTACTGCTCACGCCAGGGGTCGAAATGCTTCTGGGCATCAGCCATATTGGCCAGCGGCTGACGCATCAGCAGCTCCTCTTTAAGCGTTCGATGCAGACGCTCGTCCTTGCCTTGTGTTTGCGGGTGACGCGGACGGCCGTGACATACTCCCACGTTCTGACGCAACAGCCACAGACCCAAACGCGTGTACCCTTGCCGTTCCTGCCCATGCCAGGTGCCCCACGGAGGACCGTTGTCGCACAAAATCCTCAGCGGCAGGCCATTTTGCTGGAATAGTCGCACCAATGCGGGCTTCACATCCTGCTCGGTCTCACCCGTGCATGCCTGCAGGCAAAGACAATAACGTGAGTGATCATCCAGCACCGTCAGGGCATGGCAACGCCGCCCGTTGCCCAAGGCGAAATGTCCCTTGAAGTCCATCTGCCAAAGGTCATTGGGCTGATCGTGCTCAAAGCGTTGAAACGCCCGGTGCTGTGATGATCGAGCCGGATCGATCAGTCCACCGCGAAATAAAATACGCCCGATCGTGCTCACCGCAGGCAACGTCGCCGGATCCCGACCCTGATTCTCCAGCAGCTTCCTCAGCTTGCGGCCTCCCCACACCGGATGCTTCATGCGAAGCCTCACAACCGCCTGCCTCATCCGGCCGTCCACCTGTGCGGGACTGGCGTGCGGGCGACGCGAACGATCCAACAATCCCGCCTGACCCTCGGCACGATAACGCCGGAGCCATTTGTAACCACAGCGCCGGCTGATTCCGAACCGTCGGCAAAGCGCTGCCAGGTTAGCATCCGCCCGCATAGCCAGTTGCACAAACTCACCGCGAACTTCGTTCGTCACACATTCCTTCCAGGGCATCGGCCTCCTTTTTGGCCGTGATACCCAAAATGAAATGTGTTACCTATGTCCTGAGAGACCTGTTACCCATGTCTCCGGTCTATACAAGCCTCAGACCCGAAGGGAATCAAATCCGAATGACGAAATCCGAATGAGCGGGCGAGGCGCACAATGGCAATTCGTCATTGGGTCATTCGGGCTTGATTCGTCATTCTGGTTTCGGGCTTCGGATTTCGGCCTCGCGCAGAGCGGCTCACCTCCTCCCCCACCGACAGCTCTTCCGAGTCTCCCTCGCTATCACCGCGCGGAGCGGGATTGGGGGCCGCGGCGACGGAGGAGGAGGCCGCATGCTCCCAGGCTCAGGAGGCAGAGGCTTGCGGGCTCGGGGACGACCGCGCCGGCGGTTTGTAGTTGGAAACCGTTGAAGAAGGCCTGGGCTCCATTGTTTATGCCGTAGGTGCCGGTGATCTGGCCGGAACTATTGGGAACGAGGTTGGAGTATTCGACGTAGACGATGCCGAGGGTCGATGTGGAGATTGTGGTTGAAGTGTAATCGGTGCCGCTGGTGATGGCGGCGCCGGAGGTAGACTACGGATTGGTGTTGGAGCCGGCGCTGCTGATGATGTCGAACTTCGTTCCGTAACTTCCGCCGGAGTCGTGCGTCCAGCCGTAAAGATAGAGGTCGTAGGTCGTCGTGGTGGACAAACCGCCGATGGTGAAGTCTCCTGTTGAATAATCCGCCTGGCATTGATCGATCAGGTCGTTGCTGGTGTCCAGGGTCGAGCCGGGACTGTAGAGGAAACTATTGGTGGTACTTATGGTGACACTGGTGCTGTTTCCGTTTGAATCCTCCAGAGTGCTTGGGGGGGTGATGATGATGCTGTTCCAGTCGTGGGCGTCGGGCGTGGTGAGGGCGCCCTGGCCGGTATAGTCGCCAGCGTCGGCGGTGAACTGGACGTTGACGGTGCTGACGGGGCTGGCGTTTGCCGCCGATGACCAGGCGGCCAACGCGAAAGCGGCGGCGGCGGCGCAGGTCAAAAAGCGATTCTCGGCGCCGGTCGCGACACGCAGACGGGCCGCGAGGCGGCCATGGATTCCATTGGCCTTTTTAAATCGCATGAGTTTCTCCCTGTTTGTCAAAGACTTAAAATGTAGTTTTCAGAGTGCCGTTTGCGGCGGGATTCTACGGGAAGTGCGCGCGTCGACAACCTCAATTTTCGGGAGAATTTTTGGCTCCAAAATCGAGACATAGTTCTGACAGTTATTATGGCTACTGAAAGTGTGAAATGAGCGACACCGGCTGTCGCGGAATGCGTCACGACGGCGACGGGTGGCTATTGGGGCGGGCGTAAGAGGCGGAAATTAACCGCCCGGAAATTCGACAAGCAGGGAACGAAAAAAGACACGAAATTTTGTTGGGTTCTCTGGAAGATAAGAGAAGAGGGCAACGATTTGGGAGAATTGAAGACGCGCCCCGCAAGGGGGGCCTTTGCGCCTCTGCGTGAGATCCTCTTCATTGAATGATCGCCCGCGGCCCGATCATGTATTCGGCATCCTCGATTCGCCATTCTTCTTTTCCCTGAACCTCTTCAGTGCCTCCCCCACCGACGAATCTTCGGAGTCCCCCCCGCTAAGACTCCCCTCGCTAAGACTCCCCAGTGCCCCATCGACCACCCTGCTCATTCGCCTCTTTTCCCTCAGCACCTTCCGGCGATGATCCTTCCACTCCAGGTCCGCCTTCACCTTCTCCGGATCGCCCGATCCCGCCTTATATTCCCGAATCAATCCCATCCCCTTCAGAAACGCAAACGCCAGCCGGCCATCGCCCGTCATCATCGACCGTTGGATTGCATCCGCCGCCGTCTCCGTCATGGCCAACAGCCGCGATTGCGCGCTCTTCCGCATCTGATTATGCCAATCGTTATACGCCGCACGAAATGTTGGATCACTCTTGAGCCAGCGATAGAGGGTGCTCCTTCCCACATCCGAAGACGCTGCCGCTTGCGACACCGACATCCCGGATACGAGTTGCTCCAGGGCCGTCTGCTGGTCAAAACTCAGTTGATCGAACGCAGGCCGAATCACCCGCTCCTCTTCCCCGGCTTTTTTCCCTTCAACATTTCTCAAAACGATCGCGGTAGGCGAGTTCGCGGACGAACTCCCGGGCGAACTCTCCCGCACGTTTCTCACCCTCACCTTCCCCATAATCACCTTCCCGCGCCCACTTCGCATAGAAACCTCCCGCTGGAAATAATCTCAAACCATACCAAGAGACCCTAACATATACCAAACATCTGTCAAGAAAAAAATCGCGTCGATCAGGGCCGGACTATTCTCGAAACGCCCACGGCGCCGCCGTGGGGAGCTGTGAGTGCGCCCGCAAACAAACCGCAGAGTCTCCGGATAAAGGCATGTCAAAGCCGTTATTTCCCCACGTGTTCCACGATCTCCCAGCGCCAACAGCCATGCACCTAAACGTGAAACCACAATAATGAATGACATCTTTTTCCCGTGTAGCCGCCCCGCTTGCGGGGCGCTTTTTTCGACCTGCACGAATCGCAGTCCCTCATTTAGCAACGACTACATCCGGAGTGTGTTAAGACCGTTATTGGACTGACCAAGCTAGAAACTATAATGCGCAAATGCCGTTCACCGTTTTCTACGCATGGCAGATGGACAGGCTACCAAGGCTGAACCGCTGGTTCATTCAAGATGCGCTCAAGGCGGCGATTAAACAGTTAAAAAAAGAGCTTTCAGCCGATGACGCCGACGTAAAGCTAGAACCCGCGCAGCCGGTGGACGAAAACGAGGATCAAACCGATCCAGAAGCCGATCCGGCAGATGAAAAAATTGTTCTCCAAGTGGGTGCGGTAGGCGTCGGTGGTGCTCAACTAATCGCGGAAACCATCTTGGACCGCATCGCACAATGCGATGTGTTTGTCGCCGACTTGTCATTCGTTGGCGAAGTAACAACCGCTGACGGGCGGAAAAAGCTCGTTCCAAACCCCAACGTGCTCATCGAAAGCGGCGCTGCTGCCCGCACTGGACGGGGCTGGGATAGAGTAGTGCTGGTGCTAAACACGGCCTTTGGGGCGGTCGATCAACTGCCATTCGACCTAAAGCACCGGGTCTGCCATATCCAATATGAATTGAGCAACACAAATCATAATGACCGGACAAATAAGAAAAACCAGTTGACGAAGGATCTGGTCAGTCAGATCCGGCAGATTTATCAAGTAGAAAAATCAAGGCAACAAGCTGCCCAAGAACAAACGACGGTGAATACAGCAAACGAAGGTTTACTTCGAGCAACAAAAGTGCGGGACGACTTTGAGCGAAGTTTAGGAGAGAATAAGTTTTATAACTTCAAGGCTCAGTGTTGCATTCTCGCCGTCACACTGACTCCGCTTCGTCCCCAAAAAACAGAGTTGAATCTGAGCCGCATAGACGAGTCAATTTTGCGCGGCTATATCCAACCCATCGGACATTTTGATGGGCAAACGCGGCATCGCATGAAGTCGGTAACTTGCGAGGCGGGTTCTAGTGTACCGATTTCATTTGTGGAGTTGACATCAGCACGTAGTTTACTTGCGTGCTACAACCTAAAGTACGGCCAAGACGATGTGACCATACGTGTCCCGCACGTTCCCAAGGTTGACCCATCGAAGCCGTACATCCTGTCGATGGAAAACTATCAGTCGCATTTAATATCGGGCGTCCAGCGTTTTTTGAAGGGATTGGTTAAACTCGATATCGTTGGGCCGTGGGTTTTCTCGCTGTCCTTGCTTAAAGCACGAAACTGTCAGATGGTCCTTGTGGACAGAATTGAGCATCCCCCGAGCGATACCATATGCGAGCTTGACGACATACGGACAGAAAACTTGATTCTACCTTCCGACTTAAATCTTAAGGACCAAGAAGCGGTAACGATGGCGATGAGCCAGTCGCTTCGGGAGCTTTGGCGGGCCTGCGGTTACCCCGCGTTTCCGATTTACCGTTCCGACGGCTCAATTGAGTGGGAGCGTTGAACGTCGCTGCTCATTAATGCCGAATGGTTCACGCGGGATTTGGAGGCGACTTTTCGCAAGGCGTGCAGCGAATAGTGCGAGAAACCAATCTAAATTATCGTCGGCGAAACCGTCGTTCACGGGCTGAATTAGCTATCCTGTAAAACAGGTTCTCGGCAAACTTACAAATAAACGCCACCACGAAAATTACCGCGAGCCACTTGTAAGCGCTCATCATCACGATATGAAAGAACGCATCAGCAGCAGGTTTTACCGAAACCATCGAATCCTCCCTTGCGCTAGGCTCAAAACGATAACAATTGCTGCGTTTGACATGATCTTCCTAGAAAGGCAGACTAAACCCTATCGAGATTAGGCTGGTCGGTCAAAGGGGTGGCGCATTTCAAGGCGGGGGTAATTGAAAGTAATGCAACCTTTATATCGATTTTGAACTTCGATCCACACCCGACCGATGCCGGGAATGTGGGACAATTTGCCCTAAAGAGCAGGTAGCCGAACATCAATGCGGAATACAGGCACTGCTGCAAATCCGCATAAAATATGGTACGCTTTTGCGGAAACAACAGGAAAATACAGTGGCCACAGTCAAAATCCCCGATGAGACATTAGCCCGGCTGCAAGCTGCTGCTGCCGCGCGTCATGTCTCCCTTGAAGCCTATCTCGATGAATTGGCGGCATCGGACGCCAACCGTAAGCATGCGCCTTTCGCTCAATTCCACAAAAGCACCCCCGCCGAGCGGGCGGCGGCGGCCGAATCGATCCGCAATCTCGCGAGCCAAGTGAAGGGCAAATCCACCATTAAAGAATTGATCGCCGATAAGCACGCCGGGCACAAATACTAAGATGGCAATTGTAGTGGATTGTTCTGTGGCAGCCGCCTGGCGCTCGCCGACGAGCGTACAGCCTGGACAACGGCAGCTTTGCATGCCGCCAGCGTTGAGGGGGCAATAGTCCCCTCACTGTTTTGGTACGAGATAAGGAACATCCTGATCATCAATGAACGGCGTGGACGCATTGGCCGGGAGCAATCCGCCCGGTTTCTTATCGATGTTGATCCACTGACGGACTTCGACGAAAGCCCTGTTGAGGCGGATGTTCTTGCCCTGGCCCGATCCCATAATTTGACCGTCTATGACGCTTCCTATTTGGAGTTGGCAAGCCGCCTGGGATTACCGCTGTGCACGCTCGACGCACAACTGATCGACGCCGCCCCGAGAGTCGGCGTCGCCCTCTGGCAACCATAAAAACCCTTGACAGCGAATTTCGCCTTCTCATCCACACCGCAGACCAGTTTGGATGACCACTCATGCCGATTGAGGAGCCGGTCGAATGCGAAGCAGGGGCGCTATCCAACCCCGATCTTCTTACCCCCCCGCCTATGGCCCACAAACATCTACTATAATCTTCGAGTTAGTGAACACTAATTGAAAACCCCAAAATCGTCCCATTTCGTCCCATTCGTCCCATTTACATTTCCACCACTAGTACCCCGATTTCTAGCCCCCAGCCCCTATCCCGCAATCGGCCCCAAGATCGGCTGTGGCCCGATCACATCCGCCGAAAACGTGCGCAGCTCCGCCCCTGGCTCCTTCCACGCGGTCTCGGCGACGCCGAGTTTTTCTGTGCACAGGCGGCCGAGGAGCTGTTCGCGCGACCAGCCGGTGTCGCGGGCGACCTGGGGGAGGAAAAGCCCGGTGCGGCCGCGGAAGGTGAGGTGGATGCCGTCGCGCGTCGGTTCGAAATCGAGGGCGGATTTTTTTTTCTCGAGCGGGCCGAGGATACTCAGCTCGAGGGTGAGTTCGGGAAGCTCGCCGCGCGAGACGGGGTTGGTGAGGAAGCGGGCATCGCCGATGACGGACTCGGCGGCGTTGACGAGGGTTTCGCGAAGGGGGCGGCCGGTGTCGAGGACACCGATGCAGCCGCGCAGCATGTGGGTGCCCTGGCGATGGAGGGAGACGAAGCACCCGGCGGGCTGGGCAAACACAGGATCGTCAAGCGTGGGGATCGGGCGCGGGTCGCCGCCAAGCCGGCGGATGATCACGTCGGCCGCGAAATCGAGGATCTGCTGCTGAACTTGTGTCGAAAAATCCATCGAAAATATTTTTGGCCGGTGGAAGTATACCGAAAAGTACAGGGGGTGGTCACTTTATCCACCGGGTTATGCACCGGCAATCTTTTGGTGGGTCAAGCAGTTAGGGAAATCGGTGGATAACCGAATCGGAATAGAGCGAAAAAATAGGGGAAAAGGGTGGAGAGTGGATATATTTTCCTTCGTCGTTGGGCACGAAAGTGACCGGCGAAACAGGAGAACGCTCCTGACAAACAGACCGACTTTCGAAATGCGAAAGACCGTGCGAAGCAACAAAGAGCGGGCACGGCGAAAGTCGGTGGCCAGCGACCAGGCCACCCGATGAAAGCGGCGTCAAAAACGCCCATTCAGGCAATCCGGGTTAGAGTCGCCGCCAGTGATCTGTCCACCGCGGAGAGAAATCCTCCCGATAAAGGACAGGTTGAGCCCAAAATGCCGCGAGTGTTCTGGTAACGGAATGCCGAGCGGCGCGGATCCTAGGAGTGGGCTCAGGATAGCGTAATCCCACGGCCGTCCAGTCGGGAACCCGCTGTGCCGCCCTGTTGGGCGAGCGATCGCGGCGGCAACAGTCGCGATCGAACCGTCTGTGTGAAGCGGTAGTCAACTGCCCTTTCACGCTGAGCGGACCGAGGCGGGCCCAGGCCCAGGAGCAGGTTGCCTACAGAATCGGTTCGATACCAGAATTTGGCGGTTTAAGCCGCAAGGCGCAAGCCGACATAGGGCCCACGCGGTGACGTCGCGAGTCACTTCGTGGGCCATCTGGTTTTTATCGGGAGGGGAGATTGGGGGAAGGGACCCCCGCTGCTCGTCACGAGAAATCCGAAACCAGAAACCAGAAATCCGAATCAAATCAGAATATCCAAATGACGAATGGTCGTCATTCTGGTTTCGTCATTCGGGCTTGATTCGGATTTCTGGTTTCTGGTTTCGGGCTTATTTCGGCAGGGTTTACTTCGGTTTCGTCGTCGGATAGTGCGTCGTCTCCATCAACGCCTTTTCCTGCTGCGCTCGCTCCATAATCCCCGGCGGTGCTTCGCTTTCGGCCGGCTTTGGCGTCAGCGTGTAGTGCAGATAATGGTGGTCCTTGATGGGAATCGGCAATAGCTCGCTCACTATATCCAGGGGAATCCATTGGTAAATCGGCGCGATGACTTTGGCCTTGGTCCGGATCGTTTCGTAATCGTCGTGGCGGATCGTGATTTCGTAGGTGCCGTACCAGGTGAAATCGCCGGAGACGGGCGTGCGGCCCCATTCGCTGTTGTTGAGCTGAACCAGGGCGCCGGGCGGATCGGTCTGGACCGTCAGGATGCGCTCGACGCAGCCGGCGGTCGCGAAAGGCAGAATGGCAACGCATCCGAGCAGGACCTGGTGAGGCTTCATGCCGGGAACAAAGTATAGGTTGAGGAGAGTTATTAACTAGGAGTCAAGAAGAAGATTTTATCGGTCACGGTTTTGGCAACGAGAAGACGCGGTTACTCGTATAAAACAAGCGGTTCCGCCGCGGGAGCACATGGCTTGCCCTGGTGACGTTCGAAGTGGCCGTGAGGTGGGTAGCAGCAATGGGGAGTTAACAAAATCGATTGGGGGAGTATCTTGGTGGGTTATGGCTTTGAACCAGGAGCTATCGGATCTCTTCCGCACCTTGGCGGCGCTGATGGACATCAAGGGGGAAAGCACGTTCAAGGCGATCGCCTTTTCGAAGGTTTCGCGGATTCTGAAGGATATGACGCTCGACCTGGCGGAGTGTTGCCGGGAGGGGAAGCTGAAGGATTTGGAGGGGATCGGGCCTTCGAGCCAGCGGATCATCGAGCAGTTTATCGCCAGCGGGAAAAGCATTGATTTCGAGGAAGTCGCGGCCAGCGTGCCGGCGGGACTCATTCCGATGCTGGAGATCCCCAGCCTCGGGCCCAAGACGATCGCCCTGCTCTGGAAGGAGCGGAATATCACCACCCTGGAAGAGCTGGTGGCGGCGATCGAAGGGAAGAAGCTGGAGGGGATCAAGGGGCTGGGAGATAAAAAGATCGAGGGGATCAAGCAGGGGATCGCGCTGCGGGCGCAGGCAACGGGGCGGATTGGGATCGTGCGGGCGATGGAGATGGGCGGCGCGATTCTGGAAGCCGTCAGAAAATTCACCGAGGTTCGGGAAGCGGAGCTGGGGGGAGCCTCCGGCGCCGGCGCGAAACCATCGGCGACATCGACATCGTCTGCTCGTTGAAAAATGATTCGGCCGGTGAGCGCGTTTCCGCCGAATTCGTAAAGCTGAGCGGCGTGCAGTGCGTGCTCGGCCAGGGATCGACCAAGGCCAGCGTGCTGATGGAAGGGGGCACACAGGTCGATCTGCGGATCGTGCCGGCGGCCAATTTCGGCGCGGCCCTCCAATATTTCACCGGCTCCAAAGAGCACAACACCAAGTTGCGCGGGCTGGCCCAGCAGAAAAACATGACGCTGAACGAGTGGGGGCTTTACAGGAATGAGGATTACGACAAGTCGGAGAAGAAGACAGGGTTTCCGCCGAAGGCAAAGCCGGTGGCGAGTAAGACCGAGGAGGATATTTACAAGGCGCTGGGGATGGCGTGCATGGAGCCGACGCTGCGGGAAGACCGCGGCGAAATCGAGGCGGCGATTGCCGGGAAGCTGCCGAAGGTCATTAAGCTGGAAGACATCCGCGGCGATTTGCATTGCCACACCACCGCATCCGATGGCCGGAACACCATCGAGCAAATGGCCGAGGCGGCGAAGGCGCGGGGGTATGAATTCCTGGGAATCACCGATCATTCCAAAACTTCCGTCCTGGCCAACGGCCTGACCGCCGAGCGGCTGATGAAGCACGCGGCGGAAATCCGGCGCATTTCGGCCAAAATGAGGGGAATTAGCCTCCTGGCCGGGTGCGAGGTGGACATCCTCGCCGACGGCCATCTGGATTTCGAGGATTCCGTGCTGAAGGAACTGGATTTCGTCGTCGCCAGCCCGCACGTGGCGCTGAAGCAGGATGCGGAGAAGGGGACCGATCGGATTTTGCGGGCGATCGAAAATCGATATGTGAACATCATCGGGCATCCAACCGGGCGATTGATTTTTGACCGCGAGGGGTTGCCGCTGAATTTCGGCAAGATCTTCAAGGCGGCGGCGGAGACGGGGACGGCGCTGGAAATCAACTCGGCTTATCCGCGGCTCGATCTGAACGATGTGGCCGCTTATGGGGCGCTGAAGGCGGGGGTGAAATTGTCGATCGACACCGATGCCCACGGCATCGAGCAGCTTGCCAACATGCGCTTCGGCATCTTCGTGGCGCAGCGGGCGTGGGCGACGGCCGCCGATGTGATCAACTGCATGACGCTGAAGAAGCTGACGGAATTCATCGCCAAAAAGCGCGGGTAGAAATCTCAGGATAAGAAAAAGAAACGGACCGAAGGGGAGCCACCGCCCTCGGTCCGTGTGACAATCTCAGGTTTGTTAAGCGCAAAGATAACGCGCCGTTGCGATGCGTCAATATCCCCGGGCCAGAATTTCACGTTGGCGATGGCGGGGAAGAGCCGGAAGAAAAAATCGCGGGATCGACAATTTCGCGGCGCGGGACTCCGGTGCGTGCATCGGCGGCGAAGAATTCGAGCGGCTTTCGCGCGCCATCGGACTTGCGCGAGATATTTGATCGTCTCGTCATCGACCCGAAGAGCGAAGCGATCGCGAAGCAGTTGGTTCAATTCCCTTTCGTTCATGAAGGTTCGTTTTCACACCGGGCGCTTTCACGCCGAGCGATGTTCTTCTGCGCGAGTATAACGCGCCGGGGGATAAGAGCGATTTGCATCTGACCGTAGCGTCCGCGCCGCCTTCGGCGGCCCTTCGGGTTGCGTTCCAAGGGGTCGTCTGCGGCGTCATCGCTCCTCAGAGGGTCTATTCAAACCCGCTTCGTCGCTCTTCCTTGCATCCGACCCCTTGGAACGCAACGCAGACGCTACGGTCAGATGCAAAACGCTCTAAAATTGACTGGGCGGAGGGGGCGGTTAGAATTCGCGGAGTTGGAAATCGTATGAGGACGCGCGGGCGTAGCTCAGTTGGTAGAGCGTCAGCTTCCCAAGCTGAATGTCGGGAGTTCGAACCTCCTCGCCCGCTTTTTCAATTATCGTTACAGGGGTTCATTTCGGCCTCATCTTCAGCTTGATTTCTCGGGTGCCTGTAGTATTTGTTTGACATCCGGCCCCTGAAGCGATAAAGGCGGTGCTAATGAAGAAGGCAACTTCCCTCGCGAAATCCTTAAACGCGATCAACGCCCAATTGGAATTGCTGAGGAAGAAGAAAATCCAGGCCATCTTGCGCCCATTGCATCGGGAGCGCAAAAAGCTTTTATCGAGGCTCGATAAAATAGACCGGACGATCGGTAGCGCCCTGGGGGAAAGGAACGGAGCCAGTCAGCTTGCGATGAAGACGATCGCCAGGGGCCGCAAGCGAATTCGCCGCAGCGGAAATGAGCTGAAAAAAATCGCCGGTGGCGTCGTCGAGTTTATCAGGTCAAAAGGAACGGCCGGCGTCACTCCCGCCGAAATCAAGGCGGCCTTTGGCAAACTGCTTCCAAGCCCCCCGCAATTCGTGAAAAAGCACGCCGGTGTGCAACTGAAACGAAAAGGCCCCGCGAAGCGGCCGAGGTATTACCACGGCTAAGGATCCCATCAACCAATTGTTGCCAAACGCAACGCGAACAGTGGAGATGACCGAATGAACGAGAACAAAAAGACAATCATCCGCCTGGCCCTTGGGCCCAAGGAGATGCGCAAGCTGGACGACGTCTGCGAAAAGCGCGGCATGACGCAAATCTCAGCCGTCTCGCGGATGGTGATGTGGCTGGCGCGCCAGGACCACGATATCCAGACGGACATCCTCTCCCTCGGCTCGGACGATTCCTCCGACACCAAGCGCCTCAAGCTGCTTAAGCGGATTGCCGGTCAGTCGGCAAAGTAAGCCGCGGCAAGGCGCTCTGGATCTGCTCGCGATACTTCTCGAGCCACGACGGAAGCATCAGCTTCGCGCCCATGCTTCGGCCGGTTGGTCGGCGGTGAAACCCGGATTGTCCGTGGCGATCTCGAACAGCACGCCGCCCGGTTCACGATAATAGATCGAGTGGAAGTAGCAGCGGTCCATGACCGGCGAGACGTTGCGCCCGGCCACTGCGATCGCATTGCGCCAATCCGCCTGGGCGGCGTCATCCGGCGCGGAAGGCGACGTGATGCACCACTCCCGCCCCCATCTCGCCCGGCTTGGCCGCCGGCGTGCAGAGGACATCGACGACCGATGCCAATCCCTCGCCCGCCCCCGTGCGGTATCGAAAGCGGTTCTGGTCGGCCCCTGCGTGGCGGAACTGCATCAGATTCGTCAGCAGCGACGCGGTTTTTTCGTACCCCTCCTCGACGAGAGTTACGCTGTGAAATCCCCGGATGGCGCGCTCCGGGGCGATTGAATCGATCCGCCACGGCTGCACTCCCGGCGTTGCCGCCGATTCGGCGAGTTCGAGCTGAAGCCCATCGGGATCGGAGAATTGGATGACGCGCTGCCCGAACCGATCCGGCGCCGGTTTGCTTTCGATGCCGCGCTCTTTCAGGCGGTCAGCCCAGAAATCGAGCGATTTCTCCGGAACGGCAAATGCCGTGGCCGCCACCTGCGGCGGGCCGATCTCCCCGCGATAAGCGCCGGGCCAAGCGAAGAACGTCAGGATCGTGCCGGGGTGACCCAGCTCGTCGCCGTAGTAGAGGTGATAGCTGCCGGGGTCGTCGAAATTCACGGTGAGCTTCACGAGCCGCAGGCCGAGCGTGCGGCAATAGAAGTCGATGTTCTTCTGCGGGTCGGAGCAGATGGCGGTGACGTGATGAATTCCGGAAATGGGTTTGGGGGTGTTGGGCATGGGGGCTCCGATATAAGACGCGGGACGCCGCGTAAACGCGGCCTAAACGGTTAGGATGCGAGTGCGATAAGTAGTTGTTTGCAGGCATCCAGCTCGTCGTGGTTGATTGTATGCCCCATGCCAGGATATCGGCGCAATTCGACCGCGGTGCCCATGCCGGCCAGGACATCCCGCGTATGTTGCACGCGCACGAAGGGGACGTGCGGATCGGGATCGCTGGCGCCCAGAAAAACCGGCGTGCCGTCGAGCGAGCCGGGATAATTTCGCGGCGTGCCCGGAGGCCCGATCAAACCGCCGGTGAGCGCCATCACTGCGGCGTACCGCCGGGGATTTCGGGCGACGAATTCGCAGCTCAGGCACGCCCCCTGCGAAAACCCCAGCAGGGCAAGCTTCTCCGCCGCAATTCCGCGGGAAATCACCTCGGAAACCATCGATTCGATCTGGGCCAGGGACCGGTCCAGAAACGGCTGATTGGCCGCCAGCGGGGCGAGAAACGAATTGGGATACCAGGTATTGCCCGGCGCCTGCGCCGCGACGGCGGCGAGGTGCGGCACGTCGAGCTCGCCAAAGAGTCCCATCATGTCTTCCGCGGATGCGCCGCGTCCGTGGATTAACACGATGGCCGCGCGAGCCTCTTCGATCGGCGTCCCTCCGAATACCGGCGGTGGATAGTTCACTTTTTCGTTCCGCGCCCCCAAAGTTCTCAATATGAGTTCTCAATATGGGTTCTCAATACCTGCGGGTGATTTCGGCAAGGAACCAAGTTCGCCGCTCGGTCTGGTCGATCCAGACCTCAAGCATGCTGGTCGTCGCGACATCGTTGTAGCGGTCGCAGGTTTCGTGGGCCACGCGCATCGATTGCGTCAGTTGCTGGTTGTCCCGGCAAAGCTCGGCAAGCATGTCGAGGGGGCCGACGTTTTCGGTGTCATTGTCCTTGAGGCGCTGGTGGCGGGCGATGTCGCCAATGGAACGGAGCGTGGTGCCGCCGATCTTTCGCGCCCGCTCGGCAACGTCATCGGTCATGGCAAATATCTGGTCGGAGTGCTCGTCGAGGAGCAGGTGATAATCGCGGAAATGGGGGCCGGTCATGTGCCAGTGAAAGTTCTTGGTTTTGACATATAGCGCGAAGACATCGGCGAGGAGTTCGCGCAGGGTTTTGGAGATTTCGACGACGGCCTCTTTGCCGAGACCGGATTGGGGGTCGCTGATGCTCATGGTGCTCTCCTTCAAAATGGGTTTGGTCGGCCACTTTACCGCCAACCGTAGGATGGGAAAACTGGAAAAGCGAGGGGGACGGAAATTTGTGCCACGGGTCATCGCGCGGTCGGCGGGCCGTTACCTCAATTACCTAAACAACCCAACAGTGCGCCGAACATCCGCTGTTCATCGAATCGATCTTTTTGCGCCGAAAGAAGTTTGCGCTGGGCGAGACTGTCGTGAACTCCGGCAGATTTCGGAGATTTTCTTGCGGGCTTCTACGATGCGGGCCGCATGTTTATTGAAGCACTGGAATCCCGCACGTTTCTCTCCGTCGTCACGCTCACCGCGAACACGACCAAAATCCTCACCCTCCAATCCGGCGAAACGCTCAACGGAAACGGGCACACCGTCGGAGGTGTGAGCGGATATGACGTCAGCAACGTCACTGTCGAAAATCTCAAAGTCAACGGGAGCAAGGGGGATGGAATCGACATCGAATCCGACAAGGCCGGCGTCTCCGGCCTCACCATGAACAACGTCACCATTTGGGGTTTCAAATCCGGTTACGGGCTGTTCATCTATACCGTCGGCAAGGGAACATTTTCCAAGATCAGCCTCACCGACATCAACGCCTACAGCAACGGCCAGGCGGGAATCTCCACCTGGGGCCCGACCGAATCGATCACGCAGTTCTCGCTCACCGGCAGCGCCGCGTACAACAACGCCGGGCTTTCCAACGGCCAGGGACCGTCGGGCAGCGGAATCATGCTCGCGGGCGTCAACGGCGGGACCGTGCTGCAGTGCATCGCGTACGGGAATGGGGCGAACAACGATTCGTCGAGCGGACCGGTGGGAATCTGGGCCTACAACTGCAACGCCATTACAATCACCCAGTGCTATAGCTACAACAACAAGACCGAGATGAACGATGGGGGCGGGTTTGATCTCGATGGCGGGGTCACGAATTCGACTGTGATCGAGTGCCAATCGTGGGGCAACGTGGGGTACGGTTTTGCGGACTTTGCCTATGCGGGCGGTGCCGCGAATTCGGGCAATTCATTTATCGATAATACTTCGACGGCAGACGCCGAAGGATTCCTCTACTGGTCCGGCGGGCCGACGATCAGCAACCTTACCGTCAGCGGAAATCAGTTCATCGCCCCGACATCCGGATATGCGATTGTGGAATATTCGGGGTCGCCGTATGTAAATATCAATTTCACATCGAATACCTACACCGCCCCGGTGCTGGTTTTAACGTAGAGTTAACAATACCCTCGCCAGAGGGGAAAAACCTGGGCGGAAAAAGACTTTGTAGTGCATCGCAGCCTTAGTTATACTTTGGGTGCGGTCATGGCCTTCTCGGTTGGCCGCGTCAGATCTAAAAGGGCTATTGGACAATTGGATGCAACAGGTCTTGGAGCCCAGGTTCTCTTGCGGTGCGTGCGGCAAGACATTTAAGTGGAAGCCGGAAATTGCCGGCAAAAAGGGGAAGTGCGCCTGCGGGGCGTCGATCATGGTGCCGATGACGGCGCCGCAGCTTGCCGGGGCAAAGCCGCGGGTAATCGTAACGACGACGCCGGTCGTAAAGCGCGGTCCCGGTTACGGCGGTGGGGAAGAAATCCGCCGGACCGACCGCCGCACGCGCGCCGGTGGTTGCCGTGCCGGTGCTTAAATCACCGATATTAAAGCCCGCGATTCCCGCTCCCCCGCCGCCTGTTAAACCGCCGCCGCCTCCCCCGCCACCGCAGGAAGAAGAGGAGCAGAACGAATATGACCTGGCGGATGGCATGTCGCACCTCGACTCGCTGCTGCCAACGCCGGAGGCCATCGCCGCCGCCGAGAGGGAAGCACCGCCGGCATTGCCCGCGGAGCCCGTCGCGGCCGAGCCGATCGAATATCAACGCCAGCGGAAAAAACCGAAAAAGCCGCGCGCCGAGCAATACGATCCCGAGACCGGCGAGCTTTCCGATCCGGTGAGGGATTACATCGTCCCCGCCGTATTGCTGGCCGCGTCGCTCTTCGGAATCGGCTTGTTCGTGACGCAACGCCTGGGAGCCGGTCCGCTGGCACAGCTTGCGATCTCGGTAATGTTTGCGTTCCTGCTCGGGCTCACGCTGGTCAGGACTTTGATTCTGACGTGCATTGCCATCCCACTGGCGACGTATTGCGATATCGGGCTGGGACTTCTTCGATCGGCAATCCTCAAGATCGCCGCGACACTCCTCTTTAGCGGCGTGGCCATCATGCTCATGGACGCCGCCCTGCGCATGGCCGGAGTCACCGGCAGATACGGCGGTGGCCCCATCGAATGGCTCGCCAACATCTTCGGGCAAGTCGTCCTCTTCTATCTCTGCTTCTGGTATATGTTCAGACTTTCCGGCGGTGGAATCGGATTTGCGATCCTGATGGCGATCGCTTCCTGGATCACGGACTTCCTGCTTGCGATCGCATTTGTGGCGTTGATCCTCTCGCTGGTCGTCACGCATATCCAACCCACCATGGCGAGCATTCCCGCCAGTCAGGCGCCGGTTTTCTTCGCCCCTGCCACGCCGGTGACGGCTCAGCCGGGCCAGAATTCGGCGACGATGATGGACGCCGTCATCTCCCAGCAGATTCACCTCAACCGCATGACCGAGGGTTACGCCTGGTGCCGCAACGGCAGGGCCGACGACGCGGACAAGAAACTGATCAGCGACATGTACAACTCGGGGGCGGACAAGGTTTATGTCGGCGGGCTCGCGACGATGTACGCCCAGTTGCCCACCGACCCCGCGAAGCGTCAGGCGTGCCTCGATGTCGCCCATGCGTTCCGCAAGAAATATGGCTTGCCGGACGATCCGTCCGTAAACAGCTTGAACTATCAATACATAGTGATCGATCTGATGGGCTCGCACAAATGATCTCGCCCGGGGCAAGCGCCTGCTTATAGCTCCCCTCACCGCCCATTTTTCTCATTTGACTTCGTTTCTTCCCCGTCAATATAAACCGACTCATCGATCGATTTTTCACAGAAGGAGACCTTGATGCGATATCGTCTGCTTGGTTACAGCGGGCTTCGGGTTTCGGAAATCTGCCTGGGCACGATGACCTTCGGCGAAGACTGGGGATGGGGTGCCTCCAGGGACGACTCCCGCAAAATGTATGACGCCTACCGCGAGGCGGGGGGAAACTTTCTCGACACCGCCAACCTGTACACCATGGGCACCAGCGAAAAGTTCGTCGGTGAATTCATCCGCCCCCATCGGCAGGAAATCGTCCTGGCGACGAAATACACCAACGCGGCCCCGTGCAAAGATGCCAATGCCGGAGGAAACCACCGCAAAAACATGGTGCAGGCGATCGAGGCAAGCCTCAAACGACTTGGCACCGACTACATCGATCTCTACTGGCTGCACATCTGGGACCAGCTCACCCCGGTCGAGGAGGTCATGCGCGGATTTGATGATTTGGTCCGCGCCGGAAAATCCTCTACGCGGGCGTCTCCGATTGTCCCGCCTGGTGGATCGCGCGGGGGAATACCATAGCCGAGCTGCGCGGCTGGACGCGGTTCGTCGCCCTGCAGATCGAATACAGCCTGATCGAGCGCACCGTCGAGCGCGAGCTTACCCCGATGGCGGAGGCACTTGGCCTGACGGTCACCGCCTGGTCGCCCCTCGCCGGTGGCGTTCTCTCGGGCAAATACCATTCCCCCGGCGAGGCGAAAGACGCTCGCTTCAGCAGCGACATGATGAAGCCGATGCAATCCTCCGGCCAGCGCACGGAAAAGATCGTTGCGGCCGTGAAACAGATCGCCCAGCAGCTCGGCCGCAGCCCGGCGCAGATCGCCATCGCCTGGCTGCTGCACCGCGATCAGCCGATCATCCCCATCATCGGCACGCGAAAGATCAGCCAGCTTCACGACAATCTCGCGGCACTGGAAGTGAAGCTCAGCTCCGATCAACTTCGCCTGCTCAACGAAGTAAGCGCTGTGCCGCTGGGATTTCCGCACGAGTTTTACGCTTCGGAGCTGGTTCGCACGTTTGTCTATGGGGGAATGCGCGACAAGATCATCGCCTGACCTGGCGTGTTCTATAGTGATTCGAGCAGCAGCCGGGCCGCGCGCGCCGCTGGCGAGCGCCCCTGCCACGGTGCTGGCCTGGCCGGACGTGTCGATCGCTTCACCGGCGAAAAAGAGGGTGTTGTCGATCGGCTTCGCCAGCTTATTTCGCGCCGGCATCCCCCCCACCGCCACGTAGCTGTACGCCCCCCGTGAAAACGGATCGGTGCTCCAGTCGTGGCTGTAGAATGCTTCGGTCATCGATGCCAGTTGCCGCCGCGGAATCTTGAGTAAATCTGACAATGAACTTAACGCCGTCTCCTGAAGCCGCCGCTTGGAAATCCCGGCAAGTGCGATCGCCTTGGGCCCGCCAACCCAGGCGGTCAGCACGGGAACACGCAGGGGGCGCAACGTCCACCACGTTGGAATCGGGGCGTCGGTATCGTGTATGAAAGCGGCGTCGCGAAGTTTCTTGTCCCTTGAATTTTCCCAAAACGCCTCCCGAAATCGGAAGATGCCTTTGACAACAGATCCGAAGGCAAGGCCCATTGACGTCTCCCTCCACTGCGCAATATCCGGTGCAAACCGGATCGAGCCTTTGGCCTCCGGGGGAAGCTGAAGGATTCCGAGGGGCAGAGTTATGAGCACGCGTCTGCCTCGGACCACGTTTCGGGAATTCGCCAGCCGTACCTCGACTTTGGATTTGCCCCAGCGGATTTCCGAAACCGCCGCTCCCAGCCGAAACTTAATGCGCCTCGGATCACAACACCGCCGCAGAAAATCGACCAGCGAAACGTACCCGTCCTTCAAACGAAATTGCGTTTCATCCCCCACGTCGCCGATTCCCGCCTGTTCCTCGGCCAGCGATTTGGCGCTGATCCGCTCGGGATCGGCCGCATCAAACCCCTCGACGAAGCTGACGGCAAATCGCCGCGCTTCCGGACGCGCGTGCCGCGATTCATGTTCCCGCAGATAATCCGCGAAGCTTTTATCCTCCCTGCCCAGGTGGACCAGCCCGCCCATGATCTTGCCAAGCTCAGCATCGATGTTCGCAAGCTCGACGAGTCTCCCGCGCCGGCGCTGCTGATGATCGAACGGCAAATCCATCGCGACCAGCCCTGCTTCACGAATCAGCTTCCACGTCGCGTCCGGCCGGCCGTGAATGAATTCCGCTCCAAGCTCGATGGGAATTTGCAGCTTGGGATCGCGGAGCGTATGGATTCGCCCCCCGATCCGATTCCGCGCTTCCAGGACAATCGCGCGATGCCCCGCATCCGACAATGTCTTCGCCGCCACGAGCCCTGCCGCCCCGGCGCCGACGATAATCACCGCTGCATTCTTCACCAGCCCCGCAGATTACCCGCCATCCGCTTATCTCCGCCACCACAATTCCGCCAGCGGAATGTCCAGATCGAGAAACGGCGGTAAGCGCACGATATCGTCTTTCTTTCCATGCCCCGTCGCGCGGTATTTGCTCCCAGAGAGTTTAAATCCTTCGATCGTTTCCGCATCGGGATCGACAATCCAGTAGTGGGCGACCTTCCCTTTTTCATACTGTTTGAATTTCTGCTTGCGATCCACCGCCACGCTGGATGGGCTGACGATTTCAACGCATAAATCTGGCGGGCCTTCCATTGCCTTGCGGCCGACGAGATGCAATCGGCCTTTTGCAAAATAAATCAGGTCGGGACGGCGAACGTCGTGCTCGCCGAATATCGTGTCGACGTCGCCAAACAAAGCGCCCAAATCGCGGTCTCGAATGTGCAGTCTAAGAATTCCAGTTAAACTACGATCGGCAAATGAATGCATTGGTTCCGGGCTTGGGCTCACCTTCACCTCCCCATCGACGAGTTCAAGGCGCACACCCGGCGGGTCCTGGCCGAGCTGGAGGAATTGCCGCGCCGACATCTTGATCGTTCCCAGCGTCACAACGGATATTGTACCGGTAGTTCCACCTAATCCGAGCGCTGGTGCAGATAACACTCGCGCTTCCCCCATTTGCCACTTATAAACAGGCAAAATCGCTCAATTTCCCCACGTTTCCCACAATCGGCCATTTTCAGCGCATCTCCTGCCCCGGCCCCCCACGGCGCAGCGGCCGCATGCGAATAACGCGGTGCGTGCGCCGGATAAACGGCCCCTTGCCTCCGCCCCCTTAAGCTTTTCGACCGGGGATTGCTTCAAGGAATTAAGACGATAGACCGATTCTTCGCACGTTCAAGCGAAGGGAAGACCAAACTATGGCATTGAAGCAAACGCACATCTATCGGGGCCACGCAATCGTGCACCAGGTCTTTTCCACGGATGCAACCGAGGAAAAAATCGAGCGGTTCGTCGTGAGTTGTCCGGGGAAAGCCAATCACCTTTGCACCAAGCACTCGCTCGAAGAGGCCAAGGCGTCGGTCAACGCGCTATTGCAGCCCGCCGCCGCGCCGGGAAGGTATGCGCTGAACTCCGCGTAAGCCCACGGAGTCTGATCCATCTACGAGAACGCCCCTGATGGGCGAAGCGCCAGCTTGCCCAGGAAATGCTTCTGAAGCGCCTTGTGCGCTTCGTTCACCTGATCGAGCGTAAACGTGCGATCCACGTGTACCTCAAATGGGGCCTGCTCGATCATTTGATTCAGCTTTTCGATGGTCCCCGGCTTGGGCATCCCGTCGTAGTTCTGCAATTTAATTCCATCTCGCCCTTTTGGCTCGGGCTCCACGCCATTGGGATACGCGGCCCGACCCCCATTGCGCAGCGCCTCCAGCGCCTGCTCGGCGCCGGCCCCTCCGGCGGTCAGAAGAACGCAGTCCAAACCGCCCGGCGCAAATTTCCGCGCCGCGGCCCGCAGATCGTCTCTATGTCCTTCAATCACCATATCCGCACCCACCTGCGTCGCCAGCGCCACCCCGTCTATCCCCGACGCCACCGCCAAAACCCGCGCTCCCATTCGTTTGGCAAGCTGCACCGCCAGGTGCCCGATCCCTCCGCTGGCGCCGAAGATGAGGATCGATTCGCCCGATTTCAATCCCAGCCCTTCTTCCAATCCGATCAATCCGGTAATCGCATCCACCGGCATCGACCCCGCCTGGTCGACATTCAAACCCCCGGGAATTTTTGAAACATGGTCGGCCCCCACGGCCACATACTCGGCGTAAAATCCGCCCTTGGGATTGGCCAGCGCTATTGCATAGACGCGATCCCCTTTCCTGAGGTGGCCGAACTCGCCGATGCCGGTTTCCACCACGGTGCCCGCTCCCTCCGAGCCCAGGACGTAGGGAAACTTCGGTTTCACCCCCATCATTTCCGCGAAGCCCCCCTCCTGCTCGAACGGATCCCACACGCCGATGCCGGCTGATTCCACTCGAATCAAAACCTCCCCCGGCCCCGGCTTGGGAACCGGCAACTCATGCATCGAAATCGGACCACCGAACTCGTCAATCGCGGCGGCTTGCATGGTCTGGGGCGTTGACTGCGTCATGGAGACCTCCCGGTCAATGAAAAAAGTGGCCTGCCCATCTGGGTAGTGCTGCACGTCAAAATCTTATGCCGACCCACCTGGGTCCGAATACCTGAAAAATCGCGATCCTTCGATATTTCCGCTCGTAATTATTGGGGTGTGCCGGTTCATGAGCCTATTCACGTTTGCGACATTCCTCAATCCGGCCGCTCGCACCGCCGATGGACCTTCGGGAGAATCATGAATCGCGACAAAATATTAACCTGGGCCATCGGCATTTTATTGGCCATGGGGGTCTATCGCGTCTTCAACCCCCTGACGAAATTTGCGCCGGATCCTGCGGACGGGGAGTGGACGGCGGCGGTGGAGCGCAGCCGGGATTCGGGGAAGCCTGCTCTCGTGCTCTTCTCGGCGAACTGGTGTCCGACGTGCCAGTCGCTCAGCCAAAATGTGCTGACGCGCGACGACGTCATGCAGGAGCTTGACGATCACTATGTGTTTTACGTCGTGGATCTGACCGATCCGAGCCCGGCGGTGGCGGCACGTTCTAAGAAATTCGGGGTGCACTACATTCCGCAACTCATCCGTTATGACAAGGATGGGAACGAAACGGCGCGGGCGAATTTCATGGATGCGGATCAGTTGATCGCCTGGCTGAAGGCTGGGGAATAACTGTCTTGCACCCTATCCCTTAAATCCCAGCACCAATCGCAATGAGATAAACCTTAAAGCTTTCGCGAACGCCGCCAACTGCCCGGCTCCCGCCGAAGATCAAACACCGCGATAATATCCAACAGATTCACCGCCGTAACGCGATAGATCAGCGCGTAAGGAAACCTTTCAAGCCGATAGCGCCGGATTCCAGGCTCGATCTCCGGCCAGCGTTGCGGCGCATCAAGGACGCGCGTCAATGCAATTCCAATGTCCACGGCAAACTCAGTTCCCAACCCAGGGCGCCGAGTTTCGTAGAATTCCGCCGCCGCCATCAGATCAAGCCTCGCCTCAGGCGCAAAGCGATAGTTCATCCCTCACCGTTGGAAGCGTTGTCTAAATTCCCGCATGACTTCCTCGCCAGGTATCGGGACTGCCTCTCCGCTGTCAATGGAGGCAATTCGGCGGCGGATTTCCGCGAGTTGGTCCGAACTCAATTCCCCACCGAGTTCCACTGCCGAAGCGAACTGCCAAAGCGTCTCCGCGACCTCATCCCGCTCCTTTGGATCCAAGGCCATCGCTTCGTTAATGATCTGATCTTTCGTCATGGGCATGACACTCAGTATACCATGCCGTCGCGCCCCAATCGCGACCCTCTTTTCTCTACCCCTTCAACCCCCGCAAAATAAACTCAATCGCGTGCTCCACCGAAAAATGATTGAACTGCTTCAAGTTCAGCGCAATCATCGCATACCCAATCCCGGTATTGATGAGCTGCCACGCCGGCACGCGCGAGTCTGAGTCCTTGCGGAATTCGCCGGCCTTCTGGCCATCCTCGATGATTTTGCGGAAAAACCGCTCGATCTCGCTGTAATGCTCCTTCAGGACTGAAAGCACCTTCCGGTCCCGGGTTGTCGCCAGGGCGCCGTGGATCACGTGATAGGCGTTCTCATTGGACTTAATGTGCTGCGGAAACCCGCGGGCGATGGTGCGGATCTTCTCGGTTGAGGTCGGCGCCTTTTCAATCAGTTGCCGCCAGTGCTTAAGTGTCTGGACGCTAACCGCCCGGGTGATGGCCACGAACATCTCCTGCTTGGTGGAGAAATGGCGGTAGAGGATCGGCTCGGTGACGCCCGCGGCGTCGGCGATCGCCGCCGTGGTTGCCGCGTCGAAACCGTGTTCCGCAAAGACCTTCGTTGCCACCTGGATCAATTGCTCGCGTCGCTGGGGAGCCTTCAATCTGGACATGTCATGTTTAATACAGATTAGCGGACGATGTGACAAGCAACTCGTGCGTTAACGCCAAAGGCTCATCGAAGTCCGAATAAAGTGCCCCGCTTCTCATTGCCAGTTCGCCAATCGGCAATCGGCAATTGCCCGACGCCAGTTTCCGCTTGTCCTACCCGCCGCATTCTAGATAATACCCCCATCGCCATTTGGAGGCTTTTGATGTTTGGGCGCTCGTATCGAGCTATAGAGATACCGCTTTTATTGGCGGCCTTCATTGTATTTTGCACGGCCCCGCTTGGCGCCCAGTCCGTCTTCCTTAACGCCGCAACTTCCGCGGAAGAGTCCGCCTCCCAGCCCACCGCCACCCAACCGTCTGCCAAAACTGCGCATACCCAGCTCAATGCAGTACTTCGCACCGGCGGCGTCGATCTCGACTGGGCCTGCGACCTGGCCGATACCGAGAAATTCCGCATCGAGCGCTCCGAACACGATGCTAACAATTGGCAGGCACTCCAAACCTTCCCCGCCACCATCAGCAGCTATCGCGACGGCAACATTCACACCACCGATTACGACTATCGCATCATCGCCCTTGATAAAGCCGGGGTACAGCTCGACGTCTCCAACCCCGTCAGCCCCCTGAAAAAGAACATCCTCAACGTCTTCAGCGGCGGCGTCGTCACCCTCCCCGATCTGCTCGATTTCCAGTTCTGGCAATCTTCCGTCAACTCCATGGTCATGGGGACGCTCGCCTTCATCCCCAAGCTCCTGGCGGCCCTGATCCTCTTCGGAATCTTCTGGATCATCTACCGCATTGTCCGACGCATTATCTTGGGCTCCATGGCCCGCGCCCACGTCGATTCCAGCATCCGCGACATGCTCGGCGCCCTACTCCGCTGGTCGATCATGGGCTTCGCCCTGGTCATCGCCTGCGATCAGATCGGCGTCCAGATCGCCGCCCTGCTCACCGGTGTTTCGATCATCGGCCTGGCCATCGGCTTCGCCGCCCAGGAAACGCTCGCCAACTTCATCGCCGGCGTCGTCATCTTTTGGGACCGGCCCTTCAAGGTCGGTGACTGGATCATCATCGACGACATGTTCGGCAAGGTCCTGCGCGTCAGTTTCCGCTCCACCCGCATGCTGAACCTCAACGGCGAAACCATCGTGCTGCCAAACACCTACATGCTTTCCAACCGGGTCGCCAACCACAGCACCCACCCGGTCATCCGCGTCGATATCCCGATCGGAATCGCCTACAAGGAATCGATCGACAAGGCCCGCACCGCCCTCCTGGCCGTCGTCGAAGGCGACCCCCGCATCTGCAAAGACCCCCCGCCCAGCGTCGTGGTCAGCGCCTGTGCTGATAGCAGCGTCAACCTCCTCCTCTGGCTCTGGATTCACGACGAATCGGTCGAAAGGGCGGTCTTTTACGAATACCTTGAAAAAGCCAAAAAAGCCCTCGATGCCGCCCATATCGAGATCCCCTTCCCGCATATGCAGCTTATGCTGGAAAACACCCCCGCCCTGATGTCCCTACGGCCTGACGCCCTTCAGCCTACGCCATAACCGATCCCCGTGGCCCGGACCGAAAACACGGGCGATTTTTCAGCCAAAAAATTATCTTGCTCTTGGGCCGGTCGGAGTTTAGAAGATAGGCCGATTATAGAGATTTTGTACCGCACCGCCGTATAATCTGGTGTATCATAAGTGACGGCTGTGAAAATGGGTTAGCAAACCGACTTCTCGAAAGACCCCCGGATTGAACCCGCCCCCGAAACCCTGATCCAGCCATCCGAAGGATGTGCCCCCAATGGCCAAGCAACAGAAAAAACTAGGCGAGATTCTCGTTGAATGGGGAATCATTTCCACCCGCGAGGTCGCCAAGGCGCTGGAACACGCCAAGGCCAAGAACCTCCGCATCGGCGAAGCGCTGATGGACCTGAAGCTTTGCAACGACGTCAATATTTACAAAGCCCTCGCCCAGCAGCACAACATGGAATACATCGACCTCGACAAGAGCTCGGTACCCCCCAACGCCGTCAACCTGATCCCCGACGACCTGATGCGCAAATATCTGATCCTCCCGCTGGGAATGGAGAGCGGGCGGTTGCGGGTCGCCATCCACGACCCCCTCGATTTCGAGATGCTCGAAGTCCTGCGCTTCCGGCTCAACAAGGATATCCGCACGGTTCTGGCCCCCACGCTCGCGAATTAAAACCATCCTCGACGAACTCTTTAACACCAGCGCCACCAACACCATCGACAAAACGATGGACCGCACCATCGACCGTCTGCGCGATTCGCTCGACAAGTCGATGGACCGTTCGCTGGACAAATCGCTCGACCGTTCGATCGACAAATCCCTCGACGACAGACGTCAACGAGGAAGGATCGAAGTCCGACCCCACGCAGGCCCCGATCATCAAGCTGGTGCAGGCGATGATCGGCGAAGCCGTCCGCAACCGCGCCAGCGATATTCACATCGAGCCGATGAAGGACCGCGTGCGCGTCCGCTACCGCATCGACGGCGAATGCGTCGAGCGCGACCGCATCCCCCTGCGCATGAAAGGCCCCCTCATCAGCCGGTTGAAAATCATGGCCGGCATCGACATCGCCGAAAAGCGTCTCCCCCAGGACGGCCGCATCAAGCTCACCGTCGACAAGTCCAACGTCGACTTCCGCGTCAGCACGCTGCCCGCCTATCACGGTGAATCCGTCGTCCTTCGTATTCTGCGCCCCGACAGCGTGCGCATCGGCATCCAGAGCCTGGGGTTCGAGGAAGAAGACTACAAGATCTTCCAGCAAATCATCAAGCGACCGAACGGAATCTTCCTCGTCACCGGCCCCACCGGCTCCGGCAAAACCACCACGCTTTACGCGGCGCTGAACGAACTGAATCGCCCCGACCGCAAGATCATCACCGCCGAAGACCCGGTCGAATACAACTTCGTCGGCATCAACCAGTGCCAGGTGCGCGAAAACATCGGCCTGAGCTTCGCCAAGATTCTCCGCTCCATGCTGCGCCAGGCCCCCAACATCATTCTGGTCGGCGAAATTCGCGACAAGGAAGTCGCCGAAGTCGCCGTCCAGGCCGCCCTTACCGGTCACCTGGTCTTCAGCACCCTCCACACCAACGACGCCCCCGGCGCCATCACCCGCCTGATCGACATGGGCGTCAAGCCGTTCCTCGTCGCCAGCTCCATCCAGGCCGTCATGGGCCAGCGGCTCATCCGCGCCCTCTGTCCCAAGTGCAAGCAGCCCGACAAGGAACCCGATCAGATGTGGCTCAAGCTCGCCGGCATCAAACCCGACGACCTCAAGGACAAAATCATCTACAAGCCGCGCGGCTGCGATTACTGCACCGGCACCGGCTTCCGCGGGCGCGTCGGGATCTTCGAGCTCATGCACATGAACAACGAAATCCGCACCCTCGCCTTCGAACGCGCGCCTACCAACAAGATCCGCAAGGCCGCCCTCGCCGGCGGAATGAAGTCCCTGCTCGCCGACGGCCGAGTCAAAGTCCTCTCCGGCATCACCACCGCCGAGGAAATCGTGAAAGTCGCCCAGATGGAAGGCATCGTACAGATGTAACCAACCCATAAAACACCATGGCATCAACCCTCCAAATCGACCGTCTCCTGGAAACCTGCGTCCGCCGCAACGCCTCCGACCTTCACCTGGCCGTCGGCAAGCCCCCGACGCTCCGCCTGCACGGCCACCTCCGCGAGCTCCAGACCAAGGTCCTCGAACCCGAAGACACCATGGCGCTGATGAAAAGCGTCACGCCCGAGCGAATCCAGCAGGAATTCGAGGAAACCGGCTCGGGCGACTTCGGTTTCGCCTTCGGAACGGAAGCCCGCTTCCGCGTCTCCGTCTTTAAACAGAAGGGCGTCGCCAGCCTCGTCATGCGCCGAATCCCCAACAAGCTCATGACCTTCGAGCAGATCGGCCTGCCCGACATGGCCGAGCAGATCTGCCGCCGTCCGCGCGGAATCTTCCTCGTCACCGGCCCCACCGGCTCCGGGAAAACCACCACGCTGGCGTGCATGATCAATCACATCAACGAGAACTTCGATCGCCACATCATCACGATGGAAGACCCCATCGAGTATTACCACCAACACAAAAAATCCATCGTGGTGCAGCGCGAGATCGGCGTCGACGTTCCCAGCTTCTCCGAAGCCCTCCGCCGCGCCCTCCGTCAAGATCCCGACGTCATGCTCGTCGGTGAAATGCGCGACCTGGCCACCATCGGCTCCGCCATCACCGCCGCCGAAACCGGCCACCTGGTCTTCGGAACCCTCCACACCAGCGGCGCCGCCAGCACCATCAACCGCATCATCGACGCCTTCCCCACCGATCAGCAGGAACAGGTCCGCGTGCAGCTCGCCAACAATCTCATCGCCGTGCTCTCCCAGGCGCTTTGTCCACGCGTCGACACCGACGGCATGGTCGCCGCCTACGAATTCATGTACGTCACGCCCGGCATTCAAAACCTCATCCGCGAAAACAAGGTCTTCCGCATCGACTCCGAAATCCAGACCGGCAAACGCTTCGGCATGCAGCTGCTCGACGACACCCTCATCACCCTCTTCCAGGCCGGGAAAATCACCATGGAAGAGGCCGTCGACAAGAGCAAAGTCCCGGGCCTGATGATGGACCGCCTCAAGCAACGCGGCCTGGTTATCGATGAGGAAGGGGACGAATCCCCCGACGACGGTGGCGACGCCAGCGGCGCTCCCGCACGCCCCAAGCCCGCGGCCGGTGGCGGGGGCGGTTCCGCACAATCCTCCGACGCCGAGCGAAAAGCCCAGATCGAAGCCAACCGGCTACGCATGCAGGCCATGGCCAAAAAAAATAGCTGATGAATTTCCAAAAACCTCCGTCCGCAAGCTTTCGCAGTATGTAGAATAAGGAAGCGACAAATGTCAGACCCCCTACCCAAACCCTCGAACCCCTCCGGTTTCCCCCGTCCCGCCGGCAGCGGACGACCGATACCCATCACCGCCGTCCCCGTCACGCGCATCCCGCCCCCCGGCTCCGCGCAGCCGCCCAAGCCTCACGCCAGCGGCAACGGCAAACCCCCCATCGCCCCCCCCATTACGCCCCCCGCAGGTGGCAACCCACCGCCGGGCGGAAATCCTCCCGGCGCGAATCCTCCCGGCCCAACTCCCGGCGGCGCCCAACCAGCCCCCGGAATGCCACCCATTTCCGAGCTAAAAGGCCGCCCCCTCGGCCGCATCCTCCAGAAAATGGGCAAGGTCACGCGCGAGCAATACACCGAAGCCCTCAACTTCCAGAAGACCAAGCCCGGCGTCCAGCTCGGCAGAATCCTTATCGACATGGCCGCCATCAAGGAAGGCGACCTCACCATCGCTCTCGCCGCTCAGCAGGGATTTGAAGTCATCAACCTTGAAGGCATCAACATCGACCCCGCCGCCATCACCGCGGTTCCGGCACAGCTTGCCACCACCAGCAAGGTCCTCCCCATTTCCTTCGATCCGGCGACCAAGTCCCTCTCCGTCGCCATGGCCTCCCACGAAAATTTCCGCGCCCTCGACGACCTCCGCTCCCTGATGGGCTACCAGGTCACCGCCAAAATCGCCTCCGACCCCGAAGTCCTCGACCGGCTCATTGCCAAGTTTTACCAGGCCGCCGCGGAAGGGATCGGCGAAATCCTCGGCGAGCTCCAGGACGACGACGCCCTCAAAGACCTCAAAAACCGCGGCGAATCGATCGACATCGACAGCCTTGAAGAAGCCGCCAATTCCAACCCCGTCCGCAAGCTCATCAACCTGGTTCTGCTCCAGGCGATCAAAGACAAGGCTTCCGACATTCACTTCGAGCCTTTCGAAGGCGAATTCAAGATGCGCTACCGCATCGACGGCGTGCTGTATGAAATGATGCCGCCCCCGGCTCACATCGCCCCCGCGATCAGCAGCCGAATCAAGGTCATGTCCAACCTCGACATCGCCGAACGCCGCATGCCGCAGGACGGCCGCATCGAGCTTAACGTCAACAACCAGCCCATCGACCTCCGCGTCAGCGTCCTGCCCACCATGTTCGGCGAAAGCGTCGTCATGCGCGTGCTCGACCGCGCCAACGTCAGCCTCGACCTCGACAAGCTTGGCATGCGCGACGAAGACCTCACCGTCACCCGCCAGCTCATTCACAAGCCCAACGGAATCGTCATCGTCACCGGCCCGACCGGCTCCGGTAAAACGACCACGCTCTATTCCGCACTTCGCGAGCTCAACGACCCCAGCAGCAAGCTCATCACCGCCGAAGACCCCGTCGAATACGACATCGACGGCGTCATCCAGTGCCAGATCAAGCCCGACATCGAACTCACCTTCGGACGCATCCTCCGCGCCATGTTGCGCCAGGACCCCGACATCATCCTCGTCGGCGAAATCCGCGATAAGGAAACCGCCGAGATCGCCGTGCAGGCCTCCCTCACCGGCCACCTGGTTTTCAGCACCCTCCACACCAACGACGCCCCCAGCGCCATCGCCCGACTCCTCGACCTTGGCCTTGAGCCGTTCCTCGTCACCGCCACCATCGAAGGCATCGTCGCCCAGCGCCTGGTCAGAAAAATCTGCCTCAACTGCAAAACCGAATACCAGCCGACCCTCGAACAGCTCATGGAACTCGAGCTTCGCGCCGACGACGTCGTCGGCAAAAGATTCTACTACGGCAAAGGCTGCAACAACTGCAACAACACCGGCTACAAGGGCCGCTTCGGACTCTACGAAATCATGCTCCTCGACGACGACATGCGCGACCTCATCATCCAGCACGCCAGCACGCAGGTGCTGAGAATGGAAGCCAAAAAACGCGGCATGAGGACCCTCCGCAGCGCCGGGCTGCTGGCGATCTATGATGGGATTACGTCGATTGAGGAAGTCGTCCGCGAGACGATTGTGGAAGATCAGTAGAAACTCGAATTCCTGCGCAACCTTGCTAACATCATGCCTATGACGCTAACCGTCGAACTTCCCAGCGACCTCGAAGCGGTGATTCGCCAAAGCGTAAAAGGCGATCTTAATGCCTATGGCGCGAGGCCCTGGCGGTTCAGCTATATCGCGACCGAAAGCTCTCCCACGCTCAGTTGCAGCAGTTTTTCGGCCTTTCAAGCTTTGAAGTCGACGCGATCCTGAAAAATCATGGCGGTGTCGATGACATCACCGCCGACGAACTCGCCGCCCAGGTGTCCGCTTCGCGCTCGGCCCGGCAAAAATCCCAGCCGAAATGATCGTTGTCTCCGACAACTCCCCCCTTCAGTACCTCGTCCTCATCCAGTGCATCGAATGTCTTCCCCCACTGTACGGAGAAGTGCTCACGACGCCGCACATCATCCAGGAGCTTCGCCACCCCAAAACCCCCGCCCCAATCCATGCCTGGCTGGATTCAAGTCCTCCCTGGCTCAGAATCGAATCAACCGCAGCCGTCGAGGCGTTCAATGACCTCGACGCCGGCGAAGCATCCGCGATTTCTCTGGCGCGGCAGCGAAGGGCCGATCTATTGCTCATTGACGAGCGCGCCGGCGCCCAGGCAGCTCGCGCAATGGGCATCAGCGTAATCGGAACGCTGGGCGTACTGATCGAAGCCGGACTTGAAAACCTGATCGACTTCGAATCTTCCCTGAACCGCCTCACGCTTCAAACCCCCTTTTACGCCTCCAGGACCCTCATCGATGCCGCCCGCCACATCTATCGCCAAAAATCCGGACAATCGCCCGACGCCAGGAAATAGCAAACCTTTTCGTCCTTCGAATTTCGAATTTCGAATTTGTCCCGGCGCGCCGGGATTCGAGTTTCCCCGATTCGCATTTCCCCCAATAATTAACCTTTTTCTCCCCCTCCGTCCGATAAGTCCCTTACCCGCACGATGTCCGCGCGGGACCGTGACAAATTCCCGAAAGGCCACGTGCCTTCGTTAAGGAGAACCCCCATGCTGAAGTCTTCCCTCATGAAATGGGCCGTCGCCGCCGCCCTCGCCGTCCCGGCAATTCCCGCTTTTGCAACCGTCCGCCATCACCACAAGGTCGTGATGAGTTCCCGCGCGCACCATAACGTCTCGCTCCTGGCCGCTTCCAGCCGCCATCACGCGAAGACCACTACCACCCGTCACCACACCACCAAGCTCACCCACGGCAAAAAGACTCCAGTCAAGTTCAGCAGCGAATTCAGCAGCAAGCACAGCAGCAAGCTGACCGCGCATCACCGCGGGCACCTCAAGACCACCGCCCGCACCAGCCATGTGCGCCACACATCGCTCAGCGCCGGCACGCGTTCGCACTTCAAGGTACACGTCACCAAGATGCCCCCGACAATCGACGGCATCCCCGCTTAAGCAAGGAACCAACCGTTTTTGAAGTCCAGCGCCGGGCGGCACAGGATGTGCCGCCCGTTTTTTTTGCCTTCTCAGCGAGCCCGCCGGCCTCCGCTGATCAGCCGGGCAGCTTTTCCGCCAGAACGTCGATCTTCCTGATCTCCGGCGGCTTGGCAAAAAGATCCGGCGCTTTTTGCATCAGCGCGGCGGCGACTTTCCCCGTCAGATGCGCCTGCCTGCCGCTCTCATCCGCAAACGCGTCAAAAATCCCGAACAAATTCGGCGCCATCCGCACGGCAAACCACGCCACCGTCTTGGGTTCCTCCCGCACGAGGGCCGCTCCCTGCTTCAAAAACGCCTCAACGTCCGCCTCTTTGCCGGGCTTGGCCTCCAGTTGAACGAAAAGTGCAACGCGATTCATGATCGTTCCTTTCAATTACGTGCGCCTCCAACGATAGGCCGCGCGAAACGACAATCTCAATCGGCGGCGCTGAATTTCTCACCCCTTTAATCCCGCGCAGTGCGGGCCTCCTCCAGATGCTCGGGCCGAAATCCCATCCGGACCATCCGTCCCATCAGCCGGCGCACCATTGGAAACTTTTCCGTAATATTCATAAGCATCGGCGGATCGATCGCCTCCGGCGATTCAAATATCCGCTTCAGCAGGTGCTCATGCATAAAAATCTGCATTCGCTGTGTCAGCCGCGCCGGCCGCTCCCGCCTTGCCTGTACTGCCTTCAAATCCCCCTCCTTCGCCGTCCGCGTGCGCAGTTTCTCCGTCAGCAGGTTGGCCGTCGCCACTGCGTCCTGGATCGCGAGGTTGATCCCCACCCCGCCCACCGGCGACATCGCATGGGCGCTGTCTCCGATGCACAGAAGCCCCTCGCGATACCACTTCCGCAGATGGTCGACCTTCACGCTCAGCAGTTTGATATCCTCCCACGATTTCAGCTCCCCGGTCCGATCCGACAGAAACCGCGCGCACCGCGCGATGTCCGATTGGAACGCCTCCAGCCCGCGCTTCTGGATTTCCTCAAAGGCATCCTTATGGATGATGTACGCGCACTGCCAGTAGTCGCCCCGGTTGATCAGCACCATGAACTGCTGCCGCTCGACATACCCGAACGCCGCCGCTGCATCCTCCGGCCGCCGCGGCAGGCGGAACCAGAGCACGTCAATCGGCGACCCCGAATCGATCACCTCAAGCCCCGCGCATTTCCGCACCGTCGACGACCTCCCATCCGCCCCCACCACTAAATCCGCCGTCACCTCGAGCCTTGCCCCCGGCGTCTTCGCCGCCACCCCCACGATCTTCTCCCCCTCCCTGAGCAAATCCGTCACCTCCGCTTCCATTCGCAGCCGAAACCCTGGCAGTTTTTTTGCGTGCCCCGCTATAAAATTCAAAAAATCCCACTGCGGCATAAACGCAACGAACCGGCAATGCGTCGGCAGATGCGTCACGTCCGCGATATGCACCACCCGGTCCCCGAACCTCGCCGTGAACTCCCGCATCTCCTGGTGCGGCTGCTTCAACAACTCCTCCAAAATCCCCAGCTCCCGCATCAGCTCCAGCGTCGAAGGATGAATCGTATCCCCGCGAAAATCGCGGAAAAAATCCTTGTGCTTCTCCAGCACCAGAACGTCCACGCCTTTCCGCGCCAGCAAAAACCCCAGCATCACGCCGGCAGGGCCGCCGCCGGCAATGCAGCAGGTCGTTCGCTCCCGCTCAACCGGACCCGGTGAGGATTCGTGCGGCAAGGATTCGGTGGTCATCCGTTTACCTTAATTCAACCCTCTAAAATTCGCAGCGTTGAAACCCGAAAGGTTTCTTGCCGCTCAATCAAAACCCGCGCCCAATTCATGCAGCCGCTGAACAATCTTCTCCGCGGTGCGCCGAGCGGGCTCATTCGAGTTATCCAGAATCGTCCCAAACGACGGACAGTGAATCCCCTGCGCATAATGAAATCGAATCCTCGACCGCTCCCACTCCGTCAGCTCGCGAGTTCCGCGATTTGAAAGGGCAATTTCCAGCTTCGGAGCCAGCGTAAAGCTGTGCACCACCGCCCCCACGGCCGAAAGCCTGCCGACGAATTCCGCGTGGTCCTGCTCCGAAATCGGCCAAACCACGATCGGACAAAACCCGCGCCGATGCCACTGGGCCGACAGCATCGCCGCATCGCTCAGCAGCGGTTTGACCGATTCCTCCAGCGACATCCCGGATGGCGCGGGCAGATCATCGATCTCAATCAGCACAGAGCGCGGCATCATCTCCATCAGCAGTTTCCCGACCGTCGATTTTCCCGCGTTGATCGAGCCGTTGAGATAGATAACCACGGTTGAAGCTTAAGCCCCGCCGCGTCTAACTGAAAGCGAACCTCCCCCAAGCTATAATCCCCTCCATGCGCCCCTTTGAAACCCAGGAATCCCAAGTCGAAAACACCATCCCCGTTCTTCCAGTTTCGGACGTCCCCACCTCCATCCGATTCTACTGCGAAATCCTCGGCTTCAAATTGGATTGGGGCGGCAAAAACGAAACCGCCCACATCGCCTCCGTCTCCCGCAACGGCCAGCACATCATGCTCCAGCGCGGCGAAAGCCCCGGCACCGGCTGCGTCTGGATCGGCGGCTCTATCCTCGTCTGGATCTGGGACAAAATCCGCACCAGCGGCCAAATCAAGATCTTAAAGCGTCCAACAAACGAGTACTGGGCCCTGGACATGAAAATCGCCGACCCCGACGGCAACGTCCTCTGGTTCGGAACCGAAAGCCTGAAAGATGTCCCCTTCGGCACCGAGCCTGCTGACAAACAGCTCCCGCGATAACGCTGACCTGGCTGCGTCCTCCGAGATTTAACCACGGATTACACGGATTTCACGGATAAAAAAGGAAACTTCTTATCCGTGCCCATCCGCGAAATCCGCGGTTCAATTCTTCATTCCTGCGGCCCAGGCAACTCCCCAATGAACTCCGCCAACTGCAACCCCGTCGGGCTCTCCGCCGTCCGCACATAATATCCACTGGTCGCCACCCCGCTGCACAAGCTCTCCTCAAGCCCCAGCCCGATGATTCTCCCCAGACAAAACCCCGCATTAAAATGATCCCCCGCGCCAGTCGAAATCTTCGGCTGCTGCACAAACGGCCCCGCAAAACTCGCCGACTCTTTTTCCGTCGCCGCCGCCGCTCCCTTGCGCGGATGAATCACCACGCACGAAAGCTTCAGCTTCGCGCGTATCCCCGCCGCCGTCTGCTCGATCGCGCTCTCCGGGTCCTTCGGCACCGCAATCCCCAGCACCTCCGCGATCCCCGTCGATTCCTTCAGATTCAATCCCAGGATCACGTTGCACACCGGCTGAAACCCCGACAAAATCTCCAGCGCCGCCGCGATATCCCCCCGCGTCCGCTTCTCCGGATCGGCCAGGTCGATAAACAGCGTCCGCTGCCCCTTGGCACACTTCGGCAGAATCTCGCTCCGCAATTTCCCCAATATCTCCGACATGAACGGCAGCATCGTCCAGTTCACCATCCCGATCAGCGTCGACTCGCTCACCAGCGTAACCAACTGCTCTTTCCCCACGCGCTCTACGAGATTCTCCCAGTTCACATCCCCCAGGCTCTGGTGCTTGCCGAGCATCAGCTTCCCATCTTCAAACTCCAGCGCATCCGTATGCCCCGGCTCGGCGATGCTGATCGCCTTGGAATTCTTCGCCAGCTCCGTGAACACCGGATGCAGCGCGGGATAGCCCAAACTGCCGATGTAAGTGACGCCCAGCCCCGCCGCCCCCAGCGCATTGGCCATGATCGGCCCATTGCCGCCCAATTTTGTCTGCTTGACGTAAAGCTCGTAATTGCTCGATTGCCCCGCCGCGCGCAGGATCTTTTCCCCAAAGACGCTGATCGTCTTCATCGGCTCATAGCGGCTGCGGTCGATCCGCTTATCCACCACGGCGATGATCTCATCGACAAACCCATCCAGCCCGATTAGCGCCAACTGCCTGGGCAGCCCCGGCAGCGCAGCCGTTAGCTTCCGCGATGCCGACTCACAAACGCTAGCGCGACTCGCTCCCATGCGGTTCAATGTGGAATTGGCTCAGGCCCCGCGGGTAGCGGCGGCATGCACGTATACGACGGCGGCGGCGAAAGAGACTTGTACACCTGAAGCTGCCAGGGAATTTCCAGAAATACTCCCGGCGCGATGTAAAGCAAATTCCCCAGGAACAAAAACGGCTCGGTGAGCATATTCAAATCATACGGCAGCACTGCCGGCTGAAGCGGCGTGTAGTCCGGCCACGACCAGACCGCGTCATTCACGTAATATGCCGGCGTCGGGTCCCACGCCCGCATCGCCATCGCCCCGTCCGTCTGAATCGGCGCGTCGTTAAACTGCTCCGTCGGTGGAATCTTCTCTTGAAGATGCACCACCGGCCGGACAGCCGCTGTCACGTTGCTGGTGACGGTGCTCATCGAGCTGTTGAATGAGCTGCTCGAGCTGCACCCACCAGCCAGCGCCGCCGCAAACGCAAAAATCGCCAATCGCTCAGGGATTAAGGACATGATCCATATCCTTCTTGAAAGCATCGCTGTCGAAATTCGTCAGGCTTCCACCGGAAATATCCTGGTCGTTTTGATTCGGCATATATCCCATCGGGTCCGAAAGCGCCCGCGTGGTGGGATCGCCCGAATCCGTCGAGGCGCTGTCCGTACATCCGACGGCCAGCCACCCCAAAGCCGCCACACATCCGATCGTCAGGCACAACGTCAATCGGCTCCGGTTCCACATAGGACACCTCGTACAACTATATCGGCATAACTATTCTACCGACCTTCAACCGCATACTCGATAGTGTAATTCGGGGATTCTTTAGTAATCGTGATGTCGTGCGGATGGCTCTCCGCCATGCTCGCCGCCGACACCCGGCAGAACCGCGCATCCCGGCGAAGCGCCTCGATATCTTTCGTCCCGCAATACCCCATCCCTGCCCGCAGCCCCCCCACCATCTGGTAGACAAAATCGCCCAGCGACCCGCGATATGGGACCCGCCCCTCGACCCCTTCAGGAACGAGCTTGCTCGATTCCTTAACGCCCGCCTGGCCGTAGCGGTCTTTCGATCCGCCGATCATCGCCCCCATGCTCCCCATGCCGCGGTAGGTTTTGTAGCGACGGCCCTGGTGGATCACCATCTCGCCGGGCGACTCTTCCAGCCCCGCGAAGAGGCTGCCCATCATGACGCTGCTTGCCCCCGCGGCAATCGCCTTGGTGATGTCGCCGCTATGACGAATGCCTCCATCCGCGATCACCGGTACCCCCGCCACGTCGGCAATGCTGGCGACATTCATCACAGCCGTAATCTGCGGAACGCCCACGCCGCTGATGATCCGGGTGGTGCAGATCGCCCCCGGCCCGATGCCCACTTTCACCCCATCGGCGCCGGCGTCGATCAAGTCCCTGGCAGCGGCCGCGGTCGCGACATTGCCGGCGATCACTTCGATCGGCCAGCGCTTTTTAATCTCCTTCACCGTGTCGATCACGTTCTGACTGTGCCCGTGGGCGGTGTCCACAACAATCACATCCGCATCAGCCGCGATCAGCGCTTCAACCCGGGCAAAATCGTGAACCCCGGTGGCCGCCCCCACCCGCAATCTCCCCCTTCGGTCTTTGCAGGCGCTGGGGAACTGGTGCATCTTGTCGATGTCGCGCATCGTGATCAAACCCGTCAGGCGGTTTTCCTTGTCCACCAGCAGCAGCTTCTCGACCTTGGCCTTGTACAAAATCCGCTCCGCCTCATCGAGCGTGGTGTGCTCGGGGGAGGTGACCAGCTTTTCGCGGGTCATCACATCGCCGATCTTTCGCGAATCGTCTTCCTGAAATTTCAGATCGCGCCGGGTCATGATGCCCACAAGCTTCGGCGGCTTGGAGCTCCCATTGCCGGCCCGGTGCCGGTGCGCCAGCTCCACCGGCTCCGGCCCCCCTTCAACGATCGGAATCCCGCTCACGTTATATTCCCGCATGATCTTCCGCGCCGTGGCGATCGTAGCCGTCGGCGGAAGCGTGATCGGATCGACAATCACCCCGTTCTCGCTGCGCTTCACCTTTTCCACTTCGCGTGCCTGATTCTCGACCGACATATTCTTGTGAATGATTCCAATCCCCCCCTCCTGGGCCAGCGCGATCGCCAGCGCGGCCTCGGTGACCGTGTCCATGGGCGCGGAGATCAGCGGGATGTTCAATTCGATCTTGCGCGTGAGGCGTGTGCGGGTATCAGCATCGGCAGGAACAAACGCGCTTTTGGCAGGGATCAGCAGAACGTCGTCAAAGGTGATCGCGTCGTGAATTATTTTGGGCTGTTCCATGTGATACTGTTACGTTCGGAAGGGGGAAGTGTCAAGGGAGACGAGTTGCGAGTTACGAGTTGCGAGTTGCGACTAAAAACGGGGTTTTCACTCGCAACTCGCAACTTCCACCCCTTGATTCCCCGCCCCCGGCTAACTAGGGTTTCACTATGCCAGTTACGCAATTAAATAACGAGCAGGTGAACCGTTACAAGCGCCACCTGATTCTTCCCGAAATCGGCATGGAGGGGCAGCTTAAGCTCCTGAATTCAAAGGTGCTATGCATCGGAGCGGGAGGGTTGGGATGCCCCATCAGCCTCTACCTGGCCGCCGCCGGCGTCGGCACCATCGGCCTGGCCGATATCGATGTCGTCAGCCCAAGCAATCTCCAGCGGCAGATTCTCTTTGGCGTCTCCAACATCGGCGAAGACAAGGTGAAGGCAGCCGCCAAGCGGCTCAAGGACCTGAACCCCGACGCGAAAATCATCGAACACAAAACCATCGTCGACAGCTCCAATGTTTTGGAGCTGGTGAAAGATTACGACGTCATCATCGACGGCACCGACAATTTCCCCACCCGCTACTGCGTGAACGACGCCTGCGTAATCCTCAAGAAGCCCAACGTCTACGGCTCGATCTTCCGCTTCGAAGGAATGATCACCGTCTTCGCGCCCCATCTGCCCAACCCGGATCGACCCGGCGAGCATGGCCCGTGCTACCGCTGCATGTATCCTGAGCCGCCTGACCCCGGCTCCGTGCCAAGCTGCGCCGAGGGCGGCGTCGTGGGCGTTCTGCCGGGCATCATCGGAACCCTCCAGGCCAATGAGGTCATCAAGCTGATTCTCGGCGTCGGACGGCCGGCCATCGGCCGCCTCACCACCTTCAGCTCCATGGACCTGGAATTTAAAACCTTCAAGCTGCGGCGCGACCCCAACCTGTCCCGTTTGCGGCGACCACCCCACGATCACCAAGCCGATCGACTACGAGCAATTCTGCGGCGTCCCCGCGCTCGACCCCAAAAGCCTCGCCGAAACCGAGGCGGAAGTTCATCACGCCAAGTCCGGCGGCAACGGCCAGCCAAAGCCCGATCCATCCCTCGACCCCCGCGGCCTGCCCCCAAACTATCCCTTCAAACCCGATTGGGAAATCACCCCGCGCGAAGTGAAATCCCTGCTCGACACCAGCAAGGATTTCATCTTCATCGATTGCCGCCTCCCCAGCGAGCAGGCCATCACCGCGATTCCGCAGGCCAAGCTGATCCCCCTTCAGCAGCTTGCCCAGCGCATCGGCGAGCTGAAAGGCCACGAGCAGGAAAAAATCGTAGTCCACTGCAAAAGCGGCGGGCGCTCGATGCAGTTCACGCAGATCCTCCGCCAGCAGGGCTTCAAAGACGTAAAAAGCATGGCCGGCGGAATTCTCCTCTGGAATAAAGATGTGAACGCAGGCGGCCCGCAGTATTAAGCGTTCGCCGCTTATCCCAGCGCGATTGCATCTGCCCTCTCATTTCCTCTTACCCCCTCTTACCCCCTCTTACCCCCTCTTACCCCCTCTTACCCCCTCGCCCGGTACTCCGGGAGAGGGTTGGGGTGAGGGCCTCCTCTACTGCTCTACTCTCTACTGCTCCACTCACTCGCGCAGCGCGGGGGTCTTCTCTACTGCTCTACTTTCCACTGCTCTACTCTCTCGCGCAGCGCCCCCTATCCACTTTTTGCGAACTTCAACAATTTCACCCCAAAAATCGCCACTTTTTCCAAAAATAGGTACAAAACGTACACCCTTTGGACCTGTATATAGATGCACCGAATTTTTTCAGGACATGTCGGTAATGGGCTAGGGCCAGTCTCCTCGTTGATCGCCAACGGACCCGCCGTGGAGGATCGAGAATTCGCGACGGCCCTGGGAGAAGAAAAAACCGCGCAAAATCCCGGACAAATTCGGACATTTTCGGACATTTACCCCAACACCCAAACCTCCGCTCCCTCCACACCCCTCGTCCGCCCTGAAACGATTCTCAAAAAGTGAGATAAAGTGTGATATTGTGGGATATGCGCCGCAGGATGTGAGGGTCACACGCGTCCTCTTTGCCGCGCAAGCATCACAAATGGTCAGTCTGATCCCAAAAAGCCCACGGACTTCGGTGAGCCCAGTCGAACCCCGCCGCCGTGGGGAATTGAAAACTCGCTACCGCGCCTCATATTCACCCACTCCCAAAATGACTCTCTTCTAAACCGTATCTAAAAATGGTACGATTGTATTAGAAATGGATACTAACCACCCCCACACCCTCGGTACTTTCCTTCTCGGCAAAACCCGGGGGGCGGTACTTGCGCTCCTGCTCACCCACCCCGATGAGCAGTTCTATGTCCGCCAGATCGCCCGCCTCTCCGGCGCGACCCTCGGCCCCGTCCAGAAGGAGCTGAAACTGCTCGAACGATACGGGGTCCTGAAATCCAATCGGATCGGCCATCAACTCATGTACGGCGTAAATCCCGCCTCGCCGGTGCATGACGAACTGCGCTCCCTCGTCATCAAAACGGTCGGCTTGGTGGACATTTTAAAGGCGTCCCTGGCCCCGCTCAAACAGCGCATCAAGCTCGCGTTTGTATTCGGCTCATTCGCCAGGGGCGAAGAAAATTTGAACAGCGATCTCGATCTCATGATAATCGGCGAAGTTTCGGTGGCTCAAATTGCCGGCGTCCTGGCGGATGCGCAGCGCCGCCTGAATCGGGAACTGAACCCGACCATCTACCGGCCCGCCGAGTTCAAGGCGAAACTGCGCGAGGGACATCATTTCCTCAGCGCCGTAATGAGCGAGCCAAAGCTATTCGTCATCGGAGACGAGCATGAGCTTTCAGCAATGGCAGGCCAACGGCTGGATCCGGCCTCACGCGACGAGTCGCAAGGAAATCGGCTCGCTGCTGGCCGTCGTCGAGCGGGACCTCGCCACCAGCGCTGATCCCAACCTGGACGGCGATTGGCGATTTACCATCGCGTACAACGCCGCGCTCCAATGCGCGTCACTTGCCCTCAAGGCGGCGGGATTTGAGGTTGCCAAGGGCGGCGGCGCCCGACCTGCGCACCATTGAATCCCTGCGTCTTACCATCGGTGACGATGGGAAGATTGCCGATCCATTACAGGTATTTCGCGCCAAACGTGGCGGTGTGGTTTACGAGGCCACTGGCATCGCCAGCGATTCTGAAATCACTGAGCTTCGCGCCTTGGCCATAAACCTGCGAAATCGAGTCCTGGCGTGGCTGAGAACTTCGCATTCAGAGCTTTTGGAGCCGCCGCGAAAGGGGCCGGAGAGGGGAACCAGCCGTGACAAATAATCCCCGCCGTCGCGAGCCTTCCCAGCAACGCTATTCACTTCGATTCTTCTAAAATCAACTTAATCCGTTCCACCCACGCGCGAATCTGCTCCTGTGGACATTTCCCCCGAAATCATCACAATGTCCCCCCTTCACCTAAACAGGAGAAACTATGGCCGAGGAATCATCAATGGAATCATCACCCTCATCCCCCAACGTCCAGGTTCTTCTGGATGAACGGGAATTGAGGCAGATTTACAGCAATTCTTATCGGATTCACGCCACCAATGACGAGGTCATCATTGACCTGGGCTTCAACATGCCCAACCCCAATCCGCAAACCGGCCAGCAGCAGCTTCTTCTGAAGATCACCGACCGGGTCGTCATGTCCTACATGAACGCCAAGCGGCTCTCCCAGTCGCTCATGCAGCTCATCAAGCGATACGAACAGCAGTTCGGTGAACTCGTGCCGCCAGGGCAGAAGAATCGGCTGTAATCCGAAGAATATCTCACGGTAGAGTAGAGAACTGAACGACCCGATTGCCGCTCAGCTCTCCCTCTTCGAACCGGACGAGCGGGTTTCCCGCATCCGGCTCTCACGGTATTGTTCTTCTCAAGCATTCACGGTCGGAACAGGTCGCAGGCTGATGAGGCCCAGACGCTGCAACTGTTCGTACCAGCTCCTCGCTCCGCGCACACGGAACGGACGCTGGCTGCGACGTTTAAGGTGTCGTTCCAGTCGCTCCTGCACAAATCGGTTGATCTGACGGAACGCCTTGCGCGGATAGCCTTTGCCGAAGTAGTTGGCCCATCCTCTCAGGTGCTCGTTGATCTGTACGATCAACGCCGGGATGGGCACAAAGCCTGCTTCGGGTCCGGTCATCTCCCGCAATTTGTCCCGCTCACGCTGCATCGACTTGCTCGAAGGACAGAGGTTCAGATAACGCCCCGGCCCGCCTTGCAGGCTCCGGTCGTACCGGAACCTGTACCCGAGAAAGTTCAGACTTTCGCCCGGCTCTTTCAACTTCACCGTGCGGGTCTTGTCGGTGTTGATCGTCAGATCAAACCGGCCTTGCAGCGTGCGTTCCACGAACTGCTTGATCTGAGGGCCTATATACCTTGCCATGATGACAAAGTCGTCGGCGTACCGGATCAGCCGGGCGTTCGCCCAGCGATGCGGGCCATCGGATCGGTGGAACAATTTATCAAACCAGTGCAGATATAGGTTGGCCAGCAGCGGCGAGATCACTCCGCCCTGCGGCGTTCCCTGTTTGCTCCGGGTGACTTTCGGTGGATCGCCGGGCTTCTCGCCTTCTTCGACGATCACCGCCTTCAGCCACATCCGGATCAGCTTCAGCACGCTTCCGTCCGTGATCCGCTTCTGGACACACGCCATCAGTTTCTCATGGGGAATCGTGTCGAAGTACGACTGCAAATCCGCGTCATACACTTCCCTTCGGCCCTGCTGGAGGTTTTGCTTGATCGCCTCCAGCGCATCGTGAGCCGAGCGACCGGGACGGAATCCATACGAACAGTCCAGGAAATCCGCCTCGAAGATCGGCTCGATGAGCAGCAGCACCGCCATCTGCACCACGCGATCTCGGATCGTGGGGATGCCCAATGGACGCCGCTTGCCGTTGGCTTTGGGAATGTACACGCGCTTCACCGGCTGCGGGCGGTAGGTGCGGGTCTTGAGCGATTCTTCGATCTCGCTCAGGAATCCACTGACGCCGTGCTCGGAGTTTTGCACCTTCTCGATGCTCACCCCGTCCAAGCCGGGCGCCCCGCCGTTGGCGGACACCCGGTCCCACGCCGCTTCCAGAACATCGCGCCGGCAGATCCGGTCGTACAAGGTGTAAAACCGAAACCCCGGTTCCCGCTTGGCTTTGAGGTATAGCTTCTGTCTCAGAAGAAAGACTTTCCCCGGCAGACCCCTGGAGTTCACCCTCAGGTGCTCCGGCAAGTCTGTCGGATCATCCGTACTGTCAGGTTGTCCCTGCAAGCGGGCCTCTCTTCTTCTTACTTCCGCTCGATACCGTCAGGGCTCCTTGGCTCGCGGCAGGCTTCGCCTCCGCTCACGGGCATTACCCCGCTTCTCAGCTACTATGAGCCCATCCGACTCCCCACGCTTCCCGTCCCTTGGTTATGTCTTTCCAACGAGCCGCACAACGATGCGTGGGGTCTCTCAGTTCCCGATCTTGTCTGTCGGCACGCGCCGTCCCCATCGACCCCGAGGAGCCGGACGATTGCTCGCACCCGCTGCTTCATCGTCCGCGCCGGCTTGGCCCTCTCTGACGGGTTGGCCACTCCCATTGGCGTAACGAGGCTGGTTTGGGTTCGCTTAACGCTACGGCTCGCGCCTTCGCCTTCCGGGGCTTCGCGCGACCGATTGCTCCGTCGTCACGCCCGGGCGGCTACACGGCTAACGGGTCATTCCATGGTGAACTCCTTTCAGTTCACAAGACAAAACCGGTTTCACTGACGCACCAGAGGCGCGAAGGCGCAGAGAGGTCAGTCCATCTTCTCTGCGCCTTCCGCCTCTGCGTGAGATCCATTTTTCGTTTACGAAGCCAGCCGCGCGGCGGCCGATTCGCGATAGTTAACCGCATCGGCCAGTGCGTCGGCGGTCAGTGGGTGATTCCCGATATGCCGGATTTCCATCGCCGCGGCCAGTGAGCCGAGGTAGGCCGCTGCATGGAGGGAGCCGCCGCAGGCAAGCGTCAGGCTCGCCGCCGCCAATAGCGCATCCCCGCAGCCGAGCGGATCGACAACCCGCGTCGACAGCGCCGGCAGATATTCGCTGGAAAGCCGTCCCAGCATCTCTCCGGCCGATTGCGGCGGCGGGCTAAACGTCACCAAACCTTGTTTTCCCAGCGTAATGATCGCCTGCCGCGCCTTGGTTTCGCTCAGAAGCTGCCATACGACGTTTCCCAATCCGCTGGAAAAATCGTGCAGGGTTTCGCGGACTTCCCGCTCCGTCGGGCACAGCAGATCGACCGACTTGAATTTCAGCAAACTGCTCTGCCGGCCGCTGACGTCCGCGGTGATGATCGGCACGGTTTTTCGCAGCTGCGGCATGATTCGCTCCAGCAGCGATTCGGTAATCAGCCCATACCCAAAATCCGCGAAAATAACGGCCGAAGCCCCCTGCGCCGCCGAGAGAATCTTCCCGGCGACCATCTGTTCGCATTGCGAATCGATGGGATCGACCGTCCCCTGGTCGACCTTGAACAGTTTTGTCTCATCGGCCAGATACCGGCTCTTTACGACAAGCTGCCGCCGGTGCGCGGTGGAATCAACCGAGATCCCCTGGCTCTGCAATCGCATGACCGTTTCATTTGAATCGCCGCACGGGCCCAGGGCCGTAATAAGCGACGGCTGAGCCCCCAGCCCGGCGAGGTGAAGCGCAATCACCGCCGCCCCACCGTCATAATCGCGACTTTGAATCTGCCGAAGAGCGATCATTGGCCCTTCGCCGGCAACCCCCGTGGCATCGCACAGGTGATACCGGTCCAGGATAAAGTCCCCCACGACCACAACTTTCTGCCCGCGGAATTTTTCGATTATCCGGTGCAACGACACCGCGTCGAGATCGAATTTCCGCTGAAAGCGGAAAACTTTTTCATCGGTCATCGCGTCGCGGTCTTCCAGGGCGGAAATGAGGGCTGTCGAGGAATAAATCACGTCGCCGCTGGAAAAAATCACCCGTCCACCGTGCCGGGTAACGGCATCCCGTTCGGCAAGAAATCGCGGATCGTGATTCCGCTCATATTCTTTCCCCTTCACATAAACGTCCGGCTGAAGCTGCTCCAGCAATTCCGTCGCGGTTGGGTTGGGGTTCACGTAGACCCAGTCCACGCATTCCAGCGCCGCAAGGCTCGACGCCCGAAGGTCATCCGGAATCAGCGGCCGACCCACCCCCTTCTGCACCTGCGAATCGGCACTGACGGTTACCACCAATTCATCACCCAATGATTTGGCGTATTGGAGGTGCTGAATATGCCCGGGATGGACGATATCAAAACAGCCGTGGCAGTGGACGATCACCCGTCCCGCGGCCCGGGCCTCCCGGCGAACGCCCAGGAGCCGGTCGAGATTGCAGATTTTGCGGTGCGAGGCTTTGTCCAGAGAAGCCATTCTTCTATTTATCGGACGAATGGCCATTTGAACTGGATTTTGTCGCCCCGAATAACCGTTAAAACCATTATGGGCTTGAGATTAAGTTATTATCTCACGGCGGACATGGGGATCGAAGCGGCAGCCGGCGCCTGCGCCTGGCTCACCAGCATCACCCCGATGAAGCCCGAGCAGTGGGAGATCCGCCTGGCGAAGAAGCCAACCGGCGACCCCGCCGCCTGGGACGTTCTCTCCGAATTCCCCAACCTGAAAATCCCCCAGGAAACGCAAAGCGTTGCCGCGTGCGAGGGGAGATACGTCATCCCCCTGCAAAAAGATTCCCGCCCCAGCGGAGATGCCGCGATCAAGGGGATGCTCATCCAGCTCGAGAAGGACAGTTCGCTGGCGGCGGTGGTGGCGAAACTCGTCACCTCTGAAGGCGCGGCCCGTTCGCCGGCGCTTCCTTCGCTGGCCCACATGGGCGCGACGTGTTTTCGAAAATCGGTGCTGGACAAAATCGACGGCCTGCCCGCGTTCGGCGGCCCAGCTGCCGATTACGACGTCACCTTCCGCATTCTCAGCACCCGCGCCTCCATTGCCCGGCGCGAAGACATCATCTACTTCACCGATGCCGGCGAAACCGACGCCGCCCCCAGCGCCAACGACATCGCCAACCAGCTCGCGGTCGCACATTGGTATCTCCCGCCCAAGCTGGCACGAATTTACTGGGACGACTGGGCGATGCGCCTCAAGGCCCTAGGCAAACGCGCCGGACAATGGGCGGTCATTCGGGCACGCATGAACGGCATCAAGCAAATGCTCGCGGCGCCCGACCCGGTCTCCGACGAGGTGACCGAATCGGTCTTCGGCTTCCGAGCCCAGGCGGCCGCCATCGGTGAGTGGGCGCGACGCGGAAGCGTCTGGCGCGTTGTCCTTGCCGATTTTGGGGACAACCTCTGGGCCAGCTTTAACGCCTGCCGATCCAGCGGCCTGCAGATGCGCTGCGTCGCCGACAACAACTCCGCGTTTGAGAAATTGACCTACCGCGAGCTCCCCATCGTTCACGCCAACCGCGCTTTCGAAGGGGGCGGCATCGACGGCGTCATCGTCACCGACGCCGAGCCGGGACGCATCGACGCCACCTATAAATCCATCCGCAACCACTTCCACGGCCCCATCTTGAGGCTCTGGCAAACACCCCGCGCGGCAACCCATGCCGAAGCACAGGCGGCGTAGGACTAGATACCAGAGCCGGGAAACTGGAAACTAGTCTCCAGTCCCATGTCCCTCGACGCTGCTCTTGCTCAACATCGCGCCGGCAATCTTGCGGAAGCGGAGCGGCTCTATCGCCAGCTTCTTCAGCGCGAGCCGCGGCATGCTCGGGCCATGCAATTGCTCGGGGTGCTCTATCTTCAGCGGCGACAGACGGACGAGGCGATTGAAATGATTCGCCGGGCCATCGCCATCGACCCGGCCCCCGCGGATTTTCACAGCAATCTTGGCAACGCCCTTATGGAAAAGGGGCTGGTCGAGGAAGCCATCGAGGCCTATCGCAAAGCGGTCGCTCTTCGACCCGATTATGCCGAGGCTCACAGCAATCTCGCCAACGCCTTGTGCATGCGGAAACAATTCGACGAGGCGATTTCTCATTGCCGAATCGCACTGAAACTGAAGCCGGACTACGTGGAAGCCCACAACAATCTTGGCAATGCGCTTTGGGGTAAGGGGTTGATTGACGAAGCCATTGCCCAGTTCCGGCAGGCGATTCTTGTTGCGCCGGGATACGTCAGCGCCCATCACAATCTCAGCGGTGCGTTACGCACTCGCGGAATGATGGACGAGGCGATGATCGAATGCCGGGAGTCACTGCGGCTTTGGCCGGAATTTCCGGATGCGCATTGCCAACACGGCGTCCTGCTGCTGGAAAGCAATCGCCTGGATGATGCCATCGCCGAATTTCGTGAGGCGATCCGCCTCAAGCCCGATTGCGGCGAGGCGTGGAACAATCTCGCCAGGCGCTGCACATCCGGGGCGACATCGACGATGCACTGGCGGCGTGCGAACAGGCCCTGCGCTTCGAGCCCAACCTCGCCGAGGCACCTATGTGCCAGGCCGCACTCATGGCGGAGATGGGCCGGCTGGACGAAGCTTCCGTCGCCTGCCGCCGCGCCATTGAGCTGATGCCCGACCAGCCGGAAATCCACAGCAACCTGATTTTCTTCCTGAACTACTGGGACCAGGCCGATGCGAAGATGGTCAAAGAAGAATGCCGCCAGTGGGCCCGGCGGTATACCGCAAACGCAAAGCGCATGGACCGCCCAACTGATCGCGATTGGTCGGCCGGCCGCAGATTGAAAATCGGCTACGTCTCACCCGATTTTCGCGATCATCCAGCGGGCAGATATTTTCTCTCCCTCCTCGAAGCCCACGATCCGGCACAGGTTGAAGTCTTCTGCTACTACAGCCACGCCACGGTCGACGATTTCACCCGGCGGATTCAAAAGGGCGCCCACCACTGGCGAAACATTCTGGGGCACACCGACGACGAAGCCGCCGCGCAAGTCCGCGCCGACCAGATCGACATCCTGGTAGACCTCGCCGTCCACACCGCCTCCAACCGCCTGCCGATTTTCGCCCGCAAGCCCGCACCCGTGCAGGCCACCTGGCTCGGTTATCCCGGAACGACGGGGCTGGACGAGATGGATTTCCGCCTGACCGATCCCTATCTCGATCCGCCGGGACAATCGCACGAGATATACGTCGAAAATCGCTGCGCCTCCCCCGCACGTTCTGGTGCATCGACGCGAGTTTTCTGAATCCCGTCGAACCCAATCCTCTTCCCGCGCTTTCGGTCGGTCACATCACGTTCGGATGCCTCAACCGCTTCTCAAAAGTTTCCCGCGGAACGCTGGAATTATGGACGAGGATTTGGCGGGCTGCCCCCAATGCCCATCTCATCATCTATGCACGAGCCGGAAAATATCTGGACGACACCCGAGAATTCTTCCGCAGCGCCGGCATCGATCCCCAGCGAATCCGCTTCGTCGGCCGCACGTCGCAGGCGCCGGAATATTTCCGCCGATACCACGAATTCGACATCGGCCTCGATCCCTTCCCCTACAGCGGCGGGATCACGTCGATCGATTCGCTCTGGATGGGCGTGCCGATGGTTACGCTGCGCGGCAAAACCGCCGTCGGCCGGGGCGGCGTGTCCGTTCTCAGCAATGCAGGGTTGGAAGATTGGATCGCGGACGATGCCGAGCAATACGTAGAGATTGCCGTTCAAAAATCGCAGGAATTGGAGCGATTGAGCGAACTGAGAGCAGCGCTGCGGCAGAAAATCAGGAATTCACCGCTGATGGATACTCTAGCTTTCGCTCGCGACATCGAAAGCGCTTTCCGCGAGATGTGGCGATCTGCCACCCCGCGCTGACGAGCCGTTGCTCTTCCCGGCTTTCTTCATCGAAAGCCCCGCGGCTTTCGCCAGAATCTCCGCCTTGTCGGTCTTCTCCCAACTGAAGCCCCCATCCCGCCCCGGGGTCCGGCCGAAGTGGCCGTGCCGGGCGGTCTGCTTGTAGATCGGACGGAGCAGATCGAGGTGCTTGATGATGCCGCGCGGCGTCAGGGGGAAATGTTCCTTGATCAGCTCGGCAATCTGGTCCTCGGGAATGACGGCCGTGCTCTTCCGTGCTGACCGTCACCGAAACGGGATGGGCCACGCCGATGGCGTAGGCAAGCTGCACTTCCGCGCAGCGGGCCAAGCCGGCGGCGACGATGTTCTTGGCGATGTATCGGCCCATGTAGCAGGCGCTGCGATCGACCTTTGAAGGGTCCTTTCCGCTGAACGCCCCGCCGCCGTGGGCGCCGCGGCCGCCGTAGCTGTCGACGATGATTTTCCGGCCGGTCAGGCCGGTATCGCCGTGCGGGCCGCCTACGACGAATTTTCCCGTCGGGTTGATGTGGAAAACGATGTCGTCGTTCCAGAAGTTTCTTGGGGATGACGGGCTTGATGACGTGCTCGATGATCTGCTTCTTGGCCTTCTCGGTGATGCTTGTCGGTTTTCTTATCCAGGACCGATTCATCGTGCTGAGTGGAGACGACCACGGTGTGAACGCGCACCGGCCGTTCGTTTTCGTATTCGATGGTGACCTGGCTTTTGCCATCGGGCCGAAGCCAGGGGAGCTTTCCCTTGAAGCGCAATTCCGCGAGGCGCTCGACGATGCGATGGGCCAGGTGGATCGGCAGCGGCATCAGCTCGGGGGTTTCGTCGCAGGCGTAGCCGAACATCAGGCCCTGGTCGCCGGCGCCCTGTTCCTTGGTGTCGTCCTCGGCGCGGTCTACGCCGCGGGCGATGTCGGGGGACTGGGAATGGATCGCGGTTAAGAACGCCGCAGCTCTGGTAATCGAACCCGATCTCCGGATGGGTGTATCCGATTTCCGGATGGTGTCGCGCGCGACCTGGGCGGCGTCGATGTAAGCCGTCGGTCGTCACTTCCCCGGCCAGCGACCACCTGCCCGGTCGTCACCAGCGTTTCGCACGCAACCCGGCTGCGCGGATCCTGGGCTAGAATCGCATCGAGCACGGCATCGCTGATCTGGTCGGCCACCTTATCGGGATGGCCCATGGTGACGGATTCGCTGGTAAACAGGTGCTTGCTGCGGCGGAAATTCGGGGACATCGGTTCGGCTCCAATTCGTTAAAAAGGCCCTGAAAAATAGAGCGGAAAATGTACAGGGTCCGGGGGCGGCGGGCAAGGATGGACCCAAAGGCGGACCCGGAATTCCAAACGCCACCGGCCCCAACCCCTTGACAACACTCGATCCCTATACTATGTAATACATACTATGGAATCCAAGGCTCAGTTCCTGAAAGGCTGCGCCAGGACGCTGGTCCTGCAACTTCTGGCCGAGCGGCCGATGTATGGGTATGAGCTGGCGTCGCAGCTCAGCCAGCGCAGCGATGGGATTTTCGCCCTCGGGCAGGGAACGCTCTATCCACTGCTTTATTCACTTGAGAGCAAAGGGCAAATCCGGGTGACGCGCGAAGAACCGTCCGAAGATGGGGCGCGAATCAGGCGATATTATGCCCTCACCCACAAGGGCCGCGCTGAATTGGAAGCCAGTGTCGACACCTGGAACCAGATCGTCCGGGGAATGCGACTCGTGCTGGAGACAAGCCATGCCTGATGGGATTCAGAGGTACGTCGAAGACGTCGTTTGCTACGCCGACCTTGTCGCGTCCGATGAGCGGATCGTGCGTGCGGAACTGGTTGAACATCTGCAAACCCTAACGACGCTGTCGCACCTGTCCGATCCAAAGGAGATTTATGCCATGCTGAAAGATCAATTTGGGAATCCGAAAACAGTTGGGCGAGCCATCGCCACGGCCAAGGGAAGAGTGCGAACGTATTTCAAAAAGCTTCGCCGGAAACTTCCGTGGCAGATCGGCATCGCGCTGGTTCTGGCATTTGCCGTGCGATTTTCGATTGCCCAGGCGTTTATAATTCCGGGGGATAGCGTCTCCCCGATGGTTCCGCGCGGCAGCCGGGTGCTGGTCTACAAGCTTGCCCGATCGTTCAATCCCGGCGACGTGATGGTCTATCGCATAGGTCCCGGCGAATTTCGGGTGGGAATCGTGGTTTGTCAGCGCAGCGACGGGGAGTGGGTGGTGCAAAAAAATCATGGCGCCGGCAAGGAAATCACCAATGTGCCGCAGGAGCAGATTGTGGGCAGAGTGTTCCTGAACACGAGGTGAGGTTTACGAGAATTTGGCGGCAACCTGCCGCGCGGTTTCCAATGCCGCGGAAAGTTTCGACGGATCTTTGCCGCTACCCTGGGCCATCTGTGGCCTGCCGCCGCCCCCGCCGCCGGCTGCCGTCGCGACCTGCTTTATCCAGTCCCCGGCCTTCAGGCCCTTGGCGATGATCTCATCGCTGACGGCGGCGACGAAGGTCACCGAGGCTTCTCCTGCCGAGGCGAGCAGAATCGCATGCACCGGCGATTTTTTTCGCAGGGAGTCGATTGCCGAGCGGAGTTGATCGTCGCTGGCGCCGGGGATTTCGCCGATCACGAGTTTGCCGCTGCCGATCGGCGCGGCTTTCTCCAGCAAAGTTGCGGCGACTTTCACCGCGTCCACGCCGCCGCCGGCCGATTGGGCCCGGGCCGATTTTTCCAGGCTCCGCTGGCGCGATTGCAATTCAGCAATCGCCTTTTGTGCCCGGCGTTTTGCGAGCAGCGGAACGACCCTGAACTGCAACGCCTGTTGAAGCTGCTCGAGCGTCTGGCCGATTTCTTGATCCTTGACCACCGGGTCGGAGAGGATGACGTCGATATTGTCAGAGGCGGCGAAGGCGTCAGAAGCATCGTCATCCGTGACCGCGACGATTCGGCGAATTCCCTTGCTGACCGATTCCTCGGCGGTGATGGCAAATCTGCCGATCTCTTTCGAATTCGCCAAATGCGTCCCGCCGCAAAATTCGACTGAAAACTGCCGCCACTTGGGATTCTTCGGATCGGCTATTAGCTGATCCACCGGGGCTCCGATGGAAACCACCCGCACCATCGGCGGATATTTTTCGCCGAACACAGCCCGCAGGCCGTTGATCTTCAGCGCCTCCTCCTGCTTCGCTTCTTGTGCAAATACCGGGAGATTCTTGGCAATCGCGTCGTTTACCAGCTCCTCGACGCGGGCGATTTCGTCTTCGGTCATCGATTTGGAATGCGAGAAATCGAAACGCAATTTTTCCGGATCGACGAGAGAGCCCTTTTGCTGAACACCCTCGCCGAGGGTTTCGCGCAGCGCCCAGTTGGCCAGGTGTGTGCCGGTGTGATTCTTTTCGGTGCGCCCCCGCACGGCGGACACGCCGACGGAAACAGCGTCGCCGACGGCAATCTTTCCGCTGCGGATTCGCCCGATGTGCAGGACGTAGCCCGCGACGGTGCGCGTCGTCTGCACGTCGAAAGCGCCGGCGGCCGATGTGATCGTTCCGCTGTCGCCCACCTGGCCACCCATCTCGCTGTAAAAATTCGTCCGGTCGAGAATGATCGCCAGCTCCTCATCCTCAAAGGCCGTCGATGGGGAGAGGCCAAGATCGTCGCCGTTCCAGATGGCCATGACTTGCGCCGTAACCGGGTCGTGCGAAAACTTGGCTCGATCATCCGTCGGCTTGACCGACCGCGCCAGCTCGTCCATCGCACCGGGCGGAAGATCGGCCAGAGCCGACCCGACCGATTTTCCCCCTGCACGCGCAAGCTCCCGCGCCTGTTCCATCAGCTTTTCGTAGCCCGCGATATCGACCGACATCCCCCGCTCTTGGGCCATTACACGAGTTAGGTCTATTGGAAAGCCATAGGTGTCGTGGAGTTTGAATGCCGCAACCGAGGAAATGACCGGCGCCGATATCCCCAGATGTCTGACACAGTCCTGTTGTCTCGCGGGACCGAATGGCACCGTGATCTCAATTTTTTTCGACAAGCTGCGGTATTCAAGACCTGACACATCCTCGGGAACGCGCGGCAAACCAATCACATGAGCGAAATTGTCTCCAACCTTTTCACCGTAGGCGCTCGCGATTGCGTCACAGGCGGCGTCTTCAAAAAGAGCTATCCCTCTCCCCAAAGTTCGACCGAATGATATTTCCTCCTGCCGAATGATTTCTTGCAGCGCATGTGATTTATCAAGTAATTCGGGAAATGCGGTACCCATCGAGTCGACCACTACAGGAACGAGCTTATGCATGAACGGGGCTTCAAGGCCCAACTGTTGGCGCCAAAGCGCACGGCTCGCCGTAGGATCCTACGAAGGACATAACCGCGGCCCTCATTACTCGGAATGGCACCGTCATTAATTGCAAAGGTCAAGCACCGCACATGATCAGCTATGACTCGAAAGGCGATGTCATACCGAAGTTGTGGGTCCTCCGCTTCGCTCGTCGGGTCTACCGCGTTCGTCTTCGGGAATTTTCCCGTATACATCAATCCCGACAGTTGCTCAATTGCTGCAAATAAGGGCGTCCACAGATCGATCGCGTAATTGTCCTGCTTGTTCTGAAGGACCTGGCAAATCCGCTCAAACCCCATCCCCGTATCCACGTGCTTCTGCGGCAGCGGCGACAGTTTGCCAGACGCCTCGCGGTTGTATTGGATGAAGACCAGGTTCCAGATCTCCATCACCCGCGGGTCGTCCCCATTCACCGATTTCCCGCCGGTTTTGTCCGGCGTCCGGTCGATGTAGATTTCCGTGCACGGCCCGCACGGACCCGTGTCCCCCATCATCCAGAAATTGTCGGCCCCGAAATAGTGAATCTGATCGTCGCTGAGGCCCGCAATCTCCTTCCAAAGCTCCGCGGCTTCCGTATCGCGCGGAATCCCGTTTTTCTCATCCCCCTCATAACAGCTCGCGTGCAGGCGGGAGGGATCCAGCTTCCACACTTTCGTCAGCAGCTCCCACGCCATTTCGATCGCGCCGCGCTTGAAATAATCCCCAAAGCTCCAATTCCCCAGCATCTCAAAAAACGTGTGATGCCGCCGGGATCGCCCGACGTCGTCCAGATCATTGTGCTTTCCGCCGGCGCGAATGCATTTCTGCGTGTTGGCCGCCCGCGTATAGGGGCGCTTCTCGAGACCCAGAAAAATCGGCTTGAACTGGTTCATCCCCGCGTTGGTGAACAGCAGCGTCGGATCATCCAGCGGAACCACCGGCGACGACGGAACGAAGGTGTGCCCGTGCCGGCTGACGAAAAAGTCGATGAATTGCTGGCGAATTTCCGCTGAGGTCATGGCTGGTGAAGTTATGGCAGGTGAAGTTAAGGTTGGGTCGTCGGGCGCTGGGGTTCGGAGCGGCGTCGCCAGGCGGGGGCGTCGTCGTCACGTTGTCCGCCGACACGCGCGTCACCAGCGGAATGAATCCCTCCCTTGCCGATTCCTGATAAACCCGGTCCGCGTTCTCCTGCTTTAGGCAATAATCAATCGTGAAGACGGGAACGCCTGCGTCCAGGAATTTGTGATATTGCCGGATCAACCCGGCCGTCGAATCCTCATCGCTGTCGTTGTTGGGCTCATCTCCCGCCGTCGGATCGTCCCACTTGGCGTCGTCCGATCCGGAAAACCAGGAATCCTCCGCCACCAGCCCGTCGATCAGTTTGGCAAACCCCGGCTGGTCGTCCAGAAAATCCGAAGCATTCTGCGCCAGCACGATCCCGTCCGACTTCGCCTGCCGGACGTGGGTGCGCACGGCCGTCACGAAATCCAGCATTGCCTTGGAGGGATCGATCTTTTCCCTGTCGGCCGCGACGTCGATGGGGTCATTGTCATAGGCGTCGAGCCCCTGCAGGCAGACGCCGTCGAAGCCCGCTCCCATGATGCGATGGATCAGCCCCCTGGGGCCGAGGAAAAGATTCTGCCATCGCTGACGCCAGAAGCGGACCAGAAACGTATCCGCCCCCGAATTTGGATCGGCCCCCAGAAGGTATCCCGGGACCGCGGGACCGCCGCTGTTTTCCGCATGCCAGCTTGTGGTCCAATAGGTGCGGAAATTTTCAGCCTCGCCGATGTCGAGCGTTGCGATCACCAGCCGGCCCGGCTTGGCGTCGTGAAGGGCCTTCACCATCGTATAGGCGTGGAATTTCTCATTGCCCTTCACGTCAAACGTCGGGGCGACGATCACCATGTCGTAGCCGCTGCTCGCGAGCTTATCCACGGCCGCCGGGTCGGTCAGACCTTCAATCTGGTACATGAAATTCTTGACCGACTTGATCTGAACGGTCGGCTGCAAGCCCGAGTCGAGTTTGTCATCGGCGCGGGCCATGCCATAAGCGAGGCAAGCCATAGCGGCGAAAATGATGCCGCTCAAACGCGCGGCGCGGATTCTCATAACTCGTTTTTAACCGCATATTGACGGGGGAACAAGAAACGCCTCCCGGCACCCCGCGACGGCAGACCTACTGCGAAACCGCCGCTTCCTCGGATGCCGCCTCGATTCGCGTAAGCTGCACGATCCGCTCCAGCTTGAAGTTCCGCCGGTCCTTGCGCAGGTGGCAGTGGGCGATCAGCACCAGCTCATCCCCATGCCGGGAAATCTGGATCGGATCGACGATCCTTCGCGTCCGCTGCTGGCCGGCATCGAGATATTCCATCAAAACCGGGCGGCGCTGATCCAGCGCTTCCTGAAGCTCCAGCGGAAGCACATTTTCGCGCGGCGCCGGGGGCTGGAGGAATGCCGGGCCGCCCTGCTCGCGAAGGGCGTCGCACAGGCAGATATTCCATCCGCCTACTGAGCCGAGCAAAAGCTCAAAAACCGCCATCGTGGTTAATGCATCTCCCAGGGCGCGGTGCGCCACTGTCGGTTGATATCCCAATCGATTTGCCAGCGAGGAGAGCCCGTTCCCGCCGCGCCGAACCTGCGCCGCGCGATCCGCACGGTGTCCAGGACCGGCGGACTTTCGAGAGTCGCGCACAGATCGTGCCCGGCAAGAACGCATTCGTGCAGCAGAAACGAAAGATCAAACCCCACGTTATGCCCCAGGACTGCCGCCCCGCTCAGCAGTGGCAACATCGCCGGAAGCTGCTCGGCAAACGTCGGCTGACCCTCGCACATCGCCTGCGAGATTCCCGTCAGCGCCGTGATCCCCGCCCCGATTCGCCGCCGCGGATTGATGAGCTGGGAATACTCGGCGGATTTCTGCCCATTGTCATAGCGCACGATCCCGATTTCGATAACCCGATCCCCATACGCCGTGCTGGCGCCCGTCGTTTCCACATCAATGCACGCGATCGGAACCGAAAAGAGTGGCTGAATGAGGGAAAACCGCATGACCGACATCGCCTCCATGCTCGTCGCCCCACGCCCTTTCACAACTGCCCCAATCTACATCTGCACGCCCAGGATCTTCGTCTCAAAGACAATATTGCCGTTGTTTACTCCTTGCATGTGGCAGAAGATCCTTCCATGCCGCCGCCAGATTTGTTCGCCAACAACGTATAAGCGCATGGGAGGGACAACTTCCTGCCTGAACCGGCAATCTTCGACGCCCCCAAACCCGATAAACGTGCTCCACCCCACGAATTTCTTGGCGTATAACGATGCCAGTTGGGCGGCGAGTTCAAGCATCAAAACCCCCGGTAACAGCGGACGCCCGGGAATATGCCCTGGAACCCAGAACTCATCTATTCTAACGTCCTTGAATCCGATGAGTCGATGCTTTTCGGGATCGGCATAAACGACCCCATCCAGCATTTCCATGTCCCCGCGCTGGGGATTGTGCTGCCGGATTGTGTCCGGGCCATAGATCACCTGGTCCAGATCTATGCCTGAGATGTCAAATAGCAGTTGAGGCGGCATGGCTATCGTTTGGGCCCTAATGGCTGCCCAGACAAATAACGCAATCTTTAATTAACCGTCAACTCACAAAATAGGGGCGCCCATTCCAAGTAACGGCTTAAGATTAAGCCGCGCCCGGTTCGGTATTGCGGCTTTCGAGAATCTTCTTGCGAATGTCCGTCGCCGCTGCCTTGATCTCCTGCATCTTCTTGCGAACACGCGTTCCCGCTGCCTTATTTCCTCCAATGGCCTTGTTGACATCTTCCTCGGCCTCGGCAACGAGGCGCTTGAGGTTCTCATATTCCTGCATCAAAGCCTCCAATTGGGTTTACCTTGAGACGCGAAAAACTCTAATGGCACCGCCTTTGGGTGTCAAATGGGGGGGGAAACTTTTGGGCAATGTTTGGGAATTTTTAACAGGTCGTGTGGAAACCCGCCGCAATTTGCAGAAAAAGGGGGACTAGCCCCGCACGTGCTTGGCAAACGCTTCCACCAGCCGGCGTGTAAGCTGACCGGGCGTCCCCGTTCCAATCGGCCGCCCGTCGATCCGCGTCACCGGCACCACTTCCGCTGCCGTCCCCGTCAGGAAGCATTCATCCGCAATATAAAGATCGTGCCGCTGAAGCGATTTCTCCACGCATGGAATTGATAGCCGCTTGCAAAGCTCCATGATCACTTTCCGCGTCACGCCCTCCAGAATCCCATCCGACGTTCCCGGCGTCTGAACCTGACCCTCGCGAACGATGAAAATATTGTCACCCGTACACTCCGCCACATTCCCCTCAAGATTCAGCATGACCGCTTCCGGAACATTGGCATCCGCCGCCTCGATCTTCGCCAGGATGTTGTTCAGGTAGTTCAAGCTCTTGATCCGCGGGGAGAGCGAGTTGGCATGCGTCCGCACCACCGACGAGGTGATGATCGACATCCCTTTCTGATACGTCTCCGGTGGATAAAGCTCGATGGTATCGGCAATAATGAACGCCGAGGCAGTGGGACACTTGTTTGGATTCAGTCCCAGATATCCCACCCCCCGCGTCACCACCAGCCGGATGTAGCAATCCGAAAAGTTGTTGATGGCCACCGTCTCCAGCATGGCCGCCTTAAGCTGCTCCGGCGTCCGCGGCAGATTCAGCCGGATCGCCCGCGCCGAATCCATCAGCCGCTTGAGATGCGCCTCGCACTCAAAAATCTGCCCCGAATAAACCCGAATCCCCTCAAAAACCCCATCGCCATAGAGCAGACCATGATCGTAAACGCTCAGTTTCGCGTTATCGCGATCATAGAACTTTCCGTCGATCCAAATCTTGAGGGACATGCCAAAATAATAGCCGGATTTGGTAACAGTTGCGAGAGACAAGTTGAAGCGGCGTCCCGCCGCTTGCCCATCTTAAAGCGGCGGGACGCCGCTTCTACAATCCACATTTTCCAACTCCCCGCTTTCAAGCACCAAAACCCGATCCGCCCGCCGGGCCAGCGTTCGGTCGTGCGTCACCAAGATGATCGTCTGGTTATTCTGCTGATGGAGCCGCTCCAAAACCCCCATGATCTGCCTCCCTGTCTCCACATCCAGATTTCCCGTCGGCTCATCCGCAAACAGCACCCGGGGATTATTCATCAGCGCCCGCGCGATCGCGACCCGCTGCCTTTCCCCGCCGCTGAGATGCTGCGGCCGATGCCGCAGGCGGTGCTCCAATCCCATCTCCGCCAGCAACCGCCGCGCCTTGGTCTTTGAGCGCTGCGGATTTCGACCCATACGCCGGCAGCGAATGCTCAATCATCGACGCCAGCATCGTGTTCTCCAGGACGTTCAACTCCGGCAGCAGATGATAAAACTGAAACACGAACCCAAACTGCGCGCACCGCAAAAGCGCCCGCTGCGCCGCCGGCAGCCGCGCAATCTCTTTCCCCTCAAACATCACCGTCCCCCCGCTCGGCTCGTCCAGCGCCCCCAGGATATGCAGCAGCGTGCTCTTCCCCGATCCGCTGCGTCCTTCAATGGCAATAAATTCCCCTGCCGACACGCTTAGATTCACATTCTTCAGCACCTGAATCTGGCTGTCCCCCATGCGGAACGTCTTCCGCAAGCCGCTGGAGGTGAGAATGTTCTTGGCGCCCTGGGTCATCTCATTCCCACCGCAGCGCATCCACCGGATTCATTCGCGCCGCCCGGATCGCCGGCACCAGCGCCCCCAGCACCGAAGACAAAATCGCCACCGAAACGATAATCACCACATCCCGCTGCTCCATGGTGTTGGGAATTGTGTCAAACAGATAGGTCTTGGCGTTCCAGATTTCGATCCCCAGATGCCGCCCCATCCAGGCGTGCAGCTCATTAATGTTGTGCACCACCAGATAAGCCAGCAGCAATCCCATCCCGCCCCCCACGATGCCAATGCTCAGGCCATACCCCAGGAAAATCGCCGCCACATTCGCCCCCGTTGCCCCCACGCTTTTGATAATGCCGATATCCCGCGTCTTCTCCATCACGATCATGAAGAAGATGCAGAAGATCAGAAAAATCGCCACGATGCTGATGATCGCGAAGAGAATCACCAGCAGCGATTCCTCATGCTCCACCGCGTTCAGGAAATCCTGCTGGTGCTCATACCACGTCTCCACCTTAAGCTCCCCGGCATCTGTGTACGCCAGGTTGTTCTTCTGAAGCACATCGCCCACGACATCCGAAACCTTCGATTTCACCGCCTCCAGATCGCTCCCCGGCTTCACGCTGATCAGCAGCTCCGTGCAGCGGGCCGGAATCGTGATCGGCTTGCCCGTCGTCGCGTCCGTGGCCGGCTGCTGGTTCATCTCCAACTGCGTCTGCAATTCGTCAAACGGAAGATAAACCCGGTTCGTATCCACCTGGAAAACATTCGTATGGCTGTCGTCGATCAGCCAATAGTTATTGGTGACGGTCTTGGCCTGCAACGGATCTGAAACGTCCACATCGCTGGCCTTCAGCGCTGTCAGCTTCACCCGGGCCCGGTAAATAAAATCCTCTCGGGCATCGTTCCCCCGCAACCCAATCACCCCGCTGCCAACAATAATCCCCCCCCACCTCGTCGGCGTCCCCTTAAACCCCTGATCCGCATACACCGCGCTCGGCAGCGGCTTATCCCACGACGGAAACGACGCCGCCTTCGCCCGCAGCGACTGGGCCATCGCCTGCTCGTCCTGCGCATCGGCTTCCATCCCTGACGCCTCCGCCTGCTGCAAAAAATCGTTCGAAGACGCCCGCGTCGCCGCCCGCGCCTTTGCGCTGGCGGCGTTGTCCTCCAGTTGCTTCGCCCAGGTCAGCAGCACATCCGGCTGAAGATGCAAGCTCTTCACGAACCCGTTCACCTCCCCAATCTGCTTCAGATCAACCCCCACGACTTCCACCGGCACCCGAATCTGGCTCGAATCCCACGAACCCCCGATCTCCGCAAAGCCCCAGGTATGAATCGTCGGTGTGACCGCCTTGATCTCCGGAATCTCGCGAATTCCCGCCATCATCTGCTCATACCCCGAAAACCCGTCCAGCGACTGCCGATAGACGATCAGATCCCCGATGAGATCGTGGTTCGTCTCCCGAAACATCCGCAGCCAGCCTCCCATGACGCTGATCACGATCAGAACCATGGCCGTGCAAAGCATCACCGCAATCAGCGAAACCCAGGCGATCCGGCGCTTCATCAGATAGCGGAGCATGAGCTTGGAAACCAGACGGGGGCCGGTGAGGACCTGCCAGAGAGCCAGTAGCGCAGCAATGGGGCCGAGGGCGATCAGGACGTAGATGATGATTTGGGAGGTGGACATCAGATTGCCAAACCAGAAATCCGAAACCAGAATTCCGAATCAATGCCCGAAATCCGAATGACGAATGATGAGCGGACCAATTGCAATTTCATTCGGATTTCGGTCATTCGGATTTGATTCGTCATCCTGGTTTCTGGTTTCGGATTTCAATCCTGCGGTTTCATCAGCGGAAACAAAATCACGTCCCTGATGCTCTCCGCTCCCGTCAGCATCATCACCAGCCGATCGATCCCCAGCCCCAGCCCCCCCGCCGGGGGCATCCCAACCCGCAGCGCGTTCAAAAAATCCTCATCCATTTTCTGCTGCTCCTCCTTGTCACCCACCTGGTGCGCAGAGTTCTGCGCCTGCATGTCCGGGTCATTCAATTCGGTATACCCCGGCGAAATCTCGACGCCGTTGATCGCCAGCTCGTAAACATCCGCAAAAAACGGATCGGCCTGATTCTTCCTCGCCAGCGGGATGATTACCGATGGAATATGCGTCACAAAACAGGGATCGGTCAGCGTATGCTCGATCATCTTCTCATACACCTGGAAAAGCTGCTCGGCCGGCGAAATCTGCCCAAGCCGCCCCCGCACGCTCGCAAGCTCCGGGTTTGACATCAGCTCCGGGTTCGCCTCTTCCAGCGGCCGCTTGTCAAACTTCCACCCCGTGCGCTCTTCCACAAGCTGGTCGATCCGCACGCGTCGCCACGGCCTGTTCAAATTGATCTTACGCCCGCTGGCATGCGTGATTTCAAGCGTTCCCAGCACCTTTTGCGCCACGGTGACGATCAGCTCCTCCACCAGGTCCGCCATTGTCTCCCAGCTTCCGTATGCCTCATAGACCTCCAGCATGGTGAACTCAGGATTATGCCGCGGGCTGATGCCTTCGTTTCGAAAATTCCGATTCAGCTCAAAAACTTTGGTGAATCCGCCCACGAGCAGCCGCTTGAGATATAGCTCCGGCGCGATCCGCATATAGAGCGGAATATCCAGCGCATTGTGATGTGTGACAAACGGCTTGGCCGCCGCCCCTCCCGCCAAGATCTGCATCATCGGCGTTTCCACCTCGACAAAGCCCTTTGACGCCAAAAATTGCCGGACTTCTTTTACGATCTCAATGCGCAATTTCAGCACGCGCATCACGTCCGGATTCGCCCACAGATCGATATACCGCTGCCGATAGCGCAGCTCCACGTCGCTCAGCCCTTCCCACTTCGCGGGCGGCGGCAGCAGCGCCTTCGACGAAATCGAAACCCCCGCCGCCCACACCGTTGTCTCTCCCTTGTTTGTCTGCCCGAGTTTGCCTGACACGACGAGCAAATCCCCAAGATCGATCAAATCCCGCACCTGCCAGTCGCGCTCGGAGAGCCGCTTCTTATCCAGGGCCACCTGCAAATCGCCCGATTCATCGCGCAGGGTCAGAAAGCTCAGCTTGCCCATATCGCGCTTGAGCATTACCCGGCCGGCAACCGTGACCTCCGGCCCTCCATCGTGCCCCATCTCCGGCTTATATTGCGATTTGACTGCCCCCAATGGCTGAATCCCGGCCGTGCGGCCGCCGTACGGATCAACGCCGATTTCCCGCAGCCGGGCCAGTTTCTGGCGCCGCTCCTGCTCATAATGGCTTGGCGATTCGTTGGACATCCGATTCCCTGATCTTACGGATGCCGCTACAAAATGAAACCAAGCACGATCAGCAGGACAACAAACAGCAGCAGCCCCCACAGCAGCCAGATGACCGCGTTAAATTGCTTCTGTTGGTCCGGCGTTAACTCCTCCGACTCAACCGGCAGCCCGCTCATCGCATTCCACCGCGGCGGTCTGCTCTGCTGCGCACTGTTCATCCCGCCCCTCGGCGGATCCGGATCGATTGGAAACCCATGCGTCATCGGCTCAAACGACTGCGACTCCCCTGCCGACGCCAGCAGTTCCCGCGCCCACTCCACCTCTGTCTCCAGCACCAAGAGGTCATACCCCCCATCCGGGTCATCCGTGCTCCGCATCTGCCCGGCGATCCCGTGCTTGGCAAGAATCCCCTTGGCCGCATGCCACTGCCCTACCGTCGCAAACGTCTCCATCACCGCCCACGAAAGGGCGGGGCCCGCCCCGCGATAGTCGATTCCGTCCGAATATTGATCCCCGCCATATTCCATGCCCGAATTCTCCACCCTTCACATCTTCTCACTCGCAACTCGCAACTCGCAACTTCATTCTACTCCCACCTTGACTCCGCCCCCCTCACATCCGACGATTCCTTAAGATACTTTTCTTCAAGGAGTACCCGCCGTGATGAAGCTTTGTGGTTTTGCCGATGAGATTTCCCCCGAACTCGACGAACAGATCAAATGCTGCAAGGAAAACGGGGTCTCCCACTTCGAACTTCGCGGCGTGTGGGGAAAAAATGTCCTCGATTTCGACAAATCCGTCCGCATCGAAATCAAATCCAAACTGAAATCCAACGGCCTCGCCGTCGCTTCCATCGGTTCCCCCATCGGCAAAGTAAAAATCAACGAGCCCTGGGAAAAGCATTTCGAGCGATTCAAGATTGCCGTCGATTCCGCTGAGTTTTTTGACGCACCCATGATCCGCGTCTTCAGCTACTACCCCCCCACCGAAGGTGAGGACATTCACAAGCATCGCGATGAAGTCATCCGCCGGATGAAGGCCAAGGCCGATTTTGTCAAAAATCGCAACGTCACCCTCGTCCACGAAAACGAAAAGGGAATCTACGGCGATAAGGGGAAGGACTGCCTCGACATCCTGAAATCCGTCGAATCGCCCAAACTGCGAGCCGCGTTCGATTTCGGCAACTTCGTACAGGTCGGTGAAAACCCCCTCGACGCGTGGCCCCTTCTCAAACCTTACACCATCCACATCCACATCAAGGACGTGATCGCGAAGGAAGACCGCGCCGTCCCCGCCGGCCACGGCGACGGACACGTCGAGGAAATCCTCCTCGACCTCAAAAACAGCGGCTACTCCGGTTTCCTCAGCCTCGAACCCCATTTGAAAGCCGCCGGCCAGTTCAGCGGATTCAGCGGCCCGGCCCTCTTCAAAATGGCCGTCGATGCCCTTAAGGCGATCTGTAAGAAAAATGGAATCGAATTGGCGAGAGCCTAAAGAATGCCGAATGCCGATTCAAGAAGCAGTGAAATCTGATCCCCCCCCGCCAACTGCTGAGCATTTCCTGCCCGAAATCATCCCAATAGAAATGCCCACTCGCCTCTGGATTCCCCTCGGCACGGGCAGCGGCGATGCTAAGCCCAAGCCGCCCGGCACCACAGTCCGCCGCGGCGAGTCCGTCATCGAAAAAGCCGCCGAATCCTCCCACATCCCCCTCGCCCCCGCCTCCGGAACCCTGGGCAATGACCGCCCCATCCGCCTCACCAGCGGGCGGCCCGCCTCCGCCGTCGAACTCATCGTCGGCCCCGATACCGCCCCCCATCAACCCAACCCCGCCGATTTCTGGGAAGAATCCTTCTCCCTCGTTCACTGGCTGGAGCGCATCCGCGCCGCCGGCGTCTGGGCCGATCGTCACGCCAGCCCCAATCTGATCGGCCAACTCAACCAGATCGTCGCCCGTCCCATCGACACGCTCATCTGCACCATCCTCGACACCGACGCCACGCTGCGCCTCAACGCCGCCATGGCCGCCCAAAACGCCGACGCCGTCGCCCTCGGTGTCTCGGTCCTGGCCCAAATCACCGGCGCCCGCCGGTCCATCATCGCCGTTGAAATGCTCGGCGACCCGCGCTGGATCACCCCCATCCGCCGCGCCGCCCGCGCGGCAAATCTCGAAATCGTCGAAGTCCCCAATCAATATCCGCAGTCTGACCCGACGCTGATGATCTACACGCTCACCAGCCGCCGGCTACGGCCCGGCAATCTCCCCACGACCGTGGCCGTCATGCTCCTCGACGCCGCCGCGGCACTCGCCGTCGGCAAGTGCGCCCTGGGATACCACATGCTCACCGTACCCATCGCCGTCCACGACCACTCCCGCCGAATCTCCCGCATCTGCGAAGCGCCCGTCGGCGCAACCGTTCTCCACGTCCTGGAAAACCTCGGCATCCCCGCCGAGGAAATCAACGTTCGCGGCGGCGACCTGCTGCGCGACCTCCGCCTGCGCCCCGACGCGGTCATCGCCGGGGGCGAGCTCGTCCTTCACATCACCGGCCCCGAAGCCCCCGTCGTTCCCGAGCACTGCATTCGCAGCGCCTGGTGCCTCGAAGCCTGCCCCACCCAGGTCCAACCCGGTTTCATCCTCGACGCCATCCAGCGCGATGACCCGAAAATGGCCCAGCGCGCCGGCATCGGCGCCTGCATCGAGTGCGGCCTCTGCTCCCACGTCTGCCCCTCACGACTCCCCCTCCTGCAAGCCATCAGAGAATTCCGCGGCAAGCAATACGATTAACCGAATTCGCCCCTCTCTCGCAGATTTTTCTTCCATTCGGCAATTGGCAATCGGCAATCGGCAATCGGCAATCTCCCCCTCCCTTGCATTCCCCTCACCCCCAGCCGTACGTTTACGTCAATGCCCGACGCTGCCGCCCCCGCGCCTCGCCCCCTCCCCCCTCCACAGCGGCATCTGCGTCCCCACCTTCATCTCCATTCAGATCATCGCCACCATGTTCCCGCTCCTCGCCGGTGTTGCAGTCTACGGCTGGCGCGCCGCGGGCACCGTCTGCGTCGTCCTCGTCAGCGCCCTCGGAACCACCGTCGCCCTCAGCCGAGTAGGTTGGCGCGGAAGGCAAATCAAACTCTGGCACTGCATCTGGCTCGCCATCCTCGTCTCCCTCATGCTCCCCGCCCATCTTCTCACCCGCCAAACCGTCAACGGCCAGCTCGTCTGGCCCATCCTCCCCGCCGCGGGTGTCACCGTCGCAATCCTCGTCTGGCTCCTCGGAGGCCTTGGCACCCAGCGCATCCCACCCTCCGTCGTCACCATCCTGCTCCTCTTCGTTCTCTTCCACGAATTCCTCACCCCTCAATTTGTTCTGAGAATCGATCGGCTCTTCGTCGGCGATCTGCTCGACGCCGATCCCACCCAGCAACTCGTCCCCTCGCAACAGCCCTGGTTTCAGCGCACGCCCGCGACCGGCTTCGATTCACTTGCACGCCCACCCGTCGCCAGCCAGTTACTGACGTATACCTCTTCGCAACAACGCCCCGACCGTACCAGCGTCACCATGCAGATGATGCTGCGCGACCAATTGCCCCCGCTGGAAAACCTCATCATCGGCGGCGAAAGCAACTCCATCGGCAACGCCAGCGCCGCCGCCATCATCCTCGGCGGGCTCTTCCTCCTCTACGAAGGCATCATCGACTTCCGCATCCCCCTCCTCGGCACGCTCTCCGCCATGGCCACCCTCCTCACTCTCCCCACTCCCATCTTCATCACCGAAGCCGGCGCCCAGTGGCGATGGTTTGCCTTCCGCTGGCACTACCTCGGCTGGCCCACCGCCATGACCTTCGTCAACTACGAAATCTTCGCCTCCCCCCTTCTCTTCACGCTCTTCTATCTGGCCACCGCCCCCGGCTTGCGCCCCATCACCCGCCGCGGCCGCGCCATCTTCGCCATCCTCGTCGGCTTCCTCTCCGCCGTCTTCCAAATGTACGCCTCCGTCGCTATCGGGCCGTACGTCGCGCTGCTGATTACGGCGCTGCTGACCCCGACCCTCGACCGGGCGATCCGGCCGCGAACGCTTGTCTAAGAGGCATGACCATGAACACCCGGCGCAATTTCCTCAAATCCCTCGGCGCCGCGGGCATTGCCACTGCCGCTGGCATCGCGTCCAATGCCCGGGCCGCACCGGCCACCCAAAGCATCCCCGATCAAATGGATGATCGAACTTTCTGGCTGCAAACCCTGCAACGCCTCGCCGCCCCCGTCCTGACCCATCTTTCCCGCCACGAACTGAAGCAGGCGATGCCCGTCGAAGCGGCCAATCCCCAGGATCGCCGCCAGTACACCCACCTCGAAGCCTTCGGCCGAACTATGTGCGGCCTCGCACCCTGGCTCGCCTCGACCAATCTCCCGGACGCCGAGGAATCCCAACGCCGCCAATTCACCGACCTCGCCCACGCCTCCCTCGACGCCGCGACCGATCCCCAATCTCCCGATTTTCTGAACTTCACCCGCGGCGGCCAACCCCTCGTCGACACCGCATTCCTGGCTCAGGCAATTCTGCGCGCCCCAGCGCCCTCTGGCAGAATCTAGACTCTCGCGTCCAGGGTCAGGTCGTACAAGCCTTCAAATCTTCCCGCTCCATCCCCACGCCCACTCGAAACAACTGGGTTTTATTCGCCGCCATGGTCGAGGCAGCCCTGCATCGCATGGGCGAGCCGACCATCAAGCAGCGACTCGACGATTGCGTAACCCGAATGCTCGCCTGGTACAAAGGTGACGGCATCTACGGCGACGGGGAGCCGTTTCACTTCGACTACTACAACAGCTTCGTCATCCACCCCATGCTTCTCGACGTCCTGGCCGTCCTGAAGGAGAAAGACAAATCCTACGAGCCGGCTTACGCGACCGCCCTCAAGCGCGCACGGCGTTACGCGGTAATCCAGGAGCGCCTGATCGCCCCCGACGGCACCTTCCCCTCCGTCGGCCGATCGACAACCTATCGTTTCGGCGCCTTCCACGCCCTCGCCCAAATCTCCTTGATGGGCCAATTGCCCGACTCGCTGAAACCCGCCCAGGTCCGCGCCGCCCTGACCGCCGTCATGCGCAAAACGCTCGCCCCCCCCGAAACCTTCGACGCGCAAGGCTGGCTGCGCATCGGCTTCTGCGGCCATCAACCCGCCCTGGCCGAGCAATACATCTCCACCGGCAGCCTCTATCTCTGCACCGCCGCCCTCCTCCCCCTCGGCCTCCCCCCGGCCGACCCTTTCTGGTCCTTACCTTCCGCCCCCTGGACCTCCCAACAACTCTGGTCGGGCGAAAACCTCCCCACCGACCACGCCCTTCCCGATTCTTTATAAATTGACGCGATTTCCGCGCTTCCGCACCGTCCTATCTAAATACCGATCCCCCTATCCAGTTAGATACCGGATCGGCGAAAATACCCGGTTCAATGAAACGCCGCTGGCTCATCCTCGGCCTCTCTGCCGTCAGCATCGTCGCCGCCGGCGCCGCCTACGTCGGCCTGCGCAAGCCCGCCGTTGCCACCACCCTCCCCGACGACACTTACGTCGCCACCGTCGCCCGCGGCGACCTCACGCAGGGTGTCAGCGCCGCCGGCTCCGTCTCCTCCAATCTCGACGTCGACATCCGCTGCCGCGCCAGCGGCGAAGTCATCGAGCTCCCCTACGACATCGGCGACTTCGTCAAAAAAGGCGCCGTTCTGATGAAGCTTGACCCCGCGGATGAAATCGTCGCCCTTCGCGAGGCGCAGGTGACGATGGATCAGGACACCTCCAAGCTCGAAGTCGCCCGCAAAACCGTCGAGGAGGCCGAGCTTGATCTCGACACCGCTACTTACAAAGCCGCCGCCGACGTCCAATCGGAGAAAGTCAAAACCATCAACGCCCGCAAAAAGTCCGATCGGCAGCTCGATCTGCTCAATCGCGCCCTCAGCTCCCAGGAGCAATATGAGACCGCCGAATCCGACGCCGCCGAGGCTGAGGACGAATACCAGGCCGCCGTGGTCGCCCAGCGCCAGCTTAAAAGCCAGGCCGTCGATCTCGAAGTGAAAAAAGAGCAGATCAAACAGGCCCAGCAGCAGGTCGAGCTCGACCAGGTCGCCCTCGACAACGCCAACCTCCAGCTTCAGTACACCACCGTCTTCTGCCCCCTCGACGGCGTCCTTTCCGACCTGGAAACCCAGAAGGGCTCCCTGATCGCCTCTTCCCTCAGCACGGTAGGCGGCACCACCGTCATGACCGTCTCCGACCTCTCACGCATCTTCGTCCTCGCTTCCGTCGACGAAGCCGACATCGGCGGCGTCCAGCTCGGCCAGCACTGCCTCATCACCGCCGACGCATATCCCCGCCGCCAGTTTTCCGGCACGGTGGTGCGCATCGCCCCGCAGGGTGAAAGCACCCGCAACGTCGTCACTTTCGAAGTCAAAATCGAAGTCACCGATGAAGACAAGCAGCTTCTGCGCCCGGAAATGACCGCCGACGTGCAGATCATCGCCGCCACCCGGCATGATGTCGTCCTCGCCCCCATGCTCGCGCTCTTCGACAAGGACGACAACAATTTCATCACCATCGTTAAGGACATCGACAAGACCGAAGACCGCCAGGTCCAACTCGGCATCGACGATGGCGAAAACGCCGAAATCCTTTCCGGACTTTCCGCCGGTGAAAAAATCCTCGTCCATCACAACGATGCCGACAGCAAATGGATGGGCACCCATGGCAAAAGCACCGGCACCGTCAAAAAGAAAAACGCCGACAAAAAGAAATCCAACAAAAACAGCGGCAGCGACGCAAACGCCAACGACGATTCCTCCACCAATTCAAAAGACAAAAAGAACAAGGACGCCTCGAAGACCGACAAGAAGAATTCAAAAAAGAAAAACCAAAACTCCGACGACACGGACGACGACGACAACTCCTAAACCGGCGGACGCAATGAAAACAAATCCCCCTCCCCGTTTAGCCGCAACCCCGCAGGGGTGCGCGTTCCCCCCGTCCCAGATCCGTGGTCCTCTATTTAAAGCCACAATGTTCTTCTGGATGATCATCAAGGTCGCCTTCAAAAGCCTGTTTGCCAACAAGCTTCGTTCGGTCCTTTCGATCCTTGGCGTCATCGTCGGCGTCGCCGCGGTTATCGCAATGCTCGCCATCGTCAGCGGCTTCCACACCTGGGCCATGAACCGAATCAAATCCTTCGGCGCCAACCAGCTCGTCGTCGAGCCCGGCGGACGCGGCAGCGGTGGCGTCATCAGCGGAACCCAGCAAAACCTCACCGTCGATGACGCCCTCGCACTCTGCCAGATTCCCCACGTCCAGGCTGTCTCACCCCTCGTCGAGGGCGGCGCCCAGGCCAAGTACCGCAACCACAACACCTCCACCGACGTCCTCGGCTGCGCCACCCACCTTCCTCATGATCGGCAATTACCAACTCGACCACGGCGTCATGTTCTCGGATGATGACGACGACCGCGCCGCCCATGTCGCCGTCCTGACCAAAACCGTCGCCACGGAACTCTTCGCAAAATCCGACCCCGTCGGTAAAACCATCAAAATCTACGGCATCAACTTCCGCGTCGTCGGCGAAGTCGAAAATCGCGGCGGTGGCGAGGGATATTCCGAATCCGAAATCTTCATCCCCCACACCACCGCTATGCACACGCTCCTCGGCATACCCTACCTCGGCGAAATCTTCATCGAAGCCGAAGACGGCAGCGACCTCATGGCCGTCGAACGCGACCTCGTCGAAACACTCCGCAACCGCCACAAGATTCTCCCCGGCGCCCCCGACGACGTGCGCGTCTATAATCAGGCCCGCTTCATCGAAACCGTCGACCAGTGGAGCAAAACCGCCGCCATTCTCCTGGGCTCGGTCGCCACCATCTCCCTGCTCGTCGGCGGCGTGGGGATCATGAACATCATGCTCGCCAGCGTCACCGAGCGGACGCGCGAGATCGGCGTGCGAAAAGCCGTCGGCGCCCGCGAGTTCGACATCCTGTGCCAGTTCCTGATCGAAGCCATCATCATCAGCATCACCGGCGGATTCACCGGCGTCGCACTGGGCATCGGCGTCGCCTGGCTCGTGCAAAACCTCACCGTCTTCACCACCCAGGTGGAACCCTCCAGCATCCTCCTCGCCCTCGGCTTCTCCGCGGCCGTGGGAATATTCTTCGGGTTCTACCCCGCACGCCGGGCATCGCGCCTCGATCCGATTGAGGCGCTGAGGTATGAGTGAAGGGCGTGGGAAGATTGTTTCTGCCAATGGACTGATGATTTGCCGGCGGAGGCTCAAATACAAAACTTTACACTCCGCAACAAAATGGGTGGGTTGGGGGGATTTGGGCAAGGCGTTTTGCGGCCGTTGGACACTGTTTTATCACTTGTGGATATTTTTGTGGAATTCGCCGGGGAGCGGGCTCGCAGGATTCGTAAACCTCACGGATCGCCCGGAGCGTCCGCGCGGACCCGAAATACATTACTGCGTCGTATCACTGACTGGCTAATCCGTGATGTCCCCCTACCGCTATCCCCCCACCACTATGTTTTTTCGCCGGCGTAAAACGAATAGTGAGCCGCAGTATTGGCACCGAACCAGCGGCTCATGATCGACGAGGCGGGGGCTTGCACCGCAATCGGGGCACTGAGCGCGGCCGGTGTGGAAGAGGGACAGCGGGACGGAGCCGGGCGGGTTCACTTCGGCCATGGTAGTGAGGTGGGATGGGGTTGCGAAATGTAGGATGAACCGGGACGGGATGAAGCGAGACGAGTGGCTTCCGAAAACCGCTCACGTCCGGGTTTCATTCTCCACGTCCCGGTTTCATTCTCTAAGCGCAACTGGCCTGATGTATTGTCCTCGCCCGTGGGCCACGCTTGCCAGCCGCACCCCGCGCGTCACAATGGAGCAAGCGTATGCCTGCATACCTCATCTCAATCTGTAAAGGCGTTTCGAACCGCGCAGCGCTAGAGGACTATTGGGCCAATGCCCGCCCTACGTTTGAGGGTACAAACGCGACTCCTCTTGTCGCCTACAAGCCATTTGAAATGCTCGAGGGAACGGGCCCTGTCGAGGGTATCGTATTGTTCGAGTTTCCCTCGATGGAGGTCGCAAGACACTGGTATCACAGCAAAGCATACCAAGACGTGAAACGAAAGAGGGAAGGAGCGGCGGAGTTTCAGTTGATCCTCGTGGAGGGCGGGTGGGTTGCCGCGGACGAGAGGATGCCTGCAACAAAGGGGAATACTAAACGGAACAGCTCTGAATAACGCGGCAGTCAACTGCGAACAGCAAAGCGATCGAGTTTCTCTTCCATTCCAGCCGAATATTTTCTACGTTCCTTTGTCACGGACCATCCAGATGAATTACCAAGACGATGACAACGACGAGGACTTCGACGACCCGCAAACCCCGGAATTGGCGGACGTTGACGAGGATTCAGTCGATACCGAACGGTGCCCCGGCTGCGGCAAGGCCGTTTACGAAGAGGCGGAAATCTGTCCCCATTGTCGCAACTATATTTCGCGTGAGGATTCCCTTCCTCCCCGCAAGCCAATCTGGATCATTATCGTTGCGGTCGCCGCCCTGGTTGCCGTAATCGTGGTGTGGGTGATTCTCGGACTATCCAGGAACTGAATACCTCATCGAGGGCTCGAGCGGGGACGCGAGCCCTTCGGAAAGGGCTCACGTATCGGTTCCATTTTCTCCTTCGTCGGACCACCCGTCTCACTTCCTCATCTCCTCCCTCATCTCCGCAATATGCACTTCCAGCTCCTTCAGCCGCATTTCCAAATGAAGGCGTGCGCTGGTGAGGTAATACCAGAGCTTGATAAAAACCAGCCCGGCCAGCGCAGCGGTCGCGATGAACAGACCGGCGGGCATTTCATCCGATTTCGGGTCGAAGACAATAATCCACGCCCCAAGCAGCAGCGGCACTGCATAAAAAAGGTGCCAGGCCAACGTCCAGTGCCACGTTCTGCGGACTGCTTTTTCGTTCTGCTGTTTAACCAGTTCCATAATCTTTTTAACCTCCGCGCCGCCGGCAGCCTGCCCGGGAGCTGGCTCGCCCGACTGCGCAAATTCAGATTTGATCTTCTGATCCACTTCATCCATGGCTCTGACATCCCATCTCCCGCCGCACATGCTCCCGGGCATAATGCAGGCGGGATTTGACCGTTCCGATTTTCACCTCCAGCGCCGCCGCAATCTGCTCCACGTCCCACCCTTCCATATAGTGCAGCGTCAAAACCTCGCGATGCTCAACGGATAAAACCCGCATCATTCGCTCAAGGTCGCCCGGCGATTGCGAAAGATCAGGCTCGCTCTTCGCGTCCGCCAGCCCGGCGTCGTCTCCATCGCGGCGGGATCGCCGGCGGCGATTGACCCAATTCACACATTCGCGCCCGACGATTTTGTAGACCCAGAAATCGAACATCGATGCGCTCTTCAATTTCGTGATCCCCTTCACGACACCCACCCACGCCTCCTGCACGGCTTCTTCAGCTCCGTGCTGGTCTCCGGTCAGCCGCCGGGCATGGGCAAGCAGCCGGCCATGCCAACGCTGCACCAAATCACTCAGAGCCTCGCCATCGCGCGCCTGGGCTCTCAGGACGAGCAACTCCTGATGAAGGTCCTCACTCGCTTTGCCCATGCCGTACCTCAATAGTCCCGGCAGATCGTCGCCAGGTTCAACCCAAACACCATAAACGCGTCAAATTTCGTTCTCCATCTTCACCATCCTTCCCAGCTTGTTGCCGACTGTTACCTTTTGTACCGCATGCTCCCCACGCAGAATGTATTAGGCGTCCCGCCAAATCTTTTGCCCGTCGCGCAAGATTCGCTTTCCACCCCGGTAACCCCCACGTGAAACAAAAGCGGACAACGACGGCGGCAAACACCTTTCGGAACTGTTTCCGATCACCGCCCGGCAAAACCGCAACGCAACAACCATTTGCCCTTTCGGGCAGGAGCTTGAACATGAAACGGATCACCTGGGTTCTGGCCGCGGCGATGACTTCCGGCCTCGCAAGCCTTCTCCCCACTGCCGCACACGCCCGCGCCATTGACGGCCCCCGCGCTGATATCGCCAACGTCGACGCCAACGGCGCAAATCGCTATTACATCGAATTTTACGGCGGTGAAACCGGCGTCGTCCGCGTCGTCGGCGACGGCGATACCAACCTGGAAGTCAAGGTCTACGATGCCAACGGAAACCTCATCACTACCGACTCCGACAATGATGGCAGCGGCTACTGTGAAGTCCACTTCCTCCCCTACTACACCCAAAACTTCACCATCCGCGTCATCAATCATGGAGACGTCTACAACCACTACACCCTGAAGACGAACTAACTTCGCCTTCACCAGCAGCCTTACGCCATCCCTCCCGCCCGCCTCGGCATAACCACCGCGGCGGGCTTTTTAATTGATTGGTTTGCAACCACTTACAAACCGCCCCGCTTAGAAAGTCCCGCCTGCTTTATACCCGCGCAGGCTCGCCTCCCGCCCCCGGTAGCTCCCCGCAAAGGAGATCACCATGACACGAACAACGAAAAACACTCGCGGAAACAAGAGCATTCAACGCGGCGTCTTTAGCGCCCTGGAAAACCTGGAATCACGCCAGATGTTTTCCGCCCAGCCGTTTTCGATTTACACGGTTCCAATCGGCGGCGGCAGCACGGAACTGGTCTGCCAAATGACAGCGTCGTCCCAGCAGATGTCCGTCGTCCGCAGCCCGGATGGAATTCAGTTCAACCTCAACGGCCAGGTCGACGACATCGCCGGCAACTTCGCCTATCTCTCAATCATCGCCCAGGGCGGCAACAACAGCATCGTCATCGGCCCCAACATGCTCACCCCCACGTGCGTCTGGGCCGGCAACGGCGACGACGTCATCTCCACCGGCGCCAACAACGACGACCTCCGCGCCACCGGCGGCGACACCACCCTCGTCGCCATGGGCGGAACCGACAACCAGCTCTTTGGCGGCTGGGGCTACACCAACATCTGGGAAACCGAAACCGGAAACTATTACTCCTACGGCTCCGGCCAAACCGTCGTCCACAACATCAATTCGTTCATCAACACCGACGACACCACCCTCGACGGCGCGACGTTCAACGAGCCGCTAACCAATACCCAGTCTCCGCTGAATGATCCGGGTACGGCCAATGTTTCCAACCTGCCGCTCTTTGGCAGCACCGGGCCGACCTATTACGACATCAACCAGGGCATGTGCGGCGACTGCTATTTCCTCTCCACGCTCTCCTCCGTGGCCTTCCGGGATCCGCAGGCTATCCAAAACATGATTACGCCGCTTGGCGACGGGACGTATATGGTTGAATTCTTCAACAACGGCACGCCGGAATACGTTCGTGAGGACGGAATTCTGCCGACCGATTACGGCAACCTGGCCTACGCCGGCCTGGGCTCCGACGGCAGCACGTGGGTTGCCCTGACGGAAAAAGCCTGGGCGTATTTTGAGCCGGCCCAGAGCGGCGAGGCGCCCAGCTACGGCGCCATGGAAGGCGGCAATGCCGACCCGGTTTACGCGGCCCTGGGCGCTTCGAACATTCAGGGTACGTTTTACAATGGAGAGCAGTTGGGCTCTTCCGCCTTCGGCAATGAGACGAATTTTGTCGCGTGGGTCGCCTGGGAACTGAACCAGGGCAACGCGATCAGCATCGGGTTCGGTAACGGCGAACCAGACTCGCAGTCCGAGTTCTCGATCCCGGGAATTCTGTATAACAATCACGAGTATTCGCTGCTCGGCGATTCGGTCAACAGCGTAGGCCAGGTGACCGGCTTCTGGGTGCGCAACCCCTGGGGCGTTGACCTCGAGGATTCCGACGGCAACCCTTACATGACCCCCACCGGCCACAACGATGGGACCGATGACGGAATGGTTTGGGTTTCGGTCGATCAGGCGTGGTCGGTTATGAGCGACATCGGCGCCGCGACGGTGTGAATGACGCTTCAATTTCGTGCAGGAAATCCTCCCCTGGCTTCGTCCGGGGGAGGATTGTTTTTACCTGACGATGACTTTGCTGATGGTGAAGATCGGCAGCATCAGGGCGAGCACGACGGTACCGATGATCGCTCCCATCACCCCAATCATGATCGGCTCGATGTAGCGGGTCATGTCGGCGATCGAATGCTTCAGCTCATCCTCGGCATAGGCCGCCACCAGCTCCATCACCTGCGCCAGCTTTCCGCTTTTTTCGGCGCTGCTGAGCATCTGGGCGACCGATCGCGGGACCAGCGGATTAGCGAACAGCGGCTCGGAAAATTGCTTACCGGCCTGGATCTGCTTGGAAACTTCATCCCACAAATCGCGGTAGTAGGAATTCCTGGAAAGGTCGTGGGCGGTCTTCACGCAATCGACGAGGCCCACGCCGCCCCCGGCCATTGTTCCCACCAGCCGCAGGCCGCGCGAGAGGTTTATCTTGCGAAACAGCGGACCAAAAAGGGGAATATTCAGTTGCACAAAATCAAATATTCGAGCGCCCCTTGGATGGCGCAGGCCGAAAAACAGGCCCACCCCGACGGTTCCAAGCGTCATCAGGATAAAAGGCCACTGAGTCACGATGAAACTGCTGATAGCCATGAGCACGATCGTCGGCCCAGGCAGCGCCGCCTTCTTCGCCGCGTAAATCGCGGTGAATTTTGGCAGAACGAAGGTCAGCAGAAACGTCGTTGTCGACAGTGCGAAGCACATCATGATCGCGGGATACGTCAGCGCCCCGCGTACCCGGCGGATCGTTTCATGTTCATCGCGCAGGTAATTCGTCGCCCGCTGGAGGAGCTTAGCCATCATGCCGCTCTTTTCGCTGGCGCTGATCAGCGCCACAAAGAGCCGGGGAAACGCCCGCGGATGCTTCAGCAGCGCCGAGCTGAAATCCGAACCCCCGTGCACCTCCTGGCAAACCTCCTGCACGATCCGCTTCACATTCGGCTTCTCCGCCTGCTGCCCGATGCATTCGAGAGCTTCGCTGAGGGTAACGCCGGTGTCGACCATGATCGCAAGCTGCGTCGCGACGTGGATCAGGTCCTTGCGCGACATGCGAATGCCGCGGCCGCCGATCCTCGCTCCGGCGGCCCCGGCAGCCGCCACCGCGCCTGCCTGCCGGACGGACGTGGGATATTTTCCCTCCGCGCGGATCATCTGTGTCGCCTGCGCGAGCGAGTCCGCTACCATCGTCCCCGTGAGGGGAGCGCCGGTCTGATCGCGAGCGGAATAGGCAAACGTGGGCATAAAACTCTCACACTCACTCTCATCCCCTCTTTATCCCCTCTCCCAGTACTCTGGGAGAGGGTTAGGGTGAGGGCCTGAAAAAATCATCGGCGCGTTTGCGCGATCCTCATTTTTACTCCGCCCTCACCCCTGCCCTCTCCCAGGGTACTGGGAGAGGGGGTAATTACGCCGTTACGCGGTAAATTTCTTCAAGCGTCGTTATCCCGGCCTTTACCTTCTCCATCCCATCGCCGCGCAGGGTAATCACTCCCTGCTTCTTGGCATGAGCGCGAAGATCGTTCAGTGTCGCCCCCTGGCTGATCAGTTCGATCATCTCGTCGTCCGGTACGAGCAGCTCATAAATCCCAATGCGCCCGGTGAATCCCAGATTCCTGCACTGCTGGCACCCTTTGGCCCTGAAGAGAGTGTCGATATTTCCCGCCAACCGCTCGATCTGCCGGCGCTCGTTGGGATTCGGCGTATACGACTCCTTGCAATGCTGACAGAGTTTTCGCACCAGCCGCTGCGCCATCACGCCGACAAGCGTCGCCCCAACCAGATAAGGCTCGGTGCCAAGGTTATATAGACGCGTAATCGCACCCGGCGCATCATTCGTATGCAGCGTGCTGAGCACCAGGTGCCCCGTGAGCGCGGCCTGCGTCGCCAGTTTCGATGTCTCCATATCACGGATTTCGCCCACCATCAAAATATCCGGATCCTGCCGAAGCAGCGACCGCAGCGCCCCGGCAAACGTAAACCCGGCCTTTTCATTCACCTGAAACTGGTTGACGCCCGTAAGCGCATATTCGATGGGGTCCTCGACCGTGCAGATGTTCACCTCGGCATTGTTCAATTCCTGGAGCGACGCATAGAGCGTCGTGCTCTTGCCCGACCCCGTCGGACCCGTCACCAGTACGATGCCGTTGGGCAGACTAATCAGCTTTCGCCACGCCTTCAGCGTGTCATATTCGAACCCCAGCTTTTCCAGATTCACCGAGGCCCGCTCGTTGTCGATTATGCGGATCACGACTTTTTCGCCATGCTTCGCGGGCATGGTCGAAACGCGCAGATCGACCGGCCGCTTCTCCATCATGACGTGAATGCCGCCGTCCTGCGGCAGGCGCCTCTCCGAAATATCCAGCCCCGCCATAATCTTGATTCGGCTTGCCACGGCGGCGTGCATCTGATGCGGCGGACGTAGCTTCTCGACCAGGCAACCGTCGATCCGATAGCGAATCCGCAAAAAATTGTCTCCCGGCTCCACGTGAACGTCGCTGGCCCCTTCTTTCACCGCGTTGTAGATGACGTAATTCACCAGCTTGATGACCGGCGAATCTCCTGCCGCCGCCTCCAGGTTTACAACGTCCTGAACCGGCTGCTCGATGACGTTGAATTCCTCCGGCTCAACCTCCTCGATAATGTCGTCGATGACGAAGACCTTGTCGTTGGGCAGGTAGGCCTGGAGCGTGCTCTTGATGTCGCGCACCGTCGCCGCGACCACCTGCACCTGGTAGCCGCTCAGACGCTCGATCTCTTCCAAAAGAAATACGTTCGCCGGCTCCGGAACCGCGATCGTCAACACGCCCTCGACCAGATAAAGCGGCAGAGTCTGATGCTTCTCGAGGAAATCCTTCGGCAAAACCTGGATGACCTTCGGGTCCGCGATCTTGGGGCTCACCCGCGCGTAGGGCACGGAATAGGCCTGCGCCAGCGTTTCCACGATCTGGTCTTCCGTGCAGAAATGCAGCTCGACCAGCACTTCCCCCAGCAGCTTTTGATGCCCCGTGCGCTTCTGCTCATCGAGGGCGCGCTCGAGCTGCGCCTGCTGGATCAATCCCTTGCCAATCAGGAGCTGCCCCAGAGGTTTTCGTTCCATCGTGGTAACCATGGGTGGCTCACCGCATCGTCTTCAGCGCCGTGGCAAGGTCGGCCTGGCACTCAAAATCGTGCGCCAGCCGGGTGATTTCCAGGATCTTCTTGCAGTTTTCGTCGAGGCTCACCAGTTTCAGCCGGCCGAACAGGTCTTCGCACCGCCGCTTGATCCAGAGCAGGCCCTCCAGCCCATCGCTGTCGATGAATTCGCACTTTTGAAAATCGATGACGAAATCGACGATCTGACGCTGGTCGATCCTCTCCTCGATCGTTTTCTTCGCGTCAGCAACGGCAGGAGCCAGAAGCGCTTCGTGCACTTCGATCACGCAAACCTGGCTGTATTCTTCGCATTTGATGGGCATTGGGCGGCGTCCTTCATCCCGTTACGAAGCGCAGCGGAGCGTCTGCTGCAACTCCCCAAGCTGCCGGACCCGCCCCGGATTCGCCGCCAATAGTTGCCGGAATTTCTCCGCCCCGATCCGCAGAAATGCTTCCGTGAGCGACGGGTCAAACTGGGTCCCCGAGCAGCGGCGGATTTCCGTCAGCGCCACTTCCAGCGGCAGCGCCTTGCGGTACGTCCGGTTGGATGTCATCGCGTCAAAGCAATCCGCCAGGCAGATGATCCGCCCCATCAGCGGAATGTCTTCGCCAATCAGGCCGCCGGGATATCCCTGCCCGTCATAGCGCTCGTGGTGATGCAGCACGCCGGGAATCAGGTCTGAAATCTGCTTGATGTCCTGGAGAATTTTTGCCCCGATCTGCGGGTGCTTTTTCATCTGCTCGAATTCTTCGGGCGTGAGGCGTCCGGTTTTCTGCAGCACGCTCTCGGGCACCCCGATCTTCCCCACGTCGTGCAGAAGCCCGGTCATGTAGGCCCGCTCGGCAAAGGCATCGCCGATGCCCGCTTCCACCGTCAGGTGCCGAGCCAGAAGGGCCACGCGTTCGCTGTGGCCGCAGGTGTACGCGTCCTTGGCGTCCACCGCGCTGGTCAGTGAGTGCAGCAGCCCCATCATCAGGCCGTGCACGTCTTCGAACAGCATCGCGTTTTCGAGATAGATCGCCGATTCGTTGGCGATCGAATTGAGCAGCTTAGCGTCCTGTGAATCGAAATCGCCGCCGCCTTTGTTGATGGCGAAGAGGCACCCCAAGATCGTCTCCTCGCGCTGCATGGGAACGGCCATGAGCTGATTGGCAAATTTCGCCAGCCAGTTCAGCGTTTTGTCGGCCGCCAGGTTATTCACCAGCAGGGGCCCCTTTCGTTCGCGCAGCCGCGGGATCAATTCCTGCGCCAGCCGCGGCACCGTTCCCGGGGGCAAGCTCATCGGTCCATACAGCACCGGCTCATGCCCGCGCAGCGCCCCGTCGCTCAGCGCCACACCCAGCCCCTGCACGCCCATCACCTCCAGCACGTCGAGGCAGGCCTGCTTGAAGAAATCATTCGCCGGACGGTTGATCCGCATTCCGCCGCTGATCTGGTAGATCAGGCTCAGCTCTTCATACGTGTTGGCCAAATGCCCGGAAAGCGAATTCAGCTCGGTCGCCAGCCCGGAGAGCCGCATCTGGTCCTTGAGCATCGACCCGGCCATCCGCGCCTCGCGCTGAATCGCCTCGTCGCTGTACGGCACGAGCCCCTCGGCCTGCTGGCGCAGCCACGCCGCGTCCAGACCCAGCCGGCTGCACATCCGCAATACTTCTTCCGCCAGATTGAAATCCACGCTTCGCGCCGACAGCACCATGAAACCCAGAAGCTGCTTGCGCTCCACGCACGGAAATGCCGCGAAGACCACCCCCGGAAAACTGCTCCAGACCGTGATTGGCGAAGAGGCCGTCAGTTTTTTGAATTGATTGAGAAGCTCCGGCTCGGTGGGATCGCCGTATTGCAGAAGCGGCAGAACATATCTCTGGAAAAACAGCGCCCCCTGGGCGTCGTGGTAGGTGACCGCGCCATCCTTGTCGAGCATCGCCAGGAAAAGCCCCGCGGCGCGAAAGCGCGATGCCAGGCTGTCCAGCACCGAGGCCGGGATCGCCGTTGCCGCGCGCCGGCCGGCTGCGACGGAGTTTGAATTTGCAGCGTCATGTTCTCACTGCCTGGCGATAGGCTACTGCGGCGAACAATTCTTCCTGCGTTGTCTCTCTTCTCTCCCTTTAACCGCCCGATAATCCGGGCCCGTTCCCTGGGTCCCTCATCCTCAGGCGGCCGCTGCCGTTTCCGACAGCACCTCGTTTACCGTCGTCAGCAGGGCCCGTGGACTGAACGGCTTGCTCAACATCCGCAAAATCCCGCTGTTCTGCGTGTCCTGCGGGTCGAGCTGGTATCCTCGCGCCGTCAGCATGATGGCCGGTATTCGCGCCGTCGACGGATCCTGCTTCAGCTTCCGGCACAATTCCAGGCCCGATAGCTGCGGCATGTGGTAATCCGTGATCAGCAAATCCGGATGTTCCGCGTTCGCGATCTCCAGCGCCTCCTGCCCGTCCGCGGCTGTTAAAACTTCGAAACCCGCGTTCCGCAGCTTCAGCGACACGACGTGCAGGATGTGGCTCTCGTCGTCGGCAACCAGAATTTTCTTCATGGCCATCTCACTTCCCATGGGGCCACTTCCCCACATCCTTCAATCACACAAATCCAGCTCAAAGCCGAAGCAGCTTCCCTTTCCCACATGGCTCTCCACAAACATCCTTCCACGATGAACCGTCTCGATGATGTGCTTCACCAGCGACAGTCCCAACCCGGTGCCCTTGGCCATGTGGTTGTTGGCCTCGGCTCTGTAAAACTTATCGAACACAAACGGCAGGTCCTTGGGTGGAATTCCGACTCCGGTGTCACTTATTCGAGCGATAACCTTTCTCTTCGCTTCATCGACCGTGGTCTGTACCGTGATCGTCCCCCGCTCCGGCGTGTATTTCACCGCGTTGCTGAGCAGGTTCAGCACCGCCTGGTAAAGCATGTCTTTATCCGCGTTCGTCTGATAAAAAGCGGGCGTAAGCTGCTCCACCAGGTTTATCTGCTTGAGCCGCGCCTGCGGGCTGATCACTTCCAGGGCCTCCTTGAGGATCACCATCAGGCTCTGCGGCTGCTTGTTAATCTGCACCAATCCGGATTCGATTCGCGAGATATTCAAAATGTTGTCAATCAGCCGGCTCAGGCGGTTGGCCTCGTTCTGGATGACCTCATAAAACTCACGGGTGGTTTTTTCGTCATCGGCCTCACCGTCTATCAGCATCTCGACATACGCCTTGATGCTCGCCAGCGGTGTGCGCAGCTCGTGGCTGACGCTCGACACGAAGTCGTTCTTCATCTCCGCGACTTCTTTTTCGCGCGTCATGTCATGCAGCACGGCCACCACGCCGGCCGGGGCATCGTTGTTGTCGGCGACGGCCGATAAGGTCACCTTGAATATCCGCTCTTCCCCCGGTCCCTTGATCTTGTGCTCGACGATCCGCCGGCCGGTCCGGCTGTTGCTCTGGCGCATGTCGCGCACCATCTCCACCAGCTTTTCGTCGCGCAAAATCTCCTCGATCCGCGCCCGCCGCGACCGCTCCAGGTCAAACTGAAACGTCCGTGCCGCCGATTCGTTCGCCAGAACCAGCTCGTCGAAAATGTCCGTCACCAGCACCGCATCCGAAATGCTGTAGATGATCGCCTGCGCGTGCTGCCGCTCGCTGGTCGCGACCTTGAGCTGAATCTCCAGTTCCTTCATTTTCAGCACCGCGTCCGACATGCACTTTTCCGCCGCGTCGACCATCTCGTTCACCGCCGATATCAGCGGCCGAATCTCGTGGCTCTCGGTCTGGAGGCTGTTCAATCTCCCCTGCACGGTCATCCGGTGGATCGCTTCGATCAGCACCCGCGTGTTCCGGCGGAAACTCATGATCGCCAGCAGCCCCGCGCCCCCCGCCGCCAGGAAGAGCACCGGCCCCAGCATCCCCAGGTCATACTTCCCGCTCACCAGCGCTTCGCGCACCGATCCCGCCGAGCAGAGCAACCCGCCCACCAGGCAGGTCACCATCAGCAGGGAAAGAATTCTTCCCGAGCGCACGATTGTGATCCTTTGAAAGCTCATCTCCCCTCATCCAGGTTGGTCAGCAGTTGGCCCGCCATCTGGTCGCCCGGCTTCATCCGCAGCGCCTGCTGAAAGCAATCCGAAGCCTGCTCCTTGCGGCCCATCCGGTCCAGCGTCAAACCCACCATGCACAAGCTCACGGTATCGGATGGATCGAGCAGATTCGCCCGCGTGAACGACGCATACGCTTCGCTCACGTGGCTCTGCCGAAGCTCCACATATCCCAGCAGCAGATGCCCCTCGCTGCTCTTCTCATCCAGCGCCAGACCGTGCCGCAGCGCCAGCTCGGCCTGCCGCAGGCTGCTCGTCTGCAATTCCGCGCGCCCCAGCCCAAACCAAACGCCCGTCGAATCCGGGCTGATCTCCGAAGCCTCCTGAAACGTCACCACCGCCTCCGGCGCGTGCGCCGTCTGAAGCTGGCATTCCCCCAGCGTGATCATCAGATCGCTTCGATGGCCAAACTGCGGATCCGCGATCAGGTCCGACAGGATGCCGGCCGATTCCGAATACTGATCGTTGAAAAACAGCGCCAGCGCCAGGTGCTCTTTGATCGTCTGATCGTCGCTCTCCAGAATCCCGGCGCGGCGAAACATCTCGATCGCCTCGGGATATCTACCTTCCTGCATCAGCAGCAGGCCCACTTCATCGCGAATCTGCCCGCTGTGCTCGAAATACCCCATCCGCGACTGGAGCAGCGCCAGCGCCTGGTCCCGGCAATCCATCGAAACCAGCGTCTCCGCCTTCGCCAGCACATACGCCAGCTCTGCCGGATTCTTGGTGCAGGCTGACTGATAATACTCCAGCGCCTTCTCCGGCTGCTGCCAGCGCTGGTAGATCACCCCGCACAGATAATCCGCTTCCGCATTTGCCGGATCGAGCTTGCGCGTTTCCGTCAGTTCCCCCTCCGCCGGCTCCAGTTGCCCCGCCTCGATATAAAGCTTGGCTGAGAGAATATGCGCCGTCGTGCTCGCCGGCGTCATACGCAGGGCCTGGTCGATCGTCGCCCGGCTCTTCTCCAAATCCCCGTTCTTATATTGATCCGACGCCAGCCCGATCAGCACCGTCGACTGGGCATCATTCCAATCCTTCCGCGCCTGCTCTGTCGCTCCCGGACTCTTCGTCGTTGACGCACAACCCGCGACCAATGCCGCCGCAATTAAACTTGAAACAATTGCTTTCCACATAGTTACTCCAATGGCGCTCAATCAATGCCCGCTTGCCACAGCGATATTATTTTTCCGCGGCGCATCCGCCTGATCATCCGGTTTCGTCGCCGGCTGCGTCGCCGGGGGCACTTCGGTGTCCTCGATGATCTGGTCCCGCACAAAATCCCGAATCGCCGAATTGTCCACATCCGTCACCACTTTCCCGGTGATCTTCTCTTTCAGATCGATGGCTTCCAGAAAATGCGGGTTCAGATTGATCGCGCAGTTCAGATGCCACAGCGCGACGTTGACGTTGGGGTGCGGCTTGTTCATTTCCGCGACCGCGTTCTCATACGCGGTCTCCGCCAGCCGCTCGCGCCCGTACCACATCATTCCCTTTCGCACGCCCACGCGCATTTTGTCGGCCTGCTTCAGCAGGTCTTCGCTCGCCGCGCTGAATTCCGAATCATCCTTAATGATGTGCGGCGTCAGCAGGATGATGACCTCCTGGCGAACAGTGCTGTCGGTCTTGCTGCGGAAAAGCGCGCCGATGAGCGGGAGATCGCCGAGAATCGGCACCTGGTTGCGCGAGGTCTGACTGTTTTCGCGGAACAGCCCGCCGATCACGATCGTGTTACCGTCCTTGATCATTACGTTGCTGGTGACCTGCGTGGTGGTCTTGTCGGGCAAATTGTTGGTCACCGATCCGGATGAGTCCTCGGGGTGAATCTCCATCCGGATGAACCCGTCATCGCCGATGAATGGGCGAAAGCTCAGGATCGTTCCCGTGTTGAGGAACTGCACCGTTTGCGTTGAAGTCGTGGATGTGACAGTCGTCGTCTGATATCCGAGCTGTTGGCCAACCTGCACTTCCCCGGCCTGCTTGTTGAGGACGAGCACCTTCGGGTTGGCCAGCACAGTGGCATCGGTGGCGCTTTCCAAAGCCGAGATGAAGACGCCCAGATTGTTGTGAATGATGCCGATCTGAAGCCCACCCGGCGGAACCTGCGTGTCGTAATTTCCAGTGGTCCCGCCCGCGTATCCCTGTCCAACGATGCTGGCCGGGGTCGGTGTCCCGGCAACCGTCGTCCCCGTGGAAGTTGTCACGCTGTTCAAAATCGTGCTGGCCAGGGCGCTCGTCAGCGGCGTCCCCGATTCCATTAACTGGTCGAAATTCACTCCGCCCATCAGCGAGAAATCGATGCCCAGCGAATTATTGTCGTTAAGTGTCGCTTCGAAAATCGTCGCTTCGACGAGAATCTGCTTGGGCCGAACGTCGGCTTCCTTAAGGATTTTGGCGACCTGATCGAGGCTGTCCGGGTAATCGCGCACCACCAGGATGTCGGCGCCCGACTCGCTGTTGCCGCCGGTGGGAACGCCTCCGCTGGAGGTTCCGGTGTCGCCGCTCACATCGCCCGTGTCGATCCCGGTGGTGGCGTCTTTCGTGGAGGATGCGATGGCGTCCGCGCTCAGCGCCGGCTTGATCAGGGCCAGTGCATCAGCAGCCGGAAGGTAGTGCAGCGTAAAGGTCCGCGTCAGCGCCTGCCGCTCGGCTTTCTCCCGCTCTTCCAGCTCCTTCTTCGTATAGACAAATACCAGGTTGCCCTTTTGTTTCCACACCATTCCGTTGGTATCGAGAATGGCATCCAGAGCCTGGGAAACCGTGACGTTGTTGAGATCCATCGCCGGCACGTTCCCCTGCACCTGCCGGCTGGGAATAATGCTGAGCTGCGCCTCATCCCCGATGATCCGCAGCACGTGGATGATGCTGTCCTCATTGCCGATCTGAAGGCTGAACGTCCCCGCCTCCCCCGAAACCAGCTTCGATGGCGAATTGCTCGCCGCCGAAGAAGAATCCGCCGCATTCGCCGCCGGCTCCGCGTCCCCAATCAGTTTCACGCTCGTGGAAGAATCGGAAGATCTGTCCGAACCGTCACCACCCGCAAAAACCACCGGACCGTAATAAACGGACGCGGCAGCGAAAAAAAGAAGACCGACTGATCGGGTCCACTTGCGCATAGTTTTAATCCATCATGAGGGCCAGCTTCACGCCCTCCCGCTCCACGATCAGCCGCCGCGGCTGAATCTTCAGGACGTGAAAGCCCGCAACGCTGCTTCCTTCTCGCACCAACTGCCCGTTCACCATCGCACCGGGCGCGGCGCCAAGCACGATCGCCTCCAGCTTCAGCGCCTCCGCGGCTATCCGCACGTTATCGACCAGGATTTGCCGCTGCTCCTGTTGATCGGCTCGCGAAGCCATCGACTTTTTAACAAGGTCCCAATAATTCGCCCCGCCGCTCGTATCCGTCCCCACCACCGACGCGTCCCGCGGATAAAAATCGAAAGGAACCGCAAAAGGGTTCCGCCCCAGCGTCCCGATCGGCGTGCGCGCCCACTGCTGCAGCGTCTGGCCGCCCAGCACGATCCGATGCGGCATCGGCGCCGTCACCGGCGCCTGGCTGACCGTGAAAGGATTCCCCACCACTCCCGCATGCGCTGCCGCCGGGGAATGCGCGCCTAGCAGCAACCGGGCCCATACAATGATCATCACCAGCCCCAGCAATCCCGCGGCTGAGCTCTTCCCCGGCGAGGCGCGCAGCGTCCCCATCATCTTTTCCCACTGCGATCCTGGAGCGGCCACTATCGCCATTCTCATCCTTCCGAGTAATAAAGATCCATCAGCACTTCCACCTTCACCTTCCCCACCGAGTCATCCCCGGTGATGGAAAGGTTCTTCACCCGGGTCAGTCGGGACAGATCGTCCATCTGCCTCAAAAATTCGAACACGCTCATGAAATCCCCGTTGAATTTCAGGCTGATCGGCAGCTCGTAAAACTGCTCGTCCTTCTTCGGCGTCCCCGGCCAGCTCACCGACCAGTCTTTCAAGTCGTCCCGCCGCGCCAGCTCCGCCATCTCGATCTGAAACTGCCCAAGGTCTCCCGGATTGGCCGGCAGCTTCTTGAAATCCGCCAGCGTCGCCTTCAACCGGTTGATGTCCGATTGCACCTGCGGCAACGCCAGCGCCTGCGTCTGCACCTGCGTCAGCTCGCGCTCCTTCTGGGTGATCCGCCCCACAAGGCTCTGCACTCGCCCCGTTTCTGGACGGAAAACCAGGCAATAAAACGCCACCGTCACCATCATCAACAGGCAAACCAGCGCCTGCTGAATCCGCGTGAACCACTGAATTTGTGTCCTCAATGACGGCATATCATCCACCCGCCTGCTGATCCGTCAGGTCGATCCCGAACGAAATCTTGAAGTCCCGCATCATGTGCCCGTTCTGGTCCACGTCCTTCGTCGAAACCGATCCCTCCACGTAATTCGGAATCGTCGCCACCCGGATCATGAAATTCCCCAGCTCCACGTCGTTGGGCGCGACGCCGTGCAGCGTCACCAGCAGCTCCCGGCTCTCCTGGATCTTCCCCCCAGCCGACAATGGGCCTGTCAGCGGACCAGCCATCGCGTGCGTCTGCGCCTGCGATTCCACCGTCATGTCCAGCAGCGCCATCTCCTTCGGCATCATCTGCTGAAGGGCGTCCATCAGCCGGGCCATCGGCAAATTCGGGCCCACGTGCGCCATCAGCTTCACCTGGTCCGACATCTGCGCCTTCAGCGATTCCAGCTCCGCCAGCAATTGCAGATCATGGTTCGATTGCGTCAGCTCCTTCTCACGCGTGCTCAGCAGCGTCTCCTTCCCCATCACGTTCCGCGCCGAGAGGATCATCCACAGGCTCAGCCCGAGGAATACAATAATCCCCAGCCAGGCCTCCATGAACAGAATCCGCCGCTTCTGCCGAAGCGTCGAATACCACGCGGGAAGGAATTCCATTTCACGCATTGAGGGCCTCCTGGGCCGTGGCAATCGTGATCACCGCCGGCTCTGCCGCCTTCTGAGGTTGTGCTGGTGCCGGCGCCTGGGCCGGAGGCGGCGCAGGCATCATTGAGCGCGGGGTACCGTCCTTCGGCGCAAATCTTCCGCTTGTACGCTTGAGTCCCAGCCCCATCGCAACCGCCCAATCCCCCGACGGTTGGCGATTATCAAACCCCGGCATCGTCGCGCAATCAACGCTCAAGAGCGGCCGCGACGGTTCCACCGGAATCCCCAGCACCGAGTGCAGCATCGCCAGCAGTTGCGGATCCCCGCCCTCTCCGCCGCTCAGGCGCACCCTTAGCGGCCGCTGGCCGCGGAACGTCACCGAGTGGTACCGCAGGCACAGCGAAATCTCCCGCGCCAGGCTCTCCACCGTGCTCCGCGTCGCATCCAGAACCGCCAGCCGAACCGTATCCGGTCGCGCACCCTCCGGCTGATCGATCAATCGCCGCCGCAGCGCCCGCGCTTCGTCCGCCCGGACTCCCAGCTTGCGTGAAACCGCGGAATTGAAATCCGCGCCCCCCATCTCGATCGCCTTGAAAAAGCTGATGTCCCGCCCCTTCCCGATCAGAACCTGCGTGCACTTTGTCCCGACGTCCACCAGCACGTGCACTTCCTGCTCATCTTCTTTCCGCCGCACGAACCGATCGATCGTGCGGTAAAGCGCACACGGCTCAACGTCGAGCGAATCCAGTAGCAGCCCGGTGCGATGAAGCTGTTCCACGAACCGGTCCACATCCGCATTCCGAGCCGCCAGCACCACTACTTCCTGCCGCACGTCCGTCCCCTGCCGGACTTCGCCGGCGACCAGGAACTCCACGTGTGCCTCCTGCGTATCAAACGGAAACGCCCCCCGCGATTCAAAATCAATCACCGTCGCCAGTTCCCCGGGCGGCATCGGTGGCAAACGAAGGTTCTTCACGTGCACGATATGCCGCGGAAGCGCCACCACCGCGCTGCGACCGTTGAATTGCCCGCCCCGCATCAGCTCCCGAATTGCCTGCGCCGCCTGCGGCGATATCAGCTCCGCCGCGTTCCCCTGACCCGCCGAGCTCGCCCCATCCAGCATCCGCCGGGCGGATGCATGCACCGCCAGACCGTTCTCGCGCACCTCCAGCTGCAACATCTTCACGCTGTCGTGACCGATGTCCACGCCGATCGGCTGAGTTTGCGGACGGTTCAGGCGAAACATATTCCTCCCAACAATTCAATCAACCGTCAGGTCTCCCGTGTCCTTGGCTACCGAAATCGTCAGCGAATAATTCCCGCTGGTCAGCGTGATCGTCCCCGCCGCGCTCAGCGGCGTCAGCGCGCCCGCGTTAAACGAGTACGGAACCCCCGTCTCGTCAAACGCGATCGTGCTCTGCCCGTTGAAGCTCGCCGACGTCAGCGTCACCGACTGCGAAACATTGTTCGGGCCCTCCGAACCAAACGTCATCACGTAATCGTTCAGGTTAACCGGATGCTGAATCACCCGCTGCGGAGACATCGAGCTGTAAAGCCCATACTCCTGGCTGGAAATGTTGAAGCTCACATACTGCGTCGTTTGCGTCGAAATCGCCCGGTTCTGGGCGTACAGCAAATCCGCCATCACCGTCCGCGCCGCTGCCCCCGTGCTCGACTGGTCCGTCGACGCCACCTGCGGCAAAACCACCGCCGACGCAATTCCCAATATCACGACGACGGCCAGCACCTCTGGAAAGGTGAAAGCCCGAGCGCGCACGCCTGGTCTGCTATTTTGCTGTTTTGTTCCTGATGACATCACGCAACCTCGGTTGGCGACCGGGGTTATTTGCCGTCATTGTCATCGGGCTTTGCAACCACCACCTGTAGCTTCCCCGATTCGAAAACACTCTCCATTTTGTCCAGTTTATCGCCTATGCCTTTCAGTGTGTCGTTAGTGGATTTGAGCTGGTTGATCATCTCATCCCGCTGCGCCCCCGCATCCGGTATCTGCCCCTGGGCACGGTTTATCGGACCCCCAAACCACTGGTTCAGAATCATCACCACTTGCAGCACCAGCACCGTCGCAAGAACTCGATTCGTCGTCATCGGAAATCTCCAAGCTTCTGGCGAAACAGTCCGTTCATTCACTCCACGAAATAATCTTCACGCACGGCGTCGTATTCGAGCTCGCAAAATTCGGAATGTTCGTATACGCCGGGTTGTAAGTCACCGACATCTTCCCGCTGTAACTCGTAATCCCCCCTCCCGTCACCATCAGCGCCCCGTTGACGGTCAGGCTCGTCGCGCTGGTCGACGAAAGCCCCGTGATCCCACTGGTCACATAAACCACCCCCGTCGCGTTCACCGATGCCGCGGACCCGTCCAGCGTCAATTTCGATCCCACCACGATCGCCGGATAGTTCGTCGTCAGCGTCGTCGTCACCGGCGTCACGTTCACCGCCGCGTTCACGGGCATCAGCGTCCCCGGCACAACCAACGTCCCATTAATCGTCAGCGCCTTGTTCACCGTCAGCGAACCCGTCGTATAGTAAATCCCCAGCGGATTCGACGGCGTCGGCCCATACGAAATCGCCGAATTCACCGTCGCCCCCAACTGCGTCGCATTATATTGAACCCCCTGATACACATACGGCGCGGCAAAATTCGCCACCGTCCCCGAATTCGGCGAGGCCGGCGTCGTCGGCGCCCCCGAAACGCTCCCATTCGTCTGCACCGTCCCCAGGCTCACAGAGCTCGCCTCGATATTCCCGCTCACAACCCCGCTCCCCAAAACGCCCCCCGTCGAAACCATCGCCGGCGAAGTCGAATTCGCGCTCGAAAACGTTTCCGACGCCGACAGCGTCACCGCGGTATTGAACGCCGCCGCCTGGTTGATCTGATAAGTGCTCCCCGCGCAAATCTCCGCGGTGATGGTCCGCGTCACCGCCCCACCCCCCATCGATGACCCCGACGATCCGATCGCCGTCACCGGAAAACACTCAACCCCATTTGCCCCGATCGCCGGCGCTCCCATCACGATCGTTACGCTCCCCGGAATCGTCGCCGCCGGCGAAGTTGTCGCGAACGTAATGTTGGAGGTCGTACTGTTAAAGAAATTCGCCGGCGCATCGTTTTGATTGAGAATATAAAACATCGCCAGGTGAATCCCCGATTCCGCCTGCGCCTGCGCCGTCGCCGCTGCTACGGCATTCCCCGCCGCCGTCGCCTGCACCGCACTCCCCGACAGCATCGCATAAGCCAGTATCGTCGCCAGCGCCATCACCAAAACGACGAGCACCAGCGCAATCCCCTTCCGCCTCGCATATCCCCTCTTATCCCCTCTCCCAGTACTCTGGGAGAGGGTGAGGGTGAGGGCCGGAAAAGAAGTTTCTCGATTCGCTATGTTCATTCTCACTCCGGCTGCGTCGCCGCCGTCCTCACCGTCGTCGTGTTGTACAACGTCAAATTCGTCCCATCGCTCCTGGAAAACCCAATCGCATACTCCACCACCGGCAACTGCGTGCTCGTCCCCGCATTCCAGCTCGAATTCACGTAAACCTGAAACCCGCTCACTTCCAGACAATCATTCACATTCGCCCCCGTTCCCGGCTCCGACCCCGGCCCCCCCAGCGACTGCTTGGCCACCCACGATTCCCCTGGAAACGCAGCCACAAACGCCGCAAAATCGCTCTGCGACGTAAGCTGTTGCATCTGCGTCGGATCGCTCGACGAGGGCGCCGAATTCTCATACAGCCAGATCGTCTCCGTCGTCGGGTCATACTCGATCAGCCCCATCTCCCCCAGGTAAGGATCCGTAATCGGCATTCCCGGCGTCTGAAGGCCGTAATCCTGCCAGAAAAAAATCGACCCCGCCGTCGCCGGCGACCCCGAAATAGCCCCCGGCGCGTAATAACAAATATAATTCGCGTTCTGCAAAATCCTCTGAATCCGCAGATACGTCTGATTCGCCTGCATCTGCGTCGAGCGCGTCAGATCCTGATCATCCCACCCCGCAGAAACCGCCGTCATGATCGCCGCCGCCCCCATCATCACCAACGCCACAATCACCAGCCCGATGATCAGCTCAACGAGTAAAAACCCTGACCTTCTTGCTCCTCTTACCCCCTCGCCCGGTACTCCGGGAGAGGGCAGGGGTGAGGGCCGAAATCTACGGTTGAATCGCATTACTGCCTCGGAATCGGATACTGCGCCACAAACTCCGGCACCGAAATCTCCTCCCCATCCGGACCCGTCACCAAAACCGTCACAATCCCAAAATTGCTCGCCGGCGTCGTCGCATCAATCGACGGTTGCGCCCCACGATCACCGTCACCCCACGCGAAAAATTCTGCGAACTCGTCACATCCAGCGTCCCCCCCTCCAGCAGAGGCAACGCATTGCTCGAATCCGAATACCCATTAAACGCGCTGATGTTGGTATACGTGCTTCTCGCCCCGCTGCCGTTCCCCAGCGCATCCGACGACACAAACGGCTTGGCCACCACCTCGTCCATCAACTGCCGCGCCAGCGTCACCGCCGACGACGATGCCGCGATCGCATCCCCCTGCTGATAGGACGATGACAACGCCCCCGCCACTCCGATCACCAGGATGACCAGAATCACCGACGCAACCAGACCCTCCAGCAGGGTAAAGCCGCGCCGCCGCATCAATCGCTTAGTATTTTGAGTAGTCTGTTCCGGAACCATTATCGCTCACCACGTTCGCCACAAATTCCTGCGTCTGCGGCTTATAAATCCACCCCGTGGTTCCGTCGGCCTTGGGCATCGCCTGATTGTTCCCCACCATCTTGATCGTGCTTAATTGATTCAGCGGATCCACCGGCGCCTTCCCAAGATAAGGCCCATACGGATACATCGCGTTCGCCGATCGGCTCAAACGCAGGCTCACATCCGAGTACTGCGTCATCTGCGCCATGAACACATCCGGATTCGGCACCGAAGTCGGATCCCCCTCCGGATACCCCGGCGGAACATCCTGGTGCTGCGCCTTGAACACCGCGATCTGCGTCCTCAAATACTGAAGCTGGTCCGTCAGCAGGTTTAACCGGTCCTGCTGGCTCGCCACCGAAAATTGCGGAATCACCACCGTCGCCAGGATCCCCAGCACCAGCAGAATGATCACAACCTCCACCAGCGTGAATCCGCGCACCCTCCCCCGCGCGTACGATCGACGCGCGCATACCCAGCGATAATTGGGTGCCTCGCGGTTCACAGAGAGTCTCCTGAATCTCCCATCGGCAAAAAAAAGAAGGCGGTTGACACCGCCTTCAATAACCCTGCTCAATTGTCACAAATTACGGGACCCGATGCGGATCAATCCTAATAGGCCACAAAAAGGCTCCCATTGATCGAACCGGCAATCGTCGTTCCCGTCGTATCCGTCCCGTAAATCAGCCCGCTTCCGCTGCCGCCGTTGTAGTCATACACAAATCCGGCGGCGGTATACCCATTCGGCGCCGTCGACGCGCTGGTCGAAACCGTCCCATCGTCCACGTCCGAGTTGCCGTTCATCGGATTCACAGGGACCGCCTGCATATACGGCCCGTAACTCTGCGAAGGCACACCATACGACGTCGACCCAACCAGCGCACCCCAGTTCGTTCCACCGGTCCCAACCAGGTCCGGCAACGCATCGCCATGCTGCAACTTATAAAGCTGAATCTGGCTGCGAAGCGTTTGCAGTGTGCTCTGCAAGCTGCTCTCACGCGCGTTCTGGCTCGCGTTCGTGAATTGCGGGATCACGATCGCGGCAAGAATGCCGAGAATGATCACCACGATCAGAATTTCCACCAGCGTGAATCCCTGATGTGGCCTTGAGCGTTTGCGAATCATTGGTTCTTCCTCCCAAAATGCTCGTAACACAAGCGCTCATCGACCCGCTTTATTGAAGACTTAACGTGATAACCCCCGCACCAACCGCGCCCCCCGCAGCAGCCGCAAATCCCCCCACAATATCGGACCGCCGAATTACTGTGCCTCTATTTCCAGGCTGATGTCCAGCGCTGCGGCCGAATGCGTCAGCGCCCCCACCGAAATCCGCTCCACCCCCGTCAAGGCTATCGGACGCGTCGTCTCCAGCGTCACGCCCCCCGACGCCTCCAGCACGATCTTCCCCTTCTTCCCCGCCCGATCCCGCAGCTCCACTGCCGTCTGCATTTTCGGGCAGTCCATATTATCCAGCAAAACCACCAGGTCCCCCTCCAGTTTGAGCACCTCCCGAAACTGCTCCAGACTCTCCACCTCCACCTCGATAAACCGGTCCCGGTTCTCCTTCCGCACCTCGGCAATCTTCTGTGACAAGACCCCCGCCAGCTCCTTGATCCCAATCCCCGCGATATGGTTCTCCTTGATCAGCATCCCATCATAAAGCCCCATCCGATGGTTATGCCCCCCGCCGCATCTGACCGCATATTTATCCAGAGCCCTTAGCCCAGGCAGCGTCTTGCGCGTGTCATAAATTTTCGCGCTCGTCCCCTCCACGCGCCTGACAAACCGCGCCGTCAGCGTCGCCACCCCGCTCAAATGCTGCAAAAAATTTAGAATCACCCGCTCCGCCGCCAGCAGCGATCTCATCGGCCCTCGAATCCGCACCAGCGGCAAAGTCCGCGCATCGCTGAACCGCCCCTCCAGAATATCCACGTGAAACCCCGGGATCGTCTCCACCCTCAACCTCTCGTCATACACCCGGCAAATCATCTCCACCAGCGGCAACCCGCACGTCACCCCCACCTCTTTCTGCAACAGCGTCCCCACCCCAATCGTCTCTTCCGGAATCATGATCCGGCTGGTCACATCATCCCCCCCCAAATCCTCTCGCCGCGCAAGCTCTACGATCTCCCTCACCTCATCAAATTTCGGAAATGCCCAATTCATATTGTCCCAGCACAAGATTCTAGCCCCGCGCACAATCTTCGTCGATATTCCGCTCGCAACCCGCAACTCGCAACTCGCAACTTTCCCCGCTAATATCCACCCCGCACAATCTATGTCCATCAAGTTCGAAATCTATCGCGACGGCGCCCGCGTCACCCAGTTCATTCCCGTCGCCCCCATGGCCATGGGACCCGAAAGCGTCCCCATGCCCTCCGAGATCCTCTTCAAGGACGGACAGCTCATCGTCAATCGCGCCGACGAGCACGCCCTCGGCGTCGCCCTTCTCTGGGACGTCCCCGGCATGGGAACGCTCCACCTCGAAACCACCCGCCTCCAGCATCGTGAAAATCCCTACAACCTCAACGTCGAGCTCGCCCGCGCCCGACTCATGAAAATCGTCCAGAAGCAGGAAGACTGGAACCTCTTCGATTTCCCCAAGGCCGAAAAATTCATCCAGCGCTTCCGCGACAGCCAGAGCCTCCTCGCCGACGCCCTCGGCCTCCTCCACCAGCCCGCCGAGGCCGCCAAGCTCGCCGACCAGTCCCTCGCCATGTCCATCGAGCTCTCCGAGCAGCTCGCCATGTTCCACGGCGAGCTCCTCATCAACCGCCGCCGACAGACCAACGCCTTCGTCAAGCACATCGTCGGCTGCCGAATCGACCCGGTCATCCAGAACCAAAAATACAAAGACACCCTCACCGGCAGCTTCGACTACGCCATCCTCCCTGTCCGCTGGAAACAGATTCAGCCCCAGGAACACACCTTCGACGCCGGCCCCGTCGACGAATGGGCCGACCTTCTTGCCAAGAAACGAATGCCCATCATTGCCGGCCCTCTCATCGACCTCACCGAGGGCGAAGTCCCCGACTGGATGTACATCTGGGAACACGACTTCGACACCCTCCGCGAGCTCGCCTACGAATACGTCCAGAAGGTCGTCACCCGCTACCGAAAATCCGTCGCCGTCTGGAACGTCTGTGCCGGCCTCCACACCAACAGCGTCTTCACCCTCAGCTTCGAGCAAATCATCGAGCTCACGCGCCTCCTCATCGCCCAAGTCAAAACGCTGCTCCCCTCCGCCCGCACCCTGGTCACCATCAAATACCCCTTCGGCGAGCACCACTCCCGCAGCCGATCCAGCGTCCCTCCCATGCTCTACGCCGAAATGGTCGCCCAGGCCGGCATCAACTTCGAAGCCTTCGGCCTGGAATTCGAAATGGGCATCCCCGCCCCGGGAATGTTCACCCGCGATCTCTTCCAGTTCAGCTCCATGCTGGACAAATTCTCCACCCTCGGCAGGCCACTCTTCCTGACGAGCCTCGCCGTCCCCGGCCGATCCACCCCCGACCCCCACGATCGCTGGGAAGGGAAAATGGACCCCATCCTCGCCGGCAAATGGAAACGCCCTTGGGACCCCGAACTCCAGGCCGAATGGCTCTCCGCCGCCTATCGATTGGCCCTCAGCAAGCCATACGTGGAATCCATCGCCTGGGGCAATCTCGCCGACATCAACCCCACTGTCCCCGCCGGCGGCGCCCTCGACGACATGCTCAAACCCAAGCCCGCCTTCAACAAGCTCCAGGAACTGCGCGAAAACTTCCGCGTCTGGCAGCGAAAAATCTAACCCACCCGCATGAACTCCCAATCGCGCGGAGTGATCGTACTCGTTTCAATCCTGATCATAATTCTCACCCTCCGCCTGGCATTGAACCCCCAAACCACGAGTGACCGCCAGACGACCTCAGCCCCGCGCCAATGACTTAGCCGACCGCATCGACCCCAACACCGCCACAACCGCCGAGCTCTCCGCCATCCCCGACCTCGGCCCCAAGCGCGCCCAGGCCATCGTAGATTTCCGTGAGAAATTCGCCCAGCGGCACCCCAACGCGTTCCCCTTCCATCGCGCATCCGACCTGGAACAAATCCCCGGCATAGGCCCCGCCACGGCTGAGAATTTACGCCCTATCTTCAATTCTTGCCGGCGCCGCAATAATGGCACAACACTGATCAAAGAGATTTCAGTAGCCTGTCGTACTCAGCATGCGTTCCAAGGAAAAACCACAGAATTTCCTCGTCCGTTTTTCGAATTCCGACCGCACGATACGAATCGGTAATCCGAACGGACCACAGTGGAAGCGCGGTACTCAATCGCTTGAATTGCAGCCCCGGATGCCAGGGGTCAACTTGGAACCGTCGATAAGCCTCGCGAGCGCGATCCTAGATTTCGCCCGGCAAGCGAGCGAAATCCCTTCGGAAAGTCGAATGGACACGTGAATTCAAAGCCGATCCGGATCCAGCGGTTCCGAAGCACCCCGGCATCATCCGCCAGCATCTTCTCCACAAATCCCTTCAGTTTCCCCTCATGCTCCGCGGTAGAGCCCGACCACTTTTCATCTTCTTCCAATTCCGCAAGCAGAAACCGCGCAAGCTGATCCTGTTTCGATTCAGGCATCGCCCGCAACAGTTCGATTGCTTGCTCCATGAGTCGAGTCATACGCCCTAATTCTAGCACTTCAAACCCATCTTCGAAACCTTGGGCGCTCATCACAAAATTCCCCGTTACCTCCCGCACCCCCGTGCCATCACCCCTTCAGCCAAACCAAAGGAGCCCCAATGTCCAAACGCTTCGCAACCCTGCTTCTCGCCATCCTCCTGATCCCCACAATCTCGGCCTTCGCCCAGGACAACGGCGGCCCCGGCGGACCGCCCAACGACAACGGCCCCGTTGGACCAGGCGGCCCCCCCGACTTCGCCCAAATGCGCCAGCGCATGGAAGCCGCCCTCAAACAACGTCTCGGCGTCACCGACGACGAATGGGCCGTCCTCTCCCCCAAAATCCAAAAAGTCCGCCAACTGCAAATGCAGCTCCGCCCCCCCCGACCTGACTTCGGCCCCGGCCCGCGCAACGGCCCCCCCGGCGCCGACCAGAACACAAACAACAATCAAGACCAATCCCCCCCGCCGCCACCCGGCAGCCCCGACAACCAGGGCGGCCCCGGCGGCCCTCCCGGTCCTCCCGAAATGGCCAACTCGCCGGTCCAGAAAGCCGTCGACCATCTCAACCAGCTCCTGCAAAAAAGTGATTCCTCCGACTCCGACATCCAATCCGCCTGCGACGCCGTTCGGCAGGCCCGCGCCACCGCAAAATCAGAACTCTCCAAAGCCCAGGAAGATTTGAAGTCCGTCGTCACCCCGCGCCAGGAAGCCGTCCTGCTCGCGATGGGAATCCTCGAATAAACCCCAATCTCAGCACCCACAGCTCCTCACATTCGAAAGCCCCCGCATGGCCATGCGGGGGCCTTCCATTCTCGCGACCGCAACGACCCGACAAACCGAACACTTTTTCCGCGCAATTTCCGTCCGCTCAGCCCCCACGCTCATAAACCCTTCGCCCACCAAGCGATTCAATAACAATTAAACTTAGCAATCACTAATCATATTTCAAAAAGTGTTCAGTTTTGTTCAGTTCTGTTCAGTCCCACCCCGTCCATCATCCCGGCTATAATCCCCCCATATGCCCAACTTCGAAGTCGTCAGCCCCTATCAGCCCCAGGGCGATCAGCCACAGGCCATCGACAAGCTCGCCGCCGGCATTCAGAGCGGCCAGCCCTTCCAGACCCTCATGGGCGTCACCGGCTCCGGCAAGACCTTCACCATGGCCCACACCATCGCCCGTGTGAACCGGCCCACACTCGTCATCTCCCACAACAAAACCCTCGCCGCCCAGCTTTACCAGGAATTCAAGGATCTCTTTCCCCACAACGCTGTCGGCTATTTCGTCAGCTACTACGACTACTACCAGCCCGAAGCCTACATCCCCCAGCGCGACATCTACATCGAGAAAGACGCGAGCCGCAATGACGATCTCGACCGCCTGCGCCTGGCCGCCACCAGCAACCTCGTGAGCCGCAACGACGTGCTGCTCGTCGCCTCCGTCTCCTGCATCTTCGGCCTCGGCTCCCCCACCGACTACAAGGCCTCCGTCCTTCCGATCCGAGTCGGTGAAACCACCGACCGCGACGCCATGCTCCACAAGCTCATCGACCTCCAGTACGCCCGCAACGACATCGACTTTAAGCGCGCCACTTTCCGCGTCCGCGGCGACGTGATCGAGCTCCACCCCTCCTACGAGGAATTCGCCTACCGGATCGAAATGTTCGGGGATGAGATCACCACCATCGAAGCTGTCAATCCTCTCACCGGCGAGGTGTTGCACAGCGAGTCGCAGATCTTCATCTACCCCGCCGTCCACTACGTCATGCCCGAAGAGCGCGTCCAGGGCGCCGTCCAGTCGATCCGCGAAGAGCTCGACCAGCAGGTGATGCACCTGCGCGGCCAGGGCAAGCTCCTCGAAGCCCAGCGACTGCTGGCGCGAACCAAGTACGACCTGGAGATGATCCTGGAAGTCGGCTATTGCAGCGGGATCGAAAACTACAGCCGCCACCTCGACGGCCGCAAGCCCGGCGAAAAACCGTACACGCTGATCGACTATTTCCCGAAGGATTTCGTGCTGGTCATCGACGAATCGCACGTGACCATGCCGCAGATCCACGCGATGTACAACGGCGACCGCCAGCGCAAGGAGGTGCTGGTCGAGCATGGCTTCCGCCTTCCCAGCGCGCTCGATAATCGCCCCCTGAAGTTCGAGGAATTCGAAAAGATGTGGCACCAGGTGGTTTTCGTCTCGGCCACGCCCGGCAAATTTGAGCTTGAAAAAACCGGCGGCGAAATCGTCGAGCAGGTGATCCGCCCGACGGGGCTGGTGGACCCGGAAATCGTCGTGCATCCCGCCCAAGGGCAGGTGCCGCACCTGCTGGAACAGGTTCAGCGAGCGCGCCGCCCGCGGCGAGCGCGTTCTAGTCACCGCCCTCACCAAACGTCTCGCCGAAGACCTGAGCGCCTACATCCAGGAGGCCGGCATTCGCGGCCGCTACCTGCACAGCGAAATCGAAACCATCGAGCGCGTCGAAATCCTCAACGACTTGCGCAAGGGCGAATTCGACGTGCTGGTGGGAATCAACCTCCTGCGCGAAGGTTTGGATTTGCCGGAGGTTTCGCTGGTGGCGATTCTGGATGCCGACAAGGCCGGCTTCCTGCGCAGCGAGACCTCGCTGATCCAAACCATCGGCCGGGCCGCGAGAAATTTGAATGCCCGGGTCATTCTCTATGCCGACAGCATCACGCCGGCAATGAAGCTTGCGATGGACGAAACCACCCGCCGGCGAGAGATCCAGCAGCGCTACAACGCCGAGCACGGCATCACCGCCCGCAGCGTCGAGAAGGCGATCCGCACCGGCATCGAATCCGAGGTGAAGGCCCGCCGGACGGCGCGGGAGATGATCCACGAAAGCGAAAAGCAGTTCGACCAGGGCGAGCTTATCCACCTGCTTGAGGAAGAAATGCTCGAAGCCGCCAAAAACCTGGAGTTCGAGCGCGCCGCCCAGCTTCGCGACAAGATTAATGAGGTCAAAGGCGTCCCCACGATCCGCAGCACGCGGTCGTGGGACCCGGAAGTCACCGAATCCGATCAGCGCACGAAAATCTGGCGTCCCAAGAGCGCTGGCAAGCGCAAACGCACGGCGAAGTGAAAGTTTCCATTGCCTATTGCCCATTTCCTATTTGGGATGTGATTAAATTGGCAATAGGAAATTGGAAATTGGCAATTCCTTTACCCGTTGCTAATCTGCCGAAATGAACACGCCACTGTTAAAATCGTCGCTTCCGTTTCCCGTCCGGCGGGGGAAAGTCCGGGATGTCTATGATCTCGGCGACTCGCTGCTCATCGTCGCCACCGATCGCATCAGCGCTTTCGACTGCGTGATGCCCAACGGGATTCCCGACAAGGGCAAAATCCTGACTGCCCTCAGCCTCTTCTGGTTTGAAAAGTTTGCGGGCGATTTCGAGAACCATTTGATCGCGGCGGATGTCAAAAAGTATCCCGAGAAGCTCAAGCCCTTTGCCGAGCAGATTGAAGGCCGCTCGATGCACGTGACCAAGGCCGAGGTGATTCCCATCGAGTGCGTCGCCCGCGGCTATCTTGCCGGCTCCGGGTGGAAGGAATACCAGAAAACGCAAAAAGTCTGCGGCGTATCGCTGCCAAAAGGCCTGCGCCAATGCGATCGCCTTCCGGAGGCGATCTTCACGCCGGCGACAAAGGAAGAATCCGGACACGACGTCAACATCAGCTTCGAGCAGACCGCCGAGCGCATCGGGCATGACATTACCGACGAGCTGAAGCGCCGCACCCTGCGGCTCTACTCCCTGGCCGCCGAACACGCCCTCAAATGCGGTGTCATCATCGCCGACACGAAATTCGAGTTCGGACGACTCCCTGGCGGAAAAATCATCCTCATCGACGAGGTTCTGACCCCAGACAGCAGCCGATTCTGGCCGGCCGATCGGTATGAGCCGGGCCGAGATCAGGAAAGCTTTGATAAGCAATACGTCCGCAATTACCTGGAGAAGGTTGATTGGGACAAGCAGCCGCCGGCGCCGGCATTGCCGGAAGACGTGGTCAAAGGAACACGCGAGAGGTATGTCGAGGCGTATCGCATGTTGACGGGGAGATCGGGCTTTTAAGCACCGAACGCCGCCAAAGCATGCCAAATCGATGCTTTGCGCTCAGCACGCGATCGCGCGGTCGTTCGCATCCTGTGGCGGCTGAAACCGCGAGATCTTTCCCGAGGCCCGCAGCGGCGCATAGTGCATGAAATAATGCCACAGCAGGCAGGGATCGTTCACTTCCCGCAGATAGAATTCGGAACAGAACCAGCGGTTCTCGTGTCCCATGGCGACTTCCCATCGCCGGGCAAAGTCGGCTGCGCCCCCGCTCTCAATATAATAGCGGATCAGGTGCTCTTCTTCGTGCACGTCGCGATTGCACATCCTATTGCAGAAATATCGATTTGTTTCACCCAAAGCCTCTTCGAGTTGCAGTTGAACACGGAAGATCGTGAGCATGTAGCCCTCCACTGGATAACATTCTAATATTCAGGCAGCGCGAAGCAAACGACTGGAAGAGGGAATTTGCGGCGGGGAGCTGTTATCGGGCATCGCGCAGTTAAAGGATGAGGACCGTATCATGCCAGGAATGAAAGGCGCGAGTTTCCTGCGGATTTTGGCGGTTTTTTGGCTGGCAACATCCGCCGCGGCGGAGGACATCGACGGCGTGCAGCCCGCGGCACTCGATCAGCCGCGGATCAACCTGGTTGTGCGCCGCTCGGCCGGCGGCACTGTTCTGGCCTCGCAGGGGGGCGATTTCAATGTCGAGGCATTTTTGGATACCGGAGCCGGTTCGATCGATTTTTCGCCCAAAACGGCCCAGCAACTGGGGATTTCCCGTGAGACGATTGGTAAGACCGAAGCGAGATTTCAGGACGTGGGAGTCGGCGGCAACAGCGACTTCGCGGTGTCGGAGCCGATTTTCATTTCGCTCGCGCCGATGACGCCCAATGTGGACGTGGAGCAGAAGGACGCGATCGCCATGACCTACGGCCAGACAACGGGCCCGGTTCGCGCCGAGATCGGTCCGATCACCAGCGGGATGGATTTTCTCACCGAGCTGGCGATGGGCGACCTGGACATCGCGGGCATGCCCGCGATGGCGGGAAAAATCGTGGTGATGGACCCGCGCGACGTAAATGCGATGACCGACAAAATTCGCACGTTTGTTTACGATCCGAAAACCGTTCAGATCGGCCAGGTCCCGAAAACATCTGAGCATGTGAAGCTGACCTACGTTTCGTTCGCGGGCTTCACGAAAATTTCGCCCCCGACAGCACCAGGCCCGGTGATTGGCTGGAATCCGATGATCGGGCCAAATCCATTTGCGAATCGGGCCGATCGGACGCCCGGGATTTCCTGGACGCACGCGGGAAAATCGGGAACGGGCATGTGGCTGCTGGATACGGGTTCCGCGGTCTCGATGATTTCCCGCAAGAAGGCGGCCGAGCTGGGGATAACCTATGTGCCGGGAACGGATGGAACGGCGCAGCCGAAACTGAGCGCCGCTGCGGGCCAGAAACAATTCGTCATGACGGTAGGCGGCATCGGTGGCTCAAAAAAATCGGCGGGATTCTTTCTCGATCGCCTGGTGATTCCAACCATGGAAGGAAAGGGAATCGTTTTCGATCACGCCCCGGTTCTGGTCGCGGATATCACGGTGACGGATGCCAAGGGCAACGCCTTCACGCTCGACGGCGTGCTGGGGATGAATTTCCTGGTCGCCAGCGCCATGGTCGATGAGAACAGCGTCGTTCCCGACATCGGGCAGATGACCGCGGGGGCGTTCAAGTGGATCGTGATCGATCATCATGCGGGATGGCTCGGCGTGGAGAGAAACTAAGGGCCAGTGGGATTGAATAATCTCAGCAGCCAAAAACAATAGCCCGTGCATATGATTATGAGACATCCGCCCAGCTTATGTGAGGCGGAGGAGGGACCGATTCGAAGATGTCGGAGTACGTGGAAGCCAAACCTATGACGGCTTTTGTGGAATCGTGCGTGGAAACTGTTGCCGGGTCCGCCCAGGCGGCGCAGCGCCATGCGCAGACGCCCTCCTTCCGCAAGTTGCTGAAGCTCCTCACTGACAAGAAAAACATCCTGATCACGACGCACCGCCACCCCGACCCCGACGCCCTGGCCAGCGCCTGGGCGCTGTGCCTCCTCCTCGGCGATAAATTGCCAGCGGCCGCCGTCACGATGTCGATTACCGACAAGCTTTCCGGCGGGATCAACGAAACATTCATCAAGCGCACGAACCTGAAGCTCGCTCCCTGGGACGAAGCCGCTCTGACGCAGTACGACGCGATCATCCTCACCGACGTGATGCCCGGCGCCGCCTCCAGCCCCTTGCCCGAGGGAATCACACCGCTGGCGGTGATCGATCATCACCGCTCGCGCCGCCGGCTGAAATGCCCGTTCACGGACATCCGCCCCGACGTCGGTGCTTCGACCTCGATCATCTTCAGCTACTACATGGAAGTGGAGCAGCCGATCTCGCAGGACCTCGCGGCCTCGATGCTCTACGCCATCGAATCCGACCTCGCCGGCGCCGCCGGACAACCGGGCGAACTGGACAATATCGCCCTCTCCGGCCTGACTCTCCTGGCCGACACGCGCAAGCTCTACCAGATGCGCTACGTGGATCTGCCGCAGAGCTATTACATGTGCTACTGGAACGGCCTCTCCAATGCGACCTATTTCGAAAACGCGATCATGTCGCATCTGCCCGCATTCGATTCTCCCGAACAGCCCGCGATGATCGCCGATTTTTTGCTGCGCTTTGAGCCGGTCCAGTGGTCGCTGGTCACGGCCATGGACGGAACGCGACTGGTGATCAGCCTGCGGACCAGCAGCGGGAAGCTCTCCGCGGCCGACATGATCCGCCGGCTCCTGCGGGGCCAGGGCGAGGGGGGCGGCCATCGCACCAAGGCGGGTGGATTTATCCGGCTGGAGTCGGGAACCCCCGGCGAAATCGAACGCAAGCGTACTCTGCTGCGACGCCGCTACCTCAGGGCCCTGGGAATCAAGGCCACACCGGGAAAAAAGCTTATCCCCAAAGAATAACAGACGCGCACCACTCCCCGCCGAAGCTGGATTTTCTCTTGTGTTAACTGCATTTGCTGTCTAACTTAGATGGGCAGTTCTTACGCAATGACGCCCAGCAAACCAGGCAAAGATCAGCTCGTTCTCATTCACGTCGAAGGCATGCATTGCCACAAGTGCGAGAACGCCATCACCAAGGCGATTTCCGCCAAGCTGGGGGTGCATGAAGTCGAGGTGGATTTCAACAGCAAACAGGCGTCGGTCCTGTTCGATCCCGGCTCGGTGAGCGTTGGAGAATTGATGACGGCCGTCAACGACGCGGGCTATCGTGCAATCTCGTTCAGCAAAGTGGCGGCGGAGTCGATGCAGTAAAACTCATCGAATTCGAGAGCCCTATTCCACGACCTCGCCCTTCATCTGAGTATGCCCGGTCGGTGTCTGATGATCCCCCTGCATCGGTTCATCGGTCACGGCCAGCTTGACCGAAGCGTTCGAGGGGAGCGGCGGGATGGTTCCCAAAAGCGTGGCGGTTCCGGTTTCCCCGATATCGAACGTACCGGCCGGCAGCTTCTGGTCGTTGGAGATCAGCCACAGCTCGTAAGTTTTGCCTGGCTCGGCAGGCCGCATCCCGCAGGCAAAGAAGTACCACTTTTTCATATCGGGATCGAGGAAGACGTGACCCACGGCCCTGGGCTGCGCATCCCCCGAAAGCTCGGCGAATTCCATGTCGCCCAGATTATGTTTCACGGCGGATAGGTGACCCTGAGCCGAGATTAATTCCGCTTCGAGTGTCGAGATCGCCGTCACGTCTCCCGGTGAATGCGGATTGGGGTTGGGCCAAAACTGACGCACGGTCAGCAGCGTAACGGCAACCGCAAGCACGGCAGCGACTGCCGCGGGAAGCACAATCCGGTCCCACCCGCCGATGCGCATCCGCGATTCGCCATGAATTTCTGACAGGATTTTCGCCCTCAGACTCGCCGGTGGCTGCGCGGCGGGGAGAGCCAGTGAAAGCATCGCCAGCGTGGCTTGGGCTTCGGCGAGATAACCGGCGCACTGTGGGCAGCCGCTTGCAAGGTGCTGGCGCACCTCGGCCCACTCGGCCTCATCGAGCGTGCCGGCCGCCCAGAGCAGAATCTGATCTCGTCTTTCCCTACAGTCCACTTTATTCCTTACGTAAGCAATCGCGCAGGCGGATTAGGCCCTGGCGAATATAAGTCTTTACGGTTCCCAGCGGTTTATTCAGTTTTTCCGCAATTTGCGTGTGGGTAAGCCCGTCGAAAAAGGCCAGTTCGACGGCCTGGCGATATTCGAAATCAAGCTGCGCCAGTGCCGCCTGCACGCGGGTTGCGTTCTCGGAAATGGCGGCCGCCGAAGGGGGATCGACCACGGCCGCGGGAGCATCCACCCCCACCGCCGATTCCATCCCGCGATTGCGCAACGCCAGCGAGCGCCGCCGGTCAATGGCACGGCTGCGCGCAGCGTCACAAGATAAGTCATCGGCGCACCGCGGCCCGGGTCATATCGCTCGGCCCGGCGCCACAGCTCGATGAAAACATCCTCAACCAGTTCCTCAGCCTCCCCGCGATCGCGCAAAATCCGCAAAGCCAGGGTGAAAACCAAACCACCGTATCGGTCGTAGATTAGTCCGAGGGCCACGGAATCCCGAAGCTCGATGCGACGCATGAGATCGTAGTCGTCGGGGGCATCGGGCATGGAGCGAAGAATGGTAACGATTGGTTCGGGAAGTTGCGAGTCGCGACTACTCGATGACAAGGCGCGGAATCAGTTGGTCGGAAAGCCGGATCAATCGCTCGAATTCGATCTCGTCGAACGGGCGCGCCGTGAAGTCGAGGATGAGATGATTGCCGTCGAGCACCAGCGCGATGTCCGCCGGAAGCAGCGCGGGGATGGTCGATTCGGCCAGGGTTTTGGCGGCATGGGCGTCGCGGCCAAAGATCATGAATCGCTGGTTGGGCATGAGCGAGGGAAAGCTCGCGAGCGAAAACAGATCCACGACGCTCACCTCATGCGAAGTCGGACGCAGTGCGGTCGTGGGCCACGGAGCGGAAAGGTTTCGCAAAATGATGTTCCACGTGCGCGGCGAGGCGACCGCGGACGTGAGGCCGGCATTGGACGTTTGGACTTGCGCAAGGTGAGGGCCCGACCGGTGATCGCGGTCTGGACCCGCGTATTAAAAGATTTGAGCGGAGTAAACTCGGGCAAGTCCGCGGCACTGCCGACCAATCGCAGCTCCTGCGATCGGGCCCAGTCGGCCAGGGCAACAATCCGCCGCCTGCGGGTTTCGCGCCTTACCAGCATCGCGAAAACCCACATGCTCATCGCTAGAATAACCAGCAGGGTAACCAGGATGACGGGGGACGGCGGAATTACAGGAGACGGGATTGAGGCCACGGCGCGGCATTGTAAGGACCGCCGATAATTTCCGCAGCATCACCCTTGCGAAAGGGGTGCGTGAATGATCCGAATGCTTGTCAGTTCAGCCGATCAATTTGCCCGACGATTTTTGACGATAACGGGGCGTCCTCGCCAGTACGGAAGACGCATGGCCGATTTTTCGCAAATCGTCGAGGAAATGAAGACCCGCCACGACGTCCGCGTACGCCGCTGGCGAACGGGAATGAGCGGCAAAGCCTGGCGCGTCTACTACCACGACGGGCGGGTCATGAACTGGATCGAATCCCCCAAGCCCAAGACCCCCATCAGCCTGGCGATTTTCCTGCACGAAGTGGGGCATCACGTGATCGGCTTCGCCAGATATCGCAAGCGCTGCGAGGAGGAGTTCCACGTCTGGATGTGGGCCCTGAACGAAATGCGCCGGCATCAGGTTGAGCCGGACTATAAGGTACACCGTCGGGTCGAGCTTTCGATGCGCTATGCGGTGGGCAAGGCGATGCGCCGCGGCATCAAGGAAGTCCCAGAGCTGCTGCTGAAATACCTGCCCGATGCCGCATAAAAAAAGCCACGGGACGACGATCCCGTGGCTTTGGGGTTGTGAATCAAATTTTTTACGCGGGAACAGCTTCCGCCAGACGCGCGACGCGTGATTCGGCAATCGCCCGGGACTCTTCTTCTGTCCGGGGGTTGATGCGAAGAACACCGTCTTCCATCACACTGCGAATCTTGGCCAGCGCCTTGTTCTGGATCTGCCGGACGCGCTCTTTGGTCACGCCGATGATCTTGCCAACTTCTTCAAGCGTCAGGGGCGATTCCTCTGCCTGCTTCCAGTTGAAGCGGCGGCGAATAACCGTCTGCTCGACGCTGGACAGGTCGGCGAGGTTTCGGTCGACGATCGCCTTGAGCTCATCAATGCAATCATCCTCGACCTGATCCCGCCGGCGGTCGGCCCAATCGCTCTGCTCCATTTCCGGCTCAAATTCCACCGGGAAACGGGTGCGATGCTTGGAAGCCTTCATCGCCGTCCGGCTGAAGGCCTTGAGAATCGCCCGGCAGGCATAGGTGCTGAACTTGAACCCTCGATCGATCGAGAACTTGTCCACCGCACGGAGCAGGGCCATGTTCCCTTCGCTGACGATCTCGGCGAAATCGGTGTCACCCAGTCGGGTGCGCTTGGCCATCGCCAACACCAGGGCCAGGTTCGTCCGCACCAGGTATTCGCGGAAATGCTCGAGCTTGCGATGCCAATCGAGGAAGTCCCGCGCCATTGCCGCGGTCAACTCACCGGCGCGGATCTGCTTCTGCATCGCCGACAGGCGTTTCTTGCAGTAGTTGAACCGCAGGAACATCATCCGCTCTTCCGCGGCTTTCATGAGCTGCGGGGGAGTGCCGGACAGACTGCCGAGGTCGTCGCGCGTGGGCTGATACCAACTGGTCAGCGGCAGCTCGCGCTCGGCGTCCTCGGTGAAAAGTTCCTGCTCCACGTTCTTGCGACGGAACGTGGGGCTGTCCATGTAACTGAAATTTTCCTCAAGCACAGCCATCACCCGCTCGCGCAATTCACGCGGGACTGGGCTGCTTCGGCTCTGCTTTTTACCTTTCTTTTTCATCATAATGGCCATCTGTGGCCTCCTATTCCTTCAAACGCGCAAACCCGAGTTATGTAGCAAACGGCGTTCGCGTCCCACGAAAATTATTCACGTTTGTTTGGCGCAAATATACTTACGCATTCGGCGCGGATAATGTTCACGGGCTAACTACCGAAAGACGCGGCAGTAATGAGCGAATCCCGCAGCGGTTTTCCGTCAAGCAAAGTCAAGTGGACACTTATCTCCGACCCGCGCCGATTAAAGTTTGCTCGTCAGGTTTTGGCAGAACCGCTATCCTCACCTGCCAATACATGCACCAGGGCGAGGTTTGATGCGGGAAAAAGTCTGTATCGGCGGCACGTTTAATCCTATTCATCATGGACACCTGATTTGCGCGGGCGGCAGCCGAGGCCGTTGGAGCCAAAACCGTGGTTGTTTTCCCGGCGGGCAGCCCCGCCCACAAGGCAGGGGAGGAGCAAATCGCACCGGCGAACGATCGCCTGGAAATGTGCCGCCTTGCTCTTTCCGCTAGGGCCGGATTCGAACTGGACGATCGAGAAATCAAACGCTCCGGCCCGACGTACACCATCGATACTGCTACACAACTTAAGCGGCAGGGGTGGACCGACGTCCGCTGGATTATCGGGGCTGATATGGTCAATTTTCTTCCACACTGGCACGAAACTGACCGGTTGCTCGAGGAGGTCCAGTTTATTGTCATGGCCCGGCCAGGCTGGACGTTTGATTGGGACCGCCTGCCCAAGGCCGTGCAAAGATTGCGGGAAAATGTCGTCGAGGTGCCGCAGATCGACATCAGCGCCACGGAGATTCGCCGGCGGGTGAAGGCCGGTTTGCCGATTGATTATCTTTGCCCGCCTGAGGTGTGCCGGTATATCGAAGAGCGCGGGTTGTATCGATGATCAATCACTATGACATCGCGTACGGCGTAGGGGTCGGGATTACCGCACCATTCTGGCTGGCGCATCCGAAAGCCCGCAAGAAGGTCATGCGAGCCTTCTCCCAGCGAATGGGATACACGCCGTCCAGGGATCTTTCCCGGCCCGGGATCATGATCCACGCGGTGAGCCTTGGGGAAATCAACGCGACGCGGGCGCTGATTGACCAGCTTCGGGCACGGCGGCCAGGAATCGACTTCATCGTCTCGGTCACGACCGAGACCGGCTTCGCCAGGGGAACTGAAATCTACGGCAACACCAGGGACGTTACGCTGGTGCGATATCCATTGGATTTCAGCTCGGCGGTCGATCGGATGCTGCTCGCGGTGCGGCCGGCCGTCGTGGCGCTTCTGGAACTGGAAGTCTGGCCGAATTTCGTGAAGAAATGCGCCCAGCGGAAGGTGCCGGTGGTCCTGATCAATGGGCGGATCACCGACGGGAGCTTCCGAAAATATCGTTTGGCCCAGCCGCTGGTGGGCTCGATGTTCGCCCGACTGACTCACGTGGCGGCACAGGATCAAACCTACGCGAAAAGGTTCACCGAGCTCGGGGTGCCGGCCACGCGGATCAGCATCACGGGCACAATGAAATTCGACACGGCTGCCGTCGCGGATCGGCTGCCGGGGCAGGAAGACCTCGCTGCGGCAGTCGGCCTCAAGCCGGGCGGCGAATTGATCTGGGTCTGCGGATCAACCGGCCCGGGCGAGGAAGAGATCGTCCTGACGGCATATGCTGAGCTGCTGAAACGCTTTCCCGGGCTGCGCCTGGTAATCGTTCCTCGGAAGCCGGAGCGATTCGATGAAGTCGCCCGGCTCATTCTCGATCGCGGGTTCAAACTTGTTCGCCGATCAAAACCGAATTCAACCGATGGCGCCGTGATTCTCGGAGATACCATCGGCGAACTGCGGAAATTCTACGCCCTGGCCGACGCGGTCTTCGTCGGCCGAAGCGTGGTAGACCTCGGCCATCGCCAGCATGGCAGCGACATGATCGAGCCCTCCGCCCTCGGCAAGCCGGTGGTCGTCGGCCCGTTCACCGGAAACTTTGCGGAAGTCATGAACTGCTTCCGATCGGCCAGCGCCATGATTGAGATCAAATCGCCCGATGAACTAGCGGGCGCGATTGGCCAGTTCCTGCTGGATCGAGACCGATCTCGGCAATTGGGCTCGGCCGCCCGCGAGGTCGTCAAGGCAAACCAGGGGGCAACGGAGCGTCACGCCCGGCTGATTCTTGACACGCTGGATTCCGTCTCCACCATGAGCCCGCGATGAAGCTGATGAACCGGCTGGAGCGGAAGTTCGGAAAGTACGCGATCCCCAACGTGACGTTGGGCCTGATCGCGTTTCAGTGCCTCACCTTCGTGATGGCCCTGACGCAGCCGGAGTTTGTCGGGAAGCTCGTTCTCACGCATGACGCCCTGTTTGCCGGCGAGTGGTGGCGGGTGCTGACCGTGCTCCTGATGCCGCCCTCAACGGATCCGAGCTATCTCATTTTCATTCTCTTCGCGATTTATCTCTTCTACCTGTTTGGATCCGCGCTAGAGAACGAGTGGGGAATATTCCGCTACAACCTCTTCCTGCTCGTCGGTTATCTCGCGACCATTCTGGCGGCTCTGGTCCCCGGCGCGGTCATCACAAACCTTTACCTGATGGAGTCGGTCTTCCTCGCTTTCGCGTGGCTCTTTCCTGAGTTCACGATTCGGATTTTCTTTTTTTTCCCAGTTCAGGTGAAATGGATCGGCCTGATTGCCTGGATCATGTTCCTCTTTCAATTCCTCAGCGGTAACTGGGCAACTAAAGCAGAAATCGCCGCAGGGGTTCTCAACTTCGGAATCTTCTTTCACGCCGATATCTGGCAGCGGATTCGGGGCTATCCGCGGAAATATCGGAGCCGGATGGAGCAGGCGCGGGCGCGGGAAGCAAAGCCGCCGATGCACGTCTGTGCCGTTTGCGGCGTGACGGAGCAATCGGACCGGAAGATGGAATTCCGCTATTGCCCGCAGTGCACCGGAACCCCGGCGTATTGCATCAACCACATCAATAACCATCAGCACAAGTGATTGGCTATTTCTGACAGTTGGGGCATTTGGGATCTTCGCAGGGCTCGACATGAGCCGTCGCGTTTGCCTGCTCTAGGGCGACTTCGATTTCGTGCTCGATGGCGCTGGCGATTTCATGCCCCTTCTCGATGCTCAAATGCTTCGGGATCATGATGTGGAAATCGACCCAGTGGTCGCGGCCTGTGTGCCGGAAACGGAGCTTGTGATAGCTGCATATTCGAGGCTCGCTGCCCGACGGGCCGAGATGGGCGTCGAGGATTTTCGAGAGAAACTGGCGGTCGGCGGGGTCCTGCTCGTCCATCAGTCCGGCGGCCGAGCGTTTCAACAGGGTGATCCCGAGAAACGCAATGTACACGGCGACAGCGAGAGCGGCGGCCGGATCGATCCACTGCCAGCCGGTGAGCTTCACGAGGGCGATGGCGATGAGGACGGCCACGCTGTCGAAGGCATCGGTCATCAGGTGAATCCCTGCGGCCTCGAGGACAATCGCCTTGTTTTTCTTGCCGCGATACCAGAGCCCGATTCCCAGCACGCCATTGACGAGCAGGGCGAAGCTGACGAGGACAATGCCGACGTCGAGTTTTACGATCTGCGGCGGATGGCCGGCGAAGAATGAGGTGATGACCTTCCCGCCGATCAGGAGTCCGGCCAGGATAATTGACGAACCTTCGAGCCCGGCGGAGACGAATTCAATTTTCCCATGGCCGTAGGGGTGGTCGACATCGGCGGGCCGATAGGAAAGGCGAATGGCGTAAACCGCGAAGGCGGCGGTGACTACGTTGGCCGTGTTCTCCAGGGCGTCGGAAAAGATTGCCTGGGAACCGGTTATGAAATAGGCGACCAGCTTGACGATCAGTAGAACTACGCCGACGGCGAGGGAGATTTTTGCCCAGCGCAGCTCGACCCCGAGGAGTTGCGGCTTGTTTCCGACCGTGCCATCGGTATTGGCCATGGAACCTCAAAAACCGGGGGCGAAACCGGTGGGCGGGGATAGTAACAGGTTTTTCGGTTCTACCCCCAGCCCCTCTTTCCAATAAAAAAGCGAAGGTTAAACTGGTGTTGCTTGCGAAGTCATCTTTGCGCAAACCTAATAATGCGGTTATATGATTCATCCGACTAGCAATGGAGTACTCGGAGGTTAAATGAGCCGACCCGGCATGGAAGGCCAAAGAGTGCGATCTTTGTCCTGGTTCCGCGAATGGGTTTTCGAGCAACTCGGTAGCATCCGCCATGAGAGGCGTGTGTCGGCTATTTGCCGAATTCTGTTCGAAAAGACCCTCCCCCTGCACGATCTGAATCGAAACGACCTGCGGCTTTTGAAGCTGGCAGCGTATCTGCATGACATTGGGCGATCGGTTAACAACAAGAATCACCCGGCCGAAGGCGCACGGATCATCCGGCGTGAGAGCGACTTGCCGCTGAAGAAGCGGCAGAGGCGGATGCTGGCGTACGTGGCGCTGCGGCATCGGGGTCGGGTGCCGGATGCGAGCGAAGACCGGGCGCTGGGCCGCGTGAGCGATAAAGAGAGGGCCCGGCTGCTTCTGGCATTTCTTCGGGCGGCGGACACGCTGGACAGCCGGTGGCTGCCGGCGCCGGGGCTGAGCATTTCCCGGCGGGGGCAGAGATTGCGAATCGTCTGCTGGGCGCGGGGCGATGCCCAAGAGGCCCGGAGCATCTTTGGGCGGCGGAAGAAGTTTAAGCTGCTGGAAGAGATGCTCGACTGCCGGATCGAGGTCGCGGTGAAGGTTCGCCGGCGTATGCGGGCGGCGGCTTAGAGCATCTGTTTCGTTTCACCCCCCACACTTCTGTGATTGCGACATCATATTTAGGTGAGTGAAATTCAAAATAAGTTAGTGGCTGCGAACAAATCGTTCCCGCGTTGTGGCGGGGGGTTTCGTCACCGTTGACGGTTTTGATAAATTCGAAAGAGCTGCCCCGGGGGTGTACGTGTTTTTTCCTGGATTGCGACGGGGTTGTTCGTCGTCTTTTTTTTGCCCCGTGGCGAGCGGCTTTTTGGCTGCTCCGGGTTCGTCGAAAATCATGCTCGTCTATATATAGGTGCGGGAGGTGTACGTTTTGGACGTATTTTTGGATCTGGCGCGGATTTTTTTGAAATATTTGCGGGGGAAACGCACCCCTGTGGGGTTGCGGCTAAACGGGGAGGGGAGCGCACTGGCTAAAAAAACTTGACAGGAGTTCATCCAGAACTAGGATTAAGGCATTGATACCGTGGGCGTTACGCGCCCATGGGTTAATCGCCTGAGTTTCGAGGGTCTGGCGAGATGTAAGAGCTGGTGCCGCCAGGGGTTGAATAGCGAAGTCCAAGGAGTAGCCTTTGAGTCCCCTTACTAAGTTGTTTGTCGCGTTGCTGGTGATCGTGTCGATGTTGAACGCCGCAGCGATCGTGGTGTTCGTGAACGAGGTGCAGCCCCTCCAACCCGCTCTGGCTGCCGCCCAAGCCCGGTTGTCGGGGCGCAGGCCCAGGTGGATTCGGCCAACGCCGCCCGCGAGCATGCCGAGGGGATGTACAACGCGGAAGTGCAGCTGCATCAGAAGGATAACAGCGATAATCAGACGAAGCTGACGGGGTCGGATTCTGACCTGAACAACGCCCGGGTGACGATTGCCCGGTTGCAGGCGGATAACACCAACCTTCAGTCGGCTTTGAACACGGCCAACAGCAATGTTCAGCTTTCGACCTCGACGGCGAACAAGCTGCAGGAGCAGGTGACGGAGCTGCGGACGAGCAACGACGGGCTGGCGAAGCAGAACGAGGAATTTGGACGGCGCACGGCGCAGCTCACCAGCGTCCTGGACAGCCTGCAGGCGAAGGACGAGGAGACGCAGGAGAACCTGGCGCAGGCGAAGGATGACAAGCAGAAGCTGGCGGCGGCACTGAAGGATCGGGGGTATGACCCGCAAATGATCCTCACCGCGCCAGCAGTGAACGCCGTGAGCGCGGCTTCGATTGAAGGCGTGGTTGCGGATAAGAGCGTTATCAACGGCAACACGTTTGTGACGATCAATGTGGGGAGCTCGCAGGGGGTGCAGCAGGGAATGAAGTTTTACGTGGTGAACGGGCCGGAATTTCTGGGGATCGTAACGATCGACACGGTTGATACGGATGACGCCATCGGGAAGCTCGAGGGCGCGCCGGATAAGGTGGCGTCGGTGCAGAAGGGTAATGAGGTAAAGACGCAGCTTCGGGGGTCTTGAAAGAGAGTTTAATTCCCCACGGCGGCGCCGTGGGCGTTCAGGGATGGAAGTGAAGGTTGATTGGAGTCGTTTATGAGTCGTATCGCGACGGGTGATCGGCCGGTAATCGTTAAGCCTACGAACAATGTTTATACGGTTCTGGTGCTGGTGGCGTTGCTGGTAAACGTGATCGCATTTTTGGTGGTGTTTCTGCGATACGCGATCGTTTTTGGGGCTAGCGCGAATATGTTTTCGACGCACTAAAGGCGCGCCCGCAAGCGGGGGTGGCTAAACAAGAGTGAGATGCCGTTTCGATTACGCGATTGCCTGCCGTTTTCGGCGCGGGCGCCCTGAGAGATCGTGTTGCGGGGTTTAAATTTCTGGAAGTCGGTTCGCTTGTGGATGGGGAGCTGGAGCTGGTTGCGCCATCGGCGCAGTGGGTAGAGGCGGTGCTGGGGATCTGCCGGCATCCGGTATCGGTGCAAAAGTCGCCGGGGCTGGGGGAGACGACGCGGCAGAATATCGTGGAATTTTTGCGTAATTGTCCGGGGGGGCATCAAGCGGCGAATACGTGCGGGGGAACGGCGCCGGCGTATCATTTCTGGATGCACGATAAGAGCAATCCGGACCATCCGATAGCCGGGGGGCTGAATCTGCGGGTGGGGACGCAATATGACCTGGTGATGTTCAACGGGCAGGTGGGGTACATGGTTTATCCACCGGCGCGGGGGCGGCATTTCGCGGAGCGAGCGGTGCGGCTGCTGTTTCCGCTGGCGCGGCGGCATGGGATCAACCCGCTGTGGATCACGTGCAACCCGGATAATTTTGCGTCGAGACGAACGTGCGAACGGCTGGGTGGGCAACTGGTGGAGATCGTTCCGGTGCCGACGGAGAACGCGTTGTATGCGCGGGGAGCGGGAGAAATGCAGATATCGGATTGATTTGTAAGTCCCTCGGCGGCGCTTTATTTTTATCCGGATTATTTCTTTTGGGGTATTCCGTTTAGCGAAGAATTTGGAGGGAGATTTTTATCGGTTGCGGTTTGGGTGACGAGGGGGACGCGGTGACTCGAATATCACGGGCGGTTGCGCTGGGAGGACACATGGCTGTCCTGGTGACGGTCGGGGCGTCCTTGAGGTGGAGACTCTATCTCCCGCGGGTGCAAGCACCCCGCGGCTTTGTTAGGGAGGACACTGTGGGGCGCGGCGGCGGCGGAGGGCGGCGAAACCTGCGAGGGTGAGGATGGCGGCGGTGGCGGGTTCGGGGACGTCGGCGAGCAAACCGTTGGCGGCGGCGAAGGCGTCGAGGGCGGCGAAATCGGCAGGGGTGACGTCGGCGGTGTTGGAATCGCCCTGACCGAAATTGGAGGCGAGGGCCGCGAAGTCCGTCCCGTTGACAGAGCCGCCGTAGAAGAAATTGCCTTGGTCCCAGTTGGTGGATCCGAGTCCGAAATTGGCGGCGAGGATTGAGAAGTCGGATCCGTTGACGACGCCGTCGAGGTTGGCGTCGCCGAGGAGGGTCCATTTGACCTCGATTTGGCCGGAAGTAAGGCCCGAGACGATGCCGTCGGCGCCGTCGGCATAACCAAGCCCGTAGTTGCTTCCTGAATACAACTGGGATGACGCTATGCCGGGGCCGTCCCAATATCCGTTCGCGTAGGCAGAAATGATGTATGACTGTATCGTCGCGATCGGATCGGAACCCGATCCATAATTAAGGATGATCTCGTTGTTGGTAATGTTGAAGTAGGCGTTGGCGGCTATGGTCAGGGAAGAGAGGGTCACAGTACCAATGTTAAGGTTGAGCTCCGCCGTTCCCGCGTTGACGGCGAGGCTGGTGTTGTTGGGGAGAGCGCCGGGACGCCGAAGATCAGCTGGCCGCCGTTTAAGGTGGTGCCGCCGGTGTAAGTGTTGATGGTGTTCAGTGTGAGAGTAGCGGTGCCATATTTGGCAAGCGCGGTTGTACCGATGATACCGCCGGTTCCAGTGATTGTGTAATTGCCGTTGGAGTTGTTAACGCAGACGGTACCGGGCGAGACCTGGGTGTTGAGGGTGACGTTGTAGTTGCCGTTGTTATTGTCGTTGAAATCGACGTTAGCGCCGTTGGTGTACTTGGTTGCGGAGACGCCGTCGGTCCAGTTGGCGTTGTTGTTGACGTCCCAGGAGGTTCCGTTGCCGGAGAGGCCGGCGTTGTCCCAGTTGAGGATGGGGATGCCGGTGGAATCGACGGGGGCGGTTTGTGAGCTGCCGTTGATGTAGGTGTAATCGTCCCAGCCGGTGACGGAAGGCGCCGCGGAGGTATTGGTGATTTCCATGCGGAGGGCGTCGTACATGACGCCGTCGGTGTGGGAGCTGACACCGAAGGTGAATTCATTATCGGTGCCGACGGCGCTGAGGTCAGAGGTGGGAAATTGAAATGCGGCCCACTGATAGAAGCCTGAGTCGCCGCTGCGGACCATGGGATCGTCGGGGGAGAAATTGTTGTAGCTCCATGTTTCGGAGTGTCCGTTGAGGGTGACGACGAGGCTGGCGTCGAGCGCGACGAGTCCGACGGAGAGGACGACGTATTGACCCTGGGCGTCCTGAGCGGCAGTGGTTTCGAAGTGAACCTGCCAGGCGGAGCCGTGATAGTTGGCGGGGCCACCGGCGGCGGTGACATAGGAAGGGGCTTCGCTGTTGTATTCATCCGTGGAGTTGTTGGCGGAATCGTAGAGAGGGGGATCGAATGTTTCCCACTGATTTGCGATCCAGTCGTTGGGGTTGTTGGTTGCGGGTTCGGCGACGCCGTTGATGACGGTGGCGGTGGCGTTGTAGGAGACGTAACCGGGGGTGCCGAGGGCTTGTTCTTCGGCCCAGTAGTTGTAGGCGCCGTAGTATTGGCGTTGATCTGCGCCGGAGGCGTTGTGGCCGTTCATGAATTCGTTGGAGGAACGATTGGGCGTGCCGATGGTCCAGATGGGGGCGTAGTTTGAGAAGTTTTCGGGCATAAACTTGACGTTTTGGGGGACGGTGACCTGCCCGGCGACGACCTGCACCCCATCCACGCGAGTTTCGCCCCACTGGCCAAGCTGGTAGAGCGTCATCCGGTAGGTGCCCGGGACGACGTTGTTGATGTCGACGTTACCGTTCTGGGAAACCTGCCCCCAATACTGGTATCCCTGCGTCGACTCCTGCATGTTCACGCCTGGCTCGGAAAGAACAACGGTGTTGTTGTCGATGTTGGAGCTCCAGCCGGCGGTGGAGGTGGCATTGATCTGGACGCTGCCGCGGTTAGCGGTGTTAACGTAACCGCTGGCGGCCAGTTCGGTGTCTGTGTTGAATTCCGACTGATCGTTGGAAATATTGTCAATCGCGTTTTGGTTGATTTGCGCGGCCGTGGTGCCGGTGATCGACGAGATCGTAAATGCGTAAGGTCCAAAGAGCTTGGTTGTATTCACATCCGGGGTCGGATAATACCCATATCCTGGATAGGCTCCCGTGCCATAGCCGTTGGTACTATCAATTCCGTAGTGATCCGAGAGAAACTCCATGTTAAGAATGCCGGGATCGGTCCAGGCCAGTTCCTGCTTGGTGGGTCCTCCCGTGAGGGTGTCGGGAGCCGTATCAACTTCGGTGACGGCGTAGTTTGAGCCGTACATCGTTTCGGCTTGATAGAACTGGCTGTAGACGGAGTAGTCGTACTTGGTGAAGAAGTTGGTTCCGTTGTCTCCGGCGACGCCGGTGCCGGTGAGGTCGTAGGTGACGTTTTGGACCTGGCGTTCGGCATTGGCGGTGGCGGTGGCAAAACCAGAAGTTGTGCTGGGGACCGGGGAGGTGGTCACGGGGGCGAGGTTATTTGGGCCCGTGTCGATCTGATAGAGGTTTGGGAAAAGGCTGGTATTTGAACGAAAAAGGAACTGGCCCTGACCGACGCTTAGGCCTTCTACCGTGCCGTTGGGTTCAGTGACGGTGGTAGGATCAGTGGCCGAGTGATTCAGTACCTCGTAGCAGTAAATGGTCGGGTCATTGGCGAAGAGGACATAGTGAAATGCGTAGGTAATCGGGTTAACGCTTGTGCCGGTCGAGGCGACGTTTGTCCAGACATCGACATAGCTATTGTCCGGGCCAACCTGCGCGTTAAACGTCTGGGGCCCCGAACCGAAGGGCGTTCCGGCGAACTCTTGATTCAAGCTTCCGTCGGTCCCACCACCGGGGTTTAGGAGGTTGGTGCCATTGCCCAAAGAAATGGAGTCTATTTCTTCGCCCTGAGGATCAAAAGTTGCGTTGATAAGACCGTTCGATATCTGCCAGTTGGTATTGCTATTCTCGACCAGCGTAACTTGTCCCTGCGCTTCAGCCGACAGAGCGGCCGCCACTCCCGCCGAAACTGCCATTAAAATTGCCCGATTTTGACGACGCCGGGGACCCCCTGAGCAGGCACAACTCATTTTCCGCTCCTCGTCCGCTATTTCACAGATTTTCAAACCCAATTACCGCAATTGCCAGCATCTTCCGCGATGGTGTGCCAATGTCAAGAGAATTCTGGAAAAACAGGGGGGAATCAGGCTATTTTGCGAGGTTTTAGGGAGGCGATGAGGTTGGCAAGGAGGCTGATAATTCCGCCGACTACCACAAGAACGGCGGAAAATGCCCAGGCGCGCCAGGTGATGGCGTCGGAGGGGTCGTAGGAGATTTGAGCGACGGGCTCGGGGGCGGTGGCCGCGGGGGACGCGGCTTGAGCGACAACGAGGGGTGCGGATGGGGGCGTGGGGACATGGGGAGGTGCGGTGTGGAGGACGATGTTTTGATCACCGCTGCGGACGGAGGAGCGGCTGTAGCCGCGCTGGGGGGCGTAGTTATAGAAGGCGGTGAGGCGGTCGCCGGTGACGACGGTGCAAGTGAATTTTCCGTTGCCGTCGGTGGTCATGCTGTTGTATCCGGTGCGTGGGCCGTCGACGTAGATTCGCATACCGACGACGGGCTGGTTGTCGGCGTTGAGGAGGACGCCGGCGATGGAGGAATCGCGCTTGTAGAGGGTGATGTCGCGCGGGGTGAGGGTTTGGCCGGGGGTTGGGCGCAGCTCGGCGGTTTCGGTTTCGCCGTAGCCGTTGCGGGAGACGTCGACGTAATAGATGGCGTCGGGCCAGAGGTCGGCGATGGTGTAGTTTCCCTTGTCGTCGGAGAGGCCGCTGTCCTGCTCCATCGAGTAGCGACCGGTGCGGACGATGAGGCTGATCTGCGCGGCGGGGATGGGGTGGTTCTGGGAATCGATGACACGGCCGGTGATGGTGGCGAGGACGCCTTTTTCGAGCTGGATGGTGATGTCGCCGGGGGCGGAGCGATTGACGGCGAGGGCCTTTGAAGTGGCGAGGTCGCCGGAGCGGGCGCGAAGCTGGACGCGGCCGGTGCGCTGCATGGGGAGGGTGTGGAAGAGCCCATCGGGGCCGGTGGTGAAGGACAGGTGCTGGTACATGGGGATTTCATCGGAGGAGACGAAGACGCTGGCGCCGGCGACGGGATTTCCGTCGGGGTCGAGGACCTTGCCGACGAGGGGGGCCATGAGGACGCGCGGGAGGCGGAACTGAATGGCTTCGGAGGCGCCGCCTTGCTGGATGGTGACGTTTTTGTTGTCGGGGCTGGGTCGTGCGAAGCCGGGGGCGGGGGTGTCGGACATTATGTAGACGTTTTGCTCGCCGGGGACGACGCGGGCGGTGAAAGTGCCGGTGGCGTCGGTCTGAACCTGCTGGACGGAAGCGCTGTCGCGGGGATGGGCGGGTCCGTAGATGCCGAGGGGAACGCCCGGGACGGGCTGGCTGTTGTCGGCGGCGACGACGGTTCCGGTGAGGATGACGCCGGGGATGAGGGAAAGATCGACGCCGGACTTGGCCTGGCCGGCGGTGAGGGCGAGATTTTCGACGGCCTGGGCGGTGAATGTTTTTTCCAGGCTTGAGTCGGGGTGAAGGGAGATGTCGAAGCGGCCGGGGCGGAGCTGGTTTATCGTGTAGGAGCCATCGGCGGCGGTGAGGGCGTTGGCGTAGCCGTAGTCGGAGGATTGGCAATCGATGGCGATTCCGGGGGCGGGCTTGCCGGTGGTGGAGTAGGTGACGTGGCCGGAAATCGTGGCGGCGGGCAAGAGGTGGATGGGATCGGCTTTGGTCTGGGGGGAGCTGCCGAGCATTTGCTCGTCCTGGTCGGAGAGCATGGCGTATTTGGGGTCGGTGACGATGAGATCGACGGTGGAGGATTGGGCGAGGCCGGGGATCGTGCATTGGCCGTTGGAATCGGTGACGGCGGAGATAGGGGAGTTAAAGGGCTGGGGGATGGAGAGATTGGTGAGGCCACCGGAGATTTGGGAGAAGGACATGGTGAAGAGGCTGATCGGAACGCCGGGGGCGGGTTTGTTGTCGGGGCCAATGAATGTCAGGAGGAGGTCGGTGCGCGGGTGGAGAGAGATTTTGGGATTGGTGCCGCCCTGGAGGAGGACGGCGCCGGCGCCGAAGGAGTCGGCGGTGGCGAAGAGTTCAGTGGCGTCGGGGACGGCATTGAAGAAATGGAAATCGCCGTTGTCGTCGGTGCGGGTGGTTGGGGCGTCGATTTTCGGGCCGGATTGGGGGCGCTGGTGGATTTGATGAGATAGACGGCGGCGTTTTTGACGGGCTTGCCGTCGGGGGAGAGGACTTTGCCGGAGTAGTCGGCGGCAAAACAGGCGGATGCAAGGGTGAAGATTGCGAGGATGGAGCAGAAAAGGTGTTTCACGTTTCCTCATTTCCCCTCCGGTGGTACGCGGGACGCGGTCCTCAAGGGAGGGCAAGGGTGGGTGATGAGTATATTCGCCGTTGTGGGGATACAATAGGGTGATGCCATTCAGTGCGATTCCGGAAATATTGGATGAGCTGCGGGCCGGGAAGATGGTCGTTCTCGTGGATGATGAGGACCGGGAGAACGAGGGGGACCTGGTGATGGCGGCGGAGAAGGTGACGCCGGCGGCGATTAATTTCATGGTGACGCATGCGCGGGGGCTGATCTGTCTGCCGCTGACGGCGGAGCGATGCGATCGGCTGCAGCTTCATGCGCAATCGGATCGGAATACGGCTCGGCTGGGGACGGCGTTTACGGTGACAGTGGACGCGCATCCGCGGTTTGGGGTGACGACAGGGGTGTCGGCGAAGGACCGGGCGACGACGATTCAGGTGGCGATCGCGGAGGATGCGCAGCCACAGGATTTGCTGCGGCCGGGGCATATCAATCCGCTGCGGACGCGGGAGGGGGGCGTGCTGGTGCGGGCGGGGCAGACGGAGGGGTCGGTGGACCTGGCGAATCTGGCGGGAATGAAGCCGGCGGCGGTGATCTGCGAAGTGATGCGCGAAGACGGAGAGATGGCGCGGCGGCCGGAGCTGGAAGAGTTTTGCGCCAAGCATGGTTTGAAGATGTGCTCGATTGCGGACCTGATCAGCTATCGGCTGAAGCGCGAGCAGTTCGTGCGGCGGATTGAGAGCGTGGCGCTGCCGACGAGGTGGGGGACGTTTCAACTGCATGCGTATCAGAGCGCGATCGATCCGCAGCCGCATTTGGCGCTGTGTAAGGGGGGCGTGGGTGATCTGGACAGCGAGGGGAAGCCGATTGTGCATGAGGAGCCGGTGCTGGTGCGGGTGCATAGCGAGTGTTTGACGGGGGATGTTTTTGGGAGCGCGCGGTGCGACTGCGGGCCGCAGCTTTCGGCGGCGATGCAGATGATCGAGCATGAAGGGAAGGGGGCGCTGGTTTATCTTCGGCAGGAGGGGCGGGGGATTGGGCTGGCGAATAAGCTGCATGCTTATGCGCTGCAGGAGAAGGGGCTGGATACCGTGGAGGCGAATCAGCGGCTTGGTCTACCCGTTGATAAGCGGGATTATGGGATTGGGAGCCAGATTCTTCGGGACCTGGGGCTGCGGAAGATTCGGATCATGACGAACAATCCGAAGAAGATTTATGGGATTGAGGGGTATGGGTTGACTGTGGTGGAGGAGGTGCCGATTCGGATTGAGCCTGGGGAGCATAATCGGGAGTATCTGGCGACGAAGAAGGAGAAGATGGGGCATAAGTTGTGAATGCCGATTGCCGATTGGCAATTGCCGAATGAAAAGGCGAGCGATTCTGCCTCTCATCCCCGCCCCCGGTACTCCGGGGGAGTGATGACGCACAAGCAGTACGATAGAGGAAACCAGCGATGGAAAGACGAGGTGTAAAAATTCCCCAGGCGATCAAAGCGCTGCCAGAGTCCTATCTCGACTTGCTGGCCGAATTTCCCCTCCGCCCAATCACGACAGGAAAGGAATACGAGCGAGCCGTTAAAATTGTTCACCGGCTCGCATTGCGCGAGGGCAAGCTTGACCGTGGCGAGGAATCATTCCTGGAAGTTCTGGAAACATTGGTCGAGCGCTACGACGAGTCGCACCATCCGATGAACACCGACGACGTTTCTCCCACCGAGGTTCTGCGGATGCGGGTGGAGCAGGCCGGGATGAGCGTGACGGATTTGGGGAAATTGCTGGGGAGCAAGAGCGCGGCTTCGGAACTGCTGAGCGGGAAACGCAAGGAGCCGAGCAAGTCGCAAATTGCGAAGTTGTGCGCGAGGTTCAAGGTCGATGCGGGAGTATTTCTGCAAGCGGCAACGTCGCCGGCAAATGCGGCGTAGACCGGGGTGTGCGATTCGATTGGCGGATGACGGCTTGATCGCGATCCGGCTTTGGGCATGGGTTTGGAGATTCGATTGGATAATTGGCTAGCGCCGGATCCAATATATGAGTTTCGCGCTTTGAAATCCGCCGGTGGGGACACCGGCGGCACTTGGCGCGGGACGGGAAAGCGCCTTGCAAACAAGGCGGCTACACGAAATTAATCCATTTGGTAGCGCATTTCCACCTGAGGGCCGACGACTCTGACGGTCATGTCGTGGGCGATGTCGGAATACATGGGATCGGCGGTGGCGCTGCCCCAGGCGAGGGCGAATTGCTCGAGCTGGGTTTCGGCGTGCATTTTTTCGCTGACGCCCAGGACTACCTCGTTGGCTTTCAGATCGCGGGCGGCGGTGGCGATGGCGAAGAGGGGGTTGTTGGTCGGTAATACGACGGGGTGAACTTCCTTGCCGACTTGCTCGGCGATGGTGACGATTTTGGTCAGCAGATCGCGGTCGCTTTCGTCGACGCTGGTTTCCTGGGGGGTTACGCCGAAGGTGCGGGCGGGGAGTACCTTGCAGGTGACGACGACGACGTCGCGCTGGGTGGTGTCGACTTCCTGGAGAATGCGCTGGAGGACGGGGAGACTGTGCGGGCCGCGGGCGGCGATGACGACGGGCTTGGGATGTTTGAGGCCGAGGGCTTCGATGGAGACGCCGTCGCGGAGCGCTCGTTGAATTGCTCGAGATGCTCGTGCTTTCCGCCGTGGCGGCGATGGGAGATTTTTTCGACGATGAGGAAGACGATGAGGAAGGCGACGGTGAACCCGACGCCCCAGATGGTGGCGGTTTTCTTGGTGAGGAGGTTGATCAGGGCGGTGCTGGCGAGGATGAGGAAGACGGCGAAGATTCCGATGGGGAGATCGAGCTCGCGTTCCTTGGTGCGTTTGTGGATGTTGAAGCGGGACGCGGTATTGGCGCGGCGAGCGGTCCTTTAAGCGGAGGAAGGCCATGGACATGGTCATGAAGACGAAGGACCAGATGACGCCGAAGGCGTAGGCTTCGCCGAGGGTGTCGACGTCGCCGGAGCTGGCGACGATGACGATCGAGCTGCATGATGGCGATGAGGTTGATGAGCCGATGGGTGGTTCCGAAGCGTTTGTGGGGATGCTGGAACCACGGGGTGAGGACGCCATCTTCGGCGAGGCGATTGAGGACGCCGTTGGAGCCGACCATGCTGGTGTTGACGGCGCCGGCGAGGATGAGGAAGCCGACGATGACGACGAAACATTCCATAATGATTTTGAGGAGGGAGGGCCCGGCGAGGTATTGGACGAGGCCGTTGATGAGGTTATCGCGATATCCGCCGTTGTCGCGCTGGACGTGGTGATCGGCGTCGAGCATGACGAGCTGGGTGGTTTTGTCGAGGTGTTCTTCGCCTTTGTTGTCGAACCAGCGATCAAGTCGGTAGCCCCAGTCGTGGGGATGCTGGGCGTCGTGCTGGCGGAGGTAATCGACTTCGACGTAGTCTTTGCCGGCTGAACTTGGCGGGGTGATCCGTTCTGGACGACCATGGTCATGACGCGTTTGCCGTCGGGGATGATGAAGATGGCGAAGAAGCTGATGAGGCTCGTAAGGAGCATGGAGTAGAGGAAGATGACGAATCCGGCGCGGAGGAGATTTTTGAGCTTGGGGGCTTCGATTTCGCGATTGACCTGGGCGAGGGATTCTTCACCGCTCATGGCGAGAAGCGTGTGGCCGAAGGCGATGAGAATGCCGAGGGCGCCGACGATGCGGGGGAAATCTTCGAGCCAGCCTTTGGAGGATTCGTTGCCACCGATGCCGGAATCGGTGAAGACGGGATGGAGTGGCGGAGCGGAGCAACGGGAGATGGTGCATGAAGATGGTGAGGATGCTCCAGCCGATGATGAGGACGCCCATGACGGTGGTGAGCTGCATGATGCGGAGGGCTTTGTCGCAGGATTCGTGGATTCCGACGATGTTGACGCGCCAGAAGTAGATGGTGATGAAGATGGCGAGGACGACCGTGCCGGCGTTGATGAGGTGCTGGGTTCGGCTCCGCTGGTCACGATGGGCGGGTGACCGATGTGGCGGAGGAAGACGTTCATCATGTCGACGAAGAGGCCGAGCATGTACTGGCCGGCGGAGACGGCGCTGATGGGGCCGGTGAGGATGTAATCGAACATGAGGGCGCTGACGGAGAGCTTGGCGAGGCCGCCGCCGATGGCGCCTTTGACGACGCGGTAGACGCCGCCGCGGGTGAACATGGTGCAGCTTTCGACGTAGACGGCGCGGACGGCGTAGCTGAAGAGCATGACACCGAGGATGAACCAGGGGGCGGCCTTGCCGATGGCCTGCTCGGAGATCCCGCCGATGTAGTAGGCGGTGGAGGCGAGGTCGCAAAGGACGATAGCGGCGGCGCGCCAGAAGCTGATGAAGGCGAGGGCGACGCTGGAGACGACGAGGACGTTGATGGCCTTTCGCTGGCCGGTGTCGGGGAGCTGGGCGAAATCGAAATCACTGGTAGGGACTTGTGCCATGGGAATTCTGCAATCCTTTGGGTCTAGGTCGGCAATGCAAAATGCAAGCCGACGGTGCGCAGGGCGGACCGCGATCGGATCAGGAGCGAGCGAGTTAGCAAAGGGGGGAACGCTTCAAGTGGGGTGGCTGATGAGGCCGTGTGAACCCAAGCGTAATTTCCCTTTCAGAGGCCGACGGGGTTAGCTGACGGGCTGGGCGCAGAAAGTCGCCCTCGGTATTGCCGAACCGATTCGCCCCTGCCGGGTGGGTTGGAGGCGGAAACAAGTCGCTGCGAGCACCGAACCGCTCGGGCCGCCGCTTCGTTTCCGTAAACCATCCCATCAGGCTGCACGAGGCACTCGCCCCGTGATGGGTTCCCCGCGCGATGGATTTCTCCAAAGCTTAGGCGGATTACGAAGGGGGGTAGGATAGATTTTTGGGGGGGAAGTCAAGGAATGTTTTGGTGGGGACCTTGGGTACAAAAGGTAACAGTCGGCAACAATTTGGGGGGATTGGGGGGAGTGGGAAATTCGAACTCGAAATTCGAATGCTTGAAACGGGGAGGCAGGCGTTATGGATGTTGTTGGCTCGGTGCGGCTTTTTTGGGTGGGCAATCTCGGTGCTCGCCGAGTAGGCGGAAGGAGAGCTTTTCGACTCGGAAACAGAGGGGGTTGGCTTTTGGGGCGATGGCGTTGGCGGCGTTGGACTCGATTTCGCATCGCATCGGCTGGCAGGATTCCAAGGGGATGTTAAGGGTGATTTCCTGACGGACGATGCAGCCGTTCCAGGGCTGTGAACTCATCGCGCGGTCCTGAGGGACGCAATATTGGAGCATTCGCTGCCAGCTTCCGAAGCAGTCTGTCCATGGGGGCGACAAGGGAGGCATGTCGGAGGGAGTGAAGCGGGCGGTGACGTCGGGGGCGGTTCCGGTGCCCGGGACGATTTGGAGGTTGATGGTTCCGTCTGGGTGGCGATCCATTTGTGCGTGTTGGGGGACGTGCATGGGGATGTTTTCGGCGAGCAATCTGGCGGCGAGGGCGTAGAGGGGGCCGGCGATTGTGATCGTCAGAAACTGGATTCCCCGTTTGCCTGAGACGGGGTCGTAGACGTGAATGCGCCAGTTGGATTGGATCGGACTTCTGAATAGTTTGCGCAGGGGGCCAAGACATCGGGGGCCGAAGTGGCCGTGGCGGAAGGTGAGAAAGGTGAAGAGGGCGTAGCGGCCCTCGGGGCCGAGGCGTTGCAATTGCAGGGGACGATCGACAAAACCTTCGACTGATTGGGCGTCGACGAGATAGTTTACGTAGATCACGTCGGTGATGTCGCTGTCCATTGGGAGAGCGGGAATGAGGCCGACGAGTGCGCGGGCGACACGGCTGTTGGCGAGAAGATTCCAGGACCAGGGGAGCAAACCGGTGGCGGGATAGCGGGCGAGGGCGTGGCGGCCGTAGGAGGTGACGGGCCGGCGGCGAAGTAAGACGATTTCAGTGATGCTGGCGAGCCAGATCATTAAAAAGACGAATCCGATGGCGTTGCCGGCACCGACGACTGCGGTGAGCCATGGTGGGCGGGTGAATGAAGCGGGAAGGAGTGCGACGACGGTTGCGATTGCGAACATGGGCCAGACGGAGGATGAGATCCAGGTGAGGCGGCGAGACCACATTCCGGAAGCGGCGAAGGACCAGGTCCAGCCGAGAGCGGCGAGGACGTATCCGAGGGTGGCGAGGCCGGCCATGCGATAGAAAATTCGGGATTCGAGAGCGGCGTAGCTTGTAAAGTCGAGAAGCGATATCGCGTGGCGGGCGGCGGCGGGTCCGTCATATACCCACAGGAATTGGCCGCTGAGATCGGCAGTGTTGGCGGCGGCGGTGACGATGAAGGTGAGGATGGCGGGTAGTTTGGGGATCCAAGGGGAGCAGCAGAGGGCGAGGGCCAAAATCAGATCGGAGATTGCGGTGACTTGCCAGGGAATCCATCCGAGCCGCCAGATGTAGGGGTGTTGTGCGACATAGCGTGCGCGGTCGGCGAGGTTTTGGGAGAGGCCGCCGGGCACGCCGGGGAGGAGGGGGAGCATGGCAATCATGGCGGCGCCGTGGGCGATGAGGGTGAAGAGGAGGGCCCATTCGAGGAATTGGGCGGCCATTTGTGGGGCGGGTTGTTGGGGGGTTAGAGCGGGAGAGTCCATAGTTTGTTTTTCGGCGAAAAGTGGGGGAGGGGATTATTGGCGGAGGAAATAGGCGGGGGGAATCGGCGAGCAAGCTCGCCGGCTACACGGGGGAGTGGGGGCTTAATGTATTTCAGGAGAATGGTGATCTGCGGTTGGGGTTTGGCGGTAGATGAGCATGTCGCCGTAGTCGAGGATTTGCGTGGTGTTTTGGGAGGGGAATTGAAGGGTGGTGTTGGTGTCGATGAGGAGGTGGAGGGTGGAGGAATTATCGATCGTACATTCGGCTTTTTTGGTGATGTAATAGACGGTGTGGGGCGGGGCGGTGGGGTCGGAGGTGATGACAACGCGGGTATCATCGACGTGCCGGTAGGACATGAAGGAGTAGTTGAGGCGGCTGTCGCGCTTAAAGAAGAGTTCCTGGGGTTTGAGGGGTTTATGGGTGACGGGGTCGAGGAACGTGGTTCGGTACCAGAGGTAGAAGAAGGTGGGCTCCTGGACGCTGGCGCTGGTGATGACGGTGTCGCCTGGGCGGAGGAGGGGCTGGAGAAATTCGGCAGCGACGGCGGCTTCGGGGAATTGGGAATAGACCTGTGCGGGATAAGAGGCGATATAGCGGGTAGCGAGGGTCGCGGCGGCGAGGAAGAGTGAAGCGAGGAGAACGGGACGAACGGGTCGGCCGACCAGGTCGAGCAGGAGGGTGAAGCCTGCGTCGGCGAGGAGGATGAAGATGGGGACGAGGAAAATCCAGGTGCGCGGGAAGGGGATGCGGTGTTGGGCGAAGAGAATGACGGCGGAGCCGAGGAGGGTGAGGGGGAGGAGGAGAAACATGGGCCATTGGCGGCGGACGGCGGAGGCGAAGAAACCGGCGAGGAGAAAGAAGGCGAAGACGGCGAGGGTTGCCGGTGGGATGTGGTCGGTGATGGTGATGAAGGTGTCGCGCAGGTGTGAGGTGAGTTGATGCAGAAAATCGTTGAAAGGCTGGGGTTTTACGAAAGTGTTGTGGACGATGCCTTGGAATCCGTTGGAGACGATGACGACAGGGGTGTAGAAGAGAGCGGTGAAGGCGAAGGTTAGGCCGGCGAACGGGGCGGCGAAGTGGAGGAGGATGGAGCGGAGGGTCCAGGCGCGCGTCAGTAACAGAGCGGCGATCCAGGTGAAGAGGCCGGCGACCATGAAGAGCATGGAGGGCATGGTGAGGAGGCCGAGGGCGGAGGCGAGGGAGATGAGGGCGAGGAGCGGGGGTGTGGGGTTGGTGAGGTAGTGTAAGCCGAGGAGGACGAGGAGGAGGGTCAGGAGGACGACGAGGGAGTAGCCGCGTCCGTTGGCGGAATAGAGGATGAGGAAGGGCCAGATGGCGAGTGCGGCGGCGGAGAAGTAGCCGGAGGGGGCAGGTTTGAAGGCGCGGGATAGCTTGAAAATGAGGGGGGTAGAGAAGAGGCCGCAGAGGAAAGCGGGTAGGCGGGCGGCGAAGGGGGAGTCGCCGAGGATGGACATGGAGATTTTTTCGAGGAGGGTGTTGAGGACGTGATTGTTGGGGACGAAATATTCGAGGATGAACGGGAATGGGGAGAGGACCTGGAAGAAGGTTCCAGCTTCGTCGCATTTCATGGGTGCGGCGAGGTAATAGGCGCGGGCGGCGGCGCCGATGAGCAACGCGATCAAGAGGCAGAGGGTGCCGGTTTGGGGAAGTAGACCAGCGTTCAGGCGGGCGCGGAGCATTTTGACGGCGGCGCGCGGGGCGGCGAGGAGGTGGGCGGCGAGGATGGGGAGGAGCGGGGAGCCAGATCGGATGCAGAGATAGCTGATGAGGGCGAGGAGCTCGGAGGAGATTCCGTAGAAGAGGCCGAGTTGGAAGAGGCCGGGGGAGCGTTTGGACCAGAGGGGGGAGTGATGGAGGCCGTTGAGGAGGGCGAGATGAATTTTCGGGGGGGTTAGGGCGAAGAATGCGAGACCGAGGAGGGAGAGGAGGATTGGTTCGAGGAGGAATCGGTTGCGGGGGATAGAAGCGGCGGCCTGGAGTTGGTCGGTTTGCGTCGTGAAACCTGGCGCGCCCATGTGGGAATCCCTGAAGTGAATCACGCGGCAGCGCGTGATTGGGGGGATTATACATGGGACCGGGGGGCGGGCAATAAATTTGCGGTGAGGCATGGGAGTGCTGGGGGGGATGCTGGGGGATGGAAAATAAGTAAGATGGCTGGGACATGAGTGAGAAAAAATTGAGAGCGGGAGTGATTGGTTGTGGTCGGATGGGGCGGCTGCATGCGCGGGTTTATTCGCAAATGCAGCAGGTTTCGGTGATGGGGGTTTTTGATGCGGATGGGGAGGCGGCTGCGGGAGTGGCGGATGAGTTTGGGGTGCCGCATCGAAAGACGCTGGAGGAATTGCTCTCGAATGTCGATGCGGTCACCATCGCGGTTCCTACGAAATTTCATTTGAGCATTGCGGAGCAGTGTCTGAGCCGGAAGATCGCTTGTTTGATTGAAAAGCCGCTGGCGAAGGATGTGACGGAGGGGCAGCGGATCGTGGAGCTGGCGAAAGAGAACGGGACGACGGTGCAGGTGGGGCATATCGAGCGGTTTAATCCGGCGATCCGGGCGATGTCGCGGTTGAAGATCGAGCCGAGGTTTCTGGAGGTGACGCGGATCAGCCCGATGACGTTTCGGAGCATCGATGTAGGCGTGGTGCTGGACATGATGATCCATGACATCGACATCGTGCTGTGGCTGGCGAATTCGAAGGTAACGAAGGTCGATGCGATCGGGGTGAGCGTGATCGGGGACGTTGAAGATATCTGCAATGCGCGACTGACGTTTGAGAACGGGTGCGTGGCAAACCTGACGGCGAGCCGGCTGGCGATGCGGACGGATCGGCGGCTGCGGGTGTTCAGCCCGGATGCGTATGTTTCGATCGATTATCAGAAGCGGCATGGGACGGTGATTCGCAAGGGAGGGAATATCGACGCGGTGCGGGAGGCGGTGGCGAAGATCCGGAGCGGGGAAGTGGAGGATCTGTCGCAGCTTGATTACAAGAGTTTGGTGCATTTTGAGGAATTGCCGATTGACGATGTGGAGCCGCTGAGGGCGGAGCTGGATTCGTTTGTGGAGGCGGTGAGGGGGAGGAGCAGGCCGCTGGTTACGGCGGAGGATGGGCTGCACGCGGTGGAGGTGGCGGCGCGGATTGTGGGGATGATTGGGGCTAGGACGTTGGGGTGAGCAAGATTGCCGATTGCCGATTGCCAATTGCTGAATTAAAGGCGACCCCCTCCCCTGCCCTCCCCCGGGGTACCGGGGGCGGGGGAAATTCAAAATCCCGTCCCGTTTTTATTCCTTAGACCATTGGGTGTAATTCTGCATGGCCATGTCTACGACCATGTCGATGTTGCGGTCGACTTGGTCTGGGTCGGTGGGTTGGACGATGTCTTCCATTTGTAGTTTTCGCATTTCTTCGTCGCGGCGTTGCTGGATCTGGAGGTCGCGGAGGTGGCGGGTGATGGTGTCCTGGACCTTTCGGTCGGCGAAGGCCTTGGTGCCGCCGGTGTCGCGGATGAGGACTTTGAAGATGAAGTAGGCGTCGTGGTCGGCGATGACGTCGCTGATCTGACCGACGGGGGTTTTCCAGACGGCGTCTTCGACGTTGGTGAGGACGAAGGTGTTGGGCTTGATGACGATCTGGCCGCCGTTGCCCTGGTCGCCGACGGCGCCGGGGAGATCGTTGTCGGTTCGGCCGTACTCGGCGAAGTCTTCGCCGGCGAGGGCGCGGGCGCGGATTTTTTGGAGCTTGGCTTTGGCGGCGTCCTCGTCGCCGTTGAGCTTGTCGGGGTCGGATTCGATGAGAATGATGCTGGCCTGGGCGGGGGTGGTGAATTCGTCGATGTGGGCGGCGTAGTAGTTGCGTTCGTCATCGGCGGTGATGTCGACCTGGGGGTAGATTTTTCGGATGAGATAGAGGCGGTAGAGCCACTGGTGGTATTGGTCTTCCTCCTCGTCCTGGAAGCTTTCGCCGAATTGCTGGGCGCGGAGGCGAGCGACCTGTTCGGCGCCACCGACTTCGGCGACCTCGTGCTGCGCCCAGAGGCTGGTGAGCTGGCGGGCGAGCTGGATGTCCTTGGGGTCGAGGCTGCGTTCGGCGGCGGCGGCGGCGAGCTCGTCGTCGGTGAGGTTTTTGATGGTTCGTTCGATTTCGACGCGAGCGGCTTCCTGGAAGTCGGCGCGGTCCATTTCCTTGGCGTGCTTGCGGAGGGCGCTGGAGGCGAGGCGGAGGACCTTATCGGCGTAGATGGGATTGCCGTTGACGACGAGGACTACGCCGCCGAGGGTCATGTACTGGTCAGTTTCAAGGGAGGAGATTGGAGAGGGGTTGGTGGTGGGGACGGGAGGGCCGAGGGCGGAAGGGAGGGTGGTGGGGATTGAGGAGATGGGTGGGAGTTCGCCGACGGTGACGGGGGTTGCGGTTGAGGAGAAGGCGGAGACGTAGGGTGGAGCGTTGGATTGGCGCGGGCGTCGGGGAGGGAGGGGATTACGCCGGGCTGGTCGAGGGGGGCGATGGGGTTGGCGCCTGTGGGGGCGTGGCGGGCGTAGAATTCCTGGCTGGAGATTTGCTGGGGGCCGTTGGAGGAGCAGGAGGAAAGGCAAATCAGCGCTGTCAGAAGCAGGATGTTTGGGAGCGAGTGCAAGCCGAAGTATTTGACTGTGATTTTTTTCAGGCCCTCACCCCTACCCTCTCCCAGAGTACTGGGCGAGGGGGTAAGAGGGGGAAGTCTTTTGGGGGAATTAAACACAGTCCTATTCTATCGCGCTGGTTGGGTTGCGGCGATGCGGGATTGCCAATCGTTGTCGGAATCGAATTGGACGGCGCCGTGGGCGAGGGCCCAGGGGACGAAGCCGTCGGGGGGGTTGCGGCAGGCCTGGATGTTGGCCATGAGGATGGATTGGATGGATTTCCAGTTGGAAAGATTGCTTAAGTCGGCGTTACGGAGATCGGCCTTGTCGAGGATACAGGCGGTGAAGTCGGCGCCGGCGAGGGTGGCGCCGTTGAAGTCGGCGTTGGTGAAGTCGGATTGGGCGAATTGAGCATTGCGGAGGTCGGCGGCGCGGAGGTTGGTGTAGATGAGGGTGGAGAGAGGGGCGATGGCGCTCTTGAGGTTGGATCCGCGCATGTCGGCGCCGCTGAGATTGGAGCGGGCGAGGCGGGCGCCGGGGATTTGGAGGTTGTGGAGGAAGGCGTCGGTGAGGTCGACGCCGACGAGATCGACGTTGTCGGCGTTGAGGTCTTGCAGGGCGTCGATGCGGCCACCGCTGCCGCCCTTGCCCTGGGCGGAGTTGATGACCTGCCAGGCCTGGAAATGTTTTTGCTCGCGGCGGTCGTGGGAGCCGGCGAAGTAAAAGATGACACCGACGAGGATGCTGAGGGTGCCGCAGTATTCGAGGACTTCGAGGAAGACCCACCGTCCGAGGAACCAGGCGGCCCATTCGGAGAGCCATTCTACGGCGAGGAAGGGGAGGAGGAGGCGGTATCGGACGCGGTAGCGGTATTGCGCCCAGGGGGAGGGACGGTGAGGCTCTTTGAAGACGTAGGGCATGGCGCTGAAGCGAAATTCGAAACTCGAAATTCGAATGACGAATCAAATTCGAAATTCGAATGACGAAACATGGAGCGGGAACATCGCGATTATTGTTTCGAATTTTGGTCATTCGAGTTTGATTCGTCATTCGAATTTCGGGTTTCGAGTTTCCAGCCTCAACCTCTCATGGTTTCGGGGTCCAGTCCTTGCTCATGGCACCATCTTTGGTATTCGATGGGCGAAATCTCGCTGGGTTTGATTTCGCTGCGGCCGCCCCAGAAGACGTTGGTGTAGGAGACGGGGATTCCTTCTTTGGCGAGATGGTCGTCGATGGCTTGTTTGTGGGCGAGGAGGAGGTCTTTGTCGGTGCCGTGGGCGACGCCCATGACGTTGACGTTGTTGAATTCGGGGCCGCCTTCGCGCCAGTAGGCGTGGGTCATGATGTGGAAGCGGCCGACCTGTTTGCCGGCGTCGATTTCGCGGCCGGGGGGGACGGCCCAGTGGAAGAGGGCGTTGAAGCGGGTGACGCGCTGGCCGTCGGCGAGAGGTTTAACGTGTTCGAGGAAGGTGGAGAAGCGGCCGATGACGCCGTGGCGATTCAAATCGTCGGCGACCTGGTAGAATTCTTCGGGGGAGACACCGGCCTCGGCGGCGCGGGGGGTCCAGAGGTCGGTGGAGATTTCTTCGGGGGTGAATTCGCGCTTGAGGGCGACGAGGACGCGCCATTGGAGGTCGGTGAGGTGGACGATGCCGGTTTCGATGACGTCGGCGGGCTCGTCGGCTTTGCTGCCGGGCTCGATGCCGCGGCGGCGGACGTGGCCTACGCCGAGGACGAAGAGGCGTTTGGCGGGCATGAGCTTGAATTGCTCGGCGCCGGTGCGAATGCAGAGGTGGCGGCAGTGGGCGTCCATGGAGAAGCCCTGGGGGACTTTGAGGGTGGTCCAGAGGCGGTATTTGCTGCCGGCGACGGCGGAGTCGGTGCTGCGGATGACGACGTGGCCGGAGAAGGGGTCTTGCTGGAACATCCAGTCGAAGGCGGAATTCAGTTTTTCGGGGGGGACGACCCAGGCGACGAGGGCGCCTTGGGCGAGGTTGGTGGCCAAGAGGGTTTGGCGGACGCGGCGGATGATGCCGGCGCGGAGCATGGCGGAGATGCGGTCGATGATTGTGTTGGGGTCGAGGGCGGTTTCTTTGGCGATTTGGGCGATGGGGTTGGGGGAGAAGCCGGGGATTCGATCCTCGGAGATTTCGAGGATTTTGGCGTTGATGGGGTCATTCAGAGAGGTTGGGATGGTTTGGGTCATATTTGGTTGCGGCGAGGCTTTTGGTGTTCGTCACGGCGAGCAAGCTCGCCGGCTACACGGACTATCCGCGTACACGGGTTTTGTTGATCTCGGCGGGGGATTATGTAATCATAATTGTTTGAAGATGTCACGCCGCCGAGAGTGAAATCACGCGAGGAAACTGATGTACGAACCGAGCACACAGGGTGAACCGTCGCCCGAAGCAAATGACCCGGAACAGGCGCAACCGCTGATTATTACGTTGCCGGATGATCCGGCGTCGAAGAAGGATTGGTATTTGTGGGCGGCGGTGCTGGGGCTGGTGGCGCTGGTGGCTTTTTGGCCGGCGATTGATGGGACGTCGTTTTTGTGGGACGACGATCAGTACGTTACGCAGAACAAGGCGTTGGATGATGCGGCGGGGCTGAGGGATATCTGGAAGATTCCGCCGGGGACGGTTCAGTATTATCCGCTGAGCTTTACCGTGCTGTGGGTGGAGCATCAGTTCTGGGGGGATAACCCGATGGGGTATCGGGTCGTGAGCCTGGTGTTGCACGCGGGGGCGGCGGTGGTGCTGTGGCGGCTGCTGCGGAGGCTGCGGCTGCCGGGGGCGTGGGCGGCGGCGGCGATCTGGGCGGTGCACCCGATGCAGGCGGAATCGGTGTGCTGGATCAGCGAATGTAAGAATGTGCTGAGCGGGTTTCTGGCAATTTCGGCGGCGGTGTTTTATCTGGAATATGCGGGGCTGTGCGATCCGGAGTCTGCGGAGAGGGTTTGGAAACTGACGGAGGACTGGCAGGCATATCTGATTGCGCTCGTGCTTTTTGTGCTGGCGGTGCTGGCGAAGACGGCGGTGGTTTTTGCGCCGATCGCGGTGCTGGCGGTTTTGTGGTGGAAGAAGAGGTTGAATGTTGCGCGGCGCTGGCGGTGGTGCCGATGCTGATTGTGGGGATTGGGCTTTCGCTGGTGACTTCGTATTTGGAGACGGATCCTGAGGGGAAGATTCGGGCGTCGGGATCGGAGTGGCGGTTTTCGTTTTTGCAGCGGGTTTTGATTTCGGGGAGGGATGTCTGGTTTTACATCGGGAAGCTGCTGGCGCCGATTCATCAGTCGTTTGTTTATCCGCGGGAGGTGCCGGACGTGCATGATGGGGTGCAGTGGGCGTTTGCGATCGCGGCGGCGGCGATTTTGGCGGGGCTGGCGTTGTCGGTGAAGCGGATTGGGCGCGGGCCGGTTACGGCGGTGATTTGCTATCTGGCGCTGCTGTTTCCGGCGCTGGGATTTTTTGATGTGTATCCGTTCCGGTTTTCGTTCGTGGCGGATCACTTTCAGTACCTGGCGGGGATTCCGATTGTGGTGGCGGGGGTTTGGGTGGTGGCGTGGATATTGAGGCCGCTGTGGCAGAGGGGGGCGACTGGCGAGGCGGCGAAGCCGTCGGCGGCGATAGCGGTGCTGGCTTCGGCGCTGCTGGTTGTGCTGGGGGCGACTTCGTGGATTCGGGCGACGGTTTTCGAGGAGCCGGAGAATCTTTGGCAGGACACGGTGGAGAAGAATCCAGAGAGCTGGCTGGCGACTTACAGCCTGGCGAAGGTGAAGCAGGCGGATGCGAGCGAAGGGTTTGACGATGCGGCGCGGATTGCGGAGCAGAATGACGTCAATGACTCGCAGCTTGCGGCGAAGGATGCGCTGAGCCTGCTGGATGATTCGGATCATCTGCTGAACGAGACGCTGGCGAATCCTTCATCGCCGGATGATGTGAGGTATAAGGCGCTGGACCAGTTTGCGGAGAATGACATCACGCGGATGAGGACGCCGGATGCGAATGCGGCGGCGCTGCTGGAGGAGGCGGAGAATAAGTTGAAGGCGGCGCTGACGTATGAGGAGGCGCAGAACGATCCGCTGCCGTATTACACGCTGGGGATAGTGGAATTGAACCGGCGCAGGAACTGGAGAAGAGGCTGGGGGCGGCGACGCGGGGGTCGGAGGTGAAGACGGTTGGGAAGGCGACGACGCGGCCGTTTACGGCGCGGGAGCAGGAGGTTGTGGATCTGCTGAAGGCAGCGCGAGACGAGTTCCGCAAGGCGGGGGAGATCGCGGAGGCGCAGAAGGATTCACCGACGATCAGCCCGGAGGGGCGCAAGTGAGGCCGCTGGCGGCGCTGCAGACGGGGAACATCGACTGGTCGATGGCGCAGATGGCGCAGGAGCATGGGAATAAGAGGATGGAAAACGAATTTAGCATGGATGCGCAGAGCGATTATGAGCTGGCGGTGAAGCTGAATCCGGACGATCCGGACAGCCGGTATAAGCTGGCGGTGGCGATGGAGAACCTGGGGCATTTCGCGGATGCGCGGGAGGAGCTGATGGTGATTTTGCGGGACCTGAATCATTACGATGCGCGGGCGTATAACGAGATCGGACGAGTGATCCTGGAGAGCGGGCCGACGAACATGGAAGAGATGGATGCGGCGATCGAGTCGTTCCGGGACGCGATTCAGTTGAATCCGAACCTGGCGGAGGCGCAGAGGAATCTGGCGCTGGCGTTGAAGATGAAGGCGGGGGCACATGCGACGACGCAGATGAGTGCGACGGCGCCGTCGGTGAAGGGGATGGCGACGAGACCCTAAACGCGCACCCCTGCGGGGTTGCGGCTAAACATGATAGGGTGAAATGGTTCGGCAAATTGTTCAGGTTGCGGGGCTGATTGCGATTTCTTTGATCGCGTATTTTCCGGCGCTGGGGAATGGGTTTATCTGGGATGATGACCGGTATATCGAGCAGAATTATCAGCTTCATTCGCCGGGGGGATTGGAGCGGATTTGGACGCGGCCGCTGAGCGCGGAGCCGCAGTATTATCCGGTGACGCATACGTCGCTTTGGGTGGAATATCATTTGTGGGGGGCGAAGCCGCTGGGGTATCACCTGGATAATATTCTGCTGCACGCGCTGGGGGCGGTGATTTTGTGGAGGATTTTGCTGAGGCTGGAGATCGCGGGGGCGTGGGTGGCGGCGGCGGTTTGGGCGGTGCATCCGTTGCAGGTGGAATCGGTGGCTTGGGCGACGGAGAGAAAGAATGTATTGAGTGGGGTTTTGTATTTTTTGGCGGGGTGGGCGTATTTGCGATCCCGAGATTTCTGGTGTCCGACCCCCTCCCCTGCCCTCCCCCGGAGTACCGGGGGCGGGGGTTTGATGTTGTGGTATGTCGCGAGTTTGGTGCTTTTCATTGCGGCGTTGCTGACGAAATCGGTGACTTCTACGTTGCCTGCTGCGATTTTGATTTTGTGTTGGTGGAAGAGGGGGAGGATTTCTGTCCGGGATTTTTGTCTGTGGTTCCGATGCTGATTCTTGGGGGGGCGATGGGGAGTCTTACGGGTTGGATGGAGAAGCATGTGGTGGGGGCAATGGGGGTGGATTTTGATTTTCTTACGCCGGTGGATCGAGTGTGTATCGCGGGGAGGGCGTTTTGGTTTTATATGGTGAAGCTCTTTTGGCCGGGGCGGTTGATGTTTATTTATCCGCACTGGGTGGTGGATCCGGGGGAGAGGCCGGGGTGGTTTGTTTATCCGGTGGCTGCGATTGGGTTGATTTTGGGATTGTGGCTTCTGCGCGGCGCATCGGCGCGGGCGCTCGCCGGGGTTTTGTTTTATGGGGTGACGCTCGTGCCGGCGATGGGGTTCGTGAATGTTTTTCCGATGCGGTATTCGTATGTGGCGGATCATTTTCAGTATCTGGCGGGGATTGGGATTATTGTGGTGGTGGTGAGTGGTGTGGCGAGGATTGGAGCGGGGCAACGGGCGATTCATGTTGGGATGGTGGCAGTGGTGATTGCGTCGCTGTGTGTTGCGAGCAATCTGCATGCGCGGATTTTTTTGGATCGGAAGACGCTTTGGGGGAATACGGTCGCGATGAATCCTGGATCGCCGATGGCACATAACAACTATGGGGCGGCGCTGGTGGATGCGGGGGATTTTGCGGGGGCGATGGGGCAGTTTCGGTTGGTGATGGATCGCTGGCCATCCGCGGCGGACTGGACGGGGATGGGGGAATGCTATGCGATGCGGGGGGATTATGTGACGGCGAAGGAGTTTTATCTCAAGGCGATTGAGGCGGAGCCGGGGTCGGATGAAACGGTGTTTCGGCGATTGCGCGCGGGGGGGAATTTCAACTGGGGACGGCGTATCAGGGGTTGGCGGAAGAGTTTCCTGCGGATGCCGGAAATATCGGGGGCTGGCGGCGGAGGCTTATGAGCGGGCGATTGCGCTTTATCCTGAGTTCGAAACGCCGAGGATTAACCTGGCGGTGACGCTGATTGATCTGGGGGAGTATTCGCGGGCCATTCAGCAGTGTCAGGCGATATTGGATGTGAATCCGGATTCGGGGGCGGCGTATCGGAACTGGGGGATGGCGTATTATGAGCAGGGGGAATTGGGGGAGGCGCTGGAGAGGTATCAGAGGTCGCTGGAGTTGGAGCCGGAGAATGCGGGGGCGATGGCGAGCGCGGGGGGGATTTTGGTGCAGATGGGGAGAATTGATGAAGGGGTGGAGATGTTGCATCGGGCGATGGGGATTGATCCGAAGAATGAGATTGCGCGGCAGAATTTGGGGGCGGCGATGCAATTGAAGATGCAGACGCGGCCGTGAGGGTTGGGGGGGAAGAAAGCGCTCCCCTGCGGGTCGCGGCTAAACAATTTGTCAGGCGGGTTGGAGGCCGGCGAATTCGAGGATGAGGGTTTTTCGGCCGGAGGTGGGGAAATCTACGATGGCGCGGTTGTTGGAGAGGTTGAGGATTTTGCCGACACCGAAACGGGGGTGGCGGACGGATTGGCCGACGTGGAGGTCGCCGGGAATTGGGTCGGGGTCGATTTCGCCGGGGTCGTGGGTCGTCACGTTCATGAAGTCGCGGGGCATTTGGCCCAGGAATTGGCTGGTGACGGTTGTGCCGGAGAGGCCGCGGATGGTGCGGCGGGCGGCTTTGGAAAGAATCAGGCGCTGCTGGGCGCGGGTGATGCCTACGAAGCAGAGGCGGCGTTCTTCTTCGAGCTGGTCGACGCTCTCCATCGCGCGGGCGTGAGGGAGACACCCTTCTTCCAGGCCGATCATGGCGACCACCGGAAACTCCAGGCCCTTGGCGGCGTGGAGGGTCATGAGGGTGACCGCCCCACCGCTGCCGTCCATGTGATCGACGTCACTGACGAGGCTGACTTCGCCGAGATATTCTTCGAGGGTTCCTTCCGGGTGCTGCTTGTCGAACTCGGCGGCGGCGGAGACGAGTTCGGCGACGTTGGCGAGCTCGTTTTCGGCGTCGGGGTCTTCCTTACGGAGCATTTCCTCGATGCCGGTGCGCTTCAGGACGGCTTCCATGAGGGTGCGCATGTTGTGGGCGACGCCGTTGGGAGGGGTTTGGAGATTCTCGATGAGGTTGACGAAATTTGCCGTGGAATTCACCGCGCGGGTGGAGAGGCCGGGGACGACGGCGGCTTGTTTCATGGATTGCCACAGGGATTGACCGTGGCCGACGGCGTGGGTTTGGATGAGCTTGACGCTGGCGTCGCCGATGCCGCGGGTGGGGACGTTGACGATGCGGGTGAGGCTGACTTCGTCGGAGGGGTTGGAGATTAGTCTCAGGTAGGCGAGGACGTCTTTGATTTCCTTGCGGTTGTAGAACTCTACGCCGCGGGCGATCTGGTAGGGAACCTGCTTGCGGCGGAGGGCGTCTTCCATGACGCGGGAGAGGGAGTTCATGCGGTAGAAGATGGCCATTTCGCTCCAGTCGATTCCTTTCTCGTGGAGGCGGATGAGCTGTTCGGCGACGGCCCAGGCTTCGTCGTGCTCGTCGCGGCAGAGGAGGACCTGGGCTTTTTCGCCGTCGTCGTTTTCGGTCCAGAGTCGCTTTTCCTTGCGGCGGAGGTTGTGGCCGATGAGATGCTCGGCGATGGCGAGGATGACCTTGGTGGAGCGGTAGTTTTGCTCGAGGCGGATGACGGTGGCGTCGGGGTAGTCTTTTTCGAAGTCGAGGATGTTGGCGATGTCGGCGCCGCGCCAGGCGTAGATGGATTGGTCGGGGTCGCCGACGACGCAGATGTTGCGGTGCTTCATCGCCAGGGCGTGGACGAGGACGTATTGGGCGTGGTTGGTGTCCTGGTATTCGTCCACCAGGATGTAGCGGAAGCGATCCTGGAGGTCGGCCATGATTTCGGGATGGTTTTTCATGGCGCGGACGGTGCGGAGGAGGAGGTCGTCGAAATCGAGGGCGTTGGCGGCGGTGAGGAGCTGCTGATATTTGCGGAAGATGCGGGAGACGACTTCGCTGTAGCGGTCTTTGATGGAGAGGGCATATTCTTCGGCGTCGATGAGGCGGTTTTTGGCGTTGCTGATGGTGCCGTGGATCATGCCGGGGGTGGCGTTGCCGAGGGGGATGTCGAGCATTTTGATGGCGTCTTTGATGAGCTTGGACTGGTCGGCGGAGTCGTAGACGGTGAAGTTGGGGGGCAGGCCGACGGCGGTTGCGTAGTGCTTGAGGATGCGGAGGCAGAGGGAGTGGAAGGTGCAGATGATGGGCCAGGGCTGATCGAGGCGGCCCCAGTCGCGGATGGGGCGAGGCGAGCTGGTGGAGATGCGGTGTTTCATCTCGCCGGCGGCTTTGTTGGTGAAGGTGATGGCGAGAATGGAGCGGGGGTCAATGCCGATGTTCATGAGGTAAGCGACGCGGCGGGTGATGACGCGGGTTTTGCCGCTGCCCGCGGCGGCGATGATAAGCAGAGGACCATCCACGTGGGTGACGGCTTGGAGCTGAGGGGCGGTGAGGTCGGCGAGGATTGGATCAGGTTGATCCGGCATGATTGAACTATAGCGGTGGAGTGGGGAAATTCGAAATCCGAAACTCGAATGACGAATCAAATCCGAAACTCGAATGACGAAAAAATGGGGTATTTCGTCATTCTGGTTTGAATCATCATTCTGGTTTCTGGTTTCGGGTTTCCGCGGCGGTAAGATTTGTACGAATGCCTGGACCCCGCATTAATCTCAGCTCGACTCCTGAAAAAGCAGACCGCGGCGATCCGTGGGTGACGGGATTTCTTTTGCCGGTTTGTACGGTGCGGTGTGATTCTTCGACGCTGCGATCCATCGCGCGGGTGGGGGAGAGCGTGATTCGGGAGTGGGACGATCCGCTGGAGGCGCTGGATTGGATTTCGCGGACGTTTTGGCCGGGGGAGGGGCGGTGGATTGGATTTTTGGGGTTTGATCTGGGGGGGTTGTTTGAGGAGTTGCCGAGGCGGGCTGTGGATGATTTGGGGTTGCCGCTGTTTGTGTTTACGTATTGCCGGCCGGTGGGAGAGAGAGGGGCGGGCGTGGAGGAGGATTATGGGCGGGGGGAGGAGGCGCTGTCTTCGAATTTTTCGCGCGGGGCATATGAGAAGGCGGTGGAGCGGGCGCTGCGGTATATCGGGGAGGGGGATATTTTTCAGGTGAATCTGGCGCAGCGGTTTTCGGCGGGGTTGCGGGCGCATCCGGGGGAAATTTATCGGAGGCTGGTAGGGGAATCGCCTGCGGCATATGGGGCGTATCTGGGGTATGAGGATTTTGCGATTATCTCGAATTCGCCGGAGCTTTTTTTGCGGGTGACGCCGGACCGGAAGGTTGTGACGCGGCCGATCAAGGGGACGCGACCTGCAATGGATGGGATGGAGGGGGAGCTGCGCGAATCGGGGAAGGATCAGGCGGAATTGAACATGATCGTCGATCTGGAGAGGAATGATCTGGGGCGGGTATGTGAAGTGGGGAGCATTGAGGTTGTTGAGGCGCGGGCGATTGAGAGGCATGGGAGCGTGTTTCATGGGGTGGCGACGGTGCGGGGGACTTTGCGGCCGGAGGTGGGGTTTGTCGATCTGCTGCGGGCGACGTTTCCGGGGGGAGCGTGACGGGGGCGCCGAAGATTCGGGCGATTGAGATTATCGATGAGCTGGAGCCGGTGCGGAGGGGGCCGTACTGCGGGGCGATTGGGTATTTGGATTCTAGCGGGTTGATTGAATTCAATGTCGCGATTCGAACGATGGTGGCGAAGGCGGGGAAAATTTATATTCCTGTGGGGGCGGGGATTGTCGCGGATTCTGATCCGGTGCGGGAATATGAGGAGACACTGGTGAAAGCGAAGGCTATGTTTGCGGCGGCCGGTGTCGAAATGGAAATGTGACGCCTGTTTGGTTATCGACCCCCCTCCTCTACCCTCCCCCGGAGTACCGGGGGCGGGGGTTAAGAGAAATTCGAAGGGATGAAGGATGATATTGAGCACAATTTTGAGCGCGCTGGAAGAAATTGCTCCGCTGGGGCTGGCGGAATCGTGGGATAATGTGGGGCTGCTGGTAGGGGATCCGAAGCAGGAGGTCAATCGGATTTTGTTGACGATTGATTATTCGCCTGAAGTCGCGAAGGAGGCGGCTGAACAGCGGTGCGATCTGGTGATTGCGTATCATCCGCCGATTTTTAAGGCGTTGAAAAGGATCGTGGCGGGGAGTGGGATTTTTGAGGCGGTTCGAAAAGGCATCGCGATTTATTCGCCGCATACGGCGCTGGATGTGGCGGAGGGGGGAACGAATGACATGCTGGCGGATGTGCTGGGGTTGACGGATCGGAAGCCGCTTAGGGCGGCGGAGGGGAAGGGGGCGGAATATAAGCTGGTGGTGTTTGTGCCGATCGAGGTGGTGGACAAGGTGAGCACGGCGATGTTTGAGGCGGGGGCGGGGCATATCGGGAATTATTCATCATGCAGTTTCAGGTCGACGGGATTGGGGACTTTTTTTGGGGAGAAGGGGTCGCATCCGACGCTTGGGCAGACGGGAAGGCTGGAACATGCGGATGAGATTCGGCTGGAGACGGTCGTTCCGGTTGAGAAGACGGAAGCGGTGGTGAGCGCGATGCGGGGGAGTCATCCGTATGAGGAGCCGGCGTTTGATTTGATCGTTTTGGCGCCGAAGATGGCGGATCGGGGGCAGGGGAAAATCGGGGGGATCCCCCCTACCGCTCGGCGGGAGCTGTTTGAGCGGATCAAGCGGGGGCTGGAGATTGAGCATCTGCTGATCGCGGGGCCGATGGAGGGAGAGGTTAAACGCGGGGCGGTGTGCGCGGGGTCGTGCGGGGAGTTTCTGGAGAATGCGATCGCGGGAGGGGCGGAGGTATATCTCACGGGAGAATTGCGGCATCACGATGCGGCGCGGGCGGCGGCAGCGGGGATGACGGTGGTGTGTACACTGCATTCGAATAGCGAGCGCGGGGTTTTGAAGAGGCTGAAGAAGCGGATAGAGGAGCGGGAGGGGATGGTGGAGATTCTGGTGAGTGAGAAGGATCGGGATCCGTTTTTGGTTCGGTGACTAAGGGAATTGCACCGCACGGAAAGCGCTCCCCTTCGGGTCGCGGCTAAACGGGGAGAGGGTGGATGGGGGATTTGCTATTGTCCGTAGGGGCCTTCGATGACGTTCCACTCTGGGGTGGTTGGGGGGAGGGTGAAATCCTTGTCGCTGACGCCGGTGTTGAGTTTCACATTGGCCAAATCCGTCGTGCGTGTCGTCGTTTGGTTGATGTCGAGGGTTTGAATTCGGCGCGGCATGGCCGATTGGGTTTCGACCCAGACGTCGATGGTTTTGAAATCTTTGGCCATTTCCGTGCCGTCTTTGGGGGTGAGCTGGAGATGGACGGTGCCGGGGGGATCATCTGAGGTCGGGCCTACTCGGGCGACGGTGAAAATTTTCAGGACGTCTTCGCGTTTTTGGCCGAGGGGGAGGGGGAATGGGCCTTCGCCGAGCTTGAAGAGGTCGACGTTCTGTCCCGGCTTGAGGAGCTGGCCTTTGTTTTCGTGCTTGAGCTGGTAGTCGCGGTCGTCGAGGACGCCGTTGTCGAGGACGTATTCGTGATCCTGGGGTGTTATCAGGTTATCGACCTGTTTTTTGGTGAAGGCGACGCGGATGCGGACGTCGGTGGGGCTTTTTCGCTGGAGGACGACGGAGCCGATGCTCATGTGGGTATCGCCGGTGTCGGTGGCGGTGTCGGTGAGGGTGACGTCGGCGGAGAAATCGCGCAGGCCGGTACCGCGGGCGTCGAGGGCGTCGAGGATCTGGTCGGTGGTGGAATTGTTTGAAAGCGTCGGCTGGGTGGTTGGGCCGGCGACGGTGGTGCAGGCGGCGGTCAGGACAAAGAGGAAAATCCATTTTCGCATGAGGGCTATCTCCGAATACGTTTCAATAATTCGCACAGTTCGGGCAGATTGGCGACGGTCATCCAGGGCTCGGCGTCGAAATGGCGCGGCTTGTTGTGGCTGATCCAGACGGATCGGATCCCGGCGGCCGCGGCAGATTCGATGTCGTATTGGCCGTCGCCGACCATCCATGCATCAACGGATTCTATGCCTAATCGGCGGCAGGCGAGATGGAGGGGGGCGGGGCTGGGCTTGAAGAGACCGTCGTCGCGGGTGATCCGGACGGTGATTTGCAGGCTGTGACGGCGGATGACGGTGTCGGCACATTGGCGGCAGTTGCGGGTGACGAGGGCGACGGGGATTTTTCATGCGCGAGCCAGTTGAGGAGATCGCGGCAGCCGGGGTTGAGGGTCGATTTTTCGGCGGCGAGCTCTTCGTGGCGGAGGAGAACCCGTTCCGCCTGGCGCCGGCGGGCGTCGTCGAGAAGGGCGAGGGATTCGAGGATGGGGCCGTCGCCGATGCCCATGTCGGACTTGATGCGCGGGAAATCGAGCATGGGTTCGGTGAGGGTGCCGTCCATGTCGAAGAGGATGGCGCAGGGGGAAATCGATTTTGATGGGTTTGGTCACGTCGGCGCGCGAGTATAACATTGCGAGGATGACCCAGAAACCGGATTGGCGAAAGCTGCACGGAGATCACTTTTCCGGGCAGCCGGTTCTCGTGACTGGGGGGGCGGGGTTTATTGGGTCGCATCTGGCGATTGCACTTAACGAACTCGGCGCGAAGGTGACGGTTCTGGATGATCTTTCGGGAGGCGGGGATCCGAAGGCGCTTGCGGGGGGGATTGAGTTTGTGCAGGGGTCGATTTTGGATTTGGGGCTGCTCGAGAAGTGTGTGCGCGGGCGGGAAGCGGTGTTTCATCAGGCGGCACTGGGGTCGGTGCCGCAGAGTATTGTGGAGCCGGTGAGGTATCAGGAGGTTAATTCTACGGGGACTTTGAATGTGCTGGAGACGGCGAGGAAGTGCGGGGTGAGGCGGGTGATGTTTGCGGCGAGCAGCAGTGCCTATGGGGATGCGCCGGAGTTGCCGAAGGTGGAGACGATGGCGGCGCAGCCGCGGAGCCCGTATGCGGCGACGAAGGTGGCGGGCGAAGCGATGTTGGGGGCGTATGCGGCGGGGATGGGGGTGGATGCGGTGAGCTTGAGGTATTTCAATATTTTTGGGCCGCGGCAGTCGGCGACCAGCGCGTATGCGGCGGTGATCGCGGCGTTTGCCAAGGCGATGCTATCGGGCAGGAGGCCGACGATTTACGGGGACGGGGAGCAATCGCGGGATTTTACGTATGTTGATAACGTGGTTCATGCGAATCTCCTTGCGGCGCGGCGAAAGGAGCCATTGGGGGGAAAGATCGTCAATATCGCGTGTGGGGTGCGGATTTCGGTGAATGAACTGGCTTTTCGGATGGGCAAATGGCTTGGGCGGGAGGATTTAAAGCCGGATTATGCGGCGGAGCGCGCGGGGGATGTGAAACATTCGCTGGCGGAATTAACGCGTGCGAAGAATTTGCTGGGGTATGAGCCGATAGTGGATTTTGGTGCGGGGCTCGACGAGACAATGACGTGGTATCGCGCTGCGCGAGAGAGTTGAAAGTAGAAAGTAGAAAGTGGAGGAGAACTTGGTGGGAGGTTCCGGTTCTGGGGTTTAGGAGGTATGATGGGTGAGGAAGGAGCCTGAAGTTGGCAAAACGAACGCCGCTTGCGGAAAAATTGGACCGGATTCGCGATCGGATCGCGGAGGCGGCGGGGAAGACCAAGCGCGAGCCGGGGGAGATTACGCTGATCGCGGTGACGAAGACGGCCGCGCCGGAGCAGATTCGGGAAGTGCTGCAGCTTGGGCGTGGTCGATCTTGGCGAGAGCCGGGTGCAGGTGCTGACGCAGCGGGCGGCGCAGCTTAACGAATTTTATCAGAGGCGGGTGATTCACGGGGACGGGCAGCCGGCACAGAAAATTCGCTGGCATATGATCGGGCATCTTCAGCGAAACAAGGTGAAGCGCTTTTGCCGCTGGTGCAGATGATTCACAGCATCGACAGCCTGCGGCTGGCGGAAGAGCTGGATATCCAGGCGGCGCGGCTGGCGGAAAAGACTTCCGGTACTTTTGCAGGTGAATACATCGGAGGAGTCGTCGAAGTTCGGGGTGGCGGTGGGAGCGGCGGTGCATCTGGCGGAGCAGATTGATTCGATGCCGAATTTGCAGATGCGCGGGCTGATGGCGATGGGGCCGCTGGAGGCGCCGGAGAAGAAGGTTCAACATGCGTTCACCAGGGCGAGAGAGATTTTTGAGGAAATGAAGTGGCACAAGATCGGCGGGGCGGGGCTGAAGCACCTGAGCATGGGAATGAGCCATGATTTTGAGCTGGCGATCGCGGAAGGGTCGACGATGGTGAGGATTGGGACGGAGTTGTTCGGGGGGAATGTGGTGGAGGCGGATGAGATAGCGGAGTGATATCGTAAGATGCGCCTCCCTCCCCTCGGAGTACCGGAGGCGGGGAAAACAAAATGGACTTCTTTGAATTTTTTCGGTGGGTGCTGGGAACGGTGGTGACGATTTATGCGACGGTGACGACGGCGCAGTCGGTATATGGGTGGTGGATTTATTTCGGCGGAGAGGGAAATATATATCACTGGTGCGGCGGTATCTTATGCTGCAGGGGTTGCGGCTGCGGATCGAACGTTTGGGGGGGATGTGCGGTGTGCATGCTGCTGTGCGGTGGTTTGGGTTTTGTTGTTGCGGGCGCACCACCTGGTGAGTGAGGATCGATCCTTATAATCACGTGGATGGACGAATCGAATCGACAACTCGATGAAGGCGTCGCCGGGGACGGGAGATCGTGGTGACCGGCGCGGCAACGCCGGTCGCGGGGCAGTCGCCGGACCGGCAGCTTTCGGAGCTGCCGAAGGATGAGCTGGCGAATCTGGCGGAGACGCTGGGGCTGGATGCGACGCGATATAAGACGCAGCAATTGCTGGTGAGCGGCAGTGCATGAGCGGCGGCAATTGATCGCGGGGATGGATCGAGCAGTCGATGCTGGATGTGGTGCGATGGGGACGTCGGCCGGTGACGACAGATGCGCGGCAAGGAGCAGATTGCGCAGGAGATCGCGCGGATTCGGTCGATGCGGTTCGCGGGATTGTACGCGGCGGGGGCTGGTGGTGCTGGCGCGGCTGCGGGGGGTGGATGCGTCGCGAGGCGGATTCGGTGCCTGCGGTGGTTCGAAGGCTGAGGAAGCAGGAGGGATTTTTCAGCCGGCTGAATCGAAGGCGGCGGGCGGTGCTGGGGGGGATGGTGGCGACGATCGTGGGGGAGAATGTTTCCGAATTCGGATTACAAGTTTCTGCCGGACCGGCATGACGGGGGGCGCGAAGGCGGCGTCGATCAAGGAGGAGATCGAAGAGTCGGGGCTGTTTGGGGGGATCAGCAACAGGCTGAAGAAGAGCGCGGATGTTTTTCTCAACCAGAAGCTGGATGAGATCGAAGGCGCGGATCGACCGGAAGCTCGATGAGATCGACAGGCGGCTGGCGGAGTGGAGGGATAAGGAGATCGCGAATCGGATCAGGATTCTGAAGATCACGCTTTGGGCGAGCGTGATCGTGGGGATCATTTCGCTGATTTATGCGTATGTGAAGGTTTATTTGTGCGCAGTAAAAGAAAAAGCCCCAGCATGGAAATGCTGGGGCTTTCATAAAGGGAAATTTACAACTTCCCGACTACTTGATGAAGAGCATTTCGCGGTAGGTCGGAAGGGGCCAGAGGTCGTCGGGGATGATGTCTTCCAGCTTGTCGGCGACCTTGCGGAGCTCGAGCATGGCGGGAATGACCTGCTCGCGAATGTGCTTGGCGTGGGCGTAGGGGTCGCCGTCGCCGTGATGGCCGGCGGCCTTTTCGAGGCCGGCAATGGTGCGAGAGAGGTCGTTGAGAAGCTGGAGACGATGGTCGAGAGGAATTCGGTTCCGGCGGTGCTGGTGGCGCCGGCGGCCTTGGCGGAGGCGACGGCGTCGCCGGCTTCCTTCTGATAGCGAAGGACCGCGGGAAGGATGAAGGTTTTGGCCATCATCAGGGCGGTCAGGGCTTCGATGTTCACCGTCTTCACGTAGGCCTCGGAGAGGATATTGAACCGGCTGTTCAATTCCTTCTCGGTGTAGACCTTGTACTTGGTGAAGAGGTCGATGGTGTCCTTGCGGGTGACGACGGGGAGGACATCGACGGTGTTCTTGAGGTTGGGCAGGCCGCGTTTTTCGGCTTCGGCGTGCCAATCCTCGGCGTAGCCGTTGCCGTTGAAGCAGACCTTTTTGTGCTCCTTGATGATGGAGGGGAGCAGGTCCTGGACGGCCTTGTTGAGATCTTTGCCGGCCTTGACCTCGGCTTCGAGCTTGGTGGCGATGAAGTCGAGGCTCTCGGCGACGATGGTGTTGAGGACGGTGTTGGCGCCGGCGATATTGGCGCTGGAGCCGACGGCGCGGAACTCGAACTTGTTGCCGGTGAAGGCGAACGGGCTGGTGCGGTTGCGATCGCCGGCGTCCTTGGGGAGCTTGGGGAGAATCGAAACACCGGTTTCGAAGAGACCGCCCTGCTTGCTGGATCTTGGCGGGGCCTTTTTCGATCTGCTCGAAGATGTCGGTGAGCTGATCGCCGAGGAAGATGGAGATGATCGCCGGCGGGGCTTCGTTGGCGCCGAGGCGATGATCGTTGTGGGCGCTGGCGATGGAGAGGCGAAGGATTTCGCTGTACTTGCTGACAGCGCGGATGACGGCGGCGCAGAAGACGAGGAACTGCGCGTTTTCGTGCGGGGTGTCGCCGGGGTTGAGGAGGTTTTCGCCGGTGTCGGTGGACATCGACCAGTTGTTGTGCTTACCGGTGCCGTTGATGCCGGCAAAGGGTTTTTCGTGGAGGAGGCAGACGAGGCCGTACTTGTCGGCGATGCGGCGCATGACCTCCATGATCATGTTCTGGTGATCGGTGGCGAGGTTGCTGTTTTCGAAGAGCGGGGCGAGTTCGTACTGGCTGGGGGCGACTTCGTTGTGGCGGGTTTTGACGGGGACGCCGAGCTTGATGAGTTCGTTTTCGCTGTCGGCCATGAAGGCCAGGACGCGTTCGGGGATGACGCCGAAATAGTGGTCTTCCAGTTCCTGGCCCTTTGGCGGCGGTGCGCCGAAGAGGGTGCGGCCGCTGGCGATCAGGTCGGGACGGGCGTAGTAGAAGTGCTTGTCGATGAGGAAATATTCCTGCTCGGAGCCGACGGTGGTGAAGACCTTGTGGACGTCGGTGTGCCGAAGAGCTTGAGGATGCGGATGGCCTGGGTGCTGAGGGCGTCCATGCTCTTGAGCAAGCGGGGTTTTCTTGTCGAGGGATTCACCGGTCCAACTGAGGAAGGCGGTGGGGATGACCAGCGTGGAGCCATTGGGATGCTCCATGATGTAGGCGGGGCTGGTGGGGTCCCAGGCGGTGTAGCCGCGGGCTTCGAAGGTGGCGCGCAGGCCGCCGGAGGGGAAGCTGCTGGCGTCGGGCTCGCCCTTGACGAGTTCCTTGCCGCTGAAGATCGGCCAGAGCGCCGGAGCCTTCGGGGGTGAGGAAGCTGTCGTGCTTCTCGGCGGTGATGCCGGTCATCGGCTGGAAGAGGTGGGTGTAGTGGGTTGCGCCGTGTTCCAGAGCCCAATCGTGCATGGCGGCGGCGACGGCGTCGGCGATGGCCGGGTCGAAGGGTGCCCTTCGTGAATTGTTTTCATCAGGCTTTTGAAAGCCGTCTTGGGAAGACGGGCCTGCATTTCGGCTTCATTGAAGACGTTCGATCCGAAAACATCCTTCAGATGAATCGTCTTGAAATCAACGTTATTGAGCTTGTGCTTTGTAAGCGGCGATCGCCTTGATCGCCTCCTGGCGAGCGTTCGACATGTACCATCTCCAATTGTAGATACGGTTGGTTCGACCGTGCGAGCGGGCCGAATGATTGCAAAACGATCAAAAAATGTCCAGCACGAAAGTAAAAAATGTGGGTTGAAAAATGGCATGTTCACGGAAAGCAGCATGATCTCGAAAGGAGGAAAAATTTGTTTGCTTTTTGCAAACGCCGACGCCGGATGTCGAATGGTTGATGTTTTCGCGTAGGTCTTTAGCTCACAAGAAATTGCGCACCCAAACGACCACTACGCCGATACCCAGCAAAGAAAAACGCCGCCCTCATGAGGGCGGCGTTGGATTGACTGCTTGAACGGATCGATCGACGGCAATCAAACGGCAGCCAAAACCGGGTTGCTGTCCAGCGATTTTTTGGATGGAAGCGGTACGGTTTGGATGGTCTGGAGAATCCGGCTGGCGATCTTGTAGGGATCGCCCTGCGAGTTGGGACGACGGTCTTCCAAATAGCCTTTGTAGCCGTTCTTGGGCATGCTGTTGGGAACGCGGATGGAAGCACCGCGATCGGCAACCCCGTAGTTGAACTTATCGATGGACTGAGTCTCGTGGAGGCCCGTGAGGCGCAAGTGATTGTCGGGTCCATAGACAGCGATGTGCTCCGCCTTGTATTTGTCGAAGGCGGCCATGAGCGCCTCGAAGTATTCTTTGCCGCCGACTTCGCGAAGGTATTTGGTGGAGAAGTTGGAGTGCATGCCCGAGCCATTCCAGTCGCTCTTGCCGAGCGGCTTGCAATGGTAATTCACGTCCACACCATATCTTTCGCAAAGCCGCTGGAGAAGATAGCGGGCAACCCACATTTCGTCGGCGGCTTTTTTGGAGCCTTTGCCGAAGATCTGGAATTCCCACTGACCTTTGGCCACTTCGGAGTTGATGCCTTCGTGGTTGATGCCGGCGTCGAGGCAAAGATCGAGATGTTTGTTGACGATCTCGCGGGCGATGGGGCCCATAAGGCCGTAACCGACGCCGCAGTAATATCTTCCCTGGCCTTCCTTCGGGAAGCCTTCCGAGGGAAAGCCGAGCGGCAGGCCGTCTTTATAGAGGAAGTACTCCTGCTCAAAGCCGAACCAGGTCTCCGGGTCATCCAGAATGGTGGCGCGGGCGTTGGTGGAATGGGGCGTGAGATCGTGATGGAGAACCTCGCAGAGAACGATCACGCCGTTTTTGACGGTGCTGTCGAGATACCTTGCCACGGGTTTGAGAACACAGTCGGAGTTGTGGCCCTCCGCCTGCCGGGTCGAACTGCCGTCAAAACCCCAGTTTGGGAGCTGGTCAAGTGACGGGAATGACTCAAAATCTTTGACAAGGGTTTTACCGCGGATGTTGGGGACGGGCTCATAGCCGTCCAGCCAGATATACTCGAGTTTATACTTTGCCATGTGCGTCTACATCTCCATTTTTCTGTGCGGTAATTGCGGATCACAAAAAATGATCCGTGGCCCATGGGAGTTATGTTGCCGGATATTTGGGCAGGAGTCAAAAAAATCTCAGGCTCTCCACAGGCGCCATTTTTCTGACTGAAACCGTCCTGATCATCCGAAATGAGGTAAATATCGGACCACCAACATGCGATATGATTAGAAGATGGGCAACTGACTTTAGGCATGATGCTGTTGCCTATAAACTAGGCGACAAGAGGCGGCTTTTTGTGATTAGACTGCGGCATGTGAGAGTTGGTGCGAAGTGAAACCGAAAACAGATTTCATTATTGAGGTACGCCGTAATGCCAAAAGCGCGCCGGATGGCGCTGTCGAGAAGTTTCTGAGCCGAGTTGGGCCAGACTATCTGGCAGCGTTCGATGCGCGGCATCGCGAGCCAGTTGCTCGCGCTGATGAAGCTCAGCGATGAGAAACCCGTGCAGCTTATATTTGGCCGCCGCGACGATGGTTCGATCGAATGCTCGGTTCTGGCGTTCGATCATCTGTTTGAGTTCTCAATTATCTGCGGCGTGATGGCCGGCACGGGCTTCAGCATCACGGACAGCAATGCCTTTACGCTGCCGGCAGTGAGGTCGCCTGGCCTCAAAAGATCGGTGAACAGGCGGCAACTGATCGAGCGGCCGCGCGATCCGATGAGCGATCCGGTCATTCTTGATCATTTCGTCGGAAAACTGATCGGACCGCTGACGGATTTCCGCGCGTGGGTTAGTGTCTTCGCGCCGGCGATCGAGGAAACGATTGCGCTGCTGAATCAAGGACGGGAAGAATCAACCAATCGCGCCAAGCGCATCGTGAACGAGCGCGTGACGCAGTGGCTGAAATCACGGCGGGGTGATGATGAAACGCATTCGCCAATCGTGCGGCTGGAGGCGGATGTCGAGCAATCGCCCGGCGCCACGCGGCTGCGCCTGCAGGCGCCCGACACACCGGCGTTTTTGTATGCCCTCAGCACGGCACTTTCGCTGCACGGATTGCAGATCGAAAAGACGCGGGCGCGGACGGTGGAGGAGAAGGCGATCAATGAAATCGACGTGGTTGATGGAGGGGGGAAGCCGCTGGGCGAGGCCGACCAAGTGCGGCAGATTCAGCGGTCGGTGCTGCTGACGCTTCAGTTTTGTTATTTTTTGGATCGTGCACCGGATCCGTTTTCGGCGTTGCAGAGGTTTGAGGAATTGGCGCGGCAGGTTGTGCAAATACCAGACGCCGGCGGCTGGCTGGAGCTGCTGGCAAATCCGCTGAGCTTGGCGGACCTGGCGAGGATTTTGGGGGCGAGCGATTTTTTGTGGGAGGATTTCATCCGGTGGAATGCGGATGCGCTCCTGCCGCTGCTTCAGCGGCGATTGAGGGGGGAGCAGATTTGCCCGCTGATGGGAACGCTGCCGCGGCGGTTGGAAGATTGTCTGGCAGGGGCGAAGAATTTTGATGAGCAGAGGAAAAGGCTCAATACGTTCAAGGACCATGAACTTTTCCTGATCGATCTGGATCACATTCTGAGCGACCAAAGCCCGGATGTGGCGTTTCAAATCCTTTCGCAGCGGCTGGTTTTGCTGGCGGAAAACCTTGTCGGCGTGGCGTCGAAGCTGGTGTATGGGGAACTGGTGAGGCTTTATGGCAGGCCGCGCGATGAGAAGAGACGCGATACCGATTATGCGATTTTTGGACTGGGGAAATTGGGGGGCGTGGCGCTGGGGTATGCTTCGGATATCGAGCTGCTGTTTTTATACGGGGAAGATGGGGACACCGCCGGCGGGAGCCGGGGGTCGCTGAAGAATGGGGAATTCTTTGCCATCCTGGCGAAGGAAACGTGCGACTACATTCAGGCGAAGCGCGAGGGGATATTCGAGGTCGACCTGCGTTTGCGGCCGTATGGAAAGAACGGTCCGCTGGCAAGCAGCGGGGGCGATTTCGCGCAATATTATGGTGGAAAGGGGGACGCGCATCCGTTTGAACGATTGGCGCTGGGGCGGCTGCGATGGATCGCGGGGGATCCGGGGTTGGGATTTGAGATTGAGCGGGTGCGCGATGAGATTCTGTATGAGGGACGGCCGCTGGATTTGGGGGCGATCCGGGAAATTTCGGAGAAGATGCGGCGGCAGCATTGTCCGCCGGGGCAAAAGAATTCCAAGCACAGCGATGGGGCGCTGGCGGATTTGGAGGAGATGGTGCAGTTGCTCCAGGTGGCCAATGCGCGGGCGGCGCCGCAATTACGGACGCCTAGGCTGATCGACGCGATGGATGCGCTGCACCGGGCGGGGATTTTTTCGGCGCGGGAATTTGAGCGGGTGATGTGTGCTTACCAATTTTTCCGGCGGTTGATCAATGCGCAGCGGATGCTGCGGGGGTCGGCGAAGGATTTGGTTCTGCCGGCGGAGGGGGCGGATGAGCTGGTGCACCTGGGGCGGAGAATGCAGTTTAGATCGGACGATCCAGGGGGGGAGTTGCTGCGGGAATTCGGCGAGCATACCGAGGCAGTCCGGAGGCTGATGAAGAAGCGGTTTGGGGGGAAATGAAAAACCGCCGGTGGGGACACCGGCGGCATTAGCGAATGAATATTTGCTGCTCGAATCAAATATCGTAATAAAGCATGAATTCGTAGGGATGCGGACGGAGGCGAATCGCATCGACCTCGGCGGAGGTCTTGTAGTCGATCCAGGTCTCGATGACATCGGAGGTGAAGACGTCGCCCTTGAGCAGGAAGGAGTGATCCTTCTTGAGAGCGGCGAGGGATTCTTGAAGCGCGCCGGGGGTTTGCTGGACCTTTCGGGCTTCTTCGGGCTCGAGGTCGTAAATGTTGACGTCGAGCGGCTTGCCGGGATCGAGCTTGCTTTGGATGCCGTCGATGGCCGCCATGAGCATCGCGGAGAAAGTGAGATACGGGTTGCAGCTTGGATCCGGACAGCGGAATTCGAGGCGCTTGGCCTTGGGATTATTCGTGTACATGGGGATGCGGATCGCGGCGGAGCGATTCCGCTGGCTCATGGCGAGATTGACCGGGGCTTCGTAGCCGGGGACCAGGCGCTTATAGCTGTTGGTCGTGGGGGCGGCGAAGGCGAGGATCGACGGGGCATGCTTGAGGATTCCGCCCGCGGCGTTGATGGCCATGTCGCTGAGGCCCGCGTATCCCTTGCCGGCGAAGAGGGGCTTGTCGCCTTTCCACAGGCTGAAGTGGGTGTGCATGCCGGAGCCGTTGTCCTGGAAGAGGGGCTTGGGCATGAAGCAGGCGGTTTTGCCATGACGGCGGGCGACCATCTTGATGATGTATTTGTAGAGGGTCATCTTGTCGGCCATCTGGACGAGCGGTGAGAACTTCATGTCGATTTCGCACTGCCCGCCGGAGGCGACTTCGTGGTGCTGGGCTTCGATTTCGATGCCGCACTCTTCCATCAGGAGCATGCATTCGGTGCGGAGGTCCTGAAGGGAGTCGCTGGGTGGAATGGGGAAATACCCTTCCTTGTAGCGGAGCTTGTTGCCGAGATTGGGGCTGTCGCCGTCCATTGGGCGGCCGGAGTTCCAGATTCCTTCGGCGGAATCGACGTGGTAGTAGGCTTCGTGCTGGTTCTGGTCGTACCTGATGGAGTCGAAGATGAAGAACTCTGCTTCGGGGCCGAAGTAGGCCATGTCGGCGATGCCGAGGGATTGGAGGTACTTGAGCGCCTTGCGGGCGATGTTGCGGGGGTCGCGGGAGTAGTCGTCTTTGGTGACCGGGTCCTGGATGTTGCAGATCATGACCAGGGTGGGTTCCTTGGCGAAGGGATCGACAAAGGCGGTTTCGGGGGCGGGGATGACAAGCATGTCCGATTCGTTGATCGCCTGCCAGCCGCGGATGGAGGAGCCGTCGAAGCCGAGGCCTTCCTTGAAGGTTTCGGTTTCGATGCAGTGGACGGGGACGGTAAAGTGCTGCTGCATTCCCGGGAAGTCCATAAAGCGGAGATCAACCGCTTTGATTTTTTCTTCCTTGATAAGCTTCATTACGTCTGCTGGAGTTTTCGCCGCGTTCATTCGTGACCTACTTTCCGCGATGGATGCGATTTGGTTGATCGTGCATCTAAGCGAAAATTCGATGCAGAGTCAATTTGATCTTGCGTTAAAAACAGGTTTGCGCAAAGCAATCAAATCTGCCGGTGATCGCCGGCGAAGACACTCACCCCAGCACTGTTCCGGCGCCGGGATACGGGGAGAGGGCGGAAAGAGGGCACAGACGATTGCCGCACCCGTTGGCCCGCGATGGTTTTGACGGTGGGAATCGAGGCCGCTAGCATACGCCGCTCACCAAACGGTCCCGCAGTCAAAACCTGAGGAGAAATACTAATGTCGCCTTCCGATGTTCTGAAGCTCTGCAAAGAAAACAAGGTGGAGTTCGTCGATCTGCGTTTCATGGATTTTCCGGGACTGTGGCAACATACGACGTGTCCAGTCAACGAGTTAACGCTCGAAAACTTCGGGCATGGATTTGGATTTGACGGCAGCAGTATCCGCGGCTGGCAGGCCATCAACGAATCCGACATGCTGCTGGTGCCTGTTGCCAGTACGGCAAAAATCGACCCGTTTCTGACGCACCCCACCTTGTCGATCATCTGTGACGTGCGCGATCCGATCACCAAGAAAGAGTACTCGCGGGACCCGCGCTCGATCGCCCGGAAGACGGGTGAGTATCTGAAGAAAACGAAAATCGCCGACACGGCTTATTTCGGGCCGGAGCTGGAATTCTTCGTGTTCGATACTGCGTTCTACGATCAGGGGATCAATTTCGGAAAATACTTCGTGGGAAGCCGGGAGGGGATCTGGACGCGCGGCGAGGAGGACCCGACCAATCTCGGGTACAAGATGCGCTTGAAGGAGGGTTATTTCCCGACGCCGCCGATGGACACCATGCAGAACGTCCGCAGCGAGATGGTGGCGACGCTGATCGACCTGGGAATCCCCGTAGAGGCGCATCATCACGAGGTTGCCACGGGCGGTCAGTGCGAAATCGACATGCGCTACCAGGATCTGGTGACGATGTCGGACAACGTGATGATGTACAAATATGTCTGCAAGAACGTGGCGGCGAGGCATGGGAAAGTGGTGACGTTCATGCCAAAGCCGTTGTTTCAGGACAATGGCTCGGGGATGCACGTCCATTTCAGCCTGTGGAAGGGGAACAAGCCGCTGTTCGCGGGGAATAAATATGCGGGGCTGAGCACGATGGGGTTGCACGCCATCGGGGGAATTCTGAAGCACGCGAAAGCTTTGTGTGCGCTTTGCAATCCTACGACCAACAGCTACAAGCGGCTGGTGCCGGGATATGAAGCGCCGGTGAACCTGGTTTACAGCAGCCGGAACCGGTCGGCGGCGATTCGGATTCCGATGTACAGCGAAAATCCCAAGACCAAGCGGATCGAATTCCGCTGCCCGGACAGTTCGTGCAATCCGTATCTGGCATTCAGCGCGATAACAATGGCGGCGATCGATGGGATTGAGAATGAACTCGATCCGGGTGAGCCGCTGGATAAGAATATGTATCACCTGACTGAGGAGGAGTACGAAAAGATTTCCTCGGCACCGGGATCGCTGGAGGAGGCGCTGCTGGCGTTAGAGGAGGATCATGAGTTTCTGCTGAAAGGGGATGTTTTTACCGCAGACGTTGTGCATTACTGGGTGAAATATAAGCGGGAGAATGAGGTGGATGCGATTCGGCAGAGGCCGCATCCGTATGAGTTTTGCATGTATTTCGATATATAATCGGCGTTGGAGACGTTCATGACGGTTGCCGCAATTCGCCAGCCTCTGATTGATGTTGAAGAGCAGCCCCAATTTATGGAGCTGGACAACATCAGTTGGGATCTTTACATGCGGCTGCATCGCGCCATCGACGCGAGCGCACGGTATTTTCGGATCACCTACGATGAAGGAAGGATGGTGCTGACGTCGCCGATCGGCCGAACACACGAAAGAGTGAAGACACTGGTAAGGCACTTATTGAGAACCTAACGCTCGAATTGGATATTCCTATCGAAGGGCTGGGAGCGCTCACACAAAAGCGGAAAAGCTTGCGAAAGGGCCTTGAGCCGGATGAATGCTATTACATCCAGCACTGTGCCGAAGCGGTGCGGCAGAGGAAATCGGAAGTGCGGAAGGATCTGCCGCCTGATCTGGCGATTGAAATTGACGTGACTCATTATCCGATAGATCGAGAGGCAATTTATGCCGCGCTTGGGGTCGGCGAGTTATGGCGATATAGGAAGAATCGGGTCGAGTTTTTTAAGTTGTCGGCAAAAAAGCGGTATGAGAAGATTTCTACCAGCCGGGCGCTGCCGATCAGTGCAGAGGACGTGAACCGATTTGTGGCGATGCTCGATTCAACGCTCGATCAGACCGCAATCATCAGAGCGTTTCGGGATTGGGTGCGATCGAACCAGAAATGATGCCGCCCAAATCCGCCAAATTTGATTGCCCGTGATTTTCCCCGCGCTTATTCCATATCCGCAGATCGACCCCGTGATGGTGCACATCGGGCCGATCAAAATCCGCTGGTATGGGATGGCCTATCTGACGGGGTTCGTGCTGGCGTACCTGGTTCTGGGCAGGCTGATCAAAAACGGCGTGCTGAGAATTTCGAAGGATGCGATGAGCGATCTCGTCGGCTGGCTGGCGCTGGGCGTCGTCGCGGGCGGGAGAACGGGGTGGTGGCTTTTTTATCACAAGCCCGATCCGATGGTCGTTGAGCCATGGTGGGAGCCGGTCGCGATCTGGCACGGCGGGATGTCGTTTCACGGCGGGCTCTGCGGCGTGCTGCTGGTTCTTTATATCTGGTCGAGAACTCATCGAGCGCCGCTGCTTAACATCGCGGATTGCCTGGCCCTGGTGACGCCCATCGGGCTTTGCCTGGGACGGCTCGCGAATTTTATTAATGGGGAGCTGGTCGGGCGGGAAACCAATGTTCCCTGGGCGATGATTTTTCCGGGCTACACGACGCCGCGGCATCCTTCGCAGATTTATGAGTCGTTTCTGGAAGGGCCGGTGCTTATGGCCGTTCTGTGGACGATCAAGGCGGTGAAGAAAAACCGCATCGACGGCCAGATCGCGGCAGCGTTTGTCATCTTTTATGCGATCTTCCGCTTCCTGGTCGAGTTTACCCGCGAGCCGGATTCGCAGCTTGGGTTCATCGCCTTCGGGTGGCTGACGATGGGGCAACTGCTGAGCTTTGCGATCGGGGTGGCGGGGGTGGTGTGGTGGGTTATGCTGAGCAGGGCGAAATCATCTGAGCCGCCAGCGCTAACGCGGGTTAAAAATATAAAATAGCGTCTGCGGCCCGGATACGGGGGATTCGGCGAGATGAACTTCTCGTTTGGGGAATCGATTGTCGCAAATCAGGAATCGACCAATCGCGCCGGCGGGTCATTTTTTTCTTTATCTACGAGCGTAGCGTCTGTTAGCATGCGTGCTCGAAAAAGGGCAGGCGGCTCAATTCTCTCATTTTCAGCGGTGGAGGAATAGTGCGGATACTGAACTGCGAGGTGAATCCCCCCTCAAGGCGGGCACGCAGAATTTTGGGAATCGCGGTCTGCGCCGCGGTGGGCGGGTGGGCGATGGTGGGCCGGGCTGACACGACGGCCACGTGGGTTTCGGAGACGAGCGGGGATTGGGCCAATGCAGCGCTCTGGTCGACGTCGCCGAATTATCCGGATAATGGTTCACCGGCGGGAGTGAACTACCAGGCACTCCTCAATGCGACCGGAGGCACCAGCTACACCACAACCATTGATTCAGACGTCACTGTAGATGGAATCACAATCGATTCGGCCGATGCGACTGTGGACCAAACATCAGGCACGGTGCAGGCCGGGACGATTGCGGTAAGCAATGGGAACTATCAGATGGATGGGGGGACGCTGGCCAATACATCGCTCAACATCTCCGGAGGGTCGATCGCCATTTCCAATGGAACGCTTAACAATGTTGTAGTATCGAGTGGCACGCTTTCGGTAGGCGATCTTAGCGCCAGAACCCTGCAACCTTGACCGTTGAGAATGGCTTGTTCACGACGGGCAGCGCCGCGCTCATGCTGGCCCCGCCACCCGGTGGCCTGACGATGGTTTTCGATGGCCCCAGCCAGACGGAAAATTCGCTGAACCTGGCGGGACTAACAAATTGGGGCAACGGCACTACGATCCAAATCAGCGGGGCAAGTTCTTCGGGGCCGACCACGCTGACGCTGGGCGAACAAGCGTCGCTGAGCGGTTGGCTGACGATCACAGACGGAGCGCAGCCGGGCGATACCCTCATCAACAACGGGACCATCGACAGCAACTACTCTTTGGAAATCGACGTGACCAATTTTACGAACAACGGCCTTGCCGAAGCCAACGGCGGAGTGCTTTACATAAAATCCCCGCACTGGACCAACACAGGGCAGTTTTCCGCATCAAACGGCGGCGCTTTGGAGCTCGGCGGCGCGTTTTCCTCCGCACAGTTGGCGAATATCTCGCTTGATGCAACCAGCTCGCTCGAAATCTCCGGTACGATGGATAACACCAACAGCACCCTCGCTATGCCCAGCGCCGGATCGTTTGTCCTGCAAGGGGGAACTATCATTGGCGGCACTCTCGATGCAACCGCCAGCGCTCCCACTGTTGCCGCGGGCATACTCGATAACGTCCACATCGCCAACGGCGACCTGAATGTGATCAATCATCTATATGACTATCGGGGGTCCGTTTCCGAAACGATCGTTCAGGGCAATTTGACGCTCGATTTCGGCTATCAGGTCAATATGACCTCGGATGATTCCTACGGCGCGGTCAATGTGATTGAATTCGACGGCGCCACCCGCACCGTCGACAACCTCACGATCCAGGCGACGCCGAGCATGGGTAACAGCAATCCGGCCCTCGGCGAAATTGCCGCCGGTGGTCCGGACACGACCGGTCCGGCTACGCTCACCCTCGGAACCAATTTCCTGATGCACGGACTTTTTGGCGTCATTGACGGCACAACCCTGGGATGCACGGTGATAAACAATGGCACTATTTCTTCGGACGATAACACGACGCCTTACTTCAATACCGGAGTATCGTCACTCATCAGCGTTGACAATTTTACCAACGACGCCACTGCACAGGCGATCAATGGGGCGACCCTTACCATCGATTCGCCGAGCTGGACTAACGCCGGAACCCTCAAAGCCGCCAACGGGGGACTGCTGATATTAAGCGGGGTATTCACAAATACCGGGGCGATCTCGGCCGACTCGACCAGCTCTGTGCGAATCAACGGAACCTTCGATAACGCCAGTAGTACGTTTGTCGTTCCAGGTGTCGGGAACTATAGCTTGAACGGCGGAACTGTCATTGGCGGAACGATCGACGAAAGCTCGGGCAACCTGTTGAAAGTAGAAGGATTCTCAGTCTTAAACGGGGTTGACGTTTCAAACGGTGATTTGGACGTTAATGGAACCCTCACCGTCGAAAATTACATGGCCCTGGACGCGGGACGCACGCTCGACCTGGAAGCGGGCGCAAGCTTTTCAATTTCGGGCTTGAATGAATACTGGACTTCCACCGTCGCGCTCGATGTGCCGGCTTTTACGGTTGACGGTTTTAACATCAATGGTAAATCGAACTTTGAAGAGCAGGTCAATACCCTCTACGTCGGCGGCCCCGATTCCGGTCCGACACCAACCCTGACGATCGGCTCCAGCGCGGTGGTCGTCGGAGCTATCGCGTTAAATAATGGGTTGGTCCCGGACGACAACGACCCCTTCCAGCCCTACGGAACCCCTCTGCCGGCGACGGTCATTAACAACGGCACGATGAACGCCGATCTGAACTTTGTCGGCATGACGATTAGCGTTTCGAATTTCTTTAACAATAGCACCCTAAAGGCAACCAACGGCGCAAACCTGCTGATCGCTTCGCCGAATTTCGTTAATGACGGCACGGCGCAGGGAAACGCCGGCATCCTCACAATCAATTCCCAAAACCTGACCAACGCCGGAACCATTGCCGCATTGAACGGGGGTACGGTTGTCATCAACAGCAATCTAACAATCGCCGCCCTCGGCAATTGGACGGTCGATGCCACTTCGACTTTCCAATTCGGGGGAACAATTAATAATGCCAATTCGACTCTGGTGCTTCCGGCCACGGGAACAATCGAGCTGACGGGAGCCATCGTCGGCGGCACCGTCGACGAGACGTCGGGAAACACACTCTACACCGGCGGCACCGTCACTTTGGATGGTGTCCACATCGCAGGCGGCAATCTCAACGAAGGAGCAACCCCTCTCGTTTCCTCTTCCCTTATCCACCGTTCAGCCTCACCCGATGGGGGGATCATAACGATCGGCGAGTCGTACTCTGATAATACCATTAACGTCGACAACGGGTTGATCGTCGACCCTGGGTTTCAGTTGATTTTGGCACAGAACTCGAACTCTCCAAGCCTTGTCTTTGACGGGCCAAGCCAAACTCTGAATCAAATAACCATTCTGGGAACCGACGTAGTTCAAAATTACGACGCCTTCAACTTCGTGAACGGGGTTCAGATTGGAGGAGCAAATACCACTTCTTCACCGACCCTTACACTGGGACCCAATTCAGACATGCACGGCGCTAGACATCGAAAACGGCTCGAACGCGACCCAGGAATTCAGCTCCGAACTGATCAACAACGGCACCATCAGCGCCGATCTCAGCGGCGCCACCCTGGAAATTGGCGTGACCTATTTCCTGAACAATGGCACGCTCAAAGCGATCAACGGTGCAACGCTGCAAATCACCTCCCCGAATTTCGATAACGAGGGCACGTTGTCCATCGATGGAGGCACGCTTTCACTCGCACAGGATAAAACAGTTTTCAACCCCGGCACACCGGGAACATTCGACGTGGGCAACGGAACGCTCTCGGGGTCAGGAACCATCGACGGCAACGTGGTCCTCCAATCCGATCCATCAACCCTCGCGTTCGATTTGCGATCCGAAGGCGACTTCGACAGCCTTGCGATCGACGGAAATCTCACCCTTGCCGGAAACCTGGAAATTTCGCTCGCCAATGGTTTTGATCCACCAGGCAGCGATGTTTTCACGGTCCTCACGGTCAACAGCCAGGACACCATGTCTGGCAGTTTTGATGACGTGGCCGATGGCGGCAGGCTTTTGACGGCTGACGGACTTGGCTCTTTCCTTGTGTCATGGGCGCGCAAAACCGGCCAATTGAGGGCGCGCCAAAACCGGCCATTTTGAGGCACAGGAGATTGGGTTATCGACCTTGGCTTTCGGCGGTTGCCGCAAGCCAATGGTGGGATGGCCAATCAACTCAAGATGGCGGAAGTACAAGCAATTTTGGCACTTGCGCAGCGGCTGGTCCAATCGGAACATCGCCCGCCAACTCGGCGTTCACCGGGAGACCGTTGGACGCCACATCCGGTTGTCGGGCGGCGATCCTGCGGCGCCCGGATCGGATTCAAAACCGGCCAGCGCCCCATCGGGTCGGTCAGTACGGCATCGCCCTGGCGTGAGGTCATTGTTCAGAAGTTGGAAGCCGGGCTGACGGCCCAGCGGATTTATCAAGACATCTCCAGCGATCACGGCTATGCCGGCAGCTATTACAGCGTGCGCCGGTTCATCAAGAAGCTCTCGGCTGCCGCGCCGGCGCCCTTTCGCCGGATGGAATGCGAGCCGGGAGCCGAGGCGCAGGTGGACTTCGGCCGGGGTGCGCCCCTGGTCGGTCCTGACGGCAAACGCAAAGCAACCTGGGTCTTCCGCATTGTGCTGAGCCACAGCCGCAAGGGGTACGCCGAGGCGGTGGAGCGGCAGACGACCGATGATTTTCTGCGTTGTCTGGAAAATGCCTTTACGCACTTCGGCGGGATGCCGTCAGCGCTGGTGATCGACAATCTTCGCGCGGCGGTGACGCGGGCGGACTGGTTCGAGGCGGAGTTGTGTCCCAAGGTCCGGTCGTTCGCCGAACATTATGGAATCGCCATTCTGCCCACCAAGCCGTACACGCCGCGGCACAAGGGGAAGATCGAGCGGGGCATCGGCTATGTGAAGAGCAATGCTCTCAAAGGCCGGCAATTCGCCTCGCTCTCGGATCAGAACGCGCATCTGCTGACGTGGGAGAAGAGCGTGGCCGACACGCGCATCCACGGCACGACGCGGCGGCAGGTGAAGGAAGTCTTCGAGCAGGTAGAGAAGCCGGCACTGTTGGCTCTGCCGCCGGTGCGATTCGATCTTTTCACCGAGGCGTTGCGCAGTGTTCACCGCGACGGGCACGTGGAGATCAAGGGGGCGTACTATTCGGTCCCGCCGGAGTTTTTGGGCCAGCGGGTCTGGGCGCGGTGGGACGGCGCACGGTCCGGCTGTTCGATCAGAAGATGCGTGCGATCGCTCTGCACGCGCAGCGTCCGCCGGGCAGGTTCTCGACGCAAGACGCCCATATCCTGCCGGAGAAGATCAGCGGCATCGAGCGTGGAACGACCTGGCTTCTCCAGCGGATCGAATGCATCGGGCCGCACGCCACGCAGTGGGCGCAGTCAATGCTTCAGCATCGCGGCATCGAAGGCGTGCGCGTGTTGATGGGGCTGCTGTCGCTGGCCAATCAGCAGCCGCGACCGGCCGTGGAACGAGCCTGCGAGATTGCTCTGGGGCATGGCGCGTATCACCTGCGCTCCCTGCGGCAGCTCATCGAACACCAAAACGGCGCGCCGGTTCAACAACACTTCGAGTTTGTTCAGGAACATCCAATCATCCGCGGACTGGCCGATTACGGACAGTTCGTACGCGACGCAATCACCCAAGCGGAGGCTTTGCCTGCCGCACAACCTTTACAGGCCTGCCCTGAGCAGAGCCGAAGGGAGTCCACCCCATGAGACCTTCGTTGATGCAGACGCTCAAGCAACTTCGGCTTTCAGGTCTGGCGAGCAGCCTTGAAGTTCGCCTGAGCGAGGCGGCCGGCAATCGGCTCGACCACAGTGAGTTTTTGGAACTGATCCTTCAGGATGAACTGAACGTCCGATCCAGCCGGCAGATCGGCCGGCGCGTCAAGGCGGCGATGTTCCGCGACACCAAAAACCTCGACGAGTTCGACTTCTCCTTCAACACCTCCATCAAACGCAAACAGATTCACGATCTGGCCGCCGGCCAGTTCATTCGTGACAAACGTGACGTGCTCTTGCTGGGTCCGCCCGGCGTGGGCAAATCGTTTTTGGCCCAGGCCATCGGACACCAGGCGATCAAGAGCGGCTTGGTGGTCCTGTACCGATCCATCTTCGACCTGGCCCGCGACTTTTTAGGCGACGAGGATCTGGGAGCCCAGGACAAGACGCTGGCCCGGTATCTCAAGCCTGATCTGCTTATCATCGACGACATGGGAATGAAGCAGCTTCCGCGGCGCAGCGGCGAATGCCTGCTGGAGATCGTCATGCGCCGGCACGAGAACCGCTCGACGATGATGACCAGCAACCGTCCACTGGAGGACTGGGCCAAGCTGATCGGCGACGTGCCGGCGGCCACGGCCATTCTGGATCGGTTCCTGCAGCACGCCACGATCATCAACATCACCGGCAAGAGCTACCGCCTTCGGCATGGGGGCCATTCGACTTCGCTCACGGCAGGCCAATCCGGGACACCGGAAAAGACAAATCCAAAAGGACGGCGGAGTACCGCCGGCGATGAAGGGTGCTCCCCCCCGGAAGACACCGTGACAGAGCCGCCGTTGTCTTCTGATGTGGGGGTATCCGCCGGCCAGACGGCGTGAACGGGGACCAATAACTCAAGGAACAGTTGCGTCGGATAGAACGGATGCGGTATAGAATACGTCAGCACATTGGCCGGTTTTGAAGCGCCCCGCCCTGGCTGGTTTTGGTGCGCCCCGTGACACTTGTGAACTACGGCTCCGGCCCATACACCAACGAGATCGTCCTCAGCGATTTCGAGGCAGTCCCCGAACCGGCCACCGGCGGATTAGCCGTCATGGCCCTGGCAGGACTGCTCGCCCGCCGCCGACGCGCGATCCCAAAGTGATATCATTGATATCAACGATATCATTCATATCACGAAAACCGGGGTCCTATCTTATCCATTCCCCCCAGCTTGTTATGGAGTGAACCTTTTGTATCGCATGCCCCCGCTCAAAAACACTACTGATCGCTCGGAGTCGTCGTTGCGTCGCTGTCGGATTGCGGCTTCTGATCCGAATCGTCGAAGATTGTGTTCGTGGCTTCCACCTCAACCCGGCGGTTCAGCGTCTGGGAATCGATCGTATATTCGCGTTCGGTCAGCGGTTCGAATGTCGAGCATCCCTGGACGCGAATCAGATGGGGATCGACGCCCTTACTGACCAGAAAATTCGCGGACGCCTGGGCGCGGCGGAGAGAGAGGTCCATCTTCTGCCCGTCGGTCGCGCCGTCGGGGAGATCGTCGAGGGAGGTGTGGCCTTTGACCAGGATGATGTTGCGGTGGCCGCGGATCACCTCGGCAAGCTGGGCCAGCTCAAGCTTGGTTTCATCGGAGAGGTCGGCACTGCCTTTGTCGAAGAGCATTTTGCCGCCCTCGGTGGCGTGATTGGCGGGACGGATGTTGGTGACTTCGGGCTCGGTGCCGACGGCGCCTTTGGGCTCGCTCTCGGCTTTTCCGCGTTTGCCCTGGCCGGGGGGGTGAATCTTGGAAAGGCCGTTGATGATCATCTGCATGTCGACGGGGTCTCGGCTCTGGGGGTTGGGGACGTAGCCGAACCCGCCGCGGATGGCGGCGGCGATTTTTACGACGTAGTCGTCGGTTTCGCTGTTCCCTTTTTTGCCGGGCTGGGGCTTGAGGACCCAGAGGATGACGAAGAACCCCATCATGAGCATGACGAGGTCGGCGAAGGTGAAGATCCACTCGGGGCATTCTTCGCATTCGGTCTTTTTGCATTTGCAGGCTTTGGCGGCCATAGGACACGTTTCGGATAATCCATCTCACCGCGGAGCACGCGGAGAGCGCAGAGAAATTGAATTTGGTTTTTCTTGCGCTCTTGGCGTCTTGGCGGTTATAAGATTTTTAACCGCCAAGACGCCAAGAGTGCCAAGAAATGCAATCAAGATTTTAATACTCTTTCATTCTCTGCGATCTCTGCGGTGAATCATTCATTATGCGGCCTTGGGGATGGCGGCTTGTTGCTTGCTGCTGAGGAAGCTCATGAGCTGCATTTCGACGACGCGGGGATTGTTGCCGGCCTGGATGCTGAGGACGCCTTGAAGCATGATTTCCTTGGCGAAGGCTTCTTCGTGCGCTTCGGAAGCCGAGCTTTTCGGCGATGGGGCCGGCGACGAGGTTTTGGAGCATGCAGCCATACAGCGTGCCGGTGAGGGCGATGGCCAGGGCCTGGCCGATGACGGAGGCGTCGCCCGCGAGGTTACGGAACATGGCGACCTGGGCGATGAGCGTTGCCATCAGTCCGAAGCCGGGGCCGAATTTGGCCAGGGTTCCGAAGAGGTGTTTGCCGTGCTTGTGGCGTTCGACCATGGATTCGATTTCGATGCGGAGGATTCGCTCGATGATTTCGGGGTCGGTGCCGTCGATGGTGAGCTGCAAGTCCGCGGCGGAGAAACGGATCGGGGGCCTCGCGGGCGACCGTTTCCAGGGCAAGCACACCGTCGCGCCGCGCGGTTTCGGCGTATTGCACCATCTCCTTGATGATGTGCTCGATGTGGGCTTCCTTGTTCATCGCCCATTTTTTGATGTAGGAGACGATGCCGGTGACCGTATGCAGCGGCATCGAGAGCATGGCCGCGCCGAGAGAACCGCCGAACACCAGGAACATTTCCGGCGGCTTGAGGTAGGCGCCAATGCGCCTTCGGAAGCATGATACATCGAAAAGAGAACCGCGCCCCAGGCGACAACCAGACCGATGACCGTTGCGAGGTCCATAGTCCGTTATTTCGGCATATATCGGGCGTTGCGATGAATGTTATTGGACTGTGGTAAGCGAGCCGAATGCGGCTCGATGAAAGAAGCGAAACGACTCAGGGGGAATTCGGGTGCTGGTAGTTCGTTCAGCCAAGTCGCGCAAGTATCTTTTGCTCGGCATCTTACAATTTCTCCTCCTTGAAGCTTTCCAGCGATTGCAAGAGGAGGCGCAAGGGTCAGGCTTGACTCACTTGGCCAAACCCCGACTTGCGCTCGAATGGTTTCTGCCGCTGAAATGCGTGCATGACCAATGCCGTCAATTTCTGTAGAACTACCGCTCCCGTCAGAGTAATCGTCCAGAAGGCAAGCAGGCGAACAGGCCACGGCCAAGTGACGGTTCCAAGGCGCGGCCAGATAAACCCCTGAACGACATAAATTTCGAGTGTCAATCCAGCCAGCACTGCGACGGCGGCGCCAACATATTTGAGGCGGCTAAAGAGGGCGTGAAGTTCGTCGGATGCGGAAATTCGGAGGATGAACAGGGAAAGAATTACGGCAAAAACGTGGAGGAGGAAGAAGTAACGGGCTCCATGCCCATGGTCCATTTCGAACTTCACCGCAAAATAAACGACAAAGATTGCAAAAAAAGCGGCAATGTCCCGCGGCAGGGCATTCAAGGGTCGGCCAGTGATTGGCGCCAAGACGGTTCCGAGGAGCGCGACGAAAGAAAAATACGCAATATGCACCCAGCCCAGTTCGCCAAGAACCAGGGGCTGCCGCGGCGCCAACTGGCCGGCGGAGTTTACAGTGGCCACCACATACCCGACGAGCAGCGCCCCCAGAACCAGCAGATTCAGGGTGGCCGATCGGATTCGACCTACCAAATAAATCGGCATGTAAATGATCATGATGATCGTGACATAGAAATACGGCGTGGGCCAGACGAAGGTGGACAAATAGTCAAGCGGGTGGGCATAGCGCCACTGGCCGCCGAAAATAAACACAAAAAAAATGGTGCAGAGAGTGCAGGCGGGATAGATACGGTTGACGCGTCGCAGATACCATTTGAAGAATCCGAGGCGCAGCGATTTGCCCGAGAGCGCGATGCCAAATCCCGAAAGAAAAAAGAAGAGGGAATTGCCGATAAGCCCGTCGCCGGCAAGCCAGGTGTGGGGATAGATCTGCTTAAGATGGGAATTGCAGATCAGCAGAGCGGCGGCAGCGCGCATGAAGTCCGTATCGTGGGGCCGCCAATTTCCGGCGGTCATGGGAGGCAGGGAAGCGATCTGTTCGAGATTTGGCGGCGGGGATTGCCGGCCAACGGTTGGCGTATCAAACCCAGGTTGCACCATCGTTCTCTCCCCAAAAGGCAATTGGGCGCTCCAAATGATAACGGAATTGCTCGGAATTGCATCAAAATCTTTATTAGTGCTGGTGCATCGCCGTCAGAAGCGACGGGGGCGCAGTGCGCGGATCATTTTGTTGACCCGGGCCTTGGCGGTGTCGTCATCGGCGGATGCGAGGGCATCGCGAAGGGTGGGAATGGCCTTGGGGCCCATGTCTTGAATGGCCTGCTCGGCCTGGGATTCTTCGGTGTCGTCGGCGGCGTTGATCATGGTCTGGACCTGGAGCTTGGCGTCGTCGGGCTTGAACTGGGCCTCGGCGGCGCGGACGTTGGAAATCTCATACTTGGCGTCGTCGAGGCCTTCGCTGCCGAGGTCGTAGGCGAGGTCAAGATGGACGACCACAAATGCTTTCAGATCGTGGAGTTGCGGCGTTCTGGGGTCGGAGTTGGAGTCGCTTTCGCTCCAGCGGAGATCGGCCTCGGGACGAAGCAGGAGGAGGAACTCTTTTCCGACCTGCTTGTCTGTGAACGCCTGGCCACAGATTGAGCTTTTTTGCGAATTGGGGCCGGAGATGAAGCGGACAACGGAGACGGCGTCGCCGGCCTTGGCTGAGCCGTCGAGGGTGGAGGTGATCTGGAAGTCGTAAAGCTGGTACTGGAAGGGGCCGGTGAGGGCCTGCGGGTCGTGAATTGCGGAGAGTTTGGCCATTGCGATGAGGCTGGACCACTGGACGGCGCGGTCGTCAAGGGAGTCCCGCAAACATCCGAAAGCTGGGAGGGGAGCGATTGCGAGCAGCAGCGCAACCAAATTGGTGACAACCGTTAAGGAAGGATTCATTCGCATGTTAAGCTCCGATGGCACATGGACTAATGTACATTGACTCAAACGCTCGAAACAGAAATTTATTGATTTTGATCGATCATATTCGGTAACCTAGCTGCGACCTGTCTTGCACGGATTCGTTCATGGAAAATGATAACAAGTCAGAACCCGGTGGGTCGGTTGTCGCCCCAGAGAAGAAGGTGTCGCCGTCAAAAAAGGGGAAACCGGCCCAATTGCCTCCGTACAACGTGATTTTGCTGAATGATGACGATCATACCTATGAGTATGTGATCGAGATGCTGAAGGCGATTTTCGCCTATCCTGACGAGAAGGGGTTTGAGCTGGCGAAGGAAGTGGATAAGTCCGGGCGGGTGATTCTGATGACGACGCACCGTGAGCGTGCGGAGCTGAAGCGGGATCAAATTCATGCGTATGGGGCGGATCATCGGGTGGCCACGTGCCAGGGGTCGATGTCGGCGACGATTGAGCCGGCTGAGGGGTAATCGAAAAGTTGTCAGGGCAAGGCAAGATACGCTCGCAAAGCGGCGGAGAGGGCCTGTGCGCCGGCGGTTTTTACGGCGGCGGGGTCGAGCTGTACCGGCGGGGTTTCGGCGGCGTCCATTGGGGCGGCGAATTGCGGGGTTGCCCCCCCTGCCGTTGGCTTGTGGTTGGTCATCAGAAGCGCGAGAAAACCAACCCAGACCATGCTGACCATCAGGTGCAGGGGCGGCATCGGGCGGGGCTTCTTTGCGGGCTTGGGGGGCGGCGTTGTCGCGACCGGGACGGGCTCTACCTGGAGGGAAAAGTCGGTGGGGCTTGAGGGGCGGACGCGTCGGCGGGGCTGGGAATCTTCTTCGGCAAATTGCGAATCGCCGACGAGTTCGGCTGAGCGGAGGGGCTGCCTGGCCTCGGCATAAACCGAATCCCAACTGCTGGAGGCGATGGCGGTGAGGAGGGTTTGGAGTTCTTCATGATCGTAAGCGGGCGGATCTTTGGGGCGAGGGCGCGGGCAGGGCATGTCGCCGGGGGCTTCGGTTTCGCCGGGGAGAAGAAGGGAGAATCCGGAGAGAGTTCCGGCGAGGGAATCGCCGGGATCGGCCGGGCGGGCGGGGGACATCAGCTCCTGGGCAAAGTCGTCGTCGAGGAGGCCGGCGTGGAAGATGATCTTGGATCGGCCGAGGCGGATGACGTCGTTGTCGTTGAGGAGGCGCGGGACGCGGAGGCGTTCGCCGTTGATGAAGGTGCCGTTTTTGCTTTGGAGGTCCTGGATTTTCCAGCCGTCGTCGGAGGGAACGAATCGGCAATGGCGACGGGAAAGAAGGATGTCGCGGATGACGATGTCGGAATCGGGGGCGCGGCCGACGACGACGCCGATTTCGAGCTCGCGGCGGGCGAGGTCCTGGTCGTTGGATTTCACGACGATGAAAGGCACTTCAATGTTATCGAACCTTCGGGGGGATAAGCCGCAATTTTCGCGGGTGGGCGGTTTTGGTATCATTGCTTGGTGGCAAGGGTTAGCGGGATTGGGGGTTTTCAAGAGGGTTCCAGCGTCATGAAAGGAGGTTTGCGGGCGATGGGATTTCGTATTGGGATTGTTTGTGCGCTCGTGATGGGGCTTGGATCCGGGGCATTGGCGGATAGCGTGGTTTTCACGGCGCCAAGCTCGCCGCGGCAACGATATGGCTTTGACGATGACTGGAAATTTGTCCGGAAGGATGTGCCGGGGGCGGATGCGGCGCAGTTTGATGATTCGAGCTGGGGGGATGTCAGTACGCCTCATACCTATAACGATGTGGATACGTTCAATAAGATCATCTCGCATGCGCAGGGGCAGCGCGGGGCGTATATGGGGGTGGCTTGGTATCGGAAGCATTTTTCGCTGCCTGCGAGCGCGCGGGGGAATCGGGTGATCTTGGAATTCGAGGGGATGCGACAGGCGGGGCAGTTTTATCTGAATGGGAAATCTGTGGGGTTGTATGAAAACGGAGTCACAGCTTATGGGATCGATATCACCGACAGCGTGAATTTCACGGGCGAGAACGTGCTGGCGGTGCGGATCGACAATAGCGCGAATTATGCGGAGAAATCGAGCGGGACGGTTTTTGAGTGGGAATCGAAGGATTTCAACCCGAACTACGGCGGAATCAATCGGCATGTGTGGCTCGATATCCTGGGGCCGATTCATCAGACGCTGCCGATTTATGATGGGCTGGGGACGACGGGGATTTATGTTTATCCGTCCAACATCTCTTTAGGCGACGAATCTCTGGATGTGAACGTTCAATCGCAGGTGGCGAATCAATCGGGCGATCAGGCTTCGGTGAGTTTGTCGGCGATGGTGGTGGATGCGGATGGGCATGTGCAGGGGAAGTTTGACGGGGATACGGTGGACCTGGTCGCGGAGGAGAAGACGGACATGCAGGCGAGCGGGCATTTGAATCGGGCTCGCCTGTGGAGTCCGGATGATCCATATCTTTACAGCGTTTATACGGTGCTGACCGTGGACAACCAGGTGGTTGACGTGGCGAAGACGACGACGGGTTTTCGGCTGGCGGAGTTTAAGGGGGGGGCGGGGACGGGGGGCGTTTATGTGAATGGGAAGTTTGTTTATCTGCGCGGGTATTCGCAGCGATCGACCAATGAATGGGCGGGGCTGGGGCAGGCTTATCCGGATTGGATGCACGACATCACGGCGAGATTGATCCGGGACAGCCATGCGAATTATGTGCGATGGATGCATATTTCGCCGCAGCGGGTGGATGTGGATGCGTTCGACCGGTTCGGCATCATCGAGGTTTGTCCGGCGGGGGATAAAGAGAAAGACGCGACCGGGCGGCAGTGGGAGCAGCGAAAGGAAGTGATGCGGGACTCGATGATTTACTATCGCAACAGCCCGAGCATTTTTTTCTGGGAGGCGGGGAATAATGGGATCACGGCGGACCATATGAAGGAGATGGTCGATCTGAAATCGCAGTGGGACCCTTCGGGCGGGCGGGTGATTGGATGCAGGACGCTGGACGATCCGAAGGCGACGCCGGTCGCAGAATATTTTGGGGTGATGATCGGGCAGGATGCGCGGACGGATGCGCTGAAGTCCCCTACCGCGATGTTCCGGGCGTACAGCGCGGAGCGGCGGGACCGGGCGCCGATCATTGAAACGGAGGATTTTCGGGATGAGGCGGCGCGGCGGTTCTGGGATGATTATTCGCCGCCGGCTTTTGGGTTTAAGCCGGGGCCGAACGACGTTTATCACTGGAACAGTGAGACGTTCTGCCTGGCGGCCGCGGGGCGATATTGGGCTTATTGGAACAATCGGATTTCGAATACCGATCCGGCGCATTCGAAGTGGTCGGGGTATGCGTCGATTTATTTTTCGGATTCCAACGCCGATGGACGGCAGGATTCGAGCGAGGTCTGCCGGGTGAGCGGGAAGGTGGACGCGGTGCGGCTGGAGAAAGAGGCGTATTTTACATATCGCGTGATGCAGAATGAAAAGCCGGATATTCATATCATCGGGCATTGGACTTATCCGGCGGGGACGAAGAAATCCGTCTATGTTGTGTCCAATTGTCAGGCGGTGGAGCTGAGCATCAATGGAAAGACAATCGGGCGCGTGGATCATCCAAGCAACGGCTTTATCTTCGCGTTTCCCGATGTGGCGTGGACCGCGGGGACAATCAAGGCAATGGGGTATAACGAGGGTAGGGCTGTTTGCGATCACGAGCTGACCACCGCGGGGCCGGCGGTGGCGATCAAGCTTACGCCGATCGTGGGGCCGGATGGGTTGCGCGGATGGGGAGGAGGTGGCGCTTTTCGATGTTGAGGTGGTCGATGCGCAGGGGAGAAGGTGCCCTACCGATGAGGGTCGCGTCGACTTCGCGGTTTCGGGCCCAGGCGTATGGCGCGGGGGGTATAACAGCGGGATTGTGGACTCGACGAATAACCTTTATCTGAACACTGAGTGCGGGATCAATCGCGTGGCGATCCGCTCGACGCGGACGGCAGGAGCGATCACGCTCATCGCGACGCGCCAGGGGCTGGCGATGGGGAAGGCGACGGTGAATTCCGCGGCGGTGAAAGTGGTGGGTGGGGTTGGCGATGGATGATGGTGGGCGGTGGTATCAGTGGCTATCCGGTGAAGTAGGCCCTGACGAATCGCCAATTGACCACACCTCAGTTCCGATAGGCACGTCCTCTTTTTTGAATGTTTCCGCCAGCAAAATGACAAAAGCTCGACTTGGAGGGATTGGCGAGAGGATCTCAATGCCCTTAATTTTGGTCCGAACAACGGTGGCATCCGGCTTTCGAAGTTCCACCGTATCACCAACGCGAAACCGTTCGTCCCCCTCTGGACTAATTCCTGGGGCCAAGGCAATGCCGCGACCTTTCACTGCGAAGGTGGCCGCAATCACAAAGAGACATCTGGGGGAGGCCGGCATCAGCTTGATTTTACGCTGGTGAATGCTCGCACGGAACCCTCATGTCTACCGGGGATTGGCTAGCTTACACCCCTCGCTATAGACTCCCGCGGCTATGGCAATCGCGGACATGCGACGGGAATTTGACGCCGGAGGGATCGACCGGGGGGACATGGATGCCGATCCGCTGCGGCAGTTTCAGGTCTGGTTCGATGCGGCGGCCGCGACCAGCGGAGGGAGATTCCGAAAATTCTGCGTCGATATATATAAGGCTTTCGGGGCGCTGTTTGGGGCCAAGTCGATCGAAGCGAATGCGATGGCGCTGGCGACGGCGAACCGCGAGGGGCAGCCTTCAGTTCGGACGGTTTTGCTGAAGGGCGTCGATTCGCGGGGGTTTATTTTTTTTACGAATTATGGGAGCCGGAAGGGCGCGAGCTGACGGACAATCCGCGGGCGGCGCTGGTGTTTTACTGGCCCGAACTGGAGCGGCAGGTTTGTGTGGCGGGGATCGTGACGCAAATTTCACGGGAGGAATCGGAGGCGTATTTTCGCACTCGGCCGCGCAAAAGCCAGATTGGCGCGGCGGCATCGGATCAAAGCGCGGTGGTGAAAGGGAGGAAGGAGCTGGAGGAGAGGTTTGCGGAGATTGAAAAGCGGTTTGAGGGGAAGGAGATTCCGATTCCGGAGAACTGGGGGGGGTATCAACTCAAGCCGCAACGGATTGAGTTTTGGCAGGGGAGGCGAAGCCGGATGCATGATCGGATTTGCTACACGCGCGATGAAAAGGGTCAATGGCGAATCGAACGCCTCTCGCCGTGAGCGCGCCTCCGGCGCATTGCCAACCCTGCCATGCCGATGCCAATCAGGGAAATCGTGCCCGGCTCCGGCACGGCGGTCACCAGCAGATTGAAGACATCGGACTGTGAGCTCGTCGGTTGATTGAAGAGCGTGAGATAAGTCGTAGAAGTCCCGGTCGAGCCCAGAGGCGGATTGCGAACATCGAGGTAGTCCTCATCCACCGTGGTTCCGAGGGGGTCTTGAACGCCCATATAGCTCTGGTATTCCCACGTGCTCGCGCGAGAGCCGACGGTCTGGATCCAGGGATTGACGCTGTAGCCCAACGTTGAAGCGAGGAGATTGCCCGGGGTCGTGTCGGTGATGGAGCCGTTCGGCACATCGGCGGCGGGAATCCCGGCGTCTTCGAGCAGCGAATCGAGCTGCGGGCCGGTGGCAAGCGTGAACTGGGGATAATCGGCCAGGGAGGTGTCGACCGATTGCCCGAGCGTGGCGCTGGCGTTGAGATAGGCCAGGTTGGTGGCGGTATCGATTGCCACGGATTGGCCGTCATATGTACCGGCAATGATGGATGCGCGGGCCGCGCCAGCAAGGGCAAGCATAGCCACAGCATAAGCAAAAGTTCGATAGTTTCTCACAACCTTGCTTCTACCTTTCCCAAAATCGCGTCAATCGCTTCGCAAAACACGTAATAGCGTTAAACGCATTACCCCTGCGGGCTCAGACACTTATGCTAAAATCTCGATTTCCCCAAATACAAGATTAGTGTTCGAAGTATGACGGTTTCTGATACCGCCGTCAATCGCAAAATTCGTCTGGCAATAAATAGCAATAAATGCGGGATCTAAAACCCCTGCTGGGCGATCTCGACCGCTTTGAGCAGCGCCTTCGCCTTGTTCATGGTTTCTTCGTATTCGTTTTCGGGGACGGAATCGGCGACTACGCCTGCGCCGACCTGCACGTCGAAGATGCTGTTTTTCCAGACGATGGTGCGGAGGGCGATGCAGGTGTCCATGTTGCCGGCGAAAGTCGAGGTATCCGACGGCACCGCCATAGGGGCCGCGGCGGGTGGGCTCGAGCTCGTCGATGATCTGCATGGCGCGGATTTTGGGGGCGCCGCTGACGGTGCCGACGGGGAGGCTTACACGAAGGGCGTCGAGGGCCGTTAAACCGTCGGCGAGCTCGCCGGTGACATTGCTGGTGATGTGCATGACGTGGCTGTAGCGCTCCACCGTCATCACGTCGCTGATTTTGACGGTGCCGACCTTGGCGACTCTGCCGACGTCGTTGCGATGCAAGTCGACGAGCATGATGTGTTCGGCGCGTTCCTTGGGGTCGGCGAGGAGCTCGCGTTCGAGGGCGGCGTCTTCGGCGTCGGTGCCCCCCCGCCGGCGGGTGCCGGCAAGCGGGCGGCTGGTGACGATTCCATCCGAGACGCGGCAGAGGATTTCCGGGCTGGAGCCGATCAGGGTGCAGGCGGGGCTCTTCAGGATAGAACATGAACGGGGAGGGATTGATGATCCGCAGGGCGCGGTAGACATCCAGCGGATCGACGGGGGAGATGACTCGAAGGCGCTGGCTGGGGACGAACTGGAAGATATCGCCGGCCTTGATGAATTCTTTTCCCGCCCGGACCATCTGCTCGAACTGATCGCGGGTGCAGTTGGGGGTAAATTTCAGGGACATGGGAGCGGTGGGGTCGATCTCGCCGAGGCCGGAGCTGGGAGGCTGATGGAGGCGGGAGACGATTTCGTCGATCCGCCGGCAGGCATCGCGATAGGCCGACTCGATTCCGGCGGGGCCGATCTGGGCGTTGGCGACGACCTTGATGGTCTTATCGACATGATCGAAGATCACGATCTCGCTGTAGAGGGCGAAGAGAAGATCGGGGAGCTTTCGGTCGTCGAAGGGAGGGGAGGCGAGCTTTTCGCCCTCGTAATAGCGGATCGTGTCGTAGCCGGCGTAGCCGACGAGGCCGCCGGTGAAGGCGGGGAGATGCTTGTCGCGGAAATATTTTTCGGCGGGGAGGAGTTTTTGCAGGTCGGCGAGGGGATCGGTGGTGTTGAATTCGCGCGGGGGCTGGCCGAATTCCTGGATCGAGGCTTTGCCGCCGGCGACCTGGTAGACCGATCGCGGTCCGGCGGCGATGAAGCTGAAGCGGCCGATTTTTTCGCCGCCGATCACGCTTTCGAGGAGAAAGGCGTGCTGCTCGCGGCCGAGGACTTCGAAGGCGGAGACGGGAGTGAGGTGGTCGGCGAGGAGCTGGCGGTAAACGGGGATGATGTGCGCGGTGGCGGCGGCGGCCTTGAATTCGTCGAGGGTGGGGAAATAGCGGCGCATGGGCTAGTGCAAAGGTAAGAGCGGTGGGGGAAAAGTCAAAATCAGCCCTGCTAAAGGTCGGCCAGTTTCGCGCCCATGAGGCCGACCCTGATTCCACTGCTTTCCAACATGTGCGTCGCCTTCTGATTGATTTTCAGCAGAAAAAACAGGTTGGCCAGGGGGATAATCATTCCAAATGCGCAAAGAAGTCGCATGGCTGCACTGTAGCCCAAGGCCGCCGCCATTCGATAACTGAAAACCGCCATAAAAATGGGGAAAGCCAACTCGACCAGCAACAAGAGGAAAAAGATGATCAGGCCTCGAAGGTTGGGAGAGGAAGGAGTCATGCCAATGCGGATAAGCACACAAAGCGACTTGTAGCGCACCTGCGACGATGGCCCACACAAGCTGGCGCTGGGCCAGCCCGATCGCCCGAAGCGGTGGATTGCCGCGCAAGGGGGGTTGCGTATTGCAGGGGCATTGCGGGTGGGATCTGGTCGGACATGAGGCCCCCCGGGGGCACTAAAAAGCGACGGATCATTTGCCCTCTAAGTCCGCCAGCTTGGCGCCCATCAGCCCTACGCGAATTCCCTGACTCTTGAGCAATTTGGTGGCTTTCTGATTGACGACAAGCAAAATGATCAGGCTGACGAGCGGAATGATCATGCCGATCACAAGCAATACGCGCTTGGTGCTGCCATCCCCAAGGGCGGCGGATAATTGATAGACGCAAACCATCATAAAGATGATAAATCCGAACCGCACGACGTAGAGCAGAAAGAGGGTCAGGTCCAGCCCCAGCGGCGAATTGGCGGTGATGGCTGCTCCCATCGCCGCGGAAATGCCGACCAGGAATGCGCAAGAATGGCCCACATCATCCGTCGCTGCGCCATGGCGACGGCGCGGACTGTCGAAGTGCCGCTTCCAGGAGTGGAATATTCCAGGGAAACCGAGGGGGGAATCTGCTGTGACATTTAACCTCCGCAAGAATTGAGTGAAAGCGATGCTACTCGCCGATTTCCGTGGTTGCAAAAAACTGTAAGGTTCCCGACGCCAGGGTGCCCTCAAGGGGGAATGGCGTTTGGGAGGGTTTGGGTTTACCGCGAATGATGCGCACCGCGGCGGCGGTGAACTCGGGGAGGGTGGGGAAATAGCGGCGCATGACTATGGACTTCCGGTCATTGGCGGCGGAAGCCGCGCCGGGTCAATCAGATTGATTCCCGCAAACCGGGAAAAATCCTGGCCATTGAAGGTCAGGATTCGATCCAGCCGGTGCACCCGCATGGCCGCAACCAATCGAGCATCGTGAGCGATTTTGCCGTGGCAGTCGCCATCGAGAACGATGCGTCGCCACTCGGCAAAAATTTGCGCGGTGTCCGGAAGCAGTACGAATACTTTGGTCAATTCATCAACTTTCGCGCTCGCTTCACCGGTCGTCATGGCAAGACCATTGTTGGCAACCGGCCGGGTTGCCACGACCCAGAATTCGTAGACGCACTGCGGAACGATATTCAGGACTTCACCCCGCGACAGCAACGACCGAACAGCGTCGGCTGCCATCATACTTTGTTGTTGGTTTGGCTCAGCAATTCGGGTCAGAACGTTCGTGTCCACCAGAACGCTCATAAGCCGCGACCTTCATAGATGCTTTCGCGACTGTCATCCACCTTATGGCCGGGTGGCAGATTCTGGCGCCCCACTCGCGCATTTTGGCAACCCATGCATCCCACATCGCGACGCGATTCGGGATTGAATCGCTGCCGCCGTTGCCCGATCGGGATGCGATCGCCTGCTCCAGAAGATCGGACGCGACGGACCCCAAATCCTGGCCGGTTTCGGCTGCGCGATGGGCGAGCTCGTCGCTTGCGTCTCTGGAGAGCCGGATTCGAAGCTCCAATTCGGTTTTTTGCCCGGGGATGGCGGCCATGGCTCACTCCTATTACGAATGATAGCAGCCTGGATTCGGACCGCATAGTGCGCGGCGCCCTGCCCTTGAGGGGGATGGCAATCGCCCGGGTTTACGTTTACGGTACCGGGCCGATGGCCTTTGAGATCACAATCACGCGTCAGTTCTCGGCCAGCCATCAGCTTCGGCTCTATGATGGCTCGCTGGAGCCGCTACATGGGCATAACTGGGTGGCGAAGGTGACGGTGGCGAGCCCGAAGCTCGACGCCATCGGCGTGGTGATGGATTTTCACGAACTTGAGCGGCTCGTGGATGAGATCGTTGGGCCGATGAACAACCGCCATCTCAACGAACTTCCTGCATTCGCGAAGCGGAATCCCTCGGCAGAGGGAGTGGCGCTTCACCTGGCGGAAAGGCTCTCACTGCCGGAGGGAATTAAGCTGGCGGCGGTGGAAGTGTGGGAGACGGTGGGGTGCTTGGCGGTTTATCGGCCTTGAACTATCAAGCGTATGGGGGGTTAATATATGTTTGACCCGCGCTAAGCCGACTAATAGGATTAAGCATTGAAATGAAGTGCGAAAAGTGCAACAGGCTGGCGACGGTTCACCTTACCGAAATCCGCAACGGGAAGCAGATCGTTAAACATCTCTGTGAGCAGTGCGCCGCCGCGACGGAGGGGATTCCCTCCAAGTCCCATACGCCGATCAATGAATTGCTGACCAACTTCGTGATGCTGCACAGCGGGATGGCGAAGGAGCAGTCGACGTCCTGTCCGCATTGCCAGATGGCGTGGGCAGATTTCCGGCAGACGGGGCTGCTGGGATGCGAGCACGATTACACCGCTTTCGAAAAAGACCTGACCCCCCTGCTGCAGCGGGCTCACGATGGGGCGACGCATCACCTGGGCAAGGTTCCCACCCGGCGCGGCGGGACGAGCGTGCCGATGAAGCGGCAAATCGACATCAACCGCTTGCGGAAGGAATTGAGCCGGGCGGTGGAATCTGAGGATTACGAGAAGGCTGCGAAATTGCGCGATCAAATCCGGGAAGCTGAGACACAGCAAGGCTGAGAAGCTGGCATGAAATTAAGCGATCTGACGAGTCAGGCGGGGGAATGGCTCCGCGGCAGCGGGCCCATGAGCGAGATCGTGATCTCCTCGCGCATCCGCCTGGCAAGGAATGTATCCGGGTATCCGTTCCTGGCCCGGTGTCCGAAATCCAAGCGGCAGGAGCTGGAGCAGAAGGTTCGAGACACGATTTTGCAGGGACGGCTTTCGCCGCGGATGCTTTACGTCGATCTGGAATCGGCACCGGAAATCGACCGGCTGCTGCTGGTGGAACGGCATCTGATCAGCCGGCCGCATAAGGACGCGCAGGGGCGCGCGGGGTGGCGATCGGGGAAAACGAAACGCTAGCGATCATGGTCAATGAGGAAGACCATCTTCGCATCCAGGTTCTTCGCAGCGGGCTCCAGCTTGAAGAGGCGTGGGAACAGATTAACGCGGTGGACGATCAGCTCGAGTCGTCACTGGATTTCGCGTTCAATCCGCGGTTTGGATATCTGACGGCGTGCCCGACGAACGTGGGGACGGGAATTCGCGTGAGCGTGATGCTGCATCTGCCGGCGCTGAAGCTTACCAGCGAAATTGAAAAGGTATTCAGGGCGGCGAAGGAGATGCGTCTGGCGGTGCGCGGGCTGTATGGCGAGGGAACCGAAGCGACGGGGGATTTTTACCAGATTTCCAACCAGACGACGCTGGGGAAGAGCGAAGATGAGATCATTCGCGATTTCAAGGACGTGGTGATTCCCAAGATCATCGACTATGAGCACCACGCCAGGCGGGCGCTGCTCAGCGAGAGGCCGCTGGCGCTGGATGACAAGGTTTACCGGGCGCTGGGGCTGTTGCGGACGGCGCGGCTGATGGAGACCGAGGAGACGCTGGTGGCGCTGAGCCACGTGCGGCTGGGGGTGAACCTCAAGCGGGTGAAAGACATCGACATTAACAAGGTCAATGAGCTATTCCTGCTGACGCAGGAGGCACATCTTCAACGGATGGTGGGGAAGAAGCTGGATGGGGAAGCGCGGAAAGCGGCGCGGGCGGAGTTCATTCGGCAGAAATTGTCGGCAAATTAAAAAATAGCTATTTCAAGCCAGAACGTGCTCGGGCGGCGCTTCGGAGATGCCGGCGGGATGGGGGGGTGTTTGAATCTGCGGCGATAGAATCGGCGCAGGCGCTTGTAGCCCAACCGAATGAAATCGGTGTAGAAGAAAAGGATCAGGCCGGCGTCGTTCCAGGGCATGTCGGTCTTGAGGGCGCCCGAGGTCCATTTCGCCAGGCCGACCAGGTCGTATTCGGTGACGCAGCGGCGGATTTCCTGGGGAAACATGTGAACGATCGGCGCTTCGCCGGGGGGGAGGGTTGGCTCCTGGACCGTTTCTTCGCCGTGGAGGAAATCGGCGATGGCGCACTCGTAGTCGACGTTGACGTATTTGCCGAGGTGGTAGGTGGCGATGGTGCGGCCGTTGAATTCGATGACGACGAATTCGCCGGTTTTTTCGTTTTGTATCCAGTCGAACCCGCAGAGGCCGTGGAAGCCGGTGAGCTTGCCGACATCGGCGGCGATCTTCTGGAGGCGGTGGTCGCAGAAATATTTGCGCACACAGGAGGGACCGAATTTTCCGGGCCAGGTGCGGACGGCGTAGGCGCTGGTGTGGCACATGAGCCGGCCATGGCTGTAGAGGGCGTTGGTCTTGCCGACGGCGCCGTGAACCATTTCCTGGATGACGACGGGGCCGGTGTCGCTGAGTTTCTGGAAGGTGGCAGCAACATTGGCCTTGCTCGCGACGAGGACCACGCCGGCGCCGGCGCAGTCGACGTCGCGCTTGAAGAAGAGGGGAAAGTTGAGGTCGTCGGCGGCTTTTTTGGCCTCGGCCTGCGTGCGGCAGACGCGCATGGGGGGGATTGGAATTCCGGCGGCGGCGGCGGATTCCATGAACGCGGCCTTGCGGAAGATCATGTCGGCGTGCGTGAAGGGATCGACGGGGAAGATTTTGGGAAGCCATTTCTGATCGCGGCAGAGGATGCCGGCCTGGAGCGCCAGTTCATCGCCGAAGACGACCCAGGGGAGGTTGCGGCCATATTGCCAGATGAGGCTGGAGAGGGCTTTGGCGGCGGAGCGAGGATCGATAGGGCACGGGATGACTTTATCGACGAACCTGGAGGAGCAGACGGGCGTATTGGGATCGCCGAGGACGACGATGCGGCAGCCGGCGCCGTAGAGGAGGGAGGGAATGCGGGCGAGGCTGAAGCGATCCTCAAGTGCGATCAGGATCACCTCACGCCGGTGGGCGTGGTGCAGCTTATGTGCTCCAGCGGACATAGATCAATTGTCGGCCGACGACCGCTTAAAATTGAAGTGACGGTCGGCAAACTTCCTCGGGGGGGAGGCACCCATTGCTTTCCCGGAGGATTTTCCCGCCTGACACCCACAATGTCCAGCCGGAGGGAGCAGAACCGGCAGCCGAAATTGTCGTATGTTATGAGACGAGAGTTGTGGGAAGGGGCTTTGGCAGGCCCGGAATTCAGGGGATAGAAAAAAGGCGAAAAAGTTGACCGTGATTAACTTCACAATGTTTCTGTCGTTTTATTAATAGGAAAACAGCGGGTCATTCAGAATCTGCCGGGAATTTAAACACGCCGCCTGGGGTTTTCTGAGTGAGTCGCGCATGCATCGGCACATGGGTTGCTCATTGTATTAAAGCGACCTCAGACGCTGATGGCGGAGCAAGGCAATGATTACGATCAAGCACTTTATGGACCCTGTCGAGAAGGAGGACGGGAATCGGATCTGGGTGGAACCGATTGGGCTGACGCTGGACCTGAAGAAATGGTGCAAGGTGAATCACACCCTGTGCCATGTCGCGCCCCGCGCGATCTGTGGGACTGGTTCCTGGAACATCCCGATGGCTACGCCTACTTTCGTGGGCGGTATCACGATTGGCTTCGAAAGAGCCCGTACAAACCGGCGCTGCAGCAGCTCGCTTTGGCGGCGATGAGGGAGAATATCGCGCTGCTGCATCAGTCGGACGATCCGGCGCATAATTCTGCGACTGCTCTGTATGAATTCCTGTCGGAGCTGGAAGCGTATTGCGAGCCTGAGTTGTAGGGCGAAATCTCCCGGGCGTAATTCGCAAGTCGCGGGGCTGACATCTTTCCACTATGATCGGCGGGCGCTGGCGTCGATCTTCGGTGGCAAAGATTTCATCTGAAAAATCATCAACGAGCGGTGCGGAGCCGGTCTCCTTCTGGCAGGGATTCCGCGCCCTTCGCCATCCCAATTACCGCCTGTTCTTCGGTGGGCAGCTCATCTCCGTCATCGGGACGTTTCTCACCAACACCGCGATGGGCTGGCTGGCGAGCACCCTTACCAGCGATCCGCGGCAGAAGGCGATCTACATCAGCATCGTCCTCTTCGCGTCGCAGATTCCGCTGTTCGTGCTGGGCCCCATCGGCGGAGTGTGGGTCGATCGGCTCAATCGCCAGAAGCTGATTGTGGCAACACAAATATTGTCGATGGTGCAATCGTTTGTGCTGGCGGGGCTGTCGCTTACCGGCAATATCAATGTTTACTGGGCAGTCGGGCTGGCGCTTTTTCAGGGGCTGATCAACGCGATCGATATCCCCGGCCGGCAGGCGTTTCTGGTGGAAATGGTCACCGATCGGGGTGATCTGGCCAATGCAATTGCGCTGAATTCGACGATGGTCCATGGCGCGCGGCTGATCGGGCCGGCGTGCGCGGGGCTGCTAATCCACTGGGTGGGGATGGGATACTGCTTTCTGTTCGACGGCTTCAGTTACCTGGCGGTGATCGCCGCCCTGCTGGCAATGCACATCGTGCCACGTCCGCGCAAGCAGCGGCAAACGGTGCTGCGTGAATTGCGCGAAGGTTTCCGCTATGTCGCCCATTTTCCTCCGGCGCGGGAGCTGTTGATGCTCATGGCCATATTCAGCCTCTCCGGCGTCCCCGCCATGATGGTGCTGATGCCGCTGTTTGGCCTGCGCTTTGGCGGAACGGCGCGTGGGGACCTGGTTTACGGGTTTCTCAGCGCCGCTTCGGGGCTGGGGGCGCTCTTTGGGGCGATTCGCCTGGCGCTGCGCAAGACGGTGCTGGGGCTGGGGCGGATCATCGCCCTTTCGTCGCTCCTGTTTGCGCTGGGAATCGCGTGCTTTGCGTTCTCGCCCCACCTGGCGATTTCACTGCTGATTCTGCCGTTTTGCGGGTGGGGAATGATCACCAATTTCGCCGCTTCGAATACGATTCTGCAGACGATCGTCGACGACGACAAACGGGGAAGGGTGATGAGCCTCTTCGCGATGTCGTTCATGGGGATGACGCCGTTCGGGGTTTTGATCGCGGGAGGACTGGCGTCGCACCTGGCGGTCGATCCGTTCGTCGGGGCGTCGCGCACGCTGCTGATCATGTCGGCGGTTTGCATCGCGGCGACGGTGCATTACTGGGCGAAACTGCCGAGGATTCGCGAGTTCATCCGGCCGATTTACATCAAGCAGGGGATTCTGCCTCAAATCGCCGAAGGCTTGCAGATCGCAGCGGCGCAGGTGCCCACCGAGTCGTAACGTCGAGACAAATTTGACCACCCCGCTTATAAACCCATCCAACGTGTCCCCCGAGTCGCTGGAAAAACTTTTGCGCGATCTGCCGCGGATCGGCACGCTCGTCAGGGACCGCGGCTACCGGCAGATCTGGCGGTTCGAATTCGAGGGGCGGGGGTATTACCTGAAATATTATCCGCGCCGGGGATCGGCGCTGAAGCGGCTGGTTCGCGGCAGTCCGGCGCTGCGGGAATTCGTGCGGCTCCAGGCGCTGCAACGCGCCGGCATCAACGCGCCGCGCGCGGTGGCGCAACTTTCGGGATTCCAGTTGCGCGGCGACTTGGGAGACGCGGTGATTCTTGAGGCGATCGAGCCGGCGGTGCAGCTCGATCAATATGTCACCGATCTTGCGATGCAGGGGGATCCGATCCCCAATCGGGTGGAGCTTGGCGACAAAATCATCGGGCTGTGCGCAGTCTCGGCGAAGCCCGGCTCGGACACGACGATCTCCACCTGGGAAACATGCTGCTTCAGGATGGGGAAGTCTTTTTGCTCGACGGATATGCGGTTCGATTCGGCGGCCTGCGTCTCAAAAACGTGATGAAGCTGGCGCACAGCGTTCGCGGATTGGCGACGCGGACCGACCTTTGGCGCGCCTGGAACGAGCTTGGCCCGGGCGGACCGATGCCGTTGCGCAATCCCCTCAGCGACCCGCAGTGGCGGAAATTCCTCCAGCGCACGCATGGCGAAAATGAATATTTCGGAAAATTGAGTTTCGGCGCCTGGCGCGGGCACTTCTTCAAGAGATATAAATATCCGCGCCGCTGGGCGCCGGTCAGCGAACTTCAGTTCAAACGGGAAGACTGGGAGAGATCGTGGCCGCAGCTTCTGCAGAAAATCGAAGCCGGCGAATTCGAGGCGATCAAGCGCGGCCCCAGCGGGGAAGTCCTTTCGGGGCAGATACAGCTTGGCGAAAAATCAATTTCGGTGATCCTGAAGCGGCCATTCAAGAGATATTGGTATCGCTATCTGAATGAGATCGGCCGGGGCAGCCGGGCGTGGCGGGCGTGGTACAAGGCGTGGACGCTGATCGTGCGCGATCTTCCCACGGCGTGGCCCCTGGCGGTGATGCAGAAGCGGGTGATGGGGTACATCACCGACAGCGTGATCGTGCTGGAACGGGTTGAGGGGCCGGTCCTGGCCCACGCGGACCTGGACGCGATGAATCCCACTCAGCGCGACATGCTTTTTCGCCGGACGGGCAAAATACTTCGGCAGATCGACGACCTTGGTCTTTCGCATTTCGACGCGAAGGCGAGCAATTGGATCGTTCAGGAGGACCCAAAACTCGGCCCGCGTCCGATCATCGTTGACGCCGACGCGATCAGGTTCCGCCGCTGGCGGGCGCTGGGGATTGAGCGTTTGTTAAGGGCCATGCGCGATCACCCGCAGTACACTCCGGCCGATTCCCTGGCCCTTTGCCAGGGATATGCCCCCTTCTCGCGAATCGGTCGCGAACGACCGGCGTGACAACTTGTCGCATATTTTATTAAGATTTGGTTAGTTCTGTTCGAGGGTTTGTTCAATTGAGGACGAAGGGATAGAGTGGGGGGACCAGGACGTACCGGGAAGGCAAATATGACAGCGCAAATGCGGGCCGCATTTCGAGCGGTCGTTCTACCTGCCAGCGAACCCCCTCCGACTTACGACACCCCAACGCGCAGGCTGCTTGGGGAGCTTGGCCATGATGTGGCACGCGCGGCTTCGCCCGATCATGCGATGCAATTGATCGCCTCCGACCACACCGACCTTCTGGTCGTCGATATCAGCAACAGCAACAATCGGGAATTGTTAGATTCGCTTGAGGATCTGCCTGAATCGCAGCGCCCCGATCAGGTAGCGGTCTTCAGCGATACCGGTGATGTGTCGCTGCGAGATCTGCGCCGAAAGGCAGCCCCCTCCCACGTTCACGTCTTCTTGAAGCCGCTGCACATGCACGGACTTCTGGGCGTGCTCCGGCAGATGGAACGCCGGCAGACGACGCCCGACGCGTGAATACTCTCGACGCCTGAATAGCTCTCTCTCTTCAAAGCGACAACTGAAATTGCGCCCGCAGAAGGAACTCGTTGCGCCCGTTGTCCTGGAGGATATCGAGGTAGTTCACGTCTGTCGGGCAGCCATTGGGCAGCCATGTGCCGTCGAGGGTGAATTTGGCTTCCTTGGCCATGAAGTAGTAATTGGCCCCGATGGTGATCTCGTTGAGATTGTCCTGCACGACGCCGGGAATCGCTTTGCCGTCGAGGTGGGTGTAGTCGTAGCGGAAGAAGGGCTCAATGTAAGGCGTCAGCATATACGCGACCTGGACCATGACGCCGTTGTCGTAATAGCTCCCGGGCGCCACGCCGCGATTGGTTTTGATTTCGCGATAGACGCCCAGGTATGCGCCATAGATTGACCACCCGCTGGCGGTGGAGAATTGGGCATCGACGGTGTGGAAGAGGATATTGTTGGCGCCGGATTCGGAGTAATCGACTCCGGCGCCAGGGACCAAAATATCCTGGCTGTCGCCGCGGGCGGTGAAATGGTCGTACTCCGAAAATGGATTGAACGACGGTTCGCGGTCGCCAATGGCAAGATATTCAACCCGCCCGCTGGCCCCCCAGTTGGTCGGCTGAAGCCCCGCCGACGCCGACACGGCCGATCCCAGACCACTCGAACTGTAAAACGGCTGGTTCAATCCATCGTACCCATCGTGCACCGCCAACTGCCCGCGCAAGCGGTCCTGATCGTAAATAATCGCCGCCCCCTGCACGCGATCCAGCTCGCCCCCACCCACCAGCGCGCTTGCCAGCGACCGATCGGCGGCCATCAGTTGGCTCGGCAACAGGTTCTGTTCGTGCCAGACCGGATCCTTAAACTGCCCGACTTTGATCGCCAGCGGCGATTGCAGCCCCACGCGATACATCGCGTAGGCGTCGAGGAGGGTCAACTGCCTCATGCTCGCGTCGTCGGCAAGCTGGATGTAGTAAGTCAGCAACTGGGAAAAGAGATTTCCGTCCAAGGTCAGACGAAACCGGGTCATCTCAAAACCGTTTTGGGTGTCGTCGCCCTGCTTGCCGGTGACTCCGCCGTCGCCGGTGGGGATGCGGGTGCGGTAGTCGGTGACGTTGCGGAACTGCATCAGGATGCCGGGGTGGGCGGAGAAATTTCCGTCGTCGCTTTGGATGATGAAACCGACATCAGGGTCGTAGCCGCTGAAGAATGGTACGTCGGAGATGAATTTGGAATGGGCGTCGGCGTCGTCCTGGATTTGATTCATCACGGCGCTTTGCCGGGCGGCGGACTGGGACTGGAGGCGATCGATCCGCGCGTCAAGGTCGGCGATTTTCTGCCGCAGCGCCGCATCCGACGGCCGCGAGGTCGGCTCCGCCCCCCGCGCGGTTGATCCGATCGATGCGAAAATCAGACCGGCGGCGAGGAGGATCTTTCGCAGCATTCTGGTTCGATCGCGCCAGGCGCGCCGTAAGGAGATTCGTCAGATCGCCAACTGGAATTGCACCCGACCGACCCATTCCGTGTGGTTCTGATTCGCCAGGATGCCCAGGCCGGGCGCGTCGACGGTCGACCCGCTGGGCAGGAAACTGATGTCGCCTGAAATCTTGGCGTTGTAGCCGTAGATGTAATAATTCACGCCGGCGGTGAACTCGTTGTTGTTGTTGGTAGCGCCGGCGTTGCCCCCGGGTTTCTTGTTCCCAAACGCCAGGATGTCGGCGTATCGGCTGTCGAGCACGGCCACGTCGTAACGCCCAAACACTTCCACCTGGGGCCTGATTTTGTACGCCGCCTGAATGATGAACCCGTAGTTCGGATAACTGCCGGCTACGTCGCGCTCCAGGATGGACGTCGAGTCGTTGTTGTCCGACCAATCGTTGTAATCCAGCAGAAATGCGCCGTAGAGGCTCAAACCGCAGCGAGAGATGTATGAACCGTCGAGGGTGAGATAAATGTTGTCGAGGTTCGACGCTTCGGCCCACTCGAAACCACCGCCGACGAAAGCCGCATCGGTCTTCGCGTTGAGGGAGGAGAACGAGTTGTAGGCGTCCCACGCCGTCTGGTTCCCCTTGATCTTGTAATCCACTCGCCCGCCGATGCCGAAATTCTGCGCCGGAAATCCCGTGACGGCCGGCACATCATAGAACGGCGTATTGGCGGTGTTTTTCCCGTCGGTCAGATCGACTTCATCGTGCATGCACTGGTTCTGATACTGCAGCGCCACGCCCTGCACCCGCTCGGCGATGTTGTTGAGCCCATTGTTGCCGCCCAGAATCGCGCCGGCGAGGGAGCGATCGACCATCGCCTGGTGGGCGTCGTCGACGTTTGACTCGTGCCAGATCGGATCGACGTATTGCCCGGCCTTGACGATCCAGGGGCAATCGTTGTTGAAGCGATAGGTGGCATAGGCGTCCTGGAGAGTGACGCCCCCGCCGCTGGAGGGGACGTCGATCATGACGTAATACTGGAGGTTGGGGCCGCCGATGTGTCCATCGAGGCCGATCATGAGATTGTGGACTTCAAAGCCGTCGGTCTCGTGGCTTCCGAGCACGGGATGGGCGGTTCCGCCGCCGGTGTCGCCGTTGCTGAATTCGCGGACGCCCTGGCGGTCGTTGATGTCTCCGCGAAACTGTCCGAGCAGCCAGGGATTGAGCATGAAATTGCCGTCGTCGCTGGAGAGATAGAACCCGATGTTGGGGTCATATCCCGCGGCGATGTTGCCGACATCGCTCGACATGAATTTGCTGTTCTGGTCGGCGTTGGATTGGATCGCCTGCATCGTGTTCGAGTCGTTGTTCTGCTGCTGGTTTTCCAGCGCCTGCACCTTGGCCTCAAGCTGATCGACCTTCTGCTGAAGCTGCTGGTTGTTCTGCGAGTCGTCGGCGCGGGCGATGTCCACTCCGCAGGCGATCGCTGCAACCGCGAGAGCAACATAAATTCTATTTTTACCTGTAACGTGCATTCTGATTCCTTTCCTGTTCCGCCACGTTCAGATTCGGTCAGCGCAGGGCGCGGGGATGATTTTTTCGGGGACGTGAATGCGTCCGATAAACGCGCGCGGCAAAACGCCGCAACGTCAATCGGACGTCACGACAATCCGTCCCAGCGCTCCGCGTCTTCGTCGTTGCGAATGGGAATGTCGGTGGCCCATCTCCGCGCTGTCTGCGACGGAAGATCAAACAAGCTCGGACCCGGCAACTCGCGCTTGAAAACCCTTCGCGATGCGACCGGCGAGCGCGCCCGCTCCAGCAAATCCTCGGCAAGTGCAACCGTGCAACTCATACTCTGGCTCCTTCCGCGGCGATCACGTCCGTGCGTGAACCATCCGTTAAAATTTCCAGCGGTCGGATCGGACCAGAACCCCTTCCACCATTAGTTGTGGCATCTGAATTTTCTGCGTCTGATAATCCAATCTCCATCAACTCCGATAATCGCTCTCTTACCCCCGCCCCCGGTAATCCGGGGGAGGGCAGGGGAGGGGGTTGAGGCGCGAGCTTAGTTGCGTCCCGCGCCGCGCATTGTTACCACTTGCGGAAATGTCCATCCTCTCTGACATCCAGGAACACAACCGGCTATTCGTTGAACGCCGCGAGTACGAGCCATTTCGCACGGATGTCTTTCCGGACAAAAAGCTCGTGGTGCTGACCTGCATGGACACCCGGCTTGTCGAGCTTTTGCCGCGAGCGATGAATCTGAAGAACGGCGACGCCAAGATCATCAAAAACGCCGGGGCGATCGTTTCCCACCCGTTCGGCAGCGTCATGCGCAGCGTGCTGGTGGCAGTGTATGAGCTGACGGCCGCGGAAGTGGCCGTGGTTGGGCATTTTAACTGCGGCATGACCGGCCTAAGTTGCGAGCGCGTCATGCAGAAGGTGCTGGCACGCGGCATTGAGCCGAGCATCATCAAGACGCTCGAACATTCCGGCATCAATCTCCCGGAGTGGTTGCGCGGCTTCAATTCCCCGGAAGACGGCGTTCGACGCAGCGTCGATGTCATTCGAAATCACCCGCTGCTGCCGAAGGATATTCCCGTGCATGGGTTGATGATCTCGCCGGAGACGGGGAAGCTGGATTTATTGATCGACGGGTACAAGGCGGTTAAGTCTTAGTCGGGGGCGCGTGGGGCCTGTGAGTCCGAGTATCAAACGAAAATTCGCGGCCGCTTTCGGTGCATCGTTTCAATGTTTGCCTCTTGAAATACCGAAGAAATAGGTATACCGATTGCGCAAGGAGACAGCGGAATGAAGCGAATCTGGGTGATTCCGGGGACAATCGCCGCGATCGGGCTCACTCTGAGCGCGTACTTCTGCGCGGACGATCTGCAATTCCGCTTGCCAAGGGGGATACGGCTGTTGTTGCGCGGCGCGGCGATATTTCCCAGGTTATTTCCGCCAGCGGAACCGTTTGCGGCAATTGTGAGCAGGTCGTGAATTGCCTCGCCAGCGGGGAAGTCGTCAGGCTTCCGTTTGCCCTGGGTGATGGCGTGAAAAAAGGGCAGGTGGTCTGCCAACTCGATCCGAGCCAGGAGCAGGGCGCACTCGATCAGGCGAGGATGGCGCTCTCCCAGGCGACGCACAAGCTGGAGGAGACGGAGCAATCTGCCAAGCTCGCGGAAGATGACATGGCCATCTCCATTCAGCAGGCGGACGACAACATCGCCTCGCTGCGCGTGAAGGCGACCAACACGCAGAACAAAGCCGACCGGCAAAACACGCTGCTGTCGCAATCGCTTTCGTCCCAGGAAGAGTATGAGACGGCCCAGACCGAGGCGTCGCAGGCGGCCACCGAATTTCGCAATGCCGAGCTGGATAAGCAGGAATTGAAAGACCGCAGCGTTATGCTCAAGACCGAAAAGGCAATGGATATCGAGGCGGTTGAAGAAGAGGTCAGGAAGGACGAAGTCGCGGTGAAGCAGGCGGACGATCGGCTCGCGGCAACGACGATCTCAGCGCCGATGGATGGGGTGATCTCCGATCTGAAGACAACCCTCAATTCCTGGATCGAGCAATCGGGCGGCGAGTATTCGCGCCAGCCGGTGATGACCATTTCCGATCTGTCACGGATTTTTGTGTGCGTCGCGATCGGCGAGAAGAAGATCGGCTGGGTTCATGTGGGGATGCCGGCCGAAATTGTTGCCGATACCTATCCGGGGAAGAGTTTTGCCGGCACGGTAGTGGCGGTGGCGCCGACGGGAACGGTTAGCAATAATGCCGCGAGTTTTGGGGTGAAGATTGAGTTGACGGGAGGAGATAAGTCGCTGCTCAAGCCGCCCATGACGGCGACGGCGCGAATTATTCAGCAGACGACGGCCGATGCGCTCCTGGTTCCCAACCGGGCCGTCGAGAAGCGGGGGCAGGGGGCATTTGTGACTGTTGTCGGCAAGGATGGGCATGTGCAGGATCGAGCCGTGCTCGTGGGGATTTGCGATGGAGTGAATGACCAAATCATCGGCGGCCTGACCGCGGGCGATCGCGTGGTGGTTCGCGGGCCCAGCGCGGGAACGGAAGTGGCGCAGAGTGTGGATGAGTGAAAAGTGTGAAAGTGTGAACGCGCCGGAAAATTTGCCCGGCCATGGATTGCGAGATTGAACAGGTGGTCGTCGCTGGGGCACCCCGCGAGGCGGTCACGCCGATTTCGCTTTCTTTTCGCGCCGCTGCGCATTCAGTTCACGATGCAGGAGATCGTCGAGCTGCTCATCGGTCATGCCGCTGTCTATGAATTGCTTTCGCACCGGCGCCATAATCTCCTCGATGCTGGGACGGGTGACAGCCTGTTCGATGAGTTCCGACGCAACGGCGGAGATATCCTGCCCGGAGCTTTTGGCTTGCTCGGCGAGCTTGGCGCGAGCCCGTTCCGAAAGATGCAGGGTTATAGACGTGTCAGTTGTCTGGCCGGGTGTTGCCATGGTGCACTCCTAATTGCGATTATAATCCGCCAACGGAGAATTGGCGCTGGTTTTGGCCAAACTTGATATGCATGACGAAGACATATTGAAATTCGCAAGAGAGCACGTCGAACCATTGCCGGCTGTGGGGCCAAATAGCGAGCGATACCGCGTGGCGGCAACTCTCAAGGACGGCACGCATCTTCCGTGCGTGGTTGTCGAAAGCGCGTCAAAGCGAGTGGAATTGGCGCTGCGCCGCTTTGACGAGACGCGTGCGTCGTCACATCCGATGATGGGATACCAGGCGATTGTCGAATCATTTGTTACTCACGGGAACAGCGTAAGCCCATACGACATCAAGGAATTGTCCGAAAGCCCATTCGCGATTCCTCTGCCGCGAATGAGCGAAATCCGGGGCGAAACATCCATGAGCTGGACACAGTTCACCGCAATAATGGCAGACGGAAAAGAGTTTCGCTTTGGTACTGCCTTTTCACGGGAATTCTTTGAAATGCCCAGGGCTATACCGCTGGGGAGATTCGAAAGATCATGCCGGCGGTGCGCGGAGAAAGAAAAGTCGAAGGAACCTACCGGGAGAAACCTTTTTTCACGTGCTATGTCCTGGGCATTTAGATGAAACGGATCACACGCACAATGAACCGCTATCCCAATCCCCCCATCCCGCCCAGTTTGTTGCCGACTGTCCAATTTTGTATTTAATGGGAACGACCAGAAAAAATATTCGAGAGCACCCCTCACGCCGTATGCAAATGCCGAATGATATGCCCCGTATGGATGTAAACTACATCCTCGGCAATGTTCGTGCAGTGATCCGCAATCCGCTCCAGGTTCTTCGCGATCATGATGTTCCCGAGCTCGGTGTTCGCCTTCTGCCCGTCGCTTTCCATCAGGCAGATCATGTCCTGAACGATCTGGTGATAGAGCGCATCCACCACGTCGTCGCTCTTCAGAACATGGCGGGCCAGGGCTTCATCCTGGAGATTAAACGCCTTGATCGTGTCGCGCAAAGTTGTCAGCACCGAATTGGCCATCAATTTCAGATCCGGCGGCGGCTCATAATCCGGTAGCTGTGAAAGCGGCAGCACCCGCTGGGCAATATTCACCGCGCAGTCGGCAATCCGCTCAAAATCCGCATTGACCTTGATGATCGTGGTCACGGTCCGCAGATCGACGGCCGCCGGCTGCTGCAGGGCGAGGAGGTCGATGGCGCTCTTTTCCACCCGCACTTCCTCTTCGTCGATACGCTGGTCGAGACTGATCGTGGTCTGGGCGAGCTTGGCATCCGCGGTGAAGAGGGCCTCGCACGAGTGCTCCACCGACTGGAGCACCAGCGCGGTCATTCGCGCGACCTGCGTCCTGAGGCTCTCCAGAAGATCGGCCAGATGATGCGACATTGGAATACTATCGGCTATCCGAGACGCCGGGCGAGGATTGAGGGCGATCAGCCGAACCGGCCGGTAATGTAATCCTCAGTCTGCTTGCGGAGCGGGTTCGTGAACATAGCCGATGTGGCATTATACTCGACGAGCGACCCCATATAGAAAAAAGCCGTAAAATCGCTCACTCTTGCCGCCTGCTGCATGTTGTGGGTGACGATCACAATTGTGTACTTGTCGCTGAGAGCAGTGATCAGGTCCTCGATCTTCGTTGAAGCAATCGGATCCAACGCGCTGCACGGCTCGTCCATGAGAAGCACGGTTGGGCGAGTCGCCAGGGCGCGGGCGATGCAGAGCCGCTGCTGCTGCCCGCCAGACATTCCCAATGCGCTGGTCTTGAGGCGGTCCTTCACCTCGTCCCAGAGTGCGGCTTTCTGGAGGCAATCCTGCACGATGGCATCGAGCTCGGAGCGGCGATGGATGCCCTGGAGCCGGGGGCCGTAGGCGATGTTATCGAAGATCGATTTGGGGAAGGGGTTGGGCTTCTGGAAGACAAGGCCGACCTGCTGGCGAAGGGCGACGAGGTCGACCTTGGGCTCGTAGACATCCTGGCCGGAGATGAGGAGCTGGCCTTCGACCCGGCAGCCGGGGATCAGGTCGTTGAGGCGGTTGATGGAGCGCAGGAAGGTGCTTTTTCCGCATCCGCTGGGTCCGATCATGGCGATGACGCGGTTGCGGGGCATGGCCATGGAGGCGGATTTAATGGCCGGATGAGCCCCGTAGAAGACGCTGAGGCCGCGGGCTTCGATGAGGACGTCGCCGGCGGCAACGAGTTCGGCGGGGGTAGCGGTCGCCAGGGGCGGGGCAGGCGCCGCCTTTTCCGGCCTGGCGGATGTACCCAGGGGAGTCGTTGTCCGCAGCGCCGTCCGGCTCATAGTTTGTTATTGCTCCAAGATTTCCAGAGTTTAAGGGGCATGGCCGTGCCTTCAAGGGCATTAAGAAAGATTAACAGAACACGCCAGTAGGTTTACCCAAATTGCCGTCCGATAAAAGTGGTCGCAATTCGCAATTTTCTATTGAACCGGACACAAGATCAAATTATACTCCAGAAATCGGGCTCCCATTTGTACATAGGAATAGCCAGACCATTATAACGCCAACGGCAGAATCGTTGGATTTCAGAAGGAAGGGAAGAAAATGTTTCGCAAGCTTGCAGCAGTGGCAATGTTGGGGATTTTGGGGGCCATGGCGTCTTCGAGCCGGGCGGATACTTATGTAGCCGCTAACCTGACAGGCGTGTCGCCGTCATTAAGTTCTGCCACTCTGAATGGCGGTGGCGGTTTTTATGCCGGCCTGTTGAATTGGAACGTGGTTGCGACGAGCAATAGCTCGGTTTTCGCAGTCGGCTCCAACTTCAACACGTACTGCGTCGATATCAGTCATGATATTGGGATCGGCGGCACCTACCAATACGATTTGACTTCCCTTGGCAATGCTGCCGCCCTGCAAGGCACTTACAACTATGGCACTGGCACGGTTTCGATGGTAACCGCCATCGATACCCTGTATAGCGAATTTTATGGGGGAAGCACCACCGCCACGATAACCTACAGTGCCGATCAGGAGGCGGCGGCATTTCAGGGTGCGGTGTGGACGGTACTCTTTACGCCACCGAACTCAATCGGTTTAGGTGACGGCGGCGCGACCACCCTTGAGGGTGACGAATTGGCGGCCTTGGATACTCAATTGGCCACTGTCGGCGGTCTTGACGCGTACAACGTCATGGCGCTGGTGGCCGATCCGAATGGTCCGCTTCCGTACAATGTACAAGGCCAGGATCAAGCGCTGGTCGTGATGCCGACCTTCGGGTCAGTTCCGGCGCCGCTTCCGAGCACAAGCATGGGTGGTTGCGTGCTGCTGGGTTTGTTTGGCCTTGGAGTTGCCTCAAAGAAGCGGTTGAGTTTGGCCCACCAGAAGATTTGAAATTCCTGAGAGATTTGAAATTCAACGATCAATTCAACCGCCGGGCACTGCCCGGCGGTTTTTGTTTTGCCTCAAAAATGCTGATTTTTCTGGTATATAGTTCTTTATGAAGTTGGTTCTGGCCGGGGCTTTTCTTATTGCCGGGGCGGTCCTTTCCGGGTGCGCATCGGCGCCGGTTGCCGTGGTCTCGGCGCCGCAGCGGTTGGACGCACGTCCCTCGATCCCAATTGCCGAATTCCAGGGGACGCCTGCTGAGATCGGCAGCGAGCACGGGACGCGATTTCGATCGCAGATCGGCGAGCTTCACGACAAGTATCTGCTGGTTGAGCTCCAGGGCCAGAGCCTGGTGCAGGCAAGGCTGGCGGCGGCAAGCTTCGAGATTTTTATGCCGCCCGATGACCGGGCGGAAATTGAGGGTTTGGCGCAGGGGTCGGGGCTAAATGTCTATGACGCGGTCCTCGCGCAGTGTTTCCTCGATCTGATGCCGGTGGCGGGGTGCTCGACGATTTCATTGCCGGCGTCGGCGTCGCCGGACGGGGTGGCGCGGTTTGGGCGGAACCTGGACTTCGATTCCCTGAATGTGCTGGATAAGAATTCGGTTTTGATCGTTTATCACCCGAGGAGGAAGTATCAGTTCGCGACGATTGGATGGCCGGGGATGATCGGGGCGGTTTCGGGGATGAATGAATATGGGCTGTGCCTGGCGAACATGGAAGTGCCGCGCGGGTTTCGGCCGCCGATGGCGATGCCATATACGCTGCTTTATCGGGAGATATTGGAGCGGTGCCGGACAGTGAAGGAGGCAATCGATCTGCTCAATCGCGAGCCGCGGCAGACGGCGAATAATCTGATGCTGATGGACGCCGCCGGCAATCGCGCGGTGGCGGAGATTCGGCCGGAAGCGGTGACGGTGCGATGGGGCCAGGCAGACGCGGCGCTGATCAGCACCAACCATCAGCGCGGGCTCGATACGGCGACGCCGGGATTTTGCTGGCGGTATGACTCGCTCCATGCGGAATCGGGGCCGGAGATGGGGCATATTGATTTGCCGCACCTGGAGAGGATGCTTGGTGGTGTTGTTCAGGGGGAGGGGGGAAGCATGACGATTGAGTCGATGGTGTTTGAGCCGGCAAACCGTGTGGTTTATCTGGCTACGGGGGCGAATGCACCGGCGAATGGGTATGGGAGGATCGATCTTAAGAGTTATTTCCGCGCGGCGGGCGGCGCTCGGCCAATCTGCCTGAAGGCAGGTGATGATTTCCACATCTTTTGCACCGGTATATGTGGCGCGTAAGTTGTTTTTTGAACTGCGCTTAGACGTTGGTCGCAAAATCCGATATGAAGCGGTGCAAATTCGCCCTTGCTTTTTGGTCGGATACCGTTAATATCTTAAGAGCGTATCGGGCGTTGAGCCGCCGATGCGGTTGGAAAAGAAAAGAGCGTTTGGGGGAAGGGGTCCCAAACGATTTACAATCCTCAACCGTCCAAGCACCCCCTTGGACGACCTCCCTTCCTAAAGGGAGTTACGCCCCGGATCCCCCCGTCCGGGGCCTTTTTATGCGCCGAGCGGGGAGAGAGTTGAGGGGAATGCGGAGACACGGCGAGCCGTTCGGCGACGCTCACGGCGAGCAAGCCCGCCGGCTACACGCGCGGGATGCGGAAATCAGATTTTTATTTGATCGCGGGTGCTATTTGTGTGACGGTGACGGCGCCGGGGCTTCGCTGAAATTCCAATAGCGTTTCATCTGGACGATCGCGGAATCCTGGCCGCCGGATCGCTTGTCGGAGTTTTCGAGCCACTGGGCGGCTTGTCCGAGATGGTGGGAATTGTAATAGACGTAGGTTAGCAGGAACGAGTGGAGGGTGTCGTCGGGGGCATCCTGGGAAATCTGCTTCAAATCGGTAATCAGAGATTTGAGGCGATCGGCGCCGAGATGCTTCTGAAGGTCGTACTGTCCGAGGAGAACGGCGGGGTCCTGAGCGACGGCGACGTGAATGTCGGCGTTGGCCTGGGCGTAATAGCCGCCGCCAAGCTCCGCGGTGGCGCGGGCCATGAGAATCAGTGGATTGTTGGGGGCGGCGTCGATGGCCTCGTTGTAATTGGTAATGGCTTTGTCGTAGCGCTGGCTCTGGACGTTTTGCTCGGCGGTGCCGATCAGGTCGGCCAAACCCTTGGACCTGATTCCGTTGGCATAGCTGTCGATTGGAATGGGGGCCGGGGAGGCGGGCGGGGCAGTCAGGGGCGCCGGCCCGCCAAGATTGGTCGGGAGCTTGCTGAAATCGGGAGCGGCTCTATTGGGTTCAGCCTGGCTTGGTACGGCTTCCTGTGGCGATCCGCCGTTGGCGTTGTTTTGATCGGGACTTGGAATACCGCTGGGCAGACCACCCGGCAACTGCGTGGGGGCGGCTGTCTTTCCGGCGAGAACATCGGCGCCGCTCTCGGCGTTGGTTTGCGCCAATTGCTGAAGGCGGCGAATCTCCTGGAACTTGCGGTTGGCCTGTTCGTCGGTCATGGAATGCGAGCTGTCATAATCCTCCATGTTTTGACGCAGCTTGGCGTACAAGGCGCTCTGCTGCGTGGGGGGTGGGAGGCTCGCGTCGCTGGGCAAATACGTGCGATTCGACTGATCGGTGGAAACGTCCCCGGCCGCGGGGGTGAGACTGGAGGACTGCAACTGCGAGTTATTTGAGTTCACATCGGTAAGCGGCTGATTGAAGCTCGAGGTTTGGCTGCCGGGCTGCAACGGCTGAAGCAGGGAGGCTCCGGAGCCATTTGCAATGCTGCCAGTTGTGCCACTTTGTGCGGAGTTGGCGGCGGAGGGGATTGGATTCTGCAGCGTGAGTTCCTGGCGAATCTGACGAATGCGCGCCTGGACCGGCATGGGTCCGACGGAGGTGGAACTTCCCTGCGTCTGGTTGGGACCGAAGACGGAGGATTGCTGGTTTGCCTGGCTGTTGTTGGGATTGTAAAGGTTTTGACCGCTGTTTTGCGTGAGTTGGGAGTTGTCGGTGTTGAGCTGGACGGTTCCCCAAAGGGCGGAGCCGGAGAGCAACTGCTGAGCGCTTTCGGAGGGATTTACGCTGGAATCCACAGGGCCCGGAACGACGATCTGATCGGGCTTGGGTAGAACCTGGGTCTGTCCACTGAAGTCGATGGTGCCCAGACGCACGTCCTGAGGGGACTGGGCGAGGGGCTGCTGAAGCGTGAATCCGGGGGTTCCGGAAGTCGCCGCGGTTCCGTTTAAGCTGGTGTCGGGCGGGGCCTGGATGTGATTCGACAAGCCGTAATAAATCTGCGAAGGCGAAGAGCCCTGGGCATAGTTGCCGGAGGAGGCCGTTGGGTTGGCCATGGTGGGGACGCCAGTGGAGTTTGCGATGAACTGGTCGACTCCCTGTCCCGGGATAAGTCCGCGGAAGGCGAAGGGATCGGTGTACCCTACGCCAAGGTTAACGCCGTCAATTTCCGGGCCGCGGAAAGAATAGCCGTTGCGGGCGTTGCCGGTCGCGATGGCATTGTTGTACTGCGTCCAGCTCTGGACGGTGTTTGCAGGGTTATTGAACCCCCCGCTGCCGACCTGGGGGTTGGCGTCCATGGCCTGACCATTGGTGTTGACGCGCATCTGGCCGATTGCCGGAGCGGCGGCGAAAGCGGCGCCGCCCAGCGCCGCGAGCATTACGACATACGAGCGTTTACCACACTTCATTGGCGATCCTTGTTTGAATCTGAATTATATCATTCCCCATACCGCCTCACGGCACAAAAACGCGATTTGTATCCTTATAGATGGCCGGGATGGGCTAAAAGTTGCAGTTTTTCGCTGTTTTGGGCGATCTGGCCGCCTATACAGCTATATCGGTAGATAAACTAGGGGAGATGTGGAGCGGACACAAGCGGTGTGGCGGCGGGCGGGGTTTTTGCCCTCACGGCCGCTAAAAACCGTAAACTTGGACTGATTTTTGGGGGCTGAGGTGTGCGAAAGCGCTCCCCTGCATTAGATCGCGCTTTGGGGAGGGAACTGGTTTTGCAGTTAGTACGGCGGATCCGCCTAAATCGTGTGAGAGCGGTTGATCAAACCCTGAAAGTAAGTGGGTGATTGTCCGAAGCAGGAGGGTTCTCCTGTTACCCGGCGGGACAGGCTTCCCATCTTTAAAACTCGACGCGTGAGCATCAAGTGCGGGCGTGCCATTTCGCCGGCGGCTATCCCCAAGGGTTGATTATAGGTTTAACCAATATGGCTCTCCAATCACCTAGAAAAGCAGAACATCCGTACGTTGGAAATAATATCGGTCGTCGGCGCGCGGGCAATGAAAGAATTGGTTAAAAAGGCGCTGGCGGAAAAAAATAAAACGGCCTGAAAAATCAGGCCGATTTGGCGCACTTTTTTCTTGACTATTGAAACGGATAACGATCGTCAAAACGGGGGCGGTTCGCCGCGTTTCCACCAGTCGGCGTCGTCCTTTTTCTTGCGGCGGGGCGAGGAATCGTCGGGCCCGTCCATGAGGGGTCCGTCGAACTTTTCGTCGTCTTGCTCATCATCGCCATAGTCGTTGCCATCTTCGCCGCGAACCATGGTCGCCAGCGTCACCGCGAAGACGGGGGCGATGGCGCGAAGCGTGGCGGCATCTTCGGGAGAAAACGGCTTGGACCCCTCCCGGAAAAGCACGATGCTGGCTAGCGATTCGCCCAGGTACGTGCAGTGAATTCCCAGGACGGTCTGGTTGCGCAGCAGTTGGGCTTCGGCGGGGCTCATGACCTTCATCGCTTCGCTGGCCTCCAGGTGCATCATGCCGTCCCGGCGGATGATCTGGAGCAGCCCGCCCCGCATCGCTTCGGTGAGCGCAGGGTCGCCGGGAATGGTGTATTTCATGTAAGCGCCGAGCTGAAAATCGGGGTCCGGCCCCGCCAGCCAGATGGCGACGTTGGAATACCCGATCTGGCGGAGGATCCAGTCCATCGCATGGCAGAGCATCTGCTCCAGGTCTTCGGAGGCGACGATCACCCCCCGGAAGGATTCGACGATCCTGACGAGATCGAGCTGACGGGAGAGATCGCCGTAGGCGGCGACCAGATCGTTGCACAGCAGGTCGACCTTGCGGGTGACGAGCCTGCGGGCGTCGTTGAGCCGGCGGACGGCCAGGCGGAGCCGCTCGACGCGGTTTTCCGACTTCACCCGCTGTGCGTTGCGGTGCAGTGCCGAGCGAACCCGGTGGACGAAATCATCCGGCATGAGCGGTTTGCTCATGAAATCGACGGCGCCGTGACGCAGGGCGGAAATGGCGGTATCCACCGTGGGGGCGCCGGTGACGACGATGGCGCTGGCCAGCGGCTGGCGAGCCTTGAGGGTGGCGAGCAGCTCGCTCCCGTCCCCGTCGGGAAGATTCAGATCGACGATGAGCAGATCGACCGGCTGGGTTTCGATGATGTGCAGGGCTTCGCTGAACCCGGCGGCCTTGGCGAGGCGGCAATCGATGTTGCGGCCGATCATTTCGGTAATGACCTCGACGATGTCGACCTGGTCGTCAACCACCAGCACGCGCGGGGAGGTGGAATGTTCGGTTTGGGGTGGTTGTCGGACTGGCGTCATTCGCTCTCCATTACTTCGCGGACCGTCCGCTTTCCGCGGACACCATTTTCCCATTGGCCGTTGGAAGCAGGATCAACGTCCTGGTTCCCTGCTGCGGGCGGCTTTCAAGCCGCATGGTCCCACCGCTGGATTCGAGCCAGCGCATCGCCTTGGGCAGCCCAAGTCCGCGGCGTCTGCCGGCGGGCTTATTGCTGAAGAACGGGTCGAAGGCGCGTTTCACCGTTTCTTCGTCCATTCCACAGCCGTTGTCGGTGATCGTCAGCGCCACGCGGGACGAATAAGGGTCGTACGCCGCATGAATCGCCACGTGCCCTTTTTTCGGATCGGTCGCCGACAGGGCGTTGTCGAGGACCTCTGTGAGCGCCGCGGAAACCTGCCGCGGATCGACCATCACCGGCGGGACATCGCCCATGGTCAGCTCAATCGTCCTATCGGCAGGATCGGTATGCTGCTTGGCATCGTGCAGCGCCCGGGCAACTAAATCTGCCAGGTCGGATTCTTCAAATTTGGGGGGCACCGGTTTGGCAAAGTCCATCAGTTCGGAAATGATTTCGCTGAGGCGATGACTTTGATCGTAGATGAGATGGGCCATCGCTTTGTGCTTGGGGTCCGCTAATTGGCTGGCCAGCAACTGTGATCTGCCGCTGATTACCGCCAGGGGATTGTTCATCTCATGGGCGGCGCCGGCGGCCATTTCACCGATGCTGATCATCATTCGGGAATGAAGGATTTCGTTTTGAGCGGACTGGAGTCGGCGATTGGCCTCGGCGAGTTGCTCGGCAAGAGCGCGGGCTTCTTCGCGAATCTGCGCGGTACGCAAGGCAAGCGCCCAGCCGCCCGCCATGGCGTTGAGTTCCTGCACCTGGGGGCTGAGCCGCTGGCTTTCACCGGCCGGTGCGCCCCAGACCACGCCGCCGACGCACGTGCCTTCGGCGCTGAGGCAGGTCCAATATCGCTGATCTCCAACGAGTCGCGGCGAAATCGCGGAGAGGAGCCAATCCAATTCGTCACCCGCGTGAAGGACCGGGCCATCGCCGGCTCCAACCGTGGGGCGGGCATGGCAATCGACGAGGGAGGATTCGAAAATATCGCCGGCTTCGTCGAAGAGGAGGACTTCGGCGTAATCCTGGCCGGGCATCAGAGAAAACGCCGCGACACAGCGTACGCCGAGCACGCCCACCGCGGTCTGGCCGATCCCGCGGAGGACGATCTGCGGGGATGCATCCGGGCGAAGCTCGCCCTGAAAAGAGCTGAGAGCGTCAAAGAATTGTGCGCGGACGGCGAGGCGACGGTTCTTGGCCGCGAGCTGTCCGCTGACGCGGCCGAGTTCCTGGTTGGCCCGCGAAAGGGCCTGGTGATAAAGCTCCTGGGTGCTGGCCTGGCCGAGATGAAGCGCCTTGGCGCGCGATTCGATCCGGCCCACCAGGCCGGCGACGGCGGCGTCGATCGCCGCGACGGAGAGGCCGAGGGCTTCGCCCATTCGTTCCCGGCTGACGCTGAAGCTGTAGTTGCCGCTGTAGCCAAGATGCTGCTCGCGGACGATGAGGTCGGCGAGGGTGACCAGGTTGATCATCCGGGGGAATTTCACCGAGTCGGGCAGCGCTTCGGGAAGCTGGCCGTGCAGCCAGATGGTCTCGCGGATCATCTGCGGCAGTTCCCATCGCTCGGCCAGCCGTTTGCCGACGACCATGTGATCGAGGCCGATGACCGTGCGCTCGACATCCGCGATGTTTCCGCGCAAAAGGTCGGCGGCTTCAACGACGCGGGCAAAGCTTTTGGGAAGGATCGCATCGAGGGCGACTTTGCCCAAATCGTGAACTAGTCCGCAGACGAACGCTTCGGAGGGTCGGAATCCGTTGCCGCGGCCCTGGGTTTTTTCCATCGCTTCGCCGAGCAATTCGGCGCAGCAGGCGGTCGCCAGCGAATGCTTCCAGAATTCCTCGCGCGAAAATTGGGATGAATTGGACCTGGCGGCGGAGAAGGTTTCGAAGACCGAGACGGCCAGGACGGCGCTGCGAATCGCCTCGAAACCGAGGAGGATGACGGCGCGCTCGAGGGTGACCTCTTCGAGGCGAACGCCCATGTCGGCATGGTGGATGAGCTGAAGAATCCGGGTGGTGAGGGCGGAATCGCTGCTGATGAGAGCGACGATATCGCGGACCGAAGATTCCTGGTCGGCGACGGCTTCGATGACCCGCGCGGCGACGGCGGGGAGGGTGGGAAGCTCCTCAAGCTGCTGCAGGATCAGCTCGACGCGCCGGGGGGGAAGTTGGTCCGGGGACGAGGACATCTGGGGAATGATCGCCATTTTTCCCTCTCCCGAAACCCAATGGGAGAGGGAGCTAAAGCGTTTCAGCGGGGAAACCGCCGATCACGCCCCCAGCATTTCCCCGATCCGTTCAATCAGCTTTTCGATGTTGAACGGCTTCTTGACGAAATCGTCGGCCCCGGCCTTGAGCAGGTCGTTGATCTCATCCTGGTTCACAACGCCCGAGACGATGACGATTTTCATGTGCTCGAAGTTGGGATTTTTGCGGATGGTCTGGCAGACGACGTTGCCGTTGATGTCGGGAAGCATGTAGTCCAGGATGACCAGGTCGGGGAGGAATTCCTGGGTGAGGATGCCGGCGTCATAGCCCGTCGCGGCGGTCTTCACTTCGAAGCGGCCGTCGCGTTCCAGAACGTCGACGAAGAGCTCGACAATCTCCGGATCGTCATCCACAACCAGGATCTTCAGCTTGCCGTTGTCCAAGGCATCCGGTGGGATGCCGTTGTCCTTCATAAAGGCGATCAGGGCATCGCGGGGAATGCGACGGAACCGGCTGCCGGGCACCCGGAACCCACGCAGACGACCACTGTCAAAACAGCGAATAATGGTCTGCTGTGAAACTTTGCAGATCTCTGCGGCCTCTCCAGTCGTGAATACGGTCTTCATGGTTTCCTCGAAGCAAGCTGTTAAAATCGGCGAGAGTATTACAGGCTTTATTGTTTTACCTGTTTATCCATCTTCGCTATTTGAACATCGGCCGTAACAATTTGCAACTTAAACAACGCGCTTACGTTAAAACGCGCAAATCAGGCAAGATCGGAAGAACACACGACTTAGACATACTACGTCAGATAAAAGGCGTGGTTCAGAGCCGGTTTGGGGAAAAATGAGGGGCTTCAGTAAGGGATTGGCCGGAGGTGGGTTGCGAAAAAAACGAAAATAGCGGTTCCGACGACGGCAACGGTGAGGGTGCGCCAGAGGTTTACGGGCTGATCCAGCTTTCGGCTGAGGAGGCCACCGAGAATCAACCCCCCTACCAGGCCACCGCCGTGGGCGGAAAGATCGACCTCGCGGGACATGACGGCGAAGATGAAGTTGTAAACCACGAAGATCCCCACCGAATTACCCAGGGAGCGCAAAATCTGCGCTGGAACGGCTCCCCGCTGCACATATAAGTAGCCAAGCAGAGCGCCAAAGACGCCAAAGACCGCCCCAGAAGCGCCACCGGTAAGGCTTCGCGGATGAAAGTGCAGGCTGACGAAGCTGCCGGTTAATCCGGAAAGCAGGTAGATCACCAGATAGGTGAAGTTGCCAAAGAGCCGTTCCACGATCTGGCCCCCCTGCCAGAGGACGAACATGTTCATGCCGATGTGGATGATTCCGAAATGGACGAACATTTCGGTGAAGAGCCGCCAGGATTGGTGATCGGTGGTGAGGGGACCGTAGCCGGCGCCCCAGCGAAGCATCTGCTGCGGGGTGGGATCGAAAAATCCGCCGCCGGTGAGAACCATCAGGCCGAAGACCAGGGCGTTGGCGGCGATGAGGGCGTTGGTAACGTAAATCCGCGGGGTGAGTGTGAAGAGCCGGCGATAAAACGCCACCTCCGGCGGCTCCCCGGCGTAATTCACCTGCACATGAATCGGCTGCTCGCCGGCTCCGGGCACGGGAGGCAGGGGAAATCGCGGATCGGTACTCATTTCGACTCTGGGATCGGAAAACACATCTCACCGCGGTGAGCCGCATTTCTCAATCAGCGATAGAATTCGATGATCAGGTTCAGGTTCACTTCGAAGGGAACGTCTTCGATCACGGGCATGGCCTTGATCGTGCCGGTGAGTTGGGCGGGGTTCCATTCCAGCCAGTTGGGGACCTGGTGGCCGGCGTTCTGCTCCATGTTGTCGCGAAGAACTTTGTGAATGCCTTCCTTGAAGGTGATCGTCTGGCCGGCCTTGACGAGGAAGCTGGCGATGTCGGTCTTTTGGCCGTCGACGATCACGTGTCCGTGCGAAACGATCTGGCGGGTGGCCCAGATCGTGCGGCCGACGCCGAGGCGGCGAAGGACGTTGTCGAGGCGGCACTCCAGAAGCTGCATCAGCGTGTTGGCGGTGTTGCCCTTGGATTTTTTGGCGATGGTCAGAAATCGGCGGAATTGCTTCTCGTACATGCCGTAGTGATAGCGGAGCTTCTGTTTCTCGTTGAGGCGAACGCCGTATTCGGTGTTCCGGCGGCCGCGATACCCGTGCATGCCGGGGAGTTCGAGCTCGCCTCTTGCGGTGTGTTTGGGAACGTCGGCAATCGGAACGCCAACACGACGGGAGAGCTTCAGCTTCGGACCGGTATAGCGGCCCATGAGAGATCACTTTCTACGGGCGATTCGGGGCCCGTCTCAAAACATGCGCGGCGGCTGAAAAGGTCGGCCGACTTATACGCGGTCATCCACCGGCATGGTTCTGAGGCATGCGAGGTGGGGATCAGGAGTATAGCGATGGGGCGTGTGGAATCAATTCGGCTTGGCCGCGAACACGACAGTGCCGCAAGAGAAACAACGGGGACGCAGCTAGTTTTTAACTAGCTGCGTCCCCGTTTTCGGAGCTGGAGATAACTGGGACGCAGCTAGATTTGGCCAGCGACCAGGTTCTCGGTATTCTGGTGCTCATGCCCAGACAAGCCCGCGCCGCCCCTGGTGGTCTGATCTATCACGTGCTCAACCGTTCGGTTGGACGAATGAAATTATTCCGGAATGACCGCGATTATGCGGCGTTCGAGCGTGTTCTCCAAGAAGCACACCAACATTTTCCCATCCGGCTCCTGGACTACTGCATCATGTCAAACCACTGGCACTTCGTTGTCTGGCCAAAGGAGGATGGCGAAGTGAGCCAATTCTTCCGGTGGCTTGCCCACACGCACGCGATGCGTTGGCGCGTGTCTCACGAAACGGTTGGAGACGGGCATCTTTACCAGGGCCGGTTCAAAAGTTTCCCCGTGCAGGATGACGAACATTTTTTGACACTCTGCCGATATGTCGAGCGCAATCCCGTTGTGGTTGGGGCCGTGGAACGTGCGGAACTCTGGCGATGGGGCAGCCTCTGGGCACGCCTGCAAGGTGACGTGAAACAAAGATCCATGCTCTCGCCGTGGCCTGTCGACCGGCCACGTGACTGGATCAAGCATGTCAACGAACCGCTTCACGAAGGCGAGTTGTCGGCGATCAAAACGAGCCTCCTGCGAGGCAGGCCGCTGGGAAGTTCCGCGTGGATCGACAAAACTGTTGCGCGTCTCAACCTGGGTCACACTGTCCGAAGAGAGGGACGGCCGAGAGTATCCGAAAAACGGGAAACGGGGACGCAGCTAGATAGAAACTAGCTGCCCCCCGTTTTTTGGCGGGCCCCTGTCAGATTCTTTGCATTCTCATCAATCACACAGAAAAATTCCGGGATTTTTGAAAAATAGGTCCAAAACGTACACCCTTTGGACCTATATATACCCGGATTTCCCAGATGGCACTGGACTCCGCGTATAATGAATTGTCGTTTGGCCGCGTGAATATAGCCCTTTTTCCAACATTCGGGACATGATGTCGGGAGAACCCAATGGGTGCAAGCAGCACGGAAGCTCTCGGGATGGTTTTTGACGTGAGTCTGAAGCTCGAATTTCACGGCTCAAGAGTCACCAGCGACGCAGGATTGCTGGTCTATCGGGAACTGGATGAAACGCTGGGCTTGACGAGCATGGCTGGAACTCTGCTCCAGGATTGGCGCACCGGGAAGAACACCCAGCACACCCTGGTGGGTCTACTTCGTCAATCCATCTACAGCCGACTGGCCGGTTACGAAGATACCAATGACGCCGAGCGATTGGCCGTTGATCCGACGATGCGGCAGTTGGTCGGCGGCAGAGCCAAACAGCGCACCGCCGCCTCCACCAGCCAGATGGGCAGGTTTGAGACCGACGTGCTGACGCAACCGGAAAACCTCAGAGTGTTGAGCAGCCTGTCGGGCCAATGGATCGACACGTTACGGCAGCGCAAGCCCAGCGACCGAATCATTCTGGACATGGATAGTTCGGTGAGTGAGACCTACGGCCAGCAGGAGGGATCGGCCTACAACGGTTACTTCGAATGCACCTGCTACCACCCGGTGTTTTGTTTCAACCAGCATGGAGACCTGGAACGGGCACTGCTTCGCAACGGCAACGTGCACAGCGCCGATGATTGGCGGTCGGTACTGGAGCCGGTGGTCGCCCGCTATCGAACCATGCCGGTGAAAAAGTTCTTTCGCGGCGATTCGGCCTTCGCCATTCCCGAGTTGTACGAGTTTCTCGAAACCGAGGGCTATCAGTATGCGATCCGCCTGAAGTCAAACAGGCTGTTGGAGCAGGAGATTGAGCATCTGCTGAAGCGTCCGGTGGGCCGTCCGCCGGAGAAGCCGATTGTGCTGTTCCATGACTTCCACTACCGGGCCGCCAGTTGGGATAAGGCCCGCCGGGTGGTGGCCAAAGTCGAATGGCATCGGGATGAACTGTTCCCACGCGTAGGGTTCATCGTCACCAACATCGGCGGAGGCGCTGCACCCGTCACCTGGTTCTACAATGGCCGGGGCACGGCGGAGCAGTGGATCAAGGAGGGCAAGAATGCGGTGCGGTGGACCAAGCTGTCCTGCCACGACTTCGTGGACAACCAGGTTCGCCTGCAACTGTTCGCCCTGGCGTACAATCTGGGGAATTTCCTGCGGCGGTTGGCGCTGCCCGGAGCCGTGAAGCATTGGACGCTGACCACGTTGCGGGAGAAGCTGATCAAGATTGGGGCCAAGGTCGTGCATCACGCCCGCCGGGTGGTCTTTCAGATGGCCGAGGTGGCGATCCCTCGCCCACTGTTCGCGGCGATCCTGAGGCGGATCGAGCGATTGCGTCTGCTGACCCCGGCCTCACCATGAGCGCGATACCCGCAAAATCGAGGCGGAGACGGGCCGGGGCGCGGTGGGTCTGTCCTCGGGAGGCCGCAAATCGGTTTTCTGCCGCTGAAACAGCCATTGGCGCAGTGTTTTTGGCCAAGATTCCGAGTCGCTGGGACAGGATTTTGCTTGTTTGCAGTACGCTGGCGCGGTATCACGCTTCCCCGTTGCTCGCGACGGTCGCGGGCGGGAAGTCAAATGGGAAATGTCGGATATATGAGCACTGTTCCTCGGCACAAAGCGCCGTAGATAGCCGCCCGATCTGCCCAGATTTTGGGGGGTATTGGGGAATCGACTGAAATTCATTCCCATATCCCCTCCGTCTCCAATTTGGGGAAAAGTGAGATAACGTGAGATAAAGTGGGAGTACCCAAATGGGGAATTCCGGGGAAATCGCCTGCTCCTCCGCCGGACCACGCGGGACGTTCTCCCCCTTCCGCAGCTAAATCCCTATTTGGGGGTCCTCGGCCCAGTCAGCCTCAGCGCCGCGTTAATCAAGCCCAGATGCGAATACGCTTGCGGGAAATTTCCCAGCGTCATTTTGCTCGGCGGGTCATATTCCTCCGCCATCAATCCGGTCGGCCCGGCGAGCGCCGCGTACCCTTCGAAAAGCTCTTCGGCTTCCTTCCAACGCCCCAGAAGTGCGTAGGATTCGATGAGCCAGGTGGTGCAGATGTTGAATCCCCCTTCGATGCCGGGCAGGCCGTCGTCGTAGCGGTAGCGATAGACGACCGGGCCTTCGCGCAGTTCGCGCTCGACGGCCTGGACCGTGGAAACGAAGCGGGGATCGGTTGGTGGAAGCAGGCCGCTGAGGCCGACCCAGAGCGCGGCGGCGTCGATATCGGGGCTTTCGTAGCTGGCACAGAACGCGCCAACCTTTTCGTGCCAGCCATGCGCGAGGACGTCGTCCGCGATTTCCTGGCGGAGTTTTATCCAATCCGGGCGGTCGTGGCCCATGTACTCAGCCACTTTCAGGGCGGAGTTGACGGTCTGCCAGCACATGACCTTGGAATGAACGTGATGTTTGCGCGAATCGCGGATTTCCCAGATGCCGTGATCGGCCTCGCGCCAGCGTTGGGCGACGGCCCCCACCATGGACTCGGCCATTCGCCAGTGTTCGGGGGTGAGGGACATTCCGCGCTCGGCCTGCATGGCGATCAGCTCGGCGACGGGGCCGAGCACGTCGAGCTGGACCTGGTGTGCGGCGACGTTGCCGACACGGACCGGCCGGCTGCCGCGATATCCGGAAAGCTCGGCGATGGAGCCTTCGGGGCCGAGGTGGCCGCCGGTCACCGTGTAGACCGGATGGATCAGGGAGTTGGGCTGCAATTCTTCGAGAATACCGATGAACCCATCGAGCAGTTTCATCGCCGGCCCCGGGCGCCGAGTTTCGTCAGCGCCATCGCCGACATGGCCGCATCGCGTGGCCAGCAGAAGCGGTAGTCCCAGTTGCGCACGCCGCCGGCATGCTCGGGGAGGCTGGTCGTCGCGGCCGCGGCGATGGCGCCGGTGGGGCCGTAGACAAGGGCCCGCAACACCAGCGCCGTGCGCAAGCAGATCGCGATGAAACTCCGGCAGTTTCAACGTCGAAGCCCAGACGCTCCAAAACCGGTCCGTCTGCGCCCGGCGATCGCTTTCGGCGGTCAGGGCGGGGGCAAAGCTGGCCGTGCCGTAGCGGAGTTCAAGAACGATCGGGTCGCCCTTCACTTCCACTTCCGCGACGGCCGTATCGTGCTTGCCTTCTTTGACGATCGACCAGCGAACTCCCGGCGCGTACAGCACGCACGCATCGAGAATCCCTTCGACAACCAATCCTTTCTCCGCGACGCGGAGGCGGGTTTCGAGGGTGCCGAAATTGATGCGCGGCGCGAAGCTGATTTTCGCCCGGCCCTTGCCCTCGATGACGCGGATCAAGTCGGTGCGTCCGGCGCGCTGATAGGGGCGGCCCGCGGAGCAGTCCAGGTAGTCGATCACCTGGATAGAATCCCAGGCGGTTTTAAGGATGAACGTGTTGCCGACGTATTGCTGTTTCGCGGGCGCCCCGCAGGAAGCGGGCAGATGTCGAAATATCCGGCTGCGGGGCCGAGGATTTCCGCGAACAGAGCCGAGGAATCGATGCGCGGCATGCAGAGCCAGGCGATTCGGCCTTGCGGGCCGATGAGCGCGCAAGTGCGCTGGTCAGAGAGCATCGAATGGCGTTCGATGGGAACGGCCCTGGAGCCGGCGATCCAGGCTTGCCGTTTTTCCGCGAGCCGGGCCAGCAGCCGGGCGGCGTCTTCGGTCGTATTCACGCGGAATTTGGCGATGGTGTCGCCTTCACCGACTTTGATTCCCACATCCGGCCCGGCGAGCTTTGCAAAGACGTCTTCATCGGTGATGTCGTCGCCCAGGAATATCACGGCCGATGCGCCGAGGCGCTGGCGAAGTTTTTGAAGGGCCTCGCCTTTGTCGGTCTTGACGACACTCAGTTCCAGAATCTTTTTTCCGTTGCGGGCGTGCAGACCCTCTTCGCCGCGGAGTGAATCGAGCAGCTCATGCGCGGCCTTTGAGCCCGCGTCCGGGTCGGCGTTTCGAAAATGAAAGGCGATTGCCGCGGGTTTTTGCTCGACCCTCGTTCCCGGCGTGGCTTGCGAAATTCGCCGAGCGGTTTCTTTCGCTTTTTGAAGCAATGTGGCGCTTTTGGAATCGAGATGGGCCGCATATCCGACTTCGAACTCGCCGCCGTGGCTTCCGACGAGATGAGCGCGCTCGAGGCCTTTGAGATGCGGGCCCAGATCGGAAAGCGAGCGTCCGGAAATAATGGCGACTTGGGTCTGGCTCGTCTCGGCGAGGGATTTGAGGGCCACCAGCGCCTCGCGATGGATTTCGGCTTGGTCGGGATCATCGACGATCGGCGCCAGCGTTCCGTCGTAATCGGAAGCGACGATCAGCACCGGCGCCTGGGCGGCTTCATCGATATGGCTTTGCAAATCCTCCATGCTGGTTTGCCCGATTCATCCGGCCTTTACCAGGGCGGCGGGAGGCGCCGCGCCACCCGGCTTTACGCCGCAGACGCGCAGAAATTCGTTGGCCCACCAGAAGACGTTTTGCTCGCGGATGTTGGCGCGGAGCTTTTCCATCGCAGGGCGGCGCTCCTTTGGCGTCATCATCACGGCCAGCTCGATGGCATCGGCAACGAGCTCGATGTCGTAGGGATTCACGAGGACGGCCGATCGCCCGAGCTGCTCGGAAGCGCCGGCGAATTCGCTGAGCACCAGCACGCCGTTGTTTTCGACCTGGCAGGCGCAATACTCCTTGCAGACCAGGTTCATGCCGTCTTTCAGCGATGTCACCAGCGCAACATCGGCCGCGCGATACCACGCCAGGAGCTCTTGCCGCTCGACATGGCGGAAAATATGCTGAATGGGAACCCACCCCGGCTGCGTGAACTTTCCGTTGATCTGCGCCACCAGCAGCTCGATCTCCTGCTTGAGGTCCTGATACTGCGGCACCATTTCCCGGCTGGGAACGATGAGCTGAAGCAGCGTCACCTTCTTGTGCAAATCCGGATGCCGCTCGAGCGAGCGCGCGTAGGCCCGCAAGCGATAGGGGATGCCCTTGGTGTAATCGAGCCGATCGACGCCGAGGAGAATCTGCTGGCCGGCGTAGGTTTTTCGAAGCTCGGCGATGCGCGTGGCGATTTCCGGTTGGGCCGCCGCTTCCGCGAAATCTTCGTAATCGATGCCAATGGGAAATACCCCGATTTTGCACGTGCGCCCATCGATCTCGACGCGCGTTTGCCTGGGCAATTGGTGCTGACCGGCTCCGGGGAGGAGCGCGCTGACGCAATCCGAAAAGTTCTTCACGTCTCGAGTCGTCTGCAGACCGATCACCCGGTAATGCAGCAGCGCCGTCAGCACCTCCTTGCGCCATGGCAGCTTCAGGAAAATGTCCGGCGGCGGAAAAGGAATATGCAGGAAAAATGCCAGCGGGTTCTCGATTCCCCGATCCTGCAGCGTCTTTCCCAGGCCCAGCAGGTGATAGTCGTGAACCCAGATCAGGTCGTCGTGCTCGATCCGGCTCTGCACCACATCCGCGAACGCCTGCTCCACCTTCAGCGAGACCTTCCAGTATTCGGGCTGGAAATTGCAAAGCGATTGAAGATCATGAAAGAGCGGCCAGATGATCTGATTGCAGAACCCCTCGTAAAAAAGCTTATAGTCGGCCGGCGTCAACGAAACACCGGCGATTTCGCATCCCTGCTGGTGTCCATAGTCTTCCAGAAGCGCGTCAAGATCTCCCGATTCATTCTCAACTTCGCCTGGCGAGCCGATCCAGATTCCGCCGAGACGCTTCAGCGCCGGCACCAGTGCCGCCACCAACCCGCCCGAGCCGGGATGGACCGACAATTCCGTTCCTTCCCGCTCCACGACAATCGGCAGCCGATTTGAAACCAGTACGATTCTCATACAACGCCTTTATCCTTTGCCACGAAACCGATGCTACGACGGAGGCAGCCGGTTGGTCAGCGCAGGAAATCGCCGCTGAGGCCGCATCGCGGCTTCAGTCTGGGTCCGGAATGGCCGACGATTCATTAGCGCTCATTCATATATGAAAGCAATCACGCAATTAGTCGTGGGAACGGTGTTGCTCGCAATGCTTGCCGCCGGGTTGCGGTATATGTTTGATCGTGTTCGCGGCGCGGTAATCGATGGCAACATTGGCGGACTGGTCCTTTGGGAAAATGACTGGAATGAGGCGCTCGCGAAAGCCTCGGCGCAGAACAAGCCGCTACTGGTGGAATTCGCCAGGGGTTCGTCCGCGAACTGCCGGGATTTGGCGAAAAACGGGTGGTCGCGGGGCGATATCGTGAGTGCGGCGTCGGGCTATGTGCCGCTGCTCGTGGATGTCGATTCGAATCCGGATCTGGCGAAACAGTACGACATCGGACCGGTCCCCTCGCTGGTGGTAATCGACGCGAAGAGCCAATCGATCATCCGCGACGGCCGCGGCCAGGCGTTCACGCCCGACGACCTGCTGCTATGGCTCGATCCCAACGCCCAGCCGAAAATGAACCCGTCGTTTCCTGACAGCAGCACGCTCAATTCTCAAACGGGATCGCTTGATCTGCAAAAGAGCCCGTTTTCACCTTGAGGGCAATCGTCGTGCGCACCGCTGTCGAACCCAAAAGTCACCGCAACGCACGATAGTGATAGTCGTACCGCCAGCGAAAACCCGCGCGGGTGTACAGCGATTTCGCGGCGGCGTTGCCCGTCATTACCTGCAAATAGAATGCGCCGGCATTGTTGCGAAGCGCCCATTCGGCGAGGAAATGAATTAATCGCGTGGCATGTCCTCGCCGCTGGTGGGATGGGAGGGTCGCCATGCAATAGAGCCACGCGACGCCGCCGTGGATGGCGCTTAGTGCGCGGGCGACGGTCTGCCCAGAATCCATGGCCGAAACAAAAACGCGGGGCTCTGCGATGCGATGACAAAGCTCTTCCAGCGAGCCAGCGCCGTGCGGATGTACATCGCATTGGAACCAAGCTTCGGTCGGCGAGTCTGACGCGCCTATCCAAAAATTGGATTTCAGAGGCACAATGGAGGCACTAACCGCTGCAATATCCGCTCCCCAAATGTTGGAAGATTTTTCTATGCGATATCCGCGAGACGCGAGCCGCTGATCTAGATTGCGCGGGGCCGACGCCGCGGTAATGTGAAAAATCGGCGGCAAATTTCTGGTGCGATAAAATTTCTCCGCTCGGGCGGTCAGCTCTTCCCAATCGTAATCGTCCGATTTGTCGCCGGCGGTACGCACGGAATTCGCACGGTTTGTAAAACCGCGATTGGCGCGAAGCTGCCACGGTCCCAGCGAGATCGATTCCTCCGCCGGCCAAGTGGCATCGGCCGATAATTCGGCCTCGGTGATTGATATCAGACGATCCATAACCTCACGTCGTCCTCTGCGCACGCCGCAGGATCGCTACATCTTAACCGCCCCTCCTGGGCGGACGATGAGGTTGATGCGGCGAAGTCCGCAAAGCCTGATGGAAACGCCGGGGACAAACAGTCCGCCCCTCCCGCCGGCAGCGCTCCCGCTCCCGCCGCGCCGAAGCCTCTCTGCGCCTTGCCAGGATGGTTGGCCTTGAGGGAAAAATCGTCATGGCGGTCATCGCGCTGCTGGCGGTGGCGCTGGGATCGACCTGCTGGCTATGGGCGTCGCGGATCGATCCGCAGGTCGCGGAGATGCTGGGTGAGCAGGCGCGGCAAACGGCGGTCACGCTTTCCATGGCGGCCGGACCGGCAATGAAGGCGCGGGATGTGGAATCCATGCGGACGATGGGCGCGAGCTTCTGCACGCCCGCAATATTCTCTTCATCGCGTTCTACGATGTGAATGGCGCCAACCTCGCGCTGGCCGACCGCAACGTAACCCGCGGTTCCCCCTGGCCTTCGCTTCAGCAAGGGGAAATCAGCTATCTTGCGCAGGTCCGGCACGGGAGTTCGCCGAAGTTCGGAGAATATCTGGAAGTTTGCCAGCCGGTGCTAACGGCGATTGCTCCGGGGATGTCGCGTGCGCTGGCACGGTCGCGTCTCCTGGGATACGTCTCGGTGGGAATCTCGACGACCCAGGAGCAGTCGCAGGTGAAGCGCGTTAATTATCTGGCCATCGGGATTGGATGCTTCGTGATCCTGGGCATCCTTCCGCTGGCGTATCTGCTGGTGCACCAGATCTTCCTGCCGATCCGCAAATTGGTCGGAGCAACCAATCGGATCGCGGCGGGCGATCTGGACTATACGGTGGCGATCGACCGGGCCGACGCCATCGGCGATCTGGCCCGGTCGTTCAACGCGATGACGGCAACCATCAAGGAACACCAGCTCCGCCTGCACGAAGCCAACTCGGAGCTGGAGCAGAAAGTGCGCCAGCGTACCTCGCAGCTTGAGGCGGCCAACCGCCGGCTATCCAGCGAAATCGCGGAAAAAGAGGATTTTCTCCGTGCCGTGAGCCACGACCTCAACGCCCCGCTGCGGAATATCAGCGGCATGACCTCAATGCTGTTGATGAAACATCGCGAGGGGTTCAACGAGGAAATTGTCCATCGGCTCGAGCGCATCCAGAAAAATGTCGAGGCGGAGACGGAATTGATCTCGGAGCTGCTGGAACTTTCCCGAATCAAGACCCGGCGGGAGAAGATGGAGATGGTGGAGCTCGGCCCGCTGGTGCGCGAGCTGGAAGGGATTTTCGAAAACGACCTGAAAAGCGGAGACATTCTCTTCGCGATCGACACGCCTCTTCCCGTGGTCAACGGCGAACGCTCGCGATTCCGGCAGGTGTTTCAGAACCTTATCGACAACGCGATCAAATACATGGGAGACGGCGGGGCACGGGAGATTCACATCGGCTGCCGGGTGCGGGCGACGGAATCGGAGTTTTATGTCCGCGACACGGGGCTGGGGATCGATCCCGACGATGTCGGCAAGGTTTTTTACATTTTCCGCCGGGGGAAGAATTCCGCCGTGCGCAACATACCGGGCAAGGGCGTCGGCCTCGCCTGCGTCAAAAGCATCATCGAAACTTACAGTGGAACCATCTGGGTCGAAAGCGAGCCGGGCAAGGGGAGCACCTTCCGGTTCACGATCAACGGGCAGTTTGTCCCCGGATCGGCAACTCGTGAAACGAAAGTGAGCAGTGCAGCATGAAGCGCTGGAACGTCACACAAACATATTCGGGAAAACGGCATCACGATCCTGCTGGTCGACGACGATCAGGATTGCCGGATGCTGATTCGCGACGCGATCAGCTCAGAGCAAAGTGAGCAACGAGGTATTACGAAGTCGCCAATGGGCGAGCAGGCGCTCGATTTTCTGCATCGGCGGGGCCAGTGGCGCAAGCGCCGCGGCCGGGACTGATTTATCTGGATATTGAGATGCCGGGCATGGACGGGCAGGCGGTGCTCAAGGCGATTAAAGCTGATCCGGATTTGCGGGATATACCGGTGGTAATGATGACGGGAGTGGCGGATGAAGGCGCAGATGCGCATCGCCGCCGCCGCGGGGGCGAACAGCTACACGCTCAAGCCCGCCAGCGCCGAGCAGTTTCTTAAAACCGTGGTTTCAAGCACGAAATATTGGCTGACGATCCATCAATATCCGGACCATCACCTCCCTTCGGAGAAGTGCAGGAAATAAGTGGGGCTAAACAGGTAATTTGCGAAAGAGTTTGCTGCTACCGCGCGGGCGATAAATGTCGCCCCTGCTTCACCTTGCGGGCAGGCACGCCGATAAGACGGCTACAGGAGTGAGAAACCGCGACCGACATGGAATGCCTGAAACTGCTCATCGTCGAGGACGATCCGGACCAGCGGCAGCTCATCTCCGAAACCCTGGAGGAGCATTTCCCGACCAGCACGATCGTCTCCGTCGAATGCGGGGCAGAGGCGATGAATCTGGAGCTGGGTTCATTCGACTTGATCCTGACGGATTTCAATCTGCCGGACGTGAGCGGGATGGAGCTGCTGGAAAAAATCCGCCGGCAGTGCACCACGCCCGTGATCATGGTTACCGGAGAAAACGTCGGCTACTTCGCGGCGGAGGCCATCCGCAAAGGGGCGATGGATTACGTCGTGAAGTTCGGCGACTATCTCTTCACCATTCCCCTCGTGGTCGAGAAAAATCTTACCGTCGCGAAGCTCTACAAGGAAAATGAAAAGCTGCGGTCGGAACTTGAGCGCGCATTGGGGGAAGTTCGCCATAAGAATGCACAGCTTGAAGAGTCGCTGAAGATGGTTGAGGAGATGGCCGCGACGGACGCACTCACCGGGCTTTACAACCGCCGGCATTTCAATCGCGTGCTCGATCAGCTTTACTCCGAGAGCGAGCGGCTCGATACCGACCTTTCCTGCGCGATGATCGATCTCGACGGATACAAACAGCTCAACGACACGTTCGGGCACGCGATGGGGGACCAGCTTTTGGCGATCGCGGGCAAGGTGATCCTGGCCAACATGCGCCGGATGGACGTGGCCGCTCGTTACGGCGGGGATGAATTCGTCCTGCTTTTGCCGCACGCTTCGGCACAGGAGGCGGCAAGCGTTGCCCAGCGCATCCGGGATGAATTCTGCCAGGGGTCTGCGATCCTGCTTCGGCGAAACGAAGGCGTCGGCATGTCTGTCGGCATCGCATCGAGAAAGAACAACGGTGCCACCGGCGGCGAACAGTTGCTGGCGCTGGCGGACGCCGCGCTCTACCAGGCCAAGGGAAACGGGCGCAACCGCGTCGTCGTCAATCCCCCGCAGCCTCTGAGCGCTAATCACTAACGGCAAATCCCCCGGTTTTTCGCACTCGGTATTGATTATTTCGGGAATATTAAATTCCTGACAAGCGTCATCACTTCGGTTATAGTCCCTCCTAACCCCTTTCCCGGAGGCATCATGAATTCGCCGTTGTGGTGTGTGGCATTGTTGCTCGTGGTGACCCTGACTGCCTCGGTATTCGCGGAACCAACGACGCAGCCTTCGACGCAGCCCAGCGCGGTTTCGTCCATCGGGGCTCCTCTGCGGTTTACGATGAAATCTCTTGACGGGCGTGACGTCGACCTGTCTCAATATCAGGGCAAGGTGATCCTGATGGTGAACACCGCGAGCAAATGCGGCAACACGCCGCAGTATGCACCGCTTGAGGCGCTATACACAAAATATGCTGACCGGGGCTTCGTGATCCTCGGCTTCCCCTCAAACGATTTCGGGCACCAGGAGCCGGGCAGCGATATCGAGATCAGTGAATTCTGCACGAAAAACTATGGCGTGACCTTCCCGATGTTCTCGAAGGTGGACGTAAAGGGGGACAACATCTGCCCGCTTTATGCATATCTCACGAGCAAGGATACCGACGCCCCGTTTGCGGGAACGATCACATGGAATTTCGAGAAATTCCTGATTGGACGGGATGGAAATATCGTCGCCCGGTTTAAACCGAAGACCCAGCCGGATTCACCGCAGGTGCTCGCGGCGATCGAGGGGGAGCTGGCTAAGTAGGCCGTTTAGCCGCGACCCGAAGGGGAGCGCTCTTCTTCCTATTCACTCCACGATGTCAACTCGTGAAAACTCTCACCATTCGAATTCCCAGAATTCTCGACGCGAGGCTTGCGGCTGCCGCGCGGGATGAAGGCGTCAGCAAGTCCGCTCTCATTCGTAAGGTATTGGAGGAAAGGCTCGCAAGACGCCGCGCAAGGCACCGCGCGTTTACGACCTTGTCGGTCATCTCAGTGGCAGCGTAAAGGGACCTCCCGATCTTTTGACGAACCCTAAATACATGATTGACTTCGGCAGATGATAGGGCTGGTATCGCGGATACCTAACCCTTCATCCCCACCGCCGCCCGCAGCAAGCTCGTCACCCGCGGCGTCCCAATCTCCCGCTTTCCAAATCCCGGCAGCGCCCCCGCGGCCTCGGCCGCGGTCTGTGCATCGGCATAATTGCTCACGAGCATCATCGGCAACGCCGCTTGACTGGGCCGCAGCAGACGGATCATGTCAACGCCCATTTCCGGGTCATAACCGTATCCCAGCTCGCGGTTGAACAGGACCAGATCAACCCCCGCCTTGATCGCCGACTCCATTTCGTCCTTATCCTCCGCGGAGATGATCTGGACCTGCCCCAGCGCAGTGCGAACGGCCATCCGCAGGTATGACGCATCCGGTCCGCAGTGGCCGACCAGCAATATACGCCAGGTTTTCGAAGCTTCTTCCATGATTTAAACCTGTGACGACGGATCCTCACCCGGCGGAATCTCCGGCTCGGGCGGCGGCTCGACCAGATCCTGCCCCACCCGGCTCAGAAAAAACTGCAATTCATTTTCGGCGACCGTTCCGGGAATCGCATCGCGCAGGTCGTATTGGTGGCTGTGATCCTCGGCACTGTCTTCGCCGCGTTTTTCTCCCTCGGTAATGATGTGGTGCTCGAAGGTCACGCAGTCTTCGTGGCTCTGCATGATCACCAGCTCGCCCCAGCGCCAGGCAAGGTGAATCCGCAACGAAAGCTGGTTTCCCCAGGTGCTGACGCGGTGGACGATGCCGTTTTTCGCCAGGAATTTCACCAGGTCATCGACGGCGGGAAAAACAGCCCGGTTGAGGAACTCGGCGTAGTTCTGGTTGTATTCGGCGAGCTTTTCGACGGCTTCGCGCTCGGCCGCCAGCTTTTCGGGGTGTACGTCCCGGTAGGGGACGACCCGGCCGAGCCACCATTTCACGAACGACTTGTCGAGCATGGCAACAGGATAGGATGCAGCGGCGCAGGATTCCAGCGGCCGGCCGGCAGTGGTCGCCCTTGAGGAGTATCACGATCAAATTTAGTCGTTGTCTTCGGGAAACTCGCGGAGGCGGTAGCCGACGCCGCGGACCGTGTTCACCAGCCAGGCGGCGTCGCCGAGCTTTTTGCGGATGGCGGTAATGTGGACGTCGATGGCGCGGTCGGTGACGAAGACGTCGGTGCCCATCGCTTTGTCCATGAGCTGGTCGCGGGTGAGGACGCGGCCGCGGGCGGTCAACAGGGCTGACAGAAGCTTGAACTCGGTCAGGGTGAGCTTGATGGGCTCTTCGTTGACAAGGACTTCATGCTTGAAGGTGTCGATGCTGAGCGGGCCGGCGCGGAGGGTTCCGCCCTCAGTGGCGCCAGGGCCGGTTTCGGAGCGGCGGAGTACGCTGCTGACGCGGGCGAGGAGGACTTTCATGCTGAAGGGCTTGGTGACGTAATCGTCGGCGCCCAGGGTGAGGCCGACGACGACATCCGTTTCCTCGCCCTTGGCGGTGAGCATGACGATGGGGATGGAAGCGGTTTTGGCGTCGGATTTGAGGCGGCGGGCGACTTCCATGCCGTCGATGCCGGGAAGCATGAGATCGAGAATGATGAGGTCGGGCGAATTTTTCGAAGCGCTGTCGAGGGCGTCGTTGCCGTCGCTGGCGGTGAGAGTGTCGTAGCCGTTGCGACCCAGGTTGTAGGCAACGAGGTCAACAATGTCTTTTTCGTCGTCGACGATGAGGACTTTTTTGCGTGCGGGTGGGGTGGCAGCCGGATTACGCGCCGAAGGCTGACGAGCCGGATCGTTGATTCTGCTCATAGGTGTCCGCTCCATCACTTGCATGTGAACGCTCCTGGGATGCCCTTCCGGTAAAAATGGCGAAGATAACTTTGGGCAGGAACAACAATGGAGTCAAGGCGCTAGCGCGGACTTAACGGGAGTGATATGGAATCTGAATTATTCGTCCGAAAATCGGGCTGGACTGGGTAAGTTAACAGAGATATATCGCAATATTGCTGGTGTGTTACCTTGGGGCTTCTGATATCATTTGTGGAATTGGAGCATTGATCAGACGGGGTTTTTGAGCAGGAGATGCAATGAACGAGCTGAACCGGAGGGAATTTGTTGCCGCCGTGGCGTGCGCGGCTTGCATGTGCGGGTTGGGCGGGGCGGCCAAGGCATTGGCCGACGACATGGGTGGTGCGACGACGATGCCGGCGACCACGCCGAGCACGCTGGACGCGGGGTTGAAATCGGATTACGCCCAGGATGGGATCACCCAGACCTGGATGAAAGCCCCCTACCGCATCGCGATCGTGCGGGATAAGGGGAAGATTTTCGCGCTCACGATGGTTTGCACGCACCGAGGGGGGACACTGCGCGAGGCGGATGACGGGGTGAGCTTCAAGTGCCCGCGGCATGGGGCGACGTTTGACATGGATGGACATGTGACGGGCAAGCCCGCGAAGAGGCCGCTGTCGCGGTATGCGATTTCCGTCGACGGCAACGGGCACATCATCGTCGATACCACCACTTCGTTCACGATGGATCAGTGGGATGATCCGGCGAGTTTTATCGCGGTGAGCTGCGCAGTTGCGACGGCTCGGTTCCGAAATAAACGCAGGCAGTGGAAGAGCCACCGTCGCTGTTTGGCGCGTAGATGCTAACGTGCGGGCTGCCATCGACCCACATGTGTAGCTTTATGGTGAATTCGCCGTCTCCGTTTTTGATTATAATTGGATCGCAACCGTTCTGTCCCGGCGGATTCTGGGCCCAGGACGTGACATAAACCGCTAGTGTCGCCTGTTGATGGGAAACCAGGTGATATGAGCCTTTGATTTCATAGTTGTTCAGGGCCGCAACATGATCGGAGCTGCCACGGATTTCCTGGATGGTGAGACTGTCGCCGGAATTGAAATACGTTTGACCAATTTTGAACGGCACTTCGTGGCTCAAGTCCTGCGGGAGCGCGGGGGGAAGGGCTTATGGGGCGGATTGATGCCTGTCATGCTCAAATAGGCCAGATGATGGTTCTGGACAAGACGTTCAGCTTGATATTGCGCATAAAAGTACATACCCACCGATACGTCTGGGGATGCGGCCGATAGTGCCAGGACCGTGACCCTTTGCTGAGACTCCGGCATGTCTTCCAGACGCCGATCAATCTCGTGCCAGGAACTCGGTGCGCCGTCGCTGGTCAGGCTGCCATTGGCACTGACCGTGAGGTCGACGAACAGATGCTCGGCTTTCTTTGTGTGCTGATCAATTTCGTGCTGGGCAGCCGCGACTCTAACGTTGGTCGCATCCAATTTCTGCTTAAGCCTTAATATGTCGGGGTCCTGATCGTCGTCGCCCTGGGCCTGCATTGCCGCCAGCTTTTGCTCTATCGCGCGTTGCTCATCGGTTAACACGTTAAGTTGCAATTCCAGCTCGCTGCGAATCTGGTTGTCGGAAGATTTTTCGTCGTTGAGAATCTCGGATTGAACAATGTCCGATTGGGTTGTCGCAGGACCTTGAACCTGTGATTGGCCATGCGTGACCGACGGCCAATAGAGTGGAGCCCAAATGCACAGGACAGCGATTACTGCGACGAGCAAGGAAGCCATCCAGCCGCCGCGCGTTTGGGGTTCGCCGAGGAGGCGCCTGACCCGACGGAGGAGCGAGCCTCCTGAAGCCGCGGGGACGGCGCGGAGGGTGCGCCTGGATTCCAGGGCAACGAGCGCCGAAGCGCAAGTCACCCGCCCGCAAACTGCGGCGGCGACATCGTCGCAGCAGTTTTCCCGCTCGCGGCGAATCTGCGAGGAAATCCACCAGACGGCCGGGTGATAGAAGAAGATCGTCTCAATCGCGATCTGGACCAGATTCACCGCGTAATCGCAGCGACGAATATGGGCCAGCTCGTGCGCCAGAATGGCTTCGGCATGATCGATCGACATCTCGTTGAGCATCGCAAAGGGAATGACAATCACCGGGCGAAACATTCCGATGACCGCCGGAACGTCGAGCCGCCTTGAGGCGACGAGCTGCACGGTGCGCCGGATGCCAAGCTTGGCGGCAATGCGCTTCATCGCACGCGTCCAGAGTTGATCGGTGATTTCCTCGCCACGGGCTTTTCGACGAATGCTCAGCATCGAGGCGCTTTGCCAGGCGAACTGCAAGCATAAACCGAAAGCCCAGAGGGATACGACAATCGGCAAAAGCCGCGGCAGGTCTATCGGCTCGGATGAAACGGTGCGGATCGACGGCGCTTGCAACGGGGGCGGATTTTCGACTACCTGGCGGAAACCGGTGTCCGCAGACAATTTCAGCGCGGCCGCGGGATAATAGATTGCAAAAGTGGCAATCGAAGCCGCCACCACGGCCAGCAGCGTTGCGCAAGCGAAAATATATCGCAGGTTGGAAAACGCAGCGGAGCCTCGGCCGCGCAGCGGCAGGAGAACAATTGCCAATATTGCCGCCGCCAGAGTCCCCTGCCAGAGGCTGTGGACGAGCATCCAGCCGAGCGCATCGACGAAACCCGATTGTGAAAGCGCATTCATGGTTTGGTCCTTTCGCTGCTTTGCGCCCGTTCGATGAGGCGGCGCATTTCCTGGAGTTCTTCCGGCGAGGCGCTGGACGGAAAGCGCGGCGAGAAGCAGCTTGCTGGCACTTCCGCCAAATGCACGATTGAGCAGGTCTCCAGTAATTTGCCGCAGCGTTCGCGATTCCGCTTCGGCGGCGCGATAGACGTGCGAGCGCTGGTCTTCGTTTCGGACGACCAGGCCCTTTTCGGCCATGATCTGAAGGAGTTTGAGGACAGTGGTGTAGCCGGTTTTTTCGGGCATTTCGCCGAGCACCTGGCGGACGGTGCTGGGGCCGCGGCGCCAGAGGATGGAAAGAATGGCGATCTCGGATTCTGTCGGTTTGGGAACGGGCATGGGGGCAATGTACGATAAGTTTCGTATATGTCAACGAAAATGTTCGTAGGACCGGGGGCATCCAAGGCATCCGGGAAATCAGTCGCGATTAAGGACAATCGTCGGCCAGGAATCGGTGGACGTGGCCTGGAGTTGCCCGGCGACGGACCAGCCGGGGTAAATGGATTCGTCGATCAACAGCCGCATTGGGCTTGTCGGCGGCGTGCTGAGGAACCCTGCGGGGATGTCGGGGGCAAAACTGCGGCGCATCAGGATGAATGGCTGATCCGAAGTCAGATCGCCGGCGATCGACGTTGGCCGGCCGGAGGCGTCGCAGTCGAGAAGCAATTGTACAGACTTGGCCTGCGATTCATCAGAAAAAATCGGATGAACTTCGCCGCCGACCGGCAGGGCAAAGTGCGCCGGGCGATGGGAGGTCTGGAATAGCCAGTCATCTTCGATCGCCGCGGGGCCACTCAGGCGGATGATTCCGGATTGAGCGAAGATCGGAGATTGATGCTGGTTTTCCAGATGGAAACCGGCGATGGCGAGGATGGAAGCGGCCACGATGGCAACGGAGGTCCAGCGCCGGCGCAGGAGGGAAATGCCGACGATGACGAGGAAATAAATGAGGCCAAGGCCGACGATGTGCTTTCGGAAAGCGGCGGTTCGGCCGGCAATCCAGCCGTAGGTCGGGAGATAGGCGGCGGGGCATACGACGGGAGGCAGATTCAGATTTGGCGAGGCGGTCCACCACGATCCGTCCTGGACCCAGGGAAACAAATCGTCCGGCTTGGCGCCGGTGAGAACGGCCAGCTCAACGCCCTCGGCAAAAAGCGAAGTGCGCATGTCGATGGATATTTTGGTGTAGCTGTCGGGCGTGAGGAGGATGGCGTCGGCGGATTCCCACGCCATCGCCGGGCCCGTCAGTTCTTCTGGATCGAGTGGGACGGTCACAAGCCGGCGATTGGGAAAAAGTTCGCTGGGATCTGCTTCCTGGGTAATTGTATCGATTACCAGCAAATCGGAGGGATCGAGAGGCTGGAGCGCGCCAAGGCTGGCATGGGACGTTGGACCCGGAGTTGCGCTATAGACGATCCAGGGAAACAGGCCCCATGGATTGCCGGCGGGATGGGCGGCGAGGTCATCGCGCCGGGAGCACTGATTTGGATGTCGCTGCCGCTGTCGGGGACGTCCCATTTCACGGGCATGGCGCGGCCGGGGTGGTAATAGCCTTGCAGGGGGAGCGAGAGGGCCTGGGCGGCGGCTGCGGAGAGAAGGACGAGGATCGCGGGAATGATTCTCACGGTTGGAATTCTATGTTTGCCCCCTACCGCATGCAGGCCAAGCTGGATCACAATCCGATTTCCGTCGCGAGCCGCAGGACCTCGGCGACGCTCCAGGCCTGGCGCATGCGCCGACCCGTCGGTGTGGCTCGTCCGCTTCGAAGATTTCGCCGATCTGGCCGATGCATCCGCGCTGCATGTGCTCGAAAAGCGGCTGTAGCCAGCGGCGGGCCTGATCGACCGCCCAGTCGGCGCGGTCGTTGACTTTCAGATAAGCATCCAGAAAACCGCCAATGAGCCAGGGCCAGACGGTGCCGTTGTGGTAGGCGCCGTCGCGGTCCTTGGGAGGGCCCGCGTAGCGGCCGCGATATCCGGGGTCGCCGCGGGAAAGCGTGCGCAGGCCGTAGGGCGTGAGAAGCTCGCGGCGGACGACTTCGACAACGGCCAGCTGCTGCTGGCGATTCAGCGGGCTATTGGGAAGGCTCACCGCGAAAATCTGGTTTGGACGGATCGCCAGGTCGCGGCGAGAGCCGTCGACTACATCCGCCAGGCCGCGGAAGGGGCTGATCCAGAAGGTCTTTCGAAAACTCTCGGCGACACGATCGGCTCGGGTATTGTCGCCGGTGAGACACAGGGCGTGATACCAGAGGGCGTTGATTTCGACAGGTTTGCCCTGCCGCGGCGTGAAGCAGATGTTGTTCCACTTCGCATCCATCCACGTAAGCTGCGTGTTGGCGTCGCCCTGGCGGACCAGCCCGTCGGCGGGATCGACCCCGATGTTGTAACGCGTGCCCTGCGTGTATCCCTTGATGATGGCGTTGCAGGCGGGGCGGAAGATTTTTTCAAACGTCTGCGTGTCTTTTGAAAGGCGCAGATATTCAAAGGCCGCGTGGATGAACCAGAGGCTGGCGTCGACGGTGTTGTAGCTGGGCTGGTTGGTGTAGTCGTCGAAACGGTTGGGGATCATCCCCTCGCTGATGTACTTGGCGAAAACCGAAAGCACCTGGCGGGCTTCTTCGAATCGCCCGGGATGAAGCAGAAGGCCGGGCAGCGAAATCATCGTGTCGCGGCCCCAGTCGGCGAACCAGGGATAGCCGGCGATAATGGTGTGGCCAGGCTGGCCATCCGGAGTTTTACGGACGACGATGAAATCATTGGCGGCGTGGGTGAGGCGGCGCATCGTCGGCGAGGCCTTGGGATCAGATTTCTCCGCCTCCCGGCGGCGCTGAAGCTCGGTCTCCCAATCGACCTGCTCCATCGGCTCGGCGCCGGCCCAGAAGGTGATGGCGGTGGTTTTGCTCACTTCGACCGTGAACCGGCCGGGCTTGTAGAGGTCTTCGCGATCGTCCAGGCCGCGCTCGGTTTCGATTGCATAGGTCTGGCCGTACCACCAGTCGGGCTCGGGCTCGAAATAGCCGGCGTCAGCGGAGATCGTCAGCGTGTTTGGGCCCAGGCCGACGGAGCATTTACGCTGGCCGTGCGATTCGACGAAGTCTGCCTTTTCGCGGCGCAGCGCATGGAAATCCATCATGCGAACGAAGGGAAGAACGGAGAATTCCACCAGGTTTTTTCCCGGGTCGATGGTGTAGCGGATTCCGGTGGCGTTTTTTCCCCAGGCCAACTGGATTTCTTTGCTGATGCGGATCCCTTCGACTTCGTATTCCCAGCGGGCGAGTGCGATATCGAGGTCGAATCGGCGGAGATAGCGGTCGCCGCGGGGGTGGAATTTGTCTGCGAACTGGTTGATGGAGAGCTCGCAGGGGAGGGACTTGCCGCGGATTTTCAGGATTTCACCGACGCGGTTGAGCATCATGAACCGGCCGACGGGAGGCAGGAGCGCGGCACAGAGGAGGCCGTGGTAGCGGCGTGCGTTGCAGCCGACGATGGTTCCCGAGGCGAAGGCGCCGATGCCGTTGGTGAGGAGCCACTCTTCCTGCAGATGGGGGCGGAGTTCGCCGTAGGTTTCGATGGAATACAACGGCATAGGTGGGGCAGTGTGTGATCTGGGAAGGTCAAATGCAACCTTGACAGCGGTAAGCGGTTTCGGAATGATTCGGGTTTGGCATTGTTTCGAGCACCTTTAGCTCAATTGGATAGAGCGTCGGTCTACGGAACCGAAGGTTGCAGGTTCGACTCCTGCAAGGTGCATTAGGCACAGCAAGGACTTACAGCTGTCCCTGTGTCTGCTAACCACCGTTCCGTACTAAACTCCGTACTAAACTCATGCCCTCGCTGAAAAAAAATCAGCCGAGGGCCGAGGGTGCCAGACCTTGCGGTCGAGCCTTTTTTTCAAGGCTCTTTTGACTGGAGGTTTGGTATGTCGCGTCCGAACAAAATCTGGTTCCGCAAAGACATTGGCTGGTGGATGGTCACCGTCGCCGGCCAGAGAATCCGTCTGGCCCAGGGCCGGGCCAACCGCAAGGTCGCCCAGCATAAATTCCACGAGCTGGCCATCGAGCGAACACAGGCGCCGGAGGCCCCCACCGCCCGCGTAGCCGATGTCATCGAGCCCTTCCTCGCGTGGGCGAAAATCCATCGCTCGGCTGATACCAACCGCAACTATCGCTGGTATGGCCAGCAATTCTCTGAGCACTCGGGCTATCTGCTGGTTTCCGAACTCAAACCCATCCACCTGACCCGCTGGCTGGACGAGAAGGGATGGAACGAGACGACGAACCGCAACGCCCGCCGGTCGATTCACCGGGCCTTTTCGTGGGCTTGCGAGGAAGGCATCCTGCATCGCAACCCGCTCCACGGCATGAAATGCCCCCGAGCGACGCCCCGCAACCGCATCATGAGCAACGAGGAATATCGTTCGCTCCTGCGAAACAGCCGCAGTGATTTCCGGCTCCTGCTTTTCGTGTTGAAAGAGACCGGTTGCCGCCCCATCGAGGCACGCATGCTACGCTGGGACCAGGTGAAGGAGGACAGATGGGTCCTGCAGGAACACAAAACGGCCTACAAAGTCCAAAGGCCCCGCGTAATCTATCTAACCCCACCCATGCGAAAACTCATGGTGATATTGCGCCGTCGCAGCACTACACCCCATGTCTTCCTGAACGCCCGCGGAGTCTCCTGGACTCGAAACGCTGTCGTGCAGCGTTTGAACCGGCTTAAGGAAAAACTCGATCTGGCGCCGGATCTGTGCACCTACATGCTCCGCCACTCTTTTGGCACCACCGCCATCCTTAACGGCGTGGACGTTGCGACCGTGGCGGAACTGATGGGACATCGGAGTCTCGAAATGGTTTCGCGGGTGTACTTGCATTTGGCGGGCGAACACGCACACCTCACCGCCGCCGTGGAAAAAGCTACACGGCCTGTCGGTCCTTCCAGGCCTGCGCCAGTCGCTCCCCATCAAGGTGGGTAAAGACGCCGTTTGGAGCAGAGTGGGTGAGGGCAGGGGATTGCACGGCCCGTGCCTGATACTGTGCCAGAGCATCCTCGCGGATGCGGATGGTCCCCCGCCCCAGGCCATAGCGCTCGTGCTCAAGTTTTCCTTGAGCACAGAGCGCGTAGATCAGGCCTTGCGAGACATTCAGGATTTCAGCCGCACCCTTAACGGTAAGCATGATATCACTCGCATGGAAAATCTACGCCGATGCGCCGGGGCAGGGGGCAGTTATCTGGGACATGGGCTCACGCGCCCGCGAGGCCGCCGGGGAGGTGGACCGGTTGTTCCGCGAGCTGGTGCCGGATGCGATCAAGGGTGCCAGCCGGCGGCGTCATGCGGCAACAGCGTAAAGGAGAATAACTGCCTCCTCTTCTTCGTTGGTAAAGCCGGTCACGCGTTTACCGTTGACCAGCGGCTCGCCCTGGTACTTCACATGGCGCAGCACTCCGGGCGAATGGCAGACGAGCGCGATCGGCTTGCCGGAATTGTAGAACGATTCAAGAAGCGCGATCGAGACCGGGCTTTCGGCCAGGTCCCACATGGGTCCGTGGCCTCCGACATAAAACACGGTGTCGAAGTTTTCGGATTTGGCGTCGGCGAGCTTGACGGTATTGGCCAGCGCCTTCTGTGCATCCTCATCGCGCTTGAAGCGGGACATCGCCGGGGTCTGATTTTCGGGTAAATCGCTCTTGGGATCGACCGGAGGCTGTCCACCCTTGGGAGAGGCGAGGGTCAGATCGACGCCTGCGTCCCTGAAGACGAAATAGGGTGCCGCAAATTCCTCCAGCCAGAATCCGGTCTTTCGGCCCGTGTTACCCAATTGATCGTGCGACGTTAGCACCATAAGAATTTTCATAGCCTGTCTCCTTTGGTTTGAGTGCGAATCACAACGATGCTCAGGTTATGAACCGCAAGGAGAAGAAACCATTGGACGAAGGTATCGAAGATACCAAGGTATAGGTTGGGCCGTGGCCTGGAGCGTTTTGCATCTGACCGTAGCGTCTGCGTTGCGTTCCAAGGGGTCGGATGCAAGGAAGAGCGACGAAGCGGGTTTGAATAGACCCGTTGAGGAGCGATGACGCCGCAGGCGACCCCTTGGAACGCAACCCGAAGGGCCGCCGTAGGCGGCGCAGACGCTACGGTCAGATGCAAATCGCTCTAATTGGGCAGAACGGCTGCTTCAGTCTGAGGAGGAGGATCAGCTTTTTCGAAAAACAAATGTTTGGATTTAATAATCTCAGCGGCCTTCTCTGGCACCATCGTTTCCCATGTGGCGTCTCGTTCGACCATGCGACGGCTCACATCTTGAGGATCGATTGACAGGAACGCTTCGTCCGAGGGACGAAGGCCTTCCAATCGGCCCAGCTCTCGAAGCAGTTGGAAGAGGTGCTGCCAGGAGCTTGGCACGACAACGTCGTCGATGGTTTCGATCTTGCCGCTTTTTGGATCGCGGGCGGGATAGACATATATTTTCACCGACCGCTTGAAGAGACGACCCATTCCTTCAAGAACCCCTCCAGCAAGGCCGGCGAAGAATTGCTCTTCGACGAATTTCCTGGCTGTCGGCAGGACGACCGCAACGCCGATCGGCTTGTCGGTATAGGCGGCCAAATACTCGGCCACCTGGTAATTCAGCTCAAAGTGGGAAATCAGCACGTCAAACCCCAGGGCGCCAAGTATGTCGGCGCGGGCGAGAAAATCCGCGTGTCCCATCGCAGACGGCTGATTAAGATTCCGGGACGACATCTCGGCCAGAACCACCGGCTGCTCTCCTTCGACACCCGGTTGCTTCAAAAAAGCCTCGCGCGCACGTTCCAGCAGATCGACTTCAAGTTTAGTGGCCGGGCGAAAACTGCCTCGTTCAATCAGAATCGGTTTCTTGTAAAGCACCTCGGACGGCTGAACGACTTCACCATCAGCCGTGAACATCGCCGCGTCGGTAAACTTATTCTCGACGAGTTGAAGGCTCATCAACCGATTGTCGACTCCGGCGAATCCCGGACCGGCGAATTTGATCATGTCGATTTCGATTCGCTCGCGAGACAGCTCGTCCATCAGCCCGGCTATGAGCTCTACAGGACTATCGTGGCGCAAACATGCGCCAAAAATCAGATTAACACCCAGGATGCCAAGCGCGTCCTGTTCGCGATCGGCGCAATATCAAGCAGGTGAGCGTGAAGGGTTATTTGCGACGGCTCTTCGCGAGGTTGTGTCTGGAAGCGAATGCCGATCCATCCATGACCATGTTCTGAGCTCTGAAAGCGCCGAGTGGCGACCGTGTCGGCGAACGCGAAAAAACGTCGGCTTTCACCCGCCTTGTCCTTCAGTTGATCCGATACCATCGCGAATTCGTAATCGAGCATCGAATTGAGACGCTTGCGGCTGACAAATGGTTTGGCCGCACCGTAAATCCGATCGCTGATGGCCATGTCGTAGGCGGAGATCGTTTTGGCGACTGTTCCGGCCGCGCCTCCGACCCTGAAAAACCAGCGTGCCACCTCCTGGCCACCGCCGATTTCGGCGATCGAGCCGTAGGTCTTGGCGTCAAGATTCAATGCCAGTGCCTTCTGGTGAGTGGTGAGCTTTGGGGTATCCATCTTTGAACTCCTAATGATCGCTCGAAGGTCCCCAGCCGCCGCCAAGGGCGCGGTAGACATTGATCAGATCCAGCGCCACATTCCCCTGCGCGACTGCAAGCTGGTCCTGCACGGATACCTGAGACCCTTGCAGCTCAAAAACGGTCGTGAAATTGGTCGTGCCGCCCTGATATTGCCCGACACCTACCTGAGTTGCATCGGTCGCGGCCGCAACGCTTTGACTCAAAGCGTCGACTTGCTGGCGCGTACGGACGAAGGCTCGCAAAGATGTCTGCACTTCCTGGGCAGCCGTCAGCACCAGATTCTGATAGGCGGCAACAAGCTCCTGCGTTTTGGCCTGCTGAAGGTGGACATTGTTCTCAATGCGCCCGTAATTGAGAATATTCCATTGAAAGCCGGGTGATATGGTCCCGAAGAAACTTTTAGACTCGAACAATTTATCGAGGTCGGCCGCCTGCCAGCCCAGCGAGCCGTCGATGGAAAATGACGGGTAGAGATCGGCCTCGGCGACTCCAATGAGGGCACTTTGCGCCGCGACTTGTCGTTCGGCGCTGCGAATGTCCGGCCGGCGCCGCAGCAAGTCGGCTGGGATTCCCGTGGCTACCCATGCCGGAACACTGGCCATCGGATCGGCGCCAAGCCGGGTTCCCTCCCCCAAATCGGCGCTGAGATCGCGCGGCGGAATGCCCAGCAACGTACAGAGCTGGTCGTTGGCCTGGCCGAGAGTAATTTCAAGAGCCGGAATGTCGGAACGCGTTTGCTCGAGCAGGGTTCGCGCTTGCGCGACATCGAGCCGCGTCGCGGTGCCGACTTTGAATCGCTGGTCCGCGAGAGCGACAATCGACGTCTGGATGCTTACGTTATCGCGAGCGATCTCGATCCGCTGCTGGGCGACGCGGTACTGCACGTAGTTTGTTGCCACATCCGCCAGCAAAGTGACCATCGCGGCGTCATAGTCCGCCTCCGAGGCTTCCATGTTGGCATCCGCAGATTCGATCGCCCGGCGGAATCGGCCCCAAAAATCAAGCTCCCAACTCAGGTTGAAACCTGCCGACCAGTTATCGTAGTAATTTCCAAGCAGCGGTGGGACGGAGGTTCCATGGGGCAAGGCTGCGCCAATTGCTCCTGGGTTATTAAATTGATTGAAACTGAGGTTGGAGTGGCTGTACTGCCCCGTCATCTGCTGGGTCTGGGGAAAGAAATTACCGACGGCGATGGCCTGCTCGGCCCTGGCTTCCAGCACGCGCATCCCCGCCTCGCGCAAGGTGAGGTTTTGCTTGCACGCCGTCTGGATGAGCCAATCGAGTTTTGGGTCCTGAAACACCTGCCACCATTGATCGATTTGGCGTTTTTGAACGGCAGGGTCTCCGGCGTCGAGCCAGCCATCCGCGACAGACGCCGGCGGCGTTGAATAGTTAGGCCCGACTTTCAGGCCGTGCCGAGTCCAATCGATCGGACTGGTCATGCATCCGGTGACTGTCGCAAGCATGCCGATCAGGCTCGTTTTGAAGACACCAGGCAGCAAAGCCCGGCAACGCCGGAAAAAAAAGGCCTCTTGATTATTGATATGTTGATGCATGACTTCCTCGAGAGGTTGATTCTGTGCGTATGTGTCGCCATTGTGGACTCGTTCCGGGTCCACAAATTCGATTTAGCTGTTGTCGCGATTGCTCCCCCCCATCATTTTTCTCTCGGAATAAAACCCGGAACACCGGCTTGCACGACGGTGTTAAACCTGACGCGCAACTTGATTCCATCGCTGATCTCCCTGATGGCGTCTTCCGGAAGAGCGGAAACTTCAAAGTTCTCGCCGATGCGGGCGGGAGTTTTCGAGGTGGTCAGGAGGGCTGTTCCGCGTTGGATCGCCCAGGCGAGTAAGACCTGCGACGGAGTCTTATTAACCCGCCGGGCGACGGCGACGACGACAGGATCTTCCAATAACTTCGGATCGCTGCTATGGCCCAGCGCCGCGAAAGCCTGCAGGACGATGCCAATTTTTTTGCAATAGTTCAAAAGATCCCATTCCGGCAAATATGGATGGGATTCGACATGAACCACCGCGGGCTTAACCCTTGCGGCTTCAACGATATCTTTTACCTGTTGCAGATTGACGTCAGACAAACCTATGGCCTTGCACTTGCCTTCTTCCACCAATTGTTCCAGGGCCCGCCATGTATCCAGCAGCGTCACTCCCTTGTCGTAAATCACATTGCCGTTTCCATCCCGCGGATCCTGCTCGTCACCGGGCTGGAAAGCGAATGGGGTGTGGATGAGATACAGATCGACGAAGTCGAGTTGGAGTCTCTTGAGACTGGCCTCGAAGGCCGGTTTGACGCGCTGCGGACGATGATTGGTATTCCAAAGCTTGGTGATGACAAAAATGTCCTCCCGCATGATCTTCCCCTCCTTGAGCACGTCTTGAATCGCTTCGCCGACCTCTTTTTCAGTTCGGTAACGTTCGGCGGTGTCGAGCACGCGAAAGCCTGCTTCCAAGGCCGCCGTGGTCGCTATTCTGGTTGCCACGGGGTCGGGAATCAGCGTGCCGAAACCGAGCGCTGGCATGGCACCGGAGCCGTTGTTGAGGGGTATTTTTGTATAGCGAAGGTTGTCGGGCTCTGGCATTGTTTTACTCCGTCGAAATTTCTCGGGTGGACATTAGCCCGCGATTGTCGCGGATCGACCCTTGATGCCAATTATCGCGTCATGCGACCCTTTTTTCCCGCTTTGGCGGCGCCCGTGCTGTGCAATGGCCCAGAGGCGGAGTTCTCTGAAAAGTTTAGCAAGGGCGGCTGGCAGGTAGTGTGCGTTCAGGCCACTGGGGTTGGGGAGAACCCAGGCGTAGCTGCCGCCGAAGAGGTGATTTTGAAGTCCGACGCGGGCATCTTTGATGCCCGAGACGACGCGGTAGGGATGGATGCCGACGAAGGCAACAACCGTCGGGCGCCAGCGTTTGACTTTGGCCTGGAGGCGCCGGCCACCGACGCGAAGTTCGTCGTCGGTGAGTTCATCGGCACGTGCGGTGGCGCGTGCGACGATATTGGTGATGCCGAATCCGAGGTCGAGAAGAAGAGGTCCCTCAAAGGGAGAAAAGAGTCGCGGGGTGAAGCCACCGGCGTGGAGGGCGGGCCAGAACCGGTTGCCGGGACGGCCGAAATGGCGGCCGATGGCGGCGGTGTAGAGGCCTGGGTTAATGCCGGCAAAGAGGACGACGAGATTTTTGGCGACGAGATCGGGAATGACCTTGTTGCGCGCGGCGAGAAGCTGGGCTTTGGTGGGTTTCCAGGGAGCGATCAATGTCCGATGCATAGGGCGGCGTCCTCGAAGAGAATTCTGCGGCAACGAGAAGACTGTAGCGAGGCAATTTGAGGAATAGAATCCGATTTACCCCTTTCGGCAAAATTGTCCAGGCTCTATCCGACAGCCAGCGAACTCCCTCGGGAAAAGATGGTCGCGGTAGTTTAGAGATTTGCAAAAGACCAATCTATTGGACGAAAGTATTGGCGATACCAAGAGATAAATTAGCGGCCCAACCCAATACCAAAGTATCATGGAGGATTCGCTGCGCCCCGCGTAAGTTCGCCCTACGCCTGGCCGCAGCCGGAAGGATCAGGCCATGAAGACCACTCCCCCCATTCCATTTGCCGGTTCACAGCTTGGCGAAGTACGCCATGTATGTGCTTTCTTTAACAGTGCGGATGAGCAATATCGTGTCCTGCTTCCGTTTATTAAGGACGGGTTTACCTGTGGACACAAAGCAATCCACGTCGTCAACCCGGGAAGGCATGAGGATCACCTTCAACGATTGACTGCTTCAGGTATCGACACCAACGCCACTCAGCGGAGCGGACAATTGGAGCTTCGTACAAATGTAGATGCTTACCTGCGAGAAGGCCGGTTCGATCAGGACCGAATGCTCGAAGTCTTTGAGCAAGTAGCCAGCCGCAACGGCGAGCGGGGATTCCCCCTGAGCCGAATTGTCTGCCAGATGGACTGGGCCGCTGATAACCGCTCGCACATCGACAACCTCGTCGAATTCGAATCGCGGGTGAATAACGTATGGAGCCGCCACGAAGATGCGGTCATTTGCGTTTACGACCTCGCGAAGTTCTCCGGCGATACTGTCATCGATATCATGCGAACGCATCCGATGGTCATCATCGGCGGCATGCTTCAGTCGAATCCGTTCTACCTGCCTCCCGAAGAATTTCTCCGCGAGATCCGTGAACGGAAATCCTCCGGCTCCGGCTCGGCCACGGCGTAAAGACAAAGATGGACGAGCAGGATAAAAATCCTGGCGAAGAAGTGAAACGCCTGCAGCGCTGCATCAATGACCTGGTCAGCCTGTTGGCCCTTCCCGCGCTTTGGAGCGGCGGCGACGCATCGCACATCGCTCGCACCCTGATGGCCGTCCTGCAACGCCTCCTCGAACTGGATGTGATTTACGTTTACATCAACGACCCCTCGAGCGGCGCCGGAGTCGAACTGGCACGCGTCGATCAATCTCCCGCGACGCCGTCACAAGCGCGGGAGATCGGCGCCGAGCTTCATGGCCTGTTGGGCGATGATCCGCAGAAATGGCCGTCGCGCATTGAGCGTTCCTTCAGGGACAAAAATATTTCCATCGTGCCAATGCGGCTGGGATTGCAAGGTGAAATCGGCACGATCATCGCCGGAACCGAGCGATTAGATTTCCCCAAACAGACTGAAGCGCTTCTTTTGAGGGTCGCGGCGAATCAGGCATTTATGGCGCTGCACCAAGCGCGGCAGCACAGCGAACAGGCGCGGCTCGCCCACGAACTCGATCACCGGGTCGCCCAGCGAACCGCCGAACTCGCCGCCGCCAACGAACAATTGAAGCTGCAGCTCGGCCTGCTGGAACTTATCCCCGTGGCGGCGTGGACCATCCGGCCCGATGGAAGGCCCGATTTCATCAACCAGAATTGGGTGGAATATACCGGCCAGTCTCGCGATTACGTCCTCTCACAACCAGAGGCATGGTTGGCCGCGGTTCATCCTGATGATCGCGAAGTAGCTTCCGCCAGCTATTGGAAGGGGATCCGTACCGGCAGCGATTTTGCAATGGAAACCCGATTTCGCAGAGCGCACGACGGAGCCTATCGCTGGCATCTCAATCGAGCGATCGCGCTGCGCGATTCAGACGGCAAGGTCATCAAGTTTGTCGGCACTTCCACCGACATCGAAGATCTCAAACAATCCCAGCAGCAGCTTCGCCACACCGAGGAACGAACCCGAGCAATTATCGACACCGCCCTCGATGCGGTCGTCACCATGAATTCTTCTGGAAAAGTCACCAGTTGGAACAAGCAGGCTGAAGTCATATTCGGCTGGACCAGCGACGAAGCCATTGGCCTTCGCATGTCGGAATTGATAATTCCGCAATCACTACGGCTGGCGCACGAGCGCGGTATACGCCATTTCCTGGCCACCGGAGAAGGTCCGGTGTTGCGCCGCCGCATCGAAATCACAGCAATCCGGCGCGGCGGCGTTGAGTTTCCGGTTGAACTGGAAGTCATTCCCATGGAGTTTGCTGGCGACTGGATCTTCAGCGCCTTCATTCGAGACATCACCGAATCCAAACGCGCCCAGGAAAAGCTCCGCGAAAGCGAGTTTAACCTCCGGCAGATGACGGAAACCATCCCCGAGATGCTCTGGAGCGCCACCCCCGACGGCGCAATCGACTACTGCAACACCCGCATGCTCGACTACACCGGTTTTTCCGCCCGCGAGGTCATGGGCAGCGGCTGGACCAAACTGATTCACCCCGACGACGCTGAATCGGCCGCCCGCACCTGGATCTCCTGCGTGACCAGCGGCGAGGCCTACCGCGTTGAAGTCCGCACCATTCATGCCCTCGATCGCACCTATCGATGGTGCGTGATGAACGCACGCCCACTTCTCGACCAGGATGGGCGAATCTTGAAATGGCACGGCACCGTCGTGGACATGCACGATTGGAAACATGCTCAGGAAGCGCTGCGCAATACCCAGGCAGAACTGGCCAATATGGCCCGCGTCATGACCGTGGGCCAGCTCACCGCTTCGATCGCGCATGAAGTGAATCAGCCGCTTTCCGGCATCATCACCAACGCCGGCACCTGCCTGCGAATGCTCGATGCCAATCCTCCCAACATCGATGGCGCCCGCGAAACCGCCCGCCGCACCATTCGCGACGGCAATCGCGCTTCGGAAGTCATCACCCGCTTGCGGGCTCTGTTCACCCGGCGGCAAGCCACCACCGAACCGGTCGACCTCAACGAAGCGGCCCGGGAGGTCATCGCCCTCCTGTTAAGCAAGCTTCAGAAAGATAATGTCAGTCTGCGATCCGAACTTGCGGACGATCTCCCCCTCGTCACCGGCGACCGCGTCCAGCTCCAGCAGGTAATCATGAATCTCCTGCAAAACGCTTCCGACGCAATGAACAACGTACGCGATCGATCGCGACAATTGCTGATCCAAACCCAGCACCATGATGCAGATCATGTCAGCCTCACCGTTCGGGACAGCGGAATCGGCCTCGATCCACAGACCGTCAACAGGCTTTTCGACCCGTTTTATACGAGCAAGAACAATGGCATGGGAATCGGCCTCTCCGTCAGCCGATCCATTATCGAAAGCCATGGCGGACGAATTTGGGCAAAGCCCAACGATGGTCCAGGCGCCACGTTCTCATTTTCCATTCCGCGCAGTCCCGCCGGCGCAGTCGGCGAGCGTTTAAACGCTCAAGACGTGAGCTCCTTATAGAGAATTGCCGTCGGAGAATTGGGCCGGCCTCTATCACCCCTCCCCTGGTACTCCTGACCGCCCGACACTTTTTTAAGTTGGGAGACGAATTCAGCGATCGCGTATCCCCACCCCACACATGTATCCGGCGCGCTCATCGCCAGCGAAACGCCGCCGCATATTGCCTTTTAGGGCTGGACGGTTAGATGGCATGTTGGTTGTCGGGCTAGCCACCGTCGACTAAACCCGACAACCATGAAACACAATTCTTCTAAAGGTAGCCGCAAGGCCTCCCAAGTTCGAGGGGAGAGAGTCTCGAAGCCCAATCAGTCGCACGAGGTGATCAAACTCGGCGTGGATACCCACAGCCAGCAATATACCTTCGCACGGATGGTCGATCATCAGGGGATTCAACCGGCCCAAAAACTCTCGCCGGCCGTCTTCATCGAGTTTCTCAAAAAGCAGCTGACGCTGGCCAAACGCGTGGTGATGGTCTACGAAGCCGGTCCCTACGGCTTCGCGTTGCACCGCGAAGCCACCGCCCTGGGCGTAGAGTGCCTGGTCTGTGCCCCCGAACGTCTGTCCCGCGGCCGCAAGAGAGTCAACGACAAGATCGACGCCACCGAACTGCTCTCGCGTCTGGACCGGCATCTCGCCGGCAACACGACGGCGCTGCGTCTGGTGCGTGTCCCCACGGTGGCCCAGGAGATCCACCGCCGCCTGGGGCGCGAGCGCAACACCTACCGAAAGGAACGGCAGCGCTGGATCGCCCGTGGACGAAGCCTGCTGCACAGCCTCGGCATCCATCGCCCGGGAAAATGGTGGGAGCCGCTGGCGTGTGAGCCGCTGCTGAAAAAGCTGGAAGAACTCTACGGCTCAGAACTGATCGAACCGATCCGCAAGGAGCTTGCCCGCGACCTGGAGATGGTAGAGATGATGGACCAGAAGCGAGATGAACTGACCCGCCAGCTCTGCGCGGAGGCCAAGTCCCGCGAATCGGCCCGGATCAAGGGAATCGGACACCTCAGCTATGAGCTGCTGGATCGTGAGATCGTCGACTGGAATCGCTTCCAGAACCGCCGGCAGATCGCCAGCTACACCGGGCTTTGCCCTGGAGAATCCTCCTCAGGCCAGAGCCGGATGAATCTGTCGATCGACAAACATGGCAACCGCCGACTGCGCACGGTGCTGGTGGAACTGGCGTGGCTGCTGCCCAAGTTCCAGCCGGAGTATTTTCGTCTGAAGCGCTGGAAGCAGGTCTTCGAGAACCCCGGAGCCAGAGCCATGCGCAAGAAAGCCGCGGTGGCCTTGGCGCGGCAACTGGCGGTGGACCTGTGGCGGATCAAAACCGGCCGGGTCAAAGCGCAGGATCTGGGCTTGAAACTGGCAGCGTAAAAAGCCGGCCAAGGTTGTCCCCGAACTTCTGGAGCCTGGATGGACGACGGATAAAGAGCTTGGAATAAAAGTGAAAGAGACGAGCCACGGTGTAACGCGCCCGTTTTCCCCTATGAGCGCCCTTGAGCGTTCGGCGGTTAGATTGGGTCAGCGTGAACCGCCTGCAACGGACGTATTAGACCATGGTGTACTGGCAAACCGCCAGGTACGGATAGCAGGAAGAGCGTTGCCGCAATGATGGCAACAGCCCATGCAGAGCGGACACTGACAGGCCGAGCAACAGCTTAAAAAGACAAAAGAATAAAGGCGGCGAATGCGGCCCACACTTGACAACCAACATAGCAGGGGAAGGGAAAGAGGGTGGAGGGGGTGCGGGGGAGGCGGGAGAAAAACCTTGGGGCCTTATGGGTTGTCTCCCGCCTCCCCTGCATTGCTTTTGCATTTGTCTTCAAAAGAGCCGGCCGCTTACTCCTCGAACTCAAAAAATGTGTCGGGCGGTCAGGTACTCCGGGGGAGGGTTGGGGGCTCTACTGCTCCACTTTCTACTGCTCCACTTTCTCGCGTAGCGCTGGGCATTGGCGCGACCAAAGTAATCACTTGGCGGCTCGAACCAATACCAAAGTACTATGGAGCTTCGCGAAAGTGTCGCATATGCTGCTTGAAATGGGTGTACTGCATAACCACCGTGTCCAGCACAACGGATTTTTTCTCGCAGTCCCGGCACTAAGACTTGTCTCGCCAAAACAGCGGAGATCGTGAGGAATCGCAATGGATAAGCGAGCACTGGTTTCCGTTGTGGATGACGATGAATCCGTTCGCGAGTCGCTCCCCGACCTGCTCGGAGAACTCGGCTTTGCCGTGAAGGCGTTTAATTCCGGCGAAGCGTTTCTCGCTTCTGAATCCTTGCAGCAGACCGAATGCCTCATCCTCGACATCGCCATGCCGGGGATGAGTGGCTTTGATGTGCAGCGGGAATTGAAAGCCCGCCGCCAGCAGATCCCAATCGTATTTATCACCGCCCACAAGGATGCAACCGCCCGGCCGGAGGTGCTCGCAGACCACGCCGTCGCCTGCCTCTTGAAACCGTTCAGCGACACCGCCCTGCTCCAGGCGATTCGAACCGCCTTGGGATCGCCCAAAATAAATGGCACGTAAATTAAACCGCGCGTAAACTAAACGGCACGAAAATTGAGGTGAGTCCATGTCAGATAACATGCCGATCGTATTTGTCGTTGACGATGATATCTCGGTGCGCGAATCGCTGGAATCGCTCATCCGCTGCGAAGGCTGGCAGCCGCAAACCTTCCTCTCCGCGGATGAATTCCTCGCCCACCCTCGCGCCGCGACGGCTAGCTGCCTCGTGCTCGACGTGACCCTGCCGGGCCTGAACGGCCTCGATTTACAGCAGCGCATCGCCGCCGACCGAAGCGATATGCCCATCATCTTTATCTCCGGTTTTGGCGATGTCCCCAAAACGGTCAGAGCCATGAAGGCTGGAGCGATTGAATTCCTCACCAAGCCGTTCAACAACGACGTCCTGCTCAGCGCCATCCGTCAGGCAATCAAGCGCAGCCAATCAACGATCGTCGCTCAAAATGAGCTGCGACAGCTCCAGGATCGCCATGCATCGCTGACCACCCGCGAGCGCGAGGTCATGCACCTGGTCGTCTCCGGCCTGCTCAACAAACAGGTTGGCGCCGAACTCGGCATCAGCGAAATCACCGTGAAGGCCCACCGCGGCAAAGTCATGGAAAAAATGCAGGCCGAATCCCTCGCCGATCTGGTAAAAATGGCCGAAAAACTCCGCACCGCGACGGCGCCCAGGTCGACCCAATAACTCGCCGCACGCCGACAGACCTTGTCGCTCTTGAGTTTGCGGTTGGGCGGGCCAATCCCTGCTGAAATTTCGCCGGTCGCCCCCCGTGTTTTGGCTTTGACCCCTTTAATGGCACATGCTTTCCATCGCCGCAAAGCTGCGACGACAACTCGGCAAGGACATCGGCGGCATCGTGACGGTACGTCTGTTACGGCGCGTATGAAAAATGGGGGGGCAATGAGGCTAAGGGTGAAATGCTCTGCCTTGCTCCATCATCGCGAGAATCGTCTTCATCCTTTTCTCGCGCGATTCCGGTTTTTTTGCGGTATGAAGGCGATAAACAATCGAATAAACATTTGCTTTGTTCAGGGTTTCAAAAAAAGCCTTCGCTTTTTTGTTTTTAGCCAACTCCTTCAGAAAATCCTCAGGTGGACTAGCGTTCTTGGGCGAAGCGTAGGCGGCTTCCCATCGGCCATCAACCTTTGCCGCCTCAACTGCCTTCAGTCCAGCCGGGGTCATTGCCCCGGCTTTGGTCAGACGTTCGACATGCTGGGTATTTAGCTTTGACCATCCACTCTTAGAACGCCTTGGTGTGAATTTCTGAAGCCAAGACAGTTCGTCGAAGGGCTTTTTCTGGCCGTCAATCCAACCATAGCAAAGTGCTTGGTCTAGCGCTTCAGCATAAGTCAGGGATTTTTCCTCCGCATCTTTTTTAGAAATGCGCAGCCAAAGCCCTTCAGATTTAACATGGTTTTTCACCAGCCAGCGCCGGAAATCCACAGATGTTTTGAAATGCAAGATTTGCATGGATTCGCCTTCGGTGTAATTCCAGCTTATTCGTGAGCCGGTCGGCATAATCCAGTCTATGCGGATCGTTTGGCATTCGATCAGATTACTTTTTCTTCCGGATCCTGCGCGGGGGTGACGGGGGCGTGCGGAGAACTAAAGATTAAACCACACGACTCCCGGCGGCCGCAACATTATATGAGGGATTTGGACGTGTGGTATAATCTGACTGTGGGATCGAAGCCCAAGAAATCCGCCAAGAAAAGGGCCACGGCCAGCCCAAAGGCCGAAGTCCTGAAGCTGGAAGGCGAGTGAAAAAGAGAACATCCGGAAGTCGTTTCAGAATGCCAAGCCGAAGGAGTAGCCGTGGAGCACCCGGTACTGGATTACGAGCCTAAGTCGATCAATGAAAAAATCCCGCTGTGGCGATGGGGATTCATTTCGATTCTGTTTGGGTTCCTAGCGGGTTTCGCTGGCTCCGATGGCAACGACCAGTGGATGATTGCCTTATTCTTCGTCGCGTTCGCGCTTTCGCTTGTCGGAGTCGGGCTGATTTTGGTGAGCATTTTTTGGGCTATTTTCACCGGCCGCGAAGCAACAATGTGACGTTGCGGCAAGTATACACTTCCGAAAAGCAATGAGATATGTTTGGGAAGATAATCAGCCTCGGCGTTCTTTGGTTCCTCTGGATTGGAACTTGGTGGGCGGTAGCCTATCAATATAAGACGGGCACCGCAGTAGGCGCACTTCGATTTCAGCGCGCAGGACACCCAAGGCTATTTTGGATCTACATCTCCATTCAGATAGCCGTTTTGGGTGGACTGGCGTTCTTTTGTGTCCTTTGGACTATCGGAGTGACCCACAAATGAGACGGTGCGCTGACCCCACGGGCTATGGAAACTAAAGGCGTCACGATCCATAAACCACAAAATACCGCATAGGTGGCCGACGGACTCCACGCAAGCCCCGTCCGAACCGCAAATTCCCGACAAACTGAACACTTTTCTGAGCGCCAAAACCGGATACAGCCGGCAATACGCCCAACCGATTACCCCATCAATACATACCGCGGCGACAAAAGCTAGCATTCACTAATCATTTTTCAAAAGTGTCAGATTCTGTCAGATTCTGTTCAGCCCCCTTCTCAAGGCCATCTATCCCCGAGACTTAATGCGCAGCCCGCGCGGAACCACGCACCTCTCAAGTAATCCAAACCCCCCTTGAACCAGTAGCGCCAGGATCGCGGCCGGCACCGCGCCCATAAGCAGCAGCCGGTTATCCGCCAGGCGTATTCCGGTCAGAATCGGTTGCCCATACCCGCCGGCGCCGATCAATGCCCCGATCGTCGCCGTCCCCACGTTGATGACCGCCGCGGTCTTGATCCCGGCAAGAATCGACGGCGACGCCAACGGCAGTTCAATTTTTCGCAGCCGCGCGCTCGGCGACAGCCCCAGCACGATCGCGCTTTCGCGCAGCCCCGGCGCGATTCCCGACAAGCCCGCATGCGTGTTCCGCACGATCGGCAAAAGCCCGTACAGAAACAGTGCGACAATGGCCGGCAATGTCCCAATCCCAAACAGCGGAATCATGAATACCAGCAGCGCCAGCGACGGGATCGTATAAATGACCGCGACCACGGCCAGAATAACCTGGCCAGGCCTGGGAAATAGGAACGCAAGAACCCCAAGCGGAATCGCGACGATGATCGACGCCGTCAGCGACACCCCGACGAGCTGCAGGTGCTCGCACGTGCGCAGGAGCAGTTGCATGGTCATGCTTTGAACCCGCGGGTCGCTCTTCAACTGGAACCGGGACAGAAGGAATTGAGATGCAACCTCCGCCTCAGGCACCTTCTGCAGCTTGCTCAAAGCATTCATCCTGATCATTTGCGACGCGTCGATCGCGCCTTCAAGTCGCTCCACCGCTTTGACGACCGCCGGTGCGCGATTGAGCAGGTCCAGCCGATAGAGATAGACCGCGTCGTATGCCGTAAACACATGGCGGTCATCATCCAGCACGCGGAAGTGATAAAATTCAATCTCCGCATCGGTTGAGTACAGGTCGATGACGTCGATCGATCCTGACGCAGCGGCGCGATACGCCAGGTCGTGATCGAGCCCCGTCACATTCGTTTGCGGCAGGGCATAGGTCGTTTTCAGAATCGGCCACCCATCCTTGCGATTAAGAAACTCGTTGCTGAACCCGAAACGAAGTGAGGGGTGCTGGCGTAGATCGCTGATCGAGCGAAGATTCAATTGACCAGCCAGCGCCTCAGGAACACCCAGCGCGTACGTGTCATTAAACCCAAGCGGGCGAGTCATTCCGATTCCGCGCTGACGCAGCGCCGATTCGATCGCCGCGGTATCCGCGGCCGTGCCGGGAATCAGCTCCTGAATGATCGTCCCGGTGTATTCCGGATAGATGTCGATATCCCCCGCCCGAAGCGCTTCCCACAGCACCCGCGTGCCGCCAAGCTGGCTGCGATGAATCGTTGGAACCCCCGCATTGTTGCCAAGCTGCGTGGCTAGCTCGCCAAGGATGACGCTCTCAGTAAAAACCTTTGACCCCACCCGCACGGTTTCAGCCGCAAACGCCGATGTTGCCATCAGGATCGTCGCGCAAAACATGAACACTGTCTGGGAAGCCCTCACGGCTGCACCGCGGTCAATTGTTGCGCCCGCACAAACTGACGAACAAAATCATCAGCCGGGTTGTCCTGCAATTCGCTCATCGAGCCGGTTTGGACGACTCGACCATTTCGCAGAAGCACAAATCGGTCGGAAAAAAAGGCCGCCTCGGCCAAATCATGGGTGATTAAGAGGACGGTCTTGTGAAGCCGCGAAAATATCTTCGCCAGATCCTGCTGAAGTTCCGCCCGAACGATTGGGTCCAATGCCCCCAGCGGCTCGTCGAGCAACAAAACATCCGCGTCGAGCATAAGGGCTCGAACGAGTGCAACACGCTGTCGTTCGCCGCCGGACATTTCACCGGGATACCGTGCGAGAACCAGCGGCGACAATCGGACGAGTTCAAGCAACTCGTCAATGCGCGCTGCAATCTCGCTCTTGGACCAGCCAAGGTGCGCCGCCATCAACGACACATTGGAACGCCCGGTCAGGTGTGGAAAGAGGCCGCCGTCCTGAATGACGTAGCCGATGCGTTGCCTCAGTGCGCGGATTGACCCGCGGCTGATGTCCTCATCGCGGAAATAGACGACTCCCGCATCCGGTTTTACCAGCCCGGTGAGCAGTCCACACAGGGTCGATTTACCGCTGCCACTGGGGCCAATAAGCGCTGTGGTATTGCCGGCCGTTATTGTGAGGCTAACACCATCCAGCACTTGTTCGCCGCCATACGACTTGGAAACTGAATCGATTCGGAACATGCGTGGGAGATTAGGCAAGGTTGCAAGGTTGCTAGATAGAGCTTACCACAAAAATAAGGCACCCCGGCAGCGCCGAAATTGGACTTTAGTATCGAATCGTCCCTTTCAATACTTAGGTCCAATAGCCTTCTCTCCTCGGATGCCTAACCTCCTATCAACTCACATCGAAGGAGGTCCCATGCGATCGCAACCGGTGAAGGCAGCAACATCGAGGCTGAATGCGAAATATCAAACCGTGCGATCGGCGACCCGCTCTATTGCCGACAGTCTTTCCGCTGAAGACCAGATGATCCAGTCATGCCCGGAAGCCAGTCCGGTCAAATGGCATCAGGCGCATACAACGTGGTTCTTTGAGACGTTCGTGCTGCGCGAGTTCCTCAAGGATTACGAACCCTTCCGCGATAAGTTCCGCTGGCTCTTCAACAGCTATTACAACTCGCTCGGCGATGAGATTGTCGAGAAAAAACTTCGCGCTTCGTTTTCCCGCCCTTCACTCGAGGAGGTCGTCGCGTTCCGGGCACACGTTGACAAGGCGATGGAAAGACTTCTCGCAAACCCGGTTGATGACGAACCGGCGCGGAGAATCGTTTTGGGTCTGAACCACGAGCAGCAGCACCAGGAGCTTGCCCTGACTGATATCAAGCATGCGTTCTTCTCGAATCCGCTCCATCCTTCGTTCGCCGCCGATCCCCTGTTGGGAGAAACGGATCTTCCCGCGGCTAAGCTCCAATGGCACTCCTTCAAGGGAGGGCTGATCGAAATTGGTTATCCACTTCAGACTGCGGATCCGCTGGACTTTTGCTTCGATAACGAAACTCCCCGGCACAAGGTGTATCTGCAACCGTTTCAGATCGCCAACCGCCAAGTCACCTGCGGCGAATATCTGGAATTCATGGCGGATGGCGCATACGGACGCCCCGAATTCTGGCTCTCGGCCGGCTGGGAAACCGTGAAGACCAAAGGGTGGCAGGCGCCCCTCTATTGGCAACGCGATGCAAGTGACAAGACCGGCTGGCGCGTCTTCACGCTACGGGGCTGGACGGGGCTCTCCACGCTGATTGATCTGCCGGTGTGTCACATCAGCTTGTTCGAAGCTGATGCATTCGCACGCTGGCGGGGCTGCCGACTTCCAATGGAAGCGGAATGGGAATGCGTCGCGAGCGAATCGCCGCCAAACGGAAATTTATTGGACACCGGAAGGCTGCACCCCGCAAAGGCGCGCGGCACGGGCATCCAGCAACTCTTCGGCGACTGCTGGGAGTGGACGGCCAGCGCTTACACCGGTTATCCGGGATATAAACCTCTCCCCGGTGCTCTGGCGAATACAACGGCAAATTTATGTCCGGCCAGATGGTTCTCCGCGGAGGATCCTGCGTCACACCCGCGGATCACATCCGCGCTGCGTATCGAAACTTCTTTCAACCCGAAACCCGGTGGCAATTCTCCGGCCTGCGTTTGGCAAAATAGGAAGGATTCACTCACATGGCTGCATACGCTCTCGGTCCCGACTTAAAACGCCCCGCCGCGCTCAGTGCGCGCGACATGCTGATCCGCGAAGTCCATCGCGGCATGCGCGGGCGGCCCCGATCTCTTACCCCGTGGATGTTCTATGACGCCCGCGGCTCCCGCATCTTTGAATGTATCACCCAGCTCCAGGAGTATTACCCGACACGCATGGAGCGCAACATCCTGACCAGCTTTTCCCACGACATCATTGCCGCCGCCTGCTGCAACCGATCAAAGGCCATGCGTCTCGTGGAGCTGGGCGCGGGCACTGCTTCGAAGACCACCCTCCTCCTCAATGCCGCCGCGAGATTACAAAATGAAGTGCTCTACGCACCAATCGATGTCTCGCCCGATGCCCTTGAGGTTGCGCGTGAAAAGATCGCAGCCTCCTCCCCGGAAGTGTGCGTCTCGCCGATTGTCGCCAACTATGTGACGGATCCGCCCCAGCTCGAATCCTACGAGGGGGTAACCCTGGGGTTATACATCGGTTCAAGCATCGGCAATTTCGAGGCCGAAGAGCGGCTGACCATCCTTCGCAATCTGAGAAGTCAGCTTCAAGCCGGCGATGCGCTCCTGCTCGGTGTCGACATGGTCAAAGACGAACCCACTCTGGTGGCTGCCTATGACGACAGCGACGGGGTCACGGCAGAATTCAACCTGAACATCCTAAGTCGTCTCAATCGGGAGCTTGGCGCTGATTTTATTCCCGCGAACTTCCGTCATCGCATTGTCTGGAGTTCCGAGCGATCGCGCATCGAGATGCACCTGGAAAGCACCTGCGGCCAATGGGTACGCATTCCCGCCGCCGAGGTCGAGGTTTATTTCAAGAAACACGAAACCATCCATACCGAGAACAGTTACAAGTTCACCAGGGAGACCATCCAGGCTCTTCTCCGCGACGCCGGCTTTGAGGTTGAACATACCTGGAAAGACAGGCTCGGGTGGTACTCGGTTACGCTCGCGCGCACCCACTAAAGAACTTTAGGAGAGCACCAGAGGAGAACACATGGAAACTCAGAACAACCGCATTGCCCTGGACCAGCACTGGGCGGCATCGGCATCGGGAGACCTGGAAACCGAACACCAGATCTACGACGACAACGTCCTCTGCGAATATCCCCAGTCGGGGGAAAAAATCCGGGGCCGCAAAAACATCCAGGCTTTGCGCGGACACCATCCCGCAAAACCAAGCGGCTTCCAGATCCGCCGCATCGTCGGCATTAACGATCTGTGGGTCACCGAGTACGTCATCAATTACACAACCTCGGTTGTCCAGACCGTCAGCATCATGGAGTTCCAAAACGGCAAGGTGATCCATGAAACCCAATACTTTGCCGAACCCTTCCAAGCGCCCGCATGGCGTTCGCAATGGGTGGAGCAGGGCAAATAGCGCAGGTGATCGCTTATGGAACACTTTGACGCCATCGTCATCGGCTCGGGACAGGCGGGAACACCGCTCTCCATCGCCCTCGGCGAGGCCGGACGAAAAACCGCTCTCATCGAGAGCCAGCATTACGGCGGCACCTGCATCAATGTGGGTTGCACGCCCACAAAAACGATGGTCGCCAGCGCCCGCGTCGCATACCTCGCCCGGCGTGCCGCCGACTTTGGCATTCGATGCGGCCCGGTCAGCGTTGATTTGGCGCAAATCCGCCGGCGCAAGCAGGCCATTGTGGACGATTTCCGCGCGGGGTGCAGCGCCGCCTGAAAAATGCCCGGAACCTGGAGCTCATCGACGGCGAAGGGCGCTTCACCGCTTCCAAGGTCGTCGAGGTAACGCTCACTGCCGGCGGCAATCGAACAATGACCGCGGACAACATTTTCATCAACACCGGCGATCGATCCGCACAACCCCGCATCGCCGGCCTCGATTCGGTGAAAACTCTCGACTCCACCTCCATCATGGAGCTGGAAGTGCTGCCGGAGCATCTGCTGGTTTTAGGGGGCGGCGATGTCGGCCTGGAATTCGGCCAGATGTTTCGCCGCTTCGGCAGTGCTGTCACCATCGTGGCCCGCCGCAACCAGCTCCTGGGTCGGGAAGACCCCGACGTTGCCGCCGAAGTTTCCAAGGTGCTGCAGACGGATGGCATTGAAATTCTGCTCGAAACCGAAGTGCTCGGCGTGCATTCCAGCGCTTCCGGCGTCGAATTACAGTTTCGCGGACCTGCTGGCGAGCGCACCGTTGCCGGGTCCCACCTCCTGGTCGCCATGGGACGCGTGCCGAACAGCGAGCACCTGAACCTCCCCGCCACCGGCGTAAACGTCGACGCCCACGGATTCATTCCGGTAGACGATCGGCTTCAGACGAACATTCCCGGTGTGTACGCTTTGGGAGACGTCAAAGGCGGCCCCGCCTTCACCCACATCTCCTACGACGATTATCGCATCATCCGCAACAACCTGCTTCGGGAGGGAAAGGCGTCGATAAAGGATCGGCTGGTTCCCTACACCGTCTTTATCGACCCACAGCTTGGCCGGATCGGTCTGACCGAGCAGGAGGCGCGGGCACAGGGCCGCGCGATCCGCGTCGCCAAGATTCCGATGACCTGGGTTGCGCGGGCCATAGAAACCGCCGAGACCCGCGGGTTCATCAAGGCCGTCGTCGATGCCAACACCCGGCAGATCCTCGGCGCCGCCGTCCTGGGCATCGAAGGGGGTGAAATCATGTCGATGCTTGAAATCGCCATGATGGGCAACCTTCCCTATACCGCTCTGGAAGACGGCGTCTTCGCACACCCCGCCCTCGCGGAGGGATTGAACACGCTCTTCATGAACATGGAAAAATGAATTCGCAGATGCCAAGGCTGTTGTCCGTCAACGTGGGTCGGCCCCGCGAAATCGCCTGGCGCGAAAAGACGGTTTGCACGTCTGTCTGGAAGGCGCCGGTGGTCGGACGGCGACTGGTGCGCCGGCTCAATATCGACGGCGACGCCCAGGGAGATCTGCACGGCCACGGCGGCGAACACCGCGCCGTCCTGGTTTACCAAATCGATTCCTACCACTACTGGCAACGCGAACTGAATCGAAACGATTTCACCTTCGGACAATTCGGCGAAAACTTCACCGTCGATGGCCTGCCCGACAACGAAGTCTCCATCGGCGACCGCTTCCGCATCGGCGCAGCGGAGTTTGAAGTCACCCAGCCCCGCGTCACCTGCTACCGCGTTGGCATACGAATGAACGAGCCCCGGATGGCGGCTTTGCTGGTCGGCCATCATCGGCCGGGATTCTATCTCCGCGTCCTCAAGGAGGGAGATGTAGGGGCCGGCGACGAAATCGTGAAAATCGCCGACGGCCCCGAACGCCTTTCGGTCACCGCGTGCGATGCACTTCTCTATCTTCCCGGAGCAACCAGGGAAGACCTCGAGCGGGCTTTGCGCATCCCCGCCCTGAGCCCCGGATGGAAGTCTTCCTTTGAGGCGATTCTCCGGCAAATGGCGCAGCCGGGCTCGAACACGGGGAATGCCGGATTAACTTCGTCCGAGCAGAGGGTCACAGCCGCCCCGGGGTTCCGGCCACTGAAGGTGGCGAGAATCGATCGGGAGTGCAAGAGCATCGTCTCCATTGTGCTGGGGCCGGTAGACAGTCCCCCTCTGACCGTGCCATTGCCCGGGCAGTTCGTGGTGATACGGCTTCCCCGGGAAGCTGATGGGCCGCAGGTTTCGCGCAGCTATTCGCTTTCCGGTCCGCCGGATGCGGATCGTTATCGCCTCACCATTAAGCAGGAGCCGAACGGAGTTGTCGGCACGTTCGTGAGCACGCAGCTTCGCACCGGCGATCTCCTCGATGTCAGCGCACCCGCGGGGCGTTCATCCTCCAGCCGGGCGATCTCCCGGTGGTGCTGCTGAGCGCCGGCGTGGGTGTTACTCCGGTAATGGCCATGCTCCACGCGCTGGCAGCACAGGCGTCGCCGCGCCCGGTCTGGTGGATACAAGGAGCGCGCAGCGGTCTGGATCATCCCTTTGCGCAGGAAGTACGTGACCTCCTGATCAAGCTGCCTCACGCGCGGCGGTGTATTGCATATAGCCGGCCCGAAGCAACGGATCGGCCAGGCATCGACTTCGATAGCACCGGCCGGCTGAGCGTCGCAGTCCTCGAAAAACTGGGCGTGCCCCGCGAAGCGGATTTTTATCTCTGCGGCCCCGGCCCCTTCATGGACGAATTCACCACTGGCCTCAAGTCCTGGGGCGTGGCCCCAAATTCCATCCATACGGAGATCTTCGGTTCGGCCGGCGCCATTACGCCGGGTATTAACGATGCGCCGCGACGGATGCCGCACGCGCCTGTGGGATCGCCCGGCAATGGTCCAAAGATCTCCTTCGCACGTGCCGGTCTGACCGTCTCCTGGGAATCGAGATTTCAGAGCCTGCTGGAGTTGGCGGAGGCGTGCGATGTTCCGGTGCGGTTCGCCTGCCGGAGCGGGGTTTGCCATACCTGCGAATCGGGGTTGATTTCGGGGTCGGTGAAGTATGATCCCGATCCGCTGGAGCCGCCGGCGGCTGGGAACCTGTTGATCTGCTGCTCGCGACCCGAAGGGGACGTGGTAATCGACATCTAGGTCTAGTAAGTCGAGGGGGGCACACGGATTAGGCGAAACTGAACAGAACTGAACAAAACTGAACACTTTTTGCAATAGTGTCCGGAACGCAGGCTCACAAATAACACGATCTTGCGCTTGCGCGAAGCAGCGTTTTGTGGTTCACTGCCGCCACGTGCACGCGGACCTTTGCCCAGCTTCTGGATTGCCCGCCAAGCCGGGACGAAAGCCGCGGCCGGCGGTGCGGGGGGAGGATTTGTTCGGCGGCAAGTACGTCGGTATTTTGCAGGATCATCTGGCCCGCCTGCGGGCGGCGCATCCCCACCCCAATCGCACGCTTTTTTATGACGATGTGACCCTTGCCTATCTGCTGGCGTTTTTCACGCCGGCGATTCGCAGCCTGCGGACGATGGAGGATTTCAGCCAGACCGAGCAGATGCAGGAGCAGCTTTCGGTCGATCGCCTGCCGCGTTCCACGCTTTCCGATGCCAACGCCCTGTTCGATCCGACGCTGCTGGAGCCGATCATCGAGGAGTTGCGGGCGCGGCTGCCGCACCTGCGTCACGGCGATCCGAAGCTGGCGGAGTTGACCGAGCGGGTACGGGTGGTGGATGGGTCGCTGTTCACCGTTGCCGCCGACGTGGCCTGGGCGCTGCATCAAAGTCGACCCAACGGAAAGCCCATGGACACGATTCGCCTGAATCTTCAATGGGCGGCGGGCGTGGGGGTTCCCGAGGGAGTGACGATCAGCGGCGCGGGATGCTCCGAGGCGCAGGCGCTGATGCAGTCCCTGGAGCCGGGACAGATTTACGTCATGGACCGCGGCTACGTCTGTTTCGAGCTGCTGGAGCGGATCGTACATGCCTGCAGCGATTTTGTGCTCCGGCTCAAGTCAAACAACTATTTCATTCCCATCGAAAACAATGACTTGACCCCCAAGTCCCTGCCGCTGAGCGATGAAGACCGCGCTGCCGGCATTCTCAGCGACCGGATCGGATACCTGGGCTCAGAAGGGCCACGCTTTGCTCCTCCGGCGGGAAAATGGCTTCGGGAAGTGACGATCTTCGACCCGGACAAACCCGACAGGCCCCTGCGGCTGCTGACCAATCTTCTTAACATTCCCGCCCATGTCATCGGTCTGCTCTACCGCTGGCGATGGAAGATCGAGCTGTTTTTCCGCTGGCTGAAAGTGCACGCCCACTTCCGCCATCTCACCAGCCACAGCAAAAACGGCGTCACCACCGGGTTCTACATCGCGGTCATCGGGGTGCTGTTGATCTATCTGCACACGCAGCGTCCGGTGAGCAAATATGCCTACGCGATGCTGAGCCTGGTCGCCGCGGGAGGGGCCACGTTGCAAGAGATTATTCCCATCCTGCAGCGCCGAGAACGGGAATGCGAGCTGCAGCGTCAGCGTGTGGCACGGAAGAAGGCTGAAAAAATCGTCAAGTAAGTCACCGGGGGTTTTTGTTGTCCGGCCGCCGGTGAACGCCGCGGCATGCGCTGCAGGAGCAGCGCTGAACCTTCCACGCCGTTGCCCATCGAGGCAACGCAGCCTTTCGAGTGAAAACCCGAAAAATCCCAGCTCTAAGACGCGGAAGTCCCGGACAATATTGCACTTTTTGGATTTTGATTAGTGAATGCTAGCTTTTGTCGCTGCGGTATGTATTGGTGGGGCAAATGGTTGTGCGCATTTCGGACTATAGCCGGTTTTGTCGCTCGAAAAAGTGTTCAGTTCTCAGGGAATTGGGGTTTAGGGCGGGGTTTCGTGTGGAATTCGTTGGCTACTTATGCGGTCTTTTGTGGTTTAAGGTTCCTGACACCTTTAGTTCCCCCAAATCCCAAGTTCTTTTAGTCGAGTTTCTAATCGCAGAAGGGTTGTCACACCCGGACCTTACACTAGGTGCAACCACCTGCATGTGAAGATTCACGCCTGCAGCCGGTAGATTTTTGTAGCTATCCATCTCTCATCACTCTAGGGTGATGATGTACGGCGAGGGCATTCAATTCAACCGTTGTATTGAATCAACAGTCAAAACCGGACTCCCCCACCTCTACGCGGTTTCACGTGGCGTTTGTCGATCGGATGAAGACCCATTTTTTCCCAAAAAGGAAGTGTACTATGGATATCAGTCAAACAAGAGAAGCAGTCGTGAAGTTGCTTAGTGACGTACGGCTCCATGCCGAACGTTCGAAAGTGATTTTCCAGGAACTGGGCAAGATCGCTCAGGACCCGGATGTCAAAGAAGTGCTCACCGCCCGGGCGTTTGTGGCGGATAAGAATCTCAGCGAAATCGATCAGTGCTTTAAGCTCATCGATGAACGGCCGGTGACCCCGACCGGCAGATTGTACGAGACATTCGTGGAGGATTTCCGCAAGGAAATCGCTCAGATCGAATCGCCGGTGGCGAAGAGGCTGTTTGCCCTGGCACGCACGCTCCATCTGGTGCATCTGCGTGTCGCGGAATACGTGGTGCTGATCGCCGCCGCGGATCTCAGCGGCCATTACGGAGTTGGCGTGCTGCTGGAAAGCTGCCTCGCAGACAAGTTGGCGTTTATCGAGAGAACCCGTCGCATCATCCGCAATGTGCGGGAAATGGCGATGGCATAAGGAAAATCGCAGGCGACCACGTGAAATTTGCGCGGCGGGCGACGAGCCGGCGGACAGCCCCGGAGCGCAGTAAGGTTAGTGCCGGCTCAGCGCTGCGTTAACCCAGCCCAAAGCCTAACTTCCTGTTGGCGGTCTTCCATAACCGATTCTGTTTGAGTTTCGTGCTCAAATACGAGGGAGTTGTCAGCTTAACAGGTGCCTAGTCATGAGACCATCAATCATGCAAAAGAATCGGTCTTGGAGGCGAAGAGCGTTGGAATACATCCTCTTCCTCGTCTCCATCATCGGCTTAATGTGGACGCTCTGATCGCTGAACGCGTCGCCAGCAGGCACCGCGCCGCAACGTAATGCCGGGGTGGGTAAAAGAACCCGCCCTTTTTCGTGCGCAGAGGGTAGAATGTATCTTTACACCCGAAAGGGACACATGGATATCGAAGATGCCGTCACTCGGCAGTCGTATCGCGGTTTTGAGTTGACTCAACTTCGCCAGGGGACTGCCGCAGAAACGCGCTGGTATATCACGCAAAACAATTCTGGCATGAGCCACAGCTATGGATTTGCCGCCTCCGTAAAAGCAGCAATGGGCAGGATCGACGATTTGTTGAACAACTACTCGCCGGAATCAACCAATCCTCAATTATCGTTATAGCAAGTTGCCTCCGGACGGCTTTTTTCGTGCGCGGATGAGTTGCGGCGCAAATTTGTGAAATTTGGGTTGGTTGCGGATAATCTAAATTGGCCGAGGGCAATATCCCAAAGAGAATACTTCTGGTCGAAGACAACGCCGATACGCGATATGTTATCATTGATATCAACGATATCATTGATATCATGAAAACCCGTACCCTATCCCGCCCATTTTGTTGCGGACTGTCAAGTTTTGTATTGAAGGGGTCAAAACCAAAACGCGAGGGGCGACCGGCGAAATTCAGCAAGTTCGTGACCGCATGGTTTCGGGCTCCTGACACTTTTAATTGCCGCGAAGATCGGGGCGGGGCATTGGGGGTTTTCGTAAAAGGGATCACAGAAGGTAGGAAGCGCGCATTGCAAGCGGCGCCTCGGGAAAGCGCTTCCCTGCGGGGCGCGGCTAAGAAGCTGTTTCATAACCTCGCGCGGCCGCTGCTTGCGTCTGGCGAAGGCTGGCGGCGTTGCTCCTCCTCCCCATATTTCCGGTCAATATTGTTCGTCGTCGCGCCTTGCCAGCATTCGCCAGCCGCGGCGCATCGGCTCGCGGGAGGTTATGAAACAGCTTCTAAACTGGATTGGACGGGTTTTGCGTGGAACCTGTGGGCTGGATATGAGGTGGTTTAGCTTGGCGGTGAGGCCCGGCGGCGCATCGCCAGCAGGGGGCAAGCTGCCAGAGCGAGGAATGCGCAGGCTGGTTCGGGGATTGGATCGACGACGTCGAATCCGGCGTTGCCGCCGCCGACGAGTTGGGTGATTGAGTCGAAGTAGAGGGTGCGGGTTTCGCCGGTGGTGTAATTGGCGGTGTCCCAATCGTACTGGCCGAGGTGAAGGTTGATTCCGGCGTCAGCGTCGAGGCTGTCGGTGGCAGTGTCCCAACCGTCGGTACCGTTGCCGCCGTAGCCGAGGTCGATTCCTGTCACTGAAAACGTGGGATCGTTTTGGGGGGCGCCGCCGATCCAGACTTGCAATTCGCCCTGGTCTTCGCGGGATACGACGAAGTGCATAACGATCGGCACCCAGGCGTCGCGGGTGACGGTGGCGTCGACCAGGCTTCCCCACAGTCCATTCGCGCCAACGGTGGGGGCGACTTCGTTGCCGCGGTAGAGGATGCGGAAGGAATTGTTCTGAATCATGAGCATGGCGCCCCAGGAGGAGTCGCCGTCGAGGGCATTGTCGAAAATCTGGGCGATGGTGGCGACTTTGTCGGTGGGAAAGCCGGTCGAGGGGACGTAAATGTCGAAACCTTCCCAGCCTTCCTTGGTGAAGTCGAGAGGACTTAAGATCTCCGCGCCCTTGTGATCGCGAACTTCGCTTTCTTCCCAGCCTTCCTCGGACCAAAAGGAGGTGAGGTAATCCGTGCCGCCGGCGGCGGCGGGGAGCGCTCCGGGCGTGCCGGCCCTGGTGACGGTGACCGTGTCCGGCGACTCGGTCGCCGAGAGCGTCATCGGGCTCAGCGAGCCGGTGTCAAAGCCGGTCTGAACCTCAGTGCTGGTGTCGATGACCTGGGCAGCAGCGCCAGAGGGAAAAAAGCGAGAACAAGAATGGTTGCAAAAAATGTTCGAACGAGAAATGTTCGGACGGGGCCGAATGAACCCACGGTGATCTCCTCATCGCCCCCCATAGTGCCGCCATGCAAACTTCTATCACACGATGCGCGGTCGTCCACAAAAATCCTCGTGGGCGAGGGAAGAATTTGAGCAATGCGGAGGCGTTGGGGTTGAATTGGCGCGCGCTTTGGTCGCAGTGCGCACCGGGGGAACGACTTTCATGCGCTTTTCGGGATTCAGCCGCCGCCCCTTGCCGCGACAATAGACAGGGAAGAAAGAGAGACGGTGGGGACTTAAAGGGGGGACATAAAGGGGAGGGACAGGATCGGTTTTTCGTTGACAGGGGTGCGGGCAGTGGGGTAGCATTTATTTTCACGTTGCAAGTAAGTGCAGGGTTACGCGGATCAAGTCTGTCTGGAGAGCAATGCGACGCCGATTGGGATTTACGCTGGTCGAACTTCTGGTGGTGATCGGGATTATCGCGATCCTGGTGGGGATTCTGTTGCCCGCGCTTCAGAAGGCGCGGAAAATGGCGAACACCTTGGAATGCCTTTCCAATCTTCGCCAACTGAACATGGCCCAGATGATGTATCTTCAGGAAAACGGGTACATCGAAACGTCAATCGGCAACGGAACAACGCCGGGTTATTCGTGGATGGTGCCGATCGCGAAATACATGCAGGGGTTCAAGGATCCGTATGACCCGGCCAACGGAATGACGCAAACGCCGTCATACGCGCAGCAGATTGCGTTCCTGCCGAGCCTGCCAAAAGTATGGTTTTGTCCTGAAGCGCCAATCTCATCGGTGACTCAACCGAATCCTCTGCTGGCCAACGCCTCCCCCACCGGCGGGTTCTGGGGCAACGCCAGCGCGCCCTGGGGGCCGGGGACCTACAGCGACATCGAATACATGTGCAGCAGCTATGGGATCAACGGCTGGCTCTATTCGCTACCGCAGTCTGTACTCATTGGAGGGATGCCCGCGCCGATTTACTGGGCGGGGCTGCAAACGACGGTGTCGACGACATCTGAAACCAACGACGCCCGATTCTTTCACAACATCAAGCGCGTCAAAAACGCCTCGAAAGTGCCGTTGTTTGCCGACTGTGTCTGGCTCGAGGGTTGGCCGTATAACTTCGGGCAGATTCCGTTCTCGTCTCATCCGTTTACTTACTACACCGATTTTCCTCCGACGGATTTGACCGGGCAGTATGCGTATGAATCGACGGCAATCGGCGTGATACTTCCCGCGAATGAGGCTCAGATGGACCGCTTCTGCATCGCACGGCACGGGCAGGCGATCAATATCGTCTTCTTCGACGGTCACGCGGAAACCGTGCCTCTGGCGAACTTGTGGGGATTGCAATGGAGCCCGATGTCGGCGGTTGGGACGGTTTCTTCCCGGCCGCTCCCCAAACAGTGATCGCGGGTTTTGTGGCGGGGGAAGCGCTTCCCTGCGGGGCGCGGCTAAACGGGGGCGAACGGTTATTTGGTCCCTCGCTGTATCCGACTGACTGAGGCGCCATCGTCAGGGTGCAGGTGGATGAAGATCCAGGCGGTGGCCATGGTGAAGAGGCCCATGGCGAGGAATGTGCGATGGATGCCCCAGACCATCCTGGCGGGGCTGGGGTGGCGATTGCCGTTGAGGAGAAGGATCGTGGCGAGGGAGGCGATGGCTACGCCGAAGCTGAGGGACATTTGCTGGACGGTGCTGGCGATGGTGCTGCCGCTGCTTTCGTCGGCGTCTTCGAGGTCGGCGAAAGCCAGGGTGTTCATGCTAAGGAATTGGACCGATGAAAAGAGTCCGAAGAAAAACGCTTCGGTGGCGATGACCCAGGCGGGGGTGCCGGGTCCGATGGTGATGAAGAGCAGGGTCAGGGCGCCGATGGCCATGGTGTTGAAGAGGAGGACTTTGCGGTATCCGAGGGCATTGAGGAGGCGGGGAATGAACGGCTTGGAGACGATCGCGGCGAGCGTTTGGGGCATGATCAGGAGCCCGGACTGGACGGCGGTGTAGCCCAATCCGATCTGGTAGAGGAGGGGGAAAAGAAACGGCAATCCGCCGACGCCCAGGCGAGTGATGAAGCTTCCGGTGACGGCGGCGCGGAAGGTGCGTATGTCGAAAAGGCGGAGGCGGAGCAGGGGAAATTTCTCCTTGCGGCCGTGTAGGACGTAGGCCCACAAGAGGAGTGCGGAGAGGGCGAGGAGGCAAATCTGGGAAGCGAGACTGAGGCCGGGCTCGCCGAAGATTTCAAGGACATAGGAGAGGATCGCGATGCCGGAGCTGAAGAGGATGAGGCCGACGATGTCGAGCGGATCGCTTTTGGGGGTGCGGAAATCGGGCATGTGGCGGAAGGTCATGTAGAGACCGAAGAGACCCATGGGCAGATTGACGAAGAAGATCATGCGCCAATTCAGATAGTCGACGATAAATCCACCGGCGAGGGGACCGAGGAAGGGGCCGATGAGGGCGGGGATGGTCATGAAGCTGTAGGCGCGGAGCAGTTGGGATTTGGGGAAGGTGCGGACGAGGGCGATCCTTCCGACGGGAACCATGAGTGCTCCGCCGCAGCCTTGAAGGACGCGGCTGGCGACGAGCATGTGCATGTTGACGGAGATGCCGCAGAGGAGGGAACCGAGGGTGAAGAGGATGATGGCGGTGAAGAAGACGCGGCGGGTGCCGAAGCGGTCGGCGATCCATCCGCTGACGGGAATGAAGACGGCGAGACTGAGCATATAGCTGGTGAGCGCGGACTTCATGTTGAGGGCGGGGACGTGGAGCGCAGCGGCGATGGCCGGGACGGCGGTGTTGAGGATGGTGGTGTCGAGTTGCTCCATGAACATGGCCATGGCGACGAGCCAGGGGAGCAGGCGGCGGGTGAGGGCGGGATCGGGAAAGTCGGCCAGGGCCGTCGAGTTTGTGGTCACGGGTGGAGAGGCTATTTGCAAAACGCACTTGGGGCCAGCTTTGAGGATGGGGATTCATGGGGATCGAAAGGTGCGCCACGCAAGAAGCGCCCCGCAAGCGGGGCGGCTACACGAAGAGTGGGATGATCGATTGCGCGGAATATGTTTTCCCGCGCAGGGGGAGAATTTATCAATTCGGAAGATTTTCCAAGCTGGATGGGGGAAAGCGGTGCTACTGTAAGGGGTGGTTGGATGGTCGGACGTAACTTGCGGCGGGGGAAATGGAGGGCTGGGGCGGATTTGAAGGAGATAACACACCCGAATAAATCGTAGATAAGCAACGAATAGTCACAACGAATAGTCACTTGGAAAGGAGCTCATTATGAGCGTTCAAACAGTCGCTCACAAATTTGTGGAATTGTGCCGGGCGGGGAAGAACTTTGATGTGATGCGCACGATGTACGCGGCGAACATCGTCTCGGTCGAGGGGGATGGGAAACAGACGGCGGGGCAGCAGCCGGTGATCAAGAAATCGGAGGACTGGGTCTCGGATAAAACCTTCAACGGCGAGACGGTGGCGGGGCCTTTTTTTAATGGGGCGAATCCGGATCAGTTCGTGGTTTATTTTACGCTTGATGTGACACCGAAGGCGACTGGGAAGCGCATCACGTTGGAGGAAGTGGGCGTTTATACGGTGAACAAGGAAGATAAGATCACACGCGAACAATTCTTTTACGAAGGCGCGCATTAGACAGTGTTTCGTGTTTTTGGGTCACGGGAACGCGCCCCGCAAGCGGGGCCGCTAAACTTTGTGATCGACGCCTCCGGGCTGCCGACAAATGATCCAATTCCGAGAAGGATCCAATGATGACAGCGAACACGTCTGTTAAAACCTCGCAGCTTCGGGTGACGCGGCGGTCGGCGGCGTATTGGCGGGTGACGATCGACAACCCGCCGATTAACGTCATGGGGCCGCAAATGGTGCGGGACTTTCAGGAAGTCATCAACGCGCTGGAGGCGGATAAGGATGTCAGGGTGGTGGTCTTCGAGAGCGCGGTCGAGGGTTACTTCCTGAATCATTCGGACTTCCTGGGGAAGCTGGAGGATCTGACGTCGATGCCGGCTGGCCCGACGGGGTTGCCGCCCTGGCCGGACTTTCTGGTGCGTCTGCCGCGGGCGGCGGTGGTTTCCATCGCGCTGATTCGCGGGCGTGCGACGGGCAACGGGAGTGAGATCACGCTGGCGTGCGACATGAGTTTCGCGAGCCGGGAGAAGGCGATTCTCTCGCAATGGGAGGTCGGGGTGGGGATGGTTGCGGGGGGTGGGCCGATGGCGCGGCTGCCGCAACTGATCGGGCGAAACCGGGCGCTTGAGGTGCTTTTGGGCTCGGATGATATTCGGGGAGAACAGGCGGAGGCGTATGGGTACGTCAATCGCGCGCTGCCGGACGGCGAACTGGATGCATATGTAGAAGCGCTGGCGACCCGGATCGCCGGGTTTGATAAATGGGCGATTGCCAATACCAAGCGGCTTGTGAACACGAGCTTGCCGCCGGACGTCGAACTTGGCGCGGGGTGGGACGCATGCATGGCTTCGCTGGGGCGACCCGCGGCGCAGAATGGAATCAAAGCATTGATCGTGCGCGGATTCCACAAGCCGGGGGATGTGGAAAATCGCCTGGGATATTACCTGGGCAAAATCCAGGGGTAGGAAGCCGTTTCACCGATGTGAAGAATGTTTCAATTCGGAAGATCTTCGGTGTATGGCGTGAAGCGTTCCTTGTGGTCATTGGTTTGGATTCGCCGGGTTGTCGGGGTGGCTCTGTTGATTGGAGTCGTCATGCTCTTCCATTCGAAGAATCCGTTCGCGGCGACGGCAAATGCTGCCCTGGATGACGAGGGCCCGATGCCGGAACTGGGGGGTGCTGTCGCCTGGCTTAACTCCGCGCCCTTGAAGGCGGAATCGCTGCGGGGAAAGGTTGTGCTGGTGAATTTCTGGACCTACTCGTGCATCAACAGCCTGCGGGAGTTGCCGTACGTAAAAAGCTGGGCGGCGAAGTATAAGGATGCGGGGCTGGTCGTGATCGGCGTACACGCGCCTGAGTTCGGATTCGAGAGGGAGCGTGCGAACGTGGAAAATGCGGTGCGGGAACTGAATATTATTTTCCCCGTCCCGATCGACAGCGACCACGCGATTTGGCAGGCGTTCAACAACGAAGCGTGGCCGGCCGACTATTTCATCGACGCCAAGGGGCGCATCCGCTATCACCACTTCGGGGAGGGGGAATATGACAAATCGGAGCAGGTGATCCAGGAACTTCTTAAAGAGAATGGAGCGACTGGACTGGATGCGAGCTTGGTTCATCCGGTGGCCCAGGGAGCGGAGGCGCCGCCGGGCGATGACACGGAATCTGGGGAAACCTACGTCGGCTATGCCCGGGCGGAAAATTTCGCGTCGCCCGAACAAGTGGCCCAGGACGCGGCGCAGAATTACAGCCTGCCGGTGAAACCCTCGTTGAATCAGTGGGGCCTCGGCGGAGCATGGAACGTCGGCGCGGAGAGCGCCGTGCTTCAGCAGGCGCCGGGCCGGATCGCATTTCGATTCCACAGCCGGGATTTGCATATGGTTTTGGGTCCGCCAGGGGGCGGCAAGGTTGTGCATTTCAAGGTGCGTTTGGACGGCGTCGCGCCCGGGGACGATCATGGAGTCGACTCCAATGCGGAAGGGGCGGGCGAGATTCGCGAGCCGCGCATGTACCAGCTCATTCGGCAGAAGGGCCCGACACGAGACCGAACATTTGAAATCGAATTCGACGACCCCGGCGTCGAGGTTTATTCGTTTACGTTTGGATGAGGTGGTGCCATGAGCAGTGCGGCCAAGACAGCCATTGTGACGGGAGCCTCTCAGGGGATCGGCGCGGGGCTGGTGAATGCGTTTGTGGAGCGCGGATTTAATGTCGTCGCCAATTCGCGGAAGGTGACGCAATCGACGCTTGTTTCGGCGTCGGAATATGTGGCGCTGGTGGATGGGGACATCGGCCAGGCGGCAACGGCGGCCAGGATCGTGGAGACGGCGCTGGCGCGGTTCAAGTCGATTGACGTGGTGGTCAATAATGCCGGGATCATCTCTACCAAGCCATTTATCGAATATACGGCTGAAGATTTCAGGTCGCTGGTTTCGACGAACCTGGAGGGGTTTCTGTACGTGACCCAGCTTTCGATCAAGCAGATGCTGGCGCAAAAAAGAGGCGGGAGCATTGTCACGATCACGGCCGCGCTGGCCCGCAACCCGATCCGGGGCGTGAACGCGGCGGTGCCGATGATTACCAAGGGGGGGTCTGGAAACGGTCACGCAGCACCTTGCGATGGAATATGCCAAAGACGGGATCCGCGTGAACGCGGTGGCGCCGGGCGTGGTGGATACGTTCATTCAAGACAACGCGACTGAAGAAGAGATGAAGAGCCGATCGCCGATGGGGCGGGTTTCGACGGTTGGGGAGATCACGGACGCCGTGATGTATCTGACCGACGCGGAGAGCGTTACGGGGCAGACGCTTTATATTGATGGCGGCGCTCATTTCGGGCGGTGGTGACCGAGCGGATTAAAGCAGCGAGATACCCATATGGCTATTTCGCGCGACACGGTCCGCTTCAGGAATTGATCGTGACAAACATCAGAACCGCGGCGACTGCCATTACCGCGGTCGCCAGCCACCCCATGAGGTGCAGCCAGGGAGAAGTGTCTTTGAATTCGCCCATGACTTTTTGATTCCGAATCATGAGCATCACAATGACCATGATGGGAACGGCTGCCACGCCATTCACAACCGCCGACCAGAAGAGGGCCTTGATCGGGGTCAGATGGGTGATGCGCTGGACCGCGGGGAAATTGATCGCCAGTCCGATCAAAGTGGAAAGCGTCAATACCGAATAAAACCCCTTGGCTTGCAGCGGCTTTTGATCCATGCCGGTTGGCAAACTGAGCGCCTCGCCGGCCGCATACGCGGCCGAACCGGCCAGTACGGGGACGGCAAGCAGTCCCGTGCCGATGATTCCGAAACTGAACAAGATGAAAGCCGCTTTCCCGGCGATGGGCCGCAGCGCTTCGGCGGCCTGGGCGGAAGTTTCCACGTCCTTTATTCCATGCGCGTTCAAGGTTGCCGCCGCCGCCACAATGATGAAGAACGCGACGATGTTGGAGAAAGTCATGCCGACGCAGGTGTCGAGCCGGATGCGGTCGAACTGCGCTTTCGCCTGCTCAGGCGCATGCTTGACGGGCTCCTCAGCGGCGTGGCTGTGAATCTCTTCTTTCTCAAGGGATGCCTGCCAGAAGAAAAGATAGGGACTGATCGTTGTCCCGAATACGGCGACAAAGGTCGCCCAGTAGTCGCTGCTCTTTTGGAACTTCGGCAGGACCGTCGATTTCAGGGCATGCCCCCAGGGCACGTGGGATACGAACGCGGCGAATATGTAGCTGAATAATACGAGAGCCAGCAATTTAAAAATCGAGGCGCATTTTTTGTACGAACCAAACACTTGCAGGACGACTGTCAGCAGCGCGAACAATATCGCATAGAGCAAAGCGGGACCGCCGAACAAAAGTTTGGCGGCGTCACCCATCGCGCCGATGTCGGCCCCGATATTGATGGTGTTGGCAATCAGCAGGAGTAAGACAACCGGATATAAAACTCCGCGCGGATAATGGCGGCGCAGATTGCCGGCGATGCCGTGACCGCTGACGCGACCGATTCTTGCGCTAATCTCCTGAATCGCCGTCATCAGCGGGAGCGAGAGGACCATCGTCCAAAGCAGGCCATAGCCGAACGCGGCACCCGCCTGGGAATAGGTGGCGATTCCGCTGGGATCATCGTCCGAGGCGCCAGTGATCAGGCCGGGACCGAGGCGAGCGAAAAGGCCGGCCTTCGTCGGCGGGGAATTGGTCGAGGAAATGGGTGGACTTGATTCTGCCTCGACGGTCATAGGCTCTTTCTGGACAACAATCATTCAGTCGGTGATCGCCCCCATCGACTCGGACGCGACTCAAGATTCGCGGGCATCGTCCTGCTGAAATGGAAATCTTATCCGCGGGGCTTGGGACCCGCAGCGCGTAATAAATGTGGTTAAACAAATGGGTCGAGGACTATCGCCTTTTGTCCCGCAAGGGAGAAAATCCGAAATGCGCGCGCGATTGGCGAAACTTCAGCAACGCGTACCCCGCAGCCGCGCCGATCAGGCCGGCAATGAAGCCGAAAGTCGCGTGAAGCCCGGCGGCAAGGAGCAGGTCATCAATATTTCCGGTTGAAAAGAACGCTCCGACGGGATCCAGAAGCCGCTTGATGAAGCAGATCAGGTTTCCCGCCAGTCCGGCCGAGGCGAGAACCAGCAGCCATTTCCAACCGGCCAACTTGCGGTGCTCGGCGAATTGGACGGCCATGTCGAGAACCAAACCCGCCAGGATGATCAGGGGCGCCATCATAAATCCACCGGAAATTCGGCCGCCGAGGGAGAGGGTCGTCAATGCGGTGGCGAGTGCGCCCGCGGACGCGCCGGCGCGGGCGTGTGTGACCAATCGTGCGGCTAGAACCGGAGCCATCCAGAATAGCGCTTTATGCCCCGGCAAATGCAGGGGCGTGCGGGCATAGGCGACGGCGATGCCGGCCAGGATGCCAACGGCAACGACGGCAAGATATTCGTCCAAAGCCGCGCTATTCCAGAGGGCGCGATTTTTTTCGGTCGACAGGGATCCAGGCGCGTTCATGGTCGCTCCATTCCACAGGCCAGACCGGGCGGCCCCCCACCAGCCTGGGTCTGACCCAGTTCAGCGTTTTATATGGCCCGGGATTATGTGCAGTTCTCTTGGTTTCCGCTACGCCGACGCCGGCAGGCAAGCGATGATCCACTCGAATGCCGATCCGCGTCAATTCGCAGATGTCCACGACGTCGCCCAGCATGCGCAGTCCGGGCAGATCGAGGAATCGGCCCTCGTTTCCATCGGCTCTCAAGCCAATGCTGGCGAGTGCGCCGATGATTCCATCGCCGCTGCCTCCGAGTGGACGGAGAAGGATGCCGCTGGCGCGAGCAAGAGCAATTGCCTGGCTCTGCGTCAGCACCTCGCGCGTGGCGGCCCAGCCCCATTCGACGGCGTCGGCCGGTACCTCGTCGCGGGCGGCAACGCAGATGCCGGGATCGGACCCTGGTGCGGCCCAGTCGGCGATCAGGTCGATCGCGAAATCCAGTTCTGGCAACGTTGCGGGGGAATCGAAGGCGATGCACGCGCCGCTGTTGTGCGATGTATAGGGGATTCGATCGTCGACCAGGAACTGATGTCGCGTGATGCCGAGCAGCTTCGCGCCTCGCTGCTCGATTTCCTGGGCGAGGCGGCGGGCCAACTGTCCGGTGCCGGGACTGGTGTCGTTGTCGGTGTCGTCGATGCCGATGAGATAAGTGGTCATATACGTCCGGCGGTCAGTGAAACTGTTGGCGCGGGCTTTCGCCGACAAAACCGACGCTGCCGTCGAGCATCAGGTAGTTGACGCCCTTTTTATATCCGGGATGAGATGTGGGCAACGCGCTGACCCAGATATCGCTCATGACCCAGGTTTTGGGGTCCATGCGGAGGTTGAGTTTTCTGGGCCACGAGACGCCGCCGCGAAGGAATTTGCTGAGGCTTGGATCGGAGCCGGCGCTCGAAGCGCCGTAATAGTAATAGCCGATGATGCCGGAGCGAAAATTCTGATCGCTATATTCGAGAGCGGGATCGCGCTGGCTTGGGCAGTAATAGGTTTGGGGGTCGCCGGTGACGTGCCCGGCGGTAAGGGCGTCGAGAAGCTCGACATGGGGATTTTCCACGGTGGGAGAAACCGGCAAGTCGCCTCCGCTGGCGTGGGCGTAGAGAATCAGCTCGGTGCCGAGCTTACGCAGGTTGTCCTTGCAGAGAGCGAGGTTGGCTGCTTCGCGAGCGCGCTCTATCGAGGGGATGAGCATGGCGGTCGCCAGCGCGACGATTGCAATCAAAGCTAAGAGATGAATGTAGGAAAACCCTGGCCGAGACGCCGATTTTCGATCTGGACGCCTTCGCTTGAGAAAAAGCGACGATGAGCAAAGTCCAAGCAGTGCTGCGCTGACAGGTTCCGGCACATCGGCCGTCAGGCCGTTGGCGTTGGCGAAGGCGTCGAGGGCCGCCCAATCGCCGGGGATTACATCGGCATCGGCGTCGTTGTCGCCCTGACCGAAGTTTTCGGCGAGGGCGCTGAAATCGGAGCCGTTGACGGAGGAGGTGAAGAGGAAATTGCCCTGGTCCCAGTTGGTGACGCCGAGGCCAAAGTTGGCGGCAAGGATGCTGAAGTCAGAGCCGTTGACGGCGCCGTCGAGATTGGCGTCGCCGAGAAGCGTATATTTCAGCTCGATCTGGCCGGAGGATAATCCGGCGACGATGCTGTCCTTGCCATCGGCGTAGCCTAAACCGTAGGCGTGATTGGCAGCGGCGGAGGAGATGATCCCCGTGCCGTTCCAGGCGCCGCCGTTATAGCCCGATTTGAGCAGCGCGGCGATTGAAGCGATGGGATCGGAGCCGCTGCCGTAATTGATATAAATGTGATTGTTGTTGATGTCGAGCGTGCCGCTGCCGGTGATAGCCAGGGAGTCAACCTGGGCGAGGCCGGTTCCGGCTCCAAGTTTGAGCGTGCCACCGGAGATAGAGACGTTGCTATCGGTGGGAAGAGCGCCGTTGGCTGCTACGATGAGCGTGCCGGCGGTGACATCGGTGCCGCCGGAATAGGTATCAGCTCCGGCCAATTCGGTGACGCCGCTGCCGGCGATCGTCAGGCTAAATCCCGCGCCATCGTCGCCGACACTCGATTGAATGGTCAGGGGATTCGAAGAGTTATTGGTCCACGTTTGGCTCGCGCCCAGCAGAACGCCCGGCGTGCCGGCGATGGTGTCGCCGGTTACGTTGATCGTGTGGGCTCCCGATCCGGATTGAACGGTGATACCGCCGGAAAGAAGGGTCAGGGTATTCGCGCCGCCGACGATGACCGAATTGGTGCGGGCGGAAGTGAAGGTCAGGCTGTTGATGCTGAAGTCGGCGCCGAGCGTGGTGCTGAGAGTTCCCGCGCTGTTGCCGGTCGAGCCGAAGATGACATTGGTGACCCTCCCGCCGGGAATTGCATGAAGGTCGGCGCCGCCGTCGGTGGCGCTCCAATTGGTGCCGGGGCTGGAGGAGGAACCGAGTTCGGTGGACCAGACCAGTCCGGCCGCGCCGGACTGAGCGCCGGACCAGTAAGCGGTCGCCGGTGGTGCGGCGGTGTAGGTGACGGTTAATTCCGGCGCGAGGGCGGGATCGTCATTTGCAGCCGCGCCTTGGGCCGACCAGAAAGCGCGGAAGGTTCTGATGTCCGTCTCATCGGCGTTCTTGATAACCCAGCCGAAATTGTTGGACGGATCATTCAGCCAGTTTTGCACATCCGTCACCATCGCGGCCGACGACCAGGTGAAACTCGCCAAGGTTCCGGTGACGCTGGCGTCGGCAATATCGGTTAATGATGAGGACCAGTCTCCGCCGGCGATCGTCCAGGGCGTCGTGCTGTAGAAGGCGTAGTTCCAGGTGGCATCGCCCGGATCGGGCGCCGCGCCGTGCCCGGTGCCGCCGAAGGTGGTTGCGCCGGGGAAGTTGGTCGGCTGGCCCCACGCCTGCGATTCATCGAAAAGGCTGATGGTTTCCGGGCCGCTGGTTCCGCCGGAGCCACCCCCCCCGCTGCCGGCAACCTGGCCGACGGTCATTTGAAGGGTTACCCCGGTAATGGTTGCGCCGGACGGGATCGATCCGGCGATGTTGAATTCGATCAGGCCTCGTTTGGGATTGCCCTCGCCGTCGGTGCCGACAAAGATGCCCGGATCGGCGAGGCTGTTGTTGGTGGTCGCGTCCGAGCCGCCGAGGAGGGTGGCGTCTTGGGCGGCGCCGAGTTCAATCTGATCCCCTCGAGCCGATGGGGCGCGCAGCGAGAATGCGGCTATTTCCACAAGGCCAAGCGCGGCGGCGGTCACTGCGGATTTTCCTGACCTGATACGCATTTGCATGCGTCAGTTTGCCATTCGTCGCTGCCGGCGGCAAAGCAAAATCGGAGCAACCGCGCCGAGCAGCGAAAGACTGACCGGCTCCGGGACGGTATAGGTGATGGCCAGGTCCGGCTCAAATCCGTTATTGGCGTTTGTCGCTCCCTGCGTTCCCCAGAATCCTAAAAAGCTCTGGGCACTCGACGAATCGGCATTGAGGATAGCCAACCCATTGTTGGAAGATGGCGTGTTAACCCATCCCTGCACTTCCGCAATCAGCGCCGACGACGACCACTGAACTTCCGCACTGTCTGTTCCCTCGATGCCCGAGGTGGTCGCGAGCGCGACTGAGGTTCCGGTTATGTTGGCGGGCATTCCGCTGCTCCAGGCCGTCGCGAGAGAGGGCATTGAGTTGTAAGCAGCGTCGTTCCAGGTGGCGTCGCCCGGATCAGCCCCAAAGCCCTGCCCATGGCCGCCGAATGTGGTGGAACCCACTTCGTTGGTCGAAGCGCCCCACGCCTGAGATTCATCATAAAGACTGATTGTTCGCGTAGGCCCGGAATCCACGACATTGCTCCCACCGCTTCCGGCGACCATGCCGATGTAGAGATCGAGCGTTGCCCCCGTGATGGTGGCGTACGATGGAATTGACGAGATATTGAAGGCCATCAAACCGATTTTGAATGAAGTATTTGAATCGGTGCCCACAAAAATTCCCGGATCGCCCAGACTATTCGTCAGGTCGCCTTGAAAAAGCGTGTCGTCGCCCGTCGAAGGGGCGTTGTCGAGAATATCCGCCCGCGCCGATGAGACGCAGATCGCGGAGACATTGACGCAAACAGCGACAAATAAAATTTTCGTCAGGTTCATTCTCATGTGCATTCTCCTTTTCCTTAAAAGCTCCAATTGGAGGGTTGGTGTTTACTGAGCGCTGTTCCAGGTACTTCCTGGCGGCAGCCAGCGAACGTCGGCATGCTCGATGACGCCCGTGCCGCAACCGATATAGGCGGCGGGAATCGCGGCGACATGTCCGTCGAGAAAACAGATGTTTACGGAATTGTTGTTGTGGCGCGGGACGGGGTTGTATCCGCCGGCCGTTTTTGACGGATAGACCGAACAGTAATTCCCAGGCCCATCCGCGAACAGCACCATGGTGGCGGTGCTGCCTACGGCGGTGATCTTGTTGGGTTGCCCGTTGTTCTGATTTGCTTCCCAGACGGAAAGCGCCATGTTCATCCCGAACGACCAGTAGTATGTGCCGGGCATGTCCACGGCCTGAGGGCAGATCCAGACGGAACGATCCGGCGGACGCGGAATTGCGTTTGTCGACGCCAGCGTTTTCACCGTTGGGTCGGCGTCTCCATACTCCGGCAGCTTCATCAGCGGAGGCAGCGCGTTAAACCAATCCGTCGGCCGATTGATGATGCCGGTCGGACCAACCCCCTGGCCGCGGCGGGGAAGAAACCCATTGTTTTCGTTGGCGTACAGCGCCGTTGCGATGGCCCACTGGCGGAAATTCGACTGGCACGTGATCCCCCCCACGCTTCGCCGGGCCAGTGTCAGCGTCGGCAGCAGCAGACCCATGAGGATCGCCACGATGCCGATTACCACCAGCAACTCGACGAGCGTAAAACCCGCGGAGCGATTGTTGTTACCGTGGATAGGATCCATGCAATATCTCCGAGCCTCGCAAAGCGTTTACCAAGGAGGCTATGTATACGGAGGTATATAACGGGTCAAGAAAAAAAACGCCTCCGCCGCCGGCAAATGGAGGCGTTGTTGCTATCTGCACACACAATGTTCGGTAAGCAAATACGCCTACGCGATGCTCTGCCTCGTCGCGGCCGGAGGGATCATGTTGCAAGAGATTAGGCTGTCGGGCCGGAGGCCCACCTCGTCAGTTAGGGGGAAGCTGCTGCCAACGAGGCCTTGGCGTGAATTGCCGGCGGTAGGCGGTAGGGGTGGTGCCGGTGGACTGGAGGAAGCTGGTGGCCATGTATTCGGGGGTGGCGAAGCCGCTTTGGCGGGCGACTTCGTAGACGGGTAAATCGGTCTGGAGGAGGACCTTGGCGCGCTCCAGGCGGATGCGGCGGATTTCTTCGAGGGGGGTGTGGCCCAGGACGCTCACGAACCGCCGCTCGAGGGTGCGGCGGTTGACGGGGACTTCATCTAATAGCTGTTTCACCGATAGTCCTTCGACCGCGTGGCGGCGGATGTGGCGCAGGGCGGCGGCTACGTCGGGGTCGTCTACGGCTAATACGTCCGTGGATTGGCGGGTGACGACTTCGATCGGGGGGACGCGCTTGATGGTCGCGGGGACTTTGCGGCGCATGATCATTTGATCCAGCAGGTGGACGGCGATCCGGCCGATCTGCTCGGCGCCGATGCGGATGCTGGAGAGGGGCGGATGGGCGATTTCGCAGAGGAGAGCTTCGTCGTCTACGCCGAGGATGGCGATGTCTTCGGGAACCTGGAGGCCGACTTCGCGGGCGGCCTGGAGGAGCTCGAAGCCCCAGGTGTCGCTGGTGGAGAAGAGAGCGAGGGGACGGGGCAGGGAGAGGAGCCAGTTGCCCATGGCGGCGGCGCGGCGCTGGTTGGGGGCGTCGAGGGCGGCGCTGGCGGCGTCGGGGGCGGAGCCGTAGCTGGAGAAGGTGAAAGGTTTGGGGTTGTCGTCGTGATTGACGTCGGCGCGATTGGTTTGGGCGCGATTGGTCTCCGCGCGGGCGCGGAAGGTTTTTTCGATTTCGGTGCGGAATCCGGTTTCGCGTTCGCGGGACCAGAGCATTCCGGGTGCACCGAAGTAGGCGAAGTGGCGGAAGCCGCGCTCGAGGAAATGGCGGGCGGCGAGCTGGCCGGTGGCGACGTCGTCGGGAAGGATGCGGGGGAATTCGGATTTGGCGCGGCTTTCGAAAACTTCGACGACGGGTTTCTTGGTTTCGCGGTAAACCTTGGCGAGGCGGTCGTCGTAGATCTGGCAGATGATTCCGTCGGGGTTCCAGTCTTTAAACCATCGGGCGAGGTACTTGCTGGAGTGGCCGTAGATTCCGCGGTAAACGCGGAAGAGCCAGGGATTGTCGCGGCGTTTTTTGGGAGTGGGCGCGGTGGCGGGCGCGGCGGCGGCGGTGGCGGAATACATGTTTCGTTCGCGGGTGGCGGCGATGATTCCGCGGAGGACGCCCCGGGCGTAGGCGTATTCGGTGGGGAGGACGACGGCGATATGGACGAATTTGGGTGGGGTGGGGCCGGGCACGAAGGGGGATTTTACCTTGAGGATGACTTGTCGCAAATACGAAGTTTTGATTTGGTTGAAGGGGAGCTTTGTGAGTACGGCCCCCTCCCCAGCCCTACCCTGGAATACGAGGTGTGGGGAAAATGCTAGTGAATAACCAGCTTAAAACGACTGTGTGGACTAAAGGCGAAAATGCAGGACAGGAGCATTTGTCGCAAAATCAGAGCTTTAATTCGCAAATATTGAGAGACGATTTTTGGGAAGGGTGTAGATTGTGGGTGTGGTCAGCAAGCGAGGGCTTGCCCGACTTACACACACTTCGGAGGGCTCTATATGAATCGTTTGCTATCTGGAATGGCGGCAGTTGCGTTTGCGGCGGGGCTGTGGTGGACGGCGGGCGCGGCGTGGGCAACCGTCTACGCGGGTCCGGGAACGGGGGACGGGACTGTCGCCAATGACGGTGGCGCGATCAGCAGCGTGGATGTCACCAACGACGCGAATAACATCAGCTTTACGATCAATTCGACACAGAACATGCAGTCGTATATTTTCTTTGAGGTCGAGCTTCAGATCACGGGGCAGGCGGGTAGTGGGGATAAGAGTCTGACCAACAATCCCTATACGGCGCCGAATGTGGGTATCAGCACGGGCGTTAACTCTTTGATCGATACGTATGGGTCGGGATTTGACACCTATACGTGGAGCGGCGCCTGGAACCATACGGATGATGCTGCGTTTGCGGCGGGGGGTACGGGGAATACGTTTGCCACGATCACGGTTCCGCTAAGTTACCTGGATCTGAGCGTGGGGAACAGTTTTCTGTTCGACGTGGTTTCGTCCTACACGAATCCAACCGGGCAGTCGGCGTATAGCGCTTTGGACAGCACGGGATATCCGGCGGAGACGGATAATTCCTATAAGCCGTACCTGGGGACGAACGATTATGACTCTGCAACGGATGCCAGTTCGACTTTTAATTCTGCAGCGAGCCTTTATATCGTGACGGCGGTTCCGGAGCCGGCGACGATCGGGTTGGTTGCGCTGTCGAGCCTGGGGCTGATGGCGCGGCGGAATAAGAAGAACTGAATCCGGGCAAATAATTTCACCTGGCACAGACTGCGTGTCCGATCGGAAATATCTGGGTCGGACACGCAGTGTTTTTTGATGGAAAAGACGTTCTAACGCCGAGGCGGTAGAGTAGAGAACTGAACGACCCGATTGCCGCTCAGCTCTCCCTCTTCGAACCGGACGAGCGGGTTTCCCGCATCCGGCTCTCACGGTATTGTTCTTCTCAAGCATTCACGGTCGGAACAGGTCGCAGGCTGATGAGGCCCAGACGCTGCAACTGTTCGTACCAGCTCCTCGCTCCGCGCACACGGAACGGACGCTGGCTGCGACGTTTAAGGTGTCGTTCCAGTCGCTCCTGCACAAATCGGTTGATCTGACGGAACGCCTTGCGCGGATAGCCTTTGCCGAAGTAGTTGGCCCATCCTCTCAGGTGCTCGTTGATCTGTACGATCAACGCCGGGATGGGCACAAAGCCTGCTTCGGGTCCGGTCATCTCCCGCAATTTGTCCCGCTCACGCTGCATCGACTTGCTCGAAGGACAGAGGTTCAGATAACGCCCCGGCCCGCCTTGCAGGCTCCGGTCGTACCGGAACCTGTACCCGAGAAAGTTCAGACTTTCGCCCGGCTCTTTCAACTTCACCGTGCGGGTCTTGTCGGTGTTGATCGTCAGATCAAACCGGCCTTGCAGCGTGCGTTCCACGAACTGCTTGATCTGAGGGCCTATATACCTTGCCATGATGACAAAGTCGTCGGCGTACCGGATCAGCCGGGCGTTCGCCCAGCGATGCGGGCCATCGGATCGGTGGAACAATTTATCAAACCAGTGCAGATATAGGTTGGCCAGCAGCGGCGAGATCACTCCGCCCTGCGGCGTTCCCTGTTTGCTCCGGGTGACTTTCGGTGGATCGCCGGGCTTCTCGCCTTCTTCGACGATCACCGCCTTCAGCCACATCCGGATCAGCTTCAGCACGCTTCCGTCCGTGATCCGCTTCTGGACACACGCCATCAGTTTCTCATGGGGAATCGTGTCGAAGTACGACTGCAAATCCGCGTCATACACTTCCCTTCGGCCCTGCTGGAGGTTTTGCTTGATCGCCTCCAGCGCATCGTGAGCCGAGCGACCGGGACGGAATCCATACGAACAGTCCAGGAAATCCGCCTCGAAGATCGGCTCGATGAGCAGCAGCACCGCCATCTGCACCACGCGATCTCGGATCGTGGGGATGCCCAATGGACGCCGCTTGCCGTTGGCTTTGGGAATGTACACGCGCTTCACCGGCTGCGGGCGGTAGGTGCGGGTCTTGAGCGATTCTTCGATCTCGCTCAGGAATCCACTGACGCCGTGCTCGGAGTTTTGCACCTTCTCGATGCTCACCCCGTCCAAGCCGGGCGCCCCGCCGTTGGCGGACACCCGGTCCCACGCCGCTTCCAGAACATCGCGCCGGCAGATCCGGTCGTACAAGGTGTAAAACCGAAACCCCGGTTCCCGCTTGGCTTTGAGGTATAGCTTCTGTCTCAGAAGAAAGACTTTCCCCGGCAGACCCCTGGAGTTCACCCTCAGGTGCTCCGGCAAGTCTGTCGGATCATCCGTACTGTCAGGTTGTCCCTGCAAGCGGGCCTCTCTTCTTCTTACTTCCGCTCGATACCGTCAGGGCTCCTTGGCTCGCGGCAGGCTTCGCCTCCGCTCACGGGCATTACCCCGCTTCTCAGCTACTATGAGCCCATCCGACTCCCCACGCTTCCCGTCCCTTGGTTATGTCTTTCCAACGAGCCGCACAACGATGCGTGGGGTCTCTCAGTTCCCGATCTTGTCTGTCGGCACGCGCCGTCCCCATCGACCCCGAGGAGCCGGACGATTGCTCGCACCCGCTGCTTCATCGTCCGCGCCGGCTTGGCCCTCTCTGACGGGTTGGCCACTCCCATTGGCGTAACGAGGCTGGTTTGGGTTCGCTTAACGCTACGGCTCGCGCCTTCGCCTTCCGGGGCTTCGCGCGACCGATTGCTCCGTCGTCACGCCCGGGCGGCTACACGGCTAACGGGTCATTCCATGGTGAACTCCTTTCAGTTCACAAGACAAAACCGGTTTCACTGACGCACCAGAGGCGCTGAGAAAGACGAAAACAGGTATCCTTTCTGTGCGACTCTGCGCCTCTGCGTGATCATTTTCGGGGTGTTATGCGTGTAAGATTGGGCTTCGTATTGGTGGGACTATTGGTGTTGGGATGTGGTGATTCATTGTGCGCGGATTCGAGCTTGCCGGCGGGCGGGTTTTTGCTGGGGGCGGATATTTCGGCGCTGGGGCAGTTGGAGGGACGCGGGACGGTGTTCAGCGACGGGGGGAAAAATGAGGATGCCATCGCGATCTTCCGGCGGCATGGGTGGAACTGCTTTCGACTGAGACTGTTTGTGAATCCGAACGGGCGCGGGGGGACGGTGAATACGCTGGAATATACGCGGGCACTGGCAAAGAGGATTCGGGGGGTGGGGGCGACGTTTATCCTGGATATTCATTATTCGGATACCTGGGCCGACCCGCAGCACCAGGTGAAGCCGGCGGCGTGGAAGAATTTGAGCTTTGAGGAGCTGCAGGGGGCGGTGGAGAAATATACGGCGGATGTGCTGGGGGATTTGAAGAAGAATGATGCGCTGCCGCAGATCGTTCAGGTTGGGAATGAGATTACCGGGGGAACGCTTTGGCCGGATGGGCAGGTGAGGGTGCCGGTTTCGACGGTGAAGGTGTATGACGCGACGGTAAAGCCGGTGAAGGTGACGGAGCCTTATGATGATGCGGCGCAGTGGGACCGGTTTTGCAGAATACTTCGCGCGGGGATTCGAGGGGTGAGGGAAGCGACAGTTTCGGCGGATGGGGTGAGGGTGATGATTCATATCGACTGCGGAGGGGATTGGCCGGTGACGAAATGGTTCTTCGATCATCTGCGCGAGCACCAGGTTGATTATGACATTATCGGGCAGAGTTATTACCCGTACTGGCATGGGACGCTGGAAAATGTGCGGGAGAATTTGCGGGAGACGGCGCTGCGGTATCAGAAGGATATCGTGATCGTGGAGACGGCTTATCCGTGGAAGGATGCGGGGAGATGGGCGTCGCGGAAGAATATGGCTTGGGGGATTTCGGCGCAGGGGCAGATGCAATTTATGCATGATCTTATTTCAGCGGTGCGGGAGACGCCGGGGGGACATGGGACGGGGGTGATTTACTGGCATCCGGAATCGATGGCAATTCCGAATAGGACGGGGGTGCAGTGGAATGGGGGGGATATGGCTTTGTTTGATGAGAAGGGGGTTGCGTTGCCGGCGTTGGTTGATGAATAGCGTGGACCTATTTAACGCGGAGAATTTTTTTACACGGCCCTCACCCCGGCCCTCTCCCGGAGTACCGGGCGAGGGGGAAGGAGGGGGAGTGGTTTTCGGTGGTGGGGATTTCGAGGTGGGCGGGGGTTAGGGCGAAGGCGGTGGCTTTGAGGGTGATTTTTCCGGGGCGTTTGCCGGACTGGAGAAGGATGGTGGCGATGCCGGCTTCGGTGGGTGCGGGGTTGGGGCCGATTAATTTGGCGTCGCCGGTGACGGAGAATTCGACGGATTCGTCGGAGAGGGGGCAGGGGGTGCCGCGGGCGTCGAGGATGTTGGCGTGGAGGCGGATCCAGTCGGAGCCGTCGGCGGTGAGGGTTTTGCCGCAGAAATCGGGGCGAAGCTCAAGGGCGCGAGGGCGCCGGGGGGATGGACGACGTGGGAGGCGACGACGATGCCGCCGGTGATTCCTTCGGCGAGGACTTCAAGCGGGGGGTTTTCTACGCGGGCTACGCCGGTCATATACATGGTGGATTGTTCGTGGGCGAAGCAATCGACGTGGAAGGTGAAAGGGGGATGGGGGATGGACCAGCCGGGGTCGGGGCGTTTGCGGGCGATTTCGCGGCCGTCGACGCAGAGGCGGACTTCGTCGCAGTTGCTGAAGACGGTGACGGTTGTGGGAGAGAGGAAAGTGGCGTAGTTGGCGATGAAGACCATGGGGCCGTCGCTGAGGCCGGGGACGTGGATTTCGGGGGCGCTGGCTTTGGAAAAAGTAGTAGCTGAATTTGGGGAGGCGGAAGAGGTCGAGGACGCCGCCGAAGAAGGGCTGGCGATGGTAGCCGCGCTGGCAGTCGATGCCGGCCCAGAGGTTGGCGCCACCGAGGCGATTGAAGTCGGCACCGCGGGCGTGGTTGCAGCGGCCGGAGATGATTTCGTCGAGGCGCGAGGCGTGGGAGGTTGCCTGGATGAGGAGCGGGGTTTCGCCCCAGGCGCGGGGGACTCGGCTGCGGGATTGCTGGTCGGACCAGTTGTCGACGTGGTCGCCCCACTCGCGGATCCAGGTTGGTTTTGTACCGTCGCCGCGAAGGTAGTCGACGTCCCAGGCTTGGCCGTCTTTTTCGCGATCGCCGGCGGTGAAGCACTGGTCGCCGGGATATTCTTCGTGGATGGCCTGCTGGAGGCGGGGGAGGATTGGGCGGTTGTCGGATTCGTTGAGCGCGGCTTCCCAGAGGATGACAGAGGGGTGATTGCGGTCGCGGCGGACCATAAGCCGGGCGTTGGCGACGGCGCGGTCCTGGAATTTCTCCCCACCGACGAATTGCCAGCCGGGGTTGGAGACGATGGCGAGCATGCCGAGCTCGTCGCAGGCGTCGAGGAAGGAGACGGCCTGGGGGTAGTGGCTGCGGTAGGAAGTGAAGCCGGCCTCGCGGAGTTTTTTGACGTCGCGGTATTGGGCGCTGTCGGGCATGGCGTAGCCGACAAAGGGATGGTCCTGGTGACGGTTGGCGCCAATGGAAAAGATTTTTTTGTCGTTGATGAGGAGGCCCTGCTTGGGGTCGAAACAGATTCGGCGGATTCCGATGCGGGTGGAGATTTCGTCGACGGGAGCGCCGTTGCCGAAGACGCGGGTTTTGAGGGTGTGGAGATGCGGGTGATGCGGGTGCCAGAGGCGCGGGGTCGTGACTTCGATGTTGTGGACGAAGGTGGAGTCGGACTGCGGCTCGATGGCGCGGGCGGAGGCGGCGCGGGCGACGAGTCGGCCGGTGGGGTCGAGAAGTTCCTGGACGACGAGGCAGTGTTTCGATTCCGGGGATTGGTTGCGGACGTCGGTTTTGATTTCGACGGCGGCGGAGTGTTCGGAGACGCGCGGAAAGGTGACGAAGACCCCCCCACCGGCGACGCGCTGATCGAGGATTGCGTCGGAAATGTGCAGCGGGTCCATGACTTCGAGGCGGACGTTGCGGTAGAGGCCGCCGAAGTAGGTGAAATCGAGTTCGTGCTGGAGCTTGCCGGGAGGGACGTCGGGGTTGTCGCGATTGTCGAGGCGGACGGCGAGGCGATTGGCGGTGGGACCAAAATCGAGCTCACGCGTGAGGTCGATGGCGAAGGGGAGGTAGCCGCAGTGGTTGGTGGCGATTTTGCGGCCGTTTAACCAGACATCGGCGACCTGCATGGCGCCTTCGAAATTGAGATAGATGATGCGGCCTTTCCATTCGGGAGGAATGTTCAGCTCGCGGAAATAGCAGCAGATTCCCTGGAAATTTCGGCCGCCGCTGGCGTTGAGAGGCTCAATGCGGACGGAATGGGGGAGATTGACCTGCTCCCAATCGGAGGATTGCAAAGAGTCGACGGCGGCGAAATCGTGGGACTGTGCATCGCGCTCGAATCTCCGGAAGCGCCAATCCTGATTGAGGGAGAAGACGAGGCGCGGGGCGGACGCGTTGGCGACGGCGAGAGCTTCGAGGGTTTTGTCGAGACGACGAACGACGGGAAGCTTTTTGCGCGGCGCGGCCGGCTTTCGGCGGGAGACATCGCTGAGGGATCTGGCCAAGGTTCAGCTCCCGTTCTGTCCATAGGAATCGAGCGCCGGGAGCGCGTTGCCCGCCTGGTCGAATAATGCTTCGTAGCCATGTCTCCAGACGTGCGGAAGGCCCGGGGCGGGAATTGCTTCGGGATACCAGTATATAAATCCGATGCCGTGGTTTCCAGGCGCGGCTTTGAGGGCGGCGGTCAGATCGTGCAGGTATTGCTTCTGGCCATCGGGGGTCTGGGGCCACTGGAGGGTGGCGAGGCCAATTTTGTCGGGGAGGGCTTTCCAGGGGTAACTGGTTTCGGCGAGGACCACGTCTTTACCACTAATGGAGACGGCGTCGATGAGGTTCTGCTTCAGGACGTCGAAGGAATCGTTCCAGGCGGGGTAGAAGCTGAGGCCGAGGATGTCGTAGTCGGCGGGGTCGATTTTGAATTTGCCGAGGAAATATTTGGCCATGCCTTCCAGGCCACCACCGTGGATGTGGATGACAATACGGATGGGGTGCTCGGGGGTTTGGGCTTCGCGGACGGCTTTGCAGCCGGCGTCGACAAGCTGGGCAAAATGATTCCAGTGGAGGTCTTCAGTGCCGGGTGGGACATCGAGGACCTGGCCCTGTGGCCAGAGCATGCCGGCGGTGATTTCGTTGCCAACCTGGACCCAGTCGGGCGGGGTGCCGGCGGCGGCGAGGGTTTTGAGGACGTTGGCAGTGTAGTCGTGAACTTTCTGGCGGAGGTCGTCGAAATTCAGGTTCTTCCAGTGCTCGGGGGTAAATTGCTTGCCGGGGTCGGCCCAGGTGTCGGAGTAGTGGATATCGAGGAGGAAAAGGGCGCCGGTGCCCTTGATGCGGCCGGCGAGGCCGCGGACGTAATTGAGGTCCTGGACGGCGCCGTCGGTTTTGGCGTAGGAGGGGTTGGGGTTGACGAAGAGCCGGACGCGGAAGAGGTTGCAGCCGCCCGAGCGCATGATCTGGAGGGCGTCGCCGGGATGGTTGTGATCGCGGAAGACAGCGCCGGAGGTTTCGAGGGTGGGGAGCATGGAGATGTCGGCGCCGGTGATGAAGGATTGGTCGGCGGCGCCGGCGGATTGGGATAGCAGCAAGCCGCAGAGAATTGTCGGGATGACGTGAGCGAGTCTCATGGGCATGTCTTAGTAAACAAAAAGCTGGTCGACAACCGACCCATCGGGAGATTTAATCGAGAACACGTCATTTGCGCGGGTCGGCGTATGGCAGCCAATCGTTATTCGGCCGGGGACGCTTTACCATCATGCCCGATTCGATAAACCATCGCTCGTGGAGCAAACCCACAGTATTGGGCGGTTGTCCTTTGGACTGAGCGTCGGCGAAGGCTGCCTCCAACCGTTTTTTTGCGTCTGGGTTGTATTTGGCCAGATAGGCGCAGAATGATTTATCTCCGTTGTCGTAGGTATAGACTTCGGCAATCACGGCGGTTTTACCGTTATGATCGAATGGCGCGACTTTATAGGTGCTATCCTCGAACCAGGTCTGGCCATCATCATCAGAATAATAGGTCATGGCGATATTTGGTTTTTTCTGAGGCCAGAATTGAAAGGCGAGAGAGACCGCGGCAACAAGAATCAAGCCGCAGCCGATGGCGACGGACAACCCCTTTCGGACCCCTAAGAGCGCTGCGAATAAACATAAATCGCCGATTACTTTGGATTCAGGCAGATGTCCTGGGCGACCACTGTGCCCAAAGCCCTACTCTCCACATGTCCGTCACCGAAAAGGAAATTGGCTGAAGTGTTGTTCAGGTGACGAAACCGCATGTTGCAGGTTGCAAAACCGAACTGTCCGTTCCAGGTGTTGTTGGAGTAGTCGGAGTTTGCTAATTGCAGGTAGGATTTTGTCACGGTTCCAGCGGTGATGCTGCTGGCCTTGGATCCCGGGTACCAGGTGGGGTCGCCGAGGGAAATCGGATTGCTGTAATCGGCGGGCGTAAATTGAGAGGGAACCGCTGGATTGGGATAGCATAATCCATGCCCGTCTGTCGCCTGATAATTATCGACCGTGCCAGAATAGACGGGGGTGCAACCGAAATTAGTACCCTGACCCAGATTGCATGCACCACACCACATCACCATCACCTGGGCCGGATGCCGGATAGAGGTGAATTTTCGCACCGGATAGGTGACGAGGCCTGATGGGGTGCCGACCGCGGCTGAATATCCACCGAAGTAAGGATCCCAGAGTTGCGACTGGTTATTCAATATCCCAAACGCTCTTGCGTTCGCAACGTAGGCGGTGGCGTGGGCATACCAGGGCTCACCGCCCACATCAAGGTCCTGAAATACGGCTGAGTCCTGTGCGGGCTCAAGCATATAGGCATAGGTCTGGGACGTGGCAGTAATCGGCGTGGTTGGCTGTTGCGGAAAGCCCGGAGGCGGCGGATTGGTTTTGTTGTTGAGAAGGGTCAGGGTATCCGCGTAGGTTGTGTAGTAGTAGCCGTCATATGCTGCTGGACCATATCCCTGATTCTCGTTGACATAAATCAGGAGCATCTGTCCGATGGTTCGCAGATTCGATTGACACTCGAGGGAATTCGCCTGCTGCCGGGCCTTTTGCAGGGCCGGCAGGAGAACCGAGATCAGCAGGGCAATAATGCCGATGACCACCAGGAGTTCAACCAGTGTGAAACCCTCTGCCGACCTCGCTCGCCGCATGGGACGCTCCTGTTCAAGATGGACGAAGTGCCTTACCCTCATTGCGGTTAATTTTACCTCGTCGGAAACCGGGTAATATCTATAACTGCGAATAATCTCTTCAACTTTGCGACAGGGGCGGGGGCGGAAATTCGAAACTGGAAACTCGGAGGCCCGGACGCCTCCGGGGCGTACTCGCCGATTGCGGCGCCAGATGATCCATTGGGCCGTCCGCGGCTCCGACGAATAAAACTTGAAATTCGAAAGAACACCGTGGAACTCCTTTTGATCTTTTCGTCATTTGGTCGTCCGTATTTGATACGAATTTCGCTCTTTCGAAGTTTTGGTTTCATATTGCGGGGGTGGCGCGGGGAGGGGTTTTGTTCGCAATTGCGGGCGGTGGTGGAAGAGAATTGATGTCGTGATGATCCGGCAGAATCGCGGGTGGTCCGAGATTTTTTCACGGCCCTCACCCCTGCCCTCTCCCGGAGTACCGGGAGAGGGGGTAGGAGGGGGTATGCTCTGGGCCCTCTTGCCAGTCCTTGCTCTTTGGTCATTATTTGCGGCAAGGACGATGGCGGACGACTCACCACGATTGCGATCCTCGATGGATTTTGGGTGGAAGTTTTTTGCGGGGGATACTGAAGGGGCGCAGGGGGCTGGGTTTGATGATTCGAAGTGGGAGGGCGTGGATTTGCCACATGATTGGAGCATCTACGGGGCGTTCGATCAGAATGCGGCGAGCGGGGGTGGCGGGGGTTATTTGCCAACTGGGGTGGGGTGGTATCGGAAGACGTTTGTGGCGCCGGACAGTTTTCGGGGGCGGCTGGTGCGGGTGGAGTTTGATGGGGTTTATGAGAACAGCGAGGTTGGGATCAATGGGCATTTTCTGGGGAGACGGCCGTTTGGGTATATCGGGTTTGCGTATGAGGTTGGGACGTATTTGAATTTCGGGGGGCGGGGGAATGTGATCGCGGTGCGGGTGGATAATTCGTTTCAGCCGAACTCGCGGTGGTATAGCGGGTCGGGGATAGACCGGCATACGTGGCTGAGCGTGACGGATTTTCTGGCGATCGAGCCGGGAGGGATTTTTGTTGATACGCCGGTGGTGTCGGCGGATTTGGGGGTGATTCAAGTGGCGACGGAAATCGCGAACCGGCGAGGTGAGGGGGCAAAGTTTACACTGATCTCTACCTTGGTGGATGGGGATGGGAATGAGGTGCAGTCGGCGAGTTCGCAGGATGAGCTGGAGGCGGGGGAATCGGGGAAGATCACGCAGCAGATTCGGGTGGAGAACCCGAGGCTCTGGTCGGTCGGGGATCCGTATGTTTATACGCTGCGGAGCGAGGTGCGGGTGGGGGATGAGGTGGTGGACCGGGTGCAGACGCCATTTGGAATTCGCTCGGCGGTGTTTGATGTGGGCCGGGGATTTTTGCTGAATGGAATTCCCGTGAAGTTGAACGGGGTGTGTTTGCACGGAGATGGCGGGAGCGTGGGAGCGGCGGTGCCGGTGGGGGTTTGGCGGAGAAGGCTGGAGCTTTTGAAACAGATGGGGTGCAACGCGATACGGACGAGCCATAATCCGCCGGCGCCGGAGTTTCTGGATTTGTGCGATCGGATGGGATTTGTGGTGATGGATGAGGCGTTTGACGAATGGACTGCGGGGAAGACGCCGGGGGGATATCACCGATTTTTTGATGAGTGGTCGCAGCGGGACCTGGTGGATTTCATTCGGCGGGACCGGAATCATCCGTGCGTGGTGCTGTGGAGCGCGGGGAATGAGATTCAGGAGCAGGTGTTGCCGGGGGGAGCGGATGTGCTGAGGCCGCTGGTGGAGACGTTTCATCGGGAGGATCCGACGCGGCCGGTGACGGCGGCGTGCGACAAGATTTTCGCGGAGCCGATCAGTGCGCCGCCGGAGTTTGCGGGGCTGCTGGATGTGGTGGGATATAACTATGTGGATCGGTGGCTGGAGCGCGCGGGGACGTATTACAGCGAGGATCGCGAGCGATTTCCGGAGCGAAGATTTGTGGGGACGGAGAGCGTTTCGATGGGGGGAATTCGGGGGGATTATCGGGGGTGGTTTGCGGGAGCATCAACGCAGCCGGCGGCGGAAGTCGTGTTGCCGCCGACAACAATGCCGGGGGGATTGACGGGCGTTGGGCGAAGACGGTTTCGCCCCCCACCGCCGACGAATCGGCAGGTGGATGTGGAGCAGCTTTACAAGTTTGTGCGGACGAACGATTACGTTTCCGGGGATTTCATGTGGACGGGGATTGATTACCTGGGGGAGGCGTTCTGGCCGGCGCAGAGCGCGAGCTTTGGGGTGCTGGACACGTGCGGGTTTAAGAAGGACGGATATTATTTTTATCAGAGCCAGTGGACGACGACGCCGATGGTGCATTTGTTTCCGCACTGGAACTGGAGGGGGCATGAAGGGGAGATTATTCCGGTGATCGCGTATACGAATTGCGATACGGTGGAGCTGGTGGTGAACGGGAAATCGTTTGGGGTAAAGGGGTATGAATTTCCGCGGCGGGGGATGATGGAGGATTACGGGAATTATCCGCCGCGGGCGCGGGAGGTGAGAACGACGGCGGATTTGCACCTGGAGTGGGATGTGCCGTATGAGGCGGGGACGGTGCGGGCGATTGGGAAGATCAACGGGAAGGTTGTGGCGACAGAGGAGATTCAGACCACGGGGGATGCGGCGGGCGTGGTGATATCGGCGGATAAGAATGTGATGGGCGCGGATGGGCGCGATGTGGTGCATATCACCGCTTCGATCGTGGACGGCGAGGGGAGGATGGTTCCAACGTCCGATAACGAAGTGACCTTTGACATCCAGGGCCCGGGGAAATTGATCGGGGTGGATAACGGGAATCCGGTAGATCACGCGGGGTTTAAGGTGAATCACTGCAAGGCGTTTGGGGGGCTTTGCCTGGCGATTGTGCAGGCGACGCGAGATGGCGGGGTGATCCGGATCAGCGCGTCTTCGCCGGGGTTGAAGGGGGCGGGGATCGAGATTTTGTCGAAGGCGGTGGAGAGAGATAGGGAGCAAGATTCGTTCATTCCTTAATTGGCGATTGTCGCAAAATCGAAGTATTTGTTCGCAAGTATTCATGGAGCGGAAGAAATCGGGGGCGTACCCTGTGAGCAGCGCGAAATCGGCGCCGGTCTCTCGGCGTATCGACGGATACCGTTTCGGAGGGTTTATGAAGAAGTCGCGTCTGGCTTTAAATTCGGCCGTTATTTTTGGCGCCGGGCTTTGCTGGCTGCCTGGTGTGGCGTCGGCGCAGTCGTTTGTGGGTAGCCCGCAGACGGATGGGGATACGATTTACCTGGGGTCGGGCGGCCAGGGAGTTAATCCCACCGCCGCTACGCCCGTTCCTAACCGATCCAACGGTAGTGGGGGACAATTCGGGAACAACGGCGACATAATTGCCAGCGTCGTAATTGCGACTGGCTACGAGGACGTACAAAATACTTCGACCACCATTCCCACTAACGCGATTACACAGCCGACAATTTTCTTCCAGATTAATGTCTATAACCCCAGCACCGGCACCGCGACCGATATCACCAACAGTTCGCAGTCCGGCTACTACACCGACTACGACCTCATGCTGGAAACGAGCCCCGGGGCCGGCCTCGTATCCACGCCTGCCACCGTCACAAACCCGTCCAGTTATGGTAATCCTTTCGGAATCAGCACCGGCGAGAATTACTTCATCGCCGGCTACAACACCAGATCCGGAAGTCCCAGCACCAGCGGCAACAACGAAGTGTACAACTATTCGTCGGGCGCCTGGAGTGAGATCGGCGGGAACAATTCATCGCCCTACAACGCGACCACCACGGTCATCACCACGACCTCGATGACATACGGCATTCCGATTAACGAACTCGGTCTCAACATCGGCAATAACTTTACATTTGACGCCTATACGACCTTCGGCGTTCCTGGCGGCCAGTCCGCCTACGACGATCTTGACGATCCCTCTTTTGCACCCGCGGATTACTATCCCTATTCCAACGGCGCGGGAACGCCCACGCCTTTCGACAGCGCAACCTATAACAGCGGAACGAATCAGAATTCGCTGGCCAGCTATACGGTTCTTTCACCGACGTTGACGTGGAATAACGCCGGTGCGCCGCGGGGACGGCGGACGGAATCACCTGGGTTGCCGCGACGAACAGTACAGCGCCGACGAGTCTGAATTACAACTGGAACAACGGGATGTACGCGGACTACTACGTTGATGGGGCCAACGTAGTGTTCAGCGACAGCATTGGGGGCACGAGCTCAGCGAATGTGACGCTGACGACGACGGTGAGCCCGGGGTCGGTGACCGTGAACAATAATGCCGAAAGTTATGCGATCACGGGCGGTGGGCTGATCGTCGACACTGGAGCTTTCACCAAGAGCGGAACAAACACGCTTACGCTGGGCGTCGGGCTTACGGCGAGCAGCCTGGCGATTAGCGGGGGAAATGTGATCCTGGCCAAGGGCGCGACGGCGGGAACGTGGTCGGCTGCTCATCCGAACAGCAACGTCAATATCTCGTCGCTGACGATCGCGGCGAACAGCGTGCTGGATATTACGAACAACCACGTGATCATCGACTACGGCAGCAGCGACCCGATGGCGATGATTTACGGGTATCTCAAGAGCGGATTCAACAACGGTGGGTGGAACGGGACATCGGGAATTATCTCGAGCAGGCGCAGAGTCCGACCAACGGCCTTCGCTATGGAATCGGCTGGGCGGACGGGAACGATAAGACCGGAAACGTTGCGGGACTCACGAGCGGGGAAATCGAATTGAAATACACGCTGCTGGGTGATGCGAATCTGGATCAAACAGTGAATGGATCGGACTTCTCGATCCTGGCGGCGAACTTCGGGCTGGGCGTGACAAACTGGGACCAGGGGAACTTCCTTTACGGCAGTTCCGTGAACGGCTCGGACTTCAGCGCGCTGGCGGCGAACTTTGGGCAAGGTGACAGCGGAGCGTCGGTGACGCCGGCGGACATCGCGGCACTGGACGCGTTTGCGGCGGCGAATGGGCTGCCCGCGCCGGACTTCGCATCGGTGCCGGAGCCGGCGACGCTATCGCTGGCGGCGTTGGCGGGGGTTTCGATCATGGCGCGGCGACGGGGGCGAACTTGCAAATCATCATGAGATGCGGGCGATTGTCGGAAATTTGCAGATTGTGTTCGCAAATTTGCAGGCGATGCGGCGTTTGCGGGTGATATCCTTTTGAAGGTCGTTGGTTAGTGGAGTATCAACCAATCGGCAGGCGAGGGTTCAACTCGATGGGTCTGGCGGCCGCGGCGGCGGCGCCGGTGGTGTTCGCCGGGGTGGCGTGGGGGCAGCCGTTTTTCATGGGGTCGGACATATCGCTTGAGACGTTCATGCAACAGCAGGGGGTAACCTTTACCGACAACGGCGTGGCCGCGCCGGCGGATCAGATTCTTTACAACAACGGGGACAATCTTTTCCGGCTGCGGCTGTTTGTGAATCCGAATACCAGCTACAGCGCCACGGAGGGGGCGATCCAGACGACGGCGTATGACATCGCGCTGGCGCAGCAGATCAAGGCGGATGACCCCAGCGCGAAAATCGAGCTGGATCTGCACTACTCCGATACCTGGGCCGATCCGGGAGATCAATATATTCCGGCGGCGTGGGCTGGGGAGACCAATGCGCAGCTCAATACTTCGCTTTACAATTACACGCTGAATACGCTCGATTCGTTCAAGTCCGCGGGGGTGATGCCGGATATCGTTCAATTGGGGAATGAGATCAACAACGGAATGCTGTGGTATCCGCAGGGTTCGAGCACGGCGACGGTGGGATATACGGGAGAAGTCAGCTACACCGGGACGACGATGCAGCAGCAGGCGTCGTGGGCGGCGTTTGGGCAACTGATTAATTCTGGCGTCGCCGCGGTGCATGCGGCGCAGGGTGCGGGGCCGAGGACGCAGATTTCGCTGGTGATCGGGAATGGGGATTCCAGCGGGGAGCCGCAATATTTTTTCGATACGCTCACCAGCCCTTCGTGGGGAAATGTGCCGGCCAGCAGCTTCGACATCATGGGGGTGGATTTTTATCCATCGACCAACGATATGTCGACGCTCAGCACGAACATGACGGCGCTGGCGAACACGTTTAACAAGAAGATCATGGTGATGGAGACGGCGGCGCCGTGGGAGACGGACAAATCGCTGACGTTTGATCCAGCGTATTCGCCCTATACTGCGGCGAACCAGGCGGCTTATTTGAGCGCGCTGGCGACGACCGTTGAAGATCTGCCAAACAACGATGGGATGGGGCTGATGTACTGGTATCCGGAATCGGTGCAGATTCCGGGGTATTCGATTTATAACGGGGGAGCGACGGCGCTTTTCAACAAATCTTACCAGGCGCTGCAGGCGGTGAGCGATTTCAGCATAACGCAGCATCAATGGAACACGTCCGCTTCCGGAACGTGGAGCACGAGTTCGAACTGGACGAATTCTTCGCCGAGTGGGAGCGATGTGGAGGCGGATTTTCTGGGGGCGATTACAACGGGGCAGACGATTACCGATTCGTCGACGACGACGCTGGGGATGATTCGGTTTGAGAACGCGAACACTTACACGCTTTCGGGAACGGGATCGCTAACGCTGCTGGCGAGCGTGGGGTGGTCGTATATCGTGGTGCAGCAGGGGACGCAGCAGATTAATCTGCCGGTGACGGTGGCGAGCAGTGCGCAGTTCAGCGTGGGGGCGGGATGTACGCTGAATCTTGGGGGCGCGGTTACGGTGAATTCGGGGCAGGTACTCAGCCCGAGCGAGACGGGGATCATCAATTATCAGTCGTCGGTGACCGTCGATAGCAACGCCAGTATGTCGTTTGCGAATTCGACGAATACGCCGTCGCTGACGATTGCCGCGGGCGGGTCGGCAGCGATCACCGGGACGGGGGTCGTGCTGCAAACGAGTTCGCTGAATAATAACGGGACGCTGGACGTTCAGAACAACGAGCTGCTGATTAATTATGGCAGTTCGGATCCTATCGCGTCGGTGCGGGCGGAGCTGATGGCCGGATTTAACAACGGCTCGTGGAACGGGTCGAGCGGAATTGTCTCCAGCGTGGCGTCAGTGAATGCGAACTACGGGCTGGGATGGGCGGACGGCGTTGTCGCGGGACTTTCCAGCGGGCAGATCGAGGTGAAATATACGCTGCTGGGGGATGCGAACCTCGACGGGGTGGTGAACGGGTCGGACTTCAGCATTCTGGCGGCGAATTTTGGGACCGGGGCAACGAACTGGGACCAGGGGAATTTTCTGTACGCGAGTTCGGTGAATGGATCGGATTTTTCGGCGCTGGCGGCAAATTTCGGGCTGGGGGCGAATGTAACGGCGGCGGATGTGGCGGCGCTGGATGCCTTTGCGGCGGCGAATGGGCTGCTGGCCGATGTGCCGGAGCCGGAGATGCTGGGGCTGGTGGCGGCAGCGGGAATGGCGGGACTTGCGCGGCGGCGGCGGGTGGGCGCACGGTTTGCCGCGAGATAATTCGCTGCAGGGCTCTCATCGGCGAAACTTTTCCTCAATTCGCGCGTCAAACTCCCAGTCATCTCGCTTTGTGATGAAGGGTGGATTTATGTCGCGAACGGTCTATTTTCTGACGGCGTCAATCATCTGCGTCCTGCTTGTCGCATTAAAATTGCACGGATCGATTGCCGGGGATTCGGACTCAGCCGTTTATCCAACCGCCCCGCCGGAGGATGTGAAGGCGGCGGCCGCGAGCAATAACGCGTTTGCCGTCAATCTTTACGCGAAGCTTTCCTCCTCGCAGGGGAATCTACTCTTTTCGCCTTACAGCATCGACACGGCGCTGGGGATGGCGTATGGCGGAGCGCGCGGAAATACGGCGGCGCAGATGGCGCAGACGCTGAAATTTTCGATTCCAGATGCGCGGTTGCATCCGGCGCTGGGAGGCGCTGGCAGGTGCGCTCAGCGGGGAAGCCTGGGCGAATGGCAAGCAGTTGTTCGATCTGTCCGTCGCCGACGCGGTCTGGACGCAGCAGGGATTCCATTTCGATCCGACGTATATCAACCTGCTGCAGACGAATTATGCGACGGAGCTGCACCAGTCGGATTTCGCCGGGAATTCGGGGCAGGCGTGCAACGACATTAACCAGTGGGTGGGGAAGAAAACCAAGGGGATGATTCCCGCTGCGCTGGGCCAGCTCGATCCCGCGACCCGGCTGGTGCTGGTGAACGCGATTTATTTTAAGGGGAAATGGCAACTTCAGTTCAAGAAGGAGCAGACGTCGGATCAGCCGTTCCATCTGGATGCCGGTAGCAGCGTCTCTTCGCCGCTGATGTTTGAGGAAATCAATTGCCGTGCGGCGGAAAATAGGGACTTGCAGGCGGTGGAACTGCCGTATCAGGGGGACAAGCTTTCGATGGTGGTGATCCTGCCGAGGACGGTGGATGGATTGGCGGCGTTGGAGAAGAAACTTTCGCCGGATGTTCTGGATCAATTGATCGGCGAGATGGTGCTTCAGGATGTCAACGTGCATTTGCCGAAGTTCAAGATGTCGGGGCGATTTGATCTGGTGGGGGTTCTGGGATCGATGGGGATGAGTGATGCTTTCGATCCCGCATTGGCGGATTTTCGGGGATCACCACCCAGGAGCGGCTGTATATCAACTCGGCGATTCATCTGGCAAAGATGGACTTGAACGAAGAGGGGACGGAAGCGGCGGCGGTGACGGTGATCGGTGTGAGGGCAGGGATTGCAATGCCCGCCCCCCCACCGCCGCTGGAGTTCCGGGCGGACCATCCGTTTTTGTTCATGATCCGCGACAACAGCTCTGGGGCGATCTTGTTTATGGGGCGGTTGGTAAACCCGCAAAACGCGGCGTGAAACGGCAGCAGACTTTCCCTGGCCGGATTAAACCTCATCTCTTAACAGGCCGATCTGGCCTGTATGGGTTCGGGACAACTGCGCACATCGTGGCGTCGGCGGCTTTGGATTGGGTGGTCTCTCGTTGCCCTGCTGATCATCACCATAATTGTGGGCAGCTTTGCGGCGTCGAAAGATAAGGGAATTCCCGCGAAAGGTATCGGGCTGGATTTCGTAGCATTTTATCGGGCGGGGGTGCTAGTCGATCAGGGGCAGGCAAATCAGCTTTATGATCTGAAGGCCACAGGGGATTTTGATCGTGAGCTGGTGCAGCGGGAAAAGTTGCCGCTGGAGAATAAGATCGGGCTCTTTTATAATCCGCCATTTTTTGCCTGGGTTTTTGCGCCGCTGGTGGGATTGGGATATTCGGCGGCGCTTGGGGTTTGGCTGGGATTTGGAATCGTGTGCTTTATCGCGGCGGCGTGGCTCATTGCCCGGATGGTTCCGCCACGGGTGACGCCGGGGAGTTTAAGTGAAGGAATGGGGGGGATGCCGGTGCGGCAGTGGAAGGATTGGGCGCTGGTGCCGGCACTGATGTGCGTTTCGCTGCCGTTTATTCAGACAATCATGCATGGGCAGAACACGTTTCTGTCGCTGCTGCTGGCGGCGGGGGTAGTAACGATGTGGCGGCAGGGGCGGGGATTTGCGACCGGAGCGATGGCGGGGCTGCTGGTCTATAAGCCGCAGTTGGCGGCGGTGATCTTGGCGGCGGTCGTCGTGACCCTGGGGTGGCGGGCATTTTTGGGGGCGGTTGCGAGCATTGGGGGGTTGCTGCTGATTAATGTGGTGACGTTGCCGGGGAGTCTTCAGGATTACTTCAGGCGACTGGGGCCGGATTTCACATGGATGCTGGCGAATCATTCGTATCTGTGGGAAAGGCATGTGACGTTTCGAGGGTTCTGGCAGGTGATTCTTCAGAATGCGTCGCCGGGGGCGGCGGCTGGACTGGCGCCGAAGCTGGCGATTTTGTGCGCGGCGCCGCTGGGAGTTTGGGTGGCGGCGTGTGTGTGGAGGAACCGCAAGTCGATGGAGCGCGATCGCATGATCGCGGCGGTGATGATGGCTTCGCCATTGATGATGCCGTATTATGTCGATTACGATCTGCTGCTGCTGGCCTTGCCGGCGGTTTTGTTCGCGGGGGAAATGATGCAGCGCGATGCGGGGTCACCTATGAATGCGCGGGATAACTGGGTCACTCGGCTTTGGGTCGGGTTGTTTCTTTTGATGCTGGTGAATCCGGGGTTGACCAAGACGTTTCATTTTAATCTTTGCGTTCCGGTGCTCTGCATGATTGCAGTGCTGTTGATTTCGCGGGCCTGGGGAAAAGAAGCGGTGCAGAGGGGGAATGAGACGGCCGTGGTGACGTCGGCGGATCGGACGCCGCTGAGCGCGGCGGCTTAATTTGGGATTGTGAGGAACACATATGCGGCTTTCGATTGTTATTCCACTTTTGAACGAAAAAGAAAGTTTGCGGGAGCTGCATCGGCGGCTGTGTGCCGTCTGCGAGAAGATCGGATGCGAGCGGGACATCATCCTGGTGGATGATGGGAGCAACGATGGGTCGGCGGACGTGATCCGGGAGCTTTCGGCAGCAGACAAGACGGTGACGGGGCTACGGCTGTCGCGCAATTTCGGGCACGAGGCGGCGAGCACGGCGGGGATGGATATCGCCCACGGCGATGCGACGATTCTGATGGATGCGGATTTGCAGGATCCGCCGGAGATGATCGAGGAGATGGTCAAGCTCTGGAAGGAAGGGCATGAGGTTGTTTACGCGGTGCGGCGGACACGATCCGGGGAATCGCCGGCGAAACAGGCGGCGGCGTGGCTCTTCTATCGCGTGCTGAATTGTCTGTCGGATGTTCCGATTCCGCTGGACGTGGGTGATTTTCGGCTGATGGATAGCCGGGTGATGCAGTCGCTGCGGAACTGCCGCGAGCAGAACCGGTTTGTGCGCGGGCTGGTGGCGTGGACGGGGTATCGATCGGCGGCGATTCATTACGATCGGCCGGCGCGGAGTTCGGGGGAGACGCATTATGGGATCTGGAAGCTGATGTTCCTTTCGCTGGACGCGTTTTTTGGGTTTTCGCTATCGCCGCTGCGGTTGGCATCGGTGGCGGGGATTTTCATCGCGGCCTTCAGCGTAATCTGGCGGTGGGGATCCCGGGGACGATGACGGGAAGTGCGCTGTTTTTCCTGGGGGGCGTGCAACTGATGTGTACGGGGATTCTGGGGGAATATATCGGGCGGATTTATCGGCAGGGGCAGAATCGGCCGTTGTATCTGGTGGCGGAGGAGATTCCGGCGACGGGGAGCGTGGTGGAGGCGGAGAGGCAGAGAGAGAAGGTTGTGGCGGCGGCGTGAGAAGAGAATGCCGAATGCCGATTGCCAAATGCCGAATGGAATACGTTGAGGGAATTGCGAGTTAAAAATTGGTGTCGGGGGCATGGGTACAAAAGGTAACAGTCCGCAACAAACTGGGGCGATTGGGTGGTTTGGGGTAGCGTATTGAGATTGATTTGTCGCATTAAGGAAGTGGAGATTCGGTTTTGCGACTCACGCTCTAATGCAGCGATTTGGTAGATTGATGTAGTTGGATTGTGGTGGAGCGATTGGTACGCGAAATAGCGTAAACCGTCGTGACTATGATCGTTGTGGTTTGAGACGGCGCGGAAAGGGGTGTGGGGTATCCAAGGTTTGAACGGGTTTGGAAACGCCGATATTATTTAGAGCGAGTTTTGGCTATGACGTTGACTCTGGAAGTTGAATTGCCTGATGACCTGGCCCGTCTGCGGCTGCCTAATGCAGTTGCCGCACGGTTGCAGTCATTGCTTGATCGTCAGGATGCGGGGACACCGCTTTCGACCGCCGAGCGAGAGGAGGCCGAGGGGCTGGTCAGTCTGGCTGAATTTCTCGCCTTGCTACGCTTGCGCGAAGAACGAATGACGAAATGAGCGGCGTTCCGACCGCACTTCGACAGACGGTGCTTTTGCGTTCGCAGGGGCGCTGCGAATATTGCCGCCTTTCGCAAGCCGCTCAAGAAGCCGCTTTTCACATCGATCATATTGTTCCAAGAGCTGCCGGAGGTCCGACCACCGAGGACAATCTTGCCGTGGCGTGTGTTTCCTGCTCGCTGCGAAAGGCGGCAAAACAATCCGGAATTGACCCTGAATCGGGTGAGGAGACGCCGCTTTATAATCCGCGCGCTCAGAAATGGGTCGAGCATTTTCTGTGGGACAACGAGGTGATCAAAGGCCTCACACCGGTTGGTCGGGCGACAATTTTGGCGCTGAAATTGAACCGTGCACTGATCGTTGCCATCCGCCGCGAAGAGATGATTCGCGGGCGGCATCCGGTTTGAATTGGGCGAACTATGGAAGGAGATCGCTCATTGGTGATGTCTGCTGTTTGTTTCATGGGCGGGTGAAACGGCGAGCAAGCTCGCCGGCTACACGAGCCCTCACCCCTGCCCTCTCCCCGGGTACCGGGAGAGGGGGAAGAGCGGGAAAGGGACTAATCTGGTAATCCCGTTCGGCACGGGGTTCGCGCAAGCAGCAAGATATTGAGATTGCGCCTTTGATCTTTTTATGGCATGCTGCCGGACGTGCAGGCAAGACTGAAGGAAAAAGAGATCCTGTGCCTCGGACATCTGCGGCGCGTCTTGCGCTGCTGCCCACGCTGCGGGATGTGGGCTGTGAGCGGGATCGAGCCGGGAACCGCCAGCTTCACTTCGACGATTATTGCAAGCTGGTTTTGCTTTACACCTGGAATCCGCTGATCCAATCCCTGCGGGATCTTCAGGAGGTTGCTGAAATGCCCAAGGTGGCCAAGGCGCTGGGAATTAAGCGTTTTTCCGTGGGCAGTTTCTCTGAATCGGTTCGGGTGTTCGAGCCGGGGCGTTTGACGCCGCTGATTGAGGAATTGGCGGGGGAACTGCCCCAGGCGCCCGATCCGCGTCTTGCGGACTTTGGGCAGGCGATCACGCTGGTCGACGGGACGGTGCTGACGGCGCTGAGTCGGCTGGCCAAATCCGCTTGCGGCATCGATGCGCGCTACAACACCTCCCGGGACGGGAAAGCGGTCTATGGCTGGCGTTTGCACGTTCAATTCGATCTGGAGACGTTCAAAGTCCATCGCCTCGACCGCACTGGCGCTCGCAACGCGGGGGCCAACCGTGAAAACAACGTCCTGCGGCGCAGCCTGGAAGCAGGACGGTGCTATGTAGGAGACGGCGGCTACGCCGACCGGAGCCTCTTTGCGGACATCGCCGCGGCGCAAAGCTCCTTTGTGATGCGGGCCGCGGAAAACTCGGTGTTTGAGCTGTTTGAAGAACGATTGCTTTCACAGGAAGCATTGGACGGCGGCGTGGTGCGAGACGCGCTGGTGAAACTCGACGGCCTGGAGACGGCGGCGGATAGGGTGGTGCGACGGGTGGAAGTGCAGGTGAAACCCCATCCGCGCCGCACGCGCAGCGGCAACAAGCCGACGGACCTGATCATCCTGTACACGAACCTGCTGGACCTGCCGGCGGAATTGATCGCCCTGATTTATCTGTACCGCTACACCGTTGAGTTGTTCTTCCGGATCTTCAAGCAACTGCTGGGCATGCGTCACCTGCTGAGCCAACGCCAGGAGGGGATCGACATCCAAATCCACTGCGCGCTGATCGTCTGCGTGCTGATTCAGCTGATCAGCGGCAGGAAGCCGAACAAGGCGATGCGGAACATGATCGGCTGGTATCTGCTGGGGCTGGCCGAGGAACAGGACGTGCTTCGATTCCTGAACAAGCCGGATAACACCGGGATTAAGCTGAGGGCAAGAGCGGAGGCCTTGAAAAAACTGGGAGTAAACTGAAGGGGAATCCGTCGCCGCGGAGACCTCGCGGTTGATGCTGCGCTCTTGCGGACGCCGGCGTGCAGCAGGGGAAAGTAAAAGTATCTAAGCTTCAATTGTTTCGCGTCCTCCACAGCTTTGGAATGCTCCGATGAAGCCTGCGTGCCGAACGGGATTACTAATCTGGCTTGGAAGTTGCGAAATCCATTGGCGGGGTGGTACAAGTGCCACTCAATATAAAAGTCAACGGAGGGGTTCATGCGTGTCGAGCGTTTACGGGGTAAGCCGGCTAATCGAATGTCGGCTGGATACTTTTTGGCTGAAATTCTGGAAACGCGGAGGCTCCTGAGCGCTGCGGCGCCGAGCATTTTCATCGCGTCCGACAAAACCATCGGGCAATACACGAGCTTCGGCACAACCGTCAATGCGGCAATCGCCAGTACCGGAACGATGGAAAGCTTCGCGGTCGCGGGGGACGATGTTTTTTATCCGACCTCGGGCGGAGTTGCGGCTTATGACTTTGCGACGGAAGCGACAACCGACTCGCTCATCGGCGGGTTAAACGGGGCTGTCGCGGTGGCTGTTTATGGATCTGATCTTTTTGTCGCGACGTCGAGCGGGACGATCGGCGAGTACACGACATCGGGGAGAACAATCAATTCATCCCTGATCACGGGCCTGGCCTCCGACGGCACGACGCAGCCGCTGGATCTGGCGGTTTCGGGGTCGGGCATTTTTGTGCTCACGTCGCAATCTGATCCGAATATGTCGAAGGTAGCGCTGGGCACAATCGCGCAGTACACAATGTCGGGGGTTTTGGTCAATGCCTCGGTGGTTTCGAATATTGCGATCAAAGGGGGGAGCATCACGGCGCTGGGGGCGGCAATTTTTATCGCCAACGGCACGGTGGTGAGCGAGTACACCAGCGCGGGGGCGGAGGTGAGCAGCGACCTGACGCGTGGGGCGTACTTTCCGACGGCGGTAGCGATCTATAACAGCGACCTGTATATCACGACGAACACGGGGGTGAGCGAATACACCATTTCCGGGCAGCCACTTGCTTTGAATCTCATCAACGGGTTGACGGAGCCGACGTTCCTGGCGGTGGGGGCGACGCCGGGTCCGGTCGCCCAACTGGTGTTCGATCAGCAGCCGACAGTCGATCAGTTCGCGGGTGTGGCGATCAGCTCGCCTATCACGGTGGATGTGGAAGACGCAAACGGCAATCTGGTGACGAGCGATTCTTCGACGGTCTCGATTTATATCGCGTCGGGGCCGACGGGGGCGAATCTGACGGGATCGGTTTCGGCGTCGGCGCAAGTGGTGAACGGGGTTGCGGTGTTTACCGACGTGATCCCCAACCTCGCGGGCAGTTACACGTTTAAGGCGATTGACGGCTCGCTGACTGCTTACTCCGGCGCGGTTCAGGTGATCTCGGGCTCGGTCGACGTTGCAAACTGGGGAGAGATTTCGGGGTGGGCGTATGATCCGTCAACTCCGTCGTCGCCGATTAACGTGGAGGTGGTGATTTCCGGCGGCCCGGAGCAGCCGCAGGTGTTTTCCGCGGATCAGACTGCGCACGGATCTGGAATCGGTGCTGGGATCGGAGGATCATGGGTTCGATTACTCGCCGCCGTTTTTGAGCGTGGGGAGCCATACCATCAGCGTGTGGGCGATCCAGGACAACGGGGATGGGGTTCTGATCGGCACGGGGACGATCGTGAGCCAGAACTCGCTGTTTGATGAAGGGTATTATTTGCGAGAATATCCGAACGTGGCGGCGGCAGTGAGCGCTGGGCAGTTTGCGACGGGGTACGATCAATATCTCCAGTATTGGCAGTACGAGGGGTTTAGCCCATCGCCCTACTGGGATGAGAGCTGGTATCTGCAGGAGAATCCCGATGTGGCGGCCGCGGTGAGGGCGGGGACAGTGAGCTCCGGGTTTATGCAATATTACCAGTACGGGCAATACGAGGGGCGGGGCGGACTTCTTTACTTCAACCCGGCGTATTATTTGGAGACTTATCCCGACGTTGCGGCGGCGGTACGGGCGGGGACGATCACGCCGTTTGAGCATTACCTGCTGTATGGTCAGTATGAAGGGCGGAGCCCGATGCTGTATTTCTCTGCCGCTGTCTGCGATGCGGACAATGCGGAAATTCTTAGCTCCGTCAGCGGGGAGTCACTGACTTCGGATTTTGATTGGTTTATCGAATATGGGCAGTATGAGGGGGCGGTTGGGTCGAATTATTTCAACGAACACATTTATTTGGAGAACAATCCGGATGTGGTCGCGGCCGTTGAGGCTGGGGAATTTGCGGATGGTTTCCAGCATTGGCTGGAGTTTGGGCAGTATGAGGGGCGGACGGCGGTTTGAGGGAATTGGCCGGTGAGGGGGCGGGGGGCAATTGTCGAACTGAATAAGGGGACGTCACTGATTGCGTAATCTGTGATTTTCCCTTTTTCGTTTCCGCGGTTTGTTTCCCTGGGTGAGTGGAACGGCGAGCAAGCTCGCCGGCTACACGGCCCTCACCCCTGCCCTCTCCCAGAGTACTGGGAGAGGGGGAAAGATAGGGGAGAGGCGGAGCAAGATTCGCCGTATACTTGTCGGGCGGATGCAAGAAGAAGAGGCTATTTCGCGATCGAGGGTGCAGGATCTGGGAGAGCTTCGGCGGTTTTTGGTGGAGGGATTTGGGGCCAATGAGTCGGCGGATTGTTTTGATGAGCGGGTACTGCATTGGAAATATTTTTTGCCGATTGGGGGGAGCGGCGAGTCGCGAAGCTTGATCGTGCGGCATGAGGGGAAGATCGTGGGGCATATCGGGATGTGCCCGCGGGAATTTTATGTGCCGGGGAAGGGGCGGATTTCGACGGTGCATTTTATCGATTGGCTGGCGTCGCGCGAGCATCCGCTGGTGGGGGTGACGCTGATGATGCAGGGTTGCGAGACGGCGCAGACGCAATATGGGATCGGCGGCAGCGCGCAGGGGCGGGCGATGCTGAAACAACTGGGGTATGAGCAAGTCGGGTCGGTTGGGGATTATGTTCGGGTGATTTCGCCGGGATATCGATTGCGGAAACGCGGGGGCGTGCGGAAATATGCGGCTGCGATGCGCGATGCGGGACGTATGCTGCTGCGGCGCGTAGCGGCGCCTTCAACGGAATTTGGACTGGAAAAAGTGGAGCGGTTCACAGAAGCAATCGAACCGCTGACCCGTGTCGAATCGGGTTGCATCTACCCAATACGGACGCGGGAGCTGCTGAACTATTATCTTCAGTTTCCGCTGGGCAATATCAGCGGATGGACGATCTGCGAGAAGAACCATCCCATCGGCTCTGCGCTGCTGGGAGTATTTATGGATGAAGGCGTGCGCGCGGGGCGGATCATCGAGTGTTTTCCGGCACCCGCGGCGCGGGAGAACTGGCATGCAGTGGTTTGGGCGCTGGTGCGGGAGCTGAAATCTCGGGATGTGGAGATTATTTCGTGTTACGCGTCTTCGCCGTGGCTGCGGGAGGGGCTGGAGGAATGCGGGTTTTATTTGCAGAGGGAGCTGCCGCTGGTGGTGCGGGATCCGCAGGGGCTTTTGCCGGGGGGGTTGCCGTTTCATATGACGCGGCTGGAGGGGGATTATGCGTATCTCTAAGCGGCGGCGGCTGGCGAGGATGCTGGCGGCGACGGGGGTTTTGCGCGGGATCGAGCGGCTCTTACCGCGCAGGGGCGTTGTGATCTGGAATTATCATCGGATTGGATCGGCGGACGGAAATCCATTCGATGATGGGGTTTTTTCGGCGACGGCGGAGGAACTTGGGAAACATTTGAAATACCTCAAGCAAAACTTTCGCCTGATCACGATGGGGGAATTCTTGCGGAGCGTGGAGACGGGATATCGAGATTGGGGCGGAGCGGCGGCAATGGTGACGTTTGATGATGGGTATCGGGATAATTTCGAGTTGGCGCTGCCGGTGCTGAGGGAAGCGGGCGTTTCCGCTGCGTTTTTTCTTCCGACGGAATTTCTTGAAAGCCGGAAATTGCCGTGGTGGGATCGGATTGCGTATGGGATTAAAAAGACTCAGGTGGATCGGATTTCGCTCGATTATCCGGTGAGAGTGGAGATTGATTTGCGCGCGGAGACAACGCCCCCTCCCCGACCCTCCCCCGGAGTACCGGGGGCGGGGGAAATAATTGGAGCGGCGATTCAGCGGGTTATTGGGATTTATAAATCGGCGGCGGCGATGGACGATGGGCGATTTTTCGCTTCGTTGGAATCGGCGGCGAAAGTCGAGGTGGATGAGATCGGACTTGCACGGGGACTTTTTATGGATTGGGAGCAGGCGCGGAAACTGGTGGCGGCGGGGATGAGCATTGGGGCGCATACGCACACGCATCCAATTTTGTGCGGCTTGGGGAATCGCGGCAGCGATGGGAACTTGTTGAGTCCAAAAGGATTCTGGAGGACCGGCTAAACCTTAAGATCAATGCGTTTGCGTATCCGGTGGGAAGCATCGGAGCGTTTTCGGAGACGACCAAAAGGCTGGTACGGGAGTGCGGGTATCGGGCGGCGTTTTCGTTTTACGGCGGGATAAATTTTCCGGGGACAACCGACGCGATGGATGTGCGTCGTTGTGCGGTGGATGCGACGGATGAATTCGACGAGCTTCGGGCGCGGGCGGTTTTTCTGAGCGCGTTTGGGAAGTCTGTGGTGTGAATTGTGCGGTGGCAAATTGGTGAAGATGGCGTGGTTGTGCGGGGGGGATTGGGGTAATGAAAATCAGTCGGAATATTCGTGATTTGGAAACAATCGGGTGGTAGATTGCGGGTCACTTTGCGGAAAACGAAACGGGCGAAAATTCGAGGAGTTTGCGGGGTGATTGCGCTGGCGGCTGCTGCCGGCGCGGCGGGGATTGCGCGGGCAGGAGTGGGATGGGTATGCGGAGAACGCGCAGCACACGGCGTTGTCGGTGATTGGGTCGCAGCCGCTTCAGACGGTGCATTGGAGTGTGCCGGTGGATTTGGATCCGCAGTATACGAACGGGGTTTTGTATACGCATTACGGGTCGCCGGTGATAACCAATGACGATACGGTGATTGTGCCGGTGAAGACGGGGGCCTGGGGCGGTTATGAGCTGAATGCGTATCAGTACAACGGGACGACGGCGAACGAGTTGTGGAGCCAGTCGACGAACTACACGCTGCCGGCGACGGGGAATTACGATTGGACACCGCCATATTCGCCGTCGCTTTCGGGGAACACTTTGTATTACGCGGGGGATGGGGGGACGGTGTATGAGCGGGGGAATCTGGACAGCGCGGGGGCGACGACGCCAACGCAGGTGGCGTTTTACGGGTCGCTGTCGACGTATCAGGCGAATGAGGCGGCGTATAATGCGGACGTTTCGATCTGTACGCCGATCACGACGGATTCGGCTGGGGATGTTTATTTCGGGTATGAGACGACGAGCAATGCGCCTGGGGGATTGACGAGCGGGATTGCGCGGATCAGCGCGAGCGGGGTGGGGACATTTTTTCCAGCGGATCAATTGATGTCGGGGGGTGTTAATGCGGGGATGAACCAGGTGGTGATGAACTGCGCGCCGGCGCTGAGCAACAATGGAAGCAGCGTTTATGTGGCGATGAGCAACGGGAATTTCGGGACGGGGTATCTGGTGGAGTTGAATTCGACGACGCTGGCGCAAGAGGCGAGCGTGGAGCTGATGGATCCGAAGACGGGGACACCGGCGGAGCTGCCAAACGATGGGACGGCGTCGCCACTGATCGGGCCGGATGGGCAGGTTTATTTGGGGGTGTACGATGATAAGAATACGAGCCGGGGGTGGATGGAGCATTACAGCGCGAATTTGTCGCAGACGCTCACACCGGGGGGATTTGGGTGGGACGACACGGCGTCGATCGTGCCGGCGTCGATGGTGCCGTCGTATCACGGGACGTCGAGCTACCTGATCATGACGAAGTACAACAATTACGCGAGCACGGGGGGGAATGGGGAGAATGAGCTGGCGGTTTTGGATCCGAATGTTGGCGTGACCGATACTCGGTACAACACGACGGGAGCAGGCGGGGCGACGATCATGCAGACGGTGGAGACGGTGCTGGGGCCAACGCCGGATACGGCGATTCTCAGCGAGTATCCGAATGCGGTGGATGAATGGTGTGATAACACGGCGGTGGTGGATCCGGCGACGGATTCGGTGCTGGTGAACAGCGAGGATGGGAATCTTTACCGGTGGAATTTGCAGACGAATTCGCTGACGCAGGTGGTGAATATCACGAATGGGGTTGGGGAGGCGTATACGCCGACGGTTGTGGGGCCGGATGGGACGGTGTATGCGATAAACAATGCGACGCTGTGGGCGGTGGGGGCGAGTTCGAGCACGACGGTTTATTCGACGTGGTATTCTTCCGTCGGGGGAAGCTGGGGCGGGAGCAACTGGAGCGCGGCTACGCCGGGGAATGCGGGGGATAATGTGACGTTTGATACGTCGATTTCGGGGGCGAGCGTGGTGACGCTGGATGGGAACCGGACGGTAGGGGTGATGAATTTTTACGGCCCGGTTTCATATACGATCGCCCAGGGATCGGGGGGGACGCTGACGTTTAATAATGGGGCGAGCGGGGCACAGATCAATGATTGTTATGGGAATCATACGATTTCCGCGCCGGTGAGCCTGGCGGGGACGACGACGATCGCGGTGGAAGAGACAGGGAATGTGCTGACGATATCGGGAAATATTTCGGGGGCGGGGGGAATTGTGCTGGGGAATACTTCCAGCGCGGTGAGCGCGGGGAGCGTGGTGCTGACGGGGTCGAATAATTATGCGGGAGGGACGACGGTTACCGGAGGAACGCTGATCGTCGGCGCGAACGGGGCGCTGGCGAATGGGAATGTGGCGATCAGCGGAGGGATGGTGCAACTGGGGCAGGGGACGGGGCTGGCGAAGATGACTTCGCTGAGCATCAGCGGCAACGGAGTGCTTGGGGGCGTGCTGGATATCGTGAATAATCATACGATTATTTCGTATGGGGCGAGCGATCCGGTGGCGGCGATCGAGGGGTATATTCAGTCGGGGTATAACAATGGCGGGTGGAACGGGCCGGGGATTATTTCTTCGGCGGCGCAGACACTGACCAATGGGCTGCAATATGGCGTGGGGTGGGCGGATGGGGCAGATGGGGTTGTGGCGGGGATTTCTTCGGGGCAGATTGAAGTGAAATATACGCTGCTGGGAGATGCGAACCTGGATGGGGTGGTGAATGGTTCGGACTTCAGCATCGTGGCGGCGAATTTTGGGCTGGGACATACGAACTGGGACCAGGGGGATTTTCTGTTCACCAGTTCGGTGAATGGGGCGGATTTCAGTGCGCTGGCGACGAATTTTGGGCAGGGGGACAATGGGGCGGATGCGGGAGTGACGGCGGCGGACGTGACGGCGCTGGATGCGTTTGCGGCAGCAAATGGGCTGCTGGCGGATGTGCCGGAGCCGGGGTGCGCGGCGCTGGCGGTTGCCTTGGGGCTGGGGGCGCTGGGGCGGAGAAAGCGGCGAACGTAGAATAATTCGCCGACTCTTTTTTTGAGATTCCCGAATTTTTTGTGGCTGTGAGATTGAAGCGGCGGTTATAGTGGGCTCCTTAACTAATTCGTGGAAAGGAAGCCTTATGAGCAGGTGGGCAGAGAATTGCGAATTTGGCGTTATTTTTTCGGATGAAATTGGACGGGCGGGGGGGAAAGTCACTGAGGCGATTGACTGCGAGGGGAAGCTGTTTGCGCGGTCGGTGCTGCGGCGGGCGGCGGATGTGGGGCCGGGGGATAAAGTCCGCGGGGGAGTGGCGATGATGGCATCGGGGACGGACGTTTTTGTGCATCCTTACGTGTTTCGGAAGGTGTGCTCGAACGGGGCGATCATGGGGACAGCGATTCAGACGCGGCAGATTTCGCGGGATAATTGGTTTTTGGATCCGCAGTGCGAGGGGGACCTGGAGACGAGCGTTCGCGGGGCGATCCGTGGGTGCTGCGAGCCGGAGGCTTTCCGGGCGGCGGTGGGCGGGATGCGCTCGGTGCGCGAGACGGCGGCGGATATGGCGCTGATGGTGGCGGCACAGTTTGGAGGGCCGCAGAAGAGCCGTGCGAGAGCGCTGCCGAAATCGCTTTGGGGGGAGATCATGCGGAGATATGAGGAAGACAGGGATTCATCGGCGTATGGGGTGATGAACGCGGTGACGTCGGTGGCGCGGGATACGGGCGATCCGGAGACAAAGTGGCGGCTGGAGGAGTTGGGGGGAGGGATTGCAATGATGGTGAGGAAGAACGTGAGAAGGTGCGAAAGTGTGAAGGTGTGAAAGGTGAAGAATTCCTCACGGCGGCGCGGTTCGACTAAGCTCACCGAAGTCCGTGGGCGTTTCCATGCTTGCAAGAAAAAGCCCGCCGGGGAGGCGGGCTTTTTTTGTTGGCGTATGTGTGGGGACCGGGGTTTAGTTTCGCCGGCGACGTGCCAGCAAGCCGGCAGCGCCCATCGCCAGCAGCCCAAGCGTGGCCGGTTCCGGCACGGCGGCGATCGTCGGCGCGGGTAGCCCGTTGGCGGCCGCGAAGGCGTCGAGCGCCTGCACGTCTGCCGGCGTGACCGTCACGGCAGCGCCGCTGTCTCCCTGGCCGAAGTTGGCCGCCAAGGCGCTGAAGTCCGAACCGTTGACCGACGAGCTATACAGGAAGTTCCCCTGGTCCCAGTTGGTGAGGCCGAGGCCGAAGTTGGCGGCCAGGATCGAGAAGTCGGAGCCGTTGACGGTGCCGTCGAGATTGGCGTCGCCAAGCAGCGTGTACTTCAGTTCGATCTCGCCGCTGCTGAGGCCGGCGACGGCGCCGGTCTTGTCGTTTCCGTCGGCCCAGCCGATGCCGTATTTCAAGTTATTGGTGAGCGTCTGGGCAGTGCTGGAAATAATTCCGGTGGTTCCGTTCCAGCCACCGTTGTTGAAGCCGGCCTTGAGGTAGCCAAGAATCGTGCCGATCGGATCACTGCTGCCGTAGTCGATGAAGAGATGGTTGTTGGTGATGTCCAACACGCTGCCCGAGGCAATCGTCAGCGAGGTGATGTTGATGTTGCTGAGGTCATGGGTGGCGTTGTTTGCAACCCAGCCACTGCCAGCCGAGGTGTTGCTGGCGAAGACGACGTTGCCGCCGTTGATGGCCAGGCTGCTGGTGGTGAGGCCGACGCCGAGGGTAAGGGTGCTGGTGTTGCTCTTGGTGAATCCGCCGGTGGCGACAATCAGGCCGCCGCCGGTGATGGAGTAATTGCCGGAGCTGTTGACCGTGACCGAAGCGGGGCTGACGGTGCTGGCCAGGGTCACGAAGTAGTGACCGGCGTTGGTGTCGTTGAAGGTGACGGCGTCGCCATTGGCATAGGTCGTCGCGGCTGAGCCGTTGTTCCAGTTCTTATTATTGTTGATGTCCCAGGTTTGGCCATCATCCGGCGTGCTGGAACCGAGGTTGTCCCAGAAGACGGGGCCGGTTGAGCTGCCGGCGGAGACGACGAGATCGACGAATCCGTTCTGGGCGGTGGTGCTGAGGGAGTAAGTATATCCGGCCTGGGAGGGGAGGATGAAGTTGGTGAGAGTGGGAGTTCCAAAGGAGCCTTCGAAGAGCTCGTAATCGCCGACGGTGGTGGGATTGGTTCCGAAGGCGATTTGGGAGCCGGAGCCGACGGAGAGGGTCCCACCGGCGAGGATGTTGATGAGGTCGCCGGTGTAGTTACCGGCGACGACGGTAGTACCGAGGTCGAAGTCGAAGGTGGTGTTGCTGCTCGAGGCGATAGCGCCGACGTTGAGGAGGCCGATGGAACCAACACCGCCTGGGGCGATGGTGTGAGCGCCGGAGCCGGCGACGAGGGTTCCGGTGATGGTTCCGCCGGTTGCGCCGGCGGGTGTGGCGAGGGTTCCGCCGTTGAGGGTGACGTTGCCGGTTCCGGTGGCGGAGCCGTTGGAGCCGTTGGCGGCGATGAAGAGGCCTGAGGTGAGGGTTGTGCCGCCGGAATAGGTGTTAGCGCCGGAGATGGTCCAGGTTCCGGTGTTGTTGACGGCGAGGCCCGGGGTGGTTCCGTTGGAGATTACGCCGCTGATGGAGTTGCTGGCGGAAGTGCCGCCCAGGGTGAGGGTGGGCGTAGCCCCAGAGGAAGCGCCGGTGACGGGGCCGGCAAGTTGGACGGCGCCGCTACCCGTGATCGAGCTGTTGGACTGGACTTCGAGTTGATCGATGTTGGCGGTGAGAGTTGGGGCAACGGGAGTGGCGACGGCGGCGGGGTTGCCGATCCCGAATCCGCCGACGGTGTAGGAGCCGACGGTTGGGGCGGTGGTGTAACCGGAGCCGGGGAGAAGAGCGACGGCGCCGACGGCGGTGAAGTCGTCCTGGTTGGCGGTGACGGCCACGCCAGAGCCGGAGGAGTCGGTGACGGTGATAGTGGGTATGCCCCAATAACCGACGCCGGGGTTGGTGATGTTGAAGCCGGTGATGGCGCCACTGGAGACGATAGCGGTTGCGGTAGCGCCGGTACCACCGCCGCCGGAGATGGTGACGGTTGGCGTGGAGGAATAATTGGATCCGCCGCTGCCGGCGGCGATGGTGAAGGTGTTGTTGGTGAGACCGAGCAGGAGCTTGAGGTTAGCGCCGGTGCCGGTGCCACCGGAGACGGCTTCGAGATCGTCTGGGATTCCGGAGCCGCCGCTCGTGACGGTGTAGCTCTGGACGCCGGTGGCGATGGAGGCGGCGGTGGAGGTGTTGCTGTTGACGAGGTTTCCGCCGTTGAGGACGACGATCTTGTTGAGAGATTGACCGTTAAGATCGAGCGTTCCGCCGCTGGTGACGACGGCGTTTCCGCCGCCGCTGCCGACGATTTGGCCACCGAAGCCGAGTGCGTTGGCGCTACCGACCTGGAGAGTGCCTGAACCGATGTTGGTAGCGCCGGTATAGGTGTTGGAGCCGGAAAGGTTGACGACGCTGGAGGCGCCGCCGCTCTGCGAGACAGTTCCCGAGCCGCTGATGACGCTGGAGACGGACGTGTTTCCGCTGAGGTTGAAGATAAGTCCGCCGTTGTTGACGATGTTTCCGGATCCGATGGAGCCGGTGGATCCGTTACCGACGCGGAGGTTACCGGCGTTGATGATTGTGCCGCCGGAGTAGGAGTTGCTGGAAGAGGTGAGGACGAGGTCCCCCGCTCCGACCTTGGTGAGTGAGCCGACGCCACCGATGGCGGAACCGACGGCGATGGTGTTGGTTTCGGTATCGATCGTTCCACCGCCCGAGTTGATGGTGACGGAGCGGGAAACGGAGGGGGTGAACGCGCCACCGAACTGGAGGGTTCCACCGCCGAAGGTGATGGGGTTGGAGGTTGATCCGAGGTTGTCGTCGGCGGTGACGGTGGCGATTCCCTGGTTGAGGTTCAAGCCGCCGGAGAGGCCAGCGTTGTTGCCGCTGAGGGTGAGATCGCCGGGGCCGAAGGTGGTGAGGCCGCCGGTGCCGGTAATTTTTGCGGAGATGGTTGGGCTTCCGTTGCTGGAGTAGACGACGCCTTCAGCGCCGCCGAAGGCGAGAGCACCGTTGCCGGCGGAGTCTTCGATGGCCGCGCCATTGAGGATGATTCCGGCCTGTCCGGAGCCGCCGCCGACGGTGAGGGTGTTGCCTTCGAGGTCGATATTGAAACCGTTGTTTTGGATGGCATAGGCGGATTCAGGGCCGGCGAGAGCGACGGCAGCGGCGGGCTGGTAGACCGAAGTCGCGCCGAAGGAGGAGGTGTAAAGGGAAGCGGCGGAATTGAGTCCGGTGGTGTTGTTGTAGGTGAGGAAATCGCCGTCGGAGTTGCCCGCATTATCGCCGACGATGGAGGGGTTGACGATTCCGTTGGTGGTTGAGACACCGCCCTGGACGATGATCTGCATGGTTCCGCTGGTCCCGAGATTGGAGGCGAGGGTTGCGCCGGAGCCGTTGACGTAAAAGACGAGGGTTCCGTTTCCGGAGCGGCTGAGGACGGAGTTAGATGCTGCGCCCGAGCCGCCGATGGTGACGGTTTCGCTGGGGTTGCTGCCGTTCTTCACGCCGATGACGGCTCCGCCCGCGTAGGAGAGCTGGGTGGAGGAGGAGGCGTTGGCCAGTGCGTAAGCGATGGCCATCGTCGCGTTGTTGGGATTGAGAAAGAGGGTTGCGCCGCTGAGGGTGACGGCGCCGCTGCTGAGGGGGCTGCCGCTGGCGGCCATGTTGGCGAGGAGCGTAACGCCGTTGGTGATCGTGGTTCCGCCAGTGTAGGCCATGGCGGTGCCGCCGAAAGTGACGGTGCCCGGGTTGGCGACGTAAACGGCGGAGATTCCCGTACCGGAGGTGGCAGCGTTGGTCGAGGGGGTATAGATGGTGGCGCCGCTTTCGTCGTCAAGACTGTCGTTGACGACAACGGCCGCTCCCGGAGCGGGGGTGAAGGAGAAGCTGGGAGCAAAGAGGTCGTTGGTTTGATTTCCGGAGGTGATCGTGCCGGAAGTAACAACGACGGCTCCGGTGGAAGCGCTGGAACCATTGAGGTTGAAGGTTCCGCCGTCGACGAGGACGGTGTTCTGGCCCTGGAGGTTGTCGCCGAGGGAGCCGAGGAGTTTCAGAGCCCTGCTGGACCTCGATGGGACCGGTGAAGGTTTCGTTGTTGGGGGCCGTGCCGTTATCTTCGAATTTGATGACTCCGGGCCCGGTTTTGATGATACCGCCGGTGCCGGAGATCACGCCTTCGAGCTGAATGTCGGTGGAGGTGGTTCCTGATTGGGTCGAGTAGAAAGTGCGGTTGACGGAGCCGAGGTCGATGGTTTTCTCATCGGACATGCTGAAGGTGGCGGTGGTGGAGTTGACGAAGAGGAGGCCGTCGGTGCCCGAGGGGCCGGTGCCTTCGAGGCCGACGCCGCCTTTGAACTTGGGGTCGCCGCTGTCGGAGACGACGCTATCGGAGCCGACGAGGATGAGGCCGAAGCCGCTCTGGGTGATGAGGTTGATGGAGCTGAGGCTGCTGGACTCGGTGAACATCCCGCCAGGGAGATCGGTGAGGGACTGGATGCTGGGGAAGGTTGAGGCGGGATAGGGGTTTCCGTTGTAGAACGGCTGAGAGAGGCTGGTGGCGACGCTGTAGTCGAAGTTGGGCGCGTCGGCGTTGTCACCGACGACGACACTGACGTTGGGCGAAATGCCGGTGGCGGTGGCGATATTGACCGTGCCGTTTTCGACGGTGAGGGTGCCGGTGTTGGTGCTGGCGGTGGCGGATTCGAACTGCCATTCGCCCGCGCCGGTTTTGATCATGTTGATCGCGGAGGCGGCGCCATTGACGATGGGCGCGAGGAACTGGTTGCTGGTGGAAGTAGAGGACCCGGTGAGATAGACGGTCGGGGTCACGGTAGTTCCGGCGGAGATCTGGCCCTGAATCTTGAGGCCGGTGGTGGAGGAGTCGTTTTCGAAGACGAAGTTGGAAGCGCCATTGGCGGCTTCGAGAACGATGGGGTCGTTGATGGTGATGGAGTTTGCGGCACTCACGCTGGAAGTGACGTAAATGTCTCCGGTGCTGGGGGAAATGGTCCCGGTCCCGCCGGTGAGTTCGAGATTGTTGCCGGAGTCGGCGACTTGCCCGATGGTAAAGTTGGTGGCGCCGCCGGAGAATTCGACGGTTCCGAGGTCCCAGTTGCCGACGTCGAGGTTGACGACGTTGGAGCCAGGCGTGCTGTTGAAGATTGCGGTATCGGTGTTGGTGATGGAGCCGGTGTCGTTGCCGGGGACGGCGCTGTTCCAGTTGCCGACCTGTGACCAGTTGTTGCCGGCGCCGGCGTCAGTCCAGGTGGCGGTGGTGACGGCCAGAGCGTTTTTTGTATGGGTAAAAGAGACGGCGGCGGCAGCGACGGCGGCGGCGGTTGAGATGGCGCGCGCGCGGCGAGAATGACCTTTTTGCTGAAGATAGAACTTCCGCATGGAACCCTCCACGTAGATAAAATTTGCTTAGATAGTTCTCCGACTCACTGACTCGAAATATACCCCTTGTGGGCGGGATCGCCTTGTCAAAAGCTTTGCATAAAAAGAGGGAATTCGTTGCATTTTTTGGGGGCAACAAAGATTAAAAGGGCCAATAAAAGGGGCGTGCGCTGGAGGATTCGCGCACGCCGGAAAATCAGAGGAGTTTATTGCGGATTACGGGAGGCCGGGGAGACCTTTGATCCAACCCTGAGCAAACGGATTATTATCGGCGGGCGGGGGAGGGGGCGTAGACGCGGGCGGATTCAGAGGCCAGGGAGATCCGGGCGTCCCGTAGGCTGCGTTCCAGTAATAAGGGAGCTGTGTCGTAGCGGGGGGGCCGATGTAGCAATCGTAGAAATCGCCCCAGCCCGAGTTGCCGGCGTAGGTGTAGGGCCACTGTCCGCCCACATGGGTGTAAGTATTGCCGGAGCCATTATATCCGGCAGCCACCGTATTTGTCGGAACGAGCATTTGAGTGTAGGGGTTGATGGTGGAGACATGCCCGTCGGCGGATAGGACGTTGCACATTTTCCCGCCGCCGTGGGGCGCGTACCCGCGATTTGGATCGCCCGTGCCCCCTGCGATTTGGTTATTGACGACAGTAGCCCAGGACTGGAAGTAGTCTTTATATCCTGCCGGCCAATTTTTGGTTCCGTTGAAGTTGGGTTTGACAGAGTCGGTGAGCAGAATGACGTTGCCGGGCACCTGGGTGATTTTTGGATTGGAAGCAACAGGGTAGATTCCGGTTGTGATGGCACCTCCAAACTTACTGACCCCCATAAAGTAGTTGTAGATGTAGTCGCCGAAATAGAGACCGGCGTCACCAGAGGTTGCGGCGTACTGGGATTGCGGCGGATCCGTGCTGTGATCGGCCGCCGGATCGCGCAGGAGGCCAGCACAAATCGTCCAGTTTCCGATGTTGTAGCCATTGATTCCACTGGAGGCATTGGGATTTGTGGGAGCGCCGGCCTTGCCGAGTTCCATGCCAATGAGCTGATATTCCCACCAGTCGATTTCACCGCTGGTGATCTGGTAGTAACAGGGAAGGACGCACTGCTGATTGTCGCCGGCATACATCGTCCAGACGAGGTAGAACTGGCGTTCGTTGGAAGCGCAGGCGACGGTGTTGGCCTGATCGCGAGCTTTCTGGAGCGCGGGGAGAAGGATGCCAATGAGGACGGCGATGATGCCGATCACGACCAGAAGCTCGACGAGAGTGAACGCCCGAATCCGCTTAGTCATAAGAGACCTCCGACAGACCGCGCCGACATGAAAATTGCGGCACCTCCGTACGCGCCCAACCCTACAACTTATACGTCGGGTAAGCCATCGCGTTTCCTGACAACTTTTTATGAAATCGTTGTACTTTTTGATGAAGAGATTGGGGCTGGATTGTCGGGGGCAATCGTTATGGGGCGAAGATCGGAATTGGAGTATTCGCCCACGCTTCCGTCGTCGCTGGAGTTGCGTTTCATCGTGGCCAGGCGGGTGAAGAAAAGGCGGAGATCGTTTATTCCGCCAACGCCGAACCAGAGGAGGGTGATGATGACCACCACGACGGGGATGATGATTCCGACGTAAAGCCAGTAGGAGGCCCAGAGGCTGGTGGGCCAGGGGCGGATGAAGTTCCAGATGGTGCCGACGAGGACGACGGCGAGCCAGAACATGGACCAGAAGAAGATGCCGCCGGAGACGATTTTGTCCCAGAAGGTGAAGTCTTCGTCGAAGCCGAGGAAGCGGGTCCAGTTGAGATTCATTTTGCGCTGTCGTGCGACGGCGGGGGTTTCGGCCTGGTCGTCGGCGACGGCGTATTTTCCGCGGTGAAGGAGGCGGTCCATGTCGAAATCTTCGCGGGAGGTGAGCAGAGAGATGAGGATGTAAACGACGGCGGCGGCGGCGGCGGCGATGAAGCGCGATTGATTCCCGTTGAAATTGAAATAGCGAGAGAGGGAGGGGATATCGTGGTGGATGAGGATGCTTCCAAGGGTGATGCCGGAGCCGGTGATCAGGGCGGCCCAGGCGGCGGAGGTGGTTCCTTTTTTCCAGTAGAGGCCGCCAACGATGGCAGCCCCCCCACCGCAGAGGAAGACGCCCTCAGTGACGAGCCACCACATGACGATGTCCATTTTCTGATGGAAGAAGGTGCTGAAGAGGAAAGCAAAGACGGCGACGCCGATGACGGCGAGGCGGAGAAGAAGGACGTGGTGAGCGGGCTTCATCGGGGTTTTGCGCAAGGGAAGGACGATGTCCTGGATGAGGATTCCGCCCCAGGTAAGGATGTGGCTGGCGTCGCCGGACATGAGGGTCAGGACCATGATGAGGCAGAAGAGCCCTTTGACGCCGACGGGGAGCATATAGCGCAGCGCGATGGGGACCTGCATCTGGGAGCGGACTTCGGGGTCGGAGATGGCGGCGATGGCATTTTTGCCTGGAAAATGGGGGGATTTCATGAAGGTCATGGCGCCCAGGACCAGGACGACGAGCATGACGTTGCGGGCCATCGTGCGCCAGTAGCCGAGGACGAGGCCCATGCGGGATTCATGGGGATTGCGGGCGGCGGAGGCGAAGGAATTGTCCTTCTGGACGGCGTTGGTGCCGTAGATGAGGGTGAGCAGGACCATGATCGCGTACCAGGCGTTGTAGTCCTTGGTCTTGGTCTGATCGAAGGGATTGACCAGTGAGTTGCCGGGCGGGGCGCTGGTGATGGTGGCGCGCATTTCCGGCCAACTGATGACGCAGAAGATGGCGGCGATGACGATGACCCAGACGAGGTGGGAGACGATGCCTTCGATGCAATCGGTGACCATGAGGGTGATCTGCCCGCCGACGAGCATCATGGTCAGGGTGCAACTGAGATAGGCGGCCATGATGAGGCAGTTGGTGGGGACGGCGAAGCCGAAGGGGTGGACTTTTTCGGGGAGGTTGAGGAAGTAGACGAAGAAGGTGGAAGAGACGGCGGGGAAGATGCCGTAGTTGAGGATGCCGGAGAGGAAACCGAGCACGCCGGCGAAGAGGCGGAAGCGGCGGGAATAGCGCATCTCGAAGAACTGGCCGAGGGTCATGGCGCGGGTCTGGCGATAGCGATAGACGACGAAGCCGAAGATGGCGACGAGGAGGAGTACGGGAGTGGAAAGAGAATCCCACCAGGAGAGGCAGAAACCGGCGGCGAGAAGAGGCTGGAACTTGGCGAGGGTATTGGCGATGCCGGTGGAGGCCTGGCCCTTGGAATTGCAAAGGATGTAGCGGCCGGCGGCCCGTCCACCGGCGACGAAGTCGGCAACGGATTTGACGTAGCGTCGGGTGTAGACCGCGCAGGCGATCACGAAGAGGATGGGCAGGACGGTGAGGATCCAGTCGATCGGATGCATGAAGCAGTCGCCAAGTGCTTGTCGTTGAAATCGTTGCCGCGCTTGCGGGGATTATCACCTTTCGGGGGCGGGTGAGCCAAGCATTTCAAAATGTACAAAGGATTTGTCAATGATTGTCAGCCGGGGGAAGCAAGAGCGGGTTAAGATGAAGCTTGCCATTGGAATAGGTTGGAGTTCACGAGAAGGTTGATTTGGCGCGTTTGATTCGGCCCGTTTTGTAGCTTGTGCTGAATTTTGCGAGGGAAACAACTTATGTTGCGGAGAAATGCAGGGGGCGAGGCACTGCGCGGTGGGGATTCATCTTCAAAATCTGCGAAGCGTCGGCGGATTTATTCGGCGACGCGGATTGAGGCGGTCGAGAGCCGCATCATGCTCTCGCTTCCGCCTCTGCCGGTGATTCCGACAGGCGCTGGGCACTTGTTTGAGGTGACGTCCTACGGCGCGGTGGGGAACGGATCGACCAACGACACCGCGGACATCCAGGCGGCGATCAACGCGGCTTCGAATGCGGGTGGGGGAATCGTTGAATTCACCGCGGCGAGCGGCGCATATGAATCCGGCGAGCTCACGATGGCCAGCAACGTGGATCTACAGATCGATTCGGGGGCCGAATTGCAGGCGGTGAGCTCGCTTGCGTCGTCCAGCACGTTTATTTCATGCAGTCACACCAGCAATTTTGAAATTACCGGTTTGGGAAGCGGGTCGAGCATGGGGCGCATTGACGGGAACAACGGGGGCGTGGCGGCCAGCCTGAACATGATTACGCTCAACGACGTGAATATTGGGCTGATCCAGAACGTGCAGATTACGAACTCTCCGCACGAGCATATCAACGGCAGCGGGGGAAGCGATAACGATGTAACGATCAACGGGGTGGTGATCAATACGGGCTCAGCAGTGGGGCAGACGGATGGGATCGATCCGCAGGGAACGAACTGGCTGATTGAGAACTGCACGATTTCCGATGGGGACGATGATATTGCGGTGAAGCCGGAATCGGTTTTCTGCTCCAATATCATCGTAGAAAATTGCACAATTCTGTCGGGACACGGGATTTCGGTGGGCGGGGAGACGAACGCCGGATTGAACGGATTTTATGTGAACAACGTGACGTTCAACGGGACGACGAACGGGCTGAGGCTGAAGGCGGACGTAGGGAACGGGGGCGTGGTGGAGAACGTGGCTTTCTCCAACATCACGATGACGAACGTGCAGTATCCGATTCTGGTGGACAGCTATTACAACCAGAGCAACGATATCCCGACGAGTCCAACGAGCGTGACGTATTCAGCGTACGTGGCGGAGAGCACGCCGCTGTGGGAAAACGTGATTTTCGCGAACGTGACGTCGACGAATACGGCGAGCAATTCGGTGGCGGGGATCATTTACGGGCTGCCCGAGGCGCTGGCGACGAATTTTGATTTTGTGAACGTGAAGATTTCGGCGCATGTTGGCATGCAGATCGACTATGCCAGCGGGATGTATTTCGATGCGAACACGAAATTCACGGCAGCCAGCGGGAGCGATGTTTTCGGGTCGACGACGGGATCGCCGACGTTTCCGAATCCTTATGATTCGGTGGACATGGCGGCGGGGTATGCGAATGCGGACATCGGGTCGCCGACGGTGCCGAACGAAACTTCAGAGGCGATTTACGATCCGGGTTCGACGCAGTGGACGATCATGGGGGATGGGGGCGGATTTTCGGGGTCGAGCGATCAGTTTAATTCGTCGTTTGGGAATGTCATCGGGAACGCGACAGAGGAGGCGGAGCTGACGAGCCTGAGCGCGGTGAGCGGGGCGACGCCGATTGCGGGGGTGATGTTCCGGAACAGCAACAGCGCGACGGATCCGTTTGTGGCGATGGTGCAGACACAGGGGGGCATAATTGATTTTGAATACCGGACGACGGCGAGCGGCGCTGTGGCGGTGGGCAATACTTTCATTGCGACGGTGGGGACGTATTACCTGGAGATCACGCGGTCGGGGAGCACGTTTACGGGGTCTTACAGCACGAACGGGACGAACTGGACAACGCTGGGAACGATATCGATCGCCGGCATCGGGACGGATGCGAAGGCGGGTCTGGCGGTGACCTCCAGCAGCAACGGGAACGAGACGACGGCGCTGTTTTCACATGTTTCCGTGCTGACGGGGCCGAGCGTTGCGACGGCGGCGTCGGCCAATCCGAACGCGACGAATGGGCTGACGACGAGCCTGAGCGTACTGGGATCGGAGAACGGAACCGATAGCGGGTTCACCTATATCTGGCAGTCGGGGACTCCCGGGGCGGCGCAGGTGCTCTACACAGACAACGATACGAATACGGCGAAGAATAATACGGCCACGTTCCCGGCGACGGGGACGTATCCGATGACGGCACTGATTATCGATCCGCTCGGGCTGAGCACGAGCAGCTCATTTTCGCTGGCGGTGGACAGCGTCTATGCGGCGCTCTCGGGGTCGACGCTGGATATCACGCTTAACGGGAACGGCGCGGTTTCGCTGAGCGGGTCGGGAAGCACGGTGACGGCTTCGCAGAACGGGGGCTCGGTGAATTTCACCGGCGTAACCAATATCGTGGTGACGGATTCGGGGACGGGCGATACGCTGAATTTCAACGGCGGACTGACGACGCCAATCACGTTTACGGGGATGGGAAGTTCGACGGTGAATGTGAACGGGGGAACGCTGAATTTCGCATCCGCGGCGACGATTGCGCTGGGGGTGCTGAATATCAATACCGCAGCGCTGGCGGCGGTACCGGTGAATTCCTCGGCACAAACGCAGCTTCTGCTGAATGGGCTTTCGATCAACGGCGGGACGCTGGATTTAAGCGATAACGAGATGTTTATCACCTACGGCAGCGGAAGCGACCCGATGTCGATGATCTATAGCTATCTCCAGTCGGGCTATAACAACGGCGATTGGAATGGGACGGGGATTATCTCGACATCGGCGCAGACGCCGACGAATGGATTGAACTATGGGCTGGGGTTCTCGGACGGGAAAGATGGAGTTGTGAGCGGATTGTCGTCGGGACAGATCGAGGTGAAGTATACGCTGGTGGGAGATACGAACCTGGACGGGACAGTGAACGGGACGGACTTCAGCATCCTGGCGGGGAATTTTGGGCTGGGGTATACGAACTGGGACCAGGGTAACTTTTTGTTCGGGTCGTCGGTGAATGGGTCGGATTTCTCGGCGTTGTCCGCGAACTTTGGGCAGGGAGCGGTGCTGCCTGCGGTGGCAATCGTTGAAGCGCCGGAGGTGCCGGTGATCGTGACGACGACGAGTACAACCGCTGCTGCGTCGACGAGCACGCCTGCAACGTCAACCGGGACGGGAAAGACGACCGTGGCGGCGGCGACGAGCAGCAATGGAAGCCAGACAACGGATTCGGGGGATTCGACGACTGGCGATGTGATGCGGCAGGTACTGAAGAAGCAATCGAAGCATAGGGGTTAGCAGAACGAAGACAGCGAAGTATTGAGCGGGCTGATCTTTGTTGCGGGCCATTGTCGCAAATTATTCGCCGAAAGTCGTAAAATAGACGGCCAATAATACCGAGAAAAGCAGGCGTTTCTGCCGGATTTTGGAGCCATTTTGGCGGATTATGACGGCTGTCCGGGCGGGGTGGCTGACGAAAACAGCCTGAAATCGTGTGCAAAACGTGCAACTTTATTCGCCATTTAATGCAAAGGTTCGCGGATGCGTTTTTCGCAAATTGGGGTATGTTCATTTTGACCAGTATCAGATCGACATGTCCTATTTACGAGAGGAGCGGGCTAATGCGAGGAATTTCGAAGGGTAGTCGCGGGTTTCGGGTATTAGCGGGGGCAAGCATTGCGGGATTGGCCGCGATGTACCCTGCGAAGTCGATTGCGTCGCTGTTGCCAGTGTCGGTTATGGACGACACTTTCACCAATGGCAGCACGGTTGACAGTGCGTCGCAGTCTTACAACAACACGGCGTCGCCGACTTCGGATTCGACGAACTATGACATTGCCTCGAGCAAGAGCTCGACAGCATCGACCTCGGGGACGATTCCCAACGGCGGGCCGCTGAAGCTTATCACGGTAAGCAGTACGTCAGGGATCACGCAGGCCGCGGCGGTGTTTACGAGCACGCCAGTTGTGCTGCAGAACGTTGGGGATGAGATCGAGCTGACGGTTTCGTTCACGAACACAGCGGCGGTTGATACCTCCGCGTTTTCAAGTGCCGCGGTATATCTGGGACTTTATAGTTCTGGTGGAGCGACCCCCTATAACAACATGGGCAACGGCAGCAGCAGCGTCAATACGATCACAGGGCTGAATAATACGGAGATCAGCGACAACACCGGCGGCACACAAAACTGGGTGGGTTACGAGACGGACTACTTTGGGGGAAGCAAGCCGAAGATTTATTCCCGCCCGGCGCAGGCAACCACGACGACTAATGTTGATCAAGCGCTCGTGGGGACGGGCCAGACCGGCGGATATGCGACGGCAGGCACACAGTCGACGTATACCAGCGAGAGCTCGACGGAAGCGTATCTCACGACAGGAGACGTGTACACAGACGAGATTACGATCACGCTCAGCGCGGCGGACATCTATACGATCACGCAGGCCATATATAACGGATCCACCGACACGGGCACGGAAATCGGCACGACGACCTCCGGTCCATTGGCGGCCCTGGGCGCTGGCGCTGGGTTTGACGGCCTGGCCATCGGCTACCGCGAAACAGCTGGGGGGACAGGCGAGGAAATGGACATCAACGCGGTTGATGTGACGACGACGGTTCCCGAGCCGGCTACGATCGGGCTCCTGGGGCTGGCCGGCGCGGGGTTGCTGGCCCGGCGGCGGCGAAAGGCCTGATTCAGCGGCGTCTGATTCGGGAAATCTGAATTTGCATTGAAGAGCCGGCATTTTCCATGCCGGCTTTTTCATTTGGCGCGGTGGGACTTTGGGCTATGCTGCCCGTCTGTCCCGCCGGTGACATTTGCGATGGATCATGGACCGTTGGATATTGCGCTTCAGGAGGGAATTCGGCGGCACCAGGCCGGGGATATGAAAGCAGCGGAGGCTGTTTATCAAAGTATCCTGGCGCAGAAATCCGACCACCATCCGTCGCTGCACCTTCTGGGGGTGATCGCGCTCCAGAGAAGGGAGTTCGCCCTGGCGATTTCGACAATTAGCCGGGCGATCGCGATTGAGCCGCAAGTCTGGCTCTATCACTGCAACGTCGGGAAAGCGCTCTACGAGAGTGGCCAGACGGGGGCAGCCATATTGGCGTTTCAGACCGCACTGCGACTGGGAGGCAGATCGATTGAGTTGTACAACGACCTTGGCAACGCTTTGTGCCGGGAGGAAAAGTATTGGGAGGCGACACGGATTTACCGGCAGTGCCTGGAAACCAATCCCAATTCCGCCATCGTGCACAACAACCTGGGGAACGCGCTGGTTGCGATGGGAAGCATGGAAGAGGCAATAGCAACATATCGGCGAGCACTGGAGATCAATCCGGAATATTCAGATGCGGCATTTAATCTTGGCAACGCGCTATACAACGCGCGGCAATGGAAAGACGCGGCCGCGGCCTATCGTCGGACGATCGGGCTCGATCCACGGGCAACGCAGGCCCACCTGAATTTAGCTAATTCACTGCTGGCGGACGATGCCGTGGAAGAAGCCGTGGCGGCATATCTGGGCGTCATCGAAATGGATCCAAACTGTGCCGAAGTTCACAACAACCTGGGCACGGCGCTGAAATCGCTGGGACGACTTAAAGAGGCAATCACAAGGTATCGCGAGGCGATCCGGATCGATCCGGCTTATGTAACTGCCCACATGAATCTCGGAATGGCGCTTCTTCTGACCGGCAATCTTGAGGAGGGATGGGAAGCGTATGAATGGCGGTTGAAAGTGAAAGACCATTTACCACCCTGGACATCGGGGCGCAGAGGTGGGAAGGGAATGCAAAGAAAGGTCAAACGGTTTTGCTGACCGCCGAGCAGGGATTTGGGGAGACAATTCAGTTTGTGCGATTTGCTGCGATGGCGGCACAGGCAGGCGCGAACGTGATCGTGCAATGCCAGGCGGAGCTGGTTTGCCTGCTGCGATCAAATCGGGAGTTCGGGCAGGTGATCTCGCTCACTGAGGGTGCGCCGAAATTTGACGTGCATTGCCCGCTGGTGAGCCTGGGGCGGGTCTTTGCCAGGCGAAAAGATTCAATCCCGGCGGCCATCCCATATCTATTTGCCGAGAAACAACTGGTTGAATCCTGGAAACAAAAGCTGGGCAGGGATGATGGCAAGTTGACAGTTGGACTGGTCTGGACGGGGAATCCGCTCTTCAAGGAGAACGCCAGACGGTCGATGAGGCTGGAACAATTGGCGCAGCTGGGGAGCGTGGAGGGTGTTGAATTTTATAGTCTTCAGAAGGGGAAGGCCGGAGAGCAGGCGAAATATCCGCCGGATGGACTAAAGCTGATAGACCTGGGTCCGGAGCTAAACGATTTCGCGGAGACGGCGGCAGTGATGTCGAACCTGGATTTGATCATTACCACGGACACATCGATTCCGCATCTGGCCGGGGCCTTGGGGCGGCCGGTGTGGCTCATGCTGCAATTTGTGCCGGATTTTCGGTGGATGCTGGAGCGGGAAGACAGTCCGTGGTATCCGACGATGCGGCTGTTTCGGCAGAGGGCGCCGGGGGATTGGGAGGGGGTGATCAGCCGGGTTGCTGCGGCGCTGAAGGATTTGCGGCTGACAGGGCTACGGAACTCGTGTCGAAGCCTCGTTCATCGAGTTCGTGAAAATGTCGGAAAAGACTGCGTACGAACACGTGAAATCAATGAGCGAATTTCAGATTCGCTTTGTTGAGGGCGGCAAACTGTTCACCGCGTTTATTATCAGGCCGGAAGATATTGAGGAAAAGTGCAAACACTTGCCGGTGCTGTCGCTGACGAAAGACGATGTGACGTTCTCAGTTGGCTTAAAGGATACAGGTCTCGGTGATCCAGACGTGCCTACTGGACGTTTTGAACGTCCTGAAGTCAGTTTTACTAAGTACGTATTCCCGGCGACATGGGTCGCATCGATGCTAAAGATGGCTCATCTGACGTAGCATTAGAGGTTTGCGATAGCTATGCACGCTTTCCGGATGGAAGCGAATGTCCCAGCGTGCGTATCTGGTTTTTTGGTCAGCGGAATTCGATAGAAAGAGTATTCCCTTTACTGCTCGGTTTTCTCGCAGCGTTTAGCGCCGAAGACTTTGACGAATTGATACGCGAACTAAACTGACGCGAACCTTTACATCGATTTCCCTTATGCCTTCTTGAAACGCATCCATTGGATCGCCACCGCCCTCAAAGCACCGACACTCGTCCCCCATTCCGGCTGAACCAGCGCCACATAAACGCATTACTCTCCGAAGGCTTTTGCCTGCATCGCTTTATGTTCGTCGATCCGCTGGGGAGTGCGAGACAGATATCCGTATAGAAGTTAGTATTCACTAATCAAAATCCCAAAACTGTCAGATTTTGTCAGATTCTGTCAGATCGCCCCCCCCAGGAGCCAATTCCAGCAGCTAAACCCAGGACCCAAACCCAGAAACTAAACCCGCCGCAACCCCAAAACCCGGTCATTCCCCGCAAGGTCCTCGATACTGCGGAAATCCGAAAAAGCGTGAGCGTTCAACCAACCGCATCTTTCCCGCGCGTAGCTTGGTCGGTCAGACTCGGCGGGATGAGCAAATCCCATCAGCAGCGGCGTCTGCGCTGGCAGGCGATCGTTTCGTCGCTGGACCTATGCGGGGTACCGATTACTGATTCGCCAATCCAACTGTCTGCGGCGGGGGATTGACCATCCGCGGCAGGGCTTGGGGGACGGCATCGACGTGTTCCAGCGTGATATTCGTCGCATGCTGAAGCTGGAGATCGGGGATGGCGGAGGCGCGGATGGTGACGTTGCGGAGGGTGGTGCCGTCGGCGTCGATGATGGCGCCGCCCTGTTTGGCGGTAATGTCGGCGTTTTCGATGGTGACGCTTTGGAGGGGCATCTCGGGCAGGCCGTGAATCTGGATGGCGATGTTTGCGCTGTGGCAGAGGATGTTGCGGATGTTGATGTTGCGGAAGAGCGGCGTTCCCGGGCCCAGCGGCTCGGGGGCTTCCTGGGTGACGGTGAGGGGCTTGGCGACCAGGGGCTCGGGAGGGGGCGGGGCATCGAAATCCGGGGGCGGCGCGGGGCGAGTGGTGGGTTTTTTCACCATGTAATACATGTCGAGATTGATGCAGGCGTTGGTGATGTTCCACATTTCCAGGTTGTGGATGTCGATGTTTTCGACGATTCCGCCGCGGCCGCGGGTGGACTTGATGCGGATGGCCTCGTCGGTGCCGTTGAGGATGCAGTCGTGAACGTGGATGTCGCGGATGTCGCCGGAGGTTTCGCTGCCGATGGCGATGCCACCGTGGCCGTGGCCGAGGATGCAGTTTTCGACGGTGACGTCTTCGGTGGGCCGGTGCAAGCGGCGGCCTTCCTCGTTGCGGCCGGACTTGAGGCAGACGACGTCGTCGCCGGCGTTGATAGTGCTGCCGTCGACGAGAACGTGGCGGCAGGAATCGATGTCGATGCCGTCGCCGTTCTGGGCGTAGTAGGGATTGAAGATGGTGATGGCATGGACGGTCACATCGTCGGTGAGGAGGAGATGGATGTTCCAGGCGGCGGAATTTTGGAAGGTGACGCCGTCGAGGAGGACGTTATGGCAATTGGAGAGGACGACCAGAGGTGGGCGGAGCATGTCGTGAAAACGCTCAAAATCCTGGATACGCGGGGTCCGGAGGCTGGCGCGGAGGGCAGCGAGGGCGATTCCGCGGCGCCTGGCGTTGGGCACCGGGTACCAGGTGTCTGAGCGGGTGTCGACGAAGCCGCCGGAGGCGACGAGGGTGTTCCACTGGTCGGGGGTGAGCTTGGATTTTTTGACCATGCGCCAGACCTGCCCCTGACCGTCGATGGCGCCCTGGCCGGAGATTTCGACGTCGTGCAGGTTGTCGCCCATGATGGGGGAGGCGCACATATAAGTCTGCTGGCCTTCATAGTTGGTAAGGACGAGGGGGAAATCGGCGCGATTTCGGCTGAAGACGAGGATTGCGCCTGCGTCGAGGTGAAGGTCGATCTGGCTCTGGAGGCGGATGGGACGGGTGAGGAAGTTACCGGCGGGGATGACGACGTGGCCCCCGCCGGCGGCGGAGCAGGTGACGATGGCGCTGGTGATGGCGTTGGTGTTATCGAATTTGCCGTCGCCGATAGCGCCGAAATCGGTGATGGTGAAGGAGCGTGAGGGGATATCGGGTGCGGAGATGACCGGTTGCGCCGGCGCGGCGGCGGAGACATCAGGCGCGGGGGCGGACTGGCAGGCGCTCAGGGCCAGAAGGAAGCAGGCGAGGAGCGCGAAGCGGCAATGGCGATTCATGGGGCGATTCATGGTTAGTTGTTTCCTTCCGGCAAATCAGCGAGGCCCTGCACGGTGGAGTCGATGATCAGCGGAGCTCCCTTGGTGGAGGTGATGCGGCAATCGATGAACTGGACTCCGTTGGCGTGGAAAATCTGCATTGGCTTTTTGGCGGAAACGTGGACCCGGGTGAGAATAATATCTTCCAGCGGCATTTCGGGAAGTCCCACGATCTGACCGGCGATCTGGGAACCGGTGGAGGTGAGATCGGTGATGCGGATATGGCTGACGCTGGGTGTGCGATCGAGGGCCCGGCCGTGGTCTTGCCGGGGATCGGTGGGGATTTTGGGATAATAGCTGGTGATGAGGATGGAATTTTTGACGTTGTGCATGGTGAGGTTTTCGTAGGTGACGTTTTCGACGGGGCCGCCGCGGTTGCGCGAGGACTTGATGCGTATGCCGGCCTCGGTGCCGGTGAAGGAGCAGTTTCGGACGAGCATGTTTCGGAGTCCGCCGCTGGTTTCGCTGCCGACGGACATGCCGTGGCCGTGGAGGAAGGTGCAGTTCTGGATGAGGAAGTTTTCGCAGGAGGGGTGTGAAGGGTCGAGGATTCCGCCGGCCTTGACGGCGATGCAGTCGTCACCGGTGTCGATGGTGCAGTTTTCGATGAGAAAGTTTTGGCCGGAGGGGTCGATGCCGTCGGTGTTGGGGGAGATGGCCGGGGCTTTAATGTGGATGCCCTGGATGGTGACGTTTTTGCACTGCATGGGGAGAAGGTGAAACATCGGGGAGTTGGTGAGGGTAACGCCCTGGACGAGGATATTGGTGCAATTGGTGAGCATGATGAGGGCCGGGCGGTGCGGGAGCCATTGCCAGATCATGGGGTCGGTGCCTTTGGGGGGGACGAGCTCTTTCCAGAATCGAGCGCCCTGGCCGTCGATGGTACCGGCGCCGGTGATGGCGATATCGTGACCGTCTTTGAGGGTGATGGCGCTATCGTATAGGCCGTCGACGAGGTTGTAGTCGTCGGGGTTGGGGGTGAGGCGGAGGGTCGCGCCGGACTCGAGGTGGAGGTTGAGATTGCTGGCCAGGACGAAGGGGGTCACAAGGTATTGGCCAGGCGGCACATCGACGGTTCCACCGCCGGCTTTTGTGCAGGCGTCGATGGCGGACTGGAAGGCGCGGGTGTCGAAGGTTTTGCCGTCGGCCTTGGCGCCGAAATCGGAGATTTTGAAGGTCCGATCGGGAATTTTCGGAAGGGGCACGGAGAAATCGCTGGGAAGCGTGGCCTGTGCGGGGCACTTGCACGCCATGACGGGGAGGATGATGGCGGCGATGCAGATGAATTTAAAGATGGGGTTCATTTGTTTCGGCCGCTGCGATAGCGTGCGGGCGTTTCCCCCATGGCGGCTCGAAATACGCGGGTCATGTACTGTACGCTGCTGAATCCGGTGGCGCGGGCGACCTGCTTGATGGTCATGTCGGGGCTGAGCAGAAGCTCTTTGACCCTGGCAAGGCGGACGCGCTCGATTTCCTCGTGAATGGTGCGGCCGATGACGCGCTTCAGGCGCTGCTGGAGGGTTGCTCGGGACATGCCCATGTGAGCCAGGACATCGACGACGCGGAGCCCCTGGCAGCCGTTCTCGCGGATGTAGCGGAGGGCGCGGTTAACCTCGTCGTCGTCGCTGGCGACGGTGTCGGTGGAAAGGCGGGTGAAGATTCCGCGCGGGGCGAGGCGCTGTCCGGTTGGCGTGCTGGATTTGCCGCGCATCATTATTTCGTCGAGCAGCGCGGCGGCGGTGTAGCCGATGTGCTCGGCGTTCACGTCCACGCTGGTGAGGGGGGGAATCGATAGATCGCACAGGTGCTCGTCGTTGTCAGCGCCGATGACGGCAACTTCATCGGGAACAATGGCACCGCAGCGGCGGCAGGCGTCGAGGACCTGGAGCCCCCGTTCGTCGTTGCAGGCCATCACGCCCACGGGCTTGGGAAGGGAGTCGAGCCACTTGGAGAGGAGTTCCTGTTCCATCTCCCAGTTGTCGGGGGGGCAGTCGGCGGGGAAGACGTCGCAGGTTCCACCGGCAGCGCGGACGACTTCAGCAAAGGTGACGCCGCGCTCGTCGAGGCCGGGATGAACACCGGCGGGCTTTCCGCAGAAGGCGAAGTGCTTCAGGCCGCGCTCAAGAAGATGTTCCGCGGCGAGGCGGGCGATCTGATCGTGATCCGGGCCGACGTATGGGAACTGCAATTCACCGACGGTTCCGCGGAGGTTGACGACCGGGACGCCGGAATGGAGGAGGAGATTGGCGATTTCCGGCGTGTCGATGCGGGCGAGGATTCCATCGCCATGCCAGTTGGTAAGCCAGGGGGGCGGCGGATCGCCCAGGCCATGGGGATGGAAATAGGTCGACCATCCACCGTGCTCGCGGTTGTATTTGGAGACCCCGCGGAGGAGCCCCCGGCCGTAGGAACCGCTGGTTTCGATAAGGAGAGCCACGTGGCGCATTGGGCCCCTTGGCAACTCGATGGGCCTGGAGTGGGTCTGCTGGCGCATTGCGCTGGTTGGGGAATTGGGGGAATCTGAAGGGAATTTTCGGACCTGTTTAGCCGGAGATGCAGTCGGTTTAGGCTTTCGGGGCTTAGGAAGCGTTTTCGTTGCGTTTGGTTTCGATGAAGCGACCAAAACTCCTCCAGACTTATACAAATTTATCACGCGGGAGGGGGGTAAAAAGCGATTATGCAGAAAGTATAAAAGTTTTATAATTTTCTACCATACGCGGCGGACACATTATGGGGTTGCGGCAAATGTTTATGTGATTGCGAAAAGTGAAAAAACGCGCAGGCAAAAGTTGTCAGGAGAGAAAGCGATTCCGTTCGAATAGGTCACGGAAAATGACCAAAGTGAAAATACGGCAGGGTAATAACAGATGAAACCTTTACACAAACTCATACATCTCGGCCGGCGGAGGTTTGAGTGTGGTAGACTCCAGCGACGAATGATTTCCCCAAATCGCGGGGACAAGTCGATGAAGATTCTGGTGTGGGCATGAGCACGATGGATGCGGTTTCAGTAAAACAGGCGGGGCAAGTGTCCCAATCGACCCAAATGCAGCCGGCTCCGGGGCCGAAATGCGGGGACTGGCTTAATGTTCGCCAACTGGGGGCGGTGGGGGATGGCGTAACCATATCCACCGGCAGCATCCAGCGGGCCATCGATCAATGCGGGAGCAGCGGCGGGGGTACGGTATTTCTTCCGGCGGGGAGATACGTTTCGGGGACGCTCTGGCTTCGCAATAACGTGACGCTGCATCTCGAATCGGGCGCGGTTCTGATGGGGGACACCGACCCCGCCGCCTATCCGATGTGGGCCGGAGCGTGGGAAGGACCGGGGGCGCAACGGCGGCACGCGCCGCTGATTGCAGGGGAAGGATTAACCAATATCGCCCTCACCGGACGGGGCACGATTGACGGGCGCGGAAAGACGTGGTGGGACGCGTTTACGCCAACCCGGGCCCGGACCTGCGGCCGTCAATGGTGCGGTTGGTCGATTGCCGGGACGTCCTCATCGACGGGCTGCATTTCATCAACTCGGCGCGATGGGCCCTGAACCCTGTGGCGTGCGACAACCTGACGATCCACCAGGTAACGGTCCGAAATCCACCCGATTCGCCGAACACCGATGGAATCAATCCGGATTCGTGCAACAATGTTCACATCGCCAATTGCCACATTGACGTCGGCGACGACTGCATTGCGATCAAATCGGGATCGGAAGAAGACGGGCGGCGGACACTGCGGCCGTGCCAGAACATTACCATCATGAACTGCACCATGCTGCACGGGCATGGCGGGGTGGTGATCGGGAGCGAGATGTCGGGCGGCGTGCGCAATGTGGCGATTTCCAACTGCGTATTCTGCGGGACAGAACGCGGCATCCGGCTCAAAGCGCGCCGCGGGCGCGGCAGCGCGGTGGAAGATATCCGCGTGGACAACATCGTCATGGACGATGTTCTGTGCCCGATCGTGCTGAACCTGTTTTATATCTGCGGCGCCGAAACCAACAGCGTGTTGCTAGATCCACGGCCCCAGCCGGTAACGGCACGGACGCCGCAGTTTCGCAGACTGCGGTTCAGCAACATCACCGCGCGGAAAGTGAAGTACGCCGCTACGTTCATGCTTGGTTTGCCGGAAATGTCGGTCGAGGACATCGTGCTGGATGGGGTTTCGGTCTACATGGACACGACCAATTCCCAGGCCGGTTCACCGGCGATGGCCGCCGGGGTTACTGATATGTGCCGGGCGGGGTTTGTGCTGCATAACGCCCGGAACGTGAAGCTGCGGGGAATCGATCTCTACGATCAGTTCGGCCCGGCCGTGGTGATGAAGAACTCGCAGGAAGTTTTGATCAGCGACCTGTGCGCCAGCGCCGACAAGGATCCGCTGATCGTGGTGGACGGAAAAGCCGCCACCGTGAGCGAAGAACGCGACGATGCCGGCGGCGGACTGATGGCGGGCGAAGATGGACAACGGGCGCAGGATTTTTACCCGCGGATGGCGCTATGGGCGGCGGCGCACCTCGCGAGCGGGGACGGATGCGGCGCTGTCGAAGCTGGCGGCGGAATCGCCGGACTTGACGTAGTGGGTCAGCGGGTACGCGAGACGAGGATTGCGCCGGTCTTGGAAAAGTGTTCGGCCTGCGCCTTTGAATAGACTGCGCGGCGTAAATCTACCAGGTAAAGTCAGCGCCTTCCACTTTCGCGCCGCTGAGGTTTGCACCGACAAGACATGCTTTGCGAATTTCTTCGGGGGATTTGAAATCTTGTTCGTTAAAATCATCGGTGTAGAAGCCGGTGCGCGAGCCTTCGGACGGGATGGTGCTGCCGACGAGGCCACTGCGCGTGGAACCGAGATGGAAGCTGGCGTTTGTGAAATCGGCGCCGCGGAGGTCGGCGTTTTCCCATTCGATGTCGGCGAGGCCTGTTTCCTTAAGGTTGGCGAAGGAGAATTTTCCGCCGGGGATCAGGGTTCCGGTGAGAAGCGATTTCAGGAGAATCGCACCTTCGAAATTTGCGTAGGGCAGATGTAATCCTTCGAGATTGCAGGCCAAAAGGCGTGCTCTGGGAAAAGCAGCGCCGGTCCATTGAGCATCGGTCATATCAATTCTGTACAACTGGGCATGTGAAAAGTTCGTTGACAGAAAGTTGGCTCCGGAGACTGTCGTTAGCGCAAGAATCGCGTTGGAAAAGACTGCCCATTGGCAGTTCGTCTCTTCAAGCACCGCCTGCTCGAACTTCGCCCCCGTCAGTATTGAACGGGAAAGGTTCGCGCCTTTGAGATTGGTGAGGGAGAATTTGGCTTTGACGGCGGAAGCATCCGAGAGATCGGCGGACTGGAAGGAGGCGTTTTCAAGGGAGATTTGGTCGAGCCGGGCGTCGCGGAGATTTGCGCGATCGAAATTCGCGGAGTCGGCGAAGGCGAACATTAGGTTCGCGCCGCTTAGATCTGCTCCCGAGAGATCTGCTCCAGAAAGGACGGCTTCGCTCAAATCGAGGCCTGCCCACCGGGCATTTGGCAATTCTGCATTCGTCAGGCGCAGTCCATGTCCGGAAGACGGCCGCCAATCGGGATCGAGGCGGAGCAGTATGCTTGCGGCCATCGGAACGGCGGTATGCGAATACTGATCTTTTGCAAGTTTCTCGAGGCGCTGGACGGCCAGGCGATTGGGCCGAACGGCGGCAGCGATTTCGGGAATCAGTTTCGCAAAGGCAGTGGAATTGAGTTGACCGGGAACCGAGCCGCGAGATAGTTCATCGGCAATCTGCCCGGCAGTGTAGATGTCCTTGACGATGTTGTGGCGAAACCATTCGTCATGTTTCGACATAACTTTCGCATCCATCTCTTTCGGGGATTCTGCGGGCAGTGTTGAAATGTGGATGCACAAGGCCTCGCGTGCGCTGAGAAGAGATGAATCGCGGGCCATCAAATCCATCACCAGCGTCAAAAGCTGCGGGTTGCCTTTCAATGCCGGTAGTGTTGGGTCGTCCTTCAGGCGTGACAATACAGAGGCGCATTGGGGGCGGTGGACCGCGACCAAATACTCAAGGCAATCATCAAGAGTCCAGGGGCAAAGCTCAAAAACGGCGAGCTTTTCGCGGTTATCTAAAGCCGCGTTGCATGCGACAATCTGCGTTGGGGACTCCCCCGACTCAACAGTCTCAGATTTGCTTGGATCGACGAGCCGAATTTGAAAGTTTGGGGGAATTACGGCCCGAAGATGTTTAAGAGCGGTGGTCTTCCCACCGCCGGGTCCTGCGGCGATTACGATACGGCCTTCCATTTTGGATTGAAGGATTGGAAGGACAAGCTGCTGGAGAGGTAGCGCGGCGCTGGAGCCGGGGCGGTGGGCGCGGGGGGTAACGGCCGCGACGCGCGGTGCGAGGGGGTCGTCGGGCGCGGGTACCGATTGGTGGCTGTCCATGCAATCATCTTATCCTGCCTAAGTTGGGTGGAAAGAAAAATCGCGGCACGTGGAGGCGGATGCGGCGCTATCCAAACTGGCGGCGGAATCGTCGGATTTGACTTGGATCCTCTGACAAGATGCGACGACATCACAATGGACCCCACGGCGGCGATCTCCAGACCTGCATGTAGTCGCTAATTGCAAACTAACTGCGTCCCCGTTTCGGTTTTCTATACCGCCGTCCGGCCTTCGTACTGCCCGTATTCCAGCCAGTGAATGAAACCGTCGGGGAATTCGCCTGCCGTCACGGCGGCCGCTACGTCGGGATTGTCCGAAAGATAAGTCTGCTCGTTGTAATAGTTGGAGACGACGGCGCCTTCGTACTGGCCGTATTCAATAAACCACTCATAGTCGGACGTGAATGGCTGGCCCGAGACGAACGGCGATATGTAACCGTTGTCGGCGTCACAAACCGCGGGAGAGAAGTAGAGCATCGGGCTGAGCCCTTCGTACTGGCCATACAGGACGTAATGCTCGTAGGCGGAGGTGACATCGCCCGCCTGCACCGCGGCGGCGATGGATGGATAGAGCGAGAGGTAGTAATCGCTGTCAAAATAAAGCAGCCCACCGCGGTTCTCGTACTGGCCGTACAGGTAATACTGCATGAAACCGGAGCTGACCTTCCCCGCCTGGACCGCGGCGGCGACATCGGGATTCTGCTGCAGATACCAGCTTTCATTCCAGAATGGCGAGGGGCTGTAGCCTTCGTACTGCCCGTACGCGACGTAGTGATCGTACCCGGTGGCAAACTCCCCGTCGGCGACGGCAGCGGCTACGTTGGGGTACTCTTCCAGGTAATAATGCTCATCAAACAGCGAATTCTGGCTGACCAGCGTTTTGGTGGCCAAAAGCACTTTGGTGTTGTTGGCTTCCACCACGTAAATGTAGGCCGTGTGGGTTCCGGCACTGAGCATCGGGGTGGAATAGGTAAAGCCGTGGTTTGTCGAGCCGAGGACCGCCTGTAGATCCGGCCGGGACTGATCGGCGGAGAAAGTCTGCGTAGGTCCGCCGGTGATGGCGACTTCGACGTTGGCGGGGTTGGAAGGTTGCGTGGGGTCATACGCCCAGCCGCTGATCACGTTCATGTCGGCGGTGTCGATCCAGCCGGGGAGAGCAATCGCGAAGCTGGCGGAAGTCGCGCCAGTGAGGGAGCCGTCGCTTGCCGTGAGCGTGTAGTTGCCGGGAGTGTCGAGAGCGATGGTGCCGAAAGTCGCCACGCCGTTTGACGCGGTGGCGTGGCCCGACCCGGACTGCGGTCCGCTGGCAATGGTCAAAGTTACCGTGGAATTGTCCGTGGTAACGACGTCGCCGCTCGAATCTTCGACTGCTACCGTAATCGGCGGTGCAATTTCGATTCCCGCGAAAGCGTTAGTCGGCGGCTGGATAAAGGCGAGCTTCGCGGCGGCGCTGAATAAGACCCGCGACTCAAGAAACTCCAATTTGCATGGGGAATGAGGCGAGGGGCTCCGACGATCGTGCTGTGCACGCATGCCAACGCGGAATCGACTATTTCGCACGGGGTTCTTCACAAATTTGCTTTATCCGTGCCGGTCCCCGTTTCGGATCCTCCAGCTTATTGCGAGTGTCAAGTTTTGTATCGATCCGGCCAATTCACCTTAAGTTGAGGTCCTGGCGCAAAAAGTGACGGGGCAAAACCGCCGATAATACTCGCGAGTGACCGAGCGTTTCGTTGGGGGGGTCGGTGTCCCCACGCCAATTTCGCAGCAGTCGAAGTCCGCGCACAGCGTGGCGCGGGGGTCATTGTTCCCATATTTTTCTGCACGCTGGTTTGCAGCTCGGCCATGCTTTTTTTTGTGGAGCCGATGTTTGCGAAGCTGCTGCTTCCGCTGCTGGGTGGGACGCCGGGGGTTTGGAATACGTGCATGGTTTGCTTCCAGGCGCTGCTGCTGGCGGCATATGCGTTTGGGTACTGGTCGATCGGCCAGCTCGGGGTGAAGCGGCAAACGGTGGTGCAGATATTGCTTTTGATCGCGGCAGCGCTGGCGTTGCCGGTGGCGCTGCCGCGAGGATATTACCCCCCCGCCGGGGGCAATCCGATTCTCTGGGTGATGGGAAATGTGATCGTCGCGGTCGGGCTGCCATTTTTCGCGGTGGCGACGACGGCCCCGGTGATGCAGCGGTGGTTTTCCGCGACCGGACACCGGGCCGGCAGTGATCCGTATTTTCTTTACGCCGCCAGCAACCTGGGAAGCCTCGCGGCGCTGATCGCCTATCCGACACTCGTCGAGCCGAGGGTAGGGCTGCGGCAGCAGGCGCAGCTCTGGTCAATCGGATATGCCTGGCTGGTGGCGCTAACGGCGGCCTGCGCTGTTTGTACGGCCTGGGCAGATCGTGCAGAAAATCGAGCGGGAAGGAATTTCCTGGCAACGGAGGGGCCGGTGGATTTTGCTGGCGATGATTCCCTCCAGCCTGCTGCTGGGAACGACGACGTTTATCACGACGGACATCGCGGCTGTGCCAATGCTTTGGATCGTGCCGCTGGTGATCTATCTGCTGAGTTTTATTTTTGTGTTTTCGTCGCGGCAGGTTTTGCCGCATCAACTCATGATGCGGCTTCAACCGGTTTGCGTGCTGTGGGTCGCACTGTTCATGCTCGGCCGCGTGGGCCAGCCGGTTTGGATGGTGCTGGCCGTGCACCTGGGATGCTTGTTTGTGTCGTCGATGGCGTGTCATGGAGAGCTGGCGAAAGACCGTCCGTCGGCGGGAAGGCTGACCGATTTTTATCTGATGATGGCGCTCGGCGGGGTCCTGGGGGGCCTGTTTAATGCGCTGGCCGCCCCACTGCTGTTCAACAGCGCGGTGGAATATCCGGTGGCGCTGATCGCGGCATGCTGGGTTTGTGGGAGAAAGAAGCTCAGCCGCAGGGGAATGATCGTGGATTTCGTTTGGCCGGTCATCGTCGGGGCGCTTGCCTGGGGCGTTTTGCGCCGACCGCCGGCGAGGCGATTTCAGCGAGGATGCTGGCCGTTGGCGTCGCAGTGATGATGGCGGGGTTGGCACTGCCCTGGCGGCGAAGGTTTGTGCTTTCACTGGCAGCACTGTTTCTGGTGGGCGGGGCGGAGGTGGGGAGGGGCGAAGTTTTGCTGGCGCGGCGGAGTTTTTTCGGGATTCACCGGGTGGTGAGGAATCCGGATGGGCCATTCAATGATATTTATCATGGGACGACGGTGCATGGGCGGGAGTTTGTGGACGCGTCGGGCAGACCGGTGCGGGCGACAACGCCGCTGACGTATTACAGCCGCAGCGGGCCGATCGGGGAGATCCTGGCGAAGGAGATCGCGGCAAATCCGCGGCGGCGAATTTCGGTTGTGGGGCTGGGGGTCGGAAGTTTGGCGGCTTATGCGCAGGACGGGACGCAGATCACGTATTATGAGATCGATCCGGCGGTCAGGTGGATCGCGCGGGATTCCGGATATTTTTCGTATCTGAAGTCGGCGCAGGATCGCGGAGCCGTTGTGAAGATTGTCATGGGGGACGCGCGGCTGACGCTGGGGACCGCGGTCTCGAAATCGTGTGATGTGCTGGTGATCGATGCGTTCAGTGGGGATGCGGTTCCGGTGCATCTGCTGACCCGGCAGGCGATGCGGATTTATCTTGATAAGCTCGATCGCGGGGGGATTCTGGCGTTTCATATTTCGAATATGTATCTGAACCTGCTGCCGGTGTGCGCGGCGCTGGCGAGCGATGGGGGATGCGTTGCGCTATATCGAAACGATCTGGACGTGAGTCCGGAAGAAGCGATGGCGGGGAAGTCGGCGTCGCAGTGGGTCGTCATAGCGCGGGATGTGGGGGATTTGGGGGTGGTGAGCGGGGATTCGAGGTGGAAACCGCTGAAGGCGGTGGGTAAGCGGGTGTGGACGGATGATTTTTCGGACATATTCAGCGTTTTTCAGTGGAAGTGATGCGACGCCGGCGCTTCAGGACGGCGAGGGTCGAGAAGAGCAGCAGACCGGCCGAGGCGGGTTCGGGGACGGCGAGGGAAAGGCCGTTGGCGGCGGCGAAGGCGTTGAGGGCCGACCAATCGGCGGCGGTGACCTGCGCATCGGCGCCGCTGTCGCCCTGGCCGAAGTTGGCGGCGAGGGCGGAGAAATCGGCGCCGTTGACGGAGGAGCTGAAGAGGAAATTTCCCTGATCCCAATTGGTGACGCCCTTGCCGAAATTGGCGGCGAGGATGCTGAAATCACTTCCATTGACGGTACCGTCGAGATTGGCGTCGCCGAGTAGCGTGTATTTGACTTCGATTTGCCCAGAGGAAAGCCCGGCCACAACGCCGTCCTTCCCATCCGCGTAGCCGACGCCGTAGGCGTGGTTTGCCGCGGCAGCGGAGGAGATGATTCCCAACCCGTTCCATCCGCCGTTGTTGTAGCCGGATTTGATGTAGCCAGCGATGGTGCTGAGGGGATCGCTGGAGGAATAAGTGAGGATGAAATGGTTGTTGCTGATATCAAACTGTCCCCCGGTGGAGATGGTGAGCGAGGAAAGGTTTTGCCCGCCCACATTGGGGGAGAGCTGGAGGGTGCCGGTGGGTTGAATGGCGACAGCGACGCCGGTGGGAAGGGCGCCGGGGTCGCCGGCGATGAGGATGCCGGCGTCGATGGTGGCGGCGGAGAAGGAATTCCGGCCGGTGAGAAGGAGAATTCCGTTGTCGGTCTTTTCGATGGAGCCATCGGTGAGGGGCGCGGAGACGACGACATCGGCGGCGGCGTTGCCGTGCATGATTTCGAAGAAGACGTCTTTACCGCCGAGATCGACGTAGCCGGGGGCTTCGCCGGGACCGACGGCGGAACTGGCGATGGTGCCTGTCCCGGAGGTGGCGTCGAACGTCACATCGTAGAGATCCAAGCTGGCCGGATAAACAGGATCGGCGGAGAGGGTGATCGTGCCGCCATTCAGATACAAAAATGCCTCGGACGCGTTGAAGACAGCCCCGGGAGCGAGAGAAACGGAGCCGGCGTTTTGATAGAAGGCGTCGCCACCAGACTCTTCGAGAAGCTGCTTGGCGCCGACGGTTATCGTTCCGGTGTTGACCGTGGTTGACTGGAAGACCGTCGGCGCGTCGACGGTGATGGTGCCGCTGTTGGCGATCTCAGTGGGAGCGTAGGCGTAGTCGTCGCTGCTGGTGGAAGGGGATCCGACGGCCGTGAAGGTGAGGTTTCCGGAGTTGATGAAGGTTCCGTCGGCTTCAAGCGTTTCGGCAGTGGTTCGCGCCCGACGAGTTCGACATTCCCTGAATTGGTCGCAGTTGAGGCTGCGAAAAAAATGATGCCACCGGAGTAGGATGCGGGATTGGGCTGGAATTGGACGGTGACGCCGGAGGGAACGCTCGACCCGCTGACGTCGCCGACAGCCCCGACAAACTGGAATGTTCCGCTACTCACGGTTGAGGAACCGAGGCTGAGGGTTGGGGCGTCGAAGCTGGAATCGTTGTTGAGGGTGACGGTGCCGGTGACGGACCCGCCGTTGTAGTTGAACGTGCCGGCGGTAAGGAGCAGAGTGCCGGCAACATTGAGATTGCCGAACCCTTGACTATAGGTGTTGGAGGTTCCAGTGAGGGAAACCGTGGAACCTGCGTCAATCGCCGTATTGGCGAGGCTGGCGATGGGAGAGGCCAGCGTTTCGTTGGCGTTGAAGACGAGCGTGCCGTCTTCGATCGTCGTGGCGCCGGTGTATTGGTTGGGGGCATAGAGTGTGAGCGTTCCATCGCCGAGCTTGGTGAGGCCGCTGGTTCCCGCAAGCTGCGCGTCGATGGCGGTGGAGACGCCGGGACCGACGGTGATGTCGCCGGTTGCGAGCGTGAGGGTGTCGGAAGCTCCGATGAGGGTGAAGCCGGCGTTGAAGTCGAGGGAATTGGCGAAGCGGTTGGCCTGGAGCTGGATTTGGCCGACGGTTCCGAGTCCGAAGGTGAGGTCGTCGCCGGGTGCGGAGTTGGGGGGAGCGGAGTCGACGACGGCGTTGGAAGTCCAGTTGTCGGGGTTGGACCAGTTGGTTCCGTCGCCCGGAACCCCGACGGCGGCATTGCCGTCCCAGGTGGCGGAGGTTGCCAGGACCGGTGGAGGTTTGAGGAAAACCGCGGCGGCGGCGGGAATGAGCGCGGCGAGGCGCACGGATTTGGAGACGTTCTTGAAGCGCCACGACAAATGCTTGCACTTTTGCATCCCACTACCCTCTTAAATGAGTTGAAGAGAGGGGCAGCATAGCGACGGAGCGGGGAATCCGTCTACAAATTTTCGTACCGCGCCTGCGGATTGGGGTGAGAGGAGGGGGTGGTCGGGGGGCATGTCCGAAAATGTCCGGAAATGCCCGGGATTTGACGATGAGTTTTTTTCTCCCCTGGCTGGGTGCGATCTGCCGGGCCAGGCTTGGGGGGAATATGCGTGGGTGATGAGGTGCATCTATATATAGGTCCGAAAGGTGTACGTTTTGTACCTATTTTTGGGAAATCGGCGGATTTTTTTGAAATTTTTTTTCGGGGGTGGATCGTTGGGGGCGGCGAAAAGACGCGCCCCGCAAGCGGGGGCGGCTACACGGGGAGAGGAGAAGCAGTGTTGGGGGCGGGGGTATTATGGACCTTGGACAGATGTTAAAAAAAGGGGCTGGGGCGCGTGATATTCTACAAATCTAGAACCGATAAATGGAGCGATGCATTTCTCTCGCCGGAGAGGCTGCGAGCGGATGAAAGCGTGGTCGGCGCGGAGGCGACGAGTTTTAGCGGCGGCAGTCATTGCGCTGGTGGAAGCGCAGGGGCAGCGGCGCGCGGCGGCGATGCCGGGCGGCGGGCAGGTCGTGGCGGGGTCGGCGGGGATTTCTTCTTCGGGAAACGCGATGGTGGTTCGGCAGGCGACCAACCGCGCGATCATCAACTGGAACCAGTTTTCGGTCGGGGCCCGGGAGTCGGTGACGTTTGATCTGCCGACGAAGTTATCGGCCGTTCTGAACCGGGTTACGACGCTTACGCCTAGCGAGATCGACGGGACGCTGGCTTCCAATGGGAGTGTTTATTTGATCAATCCCAGCGGGATTATTATCGGACCGCATGGCGAGATCGACGCACAGAGCTTCGTGGCGTCGTCGCTGGACGTGAATAACACGGTTTTCATGGGAGGGGGGAATCTTGCGTTTGCGGGGTCGTCATCGGCGGCGGTGGTGAACGAGGGGACGATCAACGCGATGGGGGGAAGCGTCGTGCTGATGGCGCAGAGGGTGCGGAACAGCGGGCAGATCAGCGCGGGCGGGGGATCGGTGAACCTGGCGGCGGGGAGCGAGGTTCTGCTTCAGCAATCGAGCACGCCGGGATTCACGGTGCGGGTGATGGGAAGCGGGTCGGTGAGCAACAGCGGGCTGGTGCAGGCGACGATGGCGCAGCTCGCGGCCAACGGGGGGAACGCGATGGCGCTGGCGATCAACAACACAGGGATCGTTCGCGCGACCGGGGTGAGGAATGTCGGCGGGCATATTTATCTGAGCGCGGGGGGCGGGGAAGCGAGCAATAACGGGACGCTGGATGCTTCGCCCGGCGCGGGGACGGGCGGGGAAATCGTGATGACTGGGAAAGATGTGATGGTGGGGAGCGGATCGCAATTGCTGGCGACGGGAGCCAGCGGCGGCGGGGAAATCCTGGTGGGTGGGAGCTGGGAGAATGAGGATCCTTCGGTGCCGCAGTCGGTGGGAGCGGTTGTCGAGAAAGGGGCGGTGCTGGATGCATCGGCGACGCAGTCGGGGGCGGGGGGGACGATCGTGGTGCGATCGGATGTGGAGAATGCGGATTCGGTGACGCGGGCGTATGGAACATTTCTGGCGCAGGGGGCGGGCGTTGGGATGGGCGGGCGGGTGGAGACGTCGGGGCACTGGCTGGACGCCGGCGGGGCGACGGTGTCGGCGGCGGGACCGGGGGCGCGGGGGAGTGGCTGCTGGACCCGTATAACCTGGTCATCAATTCGTCGACGACCAATGGAATCAATGAAACGTCTTCGCCGTGGGTTCCGACGTTTAGCGGGGCGAACGTGGATGCCGCGGATATCGACACAGCGCTGAACGGCAACAACAGCGTGACGATCTACACCGGAGGGAACAGCGGGGGTGGAGATTCGGGGAATATCACCGTCAATGCGCCTATCACCAAGTCGAGCGGGAGCGGCAACGTGACGCTGACCCTCCGGGCGGACAACAACATCATCATCAACGATCCGATTACCGCGACTTCCGGGGTAATGAACATCGTGCTGGATTCGCATTACAGCACGGGAGGGAGCACGGCGGGCCTGATCATCCTGGACTCGAATCTGAGCACCAACGGAGGGAATGTGAGCTTCGGGACGGACCGGACATATGGCGGGGCGCTGATCGGCGGAGATGTTTATCTGAATGCAAGCAGCGCGCAGACAATTTCAACGGCTCCTTCGGCGCGGGCACCGGCGGAAGCGTGACAGTGTGGGGGCAGGTTCTGATCGCAAATCCGAATGGGCTGGCGATCGATACGGCGGGCGGGGCGGTGAATTTTGAGAGTACGGTGGATTCGGGTGATACGTATTCGCTGGGAGCGGATGGGAGCGTGACTTGGGCGCAGGCGGTGACGGATGCGCAATCGGGGACGGCGGCGGGGACGAGCGTGGGGGATACGTATCTGGCGACGATCACGACGTCGCTGCAGAACCAGATCGCGGCGAACGCGGCGGGATATCAGCCGGCGTGGCTGGGGGGACATCGGCCGATCGTTGGGGGGACGACGAGCCAGACCTGGTATTGGGTGACGGGGCCGCTTGGGCAGGCAAATGGGGGGACGGGGACGGCGTTTTTTACGGAGTATTACACGGACCAGGTCTCCAATGCCCCAGATGGGACGCCGATCAATGGGGCGTTTACGAACTGGAACAATGGGGAGCCGAACAATGACGGGGGAGTGAATACGACACAGGCGGCGGAGACGACGCTGCAGTTTGAGGGAACTAACGCGCTGTGGAATGACATATCGCAGAATGACGACTACCCGTATGTGGTGCAGAAAAACCTGGCCCCCAGCACGCTGACGGTCAACGCCGGCGCGGGGCGGGTGACGTTTGCGGGATTGGTGGGGAGCAACAAGGCGCTGGCGAGTTTGACGGTCACCGGGCCGGTGACGGTGAGCGGGGGTGGAATTACCACAACCGGCGCTCAGACCTACAACAATCCGATTGCGCTGGGGTCGTCGAGCACTTATTTCGCGGCGACGGCGAGCGATCTTACGATGGGATCGAATATCAGCTATACGCTGGGAACTCCGGCGACCGTCACGCTGCAGTCGTCGGGAAACATCATGCTCTCCGCCGGCACGTCGATCAGCGGAGCGGGGAGCGGCGGGCTGGGCGTGACGCTGGATTCCGCGGCCTACGGCGGAACCAGCGGCGCGATCATATCGAGCGCGGGATCCTCAATAAATTCCAACGGCGGTGACGTGGTGCTGGGCGGCGGAACAACGCCCATCTCCACCCCTGCGTATGGAAATGCGACATACATCGACGGTGTTTTGTTTCTTGCAGCAACGATTTCCACCGGAACCGGCCAGCTCACCATCAATGGACAGGGATATTCCGGAGGAACCCTGGCGGATGCGGGGGTGGCACTGACCACCAACGGCGGGTCGGGACCGGGGAGTTCGATCACATCGGGTGGCGGGGCAATTTCGATCAATGGCACCGGCGGGAACAGCTCCGGGGGATCGTTGGGAATCGCGATCGTTTCCGGGTCTTCGGTTGCCGCGACCAACGGAGCGAATTTGACGATCAGCGGCACGGGAGCTCCGGGAAATGCGGTTGGCAACATTGGGGTTAACATCTTTGCATCGACGGTATCGGTGGACACGGGAACGCTGACCATCACCGGCACAGCCGGTGGCGGCACGGGAGGCAGCGGTGTTTTCGCGCCCAACGGCTCGCAGATTCTGTCGAGCAGCGGAGGGCCGATCGATATCATCGCTACCGGCAACAGCGGTGGGACGGCGCTGTTTCTGAGCGGCGGGGCAATCGTCGGCGGAGCATCGGCAGGTAATGTGACCCTCGAAGCCGACTCATTGAGCGCCGATCCGCAGACGCAGATCGAGGGTACGGGCACTTTGACGATCTTCCCCGTGAGCGCGGGAACGTCCATCGGCATTGGCGACGGCGCGAATGGGACTCTCAGTCTCGATAGTACGACTCTCGGCACCATTCAGAGCGGATTTTCGGCCATCACGTTCGGCGACAATTCGCACACAAGCCAGATTGAAGTGGCGGCAGCGAATCTGGGTGGAAATGTAAACCTGATCGCGGGTACGGGTGGAATATCAATCGACGGAAATTTTGTTGTTTCCAATGTCCTGAGTCTGACTTCCAGCGGCCCGGTGACGCAGAGCGGGCCGATTTCGGCGCAGTCGCTGCTGCTGGGCGGGAGCGGGAGCGTTACGCTGAGCGACTCGAACAATTCTGTAGGAACCGTTGCGGGAAATGTCTCGGGGGCGGGCGTGGAATTTGTGGATTTCTCGAGCCTGACGGTGGGGAGTGTTTCGGGAACGAATGGGCTGAGCGACAGCGCGGGGGCGGTGACGCTGGTTTCCGGCTCGAATATCGTGCTTTCGCAGGGGGTTTCGGGAACGGGAAGCGGAACAACGGTGGTGCTGGCGGCGGGCGGGAATTTTGTGAATTCGGTAGGCAGCGGGGCGATCGCGACCGGGTCGGGGAGATTTTTGGTTTACTCGACGAACCCGGCGGATGATACGGACGGGGGACTGAGCGCCGGGCATCTTTATGACGAGACGTATGCCGGGAATCCGCCGGGGAGTATTGGGGCGGGTGGGAATCTTTTTCTGTATAGCTATTCGCCGGTGCTGACGTTTACGGCGGATGGCAAAACGAAAGTGTATGGAGAGGCGAATCCGGCGCTGACGTACCAGGTGGCAGGATTGGTGAATGGGGACACGCTTTCCGAGGCGATTTCGGGAACGGCGGCAGTTTCGACGAATGCCACCGCGGATTCGGGGGTGGGAAATTATGCGATTGCGCCGACGCCGGAACTCTGGATTCGCTGATGGGGTATTCGTTTGATTTTGTGGCGGGGAATCTTTCGGTCACGCAGGCGCCGCTGACGATTACGGCGAATGATGCATCGAAAGTTTACGGGGCGGCGCTACCGACGTTCAGCGCGAGTTTTTCGGGACTGCTGAATGGGGATTCTTCGAGCGTGGTTTCGGGCTTGCAGTTTTCGAGCAGCGGGAGCGCGCAAAGCGGGGTTGGGCAGTTTAGCGTAACGCCGGGCGGGGCATTGGCGGGGAATTATTCGATCAGTTATGTCGGGGGGACACTGACGGTAACGCCGGCGCCGCTGACGATCGCGGCGGTGAATCAGGCGCGATTGCTGAACGTGCCGAACTCGGCGCTGGCGGTGGATTTTATCGGGCTGGTGAATGCGGATGTGCCGGGAGATGTTCTTAGCGTGACGCTGAGCACGACGGCACAGACGAGATCGCCGGCGGGGGATTATCCGATCATCGTCTCGGGCGGGGTAAACGGAAATTACGATATTACAAGGGTTGATGGCACGCTGACGGTTGCGCCGCTGCCGACCGAGGCAATCCAGGGGGAGTGGCAGACGGTGCAGCAGTCGGCGCCGAATTTTGGCGTGGTTCAGACCAGCATTTTGCCGACGGCGCAGACGGGGGAGCAGGCGCCGGCGAGGGGGTTGCCGGGGAATCTGGTTATGGAGGCGAATGTTCCCGGGCGGGTGAGGGGCAGAGGGAATATCGCGCTGAGCCGGGAGCAGATGATGCAGAATGCGATTATGCATGTGAGTTCGTTTGATGTGGGCGTGGCGCGATAATTGGAAAGGTTGGCATGTTAAGGACGGCTTGGGTTGCGATTCTGGTGATGGGTCTTGGTTCGGCCGCATGGGGGCAGGATGCCGAGCGGCTGGCGCCGAAGGTGCCCGCGCCTGGTGGGCCGGCGCAGTTCCAAGCGCCGGGGCCGGCGACGAAGCCGGGGGGAAATGCGGTGGTGGTGGATGATTTGCGCGGGATGGTGTTTGTCGACTCGCAGTGGGCGCTGAAGGAATCGTCGGAGGTGAAGGGGATCGACGTCAGCGGGGCGAAGCTTTTGGACAATCCGAAATTTGTGGCCCAGGTTTCGCCGTTTCTGGGCAAGCCGCTGACGATGGACGGGCTCAATGAGATTTGCCGGCTGGTGGTGCTCTATTGCCGGGGGGAGGACCGGCCGGTGGTGGACGCGATCGTGCCCGAGCAGGATGTCACGCGGGGGACGGTGCAGATTTTGCTGCTGGAGGGAAGGGTGGGGAAAGTGGTATCGGAGGGGAATCGATTTTTCCCGAGCCGATTGTTTGTGGATGCGATTCGATCGAAGCCGGGGGATGAGATTGTGCAGTCGAGCTTGATGGACGACGTGGATTGGCTGAACCGGGATCCGTTTCATCATACGGATTTGCTGCTTCAAAGCGGCGCAGAGGTCGGGCAGACGGATGTGGTCCTTCAAAGCGAGGACCATTTCCCGGTGCGGGTTTACGCGGGATATGAAAACACGGGGCCGATCAGCACCGGCGGGGATCGGTGGCTGACGGGTTTTAACACCGGAAACACCCTGGGTCTGGACGACCAACTGAATTACCAGTTCACGGCCAACAGCGATATCCAGCGGTTCATCGCGCATAGCGCCAGCTATGTTCTGCCGCTGCCGTGGCGGAATATCCTGACGATTTTCGGCAACTGGTCTTCGACGCGGGTGATGACGGACCCGGAGATTTTCCAGACGGGGCAGGCGTGGCAGGTGAGCGGGCGATATGAGATTCCCCTGCCGCGCGCGGGAAATTTTCAAAGCTCGATCATTCTCGGCGGAGATTTTAAGCGCACCAACACCAACGCCGATTTCGGCGGTGACAGCGTGTTTGCATCCAACGTGGACGTCGTGCAGTTCATGGCGGGGTACGACCTGAGCGAGGCCGACTCGTGCGGGTCGGGGGATGCGTCGATCCAGGGATTTTTCTCGCCGGGATTCATCGGTGGGCAGGATGATGACGCGAGCTACGAGCAGGCGCGGGCTGGGGCGGATCCGCAGTATGGCTATGGGCTGGTCTCGGCGGATCGGACGACGAATCTGCCGGCGGGATTCTCCTGGCTTTCGAGATTTCAGGGGCAATATGCCAGCGGGCCGCTACAGGGGAGCGAGCAGCTTGGGATCGGGGGGATAGATTCGGTGCGAGGATATTTCGATCGGGAAGGGAATGGGGATGACGGCATCATTTTTTCAAATCAGCTCCAGTATCCGGTGAACCTGCCGAAGGTGGCGGGGGTGACGAACCAGGTGATGTTTTTAGCGTTTGTGGATTATGGCGTGGCCTGGCTGCGGGATGCGCAAATTGGGGAACAGAGCCAGGAGAATTTTCTGGGAGTGGGGCCGGGAATCAGCTATCGGCTGGGGTCGTGGATCAGCATTGATTATGACTATGGGTGGAGATTGGCGCGAGGGGATCCGGATGTTCATGCGACGGGGAGGAATCATTTGCGCGTCGTGGTGAGTTTTACATATTAAAAACCCGAAACCTCACGCGTAGCTGTGAAGTCCCACGAGGAAGAAGTTCACGCCGATCCAGTTGAAGAGCATGATCCAGAAGCCCACGAAACCCAGGAGCGCCGTCCACCACGCTTTATCGATCGTCACCACACGGACATGCACCGCAATGAGGTAAACCAACCACGTCACCAGCGCGAACGTCTCCTTCGGATCCCATCCCCACGGCCTGCCCCAGCTCTGATCGGCCCAAATCGCCCCCAGCATGATTCCCGCCCCCAGCATCCAGAACGCGAGCTGAAGGACCACGAGATTGCACATATCGAGCGTGGCCAAGAATGAGCCGGGCGAGACGGATCGCGGGCCGGCGCCGAAATAATATTTGCCGAGCCACCAGGTGCTCAGCAGAAACGCCCCGCCGATAAGCGAATAACTGGCCGTGACCATGGTGACGTGGATGTAGAGCCAGTAGCTCATCAGCATGCCCTGGACCTGGCCGATTTCTCCGCCGATCTGTCGACCGGCAACATAGGGCGCCGCGAAGATGGCGACGAGCGCCAGCATTCCCACGAAGCTGAATGCGGCGCCGAAGAGGCCGCGCGATTTTCGCAATTCCAGCGTTAGCCCCACGACCGCGCCGAACCAGGCGGAGCACATGACGCTTTCAAATTCATTTTTGATCGGCGGAAAAATTCCGCCCACCAGCCACCAGCGGATGGCGATGCCGGTGGTGTGAATGAGCAGCGCGACGATCATGAATCCGATGGCCCAGGGCCGCAGCTTGGCAATGCCCGCCTGGGCGGACATGAGGAAGAGCACGAACGACAGGAAATAAAATGCCGCCCCGGGAATCGTGAGCATGGTCAGGCGGTTGTACAGCACCTCCGTCATGCGCTTCGCGTGGGACGGATAGTTGGCCGGATTCACCTGGATGAGCAGATCGGCCAGTGCCGCGGCGCTGCGGTTGACGAGCCCGGCGTCGCGTGATTCCCACCCGTTCACGAGCCCGCCGTTGGCGGCGAAGATCTGCTCGAAAATCTCCTGCTTATCCTGATAGCCATCCAGCGGCGGCGGCGGGGTTTCGTTGTGCTGCTTGAGAATTTCAACCAGGCCCGGCACATTGCCAAGAATTTCGGTGGGCGTGTGCCAAAGCCCGTCGCCCCCGCTTGGGGCAGCGGGAATGATTTCCGCCGGGATGAAATCGTGCTGCTGGCAGATCTGGTCCATCGCTGAAAGGCCGATGAGGACCTGGTTGATCGCCTTGCTTTTGGTCACGCTGGAAGCCTGCACCTGCTGGAGGAGATTCTGAACCTCGGGCCGCTCGAGGAAGGCGAGAGAGACGGTCCCCTCCTTGACGATCCGCTGTTTTTCCGCGTCGTCGATGTTTTGCAGGTTCTGAAATTCCTCGCGAAGCGGAACATTCTCGATCTTGATGATGTCGCGGGTGACGTACTGATCGGGGTGGAAGGAAATATCGAGCAGGGTGTAAAGCGACGAATGTCCGTCGAGTTTTTCATGCCCGGTGATCTGCCAGATCGCCTGGCGGGCGAAAGTGTCGAGGGTCTTCATCGTCTGGTTATTCTGGACGGCAGCCATCTCCAGCGGAGAAAGATCGAGCTGCTGCTCGAAATCGTCCGCGAGGGCGGCGGAGCCGAGGGCGAGTAAGGCGACGATGGCGAACAGGATCGATTTCATTGCGCGACCAACTCCGTTTTTTTTGCGGCCGCCCTGGCGATGGCATTCTGCTTCATGCGGCGAATGACGATCGGCTTCAGGTAGAAGGCATAGAGAAGACCCGTCACGATCATGATGCAACCCGCGAGCATGATATCAACCCCGGGGCGGTTTCCGACGCCGACGGTGGAGGACTGGCCGTCCGGGTCGTAGCCCGCCTGGAAGAAAATCCAGTTGCCATGATCGTAATAGATCGGGCTGTTAAGGCTGGCGACTTGCGTTTCCGAGTCGCCGTCGGGGTCGGTCATTTCTAGGGTGGACCGGAAGTCGCGAAACATGCCGCTGCCCGTGGTAAGCCCGCCGGGATAGGGGACCATGTCGAAGTTCTTGAGATGAAGAGCAACCGGCATGGGCCGGCAGGTAAAGCCGAGCTGGAGTTGAAGGGGAGCGCTGGCGCCGGGGATCTGCACCACGCCCATGGTCCAGGGGATCATCGGTTCCAGGAGCATGGGATCGGGCGCGGATAGAGATCGCAGGGCATGGGGACGTCCTGCGACCAGTTTCCGCAGGTGACCCGGGCGATGAGAACCTGCTTGACGCCCGATTCCCCCTGGTCCTTGATCTGATTCTGGGGCGGGGTGGGAATGACGCGGTCCTGGATTTGGAAGTGAGCCCGGCGATGAACCGTGGCCGCGGTGGGCTGGTTGTCGAGGGCAATGGAGATTTGTCCGCCCTGGGTGAAATCGGTGATTTTCGCGGGGGCGGTGAAAGTGGTGTGGATGTCGAGGAGGGATTTGTCGCCGGAGGCGAGGAAGAGGTGTTTTTCGTCGCTGCCGCTGGGAAGGAGTGCTGCCGGATCGGTCACGAGAAAATCGAGGTCGAGGTCTTTGTCGATCGGCGTTTTCTGGCGGTTGCCTTTCACGAATGGCGGGGTGGTGCTGGGATCCATCTTGAAATCGGTCTGCGTGGATTTGCCGGCGAGGATCATGCGCCAGAATTCCTTGCCGCCCGGGGGGACGATGTGAAGCGTCAGTGCCTGCACGATTTCGTGGGTGCCGAACATGGGGAAGGCGGGATTATATGATTCGACGGTGATGGTGTAGCCGGGGGAAAGCTTCGTGGCGTTGCCGATGCCCGCTTCGAATTTCTGGGGGGGCTGATTGGGGAGGGTGGCGGTTAGTGAGAAGATTCGGTTGACGGAATCGCGGATGTCGGAGACGGAGGCATCGGAAACCTGGCGGTATTCCAGTTCCGTGTTGCCGAAGAACTGGTGGGCGGCGGATGGATCGATGGTGCGAAGCATGACCGGGGGCTTGCCGTCCATGGAGACCTGGACGCCGACTTCGGAGGAGGAGGGGTCGTCGAGAATATCTTCCTGTACTTCGGCGTAGGCGTAGAAGCCGACGATGTCGATGGCGACGGGCTGCGAAACGCCGAGCCAGTCGGAGAGCTCGTTGGAGGTATCGGACTGCAGGCCGATGGGGATGAAATTGTGAATGCCGGTGAGGTCTTTGCGATGGAGGCGGTCGGGATCGTGGTCCTGGTCGTAATTGCCGAAGCGCGGCAGGGAGGGGAGCGGGCGCATGCCGTACATTTCGCCTTTCAGGACGCGGGCGTAGAGGGCGCGCTCTTCGGAATCGTAAAAGAGATTTACAACATGGTTTACGGGGATGAGGGTTTTGCCTTCGACCTTCAGGTGGTAGTAGAGGGAGGTGCCGACGATGAGGGTGATGATGCCGCTGTGGATGCACCACACGCCATAGCGCGGCGGCGTGAGGGGGATGCGGTTGAGGGTGACCGTCGCAAGGTTCAGGCACAGCAGCAGCATCATCAGCTTCAGCGGCCAGGCGTCGAAGAATTCGAGTTCGTTGAGCTCGAAGTATTCGCGGACGGCGGGGAGTCCGGAGCCGACGGCAATATAGAGCCCGATGAGGATCATCAGCGTGATCCCGAAGATCACGTTGTTCAGCGTGTAGGCGATGAGAATTCTGGCGAATCTGGCCACGGTGGTTGAAGATCGGCGATTCTAGAGGGGGGGCGGCGCAATTCCAGCAGGCGAATCGTCACAGGGGGACAAATCACCCCGCAATTTTTTTATTTTTCCTCTTTACAGTCGGTATTTGTTAGGTATTATGATACCCTAACAAACACCAATCAAGGAGCAATGGAATGCTGACAGTGAGATATATTGAGAGGATGTGGGAAGGGCGGAAATATCAGCGGCTTTTGGATGAATTGATTGGCCCGCGGGTGGAGGCGCTGGCCGCCGGTGAATTGCGGGAGATGCCGACAGCAGCAGCGGCCGCGATGGCCCTGGTTCGGCTCGACGAAATGCTCCAGGCGCATGTCCCGATCTGCGGAATATTGATCCGAACCCTCATTGCCTTTCAGGACGCCGACGGGGGCTGGGGAGACGTGGCAACCACCGCCCTTTGCGTGCGGGCTCTTTCCCTTCAAAACGGGCAGGGGGCGGTCATTGAGCGGGGGATTCAATATCTCGCGATATTGCAACAGCCCGAGGGGATTTGGCCGAATATTCCGATTCGGCGCATGCCGGAGGATGCGCTGGTCTCGGCATTCGTGATGCTCCAACTTGCGGATAATTCGCGGTTTGAGGAGGTAGTAAGATTTGACGCTGCTGTCCAGTGGTTTACGGGGCGGCGAGGATTTCTGGACGAGAATGCGCGGGCGATCTGGGATCAGGCTCGCCTCCGTCTGCCGGCGCACAGCACAACCCGCGCTGGGGCGGAGGCGAGCTGGTCCTGATCCGGTGGGTTGGAATGGTTGATTAAGTTCGAATAGCGCCGGGCGGTTCGACACAGCTCACCGAAGTCAAGCCCGGCGGCTACACGGGGAGCGATCAGGATCGTAGGATTGGGGCATGGGTGAGGTTGCGGATCGGTTGCCGAAGGCTGTCGCGGTGATTGAGCGCGGTTGTGCGGCGGGATTGCATACCGGGGCGCAGATTTATGTTTTGCGCGGGGGTCAGGCCGTCGTCGATGCGGGGATTGGCAAGGCGCGGTCGGATATTCCAATGACATCCGATTCGATTCTTCTCTGGCTCTCGGCGGGCAAGCCGCTGGCGAGCGTAATGTTCGGCAGATTGTGGGAGGCCACCGCAGTGGGCCTCGATGATCCCGTCGTCAAATTTATTCCCGAGTTTGCGGCGCGAGGCAAGGAGGGAATCACCGTTCGTCATCTGCTCACGCATACCGCGGGAATACGTATGGTCCAGTGGTCGCCCTCCTGGGAGGAGACGATCGCCCGGATCTGCGCGGCGCCGATTGAACCGCGGTGGATCCCCGGAAGAACGGCGGGCTATCACCCCCTCACGGCGTGGTACGTCCTGGGCGAAATTTTCCGGCGGGTTGATCCCGCCCATCGGCCTTATGAGCGCCTCATCGCCGAGGAGATTTTCGAGCGTGTCGGCATGAAAGATTGTTTTCTGGCGATGACCGGCGAAGAGTTTCGCCAGCTTTCCGACAGGATCGCCCCTTTGAGCCTAACCAATGCGTCCAAGGCTTCGCCACCGACGTTTGATACTGAAGCGGGATGTTCGATCTGCTCCCCGGGGGCAAGCGCGAGGCCCAGCGCGCGAGCTCGGGAAATTTTACGAGATGCCTCTGGACGGCGGCCGAGGCGTGATTTCACCGCAGACGGTTGAAGCCCTTACCGCGCGGCATCGCGCCGGCGTCGAGGATTTGACCTTCAAGGCGATCATCGATTGGGGGCTTGGATTTATCATCGATTCAAAGCAGTACGGGCAACAAGCACCGTATGGATATGGGCCCTATGCATCGCCGCGGACCTTCGGGCATTCGGGGAATCAATCTTCGGTGGGGTTTGCCGATCCGGAGAATGGCCTGGTGGTCGTGGTGATTTTTAATGGGATGCCCGGTGAGGAAGCCCATCAGCAAAGAAGGCGCGAGACGCTGGCGGCGATTTATGAGGACCTGGGAATCACGTCATAGCTATTTGGCGCGGGAATGCCGTAGTACGTTTTCGAGAAGCGGGTGAGTTCATCCTTGTCGCGCGAGACGACGGCGTCTTTCGGCATACCTTCCAGCCAATCCCGCTCGATGGATTTATTGGGATCGCTGGTATCTACATCGAAGACGGTTTTATAGTTCAGGCGGGACATGGGGATTTGATACCAGAAGGCGCTGGCGTCGCCGACGAGGTCGAGCGTGCGGTCGCCGAGAGTGCGGGTATCGACAAGGCGGAAGCCTTCGAGATTTTCCCGGCCGATCAGGGCAACTTTCGTGTGATCGATTTCCAGATATTTTCCCAGCTTCTGTACCAGGAAGACGCAGGAAAAACAGGACAGGCCCACGGCAGCGCAGGCGCACAGTGTGATCCACGGACGCGAGTCGATCATCGCAATCATCAGGACGAGAATGGGGATTGCAGGAGTCATGAAACGGCTTTGCAGATGGGTGAATCCCATCCAGAAGATCGATTGAAAAAGCAGCAAAATCGCGAGGAAGATCATGGGCGGTTTGCGGATCCCCAAAACCAGCGCCACCCCGGCGAGAGGAAAGAGGGCGTAGCCGAAGCGCGGGTCGGCGAGGACTTCATTCCAGAAGGCTTTGTGATGGCCGGAAGGTGAGCGATAGCGCGGGTCGGGAAGATAGGCGTTTTCCCATCGCTGCGCCTGGACCGGCGTGAAATGATCGCGGCCGAAAACGCTCATGGCTTCGGGGAAAACCGGATTGCCGGACCATTGCCAGTCTTTGATGAGCCAGGGGGAAAGCAGCAAGACCGCGGCGAGAAGATAGGCGGCGATGGGCAGGAAAATGCGCGGCGATGCCGCGGCGAGAATGGCAGCAAGGGGAATGCCGACGAAGACGAGCGGAGCGACGGAAAGTTTTGTCCCCGCGGCCAGTCCCGCGAAAACGCCGGCGACGGCGAAGGTTTGCCAGGTCTTGGCGCGGAGTGACCAGGCGATGGCGAGCGTGATAAAGAGAAGCGTGCCCCCTTCGTTATAGGCGATGGGTGCGAGGAGGCCGGTCCAGGGGGTGGCGAAGAGAAGAGCGCCGGCGACGATGCCGCGCGATTTTCCGCCGGCCGCGGCGAAAGCTGCCCAGGCGGCCAGGGCGCAGAAGCCGACGTGCATGAACTGTGCGAAGTACATTCCGGCCCAGGGACCGCCGTGGAGGAACATCGCGAGGAGATAGTGCATCTCGACGTTGAAAGGGAAAAACGAGAAAACATTGTGGTGAAGCGGATCAATTCGTCCGGCTTCGAACCATTCGCGGGGAACCTGGAGGTGATATTCGACGACGTCGTAGCCGTTGGGTTCGTCGCCCCAGAGAAGTCCCGGCGGGAAACAGGCCGCCAGGGCGATGATCCCCCCCACCGCGGCAGTGGCGATCCAAATCGCGCCGGCAGAGACCGGTTTTTGCAGCCATGCGCCGGCGTCCCAACTTTTGTTGCGAGCGTAGAGGGTGATGAGGGCGATCAGATCGCCGAGGCAGATGATGGCGACCGCGAAAATCTGGTTCATCCAGCCGAGGAGGCCGAGGAAGAGGACGAGGAGGGAAATGATTCCCAGGCCCAGCGCGATGGAGGTGACGATGAGGAGCGAGTCGATGGGGTGTGCTGGCAAAACAGATTTCGCGGCCAGCCAGCCGATTCCGCCGGCGGCGAGGAGCCAGAGGAAAGCCAAGCCGCCGTCCTGCAAAAGGCGGTAGAGGGCCAGACCCCAGGATGGGCCGGCAAGGGTGAAAAAGATTGAAAGGAAAACGATGGCGCCGACCACGAATGCAGCGGCGCGGGATTTGAGTGCGGTGGCCAGATTCACGCCTCACCGTCGGAATTAACGCTACCCCCACCCTGACCCTCCCCTCTTCGAGCCTGAGCCTCAGAGCCGAAGGCCGGAGGATCGAGGGAGGGGGGGGAGGGGAGAGACGGCGGCTCCTCTTCGAGCTTGAAGAGTTTCTCGACGGCATGGAGATATTGGGTCATGGGGGCGTGCAGCGCATCGGACCCGCGGAGGACCTGGATGGGGTCGTGCAAGAGTTTGTTGACGATTCGGCGGGTGAGTTCTTCGAGGTGCTGCTTGTCCGTAGGCGTGATGCCGGAGAGCTTGGAGATGGTTTTGTGAAGCTCGTCGAGGGCGACGGCGTGGGAACGCTGGCGAAGGTGGTCGATGAGCGGACCGAGCATGCGGGCGCGGTGCCAGACGATGAATTCGGCGACCTGCTGGTCGACGATCTGCGCCGCGACCTGGGCGGCCGCGGAGCGATTTTCCTGGTTGGCCTCGATGGCCCGCTGCAGGTCGTCGAGGTTGTAGAGATAGACGTTTTGGATGTTGCCGACATCGGAGGCGACGTCGCGCGGGAGGCCGATGTCGATGATGAAGACGGGGCGATACCTTCGGCGGCGGATAACGGCGTCGAAGATGGGGCGGGTGATGATGGGGTGCTGGGCGCCGGTGCCGGTGATGATGATGTCGGCGGCGGTGAGGTGGTCGGGGAGATTTTCCATGCCGCAGGCCGTGGCGGAGAATTTTTCGGCCAGGAGCCTGGCCTTTTCCAGGTCGCGGTTGCAGATGAGAAGTTTGCCGGGCTTGAGGGCGGAGACGGCGCTTAAGACAAGCTCGCCCATTTTTCCGGCGCCGATGTTGAGGACGGTTTTGTCGGTGAAGACGTCAAAGATTCGCCGCGCGTATTGGACGGCGACGCTGGCGACGGAGGTGCGGCCTTCGCTGAGGGGAGTTTGGGAACGGACCTGCTTGCCCACGGCGATGGCGCGCTGGAAGAGAGGATGCAACATCGGCCCGGCCGCCCCGGTGGCGGCGGCGGCTTCGTAGGCTTCGCGCACCTGGCCGAGGATCTGGGTTTCGCCGACGACCATGGAATCGAGGGAAGCGGCGACGGAAAACAGGTGGCTGATGACGTCGCGCTCCGATTTGCTGTAGAGGTTGTTTTCGAATTCTTCGGGCGGCACGTTGCGAAGACCGGCGAGGAAACCGGTCAGCTCATGCTCGCGGGGATGGCCGTGGGTTGGGCGGGCCAGGTAAATCTCCGTGCGGTTGCAGGTCGAGAGAAGGACGGCTTCGCACTCCGGGAATTTCTGGCGGACCTCTGCCAGGGCCTGGTTTCGCTGGTCGCTCGAGAAGGCAAGGCGCTTGCGCAGCTCCAGCGGGGCGGTTTTGTGATTCAGTCCCAGGAGAAGCAGTCGTTGCATCATTCGATTACCGGCCTGCGGGCATAAACATAACGGTGATAATGGTAGCGACCATCAGCACAAACCCGACGATGCTGAGCATGGCCGACTTCCGTCCACGAACGGCGGGCGTAATCGGCGTGTGCAGGGCGACGGCGTAAACGAGCCAGACGGAGAAGGCGAGAAGCACCTTGGGGCTGGTCATCCAGTGCGGCCCGAGGCGCGTGTTGGGCCCGGCCTGGATGATTTTCGCCACGCCCGTGACGATCCCAATGGTCAGCAGCGCAAACCCGAAGGTGACGGCCCAGTAGGTGAAGTTCTCCAATCGTTCGAGGCTCGCCCCGGGGGCTTCGGCGATGCCCGCCTTTCGGCGCAGCCTGGCGCTGGCGAGGAGGTAGCAGGCGCCGACGGCGGCGGCAACGCCGAAGGCCGCCATGCCGGCGAAGCTGCTGGTGCGGTGGATCAGATTCCAAAGACCAGCCGACTGATTGGCGGTCGATGGGTAGATCCCGAAAAGGGCCGAGCAGATGAGAAGCAGCATGACAACGGGAAGCAGGAACCAATCGAGACCGGGGATGGGGCGGTGGCGCTGGATGTAAAGCGTGAAGCCGGCGAGGAGGATCGCGAGCGTCGCCATCGTTTCGAAATTGTCGGCCATGGGCAGCCAGGTTCCGCGTGCGACGGATCGCCAGATCACCGCGGCCAGGGCGAAGCAGATTCCGAAATATGCGAGGGATTTCGCGGTGAGACGAAGCGTGTTGCCAGGCTTCCAGATGCGCACGATGGAACAGAGTGCGCCGGAAAGGAAGAGGGCCGCGGAGATGAGAATCAGGGCGATCTGCCCGGCGGTGACGGAATTCATGCGGCTCCCTTCGGCTGATGGTCGAAGGGAGGCAGATCTGGAAATTTTTGGCGGAGCCAGCCGCAGAGGCCCGTGAAACCGCCGGATTGAAGCTGCGCGGCCGCTTCGGAAGTTGCCAGTGCGCGGAAGATTTCCCGCCGGCGGGCGATGGGCAGGCCGACAGCCTTGATTTTGGGCCGAAGGAGCTGAAGCGCGCCGGCAAGATTGATCCAGTCATCGGTGACGCTGCCGGCCAGAAGATCGCGAAGCCCCGCGGCCAGCGCCGGGGATCCACCCGCGGAGACGGCGACGATGATCGGCCCGCTACGAAGGATCGCCGGCGAGATGAAATCGCTGGGCTCGTCAGGGTCCTCGCCATCGCCCCGCTGCACGAGAATGTTCCGCTTGCGGGCTTCTGCAACGACGGATTCGTTGGCCGCGGAGGAATCAGTCGCGGCGAAGACGAGGTTTGCCCCCTCAAGATCGGCGGCCTCGAAGCTGGCGGTTTTTCGCTGCACCTCGGCCGGAAATTCGCGCACGAACTTCGGCGCGACAGCCCGGACGTTCTTTGCCCCGGCAGCCAGGAGTGCGGAGGCTTTTCGCGCGGCGACCGCCCCACCGCCGACGATAAGGATCTGTCGCTCGGAAACGTCGAGGAGGATGGGATAGAGGTGCGGCACGAAGCGGGGAATTTTAGAGGGTTTACCCGCTGGGGTGTAGCGACGGGGCAAAATGCCCCATTTTGCAACCCGCGATCGCCGTGCCGGCGACATGGCATGGAATGAATCGCGACACAAAGCGGCCTGGCCAGGAAATTTCACGTGCCGAGCGGAAGTGATTCTGACCATTCCGGTTTTTCGTAAGTCCAGAAAATAAAAGGATTTTAACCCAAAAATGAGCAATTTCCGGTTTGTGGGTGGGCAGGTGTCTGCTATGAAGTGAGGCTCCGGTGTGGAAGCCATTTGGGAGAGAGACGGATGAACATCAAACACCGGGGGGCGACAATCGGACTTGGCTTGATTTTTCTAGCATTCGGGGCGTCGGCAGGGGCACAGACGATCAATCTCTATCAGGGCTCGACCGGAGGCACGCCACAGTTGCAGAACTGGCTTACCTATCAATACAATCCACTTTCGACGGGTCCAAGCACCTCGAGCACCGGCGGGCCAACTGGGAATACGACCTTCGATACCACCTCCACTGACGCGGAAGAGGGTGGCTGGTCGAATTATTCGTATAACCCCATCACCTCGTCATCGGCGATCGTGAATTCCTCGTTCCCCGCGCTGAATCCGGCCAGCGGATTCTCGGTGAACTGGGATCTGGCCGTGACTTCGGAGTCAAACACAAGCACCAATCGAGCCGGATTTGATGTGATCGTGCTGGGCAGCGATGGGAAGGGCGTGGAGCTTGGTTACTGGGGAAGCGATGTGTGGGCTCAGGAATATGTCTCCGGGACCGGGTTTGAGCAGAACCCGCTTCAGGACAGCGATACCCAGAATAACGATGTGTTCGACACTGGCCCGTCGCTGATCGATTACAACCTTTCGGTTTTGGGGGGAAACTACACGCTGACGGCCAACGGAACGACAATCCTGACCGGGGCGACGCAAGACTACAGCGGGTCGGCGATGCTGCCGTATACGCTGGATAATTTTGTGTTCATGGGCGATGACACGTCGGAGGCCGCGGCGAGTGCCACGTTTACGTCCCTGTCGGTGACCGTCCCGGAGCCGATAACAGGCATGGGCTTGCTCGGAATGGGATTGTTCGGGCTGATGCGAAGAAAGCCGCGATAATCCGCCGCCCGGCGGGATACGGGCTTTTTCCGTGGAGGGTGGCGGGAAAATCGTCTATCCTTCCGAGCCATGAGCGACGTAAAGATTGGCATCATCGGTGGGACGGGGCTGGGGCAATTACTGGCAAGAGGCGATGGCCGGCGGCACGTGATGCAGACGCCCTTCGGGGCCACCAGCGATGCGATTATCGAGAGCGATTGGGAGGGATTGCCGGTGCTGCTGCTGGGCCGGCATGGTCCGGGGCATGTGATTCCGCCGAGCATGGTCCCCTTTCGCGCGAATATTTTCGCGCTGAAGCAATTGGGCTGCACGCATATTATCGCCTCGGGCGCCTGCGGGAGCTTGCGGCAGGAGTTTAAGCCGCGCGATCTCGTCGCCGCGGATCAGATGATTGACCGGACGTTCCGGCGGGCGGGAACATTTTTTGAAAATGCGGCCGTGCATGTGGAATTCGCGGAACCTTTCTGCCCGGTCCTGCGTCGAATTCTTTTGGAACAAGCGGGAACCGACGAGGCGATCACGCTGCACGATCGCGGCTGCTATGTCTGCATGGAAGGCCCGGCGTTTTCTTCCCGCGCGGAGAGCCTGATGCACCGTCTCTGGGGCGGCGATTTGATCGGCATGACAGCCCTGCCCGAGGCGAAACTGGCGCGCGAAGCCGAGATTCCCTACGCACTGATTGCCCTGGTAACAGATTATGACTGCTGGAAAGCGGTCACGCCCACCGCCCCCGGCCAGCCGCCCCCCCCACCGCCGGAGCCTGGTGCCCTGCTCGCGGAAATTACCGCGAATTTGGAGACGGCCGCGGGAAAAGCCATGGAGTTGATCCGGCGGGTGCTGCGGAAGATTGCCGCAGAGCCGGGGATTCTGTCGGCATGCCCGGCAAAGGACGCCCTGAAATTGGCGATCTGGTCAGATAAATCGAAGATTTCCCGCGAAGAAATTCGGCGGCTCGCACCGATTTGGGGACGCTATTTCGGCTAGGATATGGGGGTATGACGTTGCGAGTTGCCAGTTGCCAGTTGCGAGTGAAATGCGGGGGATCTCGCCACTCATTTTCCTGCCGCGCTCTTTGTTCGCTCTGCAGTCTAATCACCATCGTGGCCATCGTGGCGCCTGCGATGGCGCAGCGGGGTTTAATTCGTTTTGGTAACGGCCCGATGGTCCCGATGCAGGGCTTCCAGGGGGTCGGGGGCGACGATGCGATGGGCGGCGTTTATGTCCGCGATTCCGCCATCGCGATGGAGAAGCTCGCCCTCGCCCAGCGGATGGAGCGGCTGCACGAGTGGAGCAAGTCGGCCGATGTCTATCAGGAAATCCTCGACAAATATCAGGACCGCGTCGTCCCCACGCATACGGATGAGCTAAGCCAAACCGTGGATCGCTATGCCTCGGTTACGGAAACGGTGCGCGAGTCGCTCTGCAAATGGCCGCAGGAGGGGCTGCTGGTTTATCGCGGAAGATACGAAACGATCGCCCAAAGCCTTCTGAACGCTGCGGGAAACGACGGCATCGACAAGCTTCACGAAATCCTCGCGAAATATTTCCCAACGGAAGCCGCAAAGACCGCCGGCATTCGCCTGATGGATTTGTGCTTCGAGGAGGGGGATTACGCGGAAGTGAATCAGATCGGCAAGGAGCTTCTGGAGTGGCATCCGGATTTAATCGCCGAGCGGCCCATGGTGCTCTACCGCACGGCCCTGGCCGCGAAACTGGCGAATCAGCCTCAGGACGTCCAGCGATATGAGACCCAGCTCCAAAACCAATTTCCCCAGGCGACCGGAGTAATCCGCGGCCAGCAGGTGGTGCTGGCCGACTCGCTGGAGAAGGAGCTGGCGAGTGCGACCGTGGTGCGGGCGGAAAGCCCGGATTCCTGGCCGATGGTCGGCGGAAACGTCGAACGCTCGCAAATCTGCATGTCTCTCGTGAAGCCGGGGGCGCGCTTATACAACATTCTGGTCACCAGGTTTAATTGGGATGCCCTCCAGGAAACCGCCGACAGGGATAACCGTGAGCACGCCAGTGACGAACAGCGTAAAAAGGGAATTGGGCTGGGGATCATGCCCGCGGTCGACAAGGGGGAGCTCTTTTACCAGGACAACACGCGTATTTACGCGCTGGATCTCGACAGCGGCGTTCCCTTACCCCAGTGGGTGGACACCTATCCGATGCAAAACGGCGCCTTCACTCCCGCGTGGAGTCCCGCTCCAACGCCGGTGCCGCTCGGCCGCCAACTTTGCGTGACGGTGACGGACAAATACGTCGCGGCGGTGATGGGCTTGTCCGACCCGCTTTCATCCAGCGATCCCCTGCCGGGCCAGGATTCGCATCTGGTTTGCCTTGATCGCAAGAGCGGCAAGGAGCTTTGGGAAACCTCGCCGCACGATTTCTCCGATGCCCAACTGGCACTGCGCGAGCTGCGGATGGGCGGATCGCCGCTCATCGTCGGGGACAACCTTTATGTGATCGTCCACGGAATGAAGGGGCAGTTTGAGGATTGCTATGTAGTCTGTTACGCCGCCGCAACCGGCCAGTTGCGCTGGGCGACGTTTATCGCAAATTCCAACGGCGACAATTTGCTGGAGGCCGGCGGAATCGGGTCCTACCTCTATTCCGACGCGGTTTCGCATCTTGCCTATTCGGCGGGCCGGCTCTTTGTGATCACCAATCTTGGCGCGGTCGCGTCGCTCGATGCCTACACAGGCACGATCGCCTGGCTGAACATCTATCGCACCGAATCCACCGGCGGAGCGATGTACAACTTTCCGCAGCGGATTATCCGTCAGATTCCGCCCGAGGATGATGAAACGCCGACGGCGCCATGGGTCTACAATCCGGCCGTTGTGCAGGATGGGAAAGTATTCGTAATGCCGTCGGACGGGCATGATTTGCTCGTCTATGACGCCGCCAGCGGAGACCTGGTCAAACGAATCTGGCTGACCGATTTGCAGGAGGAGCGCGATCCCAACGTCCCCAGCACGCCGGACCTGCCCACCACGCTGCTGGCGGTGAAGGGGGACATGGTCTACCTCGCCGGCGAGCGACAGGTTTGGCAGGTCCCCTGGCAACTGATTCCGCATGACGCGTCGAAAGTCGATTCGATTCCCGGATACTGGCGATCGACGGAGGGCGACCAGGATCCATCCGCGCAGGATAAAGCCGATGACGATCAGTTGGTCGAGGTCCGCGGTCGCGCGTTTGTGACCGGGGATGCAGTCTATGTGCCGACGGAAAAATATCTGCTGCGGATTCAACTGGCATCGGGCCTCCTCGATTCAGCCAACAGCACGTTTCCAAAGAACGGCTGGGAATCGGGTAAAGAGGGGCCGGGAAATGTGATCGCGACGCAGGACCATCTGATCGTCGCCGGCGATGAGAACATCGCGGTCTATACGGATATCGCGATGGCGCAGGCGAAATTGAACCGCGAAATCGCCGAGGCCCCCGCCAGCGCCGACGCCCGGCTGCATTATGCCGAGGTGATGTTCGCTGCTGCCCAGCCCGATGCGGCCCAGCAGCGGCTTGAGGAAGGTTTTGAGCTGCTCGGCGGCACGCAATCGCTCAGGTCTGGATCGACGCGCGACCGGGCATTCAACGATGCCCTCAGCTTTGCACGGCGGTCGGAGGGGCATGAAGGCGAAGCCGATCGAATCGAGCGGTTTTTCGATCTGGCCCAGGCCGCGGCGCTTTCCACTGCGCAGCAGGTCAGCTACCGGCTGGCGCGGGCGGAATACGATTGGAAGCGCGACAATCGTGACGCCGCCTCGGCCATTGAGCTTTACCAGGAAATTCTCGGCGAGCCGACCTTCCGCGCCGTGCCCATGCCCGACCCGCACGGCAACGCGACGATCGCGGCCGGAGATGTCGCCGACCAGGCGATCACCGAGATTAAGGGAACACCCGATGGCGTACTGGCGTACCGCAAGTTCGAGGAGGCCGCGGCGCAGAAGCTCGCAGCGGCGCAGGCGGCGGCGGATCCGGAGCGGCTGCTGGATATCTCTCGGGTCTATCCCAATTCGACGGTTGGCGCGACGCGATGCTGGCGGCCGCTAATTGTTACGAATCCCGCGGCGATGCGCGAATGGCAACGCAGGTCCTGCGGCAAATCCTGGCGCGTTTCAAAGATCAGACCCAGCCCGCGGTTTTGGTCGCGATGGCTCGCAATTACCTCAAGCTGCCGAACCATCTCGACGTCGCCGTTTCACGTCTCCAGCTTGCCGCCGTTCAGGACCCGACCGGCGTGACCCAGCAGGCGATGACGCTGCCGGATGGGTCGGTGCTGCCGAACGTGCCGATTACCTTGGCGCGCAATGCGCTGATGCGCTACGAAGTGGAAGCGAGCCTGCAGAGCGTTCCCGATTTGCATTTGCCGACGCACGAGCAGTCGCAGGCCTTTCGCCAGGCGACGGGGCGCTGGGCCAGGCCTTTTGTGCCGGCGTCGAAAGACCTGGAGATTCAGGGCGTCGACGCCATGGTCGTTCCGATGGAGGAATTCGCGCGCGGCGACCGGGTCATCGCCTGGTCGGGCGGCACTGGACTGACGGTCTATCCGGCCGGGTCGAACAAGGCGATCTTTGCGTGCGCGGCGATTTCGCAGCAGCCGGTCGGGGCGGCCTGGGTGGGAGACAAGCTGATCGTCTGGAGCAGGACATCCGTTTCGCAGCTCGACGGCACGTCGGGCAAGCAACTGTGGGACATGGACACCTCGTCGCTGCCGCCGATTTTGGATCCCGACAATTCCGAGCCCACGCCGCCGGAAGTCGACATGCCCGGCGGCCCCGAGGAAGTGCTGGAAGTGAAACCGGTGGCACAGCGCGTGATCGTCTCGACGTCGACCGGGCGGCTGCTGGCGGTCGATCCATCCGCGGGGCATATCGCCTGGCAGACGCGGGTTACAGGGCTGATCAATCCCCTGCTGGCCAACGATGATTTCACGGTCATCCGCACGCAGGACGGGCAATCCGTGGAAATCGTGGTTTATAATTCCTTCAGCGGCGAGCTGCTGGGCAGAAAGCAATTTGGGGTGGATACGCAGGCCTATCCGATCAACCTGGCGCTGGCGGCCGATGGGACGCTGGCCTATACGCTGCCGAATCAGCTTTGCATCAAGGATCTCTTTGAGGCGAATCTTTCCCCAACGGGGATGGACTCTCAGATCCCGCAGACGGCTGCCCCGGACCAGCCGCAGATTTTTCTAAATGCGGCCCGGCCGGAGCCGCACCAGCTTCTCATTCACAGCGGGCGGGTGTTCGCCATTGCCAACAGCGGGAAGGATATCCGGATCTATTCTGTGGACAGCGGGGAGCCGTGGCAATATCGGCGCGACTATTCACCGCCGATCGACTGCTCGGTCCTTCCGACGCAATCCACGAGCGGCGACGTTCAGCTTTATATCTCGGGGAATTACCTCTTCGCGCTCAGCCCCCGGAGCCTGATCGCGTACCGGCTCGATCCGCCGGGCAAGCCGTGGGAGGCTTCGTTTGATGCGACGAAGGTGACGAATTACCAGCAGCTCCTTTTCGGGCGGGATTACCTGGGGCTGGTGGATCGCCCGAACCCGCCGGCGACGGAGAGCAACCGGCCGGGGAACCGGGTGACGCTGAATTTCTTTTTGCGCCGGGCGAAGGATTTGCCAGATGAGGAATCGGGGCTGCTGATTTTTGATCCGGAGTTTCAATTAACGGAAGACAACCTGCAGTTGCAGGCGGTGGATGGGGGAGTGGCGTTTTTTACGGGGCGGAGGATTGAGTTTTTGATGGGGGCGAGAGAAGCGATGGGGAATTTGTCGCCGATATAGAAGAGATTGCCGAATGCCAAATGCCGAATTTAGATAGCGTCCTAATTTGGAAAATGCTGCCACACATAAACAGCGAGGATGGCACACTGGATAGCTACTAAGGCAAACAGGACCAAAACTCCCCAGAAGACCATTGGGGCATCGTACCTCCAATTTGCGAAAGTGGGTGGCCAAGCGCGATAAGTGCGGTTCGGTGGAAAACCTGGACGAAGCAATCTATAGATCGCTATTGGCCCAAGGAATACCCCAGACGAGAGAATCATAAGGATCAGGGTCTTTGGGCTAATCACTTGTGGGCAATTTTACCATTCGCGCACGAAAAAGCCGCCCGAGAGCGATCCGGCTTGTGGGTTCAAATTGAGACATCACCCCTGTTTTGGATCGTCTTCTTTGGCGTACCGCCGATGTCCTCATCGGCGGAAGTTGGATGGGAGGGCGGGGATTCCGCCGGTGAGGACACCGGCGGCATTTTAAGCCCCCACCCTGACCCGTCCCGGAGTACCAGGGGGGAAAAGACAGAGGACGGGGAAAGAGGAGAAAAAGGCTGCGGTTGCTGGGTTATCACGCAAAGTCTATAATCAGCCGATTATCCCTGTTATGCCTACCACGGTTTCCAAGCCGACCAACGAGCCATCCATGCGGGAGAAGGTCCAGACCGTGATCGACCTGATCCGGCCGGCGGTGCAGGCGGATGGGGGGGATATCGAGCTGGTGGATGTGACGGGCGAGGGCGTGGTGCAGATCCGGTTTCATGGGGCGTGCCACGGATGCCCCAGCAGCCACATGACGCTTCAGATGGGCATTGAAAGAAATCTCCGCGAGCGAATTCCGGAAGTGACGCAGGTCATTCCCGTCCAATGACTGGTGGTGGGTCGATTTGGGCTCCGTGTCGAGATACGAATTCCCCACGGCAGCGCGGCTCGACTGAGCTCGCCGAAGTCCGTGGGCGTTCCGGAAGCGAACGGACCCAGTACCCTATGACCGACGAATCCCTAATGAAGGAGGCGGTCGCCGAGGCGCGGGGTGCGCTGGCGATGGATGAGGTGCCGGTGGGATGCGTGATTCTGCACCTGCCAACGGATCGGATCATCGGGCGGGGCCACAACCGGCGGGAGACCGACGGCGATCCGACGGCGCATGCCGAGATGATCGCGCTGCGGGAAGCCGCGACGGCGCTGGGGCACTGGCGTTTGAGCGAATGCGCAATGGCGGTGACGCTGGAGCCGTGCCCGATGTGCGCGGGGGCGATCGTCAATGCGCGAATTGCGCGGCTCATCTACGGATGCGACGACCCAAAGGCGGGGGCGATCCGGACGCTCTACCAGATCTGCGACGATCCGCGGTTGAATCATCAGGCACAAATAACCGGCGGAGTAATGGCGGAAGAGTGCGCGAAGCTTCTTCGGGAATTCTTCCAACAGCAAAGGGCCTGTGGGAAGAAATAAGGACGCGGCGATGAAGCATTTCGGGCTCATCCTCGTCTCGATGCTTTTGTCCGGTTGCGCGAGCGTTTCCAGCAAAGTTGCGGATCCTCCGACTACAAATCCCACTGTCGATTCACCGGACTGGTGGAAGACGGTGACGGCGCCGCTGGGTGGACAGCAGATTGTCTCTCCCGACAGCTTTGCGGTAATCGTGCCGCGGAGCGACGTGGACCTGGAATCGGAGATGGGGCAGGTTCCCGTCTCGGCGGGAATCGCGTCGCATTTTTATTTTTTCAGGTGCCCCTGCGGAAAAGTGAAATTGCTGGGGGATTTTCTGGCGCGGGATTATGAGGCGGATGACGTGATCGACGCGCTGAGGAGCGGGCAGTTTACCGTGGTTTCGATGTCGCCGATTTTGCAGAACACGCGGCCGAGCATGATGTCAATCCGGTTTCAGGCGGAGGGGGATGGGGACGATCTTGTCCAGACGCTTCGCAAGGCGCTGGATGTTTGCTTGCGGCATTCGAAGAACGACGCCGATGAGTAACGACATAGAGGCCCGTCCGGCAATTTCGGATCGAGCGGCCAGCTTTTTCCTCTGCGGCATGCTGCTGGTCTGCACCGCGGCCGTCTATTGGCAGGCGCACACGTTTGAGTTTGTGGATTGGGATGATTTCAATGAGGTGACGCAGAATCCGCTGCTGCATCCGCCAACGTGGGAACATCTGAAGGAGATCTGGGGTGGGCCGTATATTCAGATTTATGCGCCGCTGAGTTACACGGCGTGGTGGGGGCTGATGTGGATTTCGCCGGGGGCGGAGGCGTTTCATCTGCTGAACGTGGGACTGCACCTGGTGTGCGTGGGGTTGGTGTTTTCGATATTGCGGAAGTGCGTGAAATCGCCGGCGGCGGCGCTGGTGGGGGCGGCGATTTTTGCGCTGCATCCGATGCAGGTGGAGACCGTGGGGTGGGTTTCGGAGATGAACAACCTTCTGGCGGCGGGGCTGGCGCTGGGGGCGATTCGGGCGTTTCTGGCGGCGGGGGAAAATGGGGTGAAATGGGGATGGTATGGGGTGGCGTCGGTGCTGTTTGTGGCGGCGCTGTTTTCGAAGCCTACGGTGGTGATGACGCCGGTGATTGCGCTGGTTCTGGATGCGGGGATGCTGGGGCGGGGGTGGAAGCGGGAATTGGGGATGATGTTGCCGTGGCTGGGGGGGAGCGCGGTGTTTGCGTGGATTGCGCATCGGGTGCAGAGCGGGGTGTGGATGCCGATGGTGGATCGGCCCGTGGTGGCGCTGGATTGTGTTTCGTTTTACTGCCAGAAGGTTTTGTGGCCCGTGGGACTGACGATTGATTATGGGCGGACGCCGGCGCGGGTGATGGCGGGAAATCAGTGGATTTTGAATTGCGTGGTGATGGTGGCGCTGGGGGCGACGCTGTGGAGCGTGCGACGGATTTACCGGGGGGTGGCGGTAGGCGCGCTGGTTTCGGTGGTTGCGCTGCTGCCGGTGCTGGGGTTTGTGCCGTTTTATTTCCAGGAGTTTTCGTCGGTAGCGGATCGGTATTTTTATCTGGCGATGCTAGGGCCGGCGCTGGCGGTGGCGTCGCTACTCGCGCGGGCGCCGTGGCGGGCGGCGCTACCGATGGCGATGGGGGTGGGTGTGCTGCTGGCGATTCTGACGACGTTTCAGCTTGGGGTGTGGGCGGATACGCCGTCGCTGGCGGCGCATGCGCTGAAAGTTGATCCGGGCAGCGCGATTGGGAATTACATCGCCGGGGAAATTGCGAGCGTGTCGGGGAATCCGCGGAAGGCGGAGGATTATTTTGCGCGTTGATCCAGCGCAATCCGGGATATCCGGATGTGCACTTCGATCTGGGTAATGTTTATCTGATGCAGGGTGAATATCAGGCTGCAATTGACGAATTTGAGGAGGCGATCAAGTGGTGGCAGAGCCCATCGATTCAGGCGATGAATAACCTGGGAGTCGCGTATGCGAAGATGGGGCGAGAGGGGGAGGCGGCGGAAGAGTTTGGGAAAATCCTGGAAATTGACCCGGAAAATGCCCAGGCAGAGCAAAATTTGAAAATCATTTCCGGCGGCGTGCCAACGAAGTGAATTGGGCTTAAACTAGAAATCGAATGTGGCGCGGCGATCGGCCCCGACCCCTGCCCTCCCCCGAATTATCAGGGGAGGGGGAAAATGCGAGAAAGGTTTCAATTGGCGCAGGCAGTACGAGCGGTGGTGAGCGTTCTGGGGAAGGACCAGAAGGGGGTGGTTGCGCGCTTTGCGACGTATGTGGCGGAGCGCGGGATCAATATCGAGGATATCGAGCAGAGGGTGGTGCGCGGGTTTTTTCTGATGGACATGCTGGTGGATCTGAAGGAACTTTCGGTCGATCTTTCGGAATTGATCACGGGATTGCTGGAGCTGGGGAAGCAGCTTGAGATGGAAGTTCGCGTGCATCTGCACAGCGAGCGGCGATTGAAGAAAGTGGCGATTTTGGTGAGCAAGGAGCCGCACTGTTTGAAGCGGCTGTTTGATGATTTCGGGGAGAAGAAATTGAACGGGGCAATTGCGGGGGTGCTGGCGAACCATGCGAACCTGGAGCCGCTGGCGAAGGAGGCGGGATGCTCGTTTGCGTTTTATCCATCGGATGAGCCGGAGCGGCACTTCGACTGGCTGCTGAAGAATTTGCAGACGCTGAATCCGGATTTGGTGGTGCTGGCGAGGTATATGCGGATTTTGCCGGAGCGGATCGTGGCGGCGTTTCGGCACAAGATCATCAACATTCATCCGTCGCTGCTGCCGTTTTTTCCGGGAGCGGCGCCGTATAAGCAGGCGTATGAGAGCGGGGTTCGGGTGCATGGATGCACGGCGCATTTTGTGACGGAGCAACTGGACGAGGGGCCGGTGATTTTGCAGGACGTGTTTCACATCAACGTGGGGGCGGATTCGCTGGAGGACGTGAAGGAGAAGGGTTTGAACCTGGAGGCGGACGTTTTGAGCCGAGCGGTGAAGCTTTTTCTGGACGAGGAACTGGTGGTGGTGGACGGGAAGGTGATCTTCAAGCCGGGGATCAGCCGGTTTTTCCAGCCGGGCGCGTCGCGACAGTGATTTTCATTGCGGAACCATATCGGGAGATTCTTGGGGGGATCGCGAAAGAGCCCCGGCGGATTTTTGACGATCCGGCGATCGTGCCGTGGCGGACGCTGGAGGACCGGGAGAATTGCGTGTGGGAGATTGCCGGGGAAGGGAAGACGTTCCGGCTGCACGTGAAGCGATTTCGACGGCCACAGGACGCGTTGCACGCGAAATCGGAGGCGCTGGGATATCGGGCGCTTCAGGAACGGCATATTCCCGCGGCGATGGTGGCGGCGTGGGGGCAACTGGCGGACGGACGAAGCTTTATTGCCACGGAGGATTTGGGGGCGTTCGAGCCGGCGGACAAGATGGTGGAGGGGGGATTTTCGTTTGAGCGAATTTTGAATCCGACGGCGGAACTGGCGGCGGCGCTGCACAATTCAGGGCTGCATCATCGGGACCTTTATCTGTGTCATTTCATGGTGAGCAATCATGCGGATCGGCAGCCGGAGATACGGTTGATCGACGCGATGCGGGTGCGCGAGCTGCCTGGTCCGCTGACGCGGCGGAGGTGGATTGTGAAGGACCTGGCGCAGTTCTGGTTCAGCACGACGCGGTTGCCGATCAGCGACTTGCAGCGGGATGCGTGGCTGTCGACGTATGTCGAGCGGACGAAAATGGGGGGCGCGGATCGGCTGCGGGGGGCGATCGTTCGGAAAAGCAATGCGATCAGGGCGCACGATCGGCGGCTGAGGATTCGGGAGCCGGGAAGGAATATTTCGATTCCGAATCCCCAGCGGTCGAGTAACCCGGCAATTTAGATTATCGGCGGGAAACCATGGCGAGGGCGTCGGGGCGGGTTTTGACGATGGTGAAGAGGCGTTCGAGGCAGCAGGTTCGGAAGATGCGCAGGAGCTGCGGGGACATGCCGCAAAGGATGAGGGTTCCGCCGCCGGAGCGGATGCGCTTGCGCATGTTGACGAAGAGGCCGAGCATGGAGCTGCCCATGTATTCGACCTGGCTGAGATCGACGACCCAGAACTGGGCGCGCTTGGGGTCGAGGGCGCCCAGGACGGAATCGATAAGGCCGTCGATTTCCATGCTGTCGAGAATCGGAGGTAGATTAAATTGCAGAATATTAGCGGAGGAATCCTGGGTGATCTGGAATCGCTGGGGCATTGGTTCAGATAACAATATCGTCTATCTGACCTGAAGACTATCAGAATCGTAAACGATGCCGAGTGGAGCGATCTCGACGGCTTTTCGGACGCCGTCTTTGACGACTTTACCGGCATTCCAGGCGTTGAACTGGACAGCCTGGGCAGCGGCGAGGCAGGCGGAAACATCGGCCGGGGCGACGTAGGCGGCGAAGCCGGCGCCCATGTTGAAGGTGGCGTAGGCCTCGCGCGTGTCGACGGGGCCGTGTTTTTGGATGAAACTAAAGATGGGGGGAACGGGGGGTAAAGCGGTGATGCGATAGACGAAGGGTTCGGGGAGGCGCATCAGTTTTCGCCAGCCGTGGCCGGTGATGTGGGAGAGGTATTTGAGGCGCAGGCCGCGGCGCTGACATTCGGCGACGAAGGGGACGTAGATGGCGGAGGGATCGAGGAGGGCCTGGCCAAAGGGGCGGCCGTCGTCGATGGGGGTCCGATAACCATCGGGAAGTTTTGCGGCGAGGGCGCGGCAGAGGGTGAGGCCGTTGGTGTGAACGCCGGTGCTGGCAATGAGGATGATGGCGTCGCCGTCGGCGATGTCGCCGGCGATGCGAAGAGATTTGGGGCGGATTCGACCGAGGGCGGAGCCGGCGAGGACGATGGTTTGGGGATCGACGATGCCGGAAAGGGCGGGCGTTTCGCCACCGGCCCAGACGGCGCCGGCACGGCGGCAGCCTTCGGCGAAGCCGGAGGCGAGATCTTCAGCGCGGGCGGTGTTGGCGAACCAGGAGGAGTCGCCTACGGCGGCGTGCATGGCGACGGAGATGGGGAGTGCGCCGGTGGTGACCAGGTCGTTGACGATGGTGGCGACGGTGTCGATGCCGATGTTTGCGTAATAACTTTTGCCGGTGAGCTGGAGCATGGCGTCGGCGACGAGATTTTTGGTGCCGAGGCCTTCCTCGACGTGGGCGAGGAATTCATCGGGGGTTTCGAGGAGATAGGCGCTTTCGCCGCGGATGCCCTGGGGCTCGGTGAGGCCGTGGGATTTGAGGGCGGGTATGGTGGTGGCGGCGGCGCGCTGGCAGGCGCGTTTGAAGGCGTCGAGGGGGCCGTAGTCGACGCCGGCGGATTCGTAGGTGAGGGCCACGTCTATTTCTTATTGGAAGACGGGGTGAATGCCAAGTGTCGCATGTGAGCAGCATAGTCTTGGGGTAAGATGAGGGGTATGCAGCGACTGGCTTTTTCGACCAATGCATTCAAGAAAAATACGCTTGCCGAGGCGATTGAGGCGATTGCGGCGGCGGGATATGGCGGGGTGGAATTGATGGCGGATGTACCGCATGCGTATCCCCCGTCGTTTGATTCTGAAGCGCGGATGATGACGAAAAAGCGTTTGGGCGAGTTGGGGCTGGGGGTGAGCAACATCAACGGGTTTACGCTGTTCGCGGAGGGGGACACGTATCATCCGAGCTGGATCGAGGAGGACGATCGCCGGCGCGAGGTGCGCGTGGAACACACGATGGGTTGCATTGAGCTGGCGAATGCGATGGATTGCCGGACGGTGAGCCTCCAGCCGGGGGGGCCGATGATTGGGACGACGATCGATCGGAAGACTGCGGGGGAGCGATTCGCGGAGGGATTGGAGAGGCTTTTGCCGCTGGCGCAGCGGCATGGCGTGACACTTTGCATCGAGCCGGAGCCGGGGTTGTTTATTGAGACATCCACCGAATATATGGAGTTTAAGAAGGAGTTTTTTAAGGGGGAGGCTGGCGTGCGGATGAACTGCGACATCGGGCATTTGTTTTGTGTGGGGGAAGACCCGGCGGAGGTCATCCGGTCGATGCCGGGGGAGATTGTTCATGTTCATCTGGAGGATATTGGGAAGAACCGGGTGCATCAGCACCTGGCGCCGGGGAAGGGGGCGATTGATTTTGGGTCGGTTTTTGGGCGCTGCGGGAGATTGGGTATGGGGGGTGGGTGACGGTGGAGCTTTATCCTTACGAAGCTACGGCGGGGGAAGTGGCGAAAAGGGCATTCGATTATCTCAAGTCGATCGTCGGTTCTGCGTGAAATTCGCCTGTCGCGAGGCCAGCCCGTAGAATTGAGGATTCGCTATGGACTTTTTCAATTACAAGAACGGCGAGCTTTATTGCGAAGATGTACCCGCGGACAAAATTGCGCGCGACGTCGGGACTCCGGCGTATGTTTATTCAAAGGCGACGTTTCTGCACCATTACCGGCAGATTGCAGAGGCGTTTGCAGAGCTGAAGCCGACGATCTGCTTTTCGGTGAAGAGCTGCGGGAATATCCACATTCTGAGAATGCTGGCCCAGGAGGGGTGCAGTTTTGACGTGACCAGCGGCGGGGAGCTTTTCCGGCGCTAAAGGCGGGGGGCAAGGCGAAGGACATCATCTACGCGGGCGTGGGAAAGACGGATCAGGAGATCGCGGATGCGATCAACGCGGGGATCGCGGCGTTCAACCTGGAGTCGGAAGCGGAAATTGAGAATATCGACCGCGTCGCCAGGTCGCTTGGCAAGACCGCGGTGGGCGCGATCCGCATCAACCCTGATGTCGACGCGAAAACGCACGTCAAGACGAGCACCGGGAAAAAAGGGGACAAGTTCGGCGTGGACATCGAACGCGCCCAGCGTGTTTTTGCCCAATATCGCGATTTGAAAAACCTTCGCGTGGCGGGAGTGCATATTCACATCGGCTCGCCGGTCAATCAGATTGAGCCGTATGTGGAAGCCGTTCGGAAAATCACCGCACTGGCGGACGATCTGATCGAGCGCGGGTACGCGATCGAATGGTTCGACATGGGAGGCGGCTTCGGCGTGAACTACGAGCGCCCGGACCAGGCGCTTCCGGTCACGCAGCATGCGAAGGCGCTGATTCCGCTGCTGAAGGATAAGCCCTACAAGCTCGCGCTCGAGCCCGGCCGGTACATCGCCGGAAACGCGGGCATTCTTCTGACGCGCGTTCTCTATCGCAAAACGAGTGGCGAGAAGAAATACGTCATCGTGGATGCGGGGATGAACGACCTGATCCGGCCGACGTTGTATGAGAGTTATCACTATATCTGGCCGGTGAAGCCGGACGCGGGGAACGTGCCGAATCAGCGGAACCGGGCGGCGGAGCCGCAGGGGGGAGAAATCGTGGACGTGGTGGGGCCGATTTGCGAGAGCGGGGATTATCTTGCGAAGAATCGGCCGTTGCCGGAGACGAAGCGCGGGGATCTGCTGGCGGTATTCACGGCGGGAGCCTATGGATTCGCGATGAGCAGCAATTACAACAACCGGCCGCGCGCGCCGGAAGTGCTGGTGGAGGGGGATCGGTATCGCATTATCCGGCGGCGGGAAACGCTGGATGATCTGATCGCGCCGGAACTCGTCTAGAGCGTGCTCTATATGCAGGAAGCGGAGATCAATATCGAGCAGTCGCTGCGCGTTGCGCTGGGGCATCACCAAGCGGGGAGGCTGAAGGAAGCGAGGGAAATTTACCGGCAAATATTGGCGGCAAATCCGCAGCAGTGTGATGCGCTGCGGCTGATGGGGATGATCGCGCGGCAGGAGGGACGCGCGGAGGAGGCGGTGGATTGGATTCGGCGGTCGGTGGCGAGCGATCCCAGCCGGGCGGAGGGGCATCATAATCTGGGGGATGCGCTGAGAAGCGCGGGGAAGCGGGAAGAGGCGATTGTGGAGTATCGGAAGGCGATTGTGCTTCAGCCGGGCTGGGCGGAGGCGCATGGGGCGATGGGGGAGGCGCTGCGCGAGCAGGGGAAACTGGAGGAGGCGCTGGAGGCGTTTCGGAAGGTGGTGCAAATCAACCCGTCGATGCCGGCGGGATATCTGGCGCTGGGCAAGACGTATCACGCGCAGGGGGAGCGAGGCAAGGCGCTGGCAGCGCTGGCGACGGCGATTCAGCTTCGGCCGAATTCGGTGGATGCGCATTACTGGCTGGGAAATGTGCTATGGGACGAGGACCGGATAGGGGACGCGATTACGGCATATAAGAAGGCGCTGGAGATCAATCCGGCGTTTGCATCGGCGAACTGGAATATCGGCAAGATCTATATGCGGCAGGGGAAGCTTGAAGACGCGGTGATTTATTTCCGGCGGGCGGCGGAGATGAACCCGACGAATGCCAAGGCGCATTTTTTCCTGGGACATATATTGAAGAAGGCGGGACGACTGCCGGAGGCGGAAGCGGCGTTCCGGGAGGCGATGCGGCTGAAGCCGGATACGCCGGACTGGAAATTCAGGCTTTCGGCGCTGAGCGGGGACCGGCTGACGACGACGACGCCCCCGCAGTATGTGCGCGAGCTTTTTGATGAATATGCGGCGAAATTCGACAAGCATCTGGTGGAAAAGCTGAATTACCGCGGCCCGCAGCAATTGCTAGATGCGGTGCGCGCGGTGACGGCGCGGCAGGGGATGGACGTGCTGGACCTGGGGTGCGGGACGGGATTGTGCGGCGTGGCGATTCGTCCGCTGGCGCGGCGGCTGGTGGGGGTGGACCTTTCGCCAGCGATGCTGGCGGAGGCGCGGCGGAGGGGGATTTATGACGAGCTGATTAATGGCGAGCTTGTGCAGGCGATGGGCGGGATCAAAGAACAGTTTGATCTGATCATTGCGGGGGACGTGCTGATTTACGTGGGCGATTTGTCGGGATTCATGCCGGCCGCGGCGGGGCTTCTGCGAAGCGGCGGGCTGATGGCGTGCTCGGTTGAAGAATATGACGGGACGGGATTTTTTCTGCACAGCGAGGAGCGGTTTGCGCATTCGCTGGCTTATATGCGCGACATGGGAGCGCCGTGCGGTCTTTCGGAGGTGGCGGCGACGAAAGTGGCGCTGAGGCGCAATGCGAGCGTGGATGTGCCGGGTTGGGTTGTGGTGATGGCGAAGGGTAATTCCGTTTGAATGCCGCGAGAGTTCTTGATATTGCCACTGGGCGTCGATAGGTTCGGTCGATGGGAAGGTATGAGAGAAGTTTGGAGCGCCGGAGGTTTTGGTGAAGGGGAATCGTGTTCGGGTCAACCGCAGGCGCGGTACGCCGGATGATCTGATCGCGGCGGAAATGGTTTGAATGCCGCAAGAGCAAATCAATATCGAGCAATCGCTGCGAAATGCACTGTCGCTTCACGCGGCTGGAAAGCTGACAGAGGCCGGGGAGATTTATCGCCAGATCCTGGCGGCCAGCCCGACACATTACGATGGGCAGCGGCTGCTGGGGGTGGCGGCGATGCAGGAGGGTCGGCTCGAAGAGGCCGAGCAATTGATCCGCGGGGCGATCGCGCGTGATCCGAAACGGGCAGAGGGTTACCACAATCTTGGCGATGTTCTGCGCCGCGGAAAGAGGAATGAAGAGGCGATCGCCTCGTATCGGAAATCGATCGAGCTTCAGCCCAACTGGGCGGAGGCGCACGCGGCGCTGGGAGATACACTGCGCGAGATGGGGCAGGTGGATCATGCGGCGGAGGAGTTTCGGAAAGTCGTCGAGCTGAAGCCGCAGTTTGCCGCGGGTCACCTGGCGGTAGCGAAGATGCTGCACGCGAAGGGCGAGCGGGCGGCGGCGCTGGCGGCGATTGCAAAGGCGCTGCAGTTGAGAGCGGATTATCCGGATGCGTATGACTGCATGGGGAACGTGCTGTGGGAAGAGGGGCGAGTGGACGAGGCGATCGAGGCATATTCCAACGCGCTGCGGATCGACCCGTCGTGCGTGCAGGCGAACTCACACATGGGCAAAATTCTCGTGCAGCGGCAGCGGATCGGCGAGGCGCTCATCTACGTCCAACGGGCAGTCGAATTGGAACCGAAGAATGCGGAAGCCTATTTTTTTCTGGGGCACGTGCTGGCGCGGTCGGGAAGGAAGGAGGAGGCGCTGGAAACGTTCAGGCAGGGAATGCGGCTGGATCCGAACGCGCACACGTGGAAGTTTCGGGTTTCGGCGCTCAGCGGCGACGGAATGACAAAAACTGCGCCGGCGGATTACGTGCGGGGTCTGTTTGACAGATATGCGTCAGATTTCGAGAAGCATCTCGTGGAGAAGCTGAATTACCGCTCGCCGGAGCATATTTTTGAGGCGGTGAAACAGGCGACCCAACGCAACGAGCTGGACGTGCTGGATGCCGGGTGCGGCACGGGCCTGTGTGGCAAGCTGTTTCGACCGATGGCGCGTCGCCTGGTGGGCGTGGACCTGTCGCCGGCGATGATTGTGGAGGCCACGCGGAGCGGGATCTATGACGAGCTGATTACTGGAGAAGTCGTGGAGGCGATGGGGGCGATGAAAGAGCAGTTTGATCTAATCGTTGCGGGAGATGTGCTGGTTTACGTGGGAGATTTGTCCGGGTTTATGCCGGCCGCGGCGGGGCTACTGCGAAGCGGCGGAATGCTGGCTTGCTCGATCGAAACTTATCTTCAAGAGGGATTTATCCTGCACAGGGAGGAGCGGTTTGCCCACTCGCTGGGGTACATGCGGGAGATGGCGTCGGCGTCAGGCCTGAAGGAGATATCGGCAACACTGGTGGCGCTGCGGCGGCACGGAGAGATTGACGTGCCGGGGTATATCATCGTGGTGGGAAAGACATAATCGATAAGATTGGGGAAATTGCTTGAACTGAGACGGCGAGGCCGATAGGTTCTGGCGATGGGAAGGTATGGGAGAAGATTAAAGTGCCGGCGGCATTGGGCGGTGATGGGAGTGGTGGAATCGCTGGAACGGCGGCTGCTTTTTTCCGCGACGCTGCTTGGGGATGCTTTTTATTATCCGCTGGGGGATTTTGATAACGCGGGGATTTCGCTGAACGGCGGCGCGGCGATCACACAGGCCAATTATTCGAACCAGCTTCAGCTTGCCGATGGGGGCACGAGCGAATCGCGCATGCGCGTTTACGACGCAGGAGTATTCGATCGCGCCGTTCGCGACGAATTTCAACGTACAGTTCAGCGGGGCGGGGACTTCGGGATTTGCGTTCGTCCTGCAGGGAAGCGGATCGACGGCCACGGGCGGAGGGAATGCGGGGTCGGATGGGATTGCCAATAGCGTGGCGATTGAGTTTCTTTCCACCTCGTCGGGAACGGAGACGGAGCTGAACGTGAACGGCGTGGCGACGACGCCGACGCTGATCAGCCCTTCGACGATTAATCTGGCGAACAATCATGTTTTGCTGGTGAGCGTTGAATATGACGGGAGCACGCTGCTGGTGAGCGAGAGCGACAGCCAGACGACGCTGACGCCGATCACGAGCTCGCAGACTTATACGAACGTGAACATTGCCGGGGCGACGGGGAGCAAGGCATATGTTGGATTTACGGGGGCGGACGGATCGACGGGGGTTTCGCAACTGATTCAGAGCTGGGAATTTCAGGATGTGACGCCGACCGATACGGATATTGGTTCGCCGTTGGTGGCGGGGACTTCGACTTATGCGGCGGGCGGGCAGTATACGGTGAAAGGAGCGGGGACGGGGGCGGGATCGACTTCAGATCAGTTTCATCTGACTTCTGAGGCGATCACGGGGAACATCACGATGGTGGGCGACGTGACGGTGCCGGCGTCGGGGTCGAAGACTGTGGAAGGGCTGATGCTGCGGGAGGGGACGGCGGCGAATGCGGCGTTTGGGGAAGTGGATGTGACCGCGAGCGGCGTACAATTTATCTCGCGCTCCAGCGCGGGATTGGCGGATGTCGTCAGCTCGACGATTGCGGAATCGGGGACGCAGTGGCTGGAGCTGGTACGGGATGGGTCGATTGTAAGCGGATATGTGTCGACGAGCGCGGGCGGGCCGTGGACGCTGGTGGGGACGGCGGCGGTGAATGGAACGAGCAACGCTCTGGCGGGGGTGGCGGTTGCGAGCGGGAGCTCGAGCACGCTGGCGACGGCGACGTTCAGCGGGGTTTCCCTGACGGAGACGGCGTCGGTTGGGCTGGATACCGGGGTGGTGGTGCAGGAGACGTCGCCGATCTGGGTTGACATCGTCAAGCAGAGCGGCGGGTTTTACAACACGGCGGAGACAGCGCTGGCGCCGACCAACGCCAACGGCTGGCCAACCACGGATTTCAGCATTCCCGATTTGTTGTCGGCGACGTCGGATGAGGACGGGACGTACAGCCTGGTGATGGACTTGAGCCAAAAACCTACCGTCACATTCAGCGGTGCGACGCTTTCCAACGCCAGCTTCAATTCGACGACGGATGTTTATACGGCGAACGTCACGATTTCAGGCGTCGGCGGCGTTTCGATGGAAGTGACGGGAACGGGCAGCGGGATCACGGGTTTGCAGATCATCAGTCCGGGATACAGCACGACGAATCCGCCGGTGTTTACGAATTCTTACCTCACCTATCTCCAGTCGCTGCATCCGAGCGTGCTGAGGTTCATGGACTTTACGCAGACGAACAGTAACCCGGTGCAGACCTGGGCGGAGCGATCGACGCCCGCGGACGCGACGCAGTACAACCTGGCGACGATGTACAACTACAACGGGACGGTGTACGGGAATGGATTTTTTACGGGGGTCTGCTGGGAATATGCGATTGAGCTGGCGAACGCGGTTCACGCGGATATGTGGATCAACATTCCTGAGCAGGCAAACGACAATTACGTGGAGCAGCTTGCGAGCCTGATTCAAAACGGGGACACGATCAACGGGGTGAAGTATCCGGGGCTAAATCCGGACCTGAGCGTTTACGTGGAATATTCGAATGAGACGTGGGATGCGGGGTTTACGGTTTACCAGTATTCGCTGGACGCGGCGGTAACGGAAGTGACGACCGATGCCCAGAATGGCACACAATCGAACCTGAATTACGACAATCTCCCGCTGACGGAGAGCAACGGGGTTTATGAATACGGCAACACGTGGCAGCAGCGATGGTGCGCGCGGCGGCTGCTGCAGATCAGCAACGATTTCGCCAGCGTCATGGGTGAATCAGCGATCAATACGCGGATCCGGCCGGTGCTGGCGAATATTCCGATTCCTTCGGTGCAGGCGGGGCAACTGGCGTTCATCAATGCGGAGTATGGGGCGCCCGACCAATATTTTTATGCGGTGGCGACGGCGACGTATGCGAATATGAATGGGCCGTACAATGGGACCAATACGCTCAACGGGGGGAACAGCAATCCGAATCTGACGGCGGCGCAGGTGCTTCAGGACCTTTCGGCCAACGGATATTTTCTGCCGTGGGCGCTTTACGACGAGCTGGATTCGGTGGCGCAGCAGTACGGCCTTCAGATGGACGCGTATGAGTCGGGGCCGGATCTTTCGGGGTATCAGGACACGGCCACGACAAAGATCACCGCGGAAACGAGCCCGCAGTTCAGCACTTTCCTGGAACAATATTACGAGAGCTGGTTTTCGACCGGCGGTGGGACAGCGATTTATTACACCGCGCAGGCGAGGTCGTGGGGGGATGAGTATGGGGATTTCCAGATCGCGGACACGCAGGAAGATTTGTTTGACGCGAAGGAAATAGGTTTCCGCGCGGTCGAGGAAGCAGAGCGCCCGGCGCTGGCGCCGGCGGTGCTGACGAGCCTGACGGCGACGACGGCGTCTTCGACGCAGGTGAATTTGTCGTGGGGAACGGCGTCGGCGGGGGCGACGGAATATCGCGTGGAGGCTTCGAACACGAGCGGATTTACGGCGAATGTGGTGACGCAGATTGCGCCGGCGGGATCGACGGGGTGGTCGTTTACCGGGCTGTCGCCGGGGATTTTGTATTATTTCCAGGTGATCCCGACCTCGCCCGCGGGAGATGCGGGGCCGTCGCCATCGGCAAGCGCGACGACTTCGGGAACTGCGGCAATTCCGGCGGCGCCGACGAACGTGACGGCGACCGCGGTTTCGAGCGGCCAGATTAACGTGGGGTGGGCGGACAGCTCGCTGATTGAAACGGGGTATACAATCACGGTTTCTACAAATCCTACATTTACGCAGATCGTGCAGACACTGAGCGCGGCGGCGGGGGCGACGAGCATTTCGGTGTATGGGCTAAATGGGCTGACGGATTATTACGTGGAGGTTTCGGCGAGCGATTCGAGCGGGTCATCGGCGGCAGTCGCCGCGCCGGCGACGATTACGCCGATGCCGGTGCCGCTGGCGCAATATACGTTCAGCTCGGTAACCGGAGGCACCGTGCTGGACAGCAGCGGCAACGGAACCGCGGCGAATGGAACCATCGTCGGGGGCGTTACTCAGGTCGCGGGGCCGGATAACGGAGAGGCGCTCGCTTTCGATGGATCGACTGGCTACATCAATCTTGGAAATCCGTCGAAGCTGAATCTCGAAGGGCAATTCACCATCGGGGCGTGGATCAAACCCACGGCAGTGAGCGGGAATTCAGATATCTTCGATCAGGGTTTTGACGGGCTGGACGAGCCGATCTTTTTCAACCTCACGAGCTCCACAACCGTGAACTTTGGAACGGTGCGATACGACGGATCGTATGACAGCGTCTACGCGACCGGCACTTCCAGCACCTCGCTGACGAACGGACAGTGGCACTACGTCGCCGGGGTTTACGATGGGCAAGACTTCAAGGTGTATATCGACGGAGTGTTGGCGGGTGAAACGGCGGATCCGTACGGAGTGACGTATGGTTGGCAGCCGACGAACATCGGGCGCGATGCTGATGGAGCAGAGAATTTCGACGGGGACATCGCCGATTTGCAGATATTCGCAAATGGTTTGTCGGCGGCGGATATCGCGAAATTGAGCGCGCCCATCTCGGATACCTGGACGGGGGGAAACTCATCGTGGACGACGGCGGGGAACTGGAGCGCGGGCGCGACGCCTGGGGGATTCAGCAGCGTGATCATCAACAGCGGGACGGTGGCGGCTGGGACGGCATTTAATGTTGGGTCGCTGGCGCTGAACGGCGGGACGCTGAACCTGGCCAGCGGGGCTGGAGAGTTCTCGGTGGCATCGCTGACGATCGGATCGAGCGCGAAGCTGAACCTGGAAAATAACTTTCTGATGATCGATTACGCGAGCGGCAGCGATCCGATCGCGACGATTGCGGGGTATCTGAAGTCGGGAAGGAATAATGGCGGGTGGAATGGGGTGGGGATCGAATCATCATCGGTGGCGACTTATCCGTCGTACGCGATCGGATATTCAGATGGCAAAGACGGCGTGGTGCAGGGACTGCCTTCGGGGCAGATCGAAGTGAAATTCACGCTGCTGGGGGATGCGAACCTGGATGGAACCGTCAATGGATCGGATTTCTCGATTGTGGCGGCGAATTTTGGGCTGGGAGTGACGAATTGGGATGAGGGGAATTTCCTGTATGGCACCTCTGTCAACGGATCGGATTTCAGCGCGCTGGCGGCGAATTTCGGTTTGGGCGCAAGCGAGGCAGCGGTGGCATTACCCGCGGTTACGCAGCCGTTTTCAAACAGCTTTGCCAGCAGCGCATCCACGAGTAGTGATCCGGCGACGGATCTGGTGAAGGATAAGACACATCGGCCGCCGAAGAAGTGAGGGCGGGATTTAAGGAAAAACAAATAGTATTCCGCGGGCGGTGAAAGTAAGCTTGGGGGGATGGAAGGCGTTCTCCCGCCGCAAACGGAGCGCGGCTCGGGTTTTGAGCCCGCGCGGGTTCGTCAATTCACGGTTTTCCTGGAGAACCGGGTGGGACGGCTCCAGGGGTTGCTGGGGGCGCTGGAGACGGCGGCGCATCCGATCCGGGCGCTTTCAATCGAGGAGTCGGGGGATTCGGCGCTGGTGCGATTGATTTGCGGCGCGACCGACTCGGTGCGCATTACGCTCAAGGAGGCGGGGTTTCCGTTTGGCGAGCTGGATCTTCTGGCGGTGCAGATTCCGAAAAGGAATCCCCAGCCGCTGATCGCGATCTGCTCGACGCTTCTGGCCGCCGAGATCAACATTCACTACATCTATCCATTTCTTCTCGGTCCGCACGGGCCGGCGCTGGCGCTTTATGTGGACGAACCAACGCTGGCGGAACAATTGCTGATCAAAAATGGGTTCGTGCTGATCGCGGAATCGGACCTATAAACGAATCACATCGCGCGGAAAACCCTAGGGCGTCGACGGTCGTGTCAGGGAACCCAGATTGCCGATATTGACACGGCCACGCAATTCACCGGAGCGCATGGTTTGCAGCAGCCGATAAAATCCAGATTCTCGATTTATGGCGCTTCCGTTGCCGTTGCAAACGGATGCGGGCAGCTCGACGATGCGCTGCGGCTGTTTCTGCGCCCGTTTGAGCTCAAGCGAAATGGCGGCGAGGGGCTGGAGACGATTGGGGAGATTCGTCCATTCGAGCTGGGGGAAGTGACGCGATCCTTGCTCTCGGCGGGGGAAACGGAGCGGCGGTCGGACCCGCTGGTGGCGATTTATTCCGGCGGCGAGCGGCACTGGGTGCTGGACGACCGCTGGGGGGTTTGCGAGATCGATCTGCTGCGGCACCGGTGGCGAAGCTGGGTGCTGCCGCATACGTCGCTGGATGCGGTGCAGCTTGTGGAGTCGGCGGTAATGCAGCCGATGGCGCAGTTGCTTCGCCCGCGCGGGGTGGAGCTGATCCCGGCGGTATCGCTGGAGCGCGGGGGGTGGGCGGCGCTGGTGATCGCGCCGTATCCGATCACGGCGGAAGTTTCGCGGGCGATTCGCGCGGGATACCGGGTGATCGGACAGAGGTGGACGGCGCTGCTGCGCAAGAGCGATCGGATCGTGCTGCGGCACGTGCCGGGCGTGATGGAACTGCCGCGCGGCGGGAAGTGGATTGGGAAGAGCATTGAGTGGAAGGATGTCACTGGCGACAACCCCTGGGCCGCCGCGGAGACGGCCTGGTGTGACGCGGTGGTGACGATCGGCGCGGGCCGACGGTCGCGGTCGTGCGGGCGGATCGTGCCGGCGCATGAGGCGCGGGGGCTTCTGCGGCGGGCGCGGTCGAGTTCCCCCCTGCCGCTGGATTGGGCATGCCTTCAACACTGTGCGCCGGCGTTGGCGCAGCGGTGCATGTGCATGCATGTGGAGCTTTCGCGGCATGAGGAGGAATTTCTCCAGCTACTGGAGATTCTGCGGAAGCGGACGGCGGCGAAGGTGGAAGTATCGGTGTTTGGGGCGGCGACGGTGAAGCGGAATGAGAGAGTTGGAATTCGGGTGGGGAACAAGATTTGAAATTTGAAATTTGAGATTTGAGATTTCAGAATTCGGTCCGCTTGGGCTCCGTATCGAAATTTGAATTCCCCACGGCAGCGCGGCTCGACTGAGCTCGCCGAAGTCCGTGGGCGTTCCGGGAGCAAACTGACTTACGGCCCCAAATTCCGGGTCATTCCCCGTCGACACGCTGATATCGGTAGGCGGCGCGATATAAGCCGCGGACTTCGTTGCTTTTGACGATGGTGGCGCGGTATTTTTCGTTGCGCGGCTGGAGGCGGACGACGGGGAGGCGGGCAGCGCCGTCCGCTTCGTAGAAGATGCGCTTGAAGGTGGTTTGGCCGTCGGTGAAGCGGATGAAGCAATCGTCGCCGTTTCTGGCGGGGAGGGATGGGGAGAAGATGACGATGTCTCCGTCGCAATAGTTGGGGGTCATGGTGTCGCCGTGAACGCGGGCGGCGAAGGCGTCTTTGTCGGCGATGCCGGGGCAGGCGACATACTTGTCGGATGATTTGGGGGGAAAGGGGCCATCGGGCGCGTCTTCGGTGCGGTTGATGACCGGGATGGCATTGGCGGTGATGGGGGCGAGGGTATGTTCGCTTTTGGCGACGAGTTCGCGGAGGACGCCGGAGAATTCGTGGGTATCGTCGGGCGAGCCGTTGGCGCCCCCCTGCTTTCGGGTATCGAGGAGCCTTCCGAGCATGGCGCGGACATCGGAGGGGGTTCTCTGAAGATGGGCCTGGGTAAGGAGTTCGGCGCTGGCGAAGCCGAGGGATTGTTCGAGGCGTTTGAGTTTTTCGTCGCTGGGGGGATTGGGGACGCGGCCGGTCTCGATGAGGGAGAGATAGGGCTTGGAAATGCCGGTGCGGCCGGAGAGTTCGTCGAGGGTTAGGCCGAGGCGACGGCGCTGCTTGCGAAGTTTGATGCCGAGGGGTTCCATTTTTTCGAAACTGGGGAATGAATAGCTGATTTGAGCGTAGAAATCAAGAAAAATATCTAACAAATACCTAACTACGGAATTAGGATCTCACGCAGAGGCGCGGAGAAGGTAAATTTCTGTTTTCCATTGCGCCTTTGCCTCTGCGGAAGGTTTTTTCTTTCGAGGTTGAGGTGAGGCTGAAGGAGCGGGCAGTTCCCACATTTTCCCAAAATTTCTCACTTTTCGGGGTTTCTCACACCGAGCGATACTTTGCAGATCGGCCCCCTCCCCAACCCTCCCCCGGATTACCGGGGGCGGGGGTTAAGGCGCGCGCGAGGGCGAGCAGTTGGAGTTCGGTGAGGTTGTAGGAGCGGGAAGCTCTCACTTTATCCCAAAATATCTCACTTTCGGGGATGGTGTTACCTGTCCTACCCACGATTGGTTGGCGCGGTGAAGATTGCCGATTGCCAAATGCCGAATTGGAAGAGGCGCAGGGAAAAAATAGTACGCGTCTATATACAGGTCCAAAAGGTGTACGTTTTGTACCTATTTTTGGGAAATCGGGGGATTTTTGGGTTGAGATTGTTGAAGTTCGAAAGAATCTGCAAGGGGTTTGGGCGTAATCCGGGGTGGTGGGTCAGTTTGGGCTCCAGGTCGAAATACGAAATCCCCACGGCAGCGCCGTGGGCGTTCGGGGAGCGAACTGACCCAGTACCTAATCCGGGACGTGCGAATCTTTTCTTCCATCAACTCACGCCGGGCCGTTTTCTTCGAGTTGATAGAGCATGGGGCTGAAGCGACGGTTGGCCCATTTTAGGGAGTCGTGGAGGTAGTAGGCGAAGATGGCGAGGGTGATGAGGAGGAGGATGCCGGTGATGATGTGGCGGGGGCGGAATTTTCGGATGGAGGAGCCGTAGGCGATGAGGCCGAGGAGGCCGGCGACGGTGACGACGGCGTCGTAGCTGGCGCGCTGCCAGTAGAGGCCACCCAGGTGGAGCCACATGCCGAATTCGTCGAAAGTGAGGCCGAGGCCGATGGCGTAGATGACGGCGGTGAGGGAGAGCCAAGTTCCAGCGGGGCGGGCGAAGAGGAGGACGGCGCCGGTGATGCTGAGGAGAAATATGCCGTAGTTGAGGTGATGGACATGCGTGCCCTTCACGTGGAAGAAGAGTCCCGGGGGGAGTTTGCCGGCCATGATGAAGATGACCAGGATGCGGGCGATGATGAAAGTGAAGACGAAGCCTGCGAAAACCAGGCGAGCGAGGTGATTGCGCTGGAGGGTGATTTCATCGCGAGTCAAAAGCGGTGGGGAATCTTGCGCGGTCATTTTTGCTCCTGGGTTATCTTGATAAGTTGAGTGGCGGTTCCCAGAGGCGTCAGCCTGTGGTCCTGGGCGCCGCGATTATAAAGGTAAAAGATGCGATCCGGCGCGATGTGGGCGTAATATTGGTAAAGGGGCCGGTCTTGATCGCCGGGCTTGGCGACATCGGAAACTGAGGGGTTGAGATCGTGGGCGCGGATGATGGGGGCGTCGTCGGGCCAGGCGACGTCGCTATTGAAGACGGGCTCTTCGGAGGGGTTGCTGCGGCCGGGGTTGAAATGAAAGAGGACTACCGCGGGGGCGGTGACATTTTTGGAGATATCGGCGTCGATCTGCGGCAGTTCGATGGGCTTGAAATATTGATCGTAGACAAGGCGATTGAGCTGCGGCGCACCCATGAGCGCCAGCCCAGCGATGGCCGGGCACATCATCGTTCGAATCATCGCGGCCCGGGCGGGAAAAAGGTCGGCGAGAAATCGGACCGGCAGGAGGCACAAAAGGATGAAAGCCGGGAAGACCATCAGGTAATAGTGGGGCAGGACCCAGGAGAAGGCGTAGGCTGAAATGAGCAGCACAAAGACCGGGAGCATTCCCCAGACGGCCCAATAGCGGCGGTTCCACATCGCCAGGAGTGAGATGGGGAGAATGACCCAGAAGAAGGGATCGGGGACGGCGACATTGCGAATCATTTGTATTTGTGACCGGAGGCCGACGCTGACAAAGTTGATGAGCTGGTGTTGCTCAATGACGCTTTTGGCGTTGGCCTCGTAGAAAAGCTGTCTCTCGGGGAGATCGGAGACGTGCTGGGGGGCAAGGCCGGTGTGGAAGCCGAAGACGCCGGGATAGTTGGCGTCGTTATATTTGCCGAAGGGGGTGGTGAGCAAATGGCCGGTGATGTGGTGGTTGAGCGTGAGTTGGAGCAGTAGAAACGGGATAACGGGAATGATGATCGCGGCGAGAATGGGAAAGAGTTGCGAGCCAGGTTCCCTGGTCTTCTTTCGCAATTCGAGTGAGTCCCAGATCATGACGACAGCTAGAACCACTGCAAAGCAGAGCCCATCGGCCGGACGGGTAATCGCGGACCACCCCGCCGCTGCGCCAACGAGAACAAGCCATTTCCAGTTCCTTTTTCTCCGCCACCGCAAAACTCCCCAAGTCATCAGAAGTCCCAGCAGCAGCGCGGGCGTCTGGGCCATGGGCATGATGGAGAGCATGCGAAACATCGAGGCGGTGATCGGAGCGCAGGGCAGGCAGAGCAAGATCAAAACCGCGAGGAGGGCGCACACTCCATCGAGAATCTCGGTGAAAACGAGGTAGATCATGACGGCGCACAGGCCGCTGACGGCAAGGGGGCCGAAATAGTAGGGCAATCCGAGCCAGAGGGCGGGGACGAACATCATGGCGGCGCCCGGGAAATACATGGAGGCGTAGACCGGGATGACGAACATGTAGAAGGTTTCGAAATAGCGAGGGAGGGGAATGGGCGGCATCCAGAAATGGCCGTGGGCGAGCATGCGCATCTGGATCAGGTAGCTGAATTCGTCCTCCCATTTGGGGTGAAACGTGATCTTCTGGCATCGCTGAGACGAGTAGAGGAAAAATGTGGATGCGATCCAGATGGCCAGGCAGATCAGGCGGCGGGTGCGCGGCGATGGGTGCGCGATGGCGATGTAGAGGCGGTTGAAGGCGCGGTTGATGGGAGGGATCAGGCCGGCGATCAGGCAGGCGAGGAGGATTCGGGATTTGCGGGGCGGGCCGTAATCTCCGGCGCCCAGGACGAGCCAGCATTCGACGCCGAGGAGGAGGAGAATTGGAACGAGCCAGCGGGCGAGGCGCGGGCTGAGCCAGGAGATTGGAGAGGGAGGAACAGTGGAGGGAATATCGCCCATTTCCTGCCGCGAGGAGCAGGTTATATCCGGCGATTGGGGTCGGCGGAAATCAGGGAGAGGACTTCGGCGCGGCTGGTGGGGCTGTCTTTGAAGATTCCGCGGAGGGCGCTGGTGACCATGACGCTGCCAGGTTTTTTTACGCCGCGGATGGTCATGCAGGTGTGAACGGCCTCGACGACGCAGGCGGCGCCGATGGGGTTCAACTCTTCCATCAGGGCATCGGCGATTTGCGTGGTCAGGCGTTCCTGAACCTGGGGGCGGCGGGCGTAGCCCTCGACAAGGCGGGCGAGCTTGCTCAGGCCGACGACTTTTCCATCGGGCAGATAGGCGACGTGGGCGCGACCCATGAAGGGAAGCAGGTGGTGCTCGCAAACGGAATGGAAATCGATGTCGCGGAGAAGGACGATTTCGTCGTAGCGTTCGGTGAAAACGGTGCGGAGATGGGTGCGGGGATTTTCGCTGAGGCCGGAGAAAAGCTCGGCGTAGGTTCGGGCGACGCGCGCGGGGGTTTGGGCGAGTCCCTCGCGGTCGGGATTTTCGCCGACGGCGAGGAGGATTTCGCGAACCGCGCGTTCGATGCGCGGGTGGTCGACGGCGGGGGATCGGGGTTTGTCGGGCATGGGAGGGGCTCTCCGAAAGGGGATTATAGGCGGCGCTGCGCGAGAGAGTAGAGTGGTAGATAGTAGAGCAGTAGACAAGAGCCCTCACCCCCACCCTCTCCCGGAGTACCGGGCGAGGGGGTAAGAGGGGGGAAGGGAACATGCGATTGCCTTGGGTGGGAATCACAAAATGTTTGGAAATTCCGTCGTGTTCGGTATTCATTCGGCATGTTTGGATTGCCAATCTGCATTCTTATCAAAGCACGGGTCATTTTGTGCAAAGGCGTTGATTGAATCTCTGACCCCCCCGCCGTAATCTGTCCCGCCCTGTTACTTATGTTGAAGACCAAGGTTTTGCATCCCGAAATGCTGGGAGGCCTAGCGTCGGCCGGCCATCTTGCCAAGGTGTTGATCAGCGATGGGAATTATCCCAGCAGCACGGTTCCCAATCCGCGCCGAAGGTTGTGTGGGCGAATTTTACGCCGGGCGTGGTGGATGCGTGCACGATCCTGCGGCTGGTGTGCGGGCAGATTCCGATTGAGGCGGTGGAAGTGATGGCACCGGCGCAGCGGGATGTATGCGATGCAGAATGATCCGCCGATCTGGGATGAGTACCGCAAAATCCTCCGTGAGGAGGCGGATTTTCGCGGGGATCTCGTCCAGCACCAGAAACCGGAATTCAATGCGCAGGCGCGAAGCGAGAATTTGGCACTGGTGATCGCGACGGCGGAGACACAGATTTACGCGAATATTCTTTTGACGGTTGGAGTCGTTCAATAACAAAAAGGAAAGAGCCATGAAAAATGAAAATCGACCTAGGACGCTGGGAACGAAGCCGAGTTTTGGATTTGGGGATCGGCTTGGTCTGGCGACGCCGGGACATGCGGCGGCGCTGAAGCGGAGCGGATCGGGGATTCTGCCGATCTTCGCGCAGCAGTCGATCCGGGAGATGACGCGGACGAGCCGGACGCCGCAGCAGGTGATGGAGGATGCGCAGAACGGGCTTCGGCAGGCGGGATATACGGGAATTCAGGGGGCGGACGCCGACCATTTGAAAACGCCGGCGGATGTGGAGAGGACGGCGCAGGCGGGGTTTGTCTTTTTCACGATCGATCCATCGGGGGAAGTGGACGCGAACGCGGACGATTACAACGCGGACCAGCTTGCGGAGAAATTCAAGCCGCTGGCGGGGGAGATTGCGTGGCTGGATCAGTATGAGGGAAAGAAAATCAAGCTTTTCAGTGGGACGACGATTGATTTTTCGTCGGCGGTGTGCCGGCGGGCGGCGGTGAAATATGGCCGGGCGATCGCGATGGCGACTAAGCTGGCGAAGCACATCGAGCAGACGGCTAGAAAATTGAATCAGCCGTTCGAGATTGAATTGAGCGTGGATGAGACGCCCAAGCCGACGACGCTGGCGGAGCATTTCATCATTGCCGACCAGTGCGTGAAGGCGGGGATGAAGCTGGTGAGCCTGGCGCCGAGGTTTATCGGGGAGTTCGAAAAGGGCGTGGATTACAAGGGGGACGTGAGCGGGCTGGAGAAATCGCTGAGCGATCATGCGGCGATCGCCAAACAGCTTGGGCCATATAAGCTGAGCCTGCACAGCGGGTCGGACAAGCTTTCGATTTATCCCTCGCTGGCGCGGGCGACGAAGGGACTGTTTCACGTGAAGACAGCGGGAACAAGCTACCTGGAAGCGCTGCGAACGGTGGTTCGCGTGGATCCGAAACTTTTTCGGGAAATCATCAAGCTTTCGCGCGAGCGGTATGACACGGACAAGGCGACGTATCACGTTTCGGCGACGCTGCAATCGGCGAAGCCGGCGGATCAGATTTCTGATGCGAAGGGATTGGAGAAAGCATACCTTGGGCTTTGGGCGGATGTGCCGAAGGGGACGGGGTTGAGCGATCTGGGCCGGCAGATCGTTCACTGCACGTTTGGGTCGGTGCTTTGCGACCCGAAGCTGGGGCCGCAGGTGAAGCAGTTGATTGCCGAAAATCAGTCGCTGTATACGCAGATTCTGGACGAACATTTTGGGAAACATCTGGATGCACTGAAAGCAGGAATGTAAGGAATTAAATTTATGATCAATGTTAAAAATGCGAAGGACGCGAAGTTTGATCTGATGAGCCTGGGCGAATGCATGATTCGCCTCTCGCCGCCGGGGCATGGGCGAATTGAGTTTGCCAACACGCTGGAGGTTTGGGCGGGCGGCGGGGAATACAACGTGGCGTATGCCCTGGCGCGGCTGGGGCTGCGGACGGGGTTTGCCAGCCGGCTGGTGGATAATCCGGTTGGGAAGATCATTTTGAATCACGCCAGATCCGTGGGGATGGACGTGAGCCACGTGGCGATCGCGAAATATGACGGCGTTGGGCGGGCCGATCGGATCGGGCTGAATTTTACGGAGGTGGGGACGGGCGTTCGCGCCAGCGTGACGATGTACGACCGCGGGCACTCGGCGGCGAGCAATCTGAAGCCGGGGATGATCGACTTCAAGAAACTTTTTAAAGAGCAGGGGAGCCGGTGGCTGCATACGGGGGGGATCTTTACCGCGCTTTCCGATGGGACGGCCGCGGTGTGCAAGGAGGCGATTCTGGCCGCCAAAGAGTCGGGGACGATCATCAGCTATGACCTGAATTTTCGCTCGAAATTGTGGACGGCGCAGAAGGCGCAGCAGGTGACGAAGGAACTGGTGCCACACCTGGACTGCCTGATCGGAAACGAAGAGGATTTCCAGAAGGTGCTGGGGTTCGAAGTGGAAGGGGTTGATGAGAATCTCTCGGCGCTGGATACGTCGGCGTATAAGAAGATGGTGGAGAAGGTCGTAAAGGCTTATCCGAATGTTAAGGTCGTCGGCACGACGCTGCGGGAAGTGAAATCGGGGCTGATCAATAACTGGTCGGCGATTTTGTATGTCGATGGGAAATTCTATGAGAGCAGGCGGTTTGATAATCTGGAGATCGAAGACCGGGTTGGCGGCGGAGATGGATTTTCCAGCGGGTTTGCCTACGGCTTCCTGACCGGGAAGACGCCGCAGGAATGCGTTGACCTGGGGGCGGCACACGGCGCACTGCTTCAGACGACGCGCGGGGATACGAGCATGATCGACCTGGAAGAATTGACGCATGTGTTCAAGGGCGGGAGCGCCCGGATCAAACGGTGAATGAAGCGATGAAAATTTTATTGACGACGACGAGTTTTCAGGACACGCCTGGGCCGCATCACGAGGCGCTGAAGAAATCGGGATTTGAGATCGTGACGGCGCGCGGGCCGCTGACCGAAGCGGAAATGCTCGACCACGCCAAGGCGGGGTTCGATGGATTTCTGAATGGCGATGATGTGATCACCGCGGCGGTAATCGACGCGGCGCTGCCGAAGCTGAAGGTGATCGCGAAATATGGGATTGGGCTGGATTCGATCGACGTGAAGCATGCGACCGCGAAGAAAATTCCTGTGCTCTTTACGCCGGGCGTGAATCATACGACGGTGGCGGAGCATTGCTTTGGGCTGATGATCGCGCTGGCGAAACATTTTTGGCCGCACCTTCGCTCGACGAAGAAGGGGGAATGGAAGCGGATCACGGGCAACGAGCTTTACGGCAAGAAAATCGCCGTGCTGGGCGTGGGGCGGATTGGGAAGGAAATCATCAAGCGGGCCAGGGCGTTTGATATGAAATCCGTCGGCTATGACCTCTATTGGGACGAGAATTTTGCGAAGGAGTATGACGTTCCGCGGGCGGGAACCGTTTTGGAGGCGGTTCGCGATGCGGATGTGGTTTCGCTGCACATGAACCTGGACGATAAGAATCGCGGGATGTTCAACAAGGACCTGCTGAGCAAGATGAAGAAGGGTGCTTGGCTGATCAATACGGCCCGCGGCGGGCTGGTGGTTGAAAAGGATATCGCCGAGGCTTGCAAGAGCGGGCACCTTGGGGGATATGCCACGGACGTGCTCGACAAGGAGCCGCCGGCGGCGGACCATCCGTTCCGGGAGATCGATAATATCATCGTCACGCCGCATGTGGGAAGCCGGACGCTGGAGAGCGTCGAGCGGCAGGCGATGCGGGCGGTGCTCAACCTCGTCAATTTCCTCAAGGGCGACAAGGACTATATTCAAGCAAATCAGTTCTAGCTTGCCGCTTCTTGTGGTAGTCTTTCCGACCGAACTTAAAGAACGGAGTTTCGAACATGCCTCAAACCGCCGTCGCTGATATTGGGTTGATCGGTCTTGCTGTGATGGGTGAAAATCTGGCATTAAACATTGCCGATCACGGGTTCAAGGTTGCGGTGTACAACCGAACCACCGCGGTGATGCAGAAATTCATCGCTCGCGAAAAACCGCCGGGTGGGTTGGTGGGTTGCGAAACGGTTAAGGACTTGGTCCAGGCGATTAAGAAGCCGCGGAAGTTTATCATTCTGGTGAAGGCCGGCCCGCCGGTCGATGCGGTCACGAAGGAATTGATCGACGCCGGTGTGGAGAAAGACGACATTATCGTCGATTGCGGCAACTCGCTGTGGACGGACACGATCCGCCGTGAGAGGGATTACGCGGCCAAGTGCAAGTTTTTCGGGTCGGGGGTTTCGGGTGGGGAACTTGGGGCGCGGTTTGGGCCGTCGATGATGCCTGGGGGCGATCCGGATTCGTGGAAGCATCTTAAGCCGATCTGGGAAGCGGTCGCGGCCAAGGTGGATGCGAAGACCGGCAAGCCGATCGAGAATTATGCGCCGGGCAAACCGGTGATCGGCGGGCGTGCCGTGCACGGCCTACATCGGGCCGAACGGGGCCGGGCACTATGTGAAGATGGTGCACAACGGGATCGAATACATCGACATGCAGCTCATCGGCGAAGCCTACTGGCTGCTGGTCAATCTGCTCGGGGTGAAGGCGCCGGACCTGTCTAAGATTTTCGCGCAGTGGAACCAGGGGGATCTGGATTCCTATCTGATCCAGATCAGCGCCGACATTTTGCAGCAGAAAGACCCGCTGCATCCCGAGGGATATTTCGTGGATTACGTGCTGGATGCGGCCGGACAGAAGGGAACCGGGAAATGGACGAGCACCAACGCGCTGGACATGGGGATTCCCGCCAACGCGATCGCCGAGGCGGTTTTCGCGCGTTGCATCTCGGCGCTGAAGGAAGAGCGCGTTGGAGCGTCAAAGCGCTCAAGGGCCCGGACCCGGCTTACAAGGGGGATCGCGACGAGCTGATCAACGCGGTGCGCGATGCGCTTTACTGCTCGAAAATCTGCGCGTATGCCCAGGGCTTTCAATTGATGCGGGAGGCGCAGAAGGAATACAAGTGGAAGCTGAACTTTGCCGAGATCGCGGCGATCTGGCGCGGCGGGTGCATCATCCGGGCGCGGTTCCTGCAGAAGATCACCGATGCGTATAACCGCAATTCCGACCTGGTGAACCTGCTGCTGGATCCCTACTTCGGCGAGCAGATCACCAAGTCGCAGGGCAACTGGCGGAAAGTGATCGGTCTCTCCGCGAGCAACGGCATTCCCGCGCCGGCGTTCATGAGCGCCCTGGCGTATTACGACGGTTATCGCAGCGCCCGTCTGCCGGCCAACCTGCTGCAGGCGCAGCGGGATTATTTCGGGGCCCACACCTATGAGCGGGTGGACTCTCCGCGCGGAAAATTCTTCCATCTCGACTGGCCCGAACCCAAGCGCCCGCAGATTGCGATTCAGCCGGGCAGCGGGGGCGGGCACTAGCGATTTCGCCGACTTATGCCTCGACGCGGAACCTTTTACGCGATCACCCCGGAAGAAGCGGAGCGGCTGCTCGCGCTGGTCGGGAACGACATGGAGTTGGCGAAGGAATGCCTCGAGCTCTGGACGCCCGAGCGCCAGCGGCAACGCTTCATCGCCCCCGCCGATCACGCATGGGAAGTGCTCCACCGCTGCCTGGCGGATGGGACGTTGCGCGGAATCGGCGCCGGTTCAGACCCGCTGCAGTGGTGCGTGCTGGGCGGCAAAAACCTCCACCAGGGCAAAGAATACATCGTCTGCTATGTCACGCCGGAGCAGACGGCGAAAGTGGCCGAGGAGCTGGATGACATTGATGTCGAGTGGTTCGTGGGACGATACAAACTGCTTCCCACGGCGGGATATACGGGGCCGATCGATAACGAGGATTTTCAATACAACTGGGAGTATTTCACCAACGTGCGGAACCTGTATTCGAAGGCGGCGGGGGATGGGCGCGGGGTGGTGTTTGTGACGGATCAGTGAATCCGGACAGCGCTGGGCAATGTTAGAATGAGAGGTTCCCTCTTACCCCCTCGCCCGGCATGCGGGAGGCAGTCCTCCGGGAGAAGGTTGGGATGAGGGCCTAAAGCGAATCACGCAGAAAACGGCCCTCACCCGCGCTGCGCTTGCCCTCTCCCGGAGTACCGGGCGAGGGGAAAGTCTTCGGCAATCATTTTGCGTACCTATCACGGGGATTTCGGGATATCATTCTGGCTTACAGGAATCGTATGACGGCAATTCTGGAAAAAGCGTTTCATAAGGCTTCGGGTTTGCCGAAAGGCGCGCAGGCGCAGTTGCGCGACAGATGCTCGACGACATCGAAGCGGAACTGAAGTGGGATAAGACGCTGGCAAATTCGCAGCCACTGATTGAGAAGATGGCGGGCAAAGCCCGTCGGGACAGAAAACGCAGAAAGACGGTCCGCAAAGGGTTCGACGAGTTGTGACTTCGGAGCTCACCGCCGATTTCCGCGCCTGCTTCAGACGGCTGCCGGATCGTATTAAGCGTCAGGTGCGCAGGAATTATAAAATTTGGAAGCGAAATTCATCACATCCGAGCCTCGATTTCAAGCGGGTGGGCAGGCTGTCGCCGGTATACTCCATTCGCGTGGGGCTGGGGTGGAGAGCCCTTGGGCTGGTTGAGCACGATACCGTGACTTGGTTTTGGATTGGCTCGCACGCCGAATATGATCGGCTGGTCAGGCGAGTTTAAAGAGGATTTGAATTCAATATGGCTACCAACTTTATCATCCCCCCCAAGCTTCACAACGATCTGGTCGCGGCGGCGTATCGCCATCGCGGATACACTGCCGACGAAGCCGCGGCCGGCGCGAAGTTTTCGGAACTGACCGCGTGGCACGGGATCAAAACCCACAATGCGATCAAGGCGCTGCACCTCGATGAACTGTTCGGCTCCAAAGCCGGGGGCTGCAAGCCGGGGGCGAAGATTGAGAAGCTGCCGACCAAATTTAAAGCCGTGCAGAAATGGAACGCCAACCGCAAGCTGGGGCAGGCGACGGCTTTTGAGGCGATGGACGCAGCGATGAAAATGGCGGATGAATTCGGGGTGGGCGTCGTCGCCGTCGATAATGCGTTTCACTATCTCTGGGGCGGTGGATATGTGATCGACGCGGCCAACAAGGGGTATATCGCCTACACGTCCTGCACCGCGGCTTTGGCGGAGGTCGTTCCCTTCGGCGGAAAGTTTCCGACGCTGGGGACCAATCCGCATAGCTGGGGTTTTCCGACCAAAGACGTCATTGGGTTCCCCATCTGCATCGACTGGGCGACGAGCACCGTCGCCATGGGGCGGGTGCAGCAGTTCCTGCGGGAAGGCAAGCAGCTTCCGGCGGGCTGCGGCGTTGATAAAGACGGCAACGAAACGACCGATCCCGCCAAGATCGTTGCGCTGATGACTTTCGGGCAGCACAAGGGGTATGGCCTGTCGCTGATCGACGAGATTTACGCGGCTTACATCGGCGGGTCGCTGCCGACGATTCGCAACCGGTGGGACAAGGTTCCGGCGGGCGAAAAAGGAACCTGCTGCTTCTTCTTCCAGTGCATTCATCCCGAAGCAATCTCCAGCGGCTCGTTCGCGGCCGGGCGCTCGCAAAAGGAAAACGTAAAAGCCGTGCTGGCAGACATCATGGGCCACGGCAACAGCGGGGCGATGCTTCCCGGGCAGATCGAAGCCAACGGGGCGGCGCTGAGCGCCAAGCACGGCGGCCTGCTTTTCACGCCCGCCGAGGTCGATGCGCTCGAGCAGATCGCCCAGGAAGCCGAGTTCAAATTCGATCGATCGCAACTTCAGAAAGTGGAGCTTTAACCATGTCGTACAACGGGTTTGATATTTCCGGAAAAGTGTGCCTGATCACCGGCGGCACCAGCGGGCTTGGCAAGGCGATTTCGCTCGGCTTCGCAAAGGCGGGGGCGAAGGTGGTGGCCGGCTCGACCACGGCGGGAAAAGTTGACGCGATGCGCAACGAACTGGGGGCAGGCAATGACGCGATCCAGGTCGATGTGGCCAACGAGCAAAGCGTCGTTGCCGCGATGAGCCATGTCGCGAAGAAATATGGAAGGCTCGATGCCGTTGTAAACGCCGCCGGCGTGATTCAGCGCAAGCCGTCGCTGGAGGTTTCCGTGGAGGAATTCGAGCGGATCGTGCGGATCAACCTGACGGGCAGCTTCATCGTCGCGCGAAGCGGCGCGGATCATGAAGGAACAGGCGCCGGATAGCCGCGGCCAGCGCGGGACGATCGTCTTCATTGCCTCGCTGAACAGCTTTATCTCGCTGAGCGAGGTGCTGGCTTATGCTTCGAGCAAATCCGGCGTGCTTGGGCTGATCCGCGGGCTGGCGAACGAGTGGGCGAGGTTTGGCATTCGCGTGAACGGCATCGCTCCGGGCCTTTTCCCGACGGATTTGAACCGCTCGCTGATTGAAAATACGCCGCGCGGCGACTTCATGAGGGAGCACACGCCCGTCGGCCGGTTCGGCGACGCCGAGGAACTGGTCGGCGCGGCGATTTACCTGGTTTCCCCGGCGGCCAGCTTTACCGCCGGGCATACGATGATCGTTGACGGCGGATTCATGTCGCGCGGGGTTGGCTTTCCGACGGCCGCCACGCCAAAATAAACCGCGCCAAAAATAATGGGAACTTTTGTGGCCCGCTTTTACGAAAAACTTACGGTCGAGCTTCGCGAATTCATCGCCCAGCAGCATCTGTTTTTCGTCGCCTCCGCGGCCCGCGAAGGGCGGATCAATCTCTCCCCCAAGGGAATGAACACGTTTCGAATCCTCGCGGATGACCGCGTGGGGTACCTTGACCTGACCGGCAGCGGCAACGAAACGGCCGGGCATATTCTTCACGACGGCCGGCTGACGATTATGTTCTGCTCGTTCAACGAAAAGCCGCTGATCTTACGGCTCTATGGGCGCGGAGAGGTGGTCGGGCAAAGTGAGGGCGCATGGCCCGAGCTTATTGGCCGTTTTGATGAGATGCCCGGCCAGCGGCAAATCATCCTGCTGCAAATCGAGTCGCTGCAAACCTCCTGCGGTTTCGGCGTGCCGATGTATCAACTTGTTGAAGATCGCTCGACGCTGGTCCAGTGGTCGGAAAAGAAAGGCCCTGAGGGACTGCAGAAATACCGGACGGAGAAAAATCGCCGGACGATCGATGGACTGGAGACAGGAATCCCGTTTGGAACATAAAGATGTTGAACCACGGATTACACGGATTTCATGGATAAAAAAGAAAAACGCTCTTATCCGTGCCCATCCGTGAAATCCGTGGTCGTTTCAATTTCTTCGCGTCCTTCGCGCCTTCGCGGTAATATCGAGCGATGATCGAAACTCTCAAATCCCACATTCGGGACATCGCCGATTTCCCCAAGCCCGGCGTCCTTTTCCGCGACATCACCCCCCTGCTGGCGAGCCCGTCGGCGATGGCGCTGTCGATCGAGCTGCTGGCAAATCCATTTCGTGGGAAGGGAATCGATTTAGTCGTGGGCGCGGAGAGCCGGGGGTTTATTTTCGGAACCGCGGTGGCGATGTGTCTCTCGGCCGGATTCGCGCTGGTGAGGAAGCCGGGAAAGCTTCCTCACCAGCGGATCTCAATGACGTATGACTTAGAATACGGAACGGACACGCTGGAGATGCATGCCGACGCGATCGTCAGGGGTCAGCGGGTGCTGATCGTCGACGACGTCCTGGCCACCGGGGGCACGATGAAGGCGTGCTGCGATCTGGTGGATCGTCTCGGTGGCGAGCTGGCCGGCATCGCCGTACTCATCGAGCTCGTCGGCCTCAACGGTCGCGCCAAAATTGCTCCCAGAGGGGTTCATTCCGTACTCCAATACTAAATACTCACGAATCATCGGCCATCAACTATTGCGCCGTTGGTTGAAAATAAATTCGCAACTGGTCGCCGTTGTTCAGGCCCTTGTCGAAGACGACGCGGCCGTCGACGGTAATCTGGTTGGCGACGGGATCGACGTTGACCGACTGATTTCCGGCAAGGCCGCCGGAATAAATGATGCGATCGCCGTTGACGTCATAAACCCAGAAGGTCCCGGTCTGGGTCGCCGAGTAGGTCAACTGCTGATTGCCTGAAGACATCACCGAAGCGCCGGGGGGAATGTTGGCCATTCGATCCGACTCGCAACCAGCGAGGAAGAACATGCCAACGGCCCATAAAAACGGAACTGCAATCGCTACCGAACGTGATTTAGCCATAAAGGCCTCCAATAAAAGTTCTGAAGAGATGGCGAGGCAATCCAAATGCCAGAGCCCTATGAGGCCGGTTTAGGGAAGTTCGGGAGATGCGGCGCGTGTCTTTTTGTCGGCTTTGGGCGGAAATGTCGGTACAGGTGTAAAAACGTCGGATGAATTTAGCTAATTGAATCCGTTCAAAACGCGCGAACCGCCTTTTCGGATCAAGCAATTATTTGATACTCGCTCGCGCAATTCTTGCACTAACACCCTCCCATATGTCTTTTTTGGTTAAAAAATTGCACGAAGATGAAAATAGAATTAAATTGATAACTGGCCTATCTGGCAATTTAGTCCGATGTACTTATGTGCAACATTGGGCGCAAAACATCCAGTCGTGGGAACCCATTTGGGGCGGGTTATGACATTCAGCAGCGTTTCGCGTGACGTCAAATGTCCGGGGGCGGGGGGAATCTCCATCGTCTTCCCGGTCTTCAACGAATCATTCATTATCGAGCAGGTGGTCCGCAACTATTACGCGGAATTCCACGGGCGCGTGCAGGATTTCGAATTGATCGTCGCCGAAGACGGGAGCACCGACGACACCAAGGGGGTGCTCGAACGCCTGCGGGAAGAGCTGCCGATCCGGGTCTTCCTCGGCGAAAAACGCAAGGGATATCAGCAGGCGGTTATCGACGCCATTGGGCTGGCGACCAAGCCGTGGGTGTTCGTGGTTGATTCCGATTACCAGTTTGCGGTGATCGACTTCTGGCGGCTGGAAAATATCGGGATTCACATGACGTGATCCTGGGGAAGAAATCGCCGCGAAAAGATCCGTTTTACCGCGTGCTTCTCTCCAAGGGATACAACTCTCTACTGCGGCTTTTCTTCGGCGTTCCCTACCGGGACATGGATACGGGCTTCCGGCTGATTCGCAAATCGGTGGCCGACGAACTTGCTCCGCGGGTAAGATTCATGTCGTTCTTCACGGCCGAGTTTGTGGTTCGGGCCGACTACGCGGGGCGGCGGATCATCGAAGTGCCGGTGCCGCATTATTCGCGCAAGATCGGCAGCACGACGATCTTCTTTGTTTCCAAGCTTTTTTTAATATGCTTTAAACAGTTCGCCGGCATCCTGAAGATGAAGGCGGAATTCAAACGGATGAAGATGCGCCGGCCGGCTCGAACGGAAGCGGTGCCACAGGCTCCCAATCCCCCGCTGCTACGGCCCGGCCGAGCAGCATGAACAGTCAGCTCATGGACTCGAGCCCGCTCGAATTCAGCGAGAATCAAAAGTGCACCTGGCTGGCCGCGCGCCTCGGCGGCTTGGCGCAGCGCATCGGCGAAACACCGACGGCAATCCTCGTCGCCCTCTGCTCATTTCTGTTCAGTCTGTTCATGATCTTTCCGGTGGAGCCGGCATATCTGCTCTGCGGCGGGCGCATGGACCATAAGACCTACGGCGACCTGACCTACACCAGCCGATTCTATTTCAGCTATCTGCCCATTTCCGAAGATTTGGGGGTGAGGACGCAGCAGGAATATCTGTTTACCCGCCATCGAATTCTTGGGCCGGTCATCGCGCACTTCCTGCATCTGCGTGGGCGGATGAGCGTCGTGGTGCCGGTCGCTGCCAACTTCTTTCTGCTTTGGGCGGTCTATGCCGCGCTGCGAAAACGGCGGCTTCCGCACGATCTTTGCGCCATCGCGGCATTTACCCTGTCGCTGACGTTAATCGTCGCCACCAGCCAGGCCTGGGCCGGGTACCAGGATTCGCTCGGCTGCCTGGCGATCGCCTTCGCCCTCTGGACCGATTCGATTCCACTGGCGGCGGTGGCGTTTCTCGTCGGGATGTTCGCCGAAGAGCGGATTCTGATCGCCGGGCCCCTTTTCGTGATCTGGCATGCGCTCGATGATGGCAGCCCGCGATGGTTTGGCCGCGCGGTCGTGAGATCGATCAGCCTGGTCGTCGTGCTGGGGCTGTGGCTCGGCTATTACTTCGCGCTTCATCGTCATCTGAACATCACGACCAAAGACGTGACGTCGGTGGCGTTTGAAGATTTCCGGCAATATAAGTCTTACCTCTGGCCGGGATTTTATTACGGGCTTCGCGCCGCATGGCTCCTGCCGGCAATGCTGATCGGCCGCTGGCTGCGGCAGAGGGGCCGGCGAACGGCGGCGGTTTTGATGCTTCTCTCGATCCTGGTGGTCCTGGCGGTTTCGCTTCGCGTGGGGGACATCAGCCGGGTGTGCAGCCTGGCGTTTCCGGCGGTTCTGCTGGGGGCGGTCTATCTATATCGCGGCCACGCCGCTTCGGCGCGCTATTACATGCTGGGCGCTTTGATGCTGAATCTGGTGAGCCCCTGCCTGTCGATCACGCAATATCACGTGAGGTTTTTCTATCCCCTGCCGGTCGCGGTGCCGCAGTTGATCCACGAGCTGCACCATCCGGATTGACGGCGAACTACTCAGGCTCGCTGGAGCGTCCGAATCCCATTCTTGAAAGGCCCGCTCCGCGGACGCTGCCGAGGACGCCGCGCTTGGTGCTGCGGACGAAATCGATGATTTCCTGAATCTCCGGCAGCAGCGGGACCTCGGCCTGGATCTGGGCGATCGCTCCAGGCCAGGTGCGGTTGCGATGGATGATGTGGTAGGCCGATCGAATGGCGTGAAGGGTCGCCTGCGGCAGGCCCGCGCGTTTGCAGCCGATGGCATTGTAGCCTTTGAGCCCGCCATAGCGGCCGGCCGCAAAGGGGGGGACATCGTGGGTGATTGCTTCGACGCCGGAGATGATGGCGATTCTTCCCACCCGCGCGAACTGATGAATCGCTGACCCACCGCCGATGAAAACCCGGTCCCCGATGATGGTGTGGCCCCCGAGCATCGCGTGCTGGGCGAGCATCACGTCATCGCCAACGACGGCGTCGTGGCCAATATGAGCGCCACCCATCAGGTAGGTGCGATTTCCCACGCGCGTCTCGCGGCCGGGCTCGGTGGATATGGAGCGGTGAATGGTAGCAGTCTCGCGAACGACGACATTGTCTCCGACGATAAGCCCCGTCCCCTTTCCATCGAATTTGGTATGCTGCGGCGGAGTTCCTACATAAGCACCGGGCCCGATACGGCAATTGCGCCCGATGATGGTGTTGCCGTGGATATGGCTGCTCTCCAGCACCTGGGTTCCGGCGGCGATCTTGACGCCTTCCTTGATGATGCTGTAGGCGCCGACGGTTACATCGTCCGCCAATTCAGCCCGGCGATCGACGATTGCGGTTGGATGGATTTGGGCCATAGAAAAGCGAGCGTGAAAGCCGGGAATTTCCGGGCGGCCATTTTATGCGCCGGGGTGGGGTTTCACAAATGCGAAATGGATGCGATCCGTTAATTCGCGTCAGGATCGCCGGAAGGCGGCGGATTTTCGCGAACATCTTCGTCGGGTTTGATGGGAATCTGGTATTTTCCATCGATCCAGCGGCCAAGGTCGATCAGCTTGCACCGCGAGCTGCAGAAGGGGAAAAATTGATTGGGGGCCACCGGATCGTCAAATTCTTTTACCGGTTTTTTGCAGATCGGGCAGAGCATGATGATGAACGCCCCAATGAAACTATTCCTGTGAGACCATTCCCGCCGCGACTATTTGCCCTTCGTGGCCTTTGCCGGCGCGGGCTTCGATTCGGTGGGCGATTTGGCGGGAGTAGGTTTGGATTCGGCGGCCGGCTTTGAAGTTGATTCGCTTTTGCCGCTGCCGGCGGCAGTCGAACCGGATGATTCCTTCGAATCCTTTGCCGCGGGGGCGGGGGCGGAATCGGCCTTGGCGGCGGTTTTGTAGGCCTCGCTGCGGTAATCGGTTTCGTAGAATCCGCCGCCCTTGAAGATCAAACCCGCTCCGGTGCCGATCAATCGCTTCACGCGTTTTTTGCCGCAGGCGGGGCACTTGCGGATTGCCGGCGCGGTGATCGACTGGAATTTCTCAAATTCTTTCCCGCACGCTTCGCATTTGTATTCGTAGGTCGGCATAAAGATCAGGCCGGTCCCCCGGAGTCCTTCGATTTGGCGACGGCAACCTGCGCGGGCGCAGCGTGCGGCCGTACAACGTATATCCGCGCTGGAGCAACTGGGTGACCGAATTCGGATCGACCTCGTCACTGGGCTGATGAATGATCGCTTCCATCGTATTGGGATCGAATGGCGTCCCGGGCTCGGGCGCGATCGCCTCAACAGACTGATTCTTCAGCACGGTCATCCACTGGTCGTGAACGATCTGCATTCCCTTGAGAAGGGTAGCGGCGTCGGTTGCGGATTTGCCAGTGGCCAGGGCACGCTCGAAATTGTCGATCACCGGCAGAAGGCTCTTGATGAGCGAGCTGTTGGCGAAGGAAACCGCCTGGTCCTTGTCGGCCTCGAGGCGGCGGCGGGCGTTCTGAAACTCCGCGGTCGTGCGGGCCAGGCGATCGAAGAGGCTCGCTCGTTCCTGCAAGAGGGCGTCGCGCTCCTGGCGCAGGGAATCGAGGTTTTCACCTTCGGAAGAATCGGCGTCGGGTTCGGTGGGTGTGGGTCTCATGATTGATTAATCCTTGGTCTCATCTCTCTTGATCAGGTCCTTCAACTTCTCGAAAAATCCCTTTCGCTGCTGCTGGATTCGGGCGTCCTCGCTGGTAGCGAATTCGCGAAGCAGCCGCTTCTGGTGATCGTTCAGTTTCTTCGGCACCTCGATGACGATCTGCACCAGCTCGTCGCCGGTGCGGTACGACCGCACATCGGGAAGCCCGCGTCCCTTGAGCTTGAAAACCTCGCCATGCTGCGTGCCGGCGGGCACGTCGAGGTTTTCGATTCCCTTCAGCGTCGGCACTTCGATTTTGGCGCCCAGGGCGGCCTCCGAAAACGAAATCGGCACCTGGCAGACCAGATCGTTGTTGTGCCGCGAAAAAACCGGATGCTCCCTAACGGCAATATATACGTGCAGATCGCCAGGGGCAGCGCCGTTTTCGCCGGCTTCTCCTTCGCCGCTGACGCGGACGGCCTGACCATCGTGGACGCCGGCGGGAATCTTGACGATCACCGTTCGCTTGCGAAGCTGGCGGCCGGTGCCGCCGCAACTGGGGCAGTGCTCGCGAAGGACGGTTCCGCGTCCCCGGCAGTTGGGGCAGGTCACGACCATGCGGAACATTCCACCGAATCCCTGCTGCGCCACGCGTCCCTGCCCGCCGCACTGGAGGCAGACGACCGGCGCCGTGCCGGGCTTGGCGCCCGAGCCGCTGCATTGCTCGCAGCGGTCCTGGCGTTCGAAGTCGATGGTTTTCTCCGCTCCGGTGGCGACTTCCTGAAGGCTCAGTTCTATTCGCGTTTCCAGGTCGAATCCGCGCGCCGCGTGTGCGGCCCGACCGCGGACGCCGCCGCCCCCGCCGCCGCCAAACGCCCCGCCGAAGATGTCGTCGAACATCGAGAAGATGTCGGTGACATTCATATGGGAGAAATCGTGCTGCCCGCTGACGCCCTGGTGGCCGAACTGGTCGTAGCGCTTGCGTTTGTCGGCGTCAGAAAGAATCTCATAGGCCTCGGAGCATTCCTTGAAGTGCGCCTCGGCCTCCACCTTGTCGCCATTGGCGCGATCGGGGTGATATTTCATCGCCAGGCGGCGGTAGGCGCGCTTGATCTCCTCGCCGTCGGCGGTGCGCTGGACTCCAAGGATTTCGTAATAGTCTCGCTTGGCTGTGGGCATGACTTATTTTTTTGACCTGAGGAGCCTCGCAGACGAAGACTTTCGCCTGCGGCGAGCGGTGCGCTCGCGTTTGAGATATTCCGCGAGTTCGGGTGGAAGCGGAAGCGTGGGAATGGGTTCTTGCATCCCACGGGACCGATATCCAAGCCAACGACGCAGGGATTTCGCGCATTCGCCCGATCGTTTTCCCTGAATCAGTCCATCGTAACTAAGATCGGCGTTCAGACGGGGCCAGAATATCCCATCGTCCCAGATTTCAAAACTGGCTCGTTCGGCCGGCGTTCCATGGAGCAGGCGCGGATACCAGCTTGTGGGAATCGAAATTGTGCGTTGATCCTTGAATTCAACCGTGATGCGCGCATCGGTGACGAAAACGCGTTTGGCGCGAATGATATCGGCGTTGTTATTTGTTGAAAAACTCATTCCAGCTCTCGAGGAAAAACGCTCGTTGCTGTACAGCAAGCTTTTCCAGCAGGTTCAACTCATGCTTCGCGAATCCACGACTCGAATCCAAACGAACATTCGGCGTCAGCCAGAATTTGGCTCGTCGCTTTTCACGCCGCACGTGAATATGCGGTGGTTCGCCACGATCGCTGGCGAAGAACCCGAATCGATACGGCCCGAACCGAAATACAATCGGCATTCAAAGGCTTTCCACAACTCGCAATCGTCGGAAACCGGCTGCCAGCGGCCGATAATCTGAGCCGCCATCGATTTCATTCTAGTCAACCATCTCCGGCAATTCATCCTGCTCTATGCGACGGCAGCCCAGGGACTCAAGTCCCTGGGCTGCCGCGAGCTTCTTCGGAAGAATCTGTCTCACACCACGGCTCCGGCCACGGGCGTCGCCTCTTCGCCCTTCTTCTCCTTGAGTTCGGTGATAAGAACTTCGGTCGTCAGCGCCAGGCCACTGACGCTGGCCGCGTTCAGCAGCGCGGTGCGGGCGACCTTGGTCGGATCGATGATCCCCGACCTTGAGCATATCGACGTATTCTGCCGTTGGCGGCGTCGTAGCCCCAGGCGGGATTCTTATTCTTGAGGATCTCATCGACGACGACTTCGCCGTCCTCGCCGGCGTTGTCGGCGATCTGCTGCGTCGGCCAGCGAAGGGCTTCGGCGACGATCTCAAAGCCGATCTTTTCATCGCCCCTGGCTTTCGTCTTGGCGTTTTCGACGGCCTCGATGGCGCGGAGGAATGCCACGCCCCCGCCGGGGACGATCCCTTCCTCGCGCGGCGGCCCGCGTGGCATGAAGGGCGTCGTCGATCAGGTCCTTGCGTTCTTTCATCTCGGTTTCGGTCGCGGCACCGGCCTTGATGACGGCCACGCCGCCGGTCAGCTTGGCCAGCCGCTCCTGGAGTTTTTCGCGATCGTAATCGCTGGTGGTCGTTTCGATCTGTTTGCGGATCTGCTCCGACCGGGCTTCGATCTCTTTCTTCTTGCCGGCGCCTTCGACGATCAGGGTGTTGTCCTTATCGACGACGATGCGCTTGGCGGAGCCGAGTTCGGTCAAGCTCGACGTTTTCGAGCTTCAGGCCGAGGTCTTCGCTGATGAATTTCCCGCCGGTGACGACGGCAAGGTCGCCCATCATGGCCTTGCGGCGATCGCCGAAGCCGGGGGCCTTGACGGCGCAGATATTGCAGAACGCCGCGCAGCTTGTTGACGACCAGCGCGGCCAGGGCCTCGGCCTCGACATCCTCGGCAATGATCAGCAGCGGACGGCCGACGGCGACGATCTTGTTCAGCAGCGGCAGCAGCTCCGCCAGATTGGCGATCTTCTTCTCGTGCAGCAGGATGCAGCGCGTTCTCCAGCACCGCTTCCAGCGTCGTGCGGATTGGTCAGGAAATAGGGGGAGAGATATCCCTTGTCGAACTGCATCCCCTCGGTGTATTCGAGGACCGATTCGGTGCTCTTGCCTTCATCGACGGTGATGACGCCTTCCTTGCCGACCTTTTCCATGGCGTCGGCCATCAGGTCGCCGATCTTCTCGTCGCCGTTGGCGCTGATGGTGGCGACGCGCTTGTAATCCTCGCGGCCTTTGACCTTCTTGGATTGCTGCGGTGATCGCCTCGGCGGCGACCTCGGCGGCCTTGATGATGCCGCGCTGAATCGTCACCGGGATTGACGCCGGTTGTGACCGATCGCAGGCCGTACGAATAAATCGCTTCGGCCAGCACCGTGGCGGTGGTGGTGCCGTCGCCGGCGACGTCGCCCGTCTTGCTGGCGACCATATTCACCAGCTTGGCGCCCATGTTTTCAAACGGCTGGGGAAGCTCGATCTCCTTGGAGACGGTGACGCCGTCCTTGGTGATGCGCGGGCTGCCGAACGACTTCTGCGATGACGACATTGCGCCCGCGCGGGCCCAGCGTCGCTTTGACGGCGCGGGAGAGCTGCGAGAGGCCGTTGGCGATCTCCGTGCGGGCGTCGGTTTCGAATTTCATTTGCTTGGCTGCCATAGTTGAAATAACCTCATTCGGTTGAATTGATTTCGGTTTTCGAGACGATTACTCGAGCACGCCGAGGATGTCGGACTCGCGCAGGATGACGAACTTTTCGCCATCGACTTCGATGTCGGTTCCGCTGTATTTGCCGTAGAAGACGGTGTCGCCGGTGCGGACGGCCAGCTCCATGTGCTTGCCCTTTTCATCCAGCTTGCCGGGACCGACGGAAATGACCTTGCCCTTGGTCGGCTTTTCCTTGGCCGAGTCAGGCAAAACGATTCCGCTGGCGGTTTTGGTTTCCGCTTCCGATTGTTTCACGATCACGCGATCCTGCAGGGGTCGAAGTTTCATAGGGGTTCCTTGTAAATTAAATATCAGGCCGATTTCTTCCGTCTTTTGGCCCCGCCCAGGCTCCGAATGATGCCGCGGAGGACCGTATTTACCGATTCCGAATCATTGAACCAGCGAGCCACATCTGAATCGAGAGTGACCGTCGTCGGTCGCTTGGCCGCATATCGCTCCAACGCATCAACTCCGAATCCGATGAATTTCAATTTCTTGAAATTCACTTCGCGCGGCAGCTCATAGCTATCGTGCGGCGAGTGTGACTTAGATGTTTTCGCGTTTCGCTTCGACATATCGGTCTTGTTCATTTTCGCTGGCCCTGCGGGCGCTGACGATCCTGTAAATTCCTGCCTCCCTGCGTGTAAACGCCACGGTCAAAAGACGACTCTTTGCTGAGAATCCGATCGCCAAATATCTTGGCTCTTTCTCGGAATGGCCGGTATCCTCAAATATGGCCGGCGATACAAATACCTCCGCCGCTTCTTCGAATGAGACGCCATGCTTGCGTCTGTTCGTGGCCGCCTTGGCGTCATCCCATTCAAAGTTCAAAAGTCGCTCCTGTTACATCATGTCGTCCATCCCACCCATGCCTCCCATGCCACCCATGCCGCCCATGCCTTCGGGCGCCGTGGCCATGACCGGCGTGGTCGTCCTTGCCCTTCGGGGCTTCGACGATGATGCAATCCGTCGTCAGCAGAAGGATCGCGACTTCCGCCGCGTTCTGCAGGGCGGTGCGCTCGACTTTCGTCGGCGTGATGATGCCGGCCTTGACGACGTCCACGTATTCGCCGGTGAGGGCGTTGAAGCCTTCATTGTCTTTGCGATTCCATAACCCGGCGAACGACCACGCTCCCGCTGGTGCCGGCGTTGTCGGCGATCTGCCGAAGCGGCGCCGTCAGCGCCTGGCGAACGATCTTCACGCCCGCGGCTTCGTCGCCTTCGAGCTTGAGATTCCCGCCGCCATTGAGGGCCTTCATCGCCCGGATCATGGCGACGCCGCCGCCGGCGACAACGCCTTCTTCCACCGCGGCGCGGGTGGCATGCAGGGCATCTTCGATGCGGGCTTTCTTTTCCTTCAGTTCGGCTTCGGTGGCGGCGCCGACGTTGATCTGCGCCACGCCACCGGCCAGCTTCGCCAGCCGTTCCTGCAATTTCTCGCGGTCGTAATCGCTGGTGGTGATTTCGATTTCGCGGCGAATCTGCTCGATGCGGCCCTGGATCGCCTTGCTCTCGCCGGCGCCTTCGATGATCGTCGTGTTGTCGTTGTCGATGCGAACGCAGCTTGGCCTGGCCGAGCTGATCGATCTCGACCTTGTCCAGCTCGATGCCGAGGTCTTTCATGATCGCCTCGCCGCCGGTGAGGATGGCGATATCTTCGAGCATCGCCTTGCGGCGATCGCCGTAGCCCGGCGCTTTCACTGCCGCGACATTAAGAATGCCGCGAAGCTTGTTCACGACCAGCGTCGCCAGGGCTTCGCCTTCAATGTCTTCGGCAATGATCAGCAGCGGCCGCTTGGCCTTCTGGATTTTCTCCAGCAGCGGGATCAGCTTGGTGGCCGCGGAAATCTTGTCCTCGTAAACCAGGACAAATGCCTTTTCCAGCTCGACCGTCATCTCATCCGGATTGGTGATGAAATTGGGCGAAAGATACCCGCGGTCAAACTGCATTCCCTCGACAACGTCGACGTAGGTCTCGAGGCTCTTGCCTTCCTCGACGGTGATGACGCCATCCTTGCCGACGCGCTCGAACGCATCGGCCATGATGTTGCCGATCTCGCGGTCGTTGTTGGCGGAGATGCGAGGCGACGTTGGCGATGTCGGCCTTGCCGTTGATCGGCTTGGATTGTTTCTTGAGCGATTTCGATGACGGCTGCAACCGCCTTGCGGATTCCGCGGGCCAGGGCCATCGCATCAGCGCCGGCGGCGAGATTGCGGTACCCTTCCTTGAAAATCGCTTCGGCCAGAACCGTAGCGGTGGTCGTGCCGTCGCCGGCAACATCGCTGGTCTTGCTGGCGGCTTCCTTCACCAGCTTGGCGCCGATGTTTTCGTATTTGTCCTTGAGCTCAACTTCCTCGGCGACGGTTACGCCGTCCTTGGTAATCGTCGGAGCCCCCCATCCCTTATCGATCACCGCGTTTCGCCCGCGGGGGCCCAGGGTCGCTTTCACGGCCCGGGACAATTTGATCACACCCTCCAAGAAGACTTTTCCGTGCTTCGGCATCAAACGACAAGCAGCTTCGCCGCCATGTCAATTCTCCTTCAAAGTTCGCAAATTCGCTGTGATGACAAGCCGGGAATCCGCGCCTGCCGGTGATTACTGCTAACACAAACCGGGTGCCGCGAAACGGGCGCAGATGGAATGCGCAAGTGGCGGAGATAAAGAGGATTAGCGTCTTGCGAAGCGGGATTGACGGAATCGATTTCCTGTCAGCGTGGCAGAAAGGGGCTTTGGGGGATATCGGCGGTTGCCAAGATGGCAGATGCCGGGGGCGGCGGGTGCGCTCCCGGCATCTACTCAAAAGAGACTCGGATGCGTTTGAGCGCCTAGGCGTGCATCTGGGCTGCCTTGCGGTTGATGACGGATTCGGCCAACTCCGTCAATTTCTTGTCGGCAGCGCCTTCTTCGTTGAGCGTCTCCTGGAGCAATCGGGCGGCGTCGTCGTTGCCGAGGAGCTTGGCGAATGTTCGCACCACGCCGTACCCCGCCATCTCGTAATGCTCAACCCGCTGGGCAGCAGCGATGAGCCCGGCGTCCATGATCTCGGGCTCGGCCTTCTCGCCCATCATCCCGGCGCTTCTTCGATGAGACCTTTCATCGCTTTACACGTTTTGCCGCCGGGGCTGGTGCCGAGCGCATCGAAAATCTGCTCCAATCGCTCGACGTGCCCCTTGGTCTCCTCGAGGTGTGACTCGAACGCGTTTTTCAGTTCCGGAGAGGTGGACGATTTGGCCAGCTTCGGCAACGCCTTCACCAACTGGTTTTCGGCGTTGTAAAGGTCCTTGAGCTGGTCGACGAAAAGATCTTGTAGCGTTTCCATTTGCATGGGTACTCCTTGTTGAACTCGTTTGCTGCGCCGGCTTCGCTGCCGACGGCCGCGGGGGGAAATTGCAACATGCGTGCCGGGCTGATTGATCCGGGAAACCGGCGCGTTAAGCCGGATATGGCTGGCGCGCGGCGCATTTGTGTCGCTGTGTGTCGGCATCGCGGCGCGAAGCTATAATGAGGGCAGATGAAGTCGGTTCGAATCAAGCGCGGCCTGCGGCGGATATTGCGGGTCATTCTCGTGGCCGGCGGGCTCTGGGGTGGATGGCTGGCGGCAAGCGCGCTCAACGATCATCGCAGTGATCTGCCGCGGCGCGTCGCGCCATCGACGCTGCCGGCTAATCCGATGACGAAGCAATAGCGGGTTTATTCCTTACTGGGCGGCGTTGGCTTGGTGGGCCTTGGCCATCGCGTCGAAGCGCGGATCGAAGCTGTCGTCGATCCATCGCACAAGCTGAAAATCCTTGCGATATTCAATCGGGACGAAGTGCAAGTGCGAGTTGCCCGCGTCATCGGTGTCGTCCGCCTGCGCGGCGGTGGGCTGCGTGGCGGCCGCAGCTGATGCGTAGGCGAGAATCGTGTCGCGAACTTTGGCGGCCACTTCGGGCTTGAGATTGAAGAACCAGCCGATCGTGGTGCGCGGGATTACGTCCGACTGATAGATGATCTTGATCTGAGACTTCTGGATGCGGCCATCGTCTTCGAGGCTCTGCAGCTTGTCGTTGGAGACGGCGGCGGCTTCGTAGTCGCCCTTAGCGACGCCTTCGATCGACTTGGTCTGGCTCAGCGACCAGGCGATGAAGTAATCGACGTTGGGGCGCATTTGTTCGTTTTCCATCAGCAGGGCGACCGCGGCACGGTAGCCAGTGATGGAGGCGGGGACAGTACATTCCAGCGTGTGGCCTTTGAGGTCGGCGGCGCTGTTCAGGGGGCTGTTTGCGGGGGCGATGATGTCGACGTGATTTCCGTTGACGCCGCTCTGGTCGGCGAGGACGGCGGCGGGCTGATAGCCGTAGTTGTTGACGAGGAACGGGGTGTCGGCGGCGTGGAGGGCGAGGATGGTGATGCCGCCTTTATTGATTTTGGCGAGCTGGTCGGCGCTGTTGTCGAACTTCATGTCGACGACCTGTTTTCCCGTGGCCTTGGCCAGACCTTTTTCGAATTGGGACCAGCCTGCCGCGGGGGCTTCGTCATCGCCGGCGATGTGGGCGACTACGATGGGGTTGGGATCGACGAGCTGGTCGGAGCCGGAGGGGGGATCGGCGAGGAGGCGGTTCTGGGAATCGGTGAACTGGCCGGCAAGGACCTTGGGGGTTGGAGTCACAAGGCCGACGCTTTTTACCGTGTTGTCTTCGGTAAGCTGCTCATCGTTGCGGGCCTGCATGGTTCGCATGGCGGCGTTGCCTGCCCAGAGGATCGCGGCGATGAGGGCGAGGAAGAGCAGGACGCGCGCGAAGGTGCCGATGCGGGAATTGCTCGGGAGCGTGGGGTTTGGATTTGAAGCCGGATCGGGAGGCTGCTGGCTCATGAGAGGTTTCCTTCCGCTTTCTTTAGCGCGACGAATACCCTTGCGGCCGGGAGATCGGCGGCGCGCTTCCCCGCCAAACTGATCGCTTTACGGGCGGGGTTAAGCTTCGCGGAAAATTGTTAATTTTGCGTTTTGATTTGGTGAAGAATTTTGGGCGGAGATTGTTTTCGGGTAGGCGGAGATTTTTTTGGGCGGGGATAGTATCGGGTACAAAAGGTTAATCCCGTTCGGCACGCAGGCTTCATCGGAGCATTCCAAAGCTGTGGAGGACGCGAAACAATTGAAGCTTAGATACTTTTACTTTCCCCTGCTGCACGCCGGCGTCCGCAAGAGCGCAGCATCAACCGCGAGGTCTCCGCGGCGACGGATTCCCCTTCAGTTTACTCCCAGTTTTTTCAAGGCCTCCGCTCTTGCCCTCAGCTTAATCCCGGTGTTATCCGGCTTGTTCAGGAATCGAAGCACGTCCTGTTCCTCGGCCAGCCCCAGCAGATACCAGCCGATCATGTTCCGCATCGCCTTGTTCGGCTTCCTGCCGCTGATCAGCTGAATCAGCACGCAGACGATCAGCGCGCAGTGGATTTGGATGTCGATCCCCTCCTGGCGTTGGCTCAGCAGGTGACGCATGCCCAGCAGTTGCTTGAAGATCCGGAAGAACAACTCAACGGTGTAGCGGTACAGATAAATCAGGGCGATCAATTCCGCCGGCAGGTCCAGCAGGTTCGTGTACAGGATGATCAGGTCCGTCGGCTTGTTGCCGCTGCGCGTGCGGCGCGGATGGGGTTTCACCTGCACTTCCACCCGTCGCACCACCCTATCCGCCGCCGTCTCCAGGCCGTCGAGTTTCACCAGCGCGTCTCGCACCACGCCGCCGTCCAATGCTTCCTGTGAAAGCAATCGTTCTTCAAACAGCTCAAACACCGAGTTTTCCGCGGCCCGCATCACAAAGGAGCTTTGCGCCGCGGCGATGTCCGCAAAGAGGCTCCGGTCGGCGTAGCCGCCGTCTCCTACATAGCACCGTCCTGCTTCCAGGCTGCGCCGCAGGACGTTGTTTTCACGGTTGGCCCCCGCGTTGCGAGCGCCAGTGCGGTCGAGGCGATGGACTTTGAACGTCTCCAGATCGAATTGAACGTGCAAACGCCAGCCATAGACCGCTTTCCCGTCCCGGGAGGTGTTGTAGCGCGCATCGATGCCGCAAGCGGATTTGGCCAGCCGACTCAGCGCCGTCAGCACCGTCCCGTCGACCAGCGTGATCGCCTGCCCAAAGTCCGCAAGACGCGGATCGGGCGCCTGGGGCAGTTCCCCCGCCAATTCCTCAATCAGCGGCGTCAAACGCCCCGGCTCGAACACCCGAACCGATTCAGAGAAACTGCCCACGGAAAAACGCTTAATTCCCAGCGCCTTGGCCACCTTGGGCAGTTCAGCAACCTCCTGAAGATCCCGCAGGGATTGGATCAGCGGATTCCAGGTGTAAAGCAAAACCAGCTTGCAATAATCGTCGAAGTGAAGCTGGCGGTTCCCGGCTCGATCCCGCTCACAGCCCACATCCCGCAGCGTGGGCAGCAGCGCGAAGACGCGCCGCAGATGTCCGAGGCACAGGATCTCTTTTTCCTTCAGTCTTGCCTGCACGTCCGGCAGCATGCCATAAAAAGATCAAAGGCGCAATCTCAATATCTTGCTGCTTGCGCGAACCCCGTGCCGAACGGGATTAACAAAAGGTAACAGTCGGCAGGCTTTGCCTTTGATCCCCGCCAATTTGTCACGCTGCCCGTAAACCTCTAATCCTGCCCATAAATGCCAGAATGGCAGCGGTGGCAATCGGAAGCCAAGGCCCTAATATATCCGCCCGTGCGGCCACGGCCGAAAATCATCCTAGTCCTGTGTCTCATCGCCTTTCTCGCGGCCTGCTCCTACGGGCTATAGCTCGCGATCAGGTCGGGAAAATAGCAGTCACAGCAACTCGCCCTTCCTGCTACAGTCTCCCCCATGCCCGGCAAGCCCCAGCGCAGGAAGTCCAGAGACTACAAGTCGATTGACGAGCTTATCAAACACATCCAAGAGGTCCAGATTAAATCGACCGAGATCATTAGCAAGATGCGCGCGTTGCAAAAGCGTTTGAATGCCGTTTCGGAGAAGCGGGAGACGAGAGAAAACAACCGTCGAAAATGAATATCTGCCCGAAATACCGAAATGACCGCCCTCAGCAAAATTGAGCTATTCAAGCAATCTGGGTAGGCTTGGGATTCATGCCGCCGAATGGCCCAAGGAGATTCGGGGTCATCGTTTCCGACATCGACGAAGCGCAGCGGTTTTTAGATCGCTTTTCCCGGAAACTCGGCACGCTGGACGGATCGCCCTGCCGTTGTTCCGAGACTTCCACCTACCCGGACTCTGCTGGCATCCTCGTGACCGTTCTTCTTACCCCTTGGAACCTTCCGATAGACCCAGACGACGCAGTGTCCTTTGATAAGCTGATCCGCGAAACCGGGGCGACGGAGATAACGGCCTAGCCGAAAATTCCGCACGTAAACACCAAAATAGCAGGCGCGGCTGAATTTACGTATGATTCCATCCCATGCCCATCGAAAGGATGCGACCCGATCCTTCGCTGTTTACAAGATATTGATTGTTAGGGAGCAAACACGACGATGGCAAGATACGAAGAAAAAATGTTTAATGGCAATAAAACACCACCCGACAATCCGAGCCGCCGAAAGGCGGCTTTTTCGTGCGCTGACGATAGAATATGGGGATGCCACGACAGAAACAGGATGAACGGCTTGTGGTACGAATGGTTTCGCGGTTTCTAACAGAATGTCCAAACCAAACGTGCTCAATTCTCGAAATTTACAAATCACTGCGCGATTCGAGCATCAGGAGTCATCGCGGGGTTGCAGATTCGCCAACTGCCAATGAAATCCGCCTTCTTACAAGAGCGCGCCCGACGCTTCGAAATCCTGTCGGGAGGAAGAGTTCGTTTGAAATATTCAAAATAGGGCACTTACGGGAATGGCTGAATTCATCAACTCCGTTGACCTCTCCGGCTACACCCGGCGCGGCGATCCGCGGCCGGTGAAGCTGACGCGGGGTGGAAACGGCCGGGTTTTAATCACGATGCAAACCGGGAAGGAAAAGCGCGAGGTTGACGTTGTGGTGCGGGTTCAGGAACTAGCCGATGCGGCGAAAAAACTGGGGGCGAAATAAGATGCCTTTAAACCGGGAATTCTGCCCACAAACCCCCGGCTTTTCTGAGCAAGAAATTACAATAAAGGCAAAGCTCAGTCGGCAACAAGCTGGGTAGCTTGGGAGGTTTGGATAAGACCAAAAGACAGAATTTGTCATCTTATGGCTACACAAGAGGACAAAGCCTTTCGGCGGATCCGCTGTTAACCCTGCCAGGCGTGCTGCCGGAACGGGTCTTCCAAGGGCGGATTGGCGATGGTTCCAGCGTAGTTTGTGATCGTGGAGGCCGCGACGATTGCGATTACCTCCAGGACCTGTTCCTTCGTAAAGCCGGCAGCGAGGAAAGAATCGAGTTCGCGCTGGCCAACGTGTCCGCGTTTCTCAATGAGCGTGGTTGCCAGGGTGGAAAGCGCGGCGAACCGGTGATCGACCGGCGCGCGGCGCTGGCGAATCGCGTCGGTTTCCTCGGCGCTGACTCCCTGCTTCAGCGCGAGCGTGGTATGAAACGCAACCGCATAGGCGCAGGAGTTCACCACGGCATCTGTCAGGAGAACGATTTGAATCTCCGGCTCGCTGAGGCTGCTGCTGTGGACCTGCTGAAACACGCCAACCAGCGCGTTGATGAGTTTCGGTGAATTCGCAATGATGGCAGCGATGTTGGGCACAACGCCAAACACTTTCTGTAGTTGCTGGAGTCCCACTTTCGAATTCTCGGCGCCGAGGCAATCGTAAGAACAGGATAGTTTGGTTTATCTGACATGGGGCTTTCCTTTCTGTGTGTTGAGGCTGGTTGTTTCCGGATGCGATGCGGCGAAGGCATCGCCGGGGATTCAACCGGATGGTGTATCATGTACCTGGCTGACAGGTCGAGGGGGAAATCGGCGGTCCCGAGGTGGAGGGCCACAGCATGGCCATGCTGTGGCTTTCGGTGTGGGATGCGCGGGGGGTTATTCCAGGAGTTGAAGGATGGTTTGGGCGTAGAGGCGGTGGGAGTAGTCGTTGGGGTGGTTGATGCCGTTGCCGGTGAGGTCGGGGAATTTTTTTCGTTCGAGAATTTGTTGCCATAGGGTGGTGACGTCGGCGACTTCGATGCCGGGACGGCGGAGCGTTAGAAGCTGGTCACGATATGAAAAGAGCAGGGAGGGGTGGAGGAATTTGTCGCCCGGGTTGGGGAGCATGGAAGCGACGAGGATGAATTCGGTGTTGGGGCAGGCCTCGTGGGTTTCGGTGAGGATCAACAGAATATTGGACCGGAAGTCGTCGGGTGGGACGGCGACGGCGTCGTTCATGCCGAAGGCGATGATCACGAGATCGGGCTGCTGGGCGATGACGTCGGGAGTTTTCGTCACTGCCCAGGCGGAATTTTTGCCGCCCACGGAGAGGTTGATGACGGTGATCGAGCCGGGGGGCAGATGGTAGTGGGATTGCAATTCGTCCGCGACGAGGTTGGGGAATGGGGGCTGGTATGGAGGGACGTGCTCGAAGGCGGAGGCGTTTGAGCCGGCGGAGATGCTGTCGCCGAGGATGACGATTTTCAGGGGGGAGCGGGATTGGAGTTTTTCGAGGGTGAGGGGAAGGTTGGGGGAGGGAGAGTCGGAGGGTCCAATAGTCCAGGTTTCGGCGTGGGAATAGGATGCGGTGACCTGAAGCTGCTGGAAGAAGCTGCCTTCGGCGTAAAGCAAAGCGGATTGGCCATCGCCGGAGGGCATCGAATGGGGGAAACCTGGGGCGGGGTGGAGTTGCTGATCGGTGAGGAAGGGGATGCGGGAATTCGGGGGAAGAGTGAGGGTGCGGGAGCCGGGAGTCCAGAGGAAATCGGGTCCCTGAAGGTAATGTGAAGCGCCGTCGGAGGAGGTGAGAGCGGGTGCCGTGGTGGGGGTGAACCAGAGGGTGGCGGTGGGAGGGTCTTCATCCGTGTTTTTTTCAAAGAGGAGGGGTTCGCCGTCCATCTGGTGAGTGGTCCACATGGGGTGGAATGGCGGGGCGGGGGCGAATTGAGCGGCGTATTGGGGGGTGGGAGAGGATGTTTTAGTGTAATTGTCGCAATTACAACCATAAATGGCCATGGAAACTGAAGCCAAGATGAAAATTAAGGGGCGGTGCATTTTTTGGTTTTAGCGGGGTAAGACTTAAGGGGATGTGAAGATGGACGGGAATTTTTGGGGGTGGTGCAGGCGCGGTGGTCGGTTTATGATTTTTTCTGATTTGCAGCGAAAGTGAGGCGTGACATGAATGGTAATGCGATTGACGTGGGAGAGGCCTATCTGCGGGCGCTAAGAAGCTGTCCGAAAACCTAATGAACCTGCGACGACGCAATTTTCGGCTGGCATCAAGGAGCGACGACGAGTCGTATACGCAGGTTATACGGCGAGGAGGAGCGACGCCGAGGCCGGCCGAAAAGTGCGTCGCCCTCCGGGTGGGTCGGAAATGGCCCATCTGCGGCGTTGTCGCGACTCAACAACCCGTTTTGTCAGGGTTGCTTCGTCGCTCCGCCTTGCATCTGGGCCATTTCCGGCCCATCGCAGGCTCATTAGGTTTCCGGACAGCTTCTAAGTGAAAAGAACCTGAAGCAGATCGAAAGTTATGTGCATCCCGAAATCAAGTTTAAGTCGCCGATTGTCGAGTGCACGGGAGCGGCGAGATTTTTGGAGGCGGTGGAAAAACTGACTTCGCGTATGAGATCGCTGCGGGTGAGGGCGAAGTTCTCCTCCGAGAACCAGGCGATGTTTGCTTATGACATCGTTTTTGGTCCGCCGATCGGGGTGACGAGGGCGGCGAATCTGATGACCGGAGGAGGAGAAGATCAGGGAGATGGAACTGGTGTTTGATGCGCGGCCGTTTGCGGCGATGGGGATGTGAGGGGAATGGGGATTGCCGAATGCCGATTGCCAAATAACGATTGAGGAAGGGCGCGGGGAAGCACTGTGGGTGCGAGGACTCAGACCTTTGACAGGTGATGTAGTTTCGGGGAGGCCCCAGCACGGCTACTCCGTGGCAACGGAGAAGGGGGGAAACGGTGCACAAATGGCCGATATGCGGAGAATTTTGGCCGCATGGAATTGCCAATCTCCATTTTTTATCTATAACTTATTTTCAGCAAAATACTTGCGATATGGCAATATTTCAACTTTTTATTGATTTAAGCGGATGGAGTTGGTAGAGTTGTGTGTTGTGGGTCTAGGCAATGGAGTTTGGCCGGGACTTGAGTCTGTTTTCACAGCTTTCGGGCCGCGTCAGTAATCCGTAGTTTTTTGTTGATCGCGAGCGACCTCGAAGGGAGCGGAAGTTGGGTTTGGGCGTGGTTATAGGACGGTGAGAGAATCAGCTCGGTGAGATTTCGAGCAAAAGTGGAAGGGAGCAGAATTATGTTGGGCAACAAATGCAGACTTCTGGGGTTCGGGCTTATTAGCGCAGCAGCGGTCTTCGTTTTCACTGGCCTTTTCAACTCGTCCGCCAGCGCCGACACGGTGCTCGTACAGCTCGTTTCAACCAATGCTCAGATTGTCGGCAGTGGCGAGTTCATATATGACGCCTCGTTGACATCGAGCAGTTCAACGCAGACACAGGTTCAGACGGGCGACTTTTTCACAATTCTCGATTTCGGTCCTGCGACCAGCATAAGCGCCCCAGCGGGATGGTCGGCTTCGCAGGCATTGGTCGGCCCCGTGGGTCTTTTTCAGGCTCCGCCGGATAGTCCGACGGTCCTCAATCTTACCTTTACCTACTCTGGCACAGCAATCACAGCAATGATGGGCCAATCCGTGGATTTGGGCGATTTCACAGCATATTCCACCGGCAAAGGCGTAATTACCGGATACTACAGTGCCCAGGATCATGAGTACGATTCCAGCAGTCCTGGCAGCTATGACACATCAGGCAACAGCTCGTCGGTCGGTGTGCCGATCGGGTTTGGTCCCCCGCCACCGCTACCGCTTCCCGCTTCGGTTTGGGGCGGCATCGTCCTGCTTGGTATGTTTGCCTCAGCAAAGATGCTCAGCCGCCAGACTGCTCCTCGGGTCTGAATTCAGCCGAATCTGAAAAACTTTCAAAGCCAGCCTTCGGGCCGGCTTTTCTTTTTCCGGTCACGGTGGATCCTGTGTATCCCCGCCGGTCACTAGACATGCTGCAACTTATTCATTCCATTTAGCGCTGCGACTTTGTAGGCTTCGGCCAGGGTGGGGTAGTTGAAGACGCTGTTGACGAAATAATCCAATGTTCCCTGAAGAGCCATGACGGCCTGGCCGATGTGGATCAGTTCTGTGGCACCGGTGCCGATGGCGTGGACGCCGAGGATTTGGCGGTTTTGCTGGTGGATTAATAGTTTCAGCATGCCGTCGGTGTCGCCCAGGAGTTGGCCGCGGGCGAGCTCGCGGTATTGGGCGATGCCGGCTTCGTAAGGGATGCCGGCGGTGGTGAGCTGGTCTTCGGTCCGGCCGACCATGGAGATTTCGGGGATGGCGTAGATGCCGTAGGGGAAGAGCTCGGGGATGGAGCAGGTAGTGACGCCGAAGGCGTGGCAGGCGGCGAGGCGGCCCTGTTCCATGGCGGTGCTTGCGAGGGCGGGGAAGCCGATGACGTCGCCGACGGCGTAGATCCAGGGGACCTCGGTTTGATAGGAGGCGTTGACCTTGAGCCGCTCGCGGTCGTCGGCCTTGAGGCCGGCCTTGTCGAGGTCGAGATTGGAAGTTGTGCCCTGGCGGCCGACGGAATAGAGGAGGGTTTCAGCGCGGAGCTGTTTTCCGCTTTCGAGGGTTGCCAGGACCGAGGCGCCGTTGTTGGCGGGGCCGGGAAGGCGCTCGATCTTGTGGACTTTTTCGCCGAGGCGAAGGGTCACGCCCATGCGGCGCATCTGGTATTGGAGGGCTTCGGTGATTTCGGCGTCGAGGAATCCGAGGCATTCATGGCGGCCTTCGACGAGGGTGACCTTAACGCCGAGGGCGGCGAGCATGCAGGTGTATTCGATGCCGATGACCCCCCCACCGACGACGATCATGGTCCTGGGGATGTGATCGAGCTTGAGGAGCTCATCGGAAGTGACGATGGATTTGTTGTCGAAGGGGACGGAATCGGGCCGCGCGGGGCGGGTGCCGCTGGCGATGACAACGCAGTCGGTGCTGACGACTTCGAAATCGTCCTGCCGCTGGATGCGGATGGTTTTTTCCTTCTCGAACCGGGCTTCGCCCCAGATGAGATCGACGTTGTTGCGTTCGAGCTGGTTGCGGATGAGATCGAGCTCGGAGTGGACGACCTGCTGGGAGACGTAGATGAGGTCGGCGATGGTGATCATGCGTTTGACGCGATAGCTTTCGCCGAAGAGTGACCGGCGATTGAGGCCGGTGAGATGGAGAACGGCTTCGCGGAGTGCCTTGGAAGGGATGGTGCCGGTGTTGATGGATGCCCCGCCGAGGACGTTGCTTTTTTCGACGATGCAGACTTGTTTTCCGAGCTTGGCGGCCTGTATGGCGGCCTTTTGCCCCCCTGGACCGGAGCCGATGACGACGCAGTCGAAATGCCTCATATTACTTTTCCGCGAAGAGGGTATTGCGGTTGGCTGGTGTTCTGTGCCGGATATTAGGGGAAAGGGGGCGGTGCGTCCAATGGGGAGTGTGAGGGTGCAATTTTTGCAGAAATCAGGCTGGGAGGGTCGATTTAGTGATATATCGGACCTTGATGCCTACACTGGGTATGGTATGAAGTGAATGGCGATTGCCGATTGCCAAATGCCGAATACAAGAGAATTGCTAATCGGAATTTAGAAGGTGTGTGGAATTATGAGTTCGCCGGAAATGCTTGGTGGTGAAGAACGGGGTATCGACGCGATCGATTTCGCAGTCGGGTGCGTGGTCGTGAGCATTGCGCTGTTTGCGATCGTGATGGCGATTTTGAAGTATCGATAGAGCTGGCCTGAAACCAGAATTCCGAAGCCAGAATTCCGAATCAAATCAGAATACCGAATGACTGAATGGGCGAAGCCCCCGAGACGAGGAGTCGGCGGGGCATTCGTTATTTGGGCATTTGGTCATTGATTCGAGTATCTGGTTTCCCTTCGACTCACTTCGCTCGCTCAGGGCGTGAGCTTGTCGAACGCGGGTTTCTGGTTTTTGCGTTGGGGATGGCTATTTGAGCGTGGGTGGATTATTTTCTGTCTGAAATGAACTCACGCATGATGGCTGGGATCGGGCTGGGACTCATCGTGATGGCCGGGGCGGCGGCACTTGGGGATGACGGGGCAGCGGCAACAGCACAGGCTTCGTTCGGGGCCTTGGCGGCGACACCGCCGATGGGGTGGAACAGTTACGATGCGTTTGGGGATAGCGTTACCGAAGCCGAAGTGCTGGCGAATGCGCGTTATATGCGCGACCATCTCGCTGGGCATGGGTGGAAATATGTGGTCGTGGATTTTCGATGGTATGACCCGCAGCCTACGGGCAACGACGTGCTGCTGAATACCACGCGGTTGAACGCGGCGCTTTCGATGGATGAGTTTGGGAGGCTGGTGCCGGCGCCGAATCGGTTTCCGTCATCGGTCGGGGGGAAGGGGTTTGGGCCGCTGGCGGATGAGATTCACGGGATGGGCCTGAAGCTGGGGATTCACGTGATGCGGGGAATTCCGCGAATGGCGGTGAAAGCAAATACGCTGATCGAGGCGACGGATTTCCGGGCCTGGGATGCCAGCAGCTTCGATCGGTGCCCGTGGTGTCCGGATATGTTTGGCGTGGATGTCTCCCATCCGGCCGGGCAGGCGTGGTATGACTCGATCTTCCGGCTCTATGCGAGTTGGGGCGTGGATTTTGTGAAAGTGGATGATCTTTCGTCGCCCTACCATGCGGATGAAATCGCGGCGATTCGCAAAGCGATCGATGGGTGCGGCAGGCAAATCGTTTTCAGCACCTCGCCGGGCCCTACGCCGGTGACGGATGGGAGGAACATTTCGCGGGAAGCAAACATGTGGCGGATTTCCGGCGATTTCTGGGATCACTGGGAAAAGCTGGATCATCAGTTTGAATTGATCTCGCGCTGGCGGGGATACGGCGGGGATGGGCATTGGCCCGATGCCGACATGATTCCGTTCGGGCATCTGGGAATTCGCTCGGCAATAGGGGGCCCGGACCGGCAGACGCGATTGACGAAGGATGAGCAGCGGACGCTGATCACGCTGTGGTGCCTGGCGCCGTCGCCGCTGATGTTCGGGGGGAATCTGCCGGATGATGATGCGTGGACGGATTCGCTGCTGACGAATGATGAGGTGATCGCGGTGGATCAGGATTCGGCGGGGAAGCAAGCGGTGCGCATCGTGCGGGATGGGGGGAAAGAGGTTTGGGTGAAAAATTTGGCCGGCGGGGATTTGGCGGTAGGGTTGTTTAACCGCGGGGAGAATCAAGAAGCGGTGGATTTTCAGGCGCAGGATTTAAAAGTTCCGGCGAAGGCTTTGGTTCGAGATTTGTGGCAGCATAAGGACCTGGGGAATGCCGGGGAGCAGATGACAATCGCGGTGCCGGGGCACGGGGCGGTGATGTTAAGAGTGACCGCGGCGAAATAGTTCAGCTCTGAAATTTCAAATTAACATTTATTTTTGTATTTCTTGCGCTCTTGGCGTCTTAAGCGAAGCGGGCGGTTATATAGCTTCTGGTGCCGCCGGTGTCCCCACCGGCGGTTATGGGCGGGCGATTCCGCCGGTGAGGACACCGGCGGCACTGAATAATTTGTATACTCCACTACGCCAAGAAATAAATGCAATTCATTGTGTTGTTGTTTTTATCTGGCAAGCAGTGCCGCGATATGCGCAAGAAAGCGGTCGATTGCTGGCGCCCAATCGATGGCAAGCCGGTGGACGTAGAGGGCGGTGATGGCGCCGGTGAAGACGTCCATGGTGTAGTGGGCGCGGAGGAGCAGGACGACGGAGATTTCGAAGAGGGCGAAGGTTAGGCCGAGGATAATTCCAGCGGGGCCGAGCGTCGACGCGAGCGTCGCGGCGGCGTAGACAGCGATGGCGGTGTGGCCGGAGAAGAAAAGGTCGGTGGAGGTGCCGTAGGTGACGAAGAGCGTGGGGACGCCGGTCTTTCGCCAGATCATTCCCGGCGGCGGAGGGAGGGGACAGAAGAATTGGCAGAGCTGCGCAGCGCGAAGATGATGAAGAGGCCGAGGAAGGGCTGAATGCTCGAGCCCAGGAGTGCTGACGCGAGGAGATAGATTCCCAGAGCGTCGATGACGGCGGAGCTGGAGATAAGCAGAAAATTGGCGCGAGGGGAATTCCAGCAGCCGGCGATTGATGGGGGCAGTGAGGCGGTGCAGGGCGTCGCAAATCGCGGCTTCGGGAGGGAGGAGAATGGGGGTACGCCGGCCGAGCAGGGCCTGGGTCCAGAACCAGATGCCAAGAGCGACGGCGATGGCGCAGCGCGGGTGAGAACCAGCGGAAATGAGATGGATGCAATGGTTGTTACGTTCACGGGGATTTATCGGAAGTGTTTTCGATTCCGAGCATGGATTTGAGCTGCGATTCGATCTGGCTCATGAGCGGATCATCGGATCCGCGCGCTTTGCGCGATGGGGAGACTTCAATGGCTTCGCCGACGGTGATGGTGGCGTGAAGCTCCCCGTGCACGGTGACGGCATCGGTGAGATCTTCCTCGAAGCGCTCGACGGTTTCGAGAATGCGCATCGGCGAGGGGTTGGAACGGACGTAATCGGGTGGATAGTGGAAAAGCTGCTGGGCGAGGTAAAGGTCGGCAAGCTGGGTCCAGCGGCGATGCCGCTCGGCGTCGTCGATCTCGTTCTTGGTCATGTCGGGTAAGATCGCGGAGCGAAGACGCTTCACGCGCGTGGGGACAGAGCCTTCGCGGTTGCCGTTGACCCATTGCGATTCGAGGGGCGCCAGAATTGAATCGATCAGGGCGGCAAGGCGCGGGCCCACGTCGCCATTTTTGGATTCGCCCAGGTATTCGAGCTCCTTGAGGGCCAGCAAGGCGCTGCCGGTTTTATAGATGCGCTCGACGAGCGGAAGATTGCGCTGTTTTCGCCAGGTGAGGCGGGCTTCGATCTGGTCGAGCATCGCGTGCATTTCCGGCTCGATGTTGCCCTGGACCTGGTAGTGAATGGCGATCGGATGGACGACGACTTTTTTCGGGGGCTCGAGCTTGGCGCGCTTTTTGGCGGCCGAGCGGGCGATGAGAGCGGTGCCTTCGAGAAGCTCGTTGAGATGCTGGTTGGTGCGGGAAACGATGCCTTCCGGGAAAATCACCAGAGGGTGCGCGGCGGATTCGAGGATCTCGACGGAAGTGTTGACGGCCGTGCGGTCGATCCCTTCACGATAAATGCTGAACGCGCCCGCCCGGCGGAGAATGAAGGCGTGGAAGCGGCCCTGCATGAAGAGGTGCCAGCTTGCCAGGATGAAGAACGGAGAGTGAACGGCCCGGGAGAGGAAGCCCATCACGAAGGGGTCTTCGTCGCGCGAGTGGTTGGGGGTGAGGAGGATGCCGTGATTTTCGCGGAGGGATTGGGCGAGCCGGTCGGCGTGGAGGCAATCGACTTTGGTGATGCCAAATTTATTTTTGAGGAGATGGGGGACGTAGAGGGTGAGGAGCCCGGGCCAGAGGTTGCCGCGGTATGGGGGGACGGGGACGTAGGGTTTGTCGATGATGATGTTTTGCATATCGAAGTGGGTGATAGAGTGAAGGGGAGAGGAGGCGGCGTCAAATTTTGGAGGCAGTTGCAAATGTTGATTTGAATGTGCGGGACCGCCGGTGTGAGGGACAGGGGGAAGATTTTTTTCGGTTACGGCTTTCGTGACGAGAAGAGGCGGGAGCTCGTATATCACATCCGGCTCCGCCGCCGGGCACATGGCTGGGCTGATGACGTTCGGGGCGGCGTTGAGGTGCTGGGCTGGAGTGGCCGCCGGCGAAATCTCGCGAGTGAGAGAAAGCACCATCAAGGCGCAAGCAGGTAAATGTTGGCGAGGTCTTTCGCGGAAATCATGTGCGTTTCGACATGCCCGTCCGCGAAGCCGACGTTGATTTTTCCCTAGTGTCGGATCGGGTCGAAGTTTTGCGGGTCGCCGGCAAGGGAATCGCCGGTGAGCGCGTCGGCCAGGGTGACGGGGCCGGTGGGGACTTTATTGTAGACGGTGCTGAAATTGATCTGGTTGGAGATAGTGCTGAAGTGGGCGTCGGTCGATCGGGTGATGTCGCCGCCGAGGCCGTCGGCGAGGAGCATGGTTTGGGACGGGGCGCGGATCGAGGTAATGAGCCCGCGCTTGCGGCCGAAGTTGTCGTCCCAGCCGAGGACGGCTTCGTTATAAATAAAGCTCTGGGTTTCCTGCCAGATGATGTCGACATTGCCAGAGCCGTAGGTTGTGGTGGGATTTCCCATGTAGAGGCCCGGCCCGCCGATGGGGCCAGGGTCGGGGAGATGGGAGGGGCAGCGGAAGATGCGCAGGAACCCCTGCGGGTCGGCCTGGGCGATGTTGAGATCGTTCACGCTTTGGGCCAGGCCGATGCGGTTGTCGCCGACGTCGGAGGCGAACGAGGCGGTGAAGCACATGAGAGCGTCGTTGACGCTCAGCACGGTGAAGTTGAGGTAGTTGTAGCGGACGCGCAGCGGGTCATTGAGTCCGGCCGCGTTGGTTTCCGTCACCGAGAGCAGGCCGACGAGCGGAACGTAGCCTTGGTGCGTGTCGGCGTGATTGTGGACGAGATTAAGGATCTGGTGGATCTGCGAAGAGCACTGGATTCGCTGGGCCGCACGCTGGGCGCCGGTGAGGGGGGGGAAGAGCATCGCGATGAGAATGACGATGATGGCGATGACGACGAGGAGCTCGACGAGAGAGAAGGCGGGGGAGATTCTAGTTCGATTGGATTGGTCGGCCATATTCAGACCCGGGAAATGACCGTGTGGCGGGAGAGAAATTAGATCGGGCCGGCCAATGGGTCAAGGAAAATCCGAAACCCGCGTTCGACAAGCTCACGCCCTGAGCGAGCGAAGTGAGTCGAAGGGAAACCAGAAATCCGAATCAATGACGAATGACGAAATCCGAATTGAGACCTTTGAAAAACCGTCCACCAATCCCAAATAAAACCCGGCGCGGCGACTTCACTCGCCGTGTCTTCGAAAAGTTGAGGATTTGCTGAAACTGATCGATTCAGGCGCGGTAAAATCTACGGCGATGAAGCAATTCACCCGATGGCTTTTCCGCGGACTCGCTGCAATCTCGCTGATTCTTTGCATCGTTATTATTGCGCTGGGCATCAGAAGCCATTGGGCCGCCGATTCTGCCGCTGTTTGGGGCAAACCATCCGCCGCGGGGCAAGTCGATGATGGGTGCATGGTTCGAATTACCTCTTTTCAGGGGAGCATGGAGATTCGACAAACATACCTGCTATGGATAAAGGATGTCAGCTTCTCAGGCGAACCGGTGCCGGACCGATCACGATCCTTTGGATTTCCAGGATTCCGTTGGCAAACCTCCTGGTTTGGCCCGTCATTGCTGGAATATCCCGGCAAATATGATGGGACGACGCGAACGCTCCGTGTGAGTGATTGGTTGCTGGTGCCTGTCACTGCGATCTTGCCGATCATTGGCCTGTTCCGCTGGCTCAAACGCGATCGTTTTGCCGCGGATTGCTGTCAGAAATGCGGGTACGATCTTCGCGCCACGCCGGAACGATGTCCGGAATGTGGGACCATCCAGCCGCCGAAAAAAGAGATTGCCGCGAGCTGAATCATCCCACAACGTCACGTTGCACTTCATGTACTACAACTATTGCCGGATTCACCAGACGCTTCGCGTCACACCGGCGATGCAAGCCGGGCTGGCCGATCATGTTTGGGAGCTTGAGGGATTAGTGAACCTTTTGGGCTAAGCGATACGCCGTATCTCGCGACTAGAGTTCGTCGCCTCCTATTCTAGATTCGTAAAATCCGATGGCAATCGCCCCAAAAAGACATGGCGGAAATATATCCCATGCGATTTTCTCGCACCACAAATTAACGACCCAATCCTGCCTTGAAACCTCAGTGTATTTCCCGTGGTCAACGACATAAAAGCGACCATTCTGTACCCTTCCAGATTCGGCGCTGCCGCCCATGAGTATGTCTGCAAGAACAAACGGCAGGAAGGACAAAATTGCCGCCGCAAAAAACATTTCCCTTATTCGAGTTAGCCTTTTCTTCACGCCAGAAAATATACATCAAAATCAACGTGGAAATTAAATTTTAATTCAAACCGACCCACTACCGAATTCCAGGGAAACCCGACAGGCGACCAATCGCCGCGTGATTGCGGGCAGCCGGGAACGGCAGGCGAAAGAGGCGCAACGCGAGGGTTGCACAGAACATGTCTGGGAGACTGAGGAATTGGTGGGGCTTATCGACTGAGGCGGGGTAGAATTACCGCGAATGAAACGGTTCCGCCGCCGGCAGTTCAACGCGCTAAGTGGGATGTCGTTGGTGCTGCTGGCGGTAACGCTGTCAATGTGGCTTTTGGGGCCAACAAAAGTCTATTGGAACTGGGCCGGCAGCGGTGGAAATCTGCAATTCTTCGCCAGGACAATCGTCTACTCGCGCGGCAACTATTTTAGTCAACCGGGGGGGCGCTCGCCCCAATCAGGCCGTTGACTATTGGATCGCCGGATACACGCATCGTTCCGGAGTGTTTCCAGAAAACTACGATATCCGCAAACAGGGCTGGGTTGGGTTCAACGCCGATGAATGGTGGATAAGCCTGCCTTGGGTGGCAGTGCTGACGGCCTTGCTCCCTTTGGTTTTGCTCCTTGATGCGCATTTGAAATACACGCGGTGGAGGACGATGCGCCGATCGGGTCGCTGTTCTAATTGCGGCTACGATCTTCGCGCCACGCCGGATCGATGCCCCGAATGCGGGACGATTCCATCGCCGAAAAAAGTGATCGCCGCGAGCTTAATCATCCCCAAAACGTCACGTTGCACTTCATGCACTTTAACTACTGCCGGGTTCACCAGACGCTTCGCGTTACACCAGCGATGCAAGCCGGGCTGGGCGATCATGTTTGGGAGATTGAGGAGCTGGTAACGCTTCTGGATTAACGCCCCGTTAGAATGTCAGCGTGAAACGCCGCTTATTCAATGTGATGGCGGGGCTGTCGCTGGTGCTTGCGTTCGTTGTATGCATTCAGTGGTATCGCGGCTACCAAGAACAGGATCAATTGTCGATCCGGCGTTATGTCGGGGTGCGCGAACATCCGACCCAAGAGCAATTCGGTGTCGTTTGCTGCCAAGGGGCGTTCTGGTTCTATGCAAGCTGGCAGCGGTCCGACACAATAAACGCTGCGCCTTCATTGCTTGTCGAATGGCAGCAGCAGCTAGACCTTGGCTGGCGCGTGCGCATCAGAACCTACATCAACCCCATCTATCCTTCGTTTCGCACCGGATGGATTAACAGATTTGGCTTTCACGCTTCCCACGACAACCGTGCCGTCAATGTCCTGATCCCCATGTGGTTTTGTGCATGTTGCACAATCGCCTTGCCATTAGCTTGGATACTCTTTGCTCGAAGCCGTGTCCTTCGGGGGCATTACCCTGGAGCAAAGCCCTGCCCGCAATGTGGGTATGACCTTCGCGCCACGCCTGATCGCTGTCCGGAGTGTGGAAAATCCCCCGATAAAACTATTTAATTTCAAACTGCCCACTACCGAATTCCGGAGAAACTTGACAGGCGACAAATCGCCGCGTGATTGCGGGCAGCCGGGAACGGCAGGCGAAAGAGGCGTGACGCGAGGGCTGCACAGAACATGTTTGTGAGATTGAGGAATTGCTGAAGCTGATCGACTGACGCGCGGTACAATTTCCAGCCGATCAACTGCGTTCTACATTCGTTCCGGATTTAAGAGCCGGCTCGGAGGAACGGTGAAATCGCACATACGCCACGAAATTGTCAATTTGGTTCTCGCCATCCCGATACTCGTGATTTCAGTCTGGATCGGATCGGAGACGCCGGATTTGCTCAATCCTTTTAATCACGGTTATATGCCGGATCTGTGGATTCTGGTGCTTCCGGCACTCCTTGCGTCAGCAGGGATTGTGGTAAATAACCTCTTGGCCATCATAATCTATTTTTATCAAGGAACTCCGCGCCAGCCGTCAACGGCATGCTCCCAATGCGGCTACGACCTCCGCGCCACGCCCGACCGTTGCCCGGAATGCGGAACAATCCCACCCCCGAAAAAAGAGATTGTCGCGACGTGAATCACGTCCACGCTCAGGCAGTCTGCGCGAGCAGGGCGTTGAATCCGGCTTGGGTAAAATGGCGATCGCCCGTGAGCGCATCTGTCAGGCCCTGGCGCTGCATTGTTACGAACGACGTGCAATCGGTCAGGCTCCAGGATTGATCGGCTCGAGCACGGAACAAATCGGCCGCGGATTGAAATAACTCCTGTGATGGCGGAATCAGTTGGCAAAGCGGATCGCTGTCAAAGCGATCCAGGAGCCCAACGAATATGGCTCGATCGCGCGGGGCTGAAAGCCCGTCACCCACTTCCGTAAACACCACGCAGTTGTGACAATCAGACCTTCGTAAGTTTGTGAGAATTCGCGAGCCGCGCCGTGAGCGGCGTCGCGCGGGTTCAACAGTGCGAAAAATAATAGCTGTCGGCAAAGACCGCCTTCACTTCTTCTCCCGACCATGAAGGTAGTGATCATGATTCTCAGCCATGTCCGCTGGAAGATCGGGGCATGATCCGACAAGGTTCCCGAACCGCTCGAGCAATGTGCTCGCCGGCTGGGGATCGGTGCTCGGCCGCGGAGGTTGGACTGCAACCTCCACCTCCGCACCCTCAGGTAACTGGACCGCCTGATCCAATACGACCACGCCGTTCTTGATATGGCCTCGATAGGTCATTGGAACCTCATAATAAAGACCATCGCGTATTGTATGATCGGGGGCGTGCCATCTCCATCAACAGCCGGCCCCTGGCAAACCCTTGAATTTAGCCTCTGCAGGGATACCGCGGTGTGGACCCGCACATCTACAATCGAATACTTATCGAGCCCGAACACGCCAAAATCACTGCCCCAAATCCCCCAAACCACCCAGCTTATTGCGGACTGTCAAGTTTTGTATTGCATGTCCCCCGGACAGAAAACTTATCGGCCAACCCATCAGACGTTGAAAAGGAAATGCACAATGTCGCCATCGTGCATGATGTAGGACTTTCCTTCCGCGCGCATTTTACCGGCCGCCTTGATGGCCGGTTCGGTTTTAAATTGCTGAAGATCGGGCAGGGTATAAACCTCGGCACGGATGAAGCCGCGCTCGAAATCGGTGTGGATGACGCCCGCCGCCTGGGGCGCAGTCGCGCCGATGGGGATGGTCCAGGCGCGGATTTCCTTCGGACCGGAGGTAAAGAAGCTCTGCAGGCCCAGCAGCCGATACGCCTCGCGGGCAAGGGTGGCAAGGGCCGGTTCCTTCAAATCCATCGCGGCCAGCATTTCGCCGCGATCCGATTCCGGCAGCTCAGCGAGTTCCGCTTCAAGCTTGCCGCAGACGGGAACGACCGCCCCGGATTCCGTGGCGGCCCGCTCGCGAAGTTTCTTGACCAGCGGACCCGCACCGTGGATGTCCGATTCGTCGACGTTGGCGACGTAAAGGACTTTTTTGGCGGTGATCAGGCCCAGCGATTTGATCATCTTTTTCTCGTCGGAATCCAAATCGAGCGAGCGGACAGGCTTGGCCTGATCGAGAACGTCCTTGGCGCGCTTGAGGAGGTCGGCCTTGATGGTCGCTTCCTTGTCCCCGCTGCGGGCGAGGCGGATCGATTTGTCTAGCGAGGACTCGACGGTTTCCAGGTCGGCCAGGGCTAGCTCGGTGTCGATGGTGTCGATGTCGCGGATCGGATCGACGGTGCCTTCAACGTGGATGATGTCGGTGCCTTCGAAGCAGCGGACGACGTGGAGGATGGCATCGACTTCGCGGATGTGGGAGAGGAACTTGTTCCCCAGCCCCTCGCCGGTGCTCGCGCCGCGGACGATGCCCGCGATATCGACGACGCGCAGCGCGGCCGGGATGATTTTTTCGGTTTCCTGGAACTGGTTGATGATTTTCAGCCGCTCATCCGGAACCGAGACGACGCCGACGTTAGGCTCGATGGTCGCGAACGGATAGTTGGCGGCGAGCGCCCCGGCCGCCGTTAGCGCGTTGAAGATGGTGCTCTTGCCGACGTTGGGGAGACCGACGATGCCGACTTCTAATGCCATAATTTACATCTCGCGCAGATGGTAACTCTTGATAGTGGTCTGCTGAAAATCAGGGTAGGCGTTAAGGTCATACTCGGAGAGGTCGAGCCCTTCAAACTCATCCGCTTCGGAGCAGCGGATGCGCGTGACCAGTTTCAGACCAAAGAAAACACCCCCCGCGGCGGTGAGGGTGATGACAGCAACGATGATCAGAGCAACGAGCTGAGCGCCGAGATGGTCGAAGCGCTGGGAGAAGCTGCCGGGCTGGAGGAGGGCGATGGCCAGTGCGCCCAGGAGCCCGCCGATGCCGTGGATGGCGATTCCGCCGGCCGGGTCGTCGACGTGGAAGTTCATGTCGAGCTTGACGACGGCGAAGGGGATAATCAGGCCGGCGACTGCGCCGGTGAAGACGGCGCGGGAGGGAGTGAGCAGATCCGGCGCGGCGGTTATGGAGACGAGTCCGCCAAGGAGAGCGGCGTAGACGAGGAAGATGTCATGTCTGCCGTAGCGAATGGCGCAGTAGATGAAAGCCGCGACAACCGCGGCGGCGGCGGCGAGGGAGGCGTTGAGCGCGGCGTCGGCGGGGCTGGCGGACGCATATCCAGCGACGTACGGGAGCCAGGCGATGAAGATGAGTAGCAGTCCGACGGTGGCGAGGGGGAGATTGTGGGCGACGATGGCGTTGGTGGAGCCGTCGCGGTTGTATTTTCCGATTCGCGGACCGACGGCAATACAAGCCACTAGCGCCGCGCAGCCGGCGGAGAAGTGGATGAAGGTTGCCCCGGCTTCGTCGATGAAGCCATTGGTTACAAGCCAATTGGACTGGAGGATTTTCCAGAGAATAGGCGTGAGGAGCCCGGGCAAAAGCAGAGCGCCAGCGATAGGAACAACGGATCGGGACCGTTCGATCGTCGCCCCCGAGACAACAGCCGGAGGGAGCAGAAACGTGGCGGCGATAAAGAGGGAGGCGGAGCCAACGGGGTGGGCGATTTCCTGCCAGGAGCCGTGGATGGCGGCTCCGATGGCCCACCAGGCGAGGAGTCCGAAGGCGATTTCGACGACGGAGCGAAAGAGGGTGGAGGCGGTGTTCTTGGATCGAGAGAGCCCGGCGGCGTAGACGGCGAAGGCGGCGCGAAGCAGCAGAGCGGCGGCGCCAAGCATCAACCAGGGATCGATCATGAAGGGGGATTTGTACTGGAAGGCTGGGGGAGTTGCGAGTTGCCAACCGCAGCCGGAGGCGAGGAGCGGTACACCGCGCCGGCCGGAGGCCGTTGAGCAGGATGCTTTCATCCAGTTGGGAGGCGCGTAACGGGTTGTGGGTGCGAAATTTGAACCTTGTGGGGGGGACACTATAATGCGCCCGCGCGGTCGGGATCGTTTTTAGTGGGCCGGCTTTGCGCGATGCAATGGAAAGGAGCTTCGGGCCGATGGCGGACGAAGGGCAGATAATTCGCGGGATCGACTGGCGTCAGACACTTCCATTCACGCACATTTTTCGATCGTTTCGGATTGCAATCCACCCGACGAAACTACTGCTGGGATTGGCGCTGCTGATGAGCATTTATTTTGGGGGCAGGATTCTGGACGGATTCTGGCCCCTGCGCGGCGCGCGCTGCCAGGGGAGATTGAAGAATACCAGGCGATCCTCGACGGCACCGACCAGACCACCCTCCCGGTCTGGCGACAGCAGACGCGCGAGGCGATGGACGAGACCTACGCGCAGACCCTGATTACCTATCAGATCATTCCGCAGCAGAGCACAGAAACATCCGACGACTATCACGCGCGGGTGCTGGAGGAAGCGCGCAAGGGGAACTACCTCAACAAGGTGAAAGAAAAAATCGACGAGGAGCGCAACGCGGAAGTGGCGGCGGCAAAGGCGCAGTATACGGACCTGTCCAAGCGGAAGGGGGCGATCTTCGATGCCTACGGCGCGGCGGACACGCAATGGACTTCCGTTCGAGCCGTCGAGGGGAACGGGCTGTTTATCACATTTTTTGAATTTGAGATTCGGGAGCTTTCCCTGGTGGTGGACGGCGTGAAGGGGAACGATTGGCTGGCGCCGGGGGGAGTGAAGGACCACCTGTATAACTTTTTCGCGGTGGGTCCGATCTGGCTGGGGTGGCATCACACCATATTTTTCGTGATTTTCGCGGCGATATTTTTGCTCGCCTGGGCGCTGTTTGGGGGAGCGATCAGCCGAATCGCGGCGGTGCACGTGGCGCGGGATGAGAAGATTTCGCTGAGGCAGGCGATGAATTTCGCGGTGGGGAAGCTGCTGTCGTTTGCGTCGGCGCCGGTGATTCCGCTGGCGATCATCGTGGTGATCGGGCTGATCGTGGCGATCGGATCAATCATCGGCAACATACCGTTCCTGGGGCCGATCGTGGTTGGGGCGCTCTTCTTTATCGCGCTGCTGGCTGGATTCGTGATGACGCTGGTGCTGCTGGGGACGGCGGGCGGGTTTAACCTCATGTATCCGACGATTGCCGTCGAGGGGTCGGACAGTTTTGACGCGATCAGCCGGAGCTTCAGCTACGTGTATGCCCGACCCTGGCGGATGCTTTTTTATTCGCTGGTGGCGCTGGCGTATGGAGCGGCAACCTATCTGTTTGTGCGGATGTTCATCTGGCTGACGCTGGTCCTCACGCATCATTTCGTCGGGATGGGACTGGTGATCTCGGCAGACAACGGGGCCTATCTGCTCGACACAATGTGGCCGGGCCCCGCGAACACGGGACGGTTGGCGTTTGCATCCAATTACCAGGCGCTGTCGGCAGGGCAATCGATCGGGGCATTTTTTATCAATTGCTGGGTGATGCTGCTTGTTTCGTTCCTCGGAGCGTTCGCGCTGAGCCTCTATTTTTCCGCGAATACCATCATTTATTATCTGATGCGCAGCGAAGTGGATTCGACGGAGCTTGACGACGTTTACCTGGAACAGGCGGAGGAGGAACTGGAGCCGGCGCTGAGCGCGGTGACGGCGACAGTGATGACAGAGACGACGATTGTGACGGATTCGCCCGACGCAACGGGGGATGAACCGGGCTCCGAAGCGCCGCCTGCAGCGCCGTCAGCCTGAGTGACTGGGTTCTTCGCTACTGATTGACTGGATTCTTCTCTACTGCTCTACTTTCCACTGCTCTGCGATCGCGCAAAGCGCCGCACCCGTAGCTCAATTGGACAGAGCATCGGTCTTCGGAACCGAGGGTTGCAGGTTCGACTCCTGCCGGGTGCATTAGGAGTGACAAGGACTTACGACGGTCCTTGTGCCTGTAGACCACCGTTCCGTACTAAACTCCGTACTAAACTCAGGCCCTCGCTGAAAAAAATCAGCTGAGGGCCGCGAGTGCCAGACCTTGCGGTCGAGCCTTTTTCCAAAGGCCTTTTGACCGGAGATTTGGCAATGTCGCGTCCCAACAAAATCTGGTTCCGTAAGGATATCGGCTGGTGGATGATCACCATTGGCGGAAAGCGCATCCGCCTGGCTGAAGGGCGGGAGAACAAGAAGCAGGCCCAGCAGAAATTCCATGAGCTGGCGGCGGAGCGTCCGCAGAAGCCGGAAGGCACGACCGCCCGCGTGGCCGACGTCATTGAAGCGTTTCTCGCCTGGAGCAAGATTCACCTCAGCGAAAACACCAACCGTAACTATCTCTGGTATGGCCAGACATTTTCCGAGCATTCCGGCTATCTGCCGGTGATCGAACTCAAACCCATTCACCTGACCCGCTGGCTCGACGAGAAGGGATGGAACCAGACGACGCAGCGGAACGCCCGCCGCTCGATTCACCGGGCCTTCGCCTGGGCTTGCGAGGAAGGCATTCTCAGCCGCAACCCGCTGCAGGGGATGAAATGCCCCAGGGCCAAGACCCGAAAACGATTCATGTCCGACGAAGAATACCGCGCCCTGATGAGGAATTCCGCCCATGATTTCAAGCAACTGCTCTTCTCCCTTCAGCAGACGGGCTGCCGGCCGAAGGAAGCCCAGACGCTGACATGGGAGCAGGTGCGAGAAGACCGGTGGGTGCTGACCGAACACAAGACCGCCTACAAAGTGCAGAAGCCCCGCGTCATCTACCTGAGCCTGCCCATGCGGAAACTCATGACGGTGCTGCGACGGCGAAGCACCAGTCCGTATGTGTTTCTCAACAGGCGTAAAAAGCCTTGGAACAACAATTCCATCCGGCTGCGAATTCAGCGATTGAAAATAAAATTGAAACTTCCGGAGGATCTGTGCGCCTACCTGCTCCGCCATGCGTTCGGAACCAACGCTATCCCTATGAACCAGGACACGACCGGGAGCGCCCTATACTAAACGCAATCAATCCCTACTGAGAACACCACCGATGTGGTCGGCGCACTCAGGACGAAGAAGCCATACGATGTGATCGCCATGTGGCACGTGATCGAGCATCTACCCGATCCGTGGGTGACTTTGCGGGCAGCCAATGAAAGATTGAATGTTGGCGGAATTCTTGTCCTGGCCGCGCCCAATCCGAACAGCTTTCAGTTTCAAACTCTCCGACGGCGTTGGCCGCATCTTGACGCGCCGCGTCATTTGATGCTGATCCCTCCCCGAGTTTTGATCGAGACGATGGCCTCTGCCGGAATGCAACTGGAAATGATGACCACACTGGACGAAGGGACTTGCGCGTGCAATTTGTTTGGATGGGTTTTCTTCTTTTCAAACCTTTACCCCCAGCCCGGATTGCTCAACCGAGAACTGCGGAAGTTTGGGCATAGACTCGCTCGGTTGGTCAGGCCAATCGAGAACATAGAAGGCAAAGGTAGCGCGTACACCATGCTGTTCAGGAAAACGGCATAACGCTGGAGCAATTGGCGACATCGAGGCATAATTGCGAGACGCATCCGCGCTTCACTGTTTCCTCAAATCCCATTCCAGATAGGGTCGGACCGCTCCGGGGATTGGATGGGAGTGATTAGGCCTGGTGACCGTCCCTTCGCGCGAATCGACCACGTTGAACGAAAGACTGTTCCTTTCGTCGCAATGAACTGTGATTCCTTCGTCGAACGAGGAAATCGCGATCCTCACAAAGTAGCTGCCCTCGTTGAGGAAGTTACCCGGAATTGCACAGCGTGAGACGAAGATGCCCTTTTCGAAGCGTAACTTTCGCGTATCGTGGGTGACGAAGGCACATTCCCCGCCCGCCGTGTAGAAATGGAAGTTAGACACCAGCGCAGGGACATCGTTTCGAAGGACTTCAAACGTCATCTCAACCACGACCGGATCGGCGATATCAATTTCCAGGGCTACTTCGTCCCTGTCATTCTTTATTTCGCCTTTCAGCAAGGGGACAAACCTGTCGCCGACGTGCCGACCGGTGAAATCGGCGCTGGCCGGTGATGACTGCCCGCTTGTGTAATAGTGCATCACCACTTCTGAGGTGGGTCCATCCTTCAGCACCATACCTGATTCCAAGAGAATCGCCCGGTTGCACAGGGATGTGATCGTCGGCATGCTGTGACTTACGAAAATCACCGTGCGCCCTGCGTTGCCGATTTCTTCCATCTTGCCTAGGCATTTTTTCTGAAACTGAATGTCGCCGACGGCCAATACCTCGTCGACGATCAGAATCTCCTGCTCGAGGGTGGCAGCGACCGCAAATGCGAGGCGGACATACATGCCGCTGGAATAGCGCTTGACCGGTGTGTCCAGAAACTTCGCCACGCCGGCGAAGTCGACAATCTCATCGAACTTGCGTTTAATGTCTGCGCGGCTCATGCCGAGTATGGCCCCGTTGAGAAAGATATTCTCCCTTCCGGTCAGTTCGGGATGGAAGCCGGTTCCCACCTCCAGCAAACTGGCGACGCGCCCTCTGATCGTGATGCGCCCGGCCGTCGGTTCCGTGATACGCGACAGGACCTTTAACAGCGTCGATTTGCCCGCGCCATTTCGTCCGATGATGCCCAGGCGGTCTCCTTCATGGATGGCGAAAGTTACGTCCTTGAGCGCCCAGAATTCTTCCCGCACCTGCCGGTCGCGATCAGCTCCCGGATGAACGAGCCCTTTCACTGCACGTTTAACGCTGTTTGCCAGCACATCGCGCAGGGCCGTGTAACGCTCCTGGCGTTGATGGCGAATGGTGTATCTCTTGGAAAGATTCTCGACGGTGAGGATGGCTGCCATTGCATTTAGCTCTACTCCGCTTACCACCAATCACCTGAGAAGTCGTCAATAAACTGATGCCCCGCAGGGAACCTCCCCGCACCCCTTCGCTGGCGGACCGAATCTGATGCGTCGGGTCTCGCTCCAGTTGCGCACGCCTTCGCGGAAATCCCCGCTCAGACTCGGGGTCCCAGTTTAGCGACCGCTGCTCGCCGTCAAGGTCCCTCCCCAAGGGTCCCCTCCCTCCGGGCCGCTCCACCTTCCGGGGCTTCGCCCCTGACTGCTGCGCCACGGTCGCTGCCATTCCCTTCCCCCATCGAGGCTGAGGCGGGTGTGTGGTTGGTCCACAACCCAAAGACCTTCGGTCACTAAGTTTTTTGGAAGGAGTGTGCGTTATGTCATCGTTCGATCTCTATCAATCCGTCACCGACCAGATTGTCGCCATGCTGGAAGCTGGCGTTGTCCCTTGGCGTTCACCAATCCTCGGACGATCCAAGGCCGGGTATCCCAAGAATCTCAACACTGGCAAACCGTACCGCGGCGTCAATGTCTTCCTGCTGGCGTTCACGGCTTTTGCCAAGGGGTACGGCTCGTCTTATTGGCTCACGTTTAACCAGGCCAAGGAGCGTGGCGGAATGGTCAAGAAGGGCGAGAAATCTTCGATGGTCGTTTTCTGGAAGCAGTACGAAACGACCGACAAGGAGACTGGCCAGCCGACCACCGTGCCGGTCATGCGGTATTACAACGTGTTCAATGCCGAGCAGGTTGACGGCATCGAGATTCCCGACGCGGTGAAATTTGAGCCGATCGACTTCCAACCGATTGAAGCGGCCGAGCAGATCGCCGCTGGATATGTCGGCGGGCCAGCCGTCGGACATGACGGCGGACAGCAGGCGTTTTATCGTCCTGCCCTCGATACCGTCCACATGCCGGAGCGGACCCGTTTTGCTTCGGCGGAGGAATACTATTCGACGCTGTTTCATGAGCTTTCCCATTCGACCGGGCATAGCTCACGGCTGAATCGGAAGCTGGACACCAATCCCAAGCCGTTCGGTTCACCTGATTACGGCAAGGAGGAGCTTGTCGCGGAAATGTCCTCAGCATTTCTGTGTTCGTACGCCGGGATCCAGCCGACGGTGATTGAGAATCAGGCCGCATACCTTGCCGGATGGCTCAAACAACTGAAATCCGATAAGAAACTGGTTGTCTCCGCCGCCGGGCATGCCCAGCGGGCAGCCGACTGGATTCGCGGCGAGAGAGGTTAACCATTTCCCATTTTGGCCATGCCGCGTACAACAACTTGACGCATTCCAAAAATCAGACGCGAACGATAGACGCGCCCAATCCTGTTCGGCGACGACGGGCCATCAGGCTAAGAACGCCCAAGGCCAAAACACTAAGCGAGGCAGGTTCCGGAACCGCAGTGCCGGAAACTTGCACGTCGAAAAAGCCGCTGTTATCGCTGTACTCATCGTCATTCACGCCAAGTTGCAATTGCGAAGCGCCACTTGGCACCGTTACCGTCGCCGACAATCCGATGGGGAATGGAGTGCCGACGATATCGCCGCTGGAGTCCGCGAATGTTCCAACCAACTCCGACAAATAAATCGGATACTCCGCCGACGGCATGTAGAAGCTGGGAAACACACCGAATCCGTTCCCCGTCCCATCGTTGGCGGCGAAATTCGTATTGCCTTGAGCATCGACAGGCGAAAATCCGGGACCCGCTACCTCGGTGCCGCTAAGGTACGTGATCGTCAACTGCTGGGATGGCGACACGGAAATGCCGCTGGCACTCGTAATGATCGTTGGCGACGTTTGATCATTGAGGCCAGCGCCGCGGCAATCTGCTTGTCGCAGTGATTGCGCAGAATCAGTTCCACGATACGGATTTGCTGCGGTGGCAGCTGGAGCGTCTCCATCAATTGCTGCCATTTTTCAGCCGGAAGTGGGAGATCTGGGATGTTCTGTTCAGCCATGACGATGCCCCGAAATAAAAGAGCGTCGAACCAAGGCCGCTCAGACAAGGCCCGCCAAGGCCTACGAAGAACGTACCTTGGCCGACGCCCCAATCGGGGCGCGGCTCAAGGCACTGCCTCTTCGTTTCAAACTTTGGCGGTTTAGTCTGAAGCAGCGTCTTGACGCTCGCGCGTCAATTTCAAATTGTCGTCCTGTCGTCTAAACGACGTACGGACCCGAATATCATAGGCAAATCTGTGCCAATCCGACACAGCGGATGCCGTGATCATTTTTCCGTGGTGCGTTTACGATTTATCAACGATTTCGTGGCATGCTGGTTTTTCCGTCACCTTTTCCGGCGGAATTCATCAACTACAACCCAAGGGGGATTTATGCCACGCAAGAAAGACGCAGCCCGCGAGGCCGCACAAATCGAAACCAGCGCTACCGCCACGGCGATAGCAGAACCGAACAGAAAAACCGCGCCACTGCCGATAGCGCGTCCTGCCTATATCGACGGACCGCCGGTGACGGAAGATGGCAAAGTCATCACGTCCGCCGACCCGGAAGCCAAGAATTGGGGCGATCCATACAAGGCAATCGTGTCCACCGCGACCTTTGAAATGGGTGAGAACCGCCGCTTCAAACAGCGCGTCTTTACCTTCAAGGAAAAGCCGTCGGAGGACGTTTTGGCAGCGCTCAAGGACAATGGCTTCACTTACCGTGCCAATGAGAAGGCGTGGACGATCCAGGCGAATCCAGATACCCGCAGGCTTTCTGAGGAACTGGCCGAACAATTCGCCGGCTCGTCACAGGCTTTGAGCCGGTGACACGTCGCGGCCACAGCGGGCGAAGTTTTGATCCGCAGCAGTTCCAGATCGACTGGAGCAGGGCAAATGCCTCGCCGCCAGAATCGCGGGCAAGAACGGAAGGCCCGGCCATCCAGCCGCCTTCCGTTCGGGCCGACGGTTTGACGTTACGGCTTAAATGGGATTTCCGCACGACGTTCCCGGAGCCGACCGAACAGGCCATTGAGGTCGGCACGATCAGCGCCGAGGACCTGCACCCCGAGGGTATCCGCAGCATCCACGAGGAGCAGACCCGCGAAATGCTGGCGACGCTGCCTGTCTGGTGTTTATCGAACTCGCTGAATTGGTTCCTGCGGATGCGGTCGAAAATTTATGTCTCGAAATCGCCCAATTTATTTCGATTGCTCCGACTGATGGCAGTGCAATAGGCTGGCCAGCACTTTTGCAGCGCCGCTCCATTCTCGCTCGCCATTATTTCGACCATTTCTCCTGTCAGGGCGTAGGCCCCAACTCGGAACGGCTCGCCGTGTTCAGCTGGTGGCTCGCGGACCGAGTGGAATCGGTTCTCACCACGAATCAAGAGCTTGCGAACAAGCTTACCGAGACCTTTATTGCGGAGTCTATCCATTGGTCCACCATCGGCGCGGACCTCATACATCCGCGATTGGAATTGTCCGATTTTGCATGCGCTACGAAATTTCTTTCGCCCACATGGATATTGGCCTTGCAGTGTCAATTACATGGCCGTGTTGGAGCGATCGCAGATCAGAAATTGCTCTCGCTGCTACAGCGCGCGTTGGAAAAAATGATAAAGGCGCTCGGCACAACGGATGAAAAGGCCCCGTCAGATCCCATCGGTCTTGGGTTAGCCAGGAGCAATTTGACGATGTTCCCGGCGTCCGCAAAGTCCCCTGACCATTGCGTTTATGGCTTTGACGCCGGAGTGGGGGAGGTTGTCGACGCATGGACGAAAATCACGCAAGATGAATCGACAAAGAAACTGCTCGAATTTTCAAAGCAGGCGCGGGATGTTAACACCCAACCGAATAGCCTGATTGACGCGCTACGCCAACTCAGTGATCGCAATGAAAGCGACCAAGTTTTCGTGTCCGGTGTCTTGCGATCGCAAGTAATCCAGGGACTAGCACCGCGGGATGAGGTGTGGAATTTGCTTGTGCAACAGGAATGGCGAGAAAAAACGTTCAATGGCTTGGTACAGCATGCCCTTGAGCTGTTTTTGGAATCTCTTGCGGAACTCCAAGCTCAGGCTGACGATCGATGGAGGGTTAACTTACCTCACATATTGGCCGCTGCCTGCGAATCCGCAAAGGACACAACGCGACAGCGGCTCCTATTCGCGCAAACCGTTATCACCTCAGCGGCGACGAATACAGATAGCGCGATTCGACGTTTGCTGACGGGTCCACAGCGACACCAGTTAATCTCAGAACGCGAGTTCTGGCGAGACCAACTTCGCGGCGCAATTCCCAATGTGCTGCCGTGGGTAGTGGGAAGAATCAGATCAATTCTACCCGCGCTTGACAGCCTTTAACATGTCCATGATTTATAATCGTTATTGCGCCAATCGCAATGTTCGATGCGTCATTGCCGTACTAAACACGTACTAAACGCTTGAAAAACATGTAAAAATATGTAATCTATACAAATCGTAACGCTCGTATTCGCAAGCGTTTCTGGCTTAACGGAATAACTTCGGAACCGAGGGTTGCAGGTTCGAGTCCTGCCGGGTGCGTTGAGTCCAAACCTTGCGGTCGAGCCTATTTCCAAGTCTCTTTGGCCCGAGATATGGCGTCAATGCCGGCTGCGTCCGCCGCCGCTGGCGGCGCCTTTGCCGCTGCGGCCATCGCCGAAGGCGCCGCTGCGGTTCTCGCGGGCTTTGGCCTCGCTTACTGTCAGTGTACGGCCGGCGTGCTCCTTGCCGTTGAGCGCGGCCGTGGCCGCCTGGGCCTCGACTTCGTTTTCCATTTCTACGAAGCCAAAACCCTTGCTTTGGCCGGTGTCGCGATCGTCGATGATTTGCGCCTGTTCACGACTCCGTGTGCCGCGAATAATTGCTGCAAATCCGAGCTGCTGGTCTGGTAGTTCAGATTTCCGACATAGAGTTTTTTGCTCATAAATTTGCCTTCTTTCAAATCCCGTTTGCCGGCGGCCAACGTCGAGCTATGATCGTTGCATGGCCAAAGACGTCGATCGGTTGCAGGCGAAGGTGGTTATTACGGAACTGCGTAAGAGTGCCGGTCGATTGGTGGCGCGCTCCCGGCAACTGGCTGAAGAAGCTCTCCAGTTGAAACAGCGAGCCGATGATTTGGAGCAATTGGTTAAGCAACACGATAATCGTAAAAAGTAATTTCTGCCGTCATTCCTGGATCGTCTTCCAGCTCAATACTTCGAAAACGAATGATGCCGAAGCGAATGCCAGGCGATTAGCACGGCGATTGCCGCGAAACCGGCGAACATAAGGGCGTGGCCGTTGAAACCAGTTACTTCAGCTCCGCTGAAAAGGCTATAGAGCCAGCCGCCGACCAGTCCGGCTCCGCCGGCCATTGCAATGCCCATCTTGGGATCGTCATCTTTAATATTAAGAGATTTGCTGGCGATGAACCCGAAGATGAGACCCAAAACAATCCAGCCCATGGTTCCGAGAAACATGTTGCGCTCCTAGTGAGGGACAAGGACGTTTAGAAACGGTCCGAAGGCGCGAAGTCGAAGAAGAGCCCGCGCCAAACGGCAATCGGGCAACCGATTCACCAGTTCAAATGTGAAGGGGCGGCAGGAGTGTCGTGTTGGGTCAGTCTACAAAGCGCGCCATGACAACGCCACCCTAAAGTCTCGGGATTGGCGCAAAAGAGCGATAATTCCGGGGAGGTATTGGACATGGCGCATTTATCCGATATACTCCCTGTACAACATCCTGTCTCGATCCCTCTCAGAATCTCACCTTAACGGTATAGACACTGGACGTAACGAGCTCGGTTGTAGCGCACTGACTGGTCCTTATTTCGGCGTCTGCCGTTGACCCTTTGGTACGCACGTTTACCAAAGGATATTTCCTTGAGTTTTAGTGAATTGTCATTGTCGGCGCCGATTCTTCGCGCCGTTGTTTCAGAAGGATACACGATTGCCACGCCGGTACAGGCGCAGGCGATTCCACACGCGCTGCGCGGGCGGGACGTTTTGGGTTGTGCCCAGACGGGCACGGGAAAGACGGCGGCGTTTGCGCTGCCGATTTTGCATCGGCTGTCGAGCGTTGCCCAAGGCGGCGGCGTGGCACGGCCGCGATGTCTGGTGCTTTGTCCGACGCGCGAACTGGCTACGCAGATTGGCGACAGTTTTCGCGTTTACGGGAAGCATGTGGGGCTTAAATATGCCGTCGTTTACGGCGGCGTGGGCGTTGGGCCGCAGGCGGAGATGCTTCGGCGGGGAGTGGATATTCTGGTCGCGACGCCGGGACGGCTGCTCGACCTGCTCGGACAGCGATTAGCGGATTTGCGCAGCGTCGAGATTCTCGTGCTGGATGAAGCCGATCGAATGCTGGACATGGGGTTCATCCGCGATATTCGAAAAATTATTGCCGGTTTACCGGCTCGGAAGCAGACGATGCTTTTTTCGGCGACGATGCCGCCGGAGATTCGGCAGTTGTCGGGTTCGATTTTGCGGGATCCGGCGACGGTACAGCTCTCCCCGGCCTCGTCCACGGCGGAGCGGATCGATCAGTCGGTTTATTTCGTCGATCGAGCCACAAAGCCCGGGCTGCTGGCGCAACTGGTGAACGATTTGCCGATTTCCAGGGCGATCGTTTTCACGCGTACCAAGCACGGCGCGGATCGGCTGGTTCGCCGGCTGCACGAAATGGGAATCGCCTCCGAGGCGTTTCATGGCAACAAGAGCCAGAACCAGCGGCAGCGGGCGCTGCAGAATTTCCGCAAGGGCAAAACGAGTCTCCTCATCGCTACGGATGTCGCCTCGCGCGGAATCGACGTGGATGGGATCACGCACATTGTGAATTATGATCTGACCCACGAGCCGGAAACTTATGTTCACCGCATCGGCAGAACCGCCCGCGCAGGCGCCAGCGGTACGGCGATCTCGTTTTGCGATGCCGAGGAAATGCCGAATCTGAAGGCAATTGAAAAGCTCCTTCGATGCCAGATTCCGGTTAAGACGGCGAAGGGAGTGGTGCAGAGGCCGGCGCAAAAGCACGCGCAAAGACCCATGCCTCAAGTTCAACAGGCGACTCGAATGGAAAGCCCGAATATCGAGCCTCAGCCGAAGCGTCATCAGCATGCCCCGCATCCGGCGGCGACGAATCCGCGGCATCCGGGCCAATCGCGGCGGGGGCATTTCCGGGGGAATAATTCTGGGGGGAATCATTCTCGTGGAAGCCATCCCCATGGGCGAAGGCTGATTCCGGCCTTTTGACCGGCCCAAGATGTCCCGCGCGCTGGTATGATGGCGCGGGACAACTTGATGCTGATAGAATCCCTGTTCCTTCACGCCCAGCGTCAACCGGAGGCCTTGGCCATCATCGATGACCAGGGCGAATGCAGCTACAGACAACTTGCGGTGATGGCGGCGGGATTCGCGAAATATATTTCATCGCAGACGGATCTTCCGCGCGTCGGGTTGCTACTGCCGTCGGGAAGGGGATTCGTCGCCAGTTTTTATGGAACGCTTCTGGCCGGCAAGGCGGTGGTTCCGATCAATTTTTTGCTGGGCGGGGCTGAAATCGGGCACTGCATTCGGGACAGCGGGATCGACACTGTGGTGACGATTCCACAGCTTGCCGGTGCGGTGAAAAAGACGGGATTGAAGATTATCGATCTGACGCGGCTTCCACCGGCACCTGCGCCGACCGCGGGGGCAGAGCTGCCACCCTTTCCATCCACGGACACGGACGCCATGGCAGTGCTGATGTACACGAGCGGTACCAGCGGATTGCCCAAAGGTGTGCCGCTGACTTTCGGCAACCTTCAGAGCGACGTGGATGCGGCCATCGCTTACATGGATTTCCAGACCCGGCACAAATTCCTGGGGATCATCCCGCTGTTTCACGTCTTCGGAATGATCGCGATGATGCTGGCGCCGATCCAACTAGGAGCGACGGCGGTTTATATGGCGCGATTCAGTCCGCTCGGCGCGGTGAAGGCAATCAAAGAGCATGGGATATCGCTCGTGCTGGGCGTGCCGAGCATGTTCGCGGCGATGGCCCGGCTCAAAGAGGCCTCGGCTGACGATTTCAAGACGATCTTCGCGATGATCAGCGGGGGTGAGCCGTTGCCGGCGGCTCTTTATGAAGCGTTTCGATCCCGGTTTGGCGTGACTTTGCATGAAGCCTACGGGATGACGGAGACGAGCCTGGCGATTTCCGTCAACACGCCACAGCATCAAAAGCGGGGCAGTGTGGGCAAGACGATTCCGGGCATGGAAGTCGCGTTTCTGGATGATGAAGGGAAGGCTGTGCCTCCGGGAGAGCCGGGCGAAATCTGTGTGAAGGGCCCGATGGTGATGAAGGGGTATTTTAATCTTCCTGGTGAAAACGCCGCGTCGTTCACCCCGGATGGATATTTCAAGACGGGCGATATTGGGGTGCTCGACGCCGAGGGGTTTCTTCACATCACCGGACGCAGAAAGGATTTGATCATAATCGCCGGCGAGAAGGCGGCTCCGACCGAGATCGAGCAGATTCTGATGGCTCATCCCGGCGTGGCGGAGGCCGCGGTGGTGGGAAAGAAGGATGCGAGCCGGGGGGAAGTCGTGCTGGCTTTCATTATTCCGCGGGAAGGAAGCACTCCAACCCTGGAAGACCTTCGCGAATTTTGCCGCCGGCAGGGCCTAGCGCAGTGGAAGGCGCCGCGGGAAATGCGGATTGTGAAGGATTTTCCTCGTTCTCCGACGGGCAAAGTGCTTAAGCGGGTATTGGCCCTGGGCGTGCGGGATTGATTTGGGTTATCGCGCGGGGCAACGAGGTCATCGTTTTTTTGTCTCGCGGAAAACGGATGCCGAGGCCAGGGTGAACAAGATCACCTCTTCGCCGGTAATGGTGCTGATATCGTGATGAAGGCTTATGACCTTTATGCCGGTGACGTCCTGGATCATAGCTTCCATGCGCGGCCTGGCGGTTTCAACCAGATGCGTTCGCACCTGCTTGAGAAGGTCTCTTCCCTTCTCTGCGGGTAATGTCTTGACCAGTTGCTGTTCGGCCGCGGTTAGAACGCCCTTGAGACGAACGACAAGCAGATCATCGATTAGATGAGCCCGGATCTCCTTGGGTCCGCGTCCCATGTACTGCTGTTCAAACTGGCCCAATCCCTCGCAAACCAGGGCTTCGATTTCTCCTTTGGTCATCATCGCCAAACGTCGCCGGCGAAGCGACGCCTCCGTTCAACGCGGTGTTTGGCTTGTATTATACCTCCGGTCGGATCAATTCTCATTTACGTTGCAAGGTGTTGCGAGGCGGCCGCGGAGGTTGAAACGACGACTGGGCCGGTGGTGCAGGTTTTCACCACGGGTACGATAGTGCAGGTTTTTCAACTTGCGCGGGGCATCTCCAAAACAGCGTGGAATAAAATTCCAGGCCGGAAAAAAAACTGAGCAGCGCCGTTGTTCTGCGCCTACATTCGTGTTACGATTCTTTAGCTTCGAGGCCCAGCAGCGGGCTCGAGGATAGGCCTAAAATCGAATCGCCGGACGACAAGATGATGGGCAACCTGGCACTGCCAGGAGGCCAACCAATAAGTAAGCCGACGTAAACGAAAGCCAATGGGGGGGCTTCGTTTACGTCGGCTTTTTTGTTGGCTACACGCGCCCGACCCGGCGCGGCAAAGGAAGAGGAGATGACGGTAGAATCGCCCGCCCAAATTCAGATCGAAATGCTCCGAGGCCTCAAGAGTGAGGTGGCGGACAATTTGCTCCTCTCGCCGATCGATGAGGCCTGGCAGCCGAGCGATTACCTTCCCGATCTGAGCGCGGACGATTGGGTCATTCAGGTGCAACAATTCAAAGACCATGCGAAAGATTTGGATGACGAACTTCTCGTCGTTCTGGTCGCGGACATGGTCACCGAGGAAGCGCTGCCCAGCTATTCGATAGCGCTGAACCTCCTGGCGGAAGATCCTACCGGCACCAGCGACTGCCCCTGGGCCCGATGGATGCGGGGATGGACGGCGGAGGAAAATCGGCATGGAGACCTGCTCAATGCCTACCTCCGGCTCACCGGACGGGTCGACATGCGGGCGGTGGAAGTCACCATTCACCATTTGCTGAACAATGGGTTCAATCCCCAGGCGTATCCCGATCTCTATGGCGGCCTGGTTTACACGGCGTTTCAGGAACGCGCCACGAAGCTGTCCCATGCGAATGTGGCCCGCCTGGCTGAAGCGCGGGGTGACGCCAATTTGAGTCGGATTTGCCTCAAAATCGCCGGCGACGAAGCACGGCATGAGGCGTTCTACACCCGAATCATGTCACGGGTGATGGACGAAGACCCGGAGGGGGGGCTGTTGACGTTTCGCAGCATGATGCGGCGAATCATCGCCATGCCGGGACGACTGATGTTTGACGGAAAAGACCCATCTCTTTTCGACCATTTTGCGTCGGTCGCGCAGCGCACCCGCATCTACACGATCCGAGATTATGCGGCGATCGCCGACCATCTCCTCAAGACCTGGCGGGTGGCGGACCGCTGCGTCTCCGGAAAGGCGGCCCGCGCCCAGGAATATCTGTGCGGATTGCCTCGCCAATACGAGGAAATGGCCCAAAAAATCGAGCGAAAACTGGAGGCAGAGCCGCGCTACCCCTTCAGTTGGATCTATGATCGGGTTGCTTAACCCGAATGAACAGTATATGAGATTCCATCGGCAAGCTGAACGTCAAAATGGTGGGCGCGTAAGCCTATTTGCGCCGATACAATATTCGTTGGCAGCATGAATCTCATAGATGTTGACAATAATTTAACGGGCTTGCGAGTGCCCACGGTTGTTTTGGGCCGTCAGGACGCATATAATCGTGCCAGGACATCCGTTAACAAGTAGCGTTTTGCGACCCTTCTTTTGGCCCACACTACTCCGCCTGCCCTGCCGAATTACTTTGTGAGGAAGATTCGATGAACCAGGTACCTTCCGACACCATCCAACTTGCGATTCCAGGCAGCGCTCCCGCGTCCAAAGCAGATGCCGCCAAAGTCAAATTCACCGGCAGCGATCGATTTATCCGCGAATTGCGGCGTCGAGTCGACGCCTATTTCGAACGAACCGGACATTCCCGCCGCGATTGCCCGCAGATGTACTTCAAGACGGCGACGATCCTGGCCTGGTTTTTTGGCTCTTACCTGCTGCTTCTGTTTTTCGCCTCAAGCTGGTGGACGGTGCTTCCGCTGACGGTGATCCTGGGATTGTCGATCGCCGCCATTGGTTTCAATATTCAGCATGACGGCGGTCACAGGGCCTATTCCAATCGGCAATGGGTTAACAAGATCATGGCGCTGACCCTGGACATGATGGGCGGCAGCTCCTACCTGTGGGATTGGAAGCACAACTCGATTCACCATACCTATCCCAACATCGAGGGACAGGATGATGATATCAACCTCGGTTTTCTGGGAAGACTTTCGCCGCAACAGCCACGGCTGAAAATCCACCGCCTTCAGGGAATTTACCTCTGGTTCCTCTACGGTTTCATGGCAATCAAGTGGCACTTGATCGACGATTTCTACCAGGTCTCCCGAGGACGCATTGGCACGCACAAAATTCCACGACCCAAAGGCAAGGACCTGGTCATTTTCATCGGCGGCAAAGTTGTATTCGCCTCATTGGCATTCGTTATTCCGATGCTGCTGCACCGGTGGTATGACGTCTTGTTCGTGTATGTCGGAGCCGCCTTTGTCAGCGGTGTCGTGCTGAGCGTCGTGTTTCAGTTGGCCCATTGTGTCGGGGAAGCTGACTTCCCGATACCCATCCACGATGCCGAAGGCAAAGAGCGAATGGAAACCGACTGGGCCGTGCACCAGGTGCAGACCACCGTCGATTTCGCCAGGAGCAACCCAATCCTTTGCTGGTTCCTTGGCGGCCTGAATTTCCAGATCGAGCATCACCTCTTCCACAAGATTTGCCACGTGCACTATCCGGCGCTGTCGAAGCTGGTCGAGGAAGCGTGCAACGAATTCGGCCTGAAGTATGCGGAACACAAAACAATGTTCTCCGCGGTAGGCTCGCATTTCAGATGGCTTGTGGAAATGGGGCGCCCGCCGGTTGCTTTGGCGGATCCGATGCCCCAACCATGATTGATGCCGACCGTTAAGTCGGCTCATCTACGCCCGACATCATGGCCCGTTGCAACAGGAAATCCCACTGTGCGTTCGTCGTCCTGGGGATCGCCACCACGCGCTCGATCAAGACGCGGCTTGAAGCGCTGAGATGGTCGGAAGACGCCATTGCGAGCGCCGAACTGCTCAGGTCGTTGACCAGCAGATGAAAGATCACCGAAACGATCTCCAGCGGCACGCCGGAATAAACAGCATTTTCCGCGACCAATTGCCCATACGCGATCGTCGCCATGCCTTGTCCCAACGCAATGGCCGTCTGCGCATTCGCCTCCGGTCTACGGGATTGGCTTCGCGCAAATAATCGAAACGCCTTGGCCTGCCGGGCGAAAATGCGCACGTTCGATACCGATTTCAGCGGCCGATACGCCTCCAGACAGCGGCGAAACCTGATCGAATTGATTTGCCCGCTTCGGGCCCCCATCAGATAAATATTTTCCGAACCGGTCCCATGTCCCCGGTTGAATTCAAGAACCGGCAGATTGAGATCGGCGTCATTAAAATATCCAGCTATGAACTGCGCCGTCAGTTCCAGGTTGATGTGTACGCTGCCTTCCAGGCTTGGAATCAACTGCACGTCCCGCAACGCCATTTCGAAATAGGTGTCCGATTCAAACGCCTTGGCGCCCATGCATTCGCTGAGCAGAGAAATGACCTTGACGCCTTCGGTGCTCACCCGCGCCTTCTGAACGGCGCAAAAGAGCAGATACCGCCGATCATCCGCGTTCGCGGCTTGCACGTAATCGAGCGCACGGTAGGCGTATAATTTCATCGCCGTCAGGCGCGCATAGGCCTGCCCCACCGCCGATCCAATATGCGGCATATCGATGACGGGTTTGCCGTAGAGCACACGCCGGGTCAGATGCGCCAGTGCTTCTTCAAACGCGCGCTCGCAGATGCCGATCGAGCCGAAGCCAAGAAAGAATTTTCCTAGGGTGACGGTGCCGAGCACCGCGTCCCAGGCCTCCCTTCCCTGGGCGATCAGATCGGCTTCGGGAAGCTGGTGATCTTTGACCTCAAATTCCCCGACGAACGCCGAGCGTATGCCCAGCGTCTCGATTTTCCGCGCTCGTCCGAATCCCTTCGACTGCGCCGGCCGCAGGGCGAAGAGAATCGGCGTGGCCCGCCGGGCGCGATTTGCATGCCGATCATCCGCTTTTCGCGCCAGGATGGAGATGATCGAAGCGCAATTCGCATTGCCGATGTAATATTTCGATCCGCCGGCGATCAGACGTCCCGGCTCGCCAGCGGCAACGGTGAATTCGCTCGCCAGCAAATCCGAACCATGCTCTTTCTCGGAGATACCGAATGCGAATAACGCCCCTTTTTCCAGGGCCGCGACAGCCTCACGCTTCAAGGCGTCATTCGATCCCATCAGGATCGCGAAGAGACCCAGAAACGTCACCTGCAGACTGTACCCATGCGCGGGGCTGAAGTAGGCGAAAACTTCCAGGAAGCGGGTGAGCCTGGGCACGTCGAATTCGTTCCCAGTCGTGGAATATTTTTTTGGCGAGAGGAGTGAGGCGTAGAGTCCGTGAGCTTTCTGGAAGGCGATCCAATCTTCATACCACTGCCGGCTCTGGTCCTCGTCTTTAAGAGCCCGCAGCCCCTTGTTCTCGAAGAACTCCACCAGCTTTTGCAGCGAGGGATCGCGAAAAAAAATATTGGCGGCACTGGATCGCCGCCGGGTGGAAAAGATCAGTGGATAGATCGCATCGCGGATGGCGGCGGTGGATTCACCGTGAGCTGGGCCGCCAGGCTCGATGGGCTTATCCATGGCTCGTCAAGGCAGAACGCCTTCGGGACGGAGTTCGCCGCTGCGTCTGGTCGCGGCTATAGAGCGATACCGGCAAACCCCGGTTGATCGTCGAAAGCCGGGGCTTGACGCCGGTTGTTAAATCACGACCCAGCGTGACCCAATCTTCCACGGTTCGAAGACCGCTCTCTGCGTACATTCTCAAAACTTTATCTGACTGATACATGACTGTCTCCTTCAATCGCTTTGAATACAACCATGGGCGGGAACACTATTTTCTCACGCCTCGCGGACAAGATTTCTTCGATGCGCGCCAACCGGACCGATTTCTTTGAGCGTGAGTTCACCGGCGTTCATCGTTGCGCTCAGGAAGCAGCTCTTGCGCACGATATCCACAATGATGCCCGTCCAGGCATAGTCCAGGTACTGCTGCGCACGGCGGCGCGAGACCACCAGTTACATCGATAGTAATTCCCGAATACACGCACGCATTTCACGAAATCCAGCGGCTCCCGTGCCACCGTCCGCTCGATTTCCCGCGACAGGTCCTTCTCTGATGGATTTTCCTGGCTCGTCGATTCGGCAGTCCTGCGGGCAGGCTGCTCTTGAGCTGATTGTTCATCCATCATGCACTCCTTCGCGGAATAATTTGAAATGTTTCAATACCTCGCTTCGGCAACCCCTAGAGTTTAGCGCAACTGGCCTGATACAGCACAAAAGGAAGCTATTGAGGCGTGCCTTCCCATTGCCTGGCGGCCAGTTCACACAGGCTTTCGATCATGCTCACCTGAAGACTGTCCGGTTCGTTGGCCTGGAGTGTCAACTTCACCGCTTTTCGGTTCCATCCCGTCATATGTTTGACGAAATCCGGCGGGTTCGACGGGTTATTCACGTCCATCTGCTCAATCGCAAGAACATGTTTGGGCGAACTGGCGGGTGAATACTGGGCGCCATTTTTGACCAGCAATTTCGCACTGACGGCCTTGGCCAACACGTTCGGCAGATAGACCGCGAGCGATCCATCGCGATTGTCTTCCAGCGCGAAAACCTGCATGCGGTATTTTCCATCGGCGATGAAAAACCGCACCACCTGCAATCCGACGGTGCTGATCGCCTTGGGCGCCAATTCCCCGAGCTTCACAACCAATCGCCGCCAGAGCTTGCCATGCGCGGTATCAGCCTCTCCATCGCACACCGCCAGATGCTTTTCGATGTTGACACGATCGCGCGCTCCGGTCTTGGCGAGCAATTCTTCGAGTCGCGCGTCGATGCCCGGCACCTGCGATGCATTCATCAGCATGGAAACTCCTTGCGAGGCAATAAAATCGGCGGTGAGCATGGCGCTTGCTCCTCACCGCCGATATGTTTTAGCGATTCGACTGAACGGGGCGGCCGATTCAATACCGGCTGCGGCCACCACCGCCGCCACCATATCCACCGCCGCCGCCTTTGCTGCGGCCACCGCCGCCGCCGCCATATCCACCACCGCCACCGCCGCCACGGGGCCGCTCTTCGCGGGGCTTGGCTTCGTTCACGGTCAGGGCACGGCCACCGACTTCCTTGCCGTTCAGCGCGCCGATGGCGGCCTTGGCTTCTTCATCGCTGGCCATCTGCACAAACCCGAAGCCTTTGCTTCGGCCAGTTTCGCGATCGGCGATAATTTCGGCATCTGCACCGCGCCATGAGGCGAAAACAGTTGTTCCAGTTCCGAACCTGTGACGTTGTAGCTCAGGTTCCCGACGTATAACTTGCTTCCCATATGGGTAGTTCCTCTAAAGGGCTTTTGCGCCGACTCGATAATTCCGCGACGCACCGGAAGTGGGCCAAGGGGCCCGTTGGTAGGAAAGCGAGGGAGAGACTTAGGACGGGAACTGAGATGTTTATCAGCGCTCGTGCCGAGAGACTCGGTCGTCGAACTTACCGGCTCCATTCTAGCAGGTTTGTCAGGCAAAGTCCATTCCAGTTCGGTGGGCAATCGTCTCTGTCCGCGATTTAGCAGTGGATTGCCCGGTAATTCGCGCTACGCTTCATTATCGACTGTTGCCATTTCCAAACCTTCATGGAGCGTGAAGGCTTTCGTGATTCGTCGCGTTATTCTATGGAGAGGGTGTGTCCTATGTCAGCTTCAGATCAAGCAGTTGTGGATTTCCTGAGCGACTGTACCGGATCGGCCCCGCATAAGCTGAAAGTCGCCCTAACGCTGGCGGAATCGATGGTGTGTGAACTGAAGTTAAGCCTCGGCGAATGGGAACTGACGGTAAAAAACTTGCAGGCCGTCAAAACCGCGGCTGAATGGGCAATGAATTAGTCCGGAATGTGAAGCTGTGCCTGTCAAGGCGTCTGCACCAACTGGATCAGCATTCTACTCCCCGCCGCTCTTCTCCGCATGATATGATCCTCGCCTTACTCTCAGGAGGATCATGTCCAACGTCTCGATGTCGAAAATAAAATCGCGTCCCCGCATCCACACTCTCGCCCTTCTGGCAATCCTCGCCCCACTGCTCTCGGTAATCGGCTGCGACAAATCCTCTCCATCGGTCGACGCTGCTCCCCCCACCACGTCACCTTCCGCATCAATGCCCCCCGCAGCAACGTCCCCCGCATCAACCTCCGCCGCAGCGGATGTCCCCGGCGGCTACAGCCTTGCCGCCTCCACCGATTCCGGAAAATCGCTTGTCACCCAGAAGCCCAATATCGCCTCCGTGCAGGCTGCCCTGATGTCTACATTCCCCGATCTGGAAACCTATTTCGGCAACCGCCCGCAGATCGGCTCCGCTTATCAGGACGCACATGATTCCACCAGCGGCGGCGCAACCTTCAGCGCGATCTATCACAACCAGCCGGTTCGCGGCATCGTCTCCTGCAAGCTCCACGACGGCGGCGCCGCCGTTGCCGTCGTCTTCGGCCGCACCGATGCCCCAAAATCCGACTGGGAAAAGCTGATGAAGCCCGCGCCTGCGGCCCAACCCCCCGCCGCAGCTTCCCCTACCGGAGCTGCGCCCGCCGCTCCCGTCGCCGCCACTCCCGACGCCTCCACCCCCAGCATCCCGCTGAATGAATATGATTACGCCGACGGCACCGGCAGCGTTGGCCTCGCCGACGGCTGGACCACCAAGTCTCAGTCCGCCTGCGATCCCACGGCCATTACCGGCCCCGCCGACCAGATGGTCGTCCTCCACAACAGCGCCAACGTCTCCACCCCCGATTCCATGGCCGTGAGACAGCGGCAGAACCTGCTGGCGATGCAGGCCCAGAACTCCGCCAACTACGCGCGGATGGGAATGAATCTCCCCGCCCCCAAGCCGCTGCCGCCTCTGCTCGTCGCCCCCTTCACCGACCCGGTCACCGCGATTCAGAACATGATTCCCCAGTTCAGCAAACGCAGCGAATTTTATAACGGCCCATCCGTCGCCCTCGACAAAATCCTCTCCTCGCAGGATCTCCCCTGTGCGTTGCCGAACGGGAAACGCGCCCTCATCGACTACACTTTCACCCGCACACAAAACGACCAGTCCACGTTAATGCGCGTCCGGATCATGTTGGTGGTCGCTCCCATTGGCCAGGAAGACCCTCCCACCTCCTGGATGTGGTTCTGCGCTAAGGGTATGCAGGCCCCGGATGCCACCTTCGATCGCGATCTGCCCATCATGCAGGCGATCGCCAATTCCGAGAAGGTCAACCAGGACCGCGCGATGCAGGTGGTGCAGGCCCGCAATCAGCAGATGCAGCAGATGTCCAAGCAGATGGCGGCTGCCGCCAACGCTCAGATGCAGGCGCAGTATCGCCAGTTCCAGCAGGACCAGCAGACCCGTGCCGACATCCACCAGCAGTATATGGCCCAAACCCAGGCCGGTTACGACGCCCACAACGCCCAGTTCGCCAACTACGAATGGCAGCGATCGCGCAGCTCCGCCGACTTCGATGAATCGATCATCGGCACCCGCACCATCTACGACACCGTCACCGGCGAAAGCGGCTACGCCAACCTTTCGGATGTCAACGGCGTCGTCGATTCGCTCAACCAGGCGGCGCTCGATCCCAACCGATTTGTTCAGATTCCCCTCCGCGACCAGCTTTACCCGAACCCGCCGCCGAGTAAGTGAGTGCCGAAGCGAATTCCTTCGCCGCGCGATTCTTTCCGGTCTACTCCTCTACTTTCTAGAGCATTTTCATTTCAATCGTAGCGTCTGCGTTGCTTTGGGCGAGGTTGGCCGCAAGGAAGAACGACGAAGCGGGTTTGAATAGACCCGTTAAGGAGCGATGACGCCGCGGACGACCTCGCCCAAAGCAACCCCGAAGGGGTCGCCGAAGGCGACGCGGACGCTACGAGTGAGATGAAACTGCTCTGGTGTTCCTCTTTCTCGCGCAGCGCTGGGCCTTCAAGACAAAATTGGACAGTCCGCAACAAGATGGGATGGATAGATAAGCTGGATAAGGCAAAAGCGAGGCCTTTGCCCCTAGCTGACCACATTGGTGGATTTCTGATTTTCCCCTCCCCTGGTGCTGCGGCGGAGGGCGGGGGTTGGGGCGGGGGAGGGGTCGCGGACGTCGCCTCCTTAACCCTCGTAATGGCGCGCAGATTAGCGCGCTCACTAATGAAGGGAGGGACTGCATTAGCTTTCGCCTTGCGGTTTCGTTCGCTTTCGGGGCAACGATTTCTTGGAACGCGCAAGGTAACGATGCACCATTTGATCAAACATCCGCGGAAACTCGATCATGAAAATGTGCGTGTCCTTGTCTTGGAATTCTTCCATAAAAGGACCGTGCATCATCATGTCGCGAAAGCGGTGTCACGGGGCGCGCCAAAACCAGCCAGGGCGGGGCGCTTCAAAACCGGCCAATGTGCTGACGTATTCTATACCGCATCCGTTCTATCCGACGCAACTGTTCCTTGAGTTATTGGTCCCCGTTCACGCCGTCTGGCCGGCGGATACCCCCACATCAGAAGACAACGGCGGCTCTGTCACGGTGTCTTCCGGGGGGGAGCACCCTTCATCGCCGGCGGTACTCCGCCGTCCTTTTGGATTTGTCTTTTCCGGTGTCCCGGATTGGCCTGCCGTGAGCGAAGTCGAATGGCCCCCATGCCGAAGGCGGTAGCTCTTGCCGGTGATGTTGATGATCGTGGCGTGCTGCAGGAACCGATCCAGAATGGCCGTGGCCGCCGGCACGTCGCCGATCAGCTTGGCCCAGTCCTCCAGTGGACGGTTGCTGGTCATCATCGTCGAGCGGTTCTCGTGCCGGCGCATGACGATCTCCAGCAGGCATTCGCCGCTGCGCCGCGGAAGCTGCTTCATTCCCATGTCGTCGATGATAAGCAGATCAGGCTTGAGATACCGGGCCAGCGTCTTGTCCTGGGCTCCCAGATCCTCGTCGCCTAAAAAGTCGCGGGCCAGGTCGAAGATGGATCGGTACAGGACCACCAAGCCGCTCTTGATCGCCTGGTGTCCGATGGCCTGGGCCAAAAACGATTTGCCCACGCCGGGCGGACCCAGCAAGAGCACGTCACGTTTGTCACGAATGAACTGGCCGGCGGCCAGATCGTGAATCTGTTTGCGTTTGATGGAGGTGTTGAAGGAGAAGTCGAACTCGTCGAGGTTTTTGGTGTCGCGGAACATCGCCGCCTTGACGCGCCGGCCGATCTGCCGGCTGGATCGGACGTTCAGTTCATCCTGAAGGATCAGTTCCAAAAACTCACTGTGGTCGAGCCGATTGCCGGCCGCCTCGCTCAGGCGAACTTCAAGGCTGCTCGCCAGACCTGAAAGCCGAAGTTGCTTGAGCGTCTGCATCAACGAAGGTCTCATGGGGTGGACTCCCTTCGGCTCTGCTCAGGGCAGGCCTGTAAAGGTTGTGCGGCAGGCAAAGCCTCCGCTTGGGTGATTGCGTCGCGTACGAACTGTCCGTAATCGGCCAGTCCGCGGATGATTGGATGTTCCTGAACAAACTCGAAGTGTTGTTGAACCGGCGCGCCGTTTTGGTGTTCGATGAGCTGCCGCAGGGAGCGCAGGTGATACGCGCCATGCCCCAGAGCAATCTCGCAGGCTCGTTCCACGGCCGGTCGCGGCTGCTGATTGGCCAGCGACAGCAGCCCCATCAACACGCGCACGCCTTCGATGCCGCGATGCTGAAGCATTGACTGCGCCACTGCGTGGCGTGCGGCCCGATGCATTCGATCCGCTGGAGAAGCCAGGTCGTTCCACGCTCGATGCCGCTGATCTTCTCCGGCAGGATATGGGCGTCTTGCGTCGAGAACCTGCCCGGCGGACGCTGCGCGTGCAGAGCGATCGCACGCATCTTCTGATCGAACAGCCGGACCGTGCGCCGTCCCACCGCGCCCAGACCCGCTGGCCCAAAAACTCCGGCGGGACCGAATAGTACGCCCCCTTGATCTCCACGTGCCCGTCGCGGTGAACACTGCGCAACGCCTCGGTGAAAAGATCGAATCGCACCGGCGGCAGAGCCAACAGTGCCGGCTTCTCTACCTGCTCGAAGACTTCCTTCACCTGCCGCCGCGTCGTGCCGTGGATGCGCGTGTCGGCCACGCTCTTCTCCCACGTCAGCAGATGCGCGTTCTGATCCGAGAGCGAGGCGAATTGCCGGCCTTTGAGAGCATTGCTCTTCACATAGCCGATGCCCCGCTCGATCTTCCCCTTGTGCCGCGGCGTGTACGGCTTGGTGGGCAGAATGGCGATTCCATAATGTTCGGCGAACGACCGGACCTTGGGACACAACTCCGCCTCGAACCAGTCCGCCCGCGTCACCGCCGCGCGAAGATTGTCGATCACCAGCGCTGACGGCATCCCGCCGAAGTGCGTAAAGGCATTTTCCAGACAACGCAGAAAATCATCGGTCGTCTGCCGCTCCACCGCCTCGGCGTACCCCTTGCGGCTGTGGCTCAGCACAATGCGGAAGACCCAGGTTGCTTTGCGTTTGCCGTCAGGACCGACCAGGGCGCACCCCGGCCGAAGTCCACCTGCGCCTCGGCTCCCGGCTCGCATTCCATCCGGCGAAAGGGCGCCGGCGCGGCAGCCGAGAGCTTCTTGATGAACCGGCGCACGCTGTAATAGCTGCCGGCATAGCCGTGATCGCTGGAGATGTCTTGATAAATCCGCTGGGCCGTCAGCCCGGCTTCCAACTTCTGAACAATGACCTCACGCCAGGGCGATGCCGTACTGACCGACCCGATGGGCGCGCCGGATAACCCGGTGGGCGCGCTCTCCGAGCCGCCTGCGGCGAGCACCGTCGAGCCGCCTGCGGCGAGCACCGTCGAGCCGCCTGCGGCGAGCACCGTCGAGCCGCCTGCGGCGAGCACCGTCGAGCCGCCTGCGGCGAGCACCGTCGAGCCGCCTGCGGCGAGCACCGTCGAGCCGCCTGCGGCGAGCACCGTCGAGCCGCCTGCGGCGAGCACCGTCGAGCCGCCTGCGGCGAGCACCGTCGAGCCGCCTGCGGCGAGCACCGTCGAGCCGCCTGCGGCGAGCACCGTCGAGCCGCCTGCGGCGAGCACCGTCGAGCCGAGGGGCGCGCTGGCCGGTTTTGAATCCGATCCGGGCGCCGCAGGATCGCCGCCCGACAACCGGATGTGGCGTCCAACGGTCTCCCGGTGAACGCCGAGTTGGCGGGCGATGTTCCGATTGGACCAGCCGCTGCGCAAGTGCCAAAATTGCTTGTACTTCCGCCATCTTGAGTTGATTGGCCATCCCACCATTGGCTTGCGGCAACCGCCGAAAGCCAAGGTCGATAACCCAATCTCCTGTGCCTCAAAATGGCCGGTTTTGGTGCGCCCTCAATTGGCCGGTTTTGCGCGCCCATGACAAAGCGGTGCAGGCGATGAATTTCTCGCTCGGCACCCTCGACATCGCCGGATTTGATCGCTTCGTAGGTCGCCCGAGCAATCTCGTAAAACCACGGCATTTCGTCGCGGACCATACTCGCCGCCAGCAGAATGCCGAGCGGATCATCAAATTCTCGCCCATCCATGTGCATTATTTCTTCCAAAATCAGCGGGTGAAAACGACGACCCCGGCGCCGACCAAATGGACGAACTGCGTCTGAGATTCGCGCCTCTAATCGCGAGGGCAAATCCTGAAACATCACCTTCACCTCTTCGAAGAGCTTTGCGGCGGAGCCATCATCGGATTTCTTCGGCGGGGGAACCGCCGAGGCGCTCCCAATATTTTTCAGCAGTTCGGATGTCTTCTTTGAAAACTCGGCGACCTGCGAATCGACAATGCTTTTTTGCGGATCGGCGTTTGGAAGGCGTCGAGCGAGCTGTATCACGAGCTTGGAAATCGACTCAAGATCGTCATCACAGTTTTGAAACTGGGCAAACGGGCCTGTGGATGCCTGCGAAAGGGGAACGCCAAGTGCCAATCCATGTACCGGCGTGTCGAGCTTTCCCTTGGCAACGCCCGCCTCGTAGAGGATCCAAGGCCGCCCGAGACTGTGTTGAGTAAGCAAGCAAACCACATCAGACGCCTGCTCAAGATTCTTCATGATTTCTGGGTACCACTCCGAGCCGTATTCAAGTCCTTGCTTCCCAGATTTGTCGGATGACCGAAATGACTTGAGCATTCCGCATGTCACGTTGCTGAGTAGGGAGCTAAAGGCTTCGGCTAACGCCGCGTCACGGGTGTCATGGCTGATGAAAACGAGCGCTTTGCCGGTGGGCACGGATGGTCCAGTGCTAGCATCGTTGTTGCGCACAGCCTGCTTTTGAAGCTTCGACATGATTGCCCTCAACCTAATTGTAGCTGAAGCATCGATTTGGCGGCAAGTTTTTGCGAACGAACGAAGGCCAGAGCGACCATATCATCGTATCGTGACCACGATAAGCTAGATTATTCCGGCTTTCTGAAATTGAGTAATGACCCTCATGAACGCCTTTTCATCGGGGAAGCCTTGAAGATCAGAGAAAGGACCATTGTTTGACGGAAGCGCAATTGTTGGTCCAACCGCGCCAACCCCGCTCGCCGCAACGATATCCCAAAATGCTTGAGGTACATTGTAGTTTGTCCGTCCATCCCAGTTACCGTGCTGTATAAATAATCCGGAACTTGCAGTGCTCGTCGAAGTAACTGCAACAGCGAACGGCTGTTGGTCAAGCGCGAAGTCCTTTTGGTCAACCCGATAAAGGTTGCATACCAATATTGTGGTGTCGTTTGCAGTCGTCGAGGACATGAGAAGCGCTTCGGGGCATTTCGCCTGAAGGGCAGCGGATATCACCGAGGGGAGTTCGTCCTGACTAAGGACCATGTAGCCAGGATCACACTTAATCTGTTGCTTTAAGGCGATTAGCTCTTGGACTTGCTGATGTTTAACATCAATCCAATCGTATTTGGCCATACAAAATATTTTATACGGGCTTTCCACGGATTAAACCTTAAACCCTGAATCCGGGACATTCAGACAATCACCTATTATTCGACCAACGAACGGGTGGCTTTTCCTCAGCATTTCAAATCTTACAACTGCCCGCAGAAAACTAGGGCCGTCTCCGACGGTCAATCTGCAAACGCCGGAGCCCTTCGGCTTTGCTCCAGCGTGAAAGTATATCCGGGGCAAAATGGGGTTGGGTTCCGTTCCAGAGAAAACGGAACCTAACCCCTATTTGCTCTTAACCCAGCGACGCGTCCAACCGACGGATTCATGGCGGCCATTCATCAAACATTAAAGATGCCGTTGACGCATCGGCCACGCTGGTCCCGTGGCCGTTGGGTTGCTGTCACCGACTGCCCGGTTCAAAAAAGAAAAGAGCCGCGGTAAAGCGGCCCTTTTCTGCTAATGATTTGCCGTTAACGCTTAGCGGCCGCGTGACCCGCCGGCATAACCCGAATTGGATCGGTTGCCGTCGGCGTATCCGCGGCCACCGCCGGCGCCACCACCACCGCCGCTGCGGTTTTCCTTCGGCTTGGCTTCGTTAACCGTCAGCGCCCGTCCGCCGACTTCCTGTCCATTCAGCGCCGCGATCGCCGCCTGCGCTTCGGCCTGGCTACCCATCTCGACAAATCCAAAGCCCTTGCTTCGGCCCGTGTCGCGATCGGTGATGATTTGCGAGCTCTCGACGGTTCCGTGCGGGGGTGAACATTTCCCCCAGTGCGGCACTTTCCACGTCGTAGCTCAGATTTCCAACATACAACTTCTTACCCATGTGATTCTCCTTTTTGAGAATGGGCAACAGACCAGGTATTTTACTTTCGAGGTCAAACAAAAGAGGCCAGAAACATCGGCCCAGACAGGCCGGAGGGATGAGGGTATTAGAGACAGCAGGCAGGAACAAACTGCAGCAGAATCTGATTCGATCAGCGGACCAACCGAAGCCACTGTATCCGAAAGCCGCGGCCGTGTCCATTTATTTCCCGAATCGGTACGGGTGCAGTCATTTCAGCTGTTTGGCCGGCCGGCCTGACTTCGGGGGAAAAGGGGTCAGATTCCGTTCCAGAGAAAACGGAACCTGGCCCCTTTTTGCTCTGCGTCGACAACCCCGAGTCGCGAGTTGCAAGTAGAAGCGGCGTCCCGCCGCATTCCCGCATGCCAGCGGCGGGACGCCGCTTCTGCGATGACACCATAGGGCCACAATAGAATACAGAGAGTGCCAAAGGCCGAATATCGCGTACCCTAGTTTTCCCATCTTGCCCAGCTTGTTGCGGACTGTTACCTTTTGTACCCGATGCCCGGCGCACAAAAAAATCATTGGGCGGCGCCATCGCGAGTTCCGGCACTGCGTAATTCGTCAGGGCCGAGTCGAAGTTTGCGCGGCGGCGGGCGGAGGAATAGACGGCATTCAAATGGCGCGAGACGAGTTCGGCGAAGGCGGCGTGGGAGTCAGCGACGAAGTCGGTGAGGAGCCGGGAATCGGAGGATGGGGAGTGCTGAACCATCGGCCGTCAATATATGTGTTGCCGCCGGGGGGTTGGACAGAAATACCAGAGGATTTTCAGGGGGCTGCGGATGAAAAGAAAGGGGCCCGCCGGAAGGCGGGCCCCGATTAGGCTCTGCTTGGTCGGACGCTTCCGGCAACTACTTGGTTAGTAGTTGTAGGAAGTCGGCAGCAGCACGCTGTCGTTGGCTACGTAGGGTGAGCCAACCAGGTCCTGGCCCGTGGTACCCCAGGTGGGACCGCCGCGGGTGTAGATGTTGTCACGGTCGGTGCCGACGAACGGATTGTTGTCGAACTCGACGTGACCGTCACCGAACAGGACGTTCTGCCCGTCCTTGCCATGGTTATCGCTGTTGCCGTAACGCATGGCCTGGCTCGAGCTGCTGGTGTTGGGGTACATCACATTGTCGTTGCTGCCGGCGCCGTTGCCGGTGCCGGGATTGATGTCCGCCGCCACCGCAAACGTCGGCTCCAGACCCTGAACCATCTTATACCCGGAGCCAAGCGCGTTGGTGTCCGGATAGGGGCAGGCATAGCTGTAGCTCAGGTTGTTCTGGATGTTGGTGAAGTCGATCTGGTTCAAAGCGGTGTTGGTCCCGCCGCCGTACACATCCGCCGTCGCGTTGGAGCTGGGGCAGACGAACACGGCCGAGGTGATGTCCTCCGTGCGCAGCAGGAGGAACAATGCCTCGGGAACATTGTTGGTGAACGACGTCGAATTGGGGGTCAAGGTACCCGACAGGTTGAACGGATCGGTCTGGCCCATGCCGACAGCCGGGCTGCCCATTCCACTTACCGAAATGGTGGGGGCGACGGTCAGGGTCATCGTTGCCCCGCCGGAATAAATCCCGCGGGGATAGGGACCCTTGTTGTCGTTGGAATAGAGCAGGATGGCCTGCCCGATCTGGCGGAGGTTGCTGGCGCACTTGACGCGGTTGGCCGTTTCACGGGCCCGGTTCAAGCTGGGCAGCAGGATCGAGATCAGCAGGGCGATGATCCCGATAACCACCAGGAGTTCAACCAGAGTAAACCCACGTGGGGTAAACCCTCGTTTTTCGACGGCACCCGAAGGATCGGGGCTCGTCTGGTACGTACGCTTCATACGAAGCTCCTTTCAGAATGCGTCACATCCAAAGGCGTATCTGAAGCGATCGTACGGAAGGATAGATATGATAGCCGTATCGTTTGTCCTCGCGGAAAATCTCGAGGAGACGACCCCATCGATCACGGATACAGATCTGGAATGTGACATTGGGAAGAATCGCGCCGGCGAACACCGCCGGGCACGCACAAATGGCTTATTTGAAAATCGAACCGATAAACTCCGCCAAAACGACTCCAACCTCGGTCGCCCGCTGAGGCGGACGAAGCTTAAGTTTAGCTGAAGATGTGGGGGCTGGCAAGAAAAATGGGCGGGCGCAACAACAATATCGAGATTAATATAATAGCATTATTTACAGATATTTACGAATTAGAAGAGCGGCAGTTTTAAGGCCGAATTTGGGGCGGCGCATATTTTCTCTGGAAACGGGAGCTGGGAGGTGAGGAAAAAGAAAGGGGCCCGCCGGAAGGCGGGCCCCGATTAGGCTCTGCTTGGTCGGACGCTTCCGGCAACTACTTGGTTAGTAGTTGTAGGAAGTCGGCAGCAGCACGCTGTCGTTGGCTACGTAGGGTGAGCCAACCAGGTCCTGGCCCGTGGTACCCCAGGTGGGACCGCCGCGGGTGTAGATGTTGTCACGGTCGGTGCCGACGAACGGATTGTTGTCGAACTCGACGTGACCGTCACCGAACAGGACGTTCTGCCCGTCCTTGCCATGGTTATCGCTGTTGCCGTAACGCATGGCCTGGCTCGAGCTGCTGGTGTTGGGGTACATCACATTGTCGTTGCTGCCGGCGCCGTTGCCGGTGCCGGGATTGATGTCCGCCGCCACCGCAAACGTCGGCTCCAGACCCTGAACCATCTTATACCCGGAGCCAAGCGCGTTGGTGTCCGGATAGGGGCAGGCATAGCTGTAGCTCAGGTTGTTCTGGATGTTGGTGAAGTCGATCTGGTTCAAAGCGGTGTTGGTCCCGCCGCCGTACACATCCGCCGTCGCGTTGGAGCTGGGGCAGACGAACACGGCCGAGGTGATGTCCTCCGTGCGCAGCAGGAGGAACAATGCCTCGGGAACATTGTTGGTGAACGACGTCGAATTGGGGGTCAAGGTACCCGACAGGTTGAACGGATCGGTCTGGCCCATGCCGACAGCCGGGCTGCCCATTCCACTTACCGAAATGGTGGGGGCGACGGTCAGGGTCATCGTTGCCCCGCCGGAATAAATCCCGCGGGGATAGGGACCCTGGTCGTCGTTGGAGTAGAGCAGGATGGCCTGCCCGATCTGGCGGAGGTTGCTGGCGCACTTGACGCGGTTGGCCGTTTCACGGGCCCGGTTCAAGCTGGGCAGCAGGATCGAGATCAGCAGGGCGATGATCCCGATAACCACCAGGAGTTCAACCAGAGTAAACCCACGTGGGGTAAACCCTCGTTTTTCGACGGCACCCGAAGGATCGGGGCTCGTCTGGTACGTACGCTTCATATGAAGCTCCTCTCGGAATACGTCACAACCGAAAGTGAAGTCGAGCGATCATTCGGAAATAAGAAGATATGATGGCTGCAATCGCGCTCCCAAACGGATCCACCCGGGAGACGATCCCATTGATCGCGGGATACAGAATCGGAATGTGACATTGGGAAAAAAGATCGCGCCGGCGAACACCGCCGGGCACGCACAAAAGTTTATATATTCAGCTTCTGAATGTTTCCGCCACACATTTTACAAACCCCCCAGCGCAGTTGCGCGACCGGGACGTTAAGTTTAGCGAGAATTGGGGTGCGGGGTCAATTAAAAGTTGCCGGGGAAATTTTTTACGGGGGATTTTTCTTGATGGCGAACCTTAAGACGCTATTAGAAGATGCTATTGGGCGGGAGCATCAGGATTGGGGTGCCGCATTTTTTTGGTGGGACGAAGCTTAATTAGCTTTTCGATAACGAGTTCAGGCAGGACGCCACGTAGCTGGCGTACGTCGCCACCAAGGGAGACCACCTGGCGGATCAGGCTGCTGCTGGTGAGGGCATACTGGTCGCCGGTCATGATAAAGACGGTTTCAACACCGCCGACGGAGCGATTGGCCAGGGCGAGCTGGAATTCGTAGCGGAGATCGGAGACGTCGCGGATTCCGCGGAGGATAACGGTTGCCTTGGCGCGTTTGACGAAATCGACGGTTAGGCCGGTGTATTTTTCGACGCGAACGCCGGGGAGATCGCCCAGGAGGGTGCGGATCATAGAGACGCGCTGGGGGAGGGAGAAGAGTTCGGTTTTTTCAGGGTTGATCCCGACGGCGACGATCAGTTCGTCGAAGAGCCCTACGCCGCGGCGGATGACGTCGAGGTGGCCATTGGTGATGGGGTCGAACTGGCCAGGGAAAACGGCGATGCGCGGGGAGCGGGGCATGGAGGGGAGATGATAAGGGATGAGGGCGGAGGTTGGGAAGAATGCCGATTGCCAAATGCCGAATGGGCAAGGCAAGCATTTCATTCGGCATTTGGCATTTGGCATTCGGCATTCGGCATTTCTATACTCGGCTTCATGTTAGAGATGCGATCGGGCAATCATGGGGTGCGGTATTATTCCTCTATGAAGCTGGAGGCGATTGGGGTGCGGCATGCGTTCAGTACGCGGCTCGGGGGGATCAGTCCGGCGCCGTTTGATTCGCTGAACCTGGGGAATCCCAATGGGTGCGAACTTCAGGATGATTACGATCGAATCTGGAAGAACTATGCGCGGCTGAGTGCGAGCATTGATTGCCCCGAGGTGCCACCGCTGCGGGTGCACCAGGTGCATGGGGCGGAGGTGGCGAGCGTTTCGGCGGGGAAGGAGTTTGACACGAACTGCAAGGCGGACGCGATCGTAAGCGAAGACTCCGAGCGGGTGATTTCCGTGCGGACGGCGGATTGCGTGCCACTGCTGTTTTCCAGCGGTGACGGGCGAATGGTGGCGGCGGTACACGCGGGATGGCGGGGAATTATGGCGGGGGTGATTCCGGCGGCGATTGGGCGGATGGTTAATCGGGGATGCACGGAGGGATCGATCGTCGCGGCGATCGGGCCTTGCATCGGACGCAATGCGTTTGAGGTGGGGGATGAGGTGGCGGAGGAATTTCGCAGAGCCTTTGGGGAGAGTGCGGTGGTTGGAATGTCGCAGGAGGGGAAAGCCGTGATAGACTTGCGGCTGGCGGCGCGGCTGCAGCTTCTGGCGGCGGGCGTGGCAGCGGAGAATATCGAAACGACGGACCGCTGCACGGTGACGCATCGGGATGAGTTCTACTCGCATCGGCGCGACCGCGGCGTAACGGGGCGAATGGCGGCGATCATTGCGCCCGGCAGGTCATGAGCCGAATCACAAGAATCCGATTACTGCTTCTGATTGCGATTGCGCTGGTCTTTGGCCAGATCGTGACCCACGACTTCGTCGATTGGGACGACGGGGCGCTGATCTACAACAATGACAACATGAGAAATCCGACGTTGTCTTCGCTGGCGCATCACTGGAAGCCGAGCGATAAGGCGAACATGTCGATGTACGATCCGCTGGTTTTCACGTTGTGGTGGGGGATTGCGCATTTTGCGACGTTGGATAGTCCCGACCTTCTGGGCTCGACGCTGAACCCGTATCTGTTTCACGCCGCGAGCCTGGTGGTGCACTGGTTTTGTGCGTGCCTGGTGCTGGAAATTCTTCTGCAATTGAAGATCAAACCCTGGGCGTCGGCGGCGGGGGCACTGGTGTTCGCGATCCATCCGCTGCAAACGGAGACGGTCGCCTGGGCGACGGCGATGAAGGATCTGCTGAGCGGTTTGTTCTCGCTGCTGGCGATTTGGCGTTACCTTGTGGCCCTGCAATCGGAGGGAAAGCGACGAACCGTGAATTGCTGGATTGCCACGGTCGCGTATGCGGCGGCGGTGCTTTCCAAGCCGTCGACCGTGGTTCTTCCGGTGATGGCAGCGGCGATGGATCGCGTCCTTTATCGCCGCAGTTGGCGGGGGGTGATGAACTGGTATCTGGGTTTATGGCTGGCGATAGGGATCACGGCGACGATCACGGCCTCGGTCGTTCAGAAAATCCAGCCGCAGATATTGTCACCGCCGTGGGCACGTCCATTGGTCGCGCTGGATGCGATTTCGTTTTACCTGGCGAAGGTGTTTGTGCCGCTGTGGATTCGATTCGATTATGGACGAAGCCCCATGGTGCTGCTGTCGGGTGGCGGGATGCATTATGCGCTTGCCTGGACATGGGTGCTCCCGGTGGGATTGGCGGTGCTGATCTGGCGAAGCGGGCAGAAGCTGCCGGCGGCGGCGGGTTTGATCTTCGTGATCGGCGTCTTGCCGGTGCTGGGATTGAAGGCGTTCTCGTACCAATACTACACAACGGTGGCGGACCGGTACGTGTATTTATCGATGCTCGGGGTTGCGATATGCGTGGGTTGGGCGGTGCAGCGGTACCAATATCGCTGGGTTTCGATTGCGGCGGCGGTTGTGATTGTGGTACTGGGGGGAATGTCGTTCGTGTATGCGAGCCGGTGGGTCGACACGGAAACGCTCTATTCTTACGGCCTGACGGGGACGCGCTCGCTGCACCTGTTGACACTGGGGGATTACCAGAGCCATTTGGCCGAACCGTGTTTCCGAAGGGCGCGGCAGGCGGCAGCGGCGGGAAATTTTGCGCAGGCGACGGAAAATCGGGCGGAAGGAAATTACCATGTGCAGCAGACGGTGGCGCTTTATAAAGGCGCAATTGAACTGGAGCCGCTTCAGCCCGACGGATACGACCGGCTCGCAAGATTTTACGTGCTAATCAACCATTATTCCGAGGCGATTGAGACGGTGAAGCAGTGGATGGCGCTGGAACCGCGGATGCTCGAGCCGCTGCGCGAGCCGCCGGGGGAGTTGAAGGCCATGTTGGGGCAGATCTACATCATCAACCGCCAATACCCGGAGGCGATTGCCATGCTTAAGCAATCGCAGGCGGAGAAATGGGACCCGGAGGTGGAGAAGATGCTGGAGAGAGCGCAGAAACTGTTGGCGATGTCTGCGACGCAGCCTTCGACGCGAAAATAGCGCGCGGGTTTATTGATTCGGGAGGGACTGGTTGGCGTGGAAGGCGCGGCGCTCGATGTCGTAGAGATCGTCGAGAGAAGTGCGGACATCGATGGCGGGCGGCTCGTTGGGATCGACCTGGGCGTCGCGGCGGGCGATCAACCAGCGGCCCTGGAGAAATTCGAACTGGGTCTGGCAGTGAACTTGCCGGGGGGATTCATCGTTGATGAAGGCATCGTCGCTTTGCGCATCGGCGCGAGGAGTGAGGCTCGGTGATGCGGGAGCCGCAGTCGTAGCGGATGAGGATTTTGGGAGCGTCGGAATCCTGGGGCGGATCGTAGGCGACATTCCAAACGGCGTAGCGGCGGCGGCGCCAGTTGCCGTGGGAATCCTGGAAAAGAGTGGGATGGGTGCGGACGAAGGCGGCAAAGGCCTCGAAGTTGCGCTGGAAGGATTCGATGGCGAGGTAGTGCTGCGGCGGGGAGGGAGCGGTGGTTGGGTTTGGGGACTGCGGAGAAACGGCGGTGGTGGGCCCGGCGCGGAGGCGGCGCTGGGCGTCGAGCTCGCCGCGGCGGGCGCGCTCGAGAAGGGACTTGAGGTAGATGCTTTCGATGTTGCGCTGGCCGAGACGGTCGATGACAAACGTATATTGGGCTGCGGCGCCGGCGTAGTCGTTGTCGACCATGAGAACGTCGCCGCGATTGGTGGCGTCGCTCAGAACCTGAAGGTTTCGGCTTTCCCACGTGGGGGAGAAGAGATCGAGGCAGATGATGACGAAACCAGCCAGGGCGGTGATGAGGACGAACCACCAGAGCACGGAGGGAATTCCGCGGCCGGGAAGCGGGCGGGCGGCGGTTTCCAGGACGGGGACAACGGGCTGGTCGGGCAGGGGCGGCTCGTCGTGCTCGTCGGTTTCGGGGTTGGGGATATCGTTGAGGGCGCCGCAGACCGGGCAGAATTCGGTGACACCGGCAAATTCCTCGCCGATTTCGAAGGGTTCCCCACACTGGGCGCAGGTGACGGAAATCACTACCGATGATCCGATCAGGCGGCGGTGGAGATGGACTGACTTTCCCCCGGCGCCATGAAACTCCGCTTCTGACGGTTCTTGTTGTTGGTGATGACGACGGTTTCCCAGAGGTCGATGCTTTCGAGCTTGAAGCGATAATCGACCTCGACGCCGGTGCGGCGGATGAGGTCCTGAAGGGGGAGGTCGCTGCGCCAGCCCAGCATCGTGCACAGGGGGCAGAGGAATTTTTCCACCATCGCCAGGAAACGGTTGGTGGATTGGAAATGGTTGACGATGACGATGCGCGATTCGGGTTTGCAGACGCGCTGGGCCTCGGTGATGAGGCGGTAAGGATCGCTCACGACGCTGATGACATGGCTGATGAAGACGTGGTCGAAGGCGTCGTCGCGGAAGGGAAGCTCAAGGGCGTTGGCCTGGAGGAGCTGGGTGGGGGCACAATCGCCGTGAAGGAGTTTTTTGCGGCACTCACGGAGCATGCCGGCGGAGAGGTCGATCCCGACGACCTGTGCGTGGGTGGGGTAATGTTCGAGCGAGGCACCGGTGCCGATGCCGAGGTCGAGGACGGTTTGACCCGGGGCGATGTTCATGTGGGTGATACCACGGGCGATCCGGCGCTGGACGAGCCGGCCGAACGTAATGTCATAGAACATCGAATGGAAATCGTAGATATTTCGGGTGCTGGATTCCTGCATGGGCACGAGAGGCTACTCCTTCGGCTACTTCGCTGGGATTCAAATTAGCGAATCTTGGGGGATTTGCCAAGATTGGGGGGTGGTACACATTCAGTCTGATTGATCCATTCCGGCGGCTGGGGCGTCCATGATCCAAAGCATTTGGCCGCGGATGGGCTGAATCAGTTGAATCGGGAGGTTCTGGGGATCGGGCGGGCCCAGCAATACCTGCTCGAGGCGCTTGGCCTTGCCGGCGCCGCTGACCATGACAATGACCTGGCGGGCCTGATTGATGAATGGGGCCGATAATGTGATCCGCCAGACGCCCATTTTTTCGACGCGGTTGGCGACGCAGCGATGGCGTTTTTCGGCGAGGGCGGTGGTGTTGGGGAAGAGGGAGGCGGTGTGACCGTCGTCGCCCATGCCGAGGAGGACGAGGTCGAGGCCGCCGTCGCCGAAGTTTTGCTTAAGCATTTCGCCGTATTCGACGGCGGCCTGATGGGGTTCGATTTCGCCTTTCATGCGGTGGACGTTGTCCGGAGGAATGGGGACCTCGGAAAGAAGGGCCTCGTTGGCCATGCGGAAGTTGCTGTCGGGGTGGGCCGGGGGGACGCAGCGTTCGTCGCCGAAATAGATTTGCCAGTTTTTCCAGTCGATATGGGAGGCGTAGGAGTTTGAGGCGAGGAGCTGATAGAGCGTTTTAGGGGTGCTTCCGCCGGAGAGGGCGATGGAGAAATTGCCGCGCGCGGCGATGGCGGCTTCGGCGGCGGGGAGGATGACTTCGGCAGCGGCGACGGCAATCTGGGCGACGTCGGGGACGACTTTGATTTGGCGGTCTGACATTCGAATCACTCTCGCCAGAGGCGGGACAGGGGGATTTCGAGGTCTTCAAAGGGGGGCAGATGGACGGTCTGGTTCTTTTCGCCGCGACCCGCGGAAACATATTTCTTGGCCCGAAGTCGAAATGCCTCGATGGTTTTCTCGGCGGGATCGACGATCCAATAATTTACTACGCCGGCGGTGCGATATTGAGCGAATTTGTCGACGCGATCTACTTCGACGCTCGATGGACTGATAATTTCTATGGCCAGATCGGGCGGGCCTTCCATTGCTTTTTTGCCAATCAAATGCCTTCGAGCCTTTGAGAAATACAAGATGTCGGGGCGTCTCACCGTAAACTCATCGAGAATCGTGTTGACCCCCAGATATAATTCGCCGAGTTTGTTCGCTTCGACGTATTTGCCGATCATTGTGCAAAGTTGAACCGAGGTATATGACTCGGCCGGCGTCAGGCTGGGTCCAATCGCGATCTGCCCGTTGAAGAGTTCCAAGCGAACTCCAACCGGGTCTTCGCCCAATTGGAGGAACTGATCGGCCGTCATTTTTGTTGTGCTGAGGACCATGGGTGCGCCGCATTCTAGGCCAAATCACAAGGACAATCGACGGGCGATCATGAGCGTCAAGGCAACTGCACCTTGTTTTTGGTCGGAGCCGACGGCACGTAGGTCGCAGTAGGTCGCTCGACTTTTTTTCCGGAGCCAGCAGGCCTGCGTTCAGGATTTTCGCTCGCGTCGTCCGCTCTTTCGTGATGCCAATTGGGCTCACTGGTTTGGTCTGGTACGTCGTCGATCGAATTCTGGGCGGCCTGCACGAGGAATGTAGCACCCAACACGCTCATGCCGTCGCCGAGCGGGACGACCCAGTCATCGGCGTGGCGCTTGGTTTCCCAGGCCTGGTGACCTTTAAAGATTGTGGTGTCGTCGAAGTTATAGGTGGGATCCAACGCGCAGCCAGATAGCGTCATTATGGTGGTGGAAAGCACGAAGCTCATGAGGCGTCGATGAGCGCGCATCGAAGTGCTCCTGTTGGCATTTTAACGTGGCTTGGACGGAAATACCCGTGTCTTTTTGCGCTAGCCGATCTGATGCGCCGGCTTGGGCAGGTCATCGTGGATGGTTTGCTGCTTGGGCTGGTCGCCGGCGAAGGTGAAGAGAATCATGTCGTCGTCGATGCGGGCCTGGAGGTGGACGGGGCGCTGCCAGATTTTGTAGAGGTTGCGGAGGGTTTCGACGGCGAATTTGATTTCGAGGTCGAGGCCGTTGTGGCGGTGGGCGAGATATAGCTCGCCGCGGCTGCCGTAGTCGCCGTCGACGACGTAGATGAACGGGCGGCCGTGATTGGTGAGATGATAGAGCATCGTCTGCTTAATGCGGTGCGGATCGCGGCGTGATGATGCGGAGCTGGCCGGTGTGGGGGTCGCGGCCGTACTGGTAGAACTTGTGCTTTTCGATGAATTCGGGGGTCATGAATTCGTCGATGAAGTTGACGTCGTTGTACATCCGGCGGACTTCGAAGATTTTTTCGCGGCCGAGGCCGAGGCCCTTGTCCCAGGATTTTTTCTCGCCGAGGTTGTCGGATTCCTCGTAGGCTTTGCCGAAGCGGCCCTTGTTCCAGCGGTCTTCGATGTCGCGGAAGAGTTCGAGGCCGATCTTGTACGGGTTGAAATTGCCGGGCGGCATGTGGACGGTGCCGCTGTGGTGGTCGGCGTAGTCGATGATTTCCCTGGCCTCGACGAAATGCTTGGTCATCAGGGTGCTGTGCCAGTAGCTGGCCCAGCCCTCGTTCATCACCTTGGTCATGCCCTGTGGGGCAAAATAGTAGGCCTCTTCGCGGACGATGGCGAGGCAATCCATCTGCCAATCATCGAGACGGGCGTGCTCCAGAAGATAGTGCAGCACGTCGCGGGTGGGACGGCCGGGGGTGACGTGTTTGAGTTTGGCGCGGTCTTCGCGCATTTTTTTGGCCTCGGCTTCGAGAAGCTCGGGGGGATTGATCCAGCGGTCGAGGTAATCCTTGGCCTTGAATTTGGAGACGAGCTCCTCGCGGGGGACTTCCTCGGGCTTTTGCTCGAGGGGGCCGCGGTTGAGGAACATGCTGTGGGCGTCGATGAGGTCTTCGAGGCTGAGGCAAACGTCGAGAAACCTTTCGACGGTGTCGTACCCCTGCTTTTCGATGTGGCGGCGGATGCGGGTGGCGTGGTTCGCCATCTCATCCATCATTTTGCGGTTGGTCTGGCTGAACCAGAGATTGTTCTTGAAGAAGTCGGCGTGGCCGTAGACGTGGGCGATGACCAGCTTCTGATCGACGAGCTGGTTTGACTCCTGCAGGTAGGCGTAGCAGGGGTCGTTGTTGATGACCATCTCGTAGATGCGGCCGAGGCCGTAGAAGTGCTGCTTGCGGAGGCGTTCATATTCGGCGCCGAAGCGCCAGTGGGGATAGCGCTGGGGGAACCCGCCGTAGGCGGCGATTTCGTTCATCTGCTCGTAGTCGCACATCTCGAAGATGACAGGGAAGAAATCGAGTCCGTAGGAGCGTGCGCGTTCGCGGATTTGTTTTTTGGCGGTGAGCAGTTCCTGCGGGAATGGTCCGACGGTGTGGGAGGGCATCTTCTACTAAGATAATATTCGGTCAGGGGGCGGGAGTCACTTGCGTGGTTGGGCTAAAATTGAACGGAAAGCCCCGGGATGGCAATCCTGGTGCTAAACTGCGCAAACTCTCCGAGTCGGAAGGACGGGTCTATTTCGCGGCAAAAACGCGGCCCAAATCAAGGGAAAACCCTGGAAGCTGCGTGGTCGTATATTTCTGGGAGGTCTTAACAATCCTGGGCTTCCATTGTCCGCGCCAGCGAACCAGGGCGGTCATCTGTTGTTTCTGCGCATCAACGATCCAGTATTCGTCAATACCGAATTCAAGATATTCATCCGGCTTTTCGTGGTAATCACGTTTCGCCGAACTCGGCGAAACAACTTCGATCACGATCTGCGGCACCCATAGTGACCACACATCATCAAGGTCCGGTGGCGGCGTACAGTAAACAGAAAGGTCCGGATGTCGCTCTGATTGAACCGATGCAATTAGAATTTTGCTTTCCAGCGAACTGCTGATTGTATGAATTATGCCCTTATGTGACTCCTGATAAACAACGAGCTGGTTTCGAATCGCCTGGACTTGGGCCAGATGCCTGAAGTTGGGCACGTCCACCATCTCGATGACTCCCTTATTGAGCTCAAAGTGTTGCCCATCGCGCAAATCGCTCGATCGAAACGATCGAGCGACATTCGGCGGCCGTGGTCCTGGGGCCCAATGGTCACTTGTTTGCGCATCGCCGTCGGCATGACAACACCTCAGAGCGAATAGATTATAGCAAGATCAAATGTCTCAGCGGCGATCTCTGCCACCGCGGTCGCCACCACGTCCGCCTCCCCCACCGCCGCGGGGACCGCGGTCGCCGCCACCGCCACCGCGATGGCCGCCACCATGCCCGCGATCGCCACCGCCGCGGTCGTCGTGGTGGCCGCCTTCGTCGCCACTGCCGACGGGTGCGCCTTCGGGTTCGGGGTCGCTGATGCCTTCATCCTTCATGGCGGCTTTGCGGCTGAGTTTAATGCGGCCCTGGTCGTCGATGAGGATGACCTTGACGTGAATTTCGTCGCCGATGTTGACGAAATCGGTGACGTTCTGGACGTAGCGGTCGGAGAGTTCGGAGACGTGGCACAGGCCGTCGGTTTCGGGGGCGATTTCGACGAAGGCGCCGAATTCCTTGATGCTGACGACTCTGCCGGTGTAGATCTTTCCGACCTTCACCTCGGCGGTCATGGCCTCGACGATGTCGCGTGCCTTTTCGGCGGATTCCTGGTCGACGGAGCTGATGAAGACGGTGCCGTCGTCCTCGATGTCGATCTGGGCGCCGGTGTCTTCCTGGAGCTTCTTGATGTTCTTGCCGCCGGGGCCGATGAGCTTGCCGATCTTTTCCGGATCGATCTTGACGGTGAGAAGGCGCGGGGCGTATTTGCTGATTTCCGGCCTCGGGCCGGGGAGGACGGCTGCCATCTTGTCGAGGATGGTCAGGCGCGCCTCGCTGGCGCGCTGGAGGGTGTCGCGGATGATCGTATAGTCGATGCCCTCGGTCTTGATGTCGAGCTGGATGGCGGTGATACCGTCGCGGGTGCCGCAGACTTTGAAGTCCATGTCTCCGAAATGATCTTCCTCGCCGATGATGTCGGTGAGGAGTGCGGAGCGGTCGCCCTCTTTGACGAGGCCGACGGAGATTCCGGCGACGGGCTTGGTGATGGGTACGCCGGCGTCCATAAGTGCTAGGCATCCGCCGCAACTGCTGGCCATGGAGCTGGAGCCGTTGGATTCGAGGATGTCGCTGATGATTCGCACGGTGTAGGGGAACTGCTCGATGCCCGGGAGGACGGCGACGAGGCTGCGTTCGGCGAGCGCGCCGTGGCCGATCTCGCGGCGGCCGGGGCCGCGGATGGGGCGAACTTCGCCCACGCTGTAGCTGGGGAAGTTGTAGTGGAGCATGAATTTCTGGCTGTATTCGTCAATCAGGCCGTCGACGAGCTGTTCGTCGCTGCTGGTGCCGAGAGTGACAGTACACATGGCCTGGGTTTCGCCGCGGGTGAAGACGGCGGAGCCGTGAACGCGGGGAAGGACGCCGACCTCGCAGGAGATGGGGCGGATGCTGTGGTAGTCGCGGCCGTCGGGCCGGACGCCGGAGAGAATCGCCTCGCGGGTGACCTGCTCTTCGACCTCGACGAAAATATTGCGGACCTGCTTTTGTTTATCGCGGGTGGCAAGGATCGATTGATAGCTGGCGTTGGGATCGGTGATGGGCGGGGCCATCTCGGCGATGAGGTCTTCACGAACCTGGTCGATGGCGTCGGCGCGATCGCTCTTGCCGGCCTTGCCCTTGATCTCGCGGATTTTGTCGGTGACGCGGGCGCGGATGGCGTCGACGAAGCCGGCATCGGGATGCTTAATCTCGCCGACTTTCGGCTTGGCGGCCTTGGATTGCAGTTCTTCGATCATGCCGACGATTTCGACGACGGCCTTGTGGCCGAACTCGATGGCATCGGCGACGACGTCTTCCTTCACCTCGCGGCCGCCGAGCTCGATCATATTGACGAAATGCTTGGTTCCGGCGACGACGAGGTCCATGTCGCTGTATTCAAGCTGCTCGACGGTGGGGTTGAGGACCAACAGCCCATCGACGCGTCCGACGCGGGCGTGGGCGGTGGGGGTCAGGAAGGGGATGTCGCTGATGGCGACGGCGGCGCTGGCGGCGATGCCGGAGAAAATGTCCGGGTCGTTTTCGCCGTCGAAGGCGAGGACGTTGAGATGGATCTGCACCTCGTCCATGAATCCCTTGGGGAAGAGCGGGCGAAGTGGCCGGTCGATGAGACGGGCGGTGAGGATTTCCTTGGTGGTGGGCCGGCCTTCGCGCTTCATGAACCCACCGGGGAATTTACCGGCGGCGGCGCGGCGCTCGCGGTAATCCACCTGGAGAGGGAAAAAGTCGATCCCTTCGCGCGGCTTGGCGCGAACGACGGCGGCGAAAACAACCGTGTCTCCATACTGGACGGTGACGGCGCCGTCGGCGAGCTTGGCGTAGGTACCGGTCTCGATGGCGAGCGTACGCCCGCCGAGCTGCCTTTCAACTCGAATGGCTTGCATGAAAAATAACCTTTATGCGGCCCCGGTTTGGTGAATGAATCGAGCCAGAAGATGGGGGGAAGACCCAGTTGCGAGTTTCGAGTTGGGGATTGCGAGAATTGCCCCCACGGCATTTCCACCGGGGCCATTCGATCGCAACGCGCAACTCGCTACTCGCAACTCATTCGCATCCGTGGCTAAGCATATTTGCCGGCCGACCCCTTTACGCCGGGGCTGCATTGGCGGATAGGTAGGCCGGCAAACAAAAAGGCACGGCCAATTGCCGTGCCCATAAATAACCCTATTTTCTCAATCCCAGCCGTCCGATGATCTGCTGATATCTGGTGCGGTCTTCCCGCGTGAGATATTTGAGCAATTGATTTCGCCGGCTGACTAGTTTTAACAGTCCCCGCCGGGATGAATGGTCCTTCTTGTGCGCGTCGAAATGCCCGCGGAGATGGTTGATCCGCTCGGTGAGCAAAGCGATCTGCACTTCAGGAGAACCCGTATCCTTGGCGTGAATTTTGTAATCGGTGACGATTTTCTGTTTCTGCGTGGCCGTGATAGACATCTGAATGATCTCCCAGACACCAGGTAAGCCAGTTTCTTTATCGCCGCGGGACTGCCCGGGCGTTCCGGCCTGCCGGTCATAAAGGGTTCCGCCACGGGGATTTGGGCGAGAGAAGCCGAGGCCCCCGATGCCGCACCGGCGGCATAGCGGAAAGAGAGAAAGAGGATATGGGGGATCGCGTGACCGGTCAAGGGCGAGCAATACCCGTTTGGTCACGGCTTCTTCCTTTCACCCTCCCTGGTACTCCGGGGGGAGGGGTGGGGAGGGGGCTCTCGCAGTTCGTTCCCCGCTGCTGCGATTGCTGAGCCTAATGGCGCGAGTGAAATGCCAAATTGAAACGCCCGCCCGCAAAGAGCAAAATACTTATATGACGCAATACTCAGGGGAATCTCTTCGGGGTTACGGTCGCGAGGCTTACCTGCGCGACCGATTCAAGTGTCAATACTGCGGCTTTGATGGTCGTGATTTTCTCGGCTGGATGCAACTTTCGGTGGACCACATTGTGCCCCGCGGCGCCGGGGGCGCCGACGATCTTGATAACCTCGCGACCTGTTGCCACTCCTGCAACTCGATCACAAGCCGGATGAACTTTGCACCCGCGACTCCCAAGGACGAAATAATTCGACAAAAGATTCAGCGTGTGCGAAGCCGCCATCAAGAGTGTCTGGAGTTTTGGAAAGCCAACGTCGTTCAAACTTATTTGCGAGAAATACCACCAGCCCAATCGGAAAGTCCTATTCGGTCCGCGGTCCTCTGACCGACGCAACTGCCGGGATCGTGCGGCTATGTCAAACTCAACATTAATTCATTGCACGCAGGCGCTCCGTGACCTTTGGCCATCACCGCTCGCAACATTGTGGCGGCAACAATATCCAAATATCATTGATGAAGACGATTTGAGGATTACGACACATCAGCCCAGTTATCATTTTTGCGAATGGTTTGCAGCGATTCATTTATTCCAACGTGATGGCGTGCACGCACTAATCGAAAAATATATTTACGCCAACCATCCGAAGAAGATTTCTCAGCTGTCGGCGATTCTTGGCCAACAAAAACTAAACCGTCTTATGAGCATCTGCGAAGGACTCCACGTTCAACCCCCGGATCTGTTCCTTTATGTTCCGGGCGGCACGCGTTGTGGTTTTGCTGAAATAAAAGGGCCAAAGGACCGAATTTCTGACGCACAACTTCAGAGTCACGTTCGAATCTCCGAGGAGCTTGATTTACCGGTCGAAATCTTCGAAGTCGCAATTCGATAATCCAAGTAGAATTGAAGGTGTACGGAACTTCGTAATTCGATCGCAAAGCCCTCACTCTTCCTGATCCCTTTCTGTAAATTTTTGCCCAACCGCACCTTTTTCAAATCGCGTTTATTCGTTTCGGGTTCACGGCGAAGGGGAGGAGAAACTGCTGCGGAACACAATTTATGCGGCGGTTGGGCGTTTACTATGTGGAGTAGGTGTGCCCCGCGAGGGCCGAATTGCGGTATAACTCTGAGGCCATTGCGGAGATGGATACGTTCATGGTTTTTAGAAATCCAGTCGGTTGGCTGAAATCCATTGCAGCCCCCATCCTCACCCTACCCTCTTCGAGCCTGAGCCTCAGAGCCGAAGGCCGGAGTACCAGGGGAGGGAATAACACGCAGGGTTGCGGGTCGGGCATGGTGGGCAGTCTTGCAGCGTTCGTGATGCCGTTGCTCTGCCTCGCTGGATTCGTCCGCGGTGGGGATAACCAAGCGGCCCCCGCCCTGCCACAGATCTCGCAGCGGGTGTTTGTGATCACCGATTTCGGCGCATCCACAAGGCCCTCAACCGACGCCTCCGCCCTCATCCAAAAAGCGATTAACGCCGCCTCGGCGGCGGGTGGGGGGATCGTCGAAGTGCCGAAGGGGGAATTTGTCTCGGGGCCACTGCGGATGGCAAATGGGATCGATCTGCGGATCGATGAAGGAGCTACACTGAAAATGCTCCCGATCGATAAATATCCCGGCGGGACCCGCAATCCGCAGAGCTTCATCAGCGGGCAGACGCTCCACGACATCGCCATCACCGGCAGCGGCACCATCGACGGCCAGGGCGCACCCTGGTGGCCGCTCGTCAAGAAACAGCCGAACATTCGCCGCCCCCGTATGATCGCGCTCAGCGGCTGCAATCGCATCCTCATCGAAGGTGTCACCCTGCAGAACTCGCCCATGTTTCACATCGCCATCAGCGGACACTCCACCAACGTCACGGTCCGCGGCGTAACCATCCTGCGCCCCAGCCTCCACCGACGCCAAAAATCCCAGCCATAACACCGATGCCTGCGATGTCTCCGGCTCCCATGTGCTCATCGAAAACTGTAACGTGAGCGTTGGGGACGATAATTTCACCTGCGGGGGTGGAACGTCGGACGTGCTGATCCGAAACTGCACCTACGGCTTCGGCCACGGTGTCTCCGTCGGCAGCCCGACGGGCGGGGGTGTTTCCGACATCACGGTCGAGAACTGCACTTTCAAGAACACGGAGTGCGGAATCCGCATCAAGTCCGACCGCGGCCGCGGTGGGATCGTCCAACACCTCACTTACAGAAACCTTCAGATGACCAACGTCGGCATCCCCATCCTCATCTACGCGGAATACATGGCCAGGGCGAGGGAATACCGCGACCTGGTCGATATTACCGCGCCCATCGCCACCACCTACCCCTCCCGTGAGATGTCCTCGCGAACCCCCGTCTACCGCGACATCACGTTCAGTGACATCACCGCCACTACCGCCCCCGGACAGCGGGCGGGCCTGATTTGGGGTTTGCCAGAGGCGCCGGCTTCTAAAATACTTCTGCATAACGTGACCATCACGGCGGATAAGCCGTTTGGGATTTACAATGCGAAGGGGGTGCAGATGGAAAACTGCAACATCGTCACGCCGGGGGAGAAGGGGAAGAGCGTCTCCGTGGGGAATGCGGAGGTGACTTTTTCAGCGGCGGCGACGGGGCCGGATATTCACGAATAATCTCCGGCGAGGGGCGAAACGCGCACCGCTAGATGAGATGACGTTGCGCTTTGGGGGTTGCGGCAAAACGGGATCGTTGCGGGCGCCAATTCAGCAAAAACATTCTTGATCTGGGATCGTCTGCAATGGAGAATGGTTGTGGACGTTTGGAGCCGCGCGACTCCGGAGGCCATATGCCGCACGATCTGCGATTGCTTTCGCGAAAATGGTTCGAGGAAGTCTGGAACGAGCGCAGCGCCGCGGCGATCGATCAGATGGCGGCGGCGGATGTGATCATCTACGGGCTCACGGAAGACGGTCAGCCGGCCCACGGCACCGGGTCGTTCAAGCAATTTTGGAAATCCTTTCTCTCGGCGTTTCCGGACTTGAAGGTGAGCGTTGAGGACGTTCTGCTTGAAGGCGACAAGACCGCGATCCGGATTGCTTTTGGCGGAACCCATAGCGGCGAAGGCATCGGGATCCCGCCGACGAATCGGCGGTTTCGGTGCACGGCTATCATCATCGTCCTCTGGCGCGACGGGAAGATTGCGGAGTCGTGGAATGAATTCGACGCGGCGGGGATGATGCGGCAACTGCAAAATCCGGGTGCGCAGTTGCGGGCTTGAAAGACGACTTGAACGGCATAAAAGCGCTTCCCTTCGGGGCGCGGCTAAACGGGCTTGTTTATGTCGCGGGTTGGTCTTTGGTATGATGTGTCGTGCAAGCGCCGGCGAGTCGGGTCCCTCCTGACCCCGGCGCAACTCGCCATTTCGTTTTCGGCAGATGGAGGCAACATGTCGGATGACAGCACTCCTCGGCGTCGCCCGGTGGTTTGGGCTCGGCTGTTCGTGGAAATCCTTTTGGTCGCCGCGATCGCGGTTGTCATATACTTCGAATACGTCCGGCAGACGGCGCCGAAGCATCTGAGGCTGGCGCTGGTGACCTGGACGCAGGACCCGTTCTGGCAGCCGATGCTGCGCGGGCGCGGGATTATGCGGAGAAATCGAATATTGATCTGACGATCGTGCAGTCGAAGCCTTCGGTGGACGAGCAGACGCAGGACATCCGGCAGGTGCTGGGGAGCGGGGTGGATGGGATTGCGATCAGTCCCAACGACGCGGGGGCGGAGCATGAGATTTTGAGCGATGCCGCCAGGCAGGTGCCGATGGTGACTTTTGATACGGATGCGCCGGATTGCGGCCGGAAGCGGTTTGTGGGGATCGACAACTATGCGGCGGGCCGGGTGTGTGCCGGGGAGATGATCGACGCGCTGCCGGGGGGCGGGCCGATATTGATTTCGGTGGGGAGCGTGACGCAGCAGCATGGGCGCGATCGGCGGCAGGGGGTGATCGATGAATTGCTTGGGCGCGGGTTCAATCGAGATCGGGCGCCTGATGCGATCGACGCCAAGTTGCAGGGGCCGAAATATTCGGTGGTTTATACGGCGACGGATGGGGGCGTGCCGGAGAATGCGGTCGGGGCGATCGCCGCCGGGTTGCGGGCGCACCCGGAGGTGAAAGGGATCATCGGGCTGTTCAGCTACAGCGCGCCGGCGGCACTGGCGGCGGTCAAGCAGGTCGGGCGGACGGATCCGATTGCTATTGTCGGGTTCGATGCCAGCGATGAAACGCAGGAGGCACTGGTAGCGGGGACGATTCACTCGTCGGTTCTGCAGGATTCGTATCGTGCGGGATACGAAACGATGGAGGTGCTTGCGAACGAGGCGCGGGGGGTGCCGCCGGGGCCGGCGGAGCTTTCGCCGATGCTGTACGTCGGGATCGACGTGCTGACGACGGACAACCTCGATCAGCTCCGGTCGGCGGGAAAGATTACGGCGCCGTCGGCCACGACCAGGCCGGATGCGTCGTCGTAGGCGGGAAATGCATCATCACCGCCCGCTTCGCAGGAGAGCGCGGAGATCGCTGAGAAAGATAGGAGGTTGGGGGGCTGTCGCGTGGTATAGCGGGTGCTGTTGGCATGTCCCAAGATTTCCCATTTTTTCTCATTTTGGAGGACTTTTTTCGGGGGATCGATGTGCGACGGCGCGGGGTCGGGGGCCGGTGCGGGGCGGTTCCCGATTTTTCCCACTTTTTCACACTTTTTTGGGCAAACGGGGTGGAGGGGATTTGAAATTTGAGATTTCAGATTTCAGATTTCAGATTTCAGATTTCAGATAAGGTACATAGACCCTCCGGCAGAAAAAACATGACGCGTCTATATACAGGTCCAAAAGGTGTACGTTTTGGACCTATTTTTGAAAATTCTGGGAATTTTTCTGAAAAAATTTTTTGGGGGTCGGTTGCCGTTAATGGGCTGGGCGCGCTGGTAAAACTTTGTCGGAATTTTTTGGTAAACGATTACGTCGGTATACTGCGGGAACTGGCGATTGGAGAATTTATGCGTTTTTGGATTGGGATTTTGGGTGCCGTGGTTTGTCTGATGATGGGGGCGGTTGTGTGGTCGCAGGATGCGGCGGCGCCGGACGATACGAACGTATCCACGGGAATCCAAATGCGGTCCAACGGGCAGCTTGCGATCGGGTCGATCACGGCGGAGATCGCTCACTACGCGGACGACTGGAGCGAGACGATGCAGCACGATGCTTACACGCCCAAGGCCACTCCCACGACGCAGCCGGGGGCGTTTGTGCTGGATGGTCCGTTTGCGATGGATAGCGATACGTTCAATCTCAGCGAGCGGATTACGCCGGATAATGGGGGGATTCATTACGTCGCGGCGGTGACATCGGACAAGGGGGTGGAAACGAAAGAGCTGTCGCTGCAACTTCAGCTTTCGACGGACGATTTTGGGGGGAAGAAGGTGACGATTGATCAGGATGAGGTGAAGCTGCCGGCGGATCCGCAGGCGAAGGGGCAGGCGCAGCTTGCGGCCAAGGATGGGGTGCATGAGATCGATATTCCGACTTCGGATGGGACGCTGGTGATTTCTTCATCGAGCGGGATGGACATTTATTTGCAGGACAACCGGGAGTGGGATGACGACCACTTTGGGCTGCGGATTCATTTCTCGCCAGCGGAGGGGCCGATCAAGAGCAGCGGGCTGGATCTGCAAATCAAGGTGAAGGGGGCGGGGAAGTGATGGGTTTTTAAAGAGGGGACCACGATCCGGGGACTGGGGGAAACGCGCACCCCTGCGGGGTTGCGGCTAAGAAGCTGTTTCATAACCTCGCGCGGCCGCTGCTTGCGTCTGGCGAAGGCTGGCGGCGTTGCTCCTCCTCCCCATATTTCCGGTCAATATTGTTCGTCGTCGCGCCTTGCCAGCATTCGCCAGCCGCGGCGCATCGGCTCGCGGGAGGTTATGAAACAGCTTCTAAACGGGGGGAGGGGATTTTGGAGATTCGGGTGGGCGATTCAGGCGCCTACGGCGGCTAATTCTTTTTCGCGGCGAGAGGATTTGTCGGTGGGGGATTTTTCGGTGAGTCCCAGGTTCTGGCGGATGGAGGATTGGACGTCGGGGGGAGTCTGGGCGCCGTCGACGCGGACGATTAGTTCCTTTCGGCTGAATAGATCGAGAATGGGCTGGGTTTTGGCGTGGTAGTCGGCGAGTCGGGCGGCGACGGCTTCTTTGGTGTCGTCGGTGCGGGCGACGAGCTTGCTGCCGCAGACGTCGCAGATGTCTTCCTTCGCGGGGCGGTGGAAAATCAGGTTGTAGTCGAGGCCGCACTTGGAGCAGAGGCGGCGGTTCATCACGCGTTTGAGGACGGTGTCGTCGCTGACGTCGATCTGGATGACGGCGTCGATGTCGTAGCTTTCGAGGAAGAATTCGGCCTGGCGGCGATTGCGGGGGAAGCCGTCGAGGATGAAGCCGAAGTTCCAGTCGTGCTGGTCGAGGCGGCCGCGGACGATTTCCTCGACGATGTCGTCGGGAACGAGCCCCCCTTCCGCGGTGACGCGGGCGATGCGGGCGGCAAGCTTGGTGTGGCTCTGGATGTGCCAGCGGAAGATGTCGCCGACGCTGATGTGGACTAGGTTGAAATCCTTGGCCAGCAGCTTGGCCTGGGTTCCTTTTCCGCAGCCCTGGATTCCCATGATGACGTATTTGAACATTGAAACTCCACGAGAGGTGATGCGGGCGATCGCCGTTAAATTCTTCGGCCGATCCCCGCGCTGCCGCAAGGCTAAAAGAGTTCGGGAACGAAATTCTGATCTTCCATGGGGGGGCGAATGTAGTCGGTGGCCGGCGGGCGCGGGGGCAATTCCACCGGCTTGGGCGTGAGATCTTTGTAGGGGATCAGGCTGAGAAGATGGCGGATGCAGTTGAGCCGCGCGCACTTTTTGTTATCGGCCTTCACGACGCGCCAGGGGGCGGCCTTGATGTCGGTGTGGGAGAACATGGCGTCCTTGGCCTTGGAAAATTCCTCCCACTGGGAGCGTGACTGGAGGTCCATGGGACTGAGCTTCCAGCGGCGGGTGGGGTCGTTGAGGCGGGACTGGAACCGGCGTTCCTGCTCGGCGTCGCTGACGCTGAACCAGTATTTGACGAGCATGATTCCGGAACGGACGAGCATCTGCTCGAATTCCGGGCAGGTTCGGAGGAACTCGAGGTATTCGTGGTCGGTGCAGAAACCCATGACGTGCTCGACGCCGGCGCGGTTGTACCAGCTTCGGTCGAAGAGGACCATTTCACCGGCGGCGGGTAGATGGGGGACGTAGCGCTGGAAATACCAGCAGGTTTTTTCGCGTTCGGTGGGTGTGCCGAGGGCGACGACGCGGCAGATGCGGGGATTGAGGGTTTCGGTGATGCGCTTGATGACGCCCCCTTTTCCGGCGGCGTCGCGGCCCTCAAAGATGATGACGACCTTCAGTTTTTCCTGCTTGATCCATTCCTGGAGCTTCACCAGCTCGATCTGGAGGCGGGCGAGCTCGCGCTCATAGTGCTTGTTTCTGATCTTGTGCCTAGCGGCGCGGAGGTCGCCGTGGTGAATGGGGGAGAGGATTTTAAGGCCGCTGGGGTGGGCGACGACACCGGCTTCGTGATGGGGGTCGTGGGAGTGACCGTTGCCGTTGCCGTTGGATTGGATGTCACGGGAGATGTCTTCGAATCGTTCGGCGTGTTTCTGTTTCTTTTTCTTGAGTTTCATTTGAGCCACCTTTTTTGATGAGCGCGGCGCCCCCGGAGGGACGGCGATGGTTGAATGGTCGAGATCAGATGTCCGCGAATAACAAAAAGCGAGGATGAGATGATCGCGGTTTGGGAGGAGAGCGGTTTTCTTTCGAGGTTCCAGACTGAGCGGGGCTATATATAGCCAATCGGGCAATTACAAACCAAGAAAAAATCATCAATCTGACACAAAATTTTTACGTGGGGAAAATATTGAGCGGCATGGATGCGGGCCACGGATCGGATCGAGGAGGTGAGTGGGTGCCGTCAAATGGATTCGGCGATATGATTTCGCGGAATTGACGAAGGCCGCATGTCGCTGAGGCATTGGATTGCTCTGGTCCTGATATTGATCGTCGGGGGGATTTTTCGTTTTGTGGGGATCTCGCAGCCGAGCCTTTGGATGGACGAGATCTGGTCGATCGAGATGGCGATGGGGCGTGGGTCGGTGCATGACAATCTGCCGATGAATGTGATTCGGACGGATCAGCCGGATTTCACGTCGGAGGCGCAGGCGGGGCCGTGGTGGGGCATTCTTACGCATATGGGCGGGGTGACGCATCCGCCGCTTTATTTCGTGGTTCTGCGGTGGTGGATCGACCTGGCGGGGACGCGCGGCCTGGCGGTTCGGGGTCTTTCGGCGATTTTCTCGCTGGGGGAAATTCTATTTCTTTTTGACGTCTGCCGGTTGGTGCACGGCCCACGGATTGGGCTTTTGGCGGCGGCGGTTTGCGCTGTTGCGGTGGGGCAGATTGAGTTTGCGCAGGAGGCGCGGGCGTATCCGATGCTGATGTTCTTTGCGCTGGGGGCGGCGGATGCGATGGTTCGAATCGAACGGGCCGGGCCTTCACGTGGGCGAATGATGGGTCTGGCGGTGTTTGCGACGGCGACAGCACTCACCCACTACCTGTCGGCCGGTTTTTTGCTTGTGCTGCCGGTGTATGCGTTTGTTCGGCTGCGTGGAAAGGGGAGGGTGGAGGCGATTGCGGCACTGGTCGTTGCGGGGGCACTATCGCTGGCGGTTTGGGTGCCGCTGTTTGTTTTGCAGAAGCATACGCTTCCGTCGCTGACGCCGACGTTTCTTGCGGAGCAGAATGTCGAGCACCATGTTACGTACACGCTGTTTCGCATCGTTGGACTTCCAGCTCAATTCTTATTTGGCGAAGCCCGTTCGCGCGAGATGGCGCCATGGCTGGTGATGGTGATATTTGGGATCACGATTGTTCTCCCGCCGGCACGGCTGGCCTGGCGGCGGGATTTGACGCTCTGGGTTTTGTGGGGCGTGGGGACGATCGGGTTGGTGGCGGGAATGGACCTTCTGCGGCAGACAACATTGCTGGCTTATTTGCGATATACGATCCTGGCAAGCCCGGCGATTTATGTGGTGATCGCAGCGTTTGACTGGCCGGGGCGAGCTGTTTTCCGCGATGGACTGGCGATCGCCACGGTCGCTCTGCTGGCGATTTGCGCGACGCAGCGGGCAGTCGACGGCGTGCCGCCGAAGGAGGACTGGCGGCGGCTGGCGAGGGACATTCAGGGGTTTGCGGCGCCGGGGGATCTGCTGATGTTCCATAATTCGGATCCGTGGATTTCATCAGGGACGTGGTACACGGGGCTGAAGTATTACCAGCCGGAGTCGAATCATCCGTGGGTGATTCTCAGCGACCATCCGAGCGCGGAATTGTTGGGGGAGCTGCGCGGGCGGCGTTGTTTGTGGCTGATTGGGAAATATCCGGACATTGAGGGTGCGGGGCTGCTGCCGGGGTGGCGGCCGCAGATGCTTGTGGAGACGAGCGCGGGGCGGGCGTGCCGGATGGTGCCGCGATAGGTCAGGTGGCCGGCGCCGGGGGCGGGGCGAGGAGTTTTTCTACGGTGGCGATGAGCTTGTCGAGCTTGACCGGCTTGGTGAAATACTCGCTGACGCCCTGGCTTTCGGCGTAGAGCTTGTGGCGGGCGCCCTGGTTGCCGGTGATCATGATGACGAAGGGCTTGGCGTTGCGGGGTTTTTTGGATTTGATTTTTTCCAGGACCATGAAGCCGCTGCGGCCGGGGAGCATCATGTCGAGGACGACGACGTCGGGCTGATTTTTTTCGGCGAGTTCGACGGCCTTGTTGCCGTTGCTGGCGGTGTCGATGAGGGCGCCGGTGGGTTCGAAGACGGCCTGCATGCTGGTGAGGATGTCGTTGTCGTCATCGACCAGCAGGATTCGTTTTCCAGTCAGGGTTTCGCTCATGGGTGCCTCTCTCTCTCGTTGGCCCTCGCAATTTCTTGCGGGGCGGCCCCAGCATGGCCATGCTGGGGCTTTATGGGGGGACTGCCGCAGGCGTTACTGATTTTGTGTGCGGCAGATAGCCAATTTCGGTTACGCGTGGAAAATGTCAAGGGGAATCCATGTGAGGTCCGATAAATGTTGGATCGAACATGGAAAAAAGTGATCCGATTGCCGTCCTGGACAGCGGACTGGGGGGCCTGACGGTTGTCAACGCCCTGCGCCGTACGCTGCCGGCTGAAGATATCCTTTATTTTGGGGACACGGCGCACCTTCCATACGGGGACAAATCACCGGCGGCTGTCAGTAGATACGTACGGGAGATCGTGCGGTTCTTTTTGCCGATGCGTCCGAAACATTTGGTGATCGCCTGTAATACGGCGACGGCGCTGGCGATGTCGACGGTGGCGGGAGAGTTTCCGGAGCTGCCGATCAGCGGGGTGATTGATCCGGGTGCGCGGGCCGCGGTGGTGGCGGCGGGAACGGAGAGGTTGCCGGCGATTGGGGTGATCGCTACGGAGGCAACCGTTCGGTCGAAGGCGTATGAGCGGGCGATATTGCGGCGGAGGAATTTGGCGCGGGTGATGCTGCGGCCGACGCCTCTGCTGGTGCCGATGATCGAGGAGGGGCGCACGGGGACCGATCCGTTGGTGGAGAGCGCGCTGCGGCAATATTTGCAGAGCATGGTGATGCGCAAGGTGAGCGTGCTCGTGCTGGGATGCACGCATTATCCGCTGCTGAAAGGGGCGATCGCGAAGGTGGTGGGGCCGCGGGTGCGATTGATTGACTCGGCGGAGCAATGTGCGCTCGACGTGGCGCGAAGGCTGCTGCGCAAGGGGCTTTTGCGGGGGTCGATGGGATCGCCGGATGAGACGACGGTGGATGGGCTCCCCCCTGCCACGACGGGAACACTGCGAAGCTTCGTGACGGATGATCCGGCGCGATTTGCGGCGCTGGCGTCGCGGTTTCTGGAGATGGAGCTTGAGCGGCCGGAGTTGGTGAACCTTGGCGCGGCCCAGGACGCTGCACCGCCGGCGCTGCGCGCGGCGGGTTGAAAATGGAAGTCTCGGGGGGCTCGTGTTATCGTTCGGCTTCGATGAACGGCTTCGATTGCAACGCATTTTCCTGGCGTGCTTCGCGGGTTGGCGGTTTACTTTTTTATCTGCTAGCGCTTTTGCTGACGGGTTGCGGGGATTCGCTGTCTGATTCGACGATACCTGGGCCGGTGAGTCCGGGGCTTTATCAGGATGCGGCGGTGGCGAATCAGCAGCGGTTGGCGGGGGAAGACGTGCGGGTGGTGCCGCTATATAAGACGCCGCTTGAGGCGATTGGGGTCGGGTTTGACGATCTGATCGGCAAGCCGATCGCGCATTTTTTCGACTATATTACGCATGACAACGCGGCGTTCGCGGCGCGGAAGATGGCGGACCCGAACTCGCCGGACAACCAGCGGGAAGGGATGCTGCGGCTGACGGATTTTGATTTTGCGCGGAAGGGGATTTACATCCGCGGGTATGCGATTTTGGCGCGGGGCGGGAGCGATTATACGGTGCGGGCGGCGGGAATCAGGGCGCTGAACCGGTGCCGGGCGCATGGATATACGGCGATGTTCATGGAAGCACTGGATGACGATCAGGAGACGATTCGCCTGGAGGGGGCGGATGCGCTGAGCAACATTCCCGATCCGCGGGCGATTCCGCTGCTGGTGGCGCATCTCAACGGGACCGCGCCGGAGCCGAGCGTTGACGTGAGGATCGCCTGCGCGGATGCGCTGCGGTGTTATCACACGCACGATGCGATGGAGGCGCTGGCGGACGAATTGGGCGATCAGGAGTTTGGAGTCGCCTGGCAGGCGCGGCAAAGCCTGGAGCTGCTGACCGGGCAGGATTTCCGGTATGACCGGCAGGCGTGGCTGAACTTCATGACAGCGACGGGCATGTAACCATTTCTCGAAATGCGTGCACTGGTTTTTGAGCAATCGCTGAAATTCAATCCGCGGCATGCGGAGCCGGCGGAAGCGGGTGGGGATACGCTTATTAAAGTTCGCCGGGCGGGGATTTGCGCGACGGATCTTGAGATTGTGCGCGGGTATATGGGGTTTAGCGGGGTGCTGGGGCATGAGTTTGTGGGGGAGGTGGTTTCGTCGCCGAACAAGGAGCTGGTGGGGCAGCGGGTTGCGGGGGAGATCAATGTGGTGTGCGGGAGGTGCGATCTGTGCGTGTCGGGGCTGTCGTCGCATTGCCGGAATCGGACGGTGCTGGGGATTCTGAGACATGACGGGGCGTTTGCGGATTTTTTGCGGCTTCCGGCGGTGAATCTGCACGTGATTCCCAAGACGGTGGATGACGATCTGGCGGTTTTCATCGAGCCGCTGGCGGCGGCGTTTCAGATTCTCAAGCAGATCAAGGTGGATTCGAACGCGGATTCGGTTCGGGGCGGAAGTGGGTGACGGTTCTGGGGGATGGGAAGCTGGGGCTTCTGGTGGCGCAGGTGCTGCGGAACGCGAACTGCCCGGTGCGGGTTATCGGGAGGCATGCGGAGAAGCTGGCGCTGTGCGAGAAGTGGCAGATCCGCAGCCGGCCGCTGGCGGATATCGTGCCGCGGCACGATCAGGACATCGTGGTCGATTGCACGGGAAGCGCGGCGGGGTTTGAATTGGCGATGCAGATGGTGCGCCCGCGCGGGACGATCGTGATGAAGAGCACGGTGGCGGCGGGGAAGCCGATGAATTTGGCGCCGCTGGTGATTGATGAGCTGACGGTTATCGGCAGCCGATGCGGGCCGTTTCGGGAGGCGATCAAGGCGCTGGCGGAGAAGCAGATCGACGTGGCGAGCTTGATTCATCGGCGATTGCGGCTGGACCAGGGTCTGGAGGCGATGGACCTCGCGGGGCGGCCGGGCGTGTTGAAGGTCTTGCTGACAATGGAGTAGAAAGAACAGGTAAGAAATGCCAAAGGACTTCGCGATTGTGCTGAACAACGGCAGTTTGAACAGCGCCGTGGTAACGGCGATGGCGTCGCAGCGATTTCGGCCGATCATGATTTTCGCGGACATGACGAGCGGCGCCAGCCGCGGGTTCGGGCGGCTTACGATCAGCAGGTGGCGCATTTCAAGCCGTACCGGGAATATTCGGTTCCGATCGCGCACGCAGGATCGGCGGCGCCGGCGAGCGGGGCGACGGCTGCGGCGACCGATCCGCGGACGGGGGCGAACATCGGGCCGCAGCTCATGGAGCTTTTGCCGGTGCTGTCGCTGGCGGTGAAGTCGGCGTCGACGCATAACGCGGGGGCGATTTACGTGGGACTTCGCGTCGGGCCGGGCACGGATGAACTGGCGCAGGCGAGCGAGTTTGTGCAGATCTGGAGCGAACTGATTCAGCTTCCGTGCGGGCTTGCGGATGTGGAATTGCAGACGCCGCTGCTGGAGCTGGAGCCCTGGCAGGTGGTGGATGTGGGGTTTAATGTTTCAGCGCCGTTTGAGCGGACGTGGAGCTGCCTGGAGCAGACGGCCGAGCCGTGCTGGTCGTGCCGGGGGTGCCGGATGCGCGAGGCGGCGTTTCAGCAGGCGGGGAAGCCGGATCCGCTGCGCGGGGAAGAAGGTTTAGCGAAGGCTGTTTTCGGGCCTAAGATTCAGTGGAGTATGATTCATCGTCATCTCAATCATCAGGAGTTTACGGCGGCCGCGATTGACGACATTATCGGCGCGGAAAGCGGGCCGATTGGGAGGAATTACGCCGAGCGGTGATCGCGGACGGCTCGCTGGCGGAAGTGATCCGAAAAATTTGTGAACCGCACCTGTCAAACATGTACGCACAACGGTATCACTTTTGGAATTACTATGTCCGGGAGCGAATCGCCTGATTGGGAAGAGGTTTTGTCGTCCGCGGCGCGGTTGCAGTCGATCCTGCCAGGCGCCGTGCTGGTGGGGGGAACGGCGGCGGCGCTCTTTGCCAAGCATCGATTCTCAAGCGACGCGGATCATGTCCTTACCGATTGGAGGGCGCGGTTCGATAAGGTGCTGGGCGAGTTGGAGTCGGTGGCGGGCTGGAAGACGGCGCGATTGAATCGGCCGGTGCAGATTCTCGGCAGTCTAGATGGGATCGAGACGGGGGTGCGACAGCTTATACGCGAGCAGCCGCTGGAAACAACGACCGTCGACTTTCACGGCCAGATGCTCACGGTGCCGACGGAAGGTGAGATTCTTCGGATCAAGGCGGCGTTGATCCTGAAAAGGAATGCGACGCGCGATTACCTTGATTTTATTGCCCTGGCGACGCATCTGGGGGATCAGAAAGCCGCGGAAGCGCTGAAGGGTTTCGATCGGCTTTATCCGCAGTCGAACCAGGAATCGGCGCTTCAGCAGTTGGAGATTCAATTGGCAAATCCAGCGCCGTTCGATCTGAGCGATTTGCGGCTGAGCGAATATAAGCAGCTTGATCCGAAATGGCATAACTGGGCTGATGTGAAATCCGCCTGCGCGCGTTTCGCCAAAGACCTCTTCGATCGAATTTCGCAAATGGACGAATCCGAAGGCGGTGCTTAGCTTGCCGGCGGCGTTTTCGGCAGATGGACCGTGAACGTCGAGCCGTTTCCGGGGGAAGATTGGACCTCGATTCTGCCGCCGTGGTCGGAGATGATTCCGTGGCTGATGCTGAGGCCCAGGCCGGTTCCCTGGCCGAGGGGCTTGGTGGTGAAGAAGGGGTCGAAGATTCTGGAAATTGTTTCGGGGTCGATTCCAGAGCCGTTGTCGATGACCTGGATGGTGACGCCGGCGTCGGAGGGGCGGGTGCGGATGATGACCTTGCCACCGGGGCGGCAGGCGTCGATGGCGTTGACGATGAGATTCAGCAATACCTGATTGATCCGGGCGGGGGAGCATTTCACCAACGGGAGGGTGCCGAGATCCATTTCCAGCTCGACGCCCTGCTTCTTGGCGCGGCCGGTGACGATGTTGACGGTGGGGGTGACGCCGGCGTTGATGTCGGCCTCTTCCATCTTCTCGGCCTGCTTGTCCTGGCGGGCGAAGTCGCTCAGGTCGCGGACGATCTGCTGAATGCGGCTAAGGCCCTCGTGGGAACGGGCGATGAGGTCGGGCAGGCCGTCGAGGGTGTATTCAAGGTCGATGCGCTGAGATAGCTGGTCGATTTTCTCGGACAGCTCTTTCTGGTGCTGGACGAGGGTTGGATGGCCCGACTGGTAGAGGAGCATGAGCTGGCGGACGTTTTCGACGTCGCGGCGGAGGACGGCGAGGTTGTTGACGACGAAGGCGAGGGGATTGTTGATCTCGTGGGCGATGCCGGCGATGAGCTTTCCGAGGGCGGCGAGTTTTTCGCTGATGACGATGCGCTCGTGGGCCTCGCGCAGGGCCTGGTGGGCTTCCTGTTCGGATTGGACGGCTTTTTCGAGGCGGGCGTTGGATTCCTGGATGGCCTGGGCGCGGCGGTAGATTTCCATTTCCATGGATCCGGCGCGATTTGAGCTGCTCGGTTAATTTGTCCTGCTCGTCGCCGCGCTGGCGGAGGCGGACGAACTCGGTGACGTCCTCGACGCGGTGGATGATATATTTCAGCTTGCCGTCCTCGAAGACGGGAGAGTTGACGGGACTCCAGTAGCGGACTTCATAGGCGCCGCCCTCGCTGAGGGGCTTTTGGATGTCGTATTTCTGGACGGCCATGGTGTCTGCAACGCGGCCGCGAATGACGCGGTGGAGTGAGGCGGCGAGGTTTCGCACGCCGGTGGCCTGCTTGTCGTTGGGGTTGTCGGGGAAGGCTGCGAAGACGCCGCGGCCGATGAGGTCCTCGCGGCGGCGCATGGTTGCCGCCAGATAGGCGTCGCTGACGGCGATGATGGTGAAATCCGCATCCGGAAGCAGGACGAGATAGAGTCCGGGGACTGATTCGAAAAGCGTCTGGTAGTTCAGCGATATTTCCGGGAGGATGGCATTAATCATTTTCGCTGCCCTCTCAAACAAAATGAGCTGCCTCGATCAGGCGGCGGCGGTCTGGGGAGCGCGGGCGGAAAGGGGAATGGCGATGGTAAAGGTCGCGCCCTTGCCCGGCTCGCTTTTCAGGGTCAATTTTCCGCCGTGCAGTTCGGTGAATGTCTTAACGATGCTGAGTCCCAGGCCCAGTCCGCGGGCGTTAAATTCGTATTCTCCGGAGATGTGGCGCGAAACGTCGAAACCGGTGAAGAAGGGCTGGAAGATTTTTGAACGGTCTTCCTGGCTGATGCCGCAGCCTTGATCTTCGACTTCGATGAAGGCGCTGGACTCGTCGCGCCAGGCCTTGAGCTGGATGGCGGCGCCGTCGGGACTGAACTTGACGGAGTTGAGGAGAAGCTGGTTGACGCAGTCGCGGATTTTGTCGGCGTCGATGTCGACGGAGCCGAGCTCGCCGGCGATGCGCATCTGGACAACCTGCTTGCGCCTTTCGGCGAAGGGGCGGATGTCGTCAAGAGCCTGGTTGAGAACGGACTGCAAGTCGTGCGGCTTGCGCTCGCAGACACCGTCGAAGCGTTCGCTGGAGAGCATGGTGAGGATCTGGTTCATGAGCCTTCGCAGGCGGTCGGCGGCGCCCTCGATCTGGAGCAGATGCTGGCGGAGGGATTCGGAGACGTCGTTGGCCTGAAGCGCGAGCCGGCTGAAGCCGGAGAGGAGGGCGACGGGCGTCCTGAATTCGTGGCCGGCGACCCTGATGAATGCCGCCTTCAATTCGTCGGACTGCTTGAGCTCGACGTTGGTGCGCTCGAGGTCTTCGACGAGGCGTTTGCGCTCGGCGAGAAGATCGTACTGGCTGCACGCCTCGCGGATGATGAGCTGCAATTCGTCGGCGTCCCAGGGCTTGGTGATATAGCGGTAGATCTGGCCCTGGTTGACGGCGTCGATGACGGCCTTGAGGTCGGCATAGCCGGTGAAAAGAAGGCGGATGATCTGGGGGTATTGGTTGCAAATTTCGGTGAGGAGCTGGACACCGGTCATTCCGGGCATGCGCTGATCGGTCATGGCGACGTGAATTCCACCGTGGTCGAGCCGATCCATCGCCTCGGCGGGGTTGGTGGTGGTGACGACGTTGTAGTCGAGCCGGAGCAGGTCGCGGACGCTTCTGACGACATCGGGTTCGTCGTCGATGACAAGGATCGTATGGCTTCTGTCCATGAAGGCTCCTATTTGCGGGAATCGAGTTTGCGGGAGAGGGTTTGGGCGAGACAGCCCTTGAAGGTCGGCAGCCCTTCGCGTTGCCAGCGATCTTCAATAGCTTCGGCAATTTCCCGGTTGGCTCTGCACAGGTTGGCGATGGCGTGGAACTCGGGATGGGAGGAAGGGACGGCGACGTGGGCGTCGTGGGCATCGACGCGGAAAAAATATTGGGAGCCTCCCGGCCAGGTTTCGATCTTGAGCTTCATGTGCGGGTAGCCGCGGTTGCCAAGTCGCAGGTAGTAGCGTGAGGCGCCGTCGGCATTTTCGCGCACGAATGGGGGGCGATCGAAGGCCACTGTGCCGGCGCCGTCGAGTTTATCTGTAATGGATTTCACAGACGGGGGGAGGGGGCCGTCGGGATAGGCGATTTCCAAATAAATCTTCATTGCCTTTTGCACCAAGCCCGTCGGAGGGAGGAAGGTCCCAATTTCAAAGGGATTACTTTCTTGGTTTTGCGACGAAATAACCCCGCTGTTTGCGCCGATGACCGACATGTATCTATCATCGAAGACTTAAACGGTGCGATAAAAAAAAATGTCGGAAAAAACAGAAATTCTGGTTGTGGAGGATGACAAAGCGCTGAGTAACCTGACGTGCCGGGTGCTGGAAATGTACGGCTTTTCGGTGCGGGCGGCATTGGATGGGGGCGAGGCGCTGCGGCATGTTGGGCAGCGGACGCCGAATGTGGTGCTGCTGGACCTGATGCTGCCGGACATCACCGGGTTTGAAGTTTGCGAGAAACTGAAGCGGGAGGCGCGGACCGCGGAAATTCCGGTGATCATGGTGACGGCGCTGGCGGATGAGCAAAGCCGGCAACGGGGCATGGCCGCAGGGGCGTATGCTTATGTGACCAAGCCGTATGATCCGAACCATCTGATCGAAGTGATCCACAAGGCGGCGAAGAAGTCGGCGCTGGCGGCTTAGATTTCGCGCAAAAAAGTTCAATATCCTTATCGGCACTTCTGTTTCGCTCGATTCCCGATATACTGCTGCTGCCCGGATGGATCCGGCCGGACCCCTTAATCGGTCATTCGCATGGATGCGAAAAACTCTCTTGGTGAGCCGCGGTGCCTGATATCACGGGCGGCAATCCTTCATAATATTGGGCTGATTCGAAGGGCGATCGCGCCGGAGGTGAAAATCTGCGCGGTGGTGAAGGCGGACGCGTATGGGCACGACGCGGACATCGTGGTGGATACGCTGTGCAATTTCGCCAGCGGGGAATCGGAGCCGCCGATGGTGGATGCGCTGGCGGTGGCGGATATCGACGAGGCGGCGGGGTTGATGGCGTGCGATCTGCCGGTGATGGTGCTGCGGCCGGTGGAGAATGCGTATCTGGGCAGCCAGCGGGCGAGGCTGGAGGCGGCGTGCCGGCATGGGTGGGTGCTTTCGATCGCATCGTCGCGCGGCAGCTCAGGATTTGGCGCGGATCGCGGAGAACCGGGGGCAGCGGGCCAACGTGCAGGTGATGGTCAATACCGGGCTGAATCGGGCGGGGGTTGATCCGGGGGAATTTGCGGCGCTGATGGACAAGATAACTTCGCTGCCGGCGCTGCGGCTGCTGGGGGTGGCGACGCATTTTGCCTCGTCGGATGAGCCGGGGAATCCGCTCAATGGGGAACAGCTTGCACGGTTTCTGTCGGCGACGGCGAATTTCTGGACGGGGCGGCCCTCGCGGCCGATGCTGCAGCGCGGCGAATTCCGGCGGGGTCTTCTTCCAGCAGCAGTCGCACCTGGACATGGTTCGGCCCGGCATCAGCATTTACGGGATTGATCCGACGTGCCGGCCCAGCGTAGACCGCACGCTGCGGCCGGCGATGAAATGGACGGCGCCGCTGATCGCGATCCATGATGTGCCGGCGGGGCGCAGGTGGGATACAACCAGACCTGGACGGCGCCGAGCGCGACGCGGCTGGGGCTGATTCCGATCGGGTATGCGGATGGATATCCGCGGGCGCTTTCGAATATCGGGACGATGATGGTGGGCGGGCAGCCGGCGCAAGTGGCGGGACGCGTGAGCATGGATTTGCTGGTGATCGATTTACAAAATGCGCCGGGGGCGACGATCGGGGATGAGGTGACGGTGATGGACAGCGATCCGCTTTCACTGGCCAGCGTTTATCGGATGGCGGAGCTTTGCGGGACGATTCCGTACGAGATTTTTTGTCGGATCGGATCGCGCGTGCGGAGGGTGGCGGTGGAGGATTTTGGGGTGAGGAGCGGGGAGAGTGCGGAAATGGAGCAGCAGTTTTCGGGGGATGAATCAGAGTTTTGATCCGTTGGATTTCCAGGGGCGCCACGAGACTGCCGGCTCGGCTGGAATCATGTCATCCAATACGCGGCGCTGAGCGCGGAGGATATCGCTTCGGGTGATGATGCCGATCGGCTTGCGCGGATTGGCGGGATCGACGACGACCAGGCGGCCGACATCGTGATGGATCATTTCGTTGGCGGCATCGCGAAGATGGGCTTCAGGTGAGATTGTGATGGGCGCACGGGCGATCAATTCGCGGGCGAGGCGCGTCCGTCGGCGCCCGGCTTGTGAAAGTCACGAAGCGTGAGAACGCCGAGAAGATTGCCCTGGGCGTCGGCGACGGGATATCCCTGGTGGGTCCAGCCGGGTTCGCGGGCGAAAAGTTTCTGGCGGATGAGCGGCACGGGCTCATCGGCAGAAATGACGGTAACCCCGGAAGAAACGGCCTGGGAGACCCTCAGATGCGCAAGAAGATCGGAGGAATATTCGGAGGGCACATCCACGCCGCGGCGGGCGATTTTTTCGGTCATGATCGTGTTGCGCATGAGGAGGCAGGAGACGAGATAGCCCATGGTGCAGCCGCCGAGCAGGGGCAGGAGGCTTAGAGGCTGGAGAGTGGTTTCATAAGCGAAGACGGTTGAGGCGAGGAGGGCTCGCGACGCCCCGGCGAACATTGCGGCCATGCCGATGAGCGCGGCAATGTGCAGATCGACGCCCGCGAAGGGGCAAATTCTTTTTGCGGCGGCGCCGAAGAGGAATCCCAGGCATCCGCCGATGGTGAAGAGGGGAGCGAGGGTTCCGCCGGAGGTTCCGCTGCCGAGCGCAATCGCCCAGGAGACGAATTTGAGGATGCAAAGCGTGGCCGCCAGTTCGAGCGTTGTGCGCGACATCAGGACATCACTGATGTTTTCGTAGCCTACGCCGAGGGTACGCGGGGCGAAGTATCCGATGATTCCGACCGGGATCGCGCCGATTGCGGGCCACCACATCCAGTGAACGGGGAGCTTTTCGAAGAGGTCTTCGATGGTGTAGACGGCGCGGGTAACGAAGACCGAAGCGAGGCCGATCAGTGCGCCGAGCAGCAGATAGATCGCCATTGCCGGCAGGGAAGGATGGATGATTTGCGGCAACTGGAAGACGGGGTAGGGCATGTGGAGGGAGAATCGCGTGCCGGTGGCCGCGGTGCTGGCCAGAGCGACGGGAATGAAGGATCGGGGGCGGAATTCGAAGAGGAGCAGTTCGACGGCGAGCAGTACGGCGGAGACAGGCGTGCCGAAGATGGCGGCCATTCCCGCGGCAGCGCCGGCAGCCAAGAGCGTTTTGCGCTCGATGGCGGTGGTGCGAAGGATTTGTCCGATGAGCGATCCGAGCGCTCCCCCGGTCGCGATAATGGGGCCTTCGGCGCCGAAGGGGCCGCCGGTTCCGATGGCGATGGCCGCGGAGAGGGGCTTGAGGAAAGTGAGGCGGGCGGGAACTCGGCTCTGGTGAAGGAGGACGCGTTCCATCGCTTCGGGGATTCCGTGGCCGCGGATTCCGGTCGAACCGTAGCGGGCCATCAGGCCGACCAGGATCGCGCCAACGACGGGAACCGCGACGACCCACCAGCCGAGATGATTGCCGGTTGGGGCGGTGAGTACGGGGGTGAGCGTTCCGAAAAAGCTGATGCCGGTGATGACGCCGATGAGCCAGACCAGGGCCTTGGCGACGAAGGCGGAAATTACGCCGAGGAAGATGCTGAGCAGTGAGATGAACAGGACACGGCCGTCGACGAGCGAGCTTCGAAACGGGGTTTGGACGGCGCGCAGCGCCGGACCCATGGATGGAGAGACCGGAAGGGCTTCGGTGGTGCTCGCCTGCTCGAGCGGATGATCGGGATTCACGGTCGGAGTCATATTTTCTTTCCTCTCCGATGCTTGTCCTCAAAAAACAGCGCTGGCTTGCCGGCATCGATGCCGGTTTTGTGGATCATCTCCTGCAGCAAATCCGCGAGAAGCCGGCGCCGGCGCGGCTGAAAATCCGCCAGGGCCCGGATCATCCGTTCCTGCGCCGCGGCGGGCGCCGTCCGCAGCAGCCGCTTTCCGGCCGGAGCCAGGGATAATTGCACGCTTCTTGCGTCTTTTTCCGAGCGGGCGCGGTTCACCAGACCGCGATGAACCAGCTTGTCGACGACGACGGACACCGAGCTTTGATGGGTGTGGGTGCGATCGGCAAGTTCGTTGACGGAGATTCCGCCAGCGCCGTCGAGCTGGCGGAGGACGAAGAGCTGGGCGCCGGAGATGCCCAGGCGCGACTCGGCCTCGCGGTCGAAGAGCCGCAGGGCGCTGACGATCCGGCGGATGGAGTCCAGGACATTGCGGATGTCGCGGGTATTTGTATGGGTTCCCATATATTTACTGATCGGATTTTAGGCTGCGTAAATTTATTTTCAAATGGGATGTGTATTGGGGTATGAGGCTGCGGTATTTCCCCCTCTCCTGGTACTCCGGGAGAGGGTTGGGGTGAGGGCCTTGCGAAATCTAGATCAACTTACGGCGCGGGAATTTTAGTCTGGCCCTCACCCTAACCCTCTCCCAGAGTACTGGGAGAGGGGATAAGAGAGGCTTAGAGGGAAAAGGCGGTGATTAGTAGCGATAGTTTTCCGCCTTATACGGCCCATCCACCGGCACGCCGATGTATTCGGCCTGGTTCTTGCTCAGCTTCGTCAGCTTGACGCCGATCTTCGCCAGGTGCAGGCGGGCGACTTTTTCGTCGAGGTGCTTGGGGAGGACGTAGACCTTCTTTTCGTACTTGGAGGTGTTCGTCGCCAGTTCGATCTGGGCGATCGTCTGGTTGGTGAAGCTGTTGCTCATCACGAAGCTGGGGTGCCCGGTGGCGCAGCCGAGGTTCAGCAGTCGGCCTTCGGCGAGAATCAGGACGCTGTGACCGTCGGGGAAGGTCCACATGTCGTACTGCGGCTTGATGTTGGTTTTCTTGATGCCCTTGATTTTCTTCAGGCCGGCCATGTCGATTTCGTTGTCGAAGTGGCCGATGTTGCCGACGATCGCCTTGTCCTTCATTTTCGACATGTGCTCGGCGGTGATGATGTTGTGATTGCCGGTGCAGGTGACGAAGATGTCGGCGTAAGGGAGCGTGTCTTCGACGGTGAGAACCTGGTACCCCTCCATGGCGGCCTGGAGGGCGCAGATCGGGTCGATCTCGGTGACGATGACGCGTGCGCCCTGGCCGCGGAGGGATTGGGCGCAGCCCTTGCCGACGTCGCCGTAGCCGCAGACGACGGCGACTTTGCCGCTGAGCATGACGTCGGTGGCGCGCATGAGGCCGTCGACGAGGGAATGGCGGCAGCCGTAGAGGTTGTCGAACTTGCTCTTGGTGACGCTGTCGTTGACGTTGATGGCGGGGAAGAGGAGCGTGCCGGCCTTCTGCATTTCGTAGAGGCGATGAACGCCGGTGGTGGTTTCCTCGGAGACGCCCTGCAATTCGGCGGCGACCTTGTGCCAGCGCTTGGGGTCGGCTTTATAACATCTTGGCGAGGAGCTTGAGGATTTCCTTGAACTCCTCGTTGTCGGTTGAATCGGGCGAGGGGATTTTGCCGGCGTTTTCGAATTCGAAGCCCTTGTGGATCAGGAGGGTGGCGTCGCCGCCGTCGTCGACGATCTGGTTGGGGCCGCGGCCGCCGCCGAAATCGAGGGCGCGCTCGGTGCACCACCAATATTGCTCCAGGTTTTCGCCTTTCCAGGCGAAGACGGGGACGCCCTTGGGATTCTCGGGCGAGCCCTTGGGCCCGACGACCACCGCGGCGGCGGCGTGGTCCTGCGTGCTGAAGATGTTGCACGAGCACCAGCGCACGGTCGCGCCGAGGGCGCTGAGCGTTTCGATCAGCACGGCGGTTTGAATCGTCATGTGCAGGGAGCCCATGATGCGCAGGCCCTTCAGCGGCTGCTTCTTCGCGTATTCCTCGCGGACCGCCATCAGGCCCGGCATCTCCTGCTCGGCGAGCATGATCTCCTTGCGGCCCCAGTCGACCACTTCCGGCGAAAGGGAAGCAACCTTGAATTCCAGCGCATGGACGGTCGATTTGCCGTTGGATTTGGTGTTGGACTTACCTGCGGGTTTTGAAATCATTTGAGTCATAAAACGATACTCCCTATCTTGTCCTACTGAAGAAACGACCTGGCCCAGTCGGTCATCGGACCGGTGGGAAATTTTTCGACATATATTTTGAAGAGCTCAAGCGTACGATTGCGCAGCACTCCGCCGCGAATATTTGGGACGCGGTATGCGGGGAAGGCGTGAGTCTTTGGGGACCATTGTTTCAGGAGACCGACAGCGCCGTCTCCCGGGGAATCCAGTCCATAGCAGACGTTGCCGATGAAGGCTGACATCGTCGCCCCCATGCACATGAGGCAGGGCTCGAGATTCACGTATAGCGTTGCGTCGCGGCGCCGGCCGGGGAATGGCCGCAGCCGGTCGGCGGCTTCCAGGGCGAGCAAATCGGCGTGAATGAGGAATCGGCCCTGGGTTTTTTCCTGGGTGTGTGCCGAGGCGATCACCTTGCCGTCGGATACGACAACCGCTCCGATGGGCAGCTCGCCTTTTTCCAGCCCGGCCTCGGCGACCGCCAGGGCCTGCTGCATGAAATGTTCATCACTGGTCATCATCTCGACTGCCTTACAAGGTCTGGTTGGGTTGAACCGCCACCGGCAGAATATCAAAGCCGCCGGCCGGAAGTGCGGGCCGTACATTGGGGGACATTTTCCATCGCAGAATTTTATAGACCGAATATCCGGCGATGATGGGCACTAAAGTCGTAAGGGCACCCTGCAATTCGATGTTTGTCTTTCCCGGAACAAAAGGAAAAAACTTGTCGAGAACCTCGGAAGACTCGAGCCAGACAACGAATCCAAGCACACGGCAGAAAGTGTTGACGCGATATTGATGGCCCATCGGTTCATCGTATTCATTCACCGGATCGGCAAGCCGGGCCGCGGCGATAATCCAGTGGGACAGTTTGCGATAGGCGACCGCTGCAAGGATCAGGTAAAGAACCGATGAGACACCCTCGATGGTGGCGCGACATTTCTCCGGTACCTGGGCGTCGAGACAATATTCCAGCAGCGCAACTACCGCGAGCAATGTCCGGACGCTGAGACAAAACGCAAGCAGCGCGAGCGAAAATGCAAGGGTGAAGCGGACAGTCGAGGCATTCCAGCGTGTCCAAAGCCGATATGCCGACCAATAGCCGGCGATAAGAATCGCCCCTGCCGTCATAACCAGGAAGAGAAGAAGTACGAATCCGATCAAATCAAAAGGTTTCGCGGGCTGGGGTAATTCGCTGATAATCCAGCGAACCAGCAGCCAAGTGAAACGGATAAGAATCGCGGTGAGCAACAGTGATGCTCCGCGCGCCCCGATCTGCCATGCTCTTTTTCGGTCAACTGGCATGGGAATCCGTCGGCTTGGTGGCCGTTGAAATAAACAGTGCCGGTCCCTTCACATTCGCCTCGGGCGCTAATGGAAGCGCCGCGATGGTCTTTATGCCCGCCTGGGAAGACCAGCGCCGAACCTGTTCAAGATCGAACCCTGGCCAATGCTGGTTCATCTGCCGGCGGAAATCGTCGCGGTCGTGCGGAAGCAGATCGACAATCACGGCCTTTCCGCCGGGCTTGAGAATCCGCCCCGCTTCTGCGACGGCGGTTGCGGGATCGAGGATATAGGTCAGAGCCAGAACCACCAGGGCGGCATCGCACGATGCGCTTTCGATGGGAAGGCTGGTCAATTCGCCGCGAATCAGCTCGACGTTGGGATAATCCGCCAGCCGGCGGCGGGCGTCTTTGAGCATGGCCTGGGAATTGTCCACTCCGATGATCCGCCCCACGAACGGCGCCAATTCCGCCGAGATCGGCCCGGTGCCGCAGCCCAGATCGGCGACAACCATGTTCTGATCGAGAAGGGCGAAACCGGCGGCGGACGAAAAATGATTGCCGTAAAGCTGGGCACGCAGGTTGTCCCACTGGGCGGCAGCGCCCGCGAAGAAGGACTGGCTGCTGCTGCGGCGCTGGAGGAGTCGCTGGAGGCGGAGCTGGTCTTGGGCGGTCGTCGCCCAGCGGTCGATCTGCTCGCGGGAAACGAGCCAGAGCCGCCGGGCGGCGGGGTCGAGCTCGTCCAGCAGGGTCCGGTAAAGATGGGTGGTGCCGTCGCGGCGGGCGCGAACCCAGCCGAGGTCGGCGAGCACTTTCAGATGCCGGCTGACGGTGGACTGGGGCAGTTGGAGAACGTCGCAAAGCTCGGCCACGCCGAGCTCCTGACGATCCAGGACGCGCAAAATCCGCAGGCGAGTGGCGTCGGCTAGACCTCCCAGCCATCCGAGAACCAGATCGGGTTGTTCGAGCTGTGATTCCATCCGTCAATCCGCATAATAAGATACATTATCCTTATGCCCCGTCAATATCGTATTATTAGTATATAAGCCACCGGCGAGACGGAGTTGTCAATTGCCGGCGCGGGGCCCAGCGTCGAATATTCAACGGGCACACCGATTGCTTCACCGTTGAAAAAGAGGCAGGGTCGCAAGTCGCAATGACTACTAACTGTGCAATTGCCCAACGCACGGAGGCGCGGCAAGCGCGACCTGCATAGTTAAAACGTAGGGTAAGGTAGCTTGTACCAAGGTGATGGATTACCGGAGTACCTGACATGAGCGATCGACACTTTAGATACCTATTGATCGGCGGCGGAGTTGCGGCCAGCGAAGCCGCAAAGGCCATTCGCGAGATTGACCGTGAGGGTGATCTACTTATGGTGGCGCAAGAGATCAACCGCCCATATTTCCGCCCGCCGCTCAGCAAGCAATTCCTCCGCTCTCCGGGCAATCGCGAAGCGCTCTTCACCCAGCGCGCCGAATGGTTCAACGACCACCGCGTGCAGCTTCGGACCGGGCGGCGGGCGGCGCACCTCGATACGACGCGGAATTCGGTGACGCTGGATAATGGCGAGGGCGTGTCGTTTGACCGCCTTCTGATCGCCACCGGCGGTACCGCGCGGGCGCTGGATATTCCCGGATCGCATCTGCCCAACCTGTATTATCTTCGAACTCTCGAAGACGCGGACCATCTGCAACTGGCGATGGCCAAGGCCAAAGCCGGTGGGCAGGCGCAGCGCGCGGGGCGCGGTCGCGTAGCGATTATCGGGGGCGGGCTGCTTGGCGTCGAGTTGGCCGGAACGCTGACCGAGGCCGGCTTGCATGTCGACCTTGCATTTCCGGACGAGCATCCCTGGCGCCGGATCGCCGGCGAAACCGCCGGGCGCAGCATTTCGCGAATCCTGGAAGCACGCGGCGTGTCGGTCCATCGCAACGACCGGGCCTTCCGCCTGGAAGGCGACGGCCGCGTGCAGCGCGTGACCCTGGCATCCGGCCAAACCTTCCCCTGCGATTTCGCGGTGGCGGCGGTGGGAATCACGATTCACAAAGACCTCCTGCGCGGCACGCCCATCGCGGCCGAGCAGGCGATCCTCGCCGACAGCTCCTGCCGAACCAGCGTGCGCGACATCTTCGCCGCCGGCGACTGCGCGGCACTTTTTGACCCGCTCTTCGGCAAGCACCGTACATTGCACCACTGCGACAGCGCCGCAAAAACCGGCCGGATCGCTGGGATCAACATGGCCGGCGGCAGCGCCAAATTCGAATCGGCCAGCTATTTCGACAGCGAATTTTTGGGCCTGAAGGTCCGCGTCTGGGGCGAAGCCCGGGCGGTCGACCGGCGAATTTTTCGGGGCACCGCGAGTGCCGAGAATCCTGGCTTCATCGAATTCGGCGTGGCCGCCGATGGGCGGTTCGCCCAGATCATCGCGATGCAAACCCCGGAGCCGGACGAGCTTTTCGCCGGCGCGGTTGAGCGGAGATTGCAGATCAATGGGAATGAAGAGCAGCTTAAAGATCCGGCCGTTCCGCTGGAATCGATACTCATGCCTGGCTGAAATCCCGGCAGAAACCCGAAACCAGAAACCCGAAATCAGAATCAAACCAGAATGACCGAATGACGAATCGTCATTTGGGCTTCGTCATTTTGGCTTGATTCTGATTTCGGGTTTCTGGTTTCGGGTTTCGGGTTTGACTATTATAAAACAGGCCGCCGGCGCGAAAAACGCTTTCGCTACCGGCGGTCTATTGAACAACGGGTTTGGGAAATCCGGACGGAGCCGGTTTGGGGCCGATGTCCGCCCGGTTTATTTTTACGGGTTATTCGGATTGTTGTTGGTGCTGTCAGACTGAGTCTTGGTCTCCGAATGCGAAATCACGTTGCCATTCGGATCGGTGACGGTCTGCTCCTGCACCTTCTGATGCTCGGCGGTGTCGTCGCTTTGACACCCGCAGAGGAATCCGCCGTAGGTCGAAAGAACCGCCGTTAACAAGGCCACTTTTAACGCTTTCATAATGCCTCCAAATCAGTTTGAACTGGGAGGGATTGAAACAAACGCAATGCCAGACGGGCCGAGCCCGGTTAATTCGCAAAAACACGTGGATTATCGCCAAAACGTCGTGTGGGGGTGCTAAAGGTGTCGCGTCGCTACGTCAAATCAGCCGGCGCTAAGCGAGGCGACGGGGGGCGGCTTCGGTGTCGGCGTCGAGAAAGCGCATGCCCCAGAGCCACAAGACGCCACCGATGAGCATCATTCCCGAGACGGCGACGAATCCCCAGCGCAAATCGGGATGGCCGTTGATTGGCCTGGCGTGGTCACGGATGGTGCCGATAATTCCGGGCGAAATCGCGTCGCCGAACAGGTGGATGATCAGGATGTTGATCGCAAATGCCGAGGCTCGAATCGCCGGTGGGGTTGTGTTCGCCAGTGCCGTGTTGCTCGGCCCCGTGTTAAAGAAGAGACAGAAGACCGCGAAGAAAACGACCACCCACGCGAGGGGGAATGGGGTCACGAGCAGCAGGAGAAACAGCGGAAATCCGGCCAGCATTCCGATCCCGGAAACCAAAAAATAGCTGCCGGAAATTTTGTGACGGAGTTTATCGCCGGCAATTCCGCCGCCGAGGGTCGCGATCAGTCCGGCCGCTACCAGGATCAAGCCGAAATACCAACCGGAATGTTCCGGGCTGAGGCCGCGATCGACGGTGAGATAAGTCGGCATCCAGATGGCGACGCCGCCGATGGCGAACGTCATCGCCGTCATCGCGGCGGTGTTCACCAGGTAACTGGGGATTTTGAGGAGGATGGCATACTGGTGCCAATCGGCCCGGCGGGTCGCGGCCTCGGCAACGTCGGCAGCGCCGCGCTGCGGCTCGCTCATCATAAAACAAGCCAACCCCAGCAGAATTCCCGGCGGCATGGTGAGGAGGAACGCGTAGTGCCATCGGCCGGGATGGTCGAAGTGGCTGCCAAGGATATATCCGAACGCGCTGCCGACGGGGATCGCCGCATAAAACCAAGCGAGAACCTTCCCGCGCTCGGCGACGGGATAAAGATCGGAAATCAGCGTCGGCGCCACCGGCCCATAGGCCGCCTCCCCCACGCCGATCAGGCAGCGCGTCCCCAAAAGCATCGCATAGTATTGTGCGAGACCCGAAGCGCCGCTGGCCAAACTCCACAGCAAAACGCCGATGCCGATGAGCAGCCATCGTGAAAAACGGTCACCAAGCCAGCCGAAGATCGGCGAGAGGAGCATGTAGGTGAGCAGGAACGCCGTCGCCAGCCAGCCCATCGCCCCGCTGCTGACGCGGAACTGGAGGCGAATCGTCTCCTGCACGGAGGAGAGCACCTGGCGGTCCACGTAATTAAATAGATTGATGGCCAGGAGCAGAACGAGAGAGATTCGCGCTTGGCGGCGCTGGGACATGGAGACGAATCATGGTTGGGCCAGGGGAACCGTCAAGGGGGCGGCGGTCAAGGGTGCGCTGCGGCTTTGAGCGACGCCAAAGCCTCCTGCGAGAGGGCGACGTTCCAGATGGTCATGTCGCGCACCTGGCCCGCGAACGTCCGCTGCTTGTCCCAAGGGTCGAGCGGGGCGAGCCAGACGCGCGGATCATCATCGGCAAGTTCGACGGAATTGCGGCCGATGACCCGGCCATTTTTGTAAACCGTCAATACGCTGCCGTCGTACGTAGCCGTGAGCATTTGCCATTCGCTCAAGTCGAAAATCGAGTTGGTATCGATATCGCGGTTGGTGCTCCAGAAATGAATATGGCCGTCGAAGACGCACAGATATCGCCCCAGGCCATCGCCGGCATCGTCGCAATGGCCGAACCCGGCGATGATCGTATAGTCGAGCGGCATTCGATCCGCGCACGAACATGTTGAGCGTCCAGGGATTGCCGCGATTGACGGGCAATTTCGCAACCCGCTCACCGCGGGCGTCGGCGGGCAGATTTAGCGAATCGGCGTGATAGACGGGGCCGGAGACGTTGAAAGCAATCGGGGTTGGATCGACGGGATTGGCGGCGGGGGAAATGTCGGTGATTCCGGAGATGGTGAGCTGATGCGACCCTGCCGGCAGCGGCTGGGCAAATTTCAGCTTTACGCTCATTGCATCGGGCGAAAGCTGGGCGGAAATCACCTCCGCCGGCGGCTCCAGGTGATAGTTTGCCGGATTCTCGGCGGAACTTTTTTCCAGCGATTCGGAGAAGGCGACGGTCGCCTCGGGCATTATGTTTACGCAGGAGATGCTTTTGATGGAAGGAGGGGTGGTGTCGTGGATGTCGAATTGCGCCGTGGCGACGGGCCCGCCGTTGCCCTCCGCGTCGAATTCGCGCGCTTCGACGGTCATACCTTTCACGGCGGCGAATGGGCCGGAATAAACGGGGGAGCTGAGCGTGGGCGTCGTGCCATCAATCGTGTAGTGAAGCCCGCCATCGTGCCAGTAAAGCGGATGGGCGATGGTGATCCACATCTCTTCACTGCCTGTTCCACCGGGCGGCGAAATCTGCGGGGCGTCATTCGCCTGGTGATCTTGCAGCGTATCGTAAAGCGGGATGGCGGCGCGCGCGTCATCGTGTACGTTGCTCGCGGCCGTCATCGCGAAGATGCGGATATTCGGATTGCGCGGAAGCACCACCGTCTTCGCCCCCGCGGGAACGTCCAGGGCGTATTTGAACAGATAGCAGAAGCGATAATATTCGTTGCCGGTGTCAGGGTTGTGCCGGTAAGAGCTGAACCAGGCGACAGTGTCGGGCCTGATATAACCCGGCGTCAGCCCGGCAAATTTGTTGTTCCAGTTGTAGGTGAGCGCGGGAATGACGCCCCGCCAGAGCCGCGTATCCCACTGGCCAATGTAACCGCTCCAATTCTGGACCTTGAGCTGAATCGGCCGGCCGCCAACTTCAAATTCGTCGGTCTGATCGCCGCCGAGAGCGGAGGCCAGGAGATAAATCTTCTCGGAGCCGGATGGAATCGCGATTTCCTGCCCCTGGCAGGCAACGGCATTTTTCTGGCCGTCGGCGGTTGAGCCAACATTAAACGGAATCCCTTCGCTGACGATCTTCGGGGGAAGCGCCTCGGCGGGATACGTTCTTCCGGCCTCGTCGAAGGCCCCGTCGGCAAGATTATCGTGGGAGCTGACGACATCCAGGTCGTAATTCAGCGCCAATGGCTGAGTGACAGACGGCGAAAGCGGAGCAGCCGCTGGCGATAACTGCACCGAAAACGTCCGCAGACCAAATGGCTGGATATCAAAAACAATTTTCCCGTCTTGGCACGTCGCCGGCGCGATTTCGCGCTCCTGGCCGTCCACTTCATCAGCGGCAACAACCGGGGCGGCGAATCCAAGCTCAACGCCGTGCACATCGCTGCCGGTCAGTTCATTCACTCGAACGATGATCCGCTCGCCATCCTCCGCCTTTTTCAGCGCGATCACTTTCACGCGATCGTCGCTGCAATTGACCATCGAAAACGATTTGCCCAGCGGCCCATCATGCGGCGTCGCCTCAAACGCAATCAGCGGCTGATTCAATCTCGCCCCCATCCACGGAACCTCCGCGCTTTGCCAGCTTCCCGCGTGCGGCGCAATCGCGTAGAGCATTTCGTGTCGGCCAAGGTCCTGCGTCGCCTGGTCCTGGTAATTCGTGTCGGCCTCCGGCGTATAAAGCAGCGTCAACCGAAGCGTGTTGTCGCTCGGCTTGTCCGATCCGTATTTGCAATCATTCAGCACGCCCACGCCATAGGAAGCATCCGGCGAATCCAGATCAAACCACTTCTGCTGCGGCACTTCGAATTTTTTTGGATTGTTATTCCCGCGCGGCACCGCCGCCGACTGCGATTCGTAAATCGCGTCCGGATTGCCGATGCCCAGCGGGAAGACCGCCTTAAGGCTCGACTGCTGCGTTTGCCAGTCGATGTGCGTTTCGATTTCGATGCGATCTCCGGCATCGCCGCCGGCAAGACGGACGATCTGCACGAACTTCGAGCCGCGCGCGTTGCGGGTGATTTGCAGCGCCGCCCGCACCGGCCCTTTCTCGATCACGCGAATCTCCGCCGGGCCGTCAACATAGCCAACCGGCGGCTTCTCCCGATCCTTCCAGTCCATATTCCACGCCGGATACTGAGCCGGATTCTCATGCAAAAACGCCAGACGCATGGGCGCGGAAAGAACCTCGCGATTGTTTTTCTTGTCAAAGATCGAAGCGATGTCCCCATTGGGATTGACCGTTACGCGAAACCTGGAGTTCTCGAGATGATTCGGATCGGCGGATGCTTCCCAATCCATCGGCAACGACAGGTCGGAGAGAAACGCCCGGTATGCCGCGAAACCCATGGGCGGAACTTTGGCGAGGAACAGAACGTGCACCCTGTTTCCGCCGAGGCTTTCGAATTGCGAGGGGACCGGTTTTCCGTCTGGGCCGATCACCTCGTTGGCCATGCCTTCAGCGGGCGTGAATGTCGCCTCAACGACATCTTCGTGCGCGATCGAGAGCGGGTTATAGACAACGATATTACTGTCGCGCGTATCCATCCCCTTGATGACCGCGCCGGCGGCATCCTGGGTGATGGCGGCAAACTGGTTCATGTCGAGCACCATGTTGTTCCAGGAATATTCGTACGCCTTGGGGATCATGGTGCCGGCCATGGTGTCGTGAAAATGCGCGCCGAGCACGAGCCGCCAGGCATTGGCGAGTTTTTGCGCGGATAGGCGCATGAGCCGAGCCAGTCGGCCATCACGGATGCCGACTCGGCAGCGGAGGCAAGCTGCTCGCTCTTGCGGTTGAGCCGTTTGACGAACGCCTGGGAAGAAAGCGATCCCGCCGAATGATTTGTCAGCAGAAGATCGCCCTGATACCGGGGCAGTTTCGCGACCTGGTCTTTGGTGAGATCCAGAAACATCTGGTCGGAGCGCGAGGAGACGACCTTGATGGGCCCATTGGAGGTGACGCTCTTTTCAACCCAGGCAACCGAATCTTCCGAAGGCGCTCCGCCGCGGTCGCCGGTGCCGTAGTAGTGATAATCGACGGCTACGCCGCTGCGTTTAAAATCGTCGTCGAGGCGGGCGATCCATTTCGGATCGGAGGTGAGGTTGTCGTCAACCGTGGACGTGTAGCTGAGCGGATTGAGCGCCGCGACGACGCCGCGACCATCGGGGCCGACCCAGACGCCGACGTTGAATGGAATCCCCACGGCCGATCCCCACGTCAGCTTCTGCGTCGAAAATCCCTTCAGCCCGCAGTGCGCCAGGATGCTGGGCAGCGACGCCTGAAACCCAAAACAGTCCGGCAGCATGAATTCCGCGCTGGCTTCGCCGAATTCCTTGCGGAAGAATTCGTTGCCGTAGAGCACCTGGCGAATCAGCGCCTCGCCGGAGGGCATGTTCGCATCACCCTCTTCCATCGACGACCCCGCCGGATACCACCGCCCCGCCGCCACGTAGGCTTTGAGCCTCTGGTAATCCTTCGGGTAATACTCCTTCATCATCATGTAGCGATTGGCGCCGGTGAAGTTGAAGATGTAATGGGGGTATTTGTCGAAGAGGCGAAAATTGTCCTCCATCGTCTTGCGCAAAAATTCCGCGATCACCTGCGGATAGCTCCAGCGCCATTGGGTGTCGAGGTGCGCGTAGCCGACGACGTAGAGGACTTTCGGCTGGCTGGAAGGAAGCGTCTGTGCGAAGCACGCGCCGGTGGCGAGAAACAGGACCGCTATAAACTGTAAAACCCTCGTCATGATTCGCCGAGAATACCCGGTGCGCGGTCGATGTCTCAAGCGATGGGACGCCATGTTGCACCCGAACGTTTTTTCTTAAAATCTGATTTATATCTGACTTCGGCGAGCTCAGTCGAGCCGTGGCCATTCTTTTTTGTCTTGGAATTTTGTCGAATCTCCGCCCCCTCCGGTCATGGAACCTTTCAGTGAGCCACCGATGAGCGATGAATCGGCAACCACGAAGATCGAGCCTTCTCAAAGCGATTCGGCCCTTATCCAGGCCTTTTCGCGGGATCGATCCGAGCCAGCGTTCGCGGCGCTGGTGGGCCGTCACGCCGGCTGGCTCTACGCCGCCGCCTATCGGCAACTGGGCGATCACCACCTCGCCGAGGACGCCACCCAGGCCGTCTTCGTTCTCCTTTCACAGCGGGCGAGCCGCATGAAACCAAAACAAAAACTCTCCGGCTGGCTGTTTCTGACGCTCGGTTACACCGTGAAGTCGATCACCCGCTCCCGTCGCCGCCGCGAGCATCATGAAAAGCTCGCCGCCAGCCAGCGATCGGAAATCCCAAGTGCCGCCGGTGTCCTCACCGGCGAACTCGACGGCGCCGTAGCGCTGCTTCCCCGGAAATATCAAGCCGCCATTCTGCTGCGGTTTTACCAGGGTTTGGAAATCCCCACGATCGCTCAGCAGCTCCAGATCAGCGAAGCCGCGACGCGGAAGCGAATTGAGCGCGCCCTCGACCAACTACGCCGCGCCTCGGTCCCGCGGCCGGCCCCGAGGCGCTCGCCACCGCCGCCGTCTTCGGCGCGCCGCAAAATCTGCGGTCGCTTTGCGCGGCTTACCCGCGCCTCCCTCGCCGCGCCCGGCAGTTCCATCAGCTCCGGCGCATCCCTCGCCGCCAAAGGCGCCGCAAACCTCATGCTCGCGGCCAACCTGAAACTCGCTCTTCTTCTCTTGCTTCTGGCTCTCCTGACAGCCGCCCCGGCCTCGCTAGCCATCTGGTACTTCGAAACCGCCCCACCGCCGCCGCCTTCAGTTCCCGCTGCCGTCGCGCCCATCCCCACGCCCGCGCCGCGCATCGCGCTGACGCCCGATCAACAGATTCTCGAACAGACTTACGGTTTGCTGCCGGGCGAAACTGTTCGCTGGATCAAACCGCCGTTCATCAAGCAGAGGCCGCTCATCTACGCGAAAATACCTTTTTCCGAGACACCCTCCACGTTCATGCTTTGGGATAATAAAAACGCGACGTTTGGAATTTGGGTCTGGAGTTATCCGAGCCTCCAACCAGGCGATCACCTGAACATGCGGACGATTGCAACCTTTCTCTTACGGCTCGGCGATTATCAGGTCGAGGGCGACAAGCAGCTTCTCAGCACGAGGCTGCCGGGCGATTTTAGTTGCGACCCCTCGGCAAGCGCCCAGCAGCGGACCGACGCCCTGCAAAAAATCTTCTCGCAGGCCGCTGGATATCCACTCACCCTCACGTTCCGCCAGGTCGATCGGCCGGTCGTTGTTTTCACCGGAATCTGGCACTCGGTCCTCGGCTCGCAGCGCCACCCCGTGCAAATCTTCGGCCTTAGCCTGGGAGGCGATCCGAAGACCGATCGGAACTTCACCCAATACCCGGGGGATTGGAACGACGAGCTCGGCGATTGGCTCAACGAACAGGTCCTATTCGAAGCTCACCGTTTACCGAGGTCGATTGACTTCCACACCAACTCTATCGGCGACGGCTCCCCCGCGGCCAAGGCGCATGCCCACGACCTGAAACTGATCTGCGATCACATCGCTCAGCAGACCGGACTGACCTGGACCGAAGAAACCCGCACCGTCCGGAGACTGTTTATCGAGCGGGCGCCATAACTCGAATTCGCGGTGAACAAACCCCGTCAATTAAAACTGCCAAGGCGGCCGAAACACCTGCGTCTGCGGATGCGGATTCGCCGCCGTCGGATCCGGCTGAATCAGCCGCGGCAACCAATAATTTAGCTCCGGAATGTCATACGCGCTCTTCTCATTCGCATCCACCACATAAATATCCGGCAAAATGAACGATTCCAAATCCCCGTCCGGCACCGATTCATTCGGTTTAACTTCCGTCCCATCAGGCTTCAGCGTCACCAGATCCCCCCCGCCGACGAATTGGCCAAAATCGGAATTGAAGATGACCAGAATCTTCTGGTGATGCGCCTTGCTCTCTTCGATCATCCGAAAAGTACGCCGCTCAAAATCGGGGAACATCGTCTCGATCCCGGTCAGGCAGGGAACCGCATAATCAGTGTCCTTTTCCCGATCCCCCCCGCCCACGAGCAGCAAATCCGCGTGCTGCGCGTCGGCAATCTGTTTCACCTCCCGTGCGATCGCATATAGATGCGACACCGGAACCGCCGGGCAGATCACCAGTCCATCCGCGTTCAACTCATCGTCGATCGCATCCGACAGTTGCCGATGCTTCACCACCGCCGTGTAAAACGCCCCGCCCACAAGCACCACCAACGCCAAAGTCGAAACCCACCGAAAGATTTTTTGCGGAATCAGTTTCGGCCGCTCACCCTGAAACAGCACGAAGAGCACCCACGCAAACACCGCCGGCACCGCCAGCCACATGCGCGAATAGGGATACGAAGCCGTATTGCTCGGCTGCCCGATCCCCACCCGTTCATATGCAAAGGACACAAGCATCACGCCCAGCCCGATCACAATCGCAATCACCCCCGCAATTCGCAGACGCATCAGCATCAACGCCGCGAGTATCCCCAGCGCAATCACCAGAAACGCACAGGCCCATTCGCCCGGCACAAACATGGGAACCAGGTCGGCAAACACCGGGCTCGCCTCCGAGCCTGGGACCGCGAAATGGAAGTAATGAACAAAGTTCGCGTAGCTCCAGCCAAAAGTATTATCGCGAAGATACAGAATGTAATCCGGATGAACCACGTGATAGAACCGATGCACGTACCACGGATACGGCGTCGCGGCCGCGATTCCCAGCGGCCCCATCACCCACATTCTCCAGTCCCAAAACCGCGTGATCGCTGCCAGCACTCCCACCGGCGCGAGAAGAATCAGGCAATTCGGATTCACCTGAAAAGCCACGACCGCCAGTACCCCGGCGAAAAAATATCGCAGTCCCGCGCCAAAACCCTCGCCTCGCCTTCTCGCGCCCCGGCAACAGCAAAATCATAGGAACCGCCGCCACCGCCACCCCGTTGATAAACCCCCGCGGAATTCCGCAGATCATCCCATACCGATCCGACATGATCAGCGGAATCAGCAGCACCATCCCCGCCAAAACAAAATTCCCCCGCCAGCACGCCACCCCCGCCAGCAAAAGGAACGGCAGCAGATCCAACCCTACCGTCACCAGCGGACACGCGACGTTATACGGCACATGCACCGCCACCAGCGGCGCCGCCAGCCAACCCTCCAGGCAACAGTTATAATCCTGCCCATAAAACGCCGGCTCAGCGATCCGTCCATGCAGCAGATCGTGAGCCGCATACCACATGCAGGTCTGATCTTCGTCCGTATATCTGAACAGATATTTCCCGCAAAGTGTGCCCCGGTCCCAAACCAGCGCCGCCGCGATCGCCCACACCAACCCCACCTTTATCGCCAAAAAAACGAACTCCCCCCGCCCAGGCAAAACCTGGGGCTGCCTCGAATTCTCGGCCGCCGGGGCCGCGGGATCGCCCGTTCGGGTATCGGTCATCCGTTCACCCTTTACTATGACGCACTACTATTTTTCGCGTTGCAAATAATCCCGGTACAATTGCTCCTCGGCGTCGTCTACCTTGGATATAGTATCCAACAACCGAAATTTCTTCACAAACATTCGACCGGGGAAATGGAGGAGATTTGACCGACCCATCCCAACCGGTCCCGAAAGGCCGATCACGCACGATCCTTTTCGTCCTCGCGCTTTGCTTCCTCATCTCCCTGACCGGCATCGCCTGGCTCCTCTGGTTGTTCCTCGCCCGCACTCCCCCCGTTGCCATCGCCCCGCGAGATGTCTCCGACCAAAACACCCCCGCCACCCCATCCGCTGGATCCACCCCCGGCGAGCTTACCCTCCATCTCGATCAATCCGGCTCCCCCATCAGCCCCACCCTTTACGGAATCGCCCTCGAACAAATCAATCACAGCATCGACGGCGGCCTCTATGCCGAGCTTCTACCCAACGCCAACCTTGCCGTCTCCTTCCGCGGAATTCGCGGGGGCACTCTCAAAAACGTCGGTGGCAGGATGGTTGTCGCGGGTGGGGAGCTCGTAACCGTCGCCGAATACTGGTACCTCTCCCAAATCGGCGACGTAAAGGCCGACATGCAACCCGATCCTGACCCAACTGCCCCCAGCCCCAAGAGCCGCCTCCGGCTCACCGTCTCCTCGATTGGAAGTGGTGGCCGCGCGGCCGTCTGCAACCAGGGCTACTCGGGCATCCCCGTGAAACCCAACTGCACCTACCACGCCTCCTTCTACGCCAAGGCCGGCAGCGATTTCTCCGGCCCCCTCGTCGCCAGCATTCAATCCCAGGAGAGCCAAACCGTCTTCGCCTCCGCAACCATTGACAAAATCGATCAAACCTGGCGCCGCTACGATGTAGATCTGAAAACCCCCGGCAACATCACCCCTTCCTACTCCAACAACATTTTCGAAATCTCCACCAACCACACCGGAACCGTCTGGCTCGCCGATTTCTCTCTCTTCCCCCCTACCTGGAAAAATCGCCCCAACGGCAATCGCATCGACCTCGCGCAACTGCTCGCAGATCTCAAACCCGGTTTCATCATCTATCCCGGCGGCGACACCCTCCTCGGCCGAAACCCCCGCTTCAGATTCGATTGGAAAAAATCCATCGGCCCCGTTGAACTCCGTATGACCATCCCTTCCGCCTGGGAACGATTGAGCAACGGCTTCGGCCTGATGGAATTTCTCCTCACCTGCGAAGATCTCCATGCCGAACCGGTACTCGCCATCTATGACGGCACCTCCAGATTCCAGAACGTCAAGCCCGGGAAAGATCTCCTCCCCTACGTCCAGGATGCCCTCGACGAAATCGAATACGTCACCGGCGACAAGTCCACCACCTGGGCGCACGCCGCGCCGCCGACGGACACCCCGATCCCTTCCCCCTCTACGTCCTCCAGATCGGCAACAACGAGCAGCTTTACAACCAGGAAACCTACGACGCACGCTTCACGCAGTTCTACGACGCCATCAAAGCCAGATATCCCGACCTGAAGCTGATCGGCTGGATGGACCTCGCCACCACCCGCAAGCCCGATATCTCCCACACCTCCTTCTATAACCCCGCCCGCGAAATCCTCGACCAGAGCAACCACTACGACTCCATCTCCCGCAACGGCCCGCGCTGCGCCACCGAAGTCAACGCCAAGGAAGGCGATCCCGGCAAAACCCTCTTCGCCGCCCTTGCCGACATGTCCTGGATGCTCGGCGTCCAGCGAAACGCCGAGCTCGTCACCATGGCCACCGCCGCCCCCACCTTCATCGATTGCGACGCCGGCGAACAGGAGCATCCCGCCAATCTCATCGGCTTCAATCCCGTCTCCAGCTACGGCTCCCCCTCCTACTACGCCATGCAAATGTTCAACCTCAACAAGGGCGACACCGTCATCCCCATCCAATTCGCTCCACCCGAACTCAACCCTCCCGCCGCCGAACCAACACCCCACGGCGCCATCGGCGTAGGAAGCTGGGGCTCAACCGTCGAATTCCGCGACTTCAAAGTCACCGCCCCCGATGGCTCAATCCTCTTTCAAACCAATTCCAACTCCCCCCTCAAAGACTGGCGCATCGGCGAGGGTTCGTGGAAAATGAACCAGGGTACCTTGACCCAAACCGGCGACCTGATCGACTGCACCGCCGTCGTCGGCGACCCCAATTGGACCGACTACACCCTCACCCTCAAGGCCAGAAGACTTTCCGGCATCGAAGGATTCCTCATCCTCTTCCGCGCCGCCGATTCCGGAAACTTCGTCTGGTGGAACGTCGGTGGCTGGAACAACTACCGCACCGGACTCGAACAAACCATCGACGGCGACAAGCTCTTCCTCGGCAACCAGGTCCAGAACACCATCCAACCCGGCCGCTGGTACGACATCCGCGTCGAAGTCAAAGGCTCCCAAATCACCTGCTATCTCGACAACGCCCCCATCCTCGTCGCCCGGCAGCGCTCCCACATCCCCGCGTCAGGCCCCATCTCCGCCGCCGCCAGCCGTGATACCCAGACCAGCGACGTGATCCTGAAACTCGTCAATCCCAACCCCATCCCCGCCGTCGTCAACATCAACCTCGCCGGCGCCTCCGCCATCTCCGACACCGGCACGCTTGAAGTCCTGCAAGGCTCCCCCGGCGACGTCAACACCCTCAACTCCCCCGAAAAAATCGTTCCCGTCACCACCACAATCCATTACCCCGCCCCCCGCTTCTCCCACGAATTTCCGCCGTATTCGATAAGCATCCTGCGTCTAAAACCGAAGTAACAACCCAGTGCCGCCGGACTTCGGCGAGCTCAGTCGAGGCGTGTCCCCACCGGCGGAATCCTAAGTCTTCGTAAAATGAAACCGCACCCCAACCCCCTGCGCCGCCACCAACAACACTTCCACCGCCTTCAAATCCCGCAAAATCGGATTCGGCTGCTTAAAATCGTTCAGCTTCTTATTCACATATTCCGCCAGCGCCCGCACCGTCTTCAGCCCCTCCGCCGCATCAAACCACGTCTCCGGCGGCAGGCGCATCTTCGCCGCATCAAACCCCTCCGCCTCAAGCTGCGCCCGCAGAACCGCATGGCTCTCCGACCTCATCGAAGTCAGATCCGGCACATGACAACACCGCGCTGCGAAATCCAGCTTGTCCGCCTCGCGCCAGTGACTTGCCGGTCCCCGCCTTCGCATACGCGGCCTGCGCCTCGGGCAATTCCTTTTCCAATGTCAGGACAATCGCTTGAGCCATGTCTCAATCATAACGGCTCGGGCTCGAACAGGAAAAACGTCGAAAAACCTTCGGCGCCACACCGACGCAACCGGCTTCAACAGGCAGGAGCGTCCCGTTTCCGTCTTATTTTTTCTAATCGTCGGAATGTTGATTTTGCTCGTTGTGGTATCTCACCCACACACCTAGGGTGAGAAAAGTAATGCAACGCTAGACTCTTGCCCGGCAAAGACAAAAGTCATTGAACTCGATTGGACAACACTGAGGAAACGATACTTTCTGCTGTGAAATCAGATCGTTTTTTGCCCGCCTGGATTTTTTAGCGAAGCGAATATTTTTTCCGGCTCAGGCACTTTGCCTGGCCACTCTGCAAATCTCTTTGAAAGGAGATCGATATGGATTCCCTGCACGAACTTATGGTTGATGAAATCAAAGACCTCTATAGCGCGGAAAACCAGCTTCTCAAAGCCCTGCCCAAGATGGCCAAGAAGGCGTCCTCCAGCCAGTTGAAGGAAGCGTTCACCGGCCATCTCAAGGAAACCGAGGGCCACGTGAAACGCCTTCAACAAATCGCCACGATCCTCGATATCGACCTCGGCGGCAAAAAATGCCACGCGATGGAAGGCCTCGTCGAAGAAGGAAGTGAAGTTCTCGAGGAAGACGGACCCGAGGCCGTGATCGACACCGCCCTCATCGGCACGGCCCGCCGCGTCGAACACTACGAAATGGCCGCCTACTGCGCCACCCGCGGAATGGCCGAGCAACTGGGCAACGATGATGTCGCCAAACTTCTCGAAGAGACGGTCGACGAAGAAGAAGCAGCGGATGAGAAGCTGAAAACGATCGCCCAGGACGAGGTCATGCCCGCCGCCGCCGAATCCACGGAAGAAGAAGACGCCCAAGAAGAAAGCGATCGTCCAGTCAAAACATCAAAAGCAAGGAGCGCCAAGTGAACAGAACATTTTTCTATTGATCTGCGGCCTGGGACTGGCGAGCTGCGAGAAACAACCTGATGTTTCGCAGTCGCCGAGCCCCACCGCGCCTGCGGTGGCGACGCCGGATGCGCCCTCCGCCCCGGCCACTCAGCCTGACAACACCGGCATCAATTCCCGCGATCAAGTGCAGGGCGCGGTGACCGCGGGAACTCAGGGTCAGGGGCAGAGCGATGTTGACGCCACAGCCCAGATTCGCCGTCAAATCATGAAGGCGAATCTTTCCGTTACCGCCCAGAACGCAAAAGTGATCACGCAAAACGGAAAGGTGACTCTACGCGGCCCCGTAAACACGCAGGCTGAATCCGATACGATCACTCACATCGCCGCCGATGTCGTGGGCGCGAACAACGTGGATAACCAGCTTGAAATCAAGCCGAACAGTTAAATCCCATGTCTATATCTAAGTCTAGGTCTATTCCTTCTAAAACTTTTTAAACCAGGAGATTCAAATGTCCAAGTCTGTATTTTGTATTGCGACCCTTGAAGAACAAGCGAATCGCATCATCGATTCCCTCAAAGCCGCAGGTTTTTCGAACAATGACATCTCGGTGTTGTTTCCCGACAAAGGCACCACCAAGAATTTCGCCCATGAAAAGAACACCAAGGCCCCTGAAGGCGCCGTAACCGGCGCCGGCATCGGACTCGCCGTCGGCGCCACCCTCGGCTGGCTCGCCGGAATCGGCCTGCTCGCCATTCCGGGCGTCGGGCCTTTCATTGCCGCAGGCCCCATTATGGCCGCCATGAGCGGCGCCGCGGTCGGTGGCACCGTCGGTGGCTTCACAGGCGCCCTCATCGGAATGGGCATCCCGGAATTTGAGGCCAAGCGATATGAGGGCCGCATCAAAAGCGGCAACATCCTCATCTCCGTTCATTCCGAAAGCTCCGAGGAAACCAGTCGAGCCAAGAAAATCTTCGAAGCGGCCGACGCCGAGGACATTTCCACCGCCGGTGAGACTCGAACCGGCAGCGACAAAGTAGCCACAGCACGAAGGTAATTCGTTTAATCAACTGATCGTGAAACTCCCGGCCGGCTTCCGGAGGGCCGGCCGGGAGACACATCAGCAATTTCCATCCCAACTTTCTTGCCGCGATGCGCCTACCCCCTTCTGGAAATCACCACGTGCTGATCACCGGCACAAGCACCGGCATCGGCCGTGCCTGCGCCTTTGAACTCGCCCGCCAGGGATTCTCCGTTTGGGCTGGAATACGCAATTCCGCCGAAGCCGATTCAATAAACCAAGCAGGCGAGACGACCCCAACTCCTATCCGACCTATAGAGATTGATGTCACCGACATGGTGTCAATTCGCTCGGCTCAAAAAGAAATTCGTTCTCATGTCGGCGATGACGGACTATATGCCCTCGTAAACAACGCAGGCATATGCGTCGTCGGTCCGGTGGAATTCATCCCCCTGGAAGCGTGGCGCCAGCAGCTTGACGTCAATTTCTTCGGCGTGATCGCCGTCACACAAATCATGCTGCCCCTCCTTCGCGCCAACAATTCCCGGCCCGCCCCACACAGATCGCGCATCGTCAACATGGGTTCGATCACTGGCGAGATCTCAACTCCCCTCTTCGGCGCATACAGCGCCAGCAAGTTCGCGCTTCGGGCAATGAATGATGCGCTCCGACTCGAACTGCGGCCAGAGGGAATTCACGTTTCTCTCATCGTCCCGGGAACGATCCAATCCGAAATCTGGCGGAAAGAAAAGGAGTGTGTCGACGCCATAGTCGCCGGCTCCCCCGCGCGTGCAATACGGCACGCTCATAGACAAGGTTTCTGGTTACGTCTTCCGCTGCGCCGAGCAGGCCCTTCCCGCACAGCGCGTCGCGGATGCCGTTCAGCAATGCCTCACCAGCCTCAAACCGCGAATTCAATACCGTGTCGGCTGGGAGGCACAGGTCGGCTCACCTGCGAAAAAGTTTACACCGGCCCGACTCTTCGATTTCCTATTGGCCCGCAAGCTCGGCGTTCCGGGCAGCCGCGCTTCATCGTCATTACTTTCCCCGGCGCCAAATAACACCGCTGATGCAGGCGTCTAGCCGCTTCGGGCCTCACCACCGCTTCACACTCCCGCAAAGCGCCCCCGAACCGTTGCCCAGCACCAATTCTTCTCTACTTTCTACTCACTACTGCTCTACTCTCTCGCGCAGCGCCGGGTATTTTCTTGACTGTTCACGAAATCGTGGGAGCATTACCCACCGTATGCAAAGGCGGGGCTCCATTCTTCTGATTGCGCTGCTCGGCTGGTCCGCAAAAGCCCTGGCCAGCACAGAGAACCTGGCGATTTCCACTCAGGTCGCCTTCTATCCGGAGGTCATCCAAGGCGCAGAAGAAGACATCGAACCGGAAATCTCTAACTCCGGCACCGAACCCGGCACCTACACCGAGGCGGCAACCTACGGTCCCGATCAGGTCAGCCTCGGTTCCTATTCGGGCACTCTCCAACCCGGCACCGATCTCTCCAACAATTTCCCGCTTGATACGACCGACGTCCCGCCCGCCGCCTATCGCGTTTCGGCAACGCTGCAAGACACCACGCCCGGCAGTACCGCCCCCGCAATCACCGTCAACTCGCAATTCACCGTCGAGGCGCATGCGGCTCCCGCGATTTATCTGCAAGACGAAATGCTCCCCCTGGCCGACTGTGATTCACCACCCGTGCAGTTCCAGACGCGAGAGCTCGACCCCAACTCACTGGCTCAGGCCCCTCCCGCAGGCACCGACGCCGCTGCAACATTCGCTCCGCAAATGATCGGCGACCCGCCGCCCGGCGTCCCCACTGCCGAGCTGGATCTCGACAGCATTACTTCCACCGGCAGCCCCTATATCACCACGACTTTGCAGCCGTTCATCGACCTTCCCTCCGACGACAATCCAGCCGAAGGACTCCCTTTCCAGGTCTATGCATTTGTCCCCGCCCTGGGCGATTACTCAACCACATTTACGCTTTATTATTCCGATGAACAGGACCTACCCGGCGCCGACGCACCCGGATCCGAAACCGCTTCCTTCACGGTGGCAGTCGATATGACCGCCACCACCGCCGACTGGACGGTTACCGTGGTCCCGGAACCGGCATCCTTCGGATTATTGACCATCATCGGCCTGGCATCGCTGGGACGTGGAAGCTGGTTGAGGCAAATGTGCCGGGGGTGAAAAGGATTCGAGGAGTCGGTCGAATCGCCTCAGGGTCGAAGGCCATCGAACCGCTGCGCCAGGTCCCCACCACGCCCCTCACTTCCTGAACCTTTCAAGAAACGTCCCCACCGCTCCAAGAATCCGATCCATCACCTCGGGCTGCGGAACCGGAATCTTGAGATAGCTCTCCCCCGTCCTGTCATCCCGATGCACGAGCGAAACGCCGCCCGGCGCCTCTGCCGGTCGCGAGGCGCTGGCGCTGCCGGCTCGGGCCAATTGTTCCAAAAACGCCAAGCCCGTCTGGAGCAATCCACCCAATGGATCCGCGGTCGCAACTGATGTCGCCGTCCCACCCTCTTGCCGATGCGCCGTCTCCAATTCCGCTGCATCACCCTCTCCATTCGTCTCCGCCTCCGCAACTTCGGTTGGATCCTGGGCCGCCTGCGCGGGGATCCCGTCGGTCGTCTTCTCCACCGTTTCCATGAATCGGTTCAATCGGCTTCCCCCAAGGAACACTTCCTTCTCTCCTCCATCCAGCGCCCCCGCAAAAAGAGACTTCTTGAACTTCAATATCGAAAGCATCCCCTGCTCGATCGTCCCCTGCGAAACGAAATTCACCACCCGCACCGGCCGGCGTTGCCCCAAACGATGAACCCTCCCGATCCTCTGCTCGAGCACCGCCGGGTTCCAGGGAATATCCACGTTCACGACCACCGACGCCTGCTGCAAATTCAACCCCACCCCGCCCGCATCCGTCGCCAGAAACGCCCGGCATCCCTCATCCTCACGAAAACGGTCCACCAGCGCCTTGCGCTGCCGGCCTGGAACGGCCCCGTGAAACAGCACGTGCCCCCATCGCTTCTTCTCCAGGCGTCTTACCAGCAGCTCGTGCATCCTGACCCACTGGCTGAAGATCACCACCTTCGTCCCGGGCTGTTCCAGAGTTTCACCGAGCAACGTCGCCAGCTCATCCGCTTTCACCCCGAAATCCGTTTCGTGATCCAGAAGATACGTGCTGTCGCAGCTCATCCGCATATTCTGAAGCGCAATCATCAGTCTCCGCTGATCCGCTTCCGACAAAAAACGCGACGTCCGCCATCTCGCCACGATTCGCGCCACCACCTCCCGGTTCTCCTCATGATGCAGCATTTGCTCCGGCGTCATCGGCAAAAATAAATGCTTGTCCAGCCGCTCCGGAAGCTGCGCCAGCACCTGGCTCTTTTTCCGCCGCAGAAGAACCGGCGCCAGCGTTTTACCGATCGAATCCAGGTTCTTGTAACCCACCACGCGCCCCGACTCCTCGTCGTGAATCTGGTGATCCGCCAAAAATTGGAACGTGGGCCCCAGCCGATGCCGATCCACGAATTGAACCAGCGAAACCAGCTCCTCCAGCCGATTCTCCAGCGGCGTGCCCGTGAGCACGATCGCATAGGGCGACGCGATCCGCTTCACCGACCGCGCCACCCGCGTATTCCAATTTTTGATCCGCTGGGCTTCGTCCAGAATCACCACGTCCGGCGACCACCCCGCAATCAAATCCAGGTCGCTATGCACCGTGTCATAATTGACAATCTTATAAAACGACTTCGCCGAATAACCCCGCTCCCGCCGCCCGCGCAACCCGCCAACGACTTCCACATTCCGATCTGCAAATCGCGCAATCTCACGTTCCCACTGGTGTTTCAGCGATGTCGGGCAAATCACCAGCACCCGCTCCACCCCAAACTCCCGCGTCATGATCTCCACCGCGGCAATCGCCTGGATCGTCTTCCCCAGCCCCATTTCATCGCCGATGAGACATCTCCCCGCCCTCGCGGCGAAAAGCGCCCCTTCTCGCTGGTAATCGTAAAGCGCGACCTTTACCAGATTCTCCATCATCCGGCTGCGAATCCCCTTCCCAAACGCTTTCGCCAGCCGCTCTTCCCGCCGTCGGCGGTCCCGCACCTCCGCGATAAATCCCAGCACATCCTCAAAACACCGCACATCATGCTGGAATTTTGCCGAGCCCGACAGAAACTCCTCGAACCGCCCGAATGCATCGGGCTTGAGCACCCCCTCCGCATCGAAAAACCCGCGCGCGAATTCATCAAAACCCCGCCCGGCTTCGCTACCCTTCCGAAACCGGACCTCGCGTTTCGCGCCGTAGCGAAGATACACGTCGCTGTACGCCGGCTTAAACCCGTTCCTCAGCTCCGCCGCCGCGCCCTTCTGACGTCTCAACTTCGCCAGCGTAAATTCGATGTGCTTGCAGGTCCCCAGCGTATTGGTCACGAAATCCGGACACGAGCAGAAATTCTCTCCCAGCCCAGCGCCGCGAATCGACACCCGGTAAACGCTCTTCGTCTGTGGATTCGCCACCTGGAAATCTGAAAAAACCGCCTGCGACCCCAGGTTCTTCAGCTTAAACTTCTGTTCCCGTCCATATTGCCGCCGCAGCCCAATTTGCCACGCCTCCAGAGACATATCCGGCGGCCGATGGAGCCGCGACAATTTCTTTTCCACCCCTCGCCTCCCGCACCTTTTCTTTCCAGCTTGCACCATCCCCGATTACTAACGCGCCCACCCCTCTCGTGCAAAGCCACAGCATTCCCTTTCACACTTTCACACCTTCAAAATTTCACGCTTTATCACAAAGCGGCCTCCCGCCGCACGACCTCCCGCCTATGCGGAGTACCGCTCCTCGCCTCCGGCTAGAACGGCCTCCGGCCTTAGAATTGCGGAGTACCGCTCCTCGCCTCCGGCTAGAACGGCCTCCGGCCTTAGAATTGCGGAGTACCGCTCCTCGCCTCCGGCTAGAACGGCCTCCGGCCTTAGAATTGCGGAGTACCGCTCCTCGCCTCCGGCTAGAACGGCCTCCGGCCTTAGAATTGCGGAGTACCGCTCCTCGCCTCCGGCTGCGGGCCCCAATTCGCCACCGCGATCGACCAGCACGCCGTCGCGATCACGAAATAGTAATAATTCCCAAACGCCTGCTTATTGAGCGAAAAGAACAGCATATGCACCAGCGCCGCCGCCGCCGCGAATCCCGCCGGCGAGCTCGCCGCTCGCCGCACGCTCACCGGGATCATCACCACCAGCGGCAGCAGCGAAATCCACAGCGGGATCACAAGATGAGGATCGCACTTGCGGATCACCACCAGGTAGCTCATCGCGTCTGTTCGAAACCCCTGCAAAAATTGAAACACCACGATCGAGCGCACAAACGCCGGCGCGTTCCACACGAAAAACGGCAGGTTGATGATCGCCACCACCAGCATCGCCTTGAACAAAATGTTCCAAAACATCCGCCAGTGATTCGGGCCCGCCAGCAGCAGCGGCAGCAACGGCACCGCCAGAATCGCGTACTGCTTCGACGAAAGATAAAGCCCCAGCACATACGGCAGCGCCTTCGGCCACCGGCAGACGCAAAACATGAACAGCGAAAACGTCAGCACCAGAAACGGCTCGGTAAACGAAAGATCCAAAATATAAATCACCCGCGGCGTCAGCAGCAGCATCGCCCCCGCCAGGGCCGCGATTCGCCCCGGCTTCGTCACGTAAATCAATCCCGCCGACAGCGCCATCGCCATCAGATGCGAATACCGCACATCCTTCCCCAGCAAATACCCCGGCAGCGTCAGCAACAAACTTAACGGCGGATAAGGAAAACCCACCGTCAGATACCCGTGCGCATCCACTACCCCCGGCCCATAAAACGGCGTCCCCGGCGGATAAACGCTTGGATATTTGAACGAATACGGATTCAGCCCGTGCGTCAGCGCCCACGCCGCATCCGACTGGAACATAAAGACGTCGATGCCGGGAAATTTCGAGTGTTTGTTAAACGCCGTCTCCCCGGCGATAAAAAATGCGCACAGCATGATGACCATCAGCGGCGCGCGCAGCGAACCGATGTTGAAAAACTGCACACATCCCAGAAGCGCGATCGCGCCGAACGCCAGCGTGATTTGCGGATCGCTGTGCATCCGCCGCATCAGGAAATAGGCTTCGCTCAGCACCACGCCAACGAGCAGCGTCGGAACCCACCGCCGGCAAAAACCTTCCAGCGGCGTTTTCCTCGGTGCGACCACGCCCACAATGCAAAAGATCAGCCCGATCGACAGGTAGACCATCGCCTTGGGGTTGTAGCTGCCGTCATTGACATCGATGGAATGCCCCAGGGCGAGCACAAACAGCGCTAGCGAAAAACTGGTGAGGGCCGAATCGTCTGCGCGGGAGACGGAAATCAGGTCGGGTTTGACGGATTTCGCGACTGTCCGGATTGTGCCGCTTGCTTGAGACATCTGTAGGTTATGTATAACCCGCCCCACAGCCGGAGGCGAGGAGCGGTACTCCGCACCACTCGGAGGTGGGGGGTTGGAGGCCCCCTTTCGCCGGGCTTTGTAGAATCATCGGGGAAAATTCGCCTCTAAAGTGAACGACGCGGCGATTCGATGGAGGGGAAGAGGTTAAATCCCATGAAGCCGCAGCAGACTATTGGACAAGACATCAGGTTCGACAGCGTCCCCGCAGAGATTACCGGACCTTCCAAAGCATCGGGCTCGGCCCAGCGCCAGGGAGAGGGGCCGGACCGCCGCATGTCGGTGCTCGACCGCCGATCCGGCACCGAGCGCCGCGTGCAAACCCGCGCCGAGTCGGGCTACTCGGGCTCGGACCGGCGCATCGCCGAGAGGCGCGTTGATACCGGTCTCGAGCGGCGCCGAGGCCCGGGCGCCGGCTTTCGGACGATCGTCGTGCCGCTGAAGAAGGGGAAATGACCGCTCAGCAGTTCGAGTTTGTCATGGCGATCGAGGCCTATAAGAAGGTCAACAAGCGCATGTATCCCACCTGGACGGAGGTCCTGGAAGTTATTCAGCAGCTCGGATATCGAAAGGTCGCGTCCAGAGCGATCAATCTCGAGAATGTCCCCGAGCCGGCATTGGTGAAGGTCGCGTAAGAGCCGGCGAAGCACGGCCAGCGATCGGACCCGTCCGATAAGTTAGATAATCTATAACGTATAAACCGCATATCAGACCGACCTCGCTGCGGGCGAGGTTTTGAATCAACCAAAATTCTTATGACGATTTCAAAGAATATGTTTTCGCAAACGAGGAAATAGATTGGAGACTCTAGGCGCTTTGGCGAATTCCTGCTTCTCGCCGAATTCCCCCTCTTTACTCAAGGCTCGCGAGGCCTTCGCGGAGCGGATACAATTGCTCCTGCAATGCCCAACGACACCTACGAATCCCCGTTGGCAACCCGCAACGCCAGCGCGGAAATGCTCAAGCTCTTCTCCCCGCAGCATAAATTTAAACTCTGGCGAAAGCTATGGTTAGAGCTGGCCAGATCCCAGCGCGAGCTGGGCCTCACCCGGATCACGCCCGAGCGCTCCAGCAGATGGAAGCCAGGCTCGACGACATCGACTTCGCCCGGGCTGCCCATTGGGAAGCCAAGCTCCGGCATGATGTTATGGCGCATATCCACACCTTCGGAGAAGCCGCCCCGGCAGCCAGGGAAATCATCCACCTGGGCGCCACCAGCCAATATGTCGTCGACAACGCCGACCTGCTCATCATGCGTGACGCGATGCGGCTTATTGCGGGCCGTTTGGCCGTGGTAATCGATGCCCTCGGACGCTTTGCCTTGACTTGGAAGGACTTACCGACCCTCGGCTACACCCATTTCCAGCCGGCTCAACTGACTACCGTCGGCAAGCGAGCCGTCATGTGGCGCAAGAGTTCGTCATGGATCTGGCCGAAATTGAGCATCGAATTGCCGAACTTCAATTTCGGGGGGTCAAGGGGACGACCGGCACCCAAGCCTCTTTCCTGGCGCTGTTCGATGGTGATCATTCGAAAGTTGAGGCTCTGGACGAGCTCGTTACCAAAAAATTCAGTTTTTCGAAGTCGTTTTTTGTGACCGGCCAGACTTATTCTCGAAAAGCCGACTCCCAGGTGGTTTGCGCCCTGGGAGGCGTCGCCGCTAGTATTCATAAGTTTTGTAACGACATACGCTTACTATCAGGATTAAAGCAGATCGAAGAGCCATTTGAGCAGGATCAGGTCGGTTCAAGTGCCATGGCGTATAAGCGAAACCCCATGCGCTGCGAGGCGCAACCGGCCTAGCCCGCTTCGTCATTAGCCTGGTCTCCTCCCCCCTGCAAACCGCGGCAGAGCAATGGTTCGAAAGAACCTTGGACGATTCCGCGAACAAACGCCTGAGCATCCCCGAGGCCTTCCTGGCAACCGATGGCTGCCTGCTCATCGCGTGCAGCGTGGCCCGGGGTCTTGTGGTCTATCCAGAGACGATACAAGCCTCTGTCGAATCTGAACTTCCGTTCATGGCAACCGAGGAAATCCTGATGGCCGGTGTCCGTGGCGGGGGCGATCGCCAGGCACTTCACGAGATCATCCGCCGCCATTCCCAGGCAGCCGCCAAACAAGTGAAAGAACTGGGACAACCCAACGATCTGCTCAAGCGTCTGGCGACCGAGCCGGCGCTCACCGGAGTTGACCTGACTTCGGTCCTGGACCCCGCCCGATACGTGGGCCGGGCACCACAACAGGTCGAGCGATTTGTGAAAGAAGTAATCAACCCCATCCGCCACAGTTATCGGACTTATCTCAGTCAGGACATAGACTTACGCGTCTAATCTTCCTTTCCAGGAATTTCACAGTAGCAATTTAAACGCAGAAAATTTATTTTAACTGTTTTCGAGCGTTTGGCTCGAATAGGGTTAAGACGAACAGTCGTTTCTTTGTTGTATTCCGCTATATCCGGGCTATCTTAAATGTGGTTCGGTGTGGAAAATGCATATGGAAATACAGACATCTAGCGAGTTTACCGGGACACAATCTATATCATCTGGCACGGCGGAGCTTGTCGGTGATTCACCGACAATGGCGGGCCTGAAGCAGACGGCGCTTGATCTATCGCCCCGTCGCTCAACCGTCATGATCCTTGGAGAGACCGGCAGCGGCAAAGAAATGCTCGCGCGGTTTATCCACAACAACTCCCCGCGCGTTAACAAACCCTTCATACCCGTCGATTGCTCGTCGCTGAGCGACACGCTCTTCGAGAGCGAGCTTTTCGGCCATGTGAAGGGCGCCTTCACCGGCGCGACGCGCGATTCGCTCGGTTTCATCCGGGCGGCCGACGGCGGAACCCTTTTCCTCGACGAAATCGGTGAGCTGAGCCTGCACCTGCAGTCCAAGCTCCTCCGCGTTCTGCAGGAAAAGTGCGTGATTCCCGTCGGAGACTTCCGGGCCCGCCCGGTCGATATCCGCGTGGTCTCGGCAACCAACAGGCCTTTGGATGCGATGGTCCGGGAAGGCACATTCCGGCAGGACCTTTTCTTCCGCCTCAACGTGGTGGTGCTGAAGCTTCCACCGCTTCGCGAACGCCAGGCCGACATCATTCCGCTTGCCGGGCACTTCCTGCGTACGCAAGCCGAGCTGTATGGCGAACCCGTCAAGCAGCTTGCTCCGCAGACGATTTCGCTGCTCCAGGAATATGGCTGGCCGGGCAATGTCCGCGAACTGGCCAACGTGATGGAACACGCTCACGTGATCGCCGCCGGCCCGGAGGTCACGATCGCCGATCTTCCACCGCGGCTCCAGTCCGCCGGGGGCATGGATACCCCGGAAGATCTCAGCCTCCAGGACGTCGAACGATGCACCATCGCCAAGGCCCTGAAGAAGATGAACTTCAATAAGGCCGCCGCGGCGCGGCTGCTGGGAATCAACATCCAGCGGCTCAATCGGCGCATCAGCCGGCTTAACATCCGGATTCCGGAACATCAGCGCTAAACGCTGAAGTCTGAGGGAACTCCAATCAGTCAAGAAACCCACGGCAAAACCGTGGGTTTTCTTTGTTTGCAGTAGGGGTCATCCGCGCGTATTTTGGCCCGGTGACATGAGCGATTTCACGATCCAGCCGATCACCTCGCCCTTCACCGCAGCGATCACCCCGCCAGGCTCCAAGAGCATCACCAATCGCGCCCTGGTGCTGGCCGCGCTGGCGGCCGGACGCAGCACCCTGAGCAACGTCCTCTTCGCCGACGACACGCGGGTGATGATGGACGCCCTGCAAGCGCTCGGATTTGAGCTGCGCCCGCACGAGCAGACGCATTCGGTGGCAATGCTCGGCCGGGCGGGGGCGATTCCCGTCGCCGCCGCACGCCTCCAGTGCGGAAACTCCGGCACCACCATCCGCTTCCTCACTGCCATGTGCGCGCTGGGCAGGGGTGAATTTATTCTCGACGGCGTGGAGCGCATGCGCCAGCGCCCCATCGGCGACCTTGCCGATATGCTCAAAAACCTCGGCGTGCGAACCCGATTCCTCGAGCAAACCGGGTTTCCCCCCATCCTGGTTCACGGCGACCAGCTTCCCGGCGGCCTGCTGCGCGGGCGCGGCGGCATCCAGCCAATTTCTCTCGGCGATCCTCATGGCTGCCCCCTACGCGCGGCATGAGCTGCGCGTTGATCTGATCGAGCCGCAAACAAGCTGGCCCTATATTGAGCTCACGATGCTGATGATGGACGCGTTTCACCTCACGCCCGAACTGATCCGCGACCCCAAAACCCAGGAGCCCAAAACGATCATCGTTCCGCAGGGGACATACGTCGGCCAGTCGTTTGCCGTCGAACCCGACGCCAGCAACGCCTCCTATTTCCTGGCCCTGGCCGCGATTCATCCCGCGGCGAAAGTAACCATTCGCGGACTCGGCAAGCAGAGCCGCCAGGGCGATGTGGGATTCGGCGACGTCCTTCGTCGCATGGGCGCGCACGTAACGATGGAAAGAGATTCGATCACCGTCACCGGCCCCGCGGAATTGCACGGGATCGACATCGACCTGGGCCCCATGCCCGATACCGCGCAAACGCTGGCCGCCGTCGCCCTTTTTGCCAACGGCCGGACGACGATTCGCGGCCTCAAGACGCTCCAGGTAAAGGAGACCGATCGCCTGGCCGCCCTCAGCGCCGAGCTGACGAAGCTGGCGCGGCCGTCGTCGCAACATCGGACACGCTCCAGATCGACGCGCCCCTGAGCGTCAAGCCCGCCGACATCGCGACGTATGACGATCACCGGATGGCGATGAGTTTCGCCCTGGTCGCGACCAAGTCGCCGGGCGTGGTCATCAAGGACTCGCAGTGCGTGAACAAAACCTACCCGAATTTCTTCGAAGACCTTCGAAAAGTCCTCAATCCCGCCTGACCTTCGGAGGAGGCGTCTCGACTTCCACCGCAACCTGCAATCTCTCAAATCCCATGACGCGATAGGCAATGGCCGAAGCCCCCCAGCTCGCGATGAAAATCGCGATGATGATGACGCCGATCAGCCCGAAGTGATAATCGTCATTCAGCTTTCCGACGGCGCTCCAGAAAACCCCCTGGAGCTGGAATTTATCGCCGACGACGCCAAGCAACTCCAGCCCGCCGACGAGGAACGCCACCAGCACCGAGACCGCGGTGATAGTCATATTGTAATAGAGCTTGCGAACGGGGTGAATGAACGCCCAGCCATAGGCGCCGAGCATCAGCACGCCGTCGGCGGTATCGACCAGACACATCCCGGCCGTAAAGAGCAGTGGAAAAACCAGGATGTCTCGGATCGGCATCCCATGACTCGCCGCGGCGGCGGAAATCCCCAGCATCCCCACCTGCGTCGCCGTATCGAAGCCAAGTCCAAAGAAGAACCCGACGGCGTACATCTTCCAGCTTCGGTCCAGCAGTCGAAGCACCGGGCGCACCGCCCGCCCGATGCGCCCCATCGAATCGAGAATCGCCGCCAGATCCTGATCGACGTACGGCTCGCCCCGGCGGATGCGCAAAATGTCTTCGCCACGCTGCGAAGGACCAGCAGGTTCATCGACGCGATGGCAAACAGGAAAATCGCCGAAATGAGCGTGCCCACAAGCCCGCCCGTATTGGCCAGGACCCTGAAATGCGACTGCACGGCCGCCGCTGTTACCGCGATCGCGACCGTCAGCAAAATAACGATCGTCGAATGCCCAATCGAAAAGTAAAAGCCGACGAGGCTCGGCCGCTGCCCTTCCTGCATCAGCTTTCGCGTCACGTTGTCGATTGCGCAGATATGATCGGCGTCCAACGCATGGGCGAGCCCCAGAAGATACGCAACGCCGCCAAGCTCCAGCAGGTTCACGTGCCCGTGAAACGCCAGCAGGGCGAGCAGCCAGACCAGCGCGTTGGCGGCCAGAAAGCGCACAAATCGTCCCAACCGCCCTGGCGGCAGTATCCGCTGTACGCAACGAACCCGGCTGATTAAACTGCGAGCTTGCCATCGGGCCATATCCTCCCAATATCCCTTTCAACGGCCATCCGGCCGGGATCCCCAGGCAGTTTACGCGGAAGTGAAATGTTCATCATCCCCCAACTCACAGCATTCTGACCCGTCCAATGGATTCACAGGCAATGCTCCGGTAAACTCGCATCGGCTCTGAAAAAGAGCCATTTGGAGAGGTGTCCGAGTGGCTGAAGGAGCAGCACTGGAAATGCTGTAGGCGGCTTAAACCGTCTCGGGAGTTCGAATCTCCCCCTCTCCGCATTTTAAGTTCATCAAAAACGCTAAGCCGCTAATAGTCAGCAGCTTGGCGTTTCTTTTTCGCCTTCGACTGCTCCCCCCTGGTGCACAAGTGGTGCACAGATGATGCACCGGGAGCAGTGCAATGTCACATCGCATCAGATTCGTCCGGCGCCGGATAGGGCACGTCTCCATCTACGAGCATCACGGGAGCTGGTGGGTTTACCACCGCCACCAAGGCAAACCGATTCGTCGCCACGTTGGTGAGAGCGCCGCGATGGCGGAGTGTGAGGCCTCGCTGACCAACGCGCGGCTTGTCGCCGAGGCCGCTGGCGTTCCGCTTAAATCGATGCCGTCCATGGCGGAGTTGGGGCGACACTGCGTCCAAGCTGCAATTCCATCCCCATCTGTCTCCGCCACCGCCGCCTCTTCAAGCATGACGGTGTCTAACCTGCGTCAGGCCTTCCTGGCTCACCACGAAAAGGTTTTGCACTCCAGCCTGGCCACCGTCTCCCGCTACAGGGCAGCAACGGCCTACCTAGAAGCTTTCGCGGAGAAGGAAAGGACGGTGGATCCGGCACAGGTCATCGTTCCGCGGTTCATTGAATTCCTCCGCACCACCGAGATATCGCCAAACGGCCATCCCAATACCGCCAAACGTCGGCTGCGCGACAAGGGCGTGATTTTCGTGCTGGAATGTAGCCGGAGCGTCTACCACTTCGGATTTCGCCACGGGTTTATCGCCAAACACACGGCCAATCCGTTCACAGAAATGAGAATTGGTGCCCTGCGTGTGCGGGATGCCAAGCCGATATTCGTGTTTGATGCCGAGCAGGAGCTGGCTTTTTTCCAGGCATGCAATCCCTGGGAATTCTCGATTCATTTCACGATCGCAAAAACGGGTGTTCGGCCCGGAGAGCTTTCGCACGCCCTGATTGAAGACACGGACCTTGAACGGGGCTGGCTGTTCGTGCGAGGCAAGGCGGAACTGGGCTGGAGTACCAAGACAAGCCGAGAGCGTCGTGTACCGCTCATCCCGGAAGTCGTATCGGTAGTGCGCCAGGTAATTAGCAATCGAACTGCCGGGCCTCTGTTTCTCCAGCGGCGGTTTCGACCGGATCAATTAGCGATTTCATGCTCTAATCGAGCGGAATTGGCAACGCTCGCCAAGCGGCGGCTCGGTTCGGCGGCGCTAAAAAGGGGCAAGCTCTTTCACGCTACGAGGAAACGCGTGTCTTGGCGACAATCTGGCGCGACGCCGGTGCTGTTCCCGTTGACCGGATTCGCACCTCGTTCATTCACGCTGCCAACACTGCCAACCTGTCCGCCACCTGCCCCAAAAGCTGGCGGCATACGTTCGCCACCCTCATGCAGGAAGCCAACGTGGATCTGCTCGTGCGCCAGGAGACTCTTGGTCATAGGCCCCTGGCAATAGAATCCTCGGCGCTGGGGATGACCGGCATTTACACCCACACCACGCCGCAATTCCAGCGGCAGGAAATCGAGCGTGCGCTGCGATTGCGTCCGCACTCCTTGGCGTTGGCGCGGGCACGGGTACACGGCGACGGATAGGTGGGAACGTGCAATTTACGCCAACGGCGGATGGATCCGCCGTCGCGCGTTCAAAATTCAATGCATCAACAAACGAAATCACGCTTATCCAGAAATCGAGGTTCCAATGAACTTGAAGAAAATGGCTCCCAGCAACGGGACAAAAATATTGAATGTCTTGGTGATAGGTCGCGTATCCAGACCTGAGCAACCGATCACGAATATCGAAGCGGGATATCTTTATGCTGAAAGGTGCCTTAAAGACGTTTATGATGGCGAGGCAGAGGTCAGACGTTTAGGGGAGCAGGGCAGCGGGATGCTTGTTGATCGTGAAACGATCATGGAAGCCTATGAACTCATCGAACGCGGATGGCCGGATTTGGTGTTGATGGAGGATATTTCCAAGAGCTATAGGAATCCCCGCTGGATCTACGCTTTCGTGCAAGACTGTTTCGACGCGGGCGTGCGTGTCATCGCTCCAGGCGATGGCTTGGATACCTGGGAAGATAACTGGGAAGTCATCCTCGGAGCGGCGGCTACCCGCCAAGTTCGTCAACGCCAACGGCTCCGGCGACTGCATGATCGCCGGCTCGATTGCGGATCTCCTGTGCGAATACCCGCTGCCAGACGCCGCGCGCATCGCCTGCTGTGTGGGCTCATGTTGCTTCGAATTGGTAACGGCGACAGGTGGTGTCGTCCCCTGGGAAAAAGTACTTTTCCAACGCGAGTTTGGAATGGGAACCGCTCCGATCATAGGATCCAGGATCGATTCAAAGCTGCGGCATTCTGTATGCACCGACACCTTTGGTGATGAGCCGTGCCGGAACATCCGCGCGCTCGAGCTCCAAAAAGATACCCCAGGCTTTGCCCCGCGCGGTGCCGAGGGCGATGATGAGCTGGTGGTTCCCCGCGTTTGCCATGAATTTGCTGATAGCTTTCGACAACGATGCGGGATTTGTGCCGTTGGGGTCGAAAACTAATTCCTTTTCGTCGATCCAGACTTTGACGGGGCCGTCGTAGCCGAGGTGCAGGGCGAGGTTCATCGGTTCGTCGCATCGGAACCGTTTGGCGAAGCAGACCATTTCATCCTTGCGGCCGCGCGCGCCAATTTCGTTGTGTAGATCGCAAAACGGGCCCTGGAAAGAGCGATGTTTGAATTGGCGAACCATGCTCGGGCCGGGCGGGGAAAGGGATTTCCAGTTGGCAGGGGCGGGTAGGAAAGTGCCGACGTCCAGGGTTGTGATGAAGGGAGTCATTGCCCGAGGTGGGGCGAGCGGGAGAGGGCCAAACGCGGGGAGAGAGCGATCGGCTTCGTCAATGATATTGCAAACGGGGTTGGTTCCGTGGCCGTAGTATAAGGCGGCATCCCAAAGACGATTTGGGGGGAATTGAGCGCGGACGAGTGCACGGGAACCGCGCAATTCGACGGCAAACGCGTGTTCGATGTTTCCGTATGCAAGCAACGAGAAACCCATCGGTGAGCCCGGCGCACGCAATTGGCCCACAACATTGTGGAATCGAGCTTCAACGACGATCGCGCCTCGCAGAGGCCGACAGGAAACACCGGCAAGCTCGATTGGACGAACCGCGGTTTGGCGACCGAAGCGGAGTGTTTGTACTGCCTGCGCGAGACGCTTGCCGAGGCGGTTCTGGTCGGTGCCTTCGATGTGGATCGTGTCATCGAGGCGAAGATCGATTGCCGGGACGACGGCGAGATTCGGGATGGAGCGGGGTAATCGATATTGCTGATCACGGATGGAATCCCAGGCTCTTGAGTCTTCGACTCGGCCGATGACGCGAGCGAGCTGGACGATCGCCACAGGAAGGAATTTATCATGGAAATCGCGGCGAAACGCGGCGACCAGGTTTTTCATTCGCGCCGAATAGAGTGGATGGTCTTTTTCGGTGGCGTCGCTTTCCCCCTGATACCAGACGATGCCGGCGATTTTGCCGCCGTTTTTGGCGATGCGGCGCAGGGCCGCGCCGTACAGGCTTTTGTCGCCATCGGCTTTTCGGGCGGGGTCCCATTGGGTCATAGTTGTGCCGCCGTGGGCACAGGCGAGAAGCCCCTGGGGCACGCCAGCGGAGAGACTTTTCATGGTGTGTCCGAACGCGGGGCCTGGACCGACGCCAAACCATGAAGGGGGTGGGGGGTCGAGGCGTCCACCGGAGATGTCGGTGTGAACGGGGTCGATGGCTTGCCAGAGGTTGTGGATTGGATCCTGAGCGATTCGCCACTGGTCGTTCATATAGAAGGCGCGGACGAGGGGATGGGGTTTTAGGTTTGATTCGGGGGTGATGTGGCCGCAGCCTTGCATGTTGGACTGCCCGCCGAGGAGCCAGACATCGCCGATCAAGACGTCGTCGACGACGGAGCGTGCGCCGCTGATTTGAATTTCGATTCGATAGGGGCCGCCGGCGGGGATACCGGTTAAGACGCCGGTAAATTTTCCATTTTTGGAATGACCGACGACGGAACGGTTGAATTTGGGAATGATCCGCCGGCCGCGCCATACGGTGGCGAGGATGGGGCCGGAGGGGGTAGCGGTGCCGGCGAAGCGGGCCTCGGAGATGTTTTGTCTACCGCGCTGCAGAACCATGTGGGGAAAGAGTCCGGAGGTGATTTGGATTTGCGTGTTCATTTTTTGCATCGTCATTGAATGTTGCCGGTTAGACAATTAGGTTGAGAAGAGGTCGTGAGGGATAGATAGTAAATTTTCTTTGGAGAGCTCGAGCTATGAAAAAGATTGCGGTTACGGGTGGTAATGGGAAGCTGGGACGGTTTGTTGTTGCCGACCTTCTTGAGCATGGATTCGATGTGACGAATCTGGATACGGACAGGTCGAGCGACTTGAAATGCCGTACGCGTCAGGTGGAATTGTGCGACTTTGGGCAAACGATCGACGCTCTGTCTGAGATGGACGGGGTGGTGCATCTTGCGGCGATCTGTCAGGCGCGCGTTGCGCCCGATGCCGAGACGTTTCGCGTGAACACCCTGAGCACGTTCAACGTTTTTCACTCGGCGAAGGTGCTGGAGATACCGCGCGTTGTCTGGGCGAGCAGCGAGACGACGCTGGGATTGGCCTGGTCGAAGGATAATCCGCCGAAGTATGTACCGATTGACGAAGATCATTTTCCGCATACTGACAGCACCTACGCGTTGTCCAAGCATGTGGGGGAGATCATTGCAGGGCAGTATGCGCGTTGGGGTACGACGACTTTTGTGGGGTTGCGATTCAGTAATATTATGGCTCCGCAGGATTACGCGGAGTTTCCGAGTTACTGGTCGGATCCGTTGAAGCGGGTGTCGAATCTGTGGGCGTATATTGATGCGCGTGATGGCACCCAGGCCTGCCGGCTTGGACTGGGTGCGGATATAAAGGGAAGCGAGAATTTTATTATCACTTCGCCAGACACGGTGATGAATCGGCCCACAATGGAGCTTTTGAAAGAGGTCTTTCCGAAAGTTCCGGTGAAGCGGCAGTTGGAGGGTTTTGATACACCGCTGCTGAATGAGAAAGCACGAAGCATGCTTGGGTATAAGCCTACGTATTCCTGGCGCACGTCGTAGTGGTTGGGGCATTTTGGGGTCAGGGTCCAATCGCCCGGATTGTTAAATCGAAGAGCCGGTCTACTTCGAGCCGGGTTTCATCGTCGAGGACAAATCCAACCGGACTGCGAACGAGCGAATTGGAAAAGATGCCTTGTTTTACGAGAAGGTATTTTTCGATGGTTAGAAAAGCGTCGAGGCTGGTCGGAATCGACATCAGCGCGGAGATGGGCATCGAAATACGATTGGCGCGTTCGGTGTTATTGTTTCGGAGGGCTCGCCAGAGGGCGACGATTCCCTTGATCAAATCGGCTCCGGGCATTGTTCCGGCGACTCCGCGGCGATAACTATCGATAAGCGCTTTTCCGCCGGTGCCTTCGAATATTCGGGCTTCGCCGGCGGTTATGTCGCGCAGGGCGCTAAGTCGCGGGCCTGCGGAAGTGCCCTCTGGTTTGAAAAGTATTCGGTCGGCGCCGAACTCGATCAGCAACTCGGCCTGGATGGACAATGGGATCTGACGGCCTAAATAACCGCTGGCGTCCTGGATGATGAGCGGGATGTTTATTGCGCGAATTATTCGCTGGTAGTATCGCTTCAGGACGGGTCCATCGGCGGCGATCGTTATGGGGGGAATGGCCATTACGGCGGCGGCGCCGCAATGCTGGGCGTGTTGGGCCAACCGTTCTGAAACGATGCTGCTTTCTGATCCGACACTGACGATGACGGGCCCGCGGTCGCGAGCAAAATGACATGCGTTTTTGGCCAGCGCTTTGCGCTCGGGGGTGGAGAGCCTGAGTACTTCTGAGACCATGGCCATGACGATGCCGCTGGCGCCGTTTTCGAACAGCCAGTCGATTTCGCGGCTGAGGGTCGGGAAGTCTATGGACTCGTCGTCGAGATACGGCGTTTGAAAGACCGGGAGAACTCCTTCGATTTGCGCGGCGCGGCTCATATCGATTTGCGATTCGTGGCCGGGGGGTGGGTGAGATCGATTCGGCGCGTCAAGCCTTGTCCATGCAACATTTTTTATATTTCTTTCCGCTGCCGCAGGGGCAAGGGTCGTTTCTGCCGGTTTTCGAATCCGCGGCGGGGTTCTTCGGGCGTCGGTTTTTGGCCAAGGTCTTCGTTGCCGAGAGTGAAAGCTGTGGTAATGGCGATAATGCAAATGGCGCTGGGTCCTGATTCGCAGGCGGCGGGCTGGAACGGCGCGGGCTTTGGGGAATCGGGGCGGGGGAACTGGGTTTTTCTTCCGTGAATTCGCGTAGCTCAAGCTTCACCTGATGCTGAGGCGCATCGGCTCCGCCCAGTTCGACTCCGCGAAAGTAGTGCTTTTGCCAACCGTTGTTTGAGGTTTTCGGGCCGGTTGTTTTGAGATTGTGGAGAAATTTTGAGCGGCTGTTGGACCAATTCATGTAGGCTGAAAAGACTTCGGGATGTCGCCGGACGTCGCGGATTTCGGGGACGAAGGATTCAAGCAAGGCGCGCGGCTGGGGCGTTACCATGCATATCGGCTCGTCTTTTTCGAAGACGACCGGTGCGTGAGGACGCGTGAAGCGCCAGTTCATGGTGAATGTGGCGACGGTCCAATCGGTTTCGACGATTCCTTCGAGCGGGGCGATTCCATCTTTTTGCAGATTTGCCGGTCCGCGAACGTGAAGATTGAACCCGGGAGAGGTGCGAAAGAGGAAGGGGAGGATGAAGGTGAGGACGCCTTCGCCGAAATGTCCGACGGCGGCGCACTTTTCGGCGTGATCAAGACGTTCGATGCGGACGCAGGTGGGGTCCCAGCCGCCGGTCCAGGTTGCGCGGATGGGTTGGTCGTTGAGAATCCACCATCCGGATTGATTGGCGATCAAGAGCGGCAGACAACGATTGGCGACGTGCTGGCGGGTATCATCCATCCATTGGCGGGCGCGGGGGCGCGAACGAGCCTCATGCGTGGCCAATCGGTTACGCGATAGGCGATTAACTGGGGGGTCTGCAGCTCGGGCTGAGTAGCTGTGGCCGCGGGAGAGGCTGGGCTTTCATTTGCGGACATGGGAACAAGCGACATTCGGGATCGACGGCGCGGTTGAGCCGACGACACGGAACATAATTTTACGCGTTATTCTTCGTGAGTGTATCAATTTCGAAGAATAGACGCGCGAAAACGGCGCGGGCGCAGTGATTCGATATTCGACTTCGTACCTTTATATATCACTATGTACCAATTTCAAGAATAAAATGGACGAAAGCGCGTAGTTACCGGCGGGCGAAATGCGCTTTGAAGCGCGTTTCGAATTTGCGGAGCGGGCAACCGCTAAAGTCGCAAAAGGTGCGGAAGAGTTTGATTGAAACGAATGCCGCTCCGGCGATCCGCGTCATAGGAATTCAATTGTTGAAAAGGCGGGGCGGCGCTGTTAATATGCCTCAACAAGACGTTGCTGATAAGTTAATACCACTTGCGATAACCGCCGCGCTCGTAACGAGCAAATTCGCAGAATTCACACCGATGGGACGATTATTCGTCGCTATTTTCCTTTTTCTGATTGCCGCAAGTGTTGCGATCTACTGGTACATCCCCGACCTGCATGAGGAACGTCCGGTTCTCTATTGGATCACCGACACATATCCCCAACAGCGCGAGCAGGTGAAGGATTTTTACCGCTGGCTCGTCGCGCATGGGCATACGACGCCGGCCGGCCGGCCGTGCATGGAGCTGCGCATCGACAGTGCGAACGACGACATCTCGAAGATCTTGATCCAGGGAATTTCGGGCGATTGCGGAGACATCGTCGAAGAGGGCGGGTTCGGCCTGCAAGTTCTGCAGCAGGCGGGTATGCTTGAGGATGTGACCGAGGCGGCCCGGGCGAACGGGTTTGATCTCGGCCACACTTATTCGGCGCTGGAGCCGGAGATGATCTATGACGGGCGGCAATATTGTTATCCCCGGCAGGTTTATGGATTTGTCTACGTGGTAAACGACCAGACGTTTCGAAAATATGGGTTGAATCCGCCTCCGACGCGGTGGGACCTGGACGAGTTTGAAAGCATCGGGAGGCAATTTGTAAATGCGGCGAACCCGCCTGGGAAACGGCGAACGGTGTTCCTGGCCAATGAAGTGTGCACCGTATACCTTTGGCGGAGTTTTGGGCTGTCGATGTTCAACGAAACATTAACGCGCTGCACGTTGGACGATCCGCGATATGCGGAAACCCTGAGGTTGATTCATAAGTGGACTTATGAGGACCATCTATTGCCGTCCGCCGCCGATCTGCAATCCGTGGCGACAAAATCTGCGACGCAGTTCGGGGATTCGAGGATTCAGATGTTTGTTGATGGGCAATATGCCATGATATTCATCGGCCGGCATGGGTTGCCGCTGATTCGGCCCCATGGCAAGCTTGAATTGAGCGTGGCAGAGCCGCCAAACGGCGGCTTTCCGAACACAAGTGCGGACGGCACTGAGGTGGCAATTTACGCGGGTTCGAAGCACGTTCAACTGGCGGAGTTATTTTTGGAATTCATTGCGAGCGATGATTTCAGCAATGAGATTGCGGTAAGCGCCGACTCGGTTCCGCCGAATCCGGCGACGACGAAGACGGCCGCGTATCTTCGGCCGCCTCTGTATCCCAACGAATGGGGCATCCACGAGAAATTCGCGAGTGCGATCAACGACATCGGAATTGGCGACGAGGTCAGTCCGTATGTCCTGACCTTGTCCGGATATATTGCCGAAGAAGATGCGCGGGAGGCATACATGGCGGGCCTTTGCAGCGCACAAGAAGCCGGCGAGAAGGCGGCTCAACACGTCAACGCGGAAATCGAGCGAAATCTGGAGGACAATCCGGATCTGCGCGATCAATATGCAAAGGACGTAGCCCTGCAGGGGCAAATCGATCAGCTTCGAGCGGCGGGAAAGCGGGTTCCTTTGTCGTGGATATCCAATCCATTCTATCGCAAGTACTACCAGGCGAAGGGTTGGGCAGAAACATCAACGCATGATCACTCGTAAGGAATGGCGCAGTTTGGCGGTCGGGCTGCAGTTTCTTGCGCCGAACATTCTCACTTTTCTCGCGTTTACAATCTTACCGGTTGTCTTCAGCCTGGTGATGGCGTTCTCGAATTACGATTTGCTTCGCCACAATCGTTTTCACCACAGTTCATTGCAATTTCCGACGTGGGAAAACTTTTCCCGGTTGTTCGCCGACCCGGATTTCTGGACCTATTTCGGAAATACGCTGTTCTTTCTGCTGGCGGTTCCAATTGGCATCGCGGCGAGCTTGCTGGCGGCGCTGGCGCTGAATCTCGAACCGAACGCCGGTTCCAAAAATGTTCGCGTGGTGATGATCGCGGTTTCGGTGTTCATTACAGGCATCGCCGCACTTTTGCTGGCGGGTGCCAAGACGAGTGCCATGATCTGCCTGCTGACTCTTTTGCCGTGTGGAGTGCTGGTTTTGGGCGCTATCGGCGGGGCGAGCGCGTACCGAACCCTTTTTTATATTCCCAGCTTTACGTCGGGCGTGGCAGTCTTCATCGTTTGGGCAAAGCTTTATAACCCTCACGTCGGCCCGATTAATTCCGCTCTGGCGCCTTCGTTGCGAACGATTACCTGGATCGTCAATACGCTTCCTCCTTATGCGCCGCAGATCGGGTTTTGGGTCTGCCTGTTGTTGGCCGGATTTGTTTTGGCAATAACAATTCGTCGCTTGCGGCTGCTATGGAACGACGGTGATCTGGGGATTGTCGCGGCGATTGCGCTGGTGCTGCTTCTGGTGATGAGCGTTGGCATCGCCGTTTTCTGGCTGCCGACGAATTCGAGCAAAATATTTCTGACGGCCGAGGCGGCGATCGTCGTCGCGTGGTATGTCGGCCGGTCGGCGCAGGGTCCAAATTTCAAATGTCCGGCTACGAGCGGTGGGGGGGGAGCGGGTATACTTGTGGCGGGATCGATTTGCGCTCAGTTCATATTTGTAGGATTGGGAATCGTTCTTTTTTATTTGCGGGCCAACGCCGCGCAGGGCCTGGAACCGCCTTCCTGGTTGACGCAATACTATTGGGCCAAGCCCGCTCTGATGTTGATGGGTCTGTGGGCCGCGATTGGCTCGAACAACATGCTATTGTACCTGGCGGCGCTGAGCAATATGCCGGCTGAGCTATATGAAGCGGCGGATATCGACGGCGCCGGGCGGCTTTCGAAGTTCTGGAACGTGACTTGGCCGCAACTTGCGCCAACGACATTCCTCATCGCGATCACGAGCATTATTGGCGGATTGCAGGGCGGATTCGATTCGGCGCGGGCGATGACGGACGGTGGACCGGCGGGATCCACAACAACGCTGGCATACTACATTTATTCGCAGGGATTTTTATCTGGGCATCTCGGATATGCGTCCGCGATCGCGTGGGTCATGTTCTTAATGATTCTGGTCATCACGGTGGTCAACTGGAAATGGGGGAGCCAAAATGTCAACGACTGAAGCAATTCCGGTCGAGCGGGCCGTTGAGCCAGAAGTAAGCGAGGCACGTCCGGTTCGGATATTCAAGCGACCCAGGCTTATATCGTCGTTTGCGCTTCACCTGGGGCTGGTGGTCACCGCCACATTTATGATTCTGCCGTTTGTGTGGATGATACTGACCAGCCTGAAGACCGCGCCTGAAACGGAGATGAGCAAATGGTTTCCTTCTACAGCTCAATGGCACAATTACAAAGATATATTCATCGCACCCGGCGTTGAATTCGGCCGGTGGTACGTCAATTCCATTTTCATCGCGGCGTGGACAACGTTTCTTCAGATATTCACTAGCGCAATCGCGGCATTCGCATTTGCCCGATTGCGGTGGCCGGGACGGGACAAGATCTTTTTCGTCTATGTGATGACGATGATGATTCCGGGTCTAATCCTGATCATCCCGAATTACCAGATCATGATCGATCTGCACCTCGTGGATAGTTACCTTGGACTGATTTTGCCCGGTGCCTGCAGCGTTTTCGGTACGTTCATGTTGCGCCAGTTCATGTTGACAATACCGACGAGTATTGACGAAGCGGCCAAGATCGACGGAGCTGGTGAATGGCGGATTTTTTGGGAAATCATCATGCCGTTATCGCGCTCTGGTTTGGTGACGCTCGCGATCTTCTGTTTCATCGGCAACTATCAGAGCTTTTTCTGGCCGCTGGTCATGGTAAAGAGCAGTTATCTTTACACGTTGCCTATCGGGCTGCTGGCCTTCGACTCCTCGCAGGGCCAGAGCATGCAACTGCTTATGGCCGCCACGGCCCTGGCGATCGTGCCGCTGATTATTCTGTTCGTGGCGATGCAGAAACAGTTAATCCGCGGAATTCAGCTTGGCGCGGTAAAAGGCTAAAGAAGTTTGGATTGATGCATCCAGTTCACGGCTCTTTGCATGCTGGTTTCGGGGGTGTGTTTCGGGATGTAGCCAAGCTTCGATTTGATCGACGAAATATCCGCACACATGTGGGCCTCGAAATGAAATCTCGCGCCCTTGTCTGGAATCAATTTTACAAATTCCGGCGATGAAATGCGGGCGATTGGAATGGATACGCCGTAAATCTGTGCGTAAGTTTTGACAAATTCAGATGCGGTAAGCGAGTAGGCGGCCCCAACGTTGAAGATGTTTCCCTGCGCGTTCTTCGATTGTTCGATTGCGAGGAGAAACGCCTGCGCGACGTCTTCGGCGTCGCATGGGCCGATCAGGATATCGGGGCCTTCCGGCAGTTGAACGCGTTTTCCCCCCACCAATTCACGGTGAACGGACAGGCTTCGACCCCCTTGCGTATCGAGCGGAATCTTGCCGGGCCCACAGATATTCGGCGGCAAAATTGCGGTAAACGGAGGGCCCGCTGACAAACTGCGATCCAGAAGTTTCTGGATGATATTCCAACGTAGGCGATATCCCTCGTCCCAAACAGGCGATTGCGATTGCTCCGCGCAGGGAATGCGATTTGGTGTGCCGAGCATCCACACCGAGCCACAAGCGATGACGTGGTTGCAGATGGTCCGAACCGCATCATAGGTTTCGTCGAGAGCCGTGCCGAGAAGATCGACAAACGTATCGAGATGGCCGAGCGTTCGAAGCGTTTTGATCCAAACGGAGTCGCCGGCGATGTAATCGCCGTGAATGATTCGCATCGACTCAAGTTGTTCGGTTTGCGGAAGCGGTGTTTTTCCGCGAGCGATAACGATTACCTCATGACCGCGCCGCGCAAGCATTGGTATGAGATGGCCTCCGATGTGGCCGGTTCCCCCAACAATGGCGACTTTCATGTTTACTCCAAAGCGTTAAACGAGATTCGTGGCATCTGACGCCATCTTTTCAGCGTCGCCGCCAAGGAGCAAGCCCGCGATCCTGGCAATCGCGGGCGCGGGGCCTCGGTAGGCCCAGGTCTGGCAAAAATCATGGTGCATCGACCGGCCCGTGCCGAATCCAATCGCGGGTCCGTGGTATTCCAGTTCGGTGAAAGCGACCGAGGGGGTCCAGTAGTTGCAGACTTGGACACAGGAGCCCTCGAGCTTGCGATCGTCAAAAGGCGTGTCGATATAGCGTTCTGATGGATACACAGGGAAAGTTCGGACGATCAGGTTCCAGAATTGGTCCACCGATGGATACAAATAAGCCATGCGGCCGGATGCGTCGATCGCGGAGACGCTGACCTTGCCGACGCCGCGCACTCGCGAGCGAAAGCCAAGAAAGTTTGCGTGGATGGCCAGATCATTCGGCGGGATCAGGCCGAACATAACCTTGGGATCGGTAGGGCGGTAAGTTGAAACCAACGCCAGTCCGCCGTGCGGCAACTGCAATAAACTCCAGAGCGAGCACAGAGCCGAGGGGTGATCGATCCCCTCGAGTAGTTCGATGCTTACGAAAGTGCTGTAGCCGGCGTAGGCGACGTTTTTGTGCGATGATTGAATTGCAAGCGGGTCGCGCGGGGGTAAACCATTTGATGATTCGCACGGAGATGCTGATGCGAGACTGCAAAAGATGAAGGCGCCGAGTCATCACCAGGCGCGGATTAGCACCAGTGGTCTCGACCACGTAGCTGCCTGGATCGAGCTCAATGGGAACCCTATGGCTCTGCATCGGATTCTTTATGTCGCGTATAAAAAATTCCGCCTCTGGACTGAGCCAGGTTCTATCTCCGCCGACATTGGGCCATTCGCTGGCGTAGACTTTGCCGGCGGCGACAGGGTGCGTGAAATCGGGGTTGGTCCACAGGAAATTTGGGGCATCAATCGATGTAAAGAGTCCCAACGCTCGCCCCCCGTGGGGAAGGACGAGTAGTTGGGCTCCATCCCCTAAATGAATTCGAAACGTAAATCGGCCCAGGAATCTCAGGACGCCGACCAATTGTTCCATCGATTGCATATCAGATAGGCGCCGAACCATTGCGATGACGGCGGCGTCGGAACAGGAAAGTTTTTGAACTCAGGGCCATAAGACCAAGTGCGGCGGGTTCGGGAACGTTGGGCATCGACAGCCCATTGGCCACGGCGAAGGCTTCGAGCGCCTGCAAGTCTGCGACCGAAACCGCAGATGGGCCGCCGACGCCTTGACCGAAGTTGGCGGCGAGGCTGCTGAAATCGGAGCCGTTAACGACACCATTGTAATCGAAATCGCCCTGGTCCCAGCCCTTAACGCTATGGCCGAAGTTCGCGGCAAGGATGCTGAAATCAGATCCATTCACGACGCCGTCAAGATTGGCGTCGCCAAGCAGGGTGTACCTGACTTCAATTTGTCCGGAAGAAAGGCCAGCGACGACGCGGTCGGCTCCATCGGCATATCCAACACCATAGCGCAGGCCATTTACCGATAGGGGCGCTGTGGTAACAATTCCGGGGCCGTTCCAAAAGCCCCCGTTGTATCCGGAGGCAACGTAGCCGGCGATCGTCTCAATTGGAGATGCGCCGGTGTAGGTAAGAATGAGGCGGTTGTCATTGACATCGAGTACGCCGCCGCCGCTTATTGAGAGGAAGGTAATCGTGGCCAACCCGGTGTTCATGCCCAATTGCAATGTTCCGCCGGTAATGGTGACGGCGCCATCAGGCAGTGCGCCATTGACACCGATGATCAATTTTCCGGCCGAAACGTTGGTTCCACCGCTGTAAGTGTTGACTGTTGAAAGAGTCGCGGTAGCGGTTCCGGATTTGAAAAGCGGCTCGTTTCCACCGATGCCGCCGCTGCCGCTAAAAGTGTAGTTGCCATGGCTATTGTCGATCGTCACCGAGTTCGGGGTCACGACTGTGTTCAGGGTCACGGAATAATTGCCATTGTTGGAGTCGTTGAAGACTGCGGCATTGCCATTGGCGTAAGCGGAAGGGGTTCCGTTGATATTCCAATTTGGCATTGCGGTGTCCCAGGTTTCGCCATCGCCTGAGGCGCCTGCGTTGTCCCAGGTCGCGGTAACGGGTGGCGTCTGGTAGACGAGAATATCATCGATAAATCCGCCGGGATTGGTTGTTCCACCTGGATCATAGAACCCGATTTGCGAGAATCCGCCGGTCCAGCCGCTGGCCATCTGGTAAACGAGAAGGCTGTCGATATAGATCGAAACGCCAGAGCCATTGAAGTCGAACTCGACTTTTTGCCAATCGTCGGAGATCGTGGCCGTGCCAGTGTCTTGTGAGGTGACATTGTTGGCCTGATCCATCACGTTGTAGTCCGATGTGGCGCCGTTGGCGAAAACCGCAACGGACTGCCCTTGTGCATTGATTGCGCGAAAGCCGATGTACTGGCCGAAATTGGTGAGGTTGTCGTAAAAATATGCAGAGACCGAGCCGGTTTCATTCGACGGAGAGATTTGCCGCGTGGCGTTGACGCTGCCGATTCCGAACTCAACGGAATTGCCGCCGTTGTTGCCGTGATCCATCGCGCTGGTCAACATTGGAGTTACGCCACTCCACGCCGCGTTGAGTTGGGCCTGGCTGGAGTACTCGTCAAATCGCTCATCGAAAGCGGGTGAGGGCCTGGGTAGAGCGGTCTGCCCCAGGAGGGCCTGGAACGCGAGGCTGGACGGCGACGAGATGGCGCCATTCAGCGCGGGATTATTCTGAGACGCATTGCCCATCATGAACCACATCAGGCCGTTTACGTCCGAATTTGAGACGGCCGTGTTGTAATACCATTCTTGCTGCTGGAGAGATGGGAAGCCGTATCCTCCGCCACCGAAGCTATCGCCGAGCATGAGGATCGGCTTGCCGGATTCGACGCCACGGATCGCATTCAGGTCGGCATTTACGCCCGCCGTATATTGGGCAAAGGTCGTCGTGCCGCTGGTGTTGATGTAATAATCGAACATGTACAGATCGAGATTTCGCGGCGCCTGGCCATTGGTGGGATCGTCCAGGTTCATAGTGATGGGCACAGAGCCGCCGAAATAGCTTTCAGCGGCTGAAGCCAGCGCTTCCATTTGGCTGCGAGTCCAGCCATTTCCATCCGGTTCGTCAACCAGATCGAGGGCATAGACGTCTTTCTGATAACCGTTGATTACCTGCTCGAGCGAGGCGAATCCCGTTGACCAGGAACTTGGATCATTTTGGTTAAAACCTGCGCCATAGACAACACACTTGTAACCAAGATTCACCGCATCCACGAGCGTTCGGTGGGGATCAGGCGAGCCATATCGCGTATCGTCGAGAATCAACGTTAAATTCGTGTAGTCGTAAAGCCGAGTTCCGTAAGAACTACCGGGTGCAGGCGGGATGATCACCTTATCCATGTAGTCGCCGTAGACCGATGTTTCGGCGAAATAGTAGCCGTAATAAAACGGTCGAGTCGGCGGGGGCGACAGTGGGGATGGCACTTGAACGGGAGCTTGATTCTGCTGATAAAAGCGCACGGCGCTGAGCGCGACGTTCTGGCTTGTTCCGCCGGAGTAGTTGTAGTTTGTGGGAGCGGCCGTGATGACCACGTCCTTCACGCGAGCGCCGTTGAAATTGACGATTTGGCTCACCGGGCTATACAAGTTTGATCCGGAGAGATTGGTCGCCTCAGGAATTGGCGCGGTGGATACGGTGGTCCAGTTGAAGCCGTCGTCGGTATACTGGATGGTGACGTCCTGCAAACCCTGGTCGTCATAGTTGTAATTGGTACTGTCCTGATTGCCGTTCCAAATCCACATTTGACCGATCGAGTAGCTCTGATTGAAAGAGAATTCTATCCAATGGCTGAAGTCGGTAATGCCGGTCGGATCGGGATTTTCGGCGCTGTCGGATATCTGGCCGCTGAGCCACATGGAAGGGGTAAACGAAGGCGTGTTCGACGCCTGGGGTCCTTCAACGAATTGGCCCGAAGAATCGAAGAGATTCGGGTCCTCAGGGTTGTTGTCGCCGAGAACGGTGTTTTCGGGGAGATCGATGCTGTTGTGCGAACCAGAGGCGGTCACCACAATGTCGGAGCTGGAGTCCCAGCCGTCGCTTAATGTCGGATCACCGACGGCGAGTTGGCCCAGACATTTGGAGGCAGCGGTGAGGATCGAAACGCCGCTCAGAAGCAATCGGCTGTCTCGGCAAGCAGAGCGTTTAATATACCGCATCGCGGAACCCTTTTTGTATTTACGCGGAAAACCGAACGCCAGGTTTGGACAGCAAATCGCTCATCTTTTTTTGGAATTAGAAGTCCCACAACGGCAACTGCCTTTGAGGACTTTCTCGTTCGCCACGGCTTTGGCAAACCGGGACTATACCGTGATAGACATGTGTATACCAATTTGCGAGATTTAATCAACCCAAAAATGGTATTTTGGCAATTGGGGGCAGAACGGATCGACAGTGATCGTTGAAAGTAAGCTGATAATGTTGGTTTTGGCTGAGGCGTTAGTTTTCCGTTGAATCGGGATGAACGTCCATGTACCATCTCTAATCGGCGCAGGCAATGGCTTCGCTGCGCGGCGTCACGGATCAAATGCGCTACGAGCAGTTTCTCAATCCGCCTCTGGAATGCAGGGCGATTTCGTTTTGGGCTTTGAATGGAAATCTCCAGGCGCGGGAGCTCGAGCGGCAACTGGATTATTTCAAGTCGATGGGGTTGGCGGGGGCCTGTCTGCACGCGCGCTCGGGACTCCAAACGCCGTATCTTTCAAGGCGCTGGTTTAACTTAATGGGGTCATGCATCAACCACGCACGCCGGCGCGGGATGATCATTTGGCTTTACGACGAAGACCGGTATCCGTCGGGCTCGGCAGGGGGGATGGTCACGCGGCGAAAGGAGTTTCGCCAGAAGCGGCTTCGATTGGAATATCAATCAACGGCTGAGCGCGGAGATGATGATGCAGTGCTTGCTTGGTTTGCGATATCGGGGAAGCCCAATTGGCTCGATTCCTATCGGCGGATTCAGGATCCAGCGGAGAGACGGGCAGGTGAAAGGGCCGTAAGTTTCAGGGTCTGCGATTCACCGTTTAATCCGTGGTTCAATGGCTATACATATTTGGACACTATGTCGCCGTCGGCGACGAAGGCGTTCATCGAATCGACATACGAGCCTTATCGACGCGTCTTTGGGCGGGAATTCGGAAAGACGATCGAGGGGATATTTGCCGATGAGCCGGGCTACGGACCAACGCTGGGGAAATGGTGGGGGGACTTCATCGACGGATATAAGGAGGTCGAACAGCGGGAAATCCCCTGGACGGCGTCTCTTCCCGAACGGTTTCGAGAAAGATATGGGTATGACCTGCTCGACCGTTTGCCGGAGGTGTACTGGGACTTCCGCCGTGTTCCGGCGAGTTCGGCGCGATACCAATATCATTCCCTGATCGCATCGCTGCTGTGCAATTCTTTTTGCCGAACGATTGGCCGGTGGTGTTATCGCGCCGGCATCAAGTTCCTGGGGCATGTCTTGAGTGAAGAGACGCCGTCCAGCCAGACAAATGTAGTCGGCGCTGCGATGCCGATGTACGAGCATTTTGATATTCCCGGCGTGGACGTGCTCACGGCACACTGCCGGGATTACGATACCGTAATTCAGTGCGCTTCGGTGGCAAACCAAATGGGGCGCAAGTGGGTGCTTTCGGAAACTCTTGGCGCCACGGGCTGGAATTTCACGCTGGAGGGGCATAAATCTTTGACCGATTGGCAGATGGCGCTGGGGGTCAATCGGCGATGTCTGCACTTATCGTTCTACACAATGGCAGGCGCTGCGAAGCGCGATTACCCCGCGAGCATTTCGTTTCAATCGGCGTGGTCGCCGCACTACAAACAGGTGGAGGATTACTGTGCGCGAATTACCGCGGTGCTAAGCAAGGGCAAGCCCGTTCGGCCGGTCCTGGTGATCCATCCCATCGAGAGTACGTGGCTTCGGTATCGGACGGGCTGGAGCGAAGCGACGGACATAAAGCGCTTGGACCAGAATCTTGCCAGCCTTCGTGATTGGCTGCTCGCGTTGGGGATTGGATTTGACTATGCGGACGAGGACCAGCTCGGGCGCTGGGGCCGGATCGTGAATGCGGGCGATGAGACAAAGCTGGCGGTGCGGCTGGCCCAATATAGGGTGGTGGTGGTCCCGCCGCTTTTGACGATTCGGTCTACGACGCTGCAAAAGCTGGAGCGATTTCGAGCCGGTGGTGGCCGCGTTATTTGGCTCGGTCGAACGCCGGACTTCGTTGACGCGATGGAAAGCGATGAGGCCCTCGACTTCGCGGAATGCTGTGAACGTGTCACGTTTCGCAAAGGGGATGTCGCCAAAGCGCTTTCTCCGGTGGCGGATGTGCGCCTCCATTTAGTGAACGGTGCGCCAACCGTTTTGCATCATCTTCGACGGCAAAACAACCGGTGTACTCTTTTTATTTGCAATACCAGTGAAATGAAACCAATTAAAAAGTTCGACATCGAGGTTGCCGCGCGAGGCCACGTCGAGGATTGGAATCCCGCATCGGGGGAACGCTTCAAAGTGCCGACCGTTCAGGATGGCCGATTTCTGCGATTCAAGACAGAGCTGCCGCCAAGCGGCTCGAAAATGTTTGTCGTCAATCCGCGCCCGGCGCGGCAACTTGAGCAGCGTCCGCAGTGGCGCGAAGTCCGGTGCCAAACGCCGGGGAATTCTGGCTGGGATTATCGGCTCAGTGAGGGAAATCCGCTCGTGCTTGATTTTGTGAGCGTTCGCATCGGAGACGGGCGCTGGACGGAATCGATGGAGGTACTGAGGGCGGATCGATGGGTGCGCCAGAAACTTGGCTGGAAGCCGCGTAGCTATTTCGAAGTGCAACCTTGGAAGCAACGTTCGAGGCGAGGAAAGAGCTATCCCGTTCAGGTGAAGTCATCGTTTCGGATCGATGGCAGTCCGCCGAAGTCGTTGATTTTAGCGGCGGAATTGATTCGCGGGGAGCGTTCGCTGGCGTTCAACGGTACGGCACTGAATCCGGCATATACCACCAAGGGCTGGGTCGATTCATGCTTTCGGCAATTCAAGATAGATTCGGGTTTATTGCGAGATGGCCGCAACGAAGTTTTGCTGACGCTGGATTATGAAACGCGGTCGGGACTGGAAGCCGCGTACGTTTTGTCGGATGGCGGAGTAAAGATCGGCCGCCGCGAAGCGACGTTGTCAGACCGGCCGCAGACATTGAAGATTGGCGATGTGACGAGGCAGGGTCTGCCATTTTACGGCGCTTCGATTTCCTATGTTCGAAACGTTCAGTTGGCGCCGCGTGCCGGTGAACGGGTTTTCGTCAATCTTGCGCGCTGGGCGGGTTCGTGCGCGATCATTCATCTCGATGGCAAAGAGGTTGGAAAAATTCTATGGCGACCGTATGAGGTGGAATTACCGCAGGTGGCGGCGGGCACTCATGAGCTGACGATTGAGATCATATTGGGGAGGGGAAATACTTTTGGTCCACTGCATGTCCGCGAGATGCCGGTCTGGCACGGTCCGTTTGAGTGGGAGACCGAAGGGGCGCGTTGGCAAAACACATATAACCTGGCGCCGTCGGGCCTACTGGGTGCGCCTGAAATCTCATATCGGAAATCAAAATAGACACAAATTGAAGTAAGGATGCCGGGAGTGCGCTGGGCGGAGCTGGTGCGGGCTGAGTTTATTCTTGCAGCACATGCACTGAGTGGTTAATATTGGTACACACTGGGCAAAAGCGGTATTTTCGGACGCGGGGCTTGACGCCGGCGAGGCCAAGCACAGCGGAAAAACATACGCCGATAAGGGACGAAATCCCGCCGCTGCAGGTTTTGGACAAATCGCCGATCATCGGTAGTGGTTCAAACTGGCGCAGATTCGCTAAGTTTGTTGCAGGAGCCGGACGATGCAGCTTCGATGCAATGGGTCGGTGGCGCAGGTTTTGTTTTGGGCTGGTGCGATTTCCATCGCAGCGTTGGGGGCCGCCGGCGATGCCGTGGCCGGCCCGTTGCAAGACGTGAAAAACCGTGCGGTATTGAAAAATGACAGTATCGAGGCAGTGATTCAATCGGGAATGCTGGTTGAATTGAAGCAGCTGCCCGGCGATGAACGCTTGCTGTCAAACGATCCGGCGGTTGCTTTCGGACGTCTGCCCGTTTTCGGCCCCCACGGCGCGGTGGGCATGGATCAATCACAGGTTGTTCAAACTGCCAGCAGCTCCTCGGTTGACACTCAAATTGTCGGGGCGGATGGAACCAAGATTGCAATTGAATGGAGTATCGAACCGGGAAATGGTGATCTGGTGCTGCATGTTTCGGGCACCAGTTCCAAACCCGTCAACGAAATCCGCTATTTATTTCCTGGCTGCGACGTCAGCCGGCATACCGCGGTGTGGGTCGACGTTTACGGTGTCGCCCGCACCTTTCATGCGCCGTGTAAGGACGCGGAGATAGGAGATCCGGCAAGGGACGAAGCGCCGCAAACGTATATTCATCCACTTATCACGCTTTTCGAGGGAGAGGAAGGCGGCTGGTTTATCGAAGGCCGCGAACCCAATATTGGACCGGCAACTCTTATGCTCCAGGGGACGGGGCAAAACATTAGCCTTGGAATGGTCCGCTCATTTCCCATTGCAACCAGCACGCCTCAGCTCTTTGAAGTTCGCATTCGCGCCTATCGGGGTCAATGGCAAGACGCGGTCGATCCGTACGTGGCATGGATGGAAAAGGGGGGCGGATTTATCCCGCTTGAAAAGCACTCGCCGTCATGGGTGAAAGACATCAAAAATCAGGCATACATCCGTATCGGGGATTTTGACGGGTTGGAAACGCTGGCCAAGCGGGTCGATCCGGCGCGGACTTTCCTAGGCCGCATGGTGGGGGCGTGGATTCATCCGATGGATGTTGGGTATCCCGATTATCGGCTGACCGATGATGCGGCGCGATGGATTAAGCGCGCTCGGGAGCTCGGTTTCCACGTCGGCGTTCATTTCAATACGTTCGGCATCAGCAAAGATTTTCCCGAGTTGATTCAACGGTTTCGAGGCGGTCTTGAGGTGACTGGCAAAGATGCGAATGGAAACGACACCTATTTCGGAATCGAGGGAGCCCACCGGCATGTCTACTGCTCGCCCGCATATCGCCCGTTCCGGGAATACCTGATCGCCCAGATGAAACAGGCTGTCGATGCGGGTGTGGATGTCATATACCTTGATGAATCGATGGCGCCGTGCGGTAAATTTCTGGTGGATGGTGAGACCGCTATCCAGGGCGTGATGACGCTGGAAAAGGAAATCAAGGCGACCTATCCGCAGGTGGCAATAGAAACCGAACAGTTCAATCCGATGGAATCTCACAATGCCGACTTCGCGCTGAGCCAGATGCCGCTCGGACATCCGCTCAGCGGTTACATTTTTCATCGATTTGTGAATGTTGTCGCTGAGGGAGTCATGGGGGAGCCGGTGGACGATGCGATGATGGATGCGGAAGAGTCCTGGGGCTATATGCTTCCGAATGCTGCGAAGGAAGAATCCTGGCTTGAGATCGCCAAGGCGTTTGAAGATTACGATCTTGTGCCCGATTCACGAATGCCGCGAAAAGAATTCCTGCAATATAGAGATCATTATTCCCACGGTTTGCTGCCGGTGGACGATTCGACGCGCTCGAGTGAAGAAGATCTGTTTAACTTTCGCGGAAAGGACGGGGTTGTCGCCTATTACGCGAAGCAAGCCAAAAAAAGGGGCTTTGTGATCTGTAAGCCCGGTGAACAGCCGCAATGGATCGCGACGCGAATAAGCGGGATGATGAAGTGGCCGGGCCCCGGCGTTTTGCGCGATTGGGTGCCGGAAGTCGGTATGTATTCGGATTGGCTGATTTATGACGGCAACACAATGCTGGCGCTGGATCCAGGCAACACGTATTTTTGGGATGCCGCGGGCAAGTTGGATCCGAATCGTTTTCATCTGACCAGCGTGCCGTCGGATTTCGCGCCGCACATGGATATGATTCGGCGTATTCGCGACCAGGATGTGGGCCGAGATGGCAATTGGTTTAAGATCAATTTCACGGGTCATGGAGAAATAGTCGCCTATGTGCCGGACAAATGCCGGGCCTTCCTTGATGGCCAGGAACTGAAGCCGGATCCACAATCAAGGCTGGCGCGGGTTCAGGCGGCAGCGGACGTGGACAAGCCGTCGTCGTTCGTTGCGTTTTACAGATCGGCGACGCCGCTTGAGGGGAAGTGGGTGGATCTTCCCTGGGAAACTCCACCCAACCAGCGGTCATGGTATGTGGCTCGCCATGTTTTGGATGACTATTCCGCGGATGGACCGGTACGGATGATCAGGGACGGCGACGGCTTTTTCAATCATGTCGGCGGAAGCGGGATTATCGTCGGCCGGTTTCCGCAAGCCGAGCATATTCACCTCGAAGGCGCGTATTGCATGCGAGACGATTCGCAAAGCACGGTCGGTGATGGGGTGATTCGAGTCAACGGCCAGGAGGTTTTGCATATTCATCCGGGTGATCGGCCTTATCGGATACATGAGTTCGACGTTGATGTTTCGTCGTTCGCGGGCCAGAACGTGCTCCTTGAATTTGGGTCAGAGGGTGAAGTGCACGGCCCCACGATGGCGGACTGGTTTCATCCGCAGATCATTGTCGATCCACCGAGCGCTTCAGCCGAAGCGAAGTAGCGATGAATTTGCAAACGGTTGCCGCCGAGAGCCGCGGGAGGGATGAGTACGATCTTAGTCGAGTTAGAGAGAATGGACTTATGGTTTCCGGTGAACAGTTGGCCGCGTGGCTGAAGAAGTTGATTCAAATTCCCAGCGTGTCTCCGGATCAGGCGGGACCCCGCGCGGGGAGGCCGGCGAGCGCCGTATCGCCGCCAGAATCGCAGAATGGTTCGCGCAGTTCGGCGCCGAAGTTTTGCAGGAGGACGTGTGGCCCGGCCGCCCGAATGTCTATGGAATCTGGCGAGGCGATCAATCGCGCTGGTTGGCAATCGATGTTCACACCGACACTGTTGGCGTTGAGATGATGCCTGGAGATCCGTTCGACGGACGTATTGAGGATGGAAAAGTTTTCGGGCGCGGCGCAGCCGATACCAAAGCCTCGCTGGCGGTGGCTCTCGCTCTTTTGAGCGACATTACGAGCAAGAACGGGCGCGTTTCATGTAACCTGCTGATAGCGGCAACCGCGGACGAGGAAGTGACCGCGCGCGGAGCACCGACCTTCGCGAAATGGCTTCGAGACAGGGAAATGGTGATTGATGAGTTGATGGTGGCGGAACCCACCATGTCGCGCCTGTTCACGGCCACAAAGGTGTGCTTCGGCTGACGTTTGTAATACAGGGTAAGAGCGCGCACTCATCGCAGGCACATCTGGGGCGCAATGCGGCGATGGCGGGGGTAAAGCTGGCTCTTGCGATGGAGGCGGAAAATGGCCGTATTCAGAAATCGACGTGCGAGTCGGCGCTGGGGCCGCCGGTGTTAACGGTAACAGGCATCAGCGGCGGGCTGGGCGAGAATATCGTGCCCGATCGATGTGAGGTCACGATTGATAGAAGGATCGTCAACGGTGAGAAAGCATCCTCGGTGCGGGAAGGGCTGCAGGCTCTAGCCTCGCAGACAATTTCATTGCCGTTCCGAATGGAGATTCGACACGAAATCGACGCGTTTTACCAACCAGCGAATGCTCCGTTCGTCACTAAGGCGGCGGTCTGGAGCGGAAAAGCGGCCACAATGATGCCATTTTGCACGAATGCATGGGCCTATGCGGATGTCGCGCGCGAATGCGTGGTGCTCGGCCCCGGATCGATTGATCAGGCCCATACTGATACGGAATGGATTGCGATTTCGGAACTGGAGCGCCTCGCCAAACTCTATTCGTCCTGGTGGGGAATTGCGACATGAGCAGCTTCGAGCCAGTCCGAGTTGTCGTTGTCGGGGTCGGGAAGTTTGGACAGCTCCATGCGCGCACGCTGGAGGGGCTGGCCGAAGCGGAATTGGCGGGGGTGGTTGAAACGAGTCCGCGGGCCATTGAATCGTTGAGGGGCGATTTTGCGAAACTGCGATCGTGGCGAAATATCGAAGAGGCTCTTGAAGAGTCTAATGCCGAAGCGTTTGTCGTCGCGACGCAGACCGATTCGCATATGGATCTGGCAGAAAAGATTCTCAGCAAAGGACGAACGGTTCTCGTAGAGAAGCCGCTGGCGGAAGATTGTGCGAGCGCAGTGCCTGGCGGCCCATGTCAACCGGGAGTCGTCGAATTTCATGGCGGGCCATATTCTGCTCTTTGCTCCGGAGGTGCGGAGATTGGTCTCGGAGATCCGCGAGAGAGACGATCTGAGGTTCATTAGCGCGGCGCGGCATCGTCCGGCAGGAATCGGCGAACTTTATCCAGGAGAAACTCCATTCACGCTCACGATGGTTCACGATTTATACCTGGCTTGTGCATTTCTGGGCGGAAGGGAACCGACCGATTGTTTCGGGCAGCTCAGCCGAAACGCAAAGGGTGAATCGGATCTGGCTTTGGCGGAATTGCGATGGGCCGATGGAATATGGGGCAGCTTTGCCGCGTCATTTCTGACGCCGAAGGGAATGGGAGACGACGGGTACGACCGTCTGGAGGTTTTCGGGGATCGTTGGGCGGCGCGTTTGCGCTTGAATCCTCAGCCAATGGAAATCTGGACAGAAAAGCAGCACTGGCCAATCGGCTTGGACATTCATGACGATCCAATCGCGCCCAGCGGATGGCTGGCAGAAGAGTTGCGGCATTTGTGCCGAGTCGTTCGCGGGTTCGCGAAAGTGCCTGTGGGCGCCCGCTATTGCGACGCCGTGCAGGTCCAGAGATGGATTGACGCGCTTCAGCAATGCGCGATGAAGGGGTTGAAATGCTAGACGCCAAAACCCGGCAAGATCAATTCCCAATGCTGTCGCGGATGGCGTATCTGAATACCGCGGCAGAAGGGATTCCACCGCCTTCGGTCCACGAAGCGCTGGAGCGATATTGGTGCGACAAACTGAAAGGAATGGCCGGTCGTCAGGGGCATTTTGCTGCGCTGGAATCCGCCAAGGGACAGGTTGCGGCAATTTACGGTCTGTCGCCGGGCGAAGTGAGCTTCTGTTCGTGCTCGTCGGAGGCTTACAACTTGCTTGCGCTGGCGTTGCAGCTGCGCGAAGGCCAGGAAGTAATCATCAACGATCTGGATTTTCCGGCTGGGGCGACGCCCTGGCTTCAACCGACATCCGCCGCGACGGTGAAAGTTTGGCGTTCGGTCGGCGGCGCATTGCACGTGGAAGATCTACTGAAGCTCATCAATCCCCGCACCCGGCTTGTGGCGACGTCGTTGGTAAGTTTCTTCAACGGCTTCAAGATCGATCTTGCTGCGGTGGTAGCCGCGGTTCGCAAAAAATCAGACGCCATCCTGGCTCTGGATGTAACGCAGGCGCTCGGCCGGATTCCGATCGACTTCAAGGGTGTGGATGTGATCATAAGCAGTACACACAAATGGATACTGGCAACGCACGGCGGGTGCCTGGTCGGTGTGCCGAAGTTGGCTGAAGAGCGAATACATGTTCGAGCCGGGGGATGGTTCAACCAGGAAGACGCTTTCACCGCGGAGCGATTCAATCGCGCCGAGACGAAGCGCGGCGCGTCGGGATTCAGCGTAGGGATGCCGAATTTCCCGGCTGTCTATGCGATCGACGCGGCACTGAAATATATTCAGTCGATCGGCGTCGAAAACATTGCTCGCGCAGCGGATCCGCTGGTGCGGCAATGTCTTGCGGAGCTGCAGAAATTGCCGCTGGAATTCCTGACTTCGAATGAGCCTGCGAATCTGGCGGGGATCATTTCGTTTCGGCATCCAAAGATGGAGCAGCTCAACGCGAAACTGCTGGAACGCGACATTCATGTGATGTCGCAAGCGGGGCGCATTGCGCATTTCTTTGCACGGATATAACACACCGAACGACGTTGAGCGCCTCATCGAACGCCTTTGGGATGGGTTGAAAAATGTCTGACCGAGCCGACGCTCACGCTCATTTGTTTTACCCCGGCTATGTCGCCGAACTGCCGGAGACTTGCCGGCGCTCACAGCCGTCGGAATTAAACCTCTACGAAGCTTTGGGGGAGAAATATGCGGTCCGCGGGCTGCTGGCGATCGGATATGAGGGATTGCCATTTGCGGCGGGAAACAACCAATATATTTGCGAGCTCGCTCGCAGCCGGAGTTGGATTCATCCGACCGCCTTTGTGCACGATTTGGAAAGACTCGACGTGGGGAAGTTGCAGTGTTGCGCGAGAATCGATTCGTTGGCTTAAGCCTTTATCTGCTCGACGAGCCGCAAGTTTCAACACTGAAGTTTGTCGCCGACGATGTTTGGAACTGGCTTGAGGAACATCTGTGGCTCATCAGCGTCAATTCCAGGGGAGCACATTGGTCGGCGTGGGGGCCGATCCTCGAGCGGTTTCCACACTTGCGTGTTTTGATTTCGCATCTTGGTCTGCCTGCCCGAGTGAGTAGGGCGCCGTCCAGAGAGCTGGCGCAGCTGCTTGACGGAAGTCGTATCGCTGGCCGCGTTTCCCGGCGTCCGAATAAAGCTCAGCGGCTTCTATGCAATCGCCCAGCCCGGGCACGCATATCCGCATCTCGCGGCGTGGCCGTACGTAATATCAATTATCGAAGTCTTTGGATCAAACCGGTTGCTGTGGGGATCGGACTTCAGTCCCAGCCTTGAGCACTTGAGCTTTCAACAGACCTTTTCGTTGTTCGATGAGATGCCATTTCTAACCAATGCCGATCGGGAAAAGATTCTCGGGGGAAATCTTCTCGGTTTACTTGACGAGGTTCGATGAGGCGTTGTTGGAGATGCAAAATGTACCGAATGAGATTTCTATTGATCCTGTCTTTGATTTCGATCGCCACGACGTGCGCGGCGGCGATGACGCTCGCCGAAAACGGCTCGGTCCGGGCGGTTATTGTCGTTGACCCAGACGCTTCCGTGCCCGATCGGCATGCTGCTGATGAGTTGGCAACCTTCCTCGGGCAGGTGACTGGCGCTTCGTTTCAGATCACTAATGATCCTTCCGCGGGCAAGCCGCGAATTTTGATCGGCGAGGCGGCGGCGCGGCTCGCCGATCCGGCGTTTTCTGTGAAGGCCCTGGGCAACGAAGGAATCATTATTCGTACACGCGGGAGCGATTTGATTCTCGCCGGCGGCGAGCCGCGCGGAACGCTCTACGCAGTCTACACATTTTTGGAAGACCAGGTCGAGTGCCATTGGTGGACCCCTGCGGCCAGCACAATTCCGTCTCGGCCCAATCTGGTCATCGGCGATCTGGACGAACAATTCGTTCCGCCGTTTGAATATCGCGAGACTAACGATCCTGGCGCCTTGGACGGCGACTGGTCCGTGCGAAATAAGTTTAATGGGTCGTACCATCAGCTTACCGCGACGCAGGGCGGAAAGCATTCTTATATCAGCGTCCTCAAATGGTATAACGCTGGGACGTTTTGGACATTGATTCCGCCGGAGGTTTACTTCAAAACGCACCCCGAGTGGTTCAGCCTGATCAACGGCGTGCGAAGTTGCGAAACAAACCATTCTTCTCTGTGCCTGACAAATGAAGAGATGCGCAAAGAGTTAGTGAAGAATCAGCTTCTTGCGCTAGCGTGGCTGTGGCGTCCGGATGTGGATATGGTTTCGATATCGCAGGACGACGACGGCGGTGATCCCGAGCGATGCCAATGTGATAACTGCGTTGCCGTGGAAAAAGAGGAGGGCGCGGCTTCGGGATTGATGATCCACTTCGTCAATTCCGTCGCCGAGGATTTGGAAAAAAGCTATCCGAATCTGACGATAACAACGCTCGCATACCATTACACGCAAAAACCACCGTTGCACGCGAGGCCGCGGCACAACGTCGTTGTGCAACTCTGCGATATCCATTGCTCGTTTGCGGTGCCGTTGTATGATGATCGCAACAAGGACTTCCGCGACGACTTAATCGGATGGACAAAGATTTGCAACCGACTCTACTTCTGGGATTACGTCGGGGATTTCCATAGCGCGCTGCAGCCGCATCCGAATTTCCGCGTGCTGGGTCTGAACGCAAGATATCTAGCGCAGCTGGGAGTGAAGGGAATCTTCGGCGAATCACCGGATGGCGAGGTGCCGGGCGCCGATCCCTTGTCGGCGATGCGATACTGGATACTGGGCAAGCTGTATTGGAATCCCGATTTAGATGTTCAAAAGCTCATGGAGCAGTTCTGCGACGGCTATTACGGTCCGGCGGGCAAAGAGGTTTTGTCTTATATAAACCTGTTGGAAGATTCGGTTGCGGTAAGCGGGGATAAACTGGGACTCGACTCACGCGCGGATGCGAAATTTCTTTCGTTCGATGTGATGAGCAAAGCGTGGGAGCACCTTGAAGCGGCTGATCTCGCCGTCCAGAACGATCCAAAGTTGATTCAACGAGTGCAGTTTCTAAAGCTTTCGGTCGCCTACATATTTCTCTACAATTGGGACAATTACCAATTGCAGGCCAGGACCGAGCATACGGCATGGCCCATGTCCAATTCAATTGACGAAGTGGGAAAGCAATTCGAACAATCGGCGGTCGCGAACGGAATTGAAGCGAATCGGCTTTCGCTGCCCGCAAACGCGATGAGAGCTTTGCAATGAATTTCATGGTAACCGGGAGTTTTCTTCAATGAATGAAAAGCGGAATCCGGATATGGAATCGCTGCCCGCTGGAAAGTCTCGCCCGCCCGTGCCGCTCAGGCACTTTCCCGACGCGCTGCACGCGGCGGTTTGGCGGAATTGGGACCTGGTTCCGACGCAGCGGCTGGCGGAAGTTTTTGAAAGCGCGACAAAGCAGCTGCAGGAAATCGCGGAATCAATGGGCCTCGAAAAGCAAAAGCAGTTGCGGCCGGATGTAATCCAGCGGTCTTACGTGACGCTCATTCGGCGCAATTGGCACCTGTTGCCGTACAAGCAGTTGTGCGAATTGATCGGCTGGGATGCGCCGACGATGATGCACGCGCTGCAGGAGGACGATTTTCTATGGGTTAAGCTTGGCATGCAAAAGCCGAAGTGTGAGCCCGTTGTTTATCGTCCGCCAAATGTCGAGGCGCGGCGGAAAGCGGCCTGGATTGAAAAAACGGTTAGAGAAGAAATGGGCTCTGCCTTGCGGCGCGAAACTGAACCGCCGCTGACTTTCATCGATCAATATTCGATTGGGCGAGCGGTCGAGGCTCCGCAAAATAGGAGGCGATCTGACCGTTTCGAATTGCGGATGGTTTATCCGTATTTCCTCCGCTATGGGGATCCCCTTGTGGGTTCTGCGATCGATGACATTCCGGAAACGTTTCTCGCCGAATTGGCGGGTGTTGGCGTCAACGCGATCTGGCTGCAAGGTGTGCTTCGCGAGCTCGCGCCTTGGAGTCTTGATCGGTCGCAGTCGGCCGGTTGGGAAGAGCGGATGCAGAATCTTAATCGGTTGGTGGATCGCTGCCGCAAATTCGGAATCGGAGTCTATCTCTATTTGAACGAACCCCGTTCCTTGCCGGATTCTTTTTTTCAGCGACATCGGGAACTTCGTGGTGTTCCGGAAAGTGTCGATCGTCCCGGGCAATCCCCAAACAGTTTTACTCTTTGCACGAGCGTGCCGGAGGTGAAGGAGTTTCTGACAAACTCCGTGGAGCACGTTTTTAGAAAAGTGCCGTGCCTGGCCGGGGCGTTCACGATTACCTTCAGCGAAAATCTGACGAACTGCTATTCGCGAGAATATGATGACGCTCACGCCTGCCCGCGATGCCGCGCACGCGGTCCAGAAACGGTTATCGCGGAGGTGAACGAATTGATCGCCTGTGGAATGAAAAATGCAGGGGTCAAGGCAAACCTTTTGGTTTATGACTGGGCATGGCCGGAGAAGTGGGTCGAAGGAATAATCGAGCGGCTACCAAAGGAATCTTGGCTGATGCGCGTAAGCGAGTGGGGCAAACCGTTCCAGCGCGGGGATTTTAGCGGCGAAGTAGGAGAGTATTCGATCTCGGTTGTGGGGCCCAGTGACAAAAGTAAACTTCATTGGGAGCTGGCGCAAGCGAGGCTTGAAAACAGTCGCCAAGGTTCAGATCAGCAATTCGTGGGAACTGGCGAATGTCCACTATATCCCGGCGATGAGATTGGTCGCGGAACACTTGAGTAACCTGTGCCGCGCTGACGTGGACGGGCTAATGCTGGGGTGGACGCTGGGGGGATTGCCATGTTTGAATTTTCACATTGTAGCAGAATTTCTGGATCGATCGCGGGATGTGACGCCGCAGTCGGCGATGCTGGCCGTCGCGGAAAAAGTCTTTGGCGAAGATGTTGCTCCGGAGATTGTGTGCGCGTGGGATCGATTCAGCGACGCGTTCGCTGAATTCCCGTTCGATCTTAAAGTTGTGTATTACGCTCCGCTTCAGATGGGACCAGCCAATCTGCTTTACTCTGAGCCGACCGGATATTCCGCTACAATGTGCGGGATTCCTTACGACGATCTCGAAGGCTGGTGCGGGCCGTATCGGGCCGATACGTTACGCAAACAGTTTACGAAGGTTGGCGATGGTTTCAGAGAAGGAATCTCGTTGCTTGCGGCTGTGCTTCGGAAAGCGCCCTCGCGTGAATTGGCCGAGCACGTGCGAACTTCCGAGGCGGCCGCCATTCATTTTCGATCGATTGCGAATCAAATCCGCTTCATTCAAAACCGCGGCTCGAATTCGGAATTGCTTAAGACTTTGCTGCGATCCGAGATCGATCTCGCCCGGCGGATGTGCGACTTGGTGGGCGAGGATTCGCGAATCGGATTCGAGGCGACGAACCATTACTTTTATACGCGAGCTGAATTGATCGAGAAAATTCTGAATTGCCGTCATTTATATGAGAACCTGGGCCAGTCGTGAGAAATGATTTTAGTGATATTCGAGAGTTGAAAGGAGAGCTGATGACAATGCGAGGCGTGGAATACATTACCTCCGGCTTACCCAAGCCGCGCTTGCCTTATTCGCCGGCGGTTCGAGCCGGAGACTATCTGTTTGTTTCGGGTCAGGCATCGGTTGCTGATGGCGAAATCGTGCACGATACTTTCGAGCGCGAGATGCGAAGAACGATGGAGAACGTGCGTGCAATCCTGAAGGCGGCGGGCCTGGGGTTCGAGTGTATCGTCAGCGTGAAGTCGTACCTCGCGAAGCAGAGAGATTTAAAGCAATACAACGAGCTGTACCGCGAATATTTTACCGAGCCATTTCCCGCGAGGACTACTCTTGTGAATTGCCTGGGGACGGTTGTGAAATTTGAGATTGACGTGGTCGCTTATGCAGGCTCGTCCGGGAAGCGGCGCAAAGCGGCCGGCAAAAGGTCAGGCAGGCGATAAAGGCGGTTGGACAAAAGTCTGCGTTTTCGCGATCTCTTCTATCACGCCAAGCGATTCAGCATCACTCCCAGTCATATCCGTAAAGGACGGAATCCTTAATGTAGAAACGAATGCGTACCGGGTCGCGAGGCAGCGAAGCGCTTCCCTTCCATCGCAAGGGCGCGAATTTTTGGTCGCCGCGAAAGGCATCGCTCTCTTCTTTTGAAAAACCGGGTATTGGCTTGTATTCGGAATCGAGCAATTCCGCCCGAATCTCGCCCGCACGTTTCGCGGCAGCATTGAGATGCAAAACGCTTCCACTGATCGGAAGAACTTTGGTAGTGAGATGCGCCGTTCCTCCGCCATCGGAGTTGACCGCGCCGTAGAATCGGCCAAGCTCCCAACTTGCCCGGCAAAGTGCGCCGCCGCGGAACATGCGCATGTCGGGCGTGGTCTGGTAGACATCGCCGTGAAGGCCGGCAAGGGCTCCGTAATAGACGTAGAGACGTCCGTCATGCTCGATTGGCGTGCGAAACGGCCAGATCATTCCACCGCCGTAGTCGCCCAGCGGGGCGTTTGGAAGGCAAGGGCTGCGCGGAATCGGCGCCAAAATTTCACGCCATCCGCCGACGCGGAAAACTGCAAGTCCATACGTTGTGTCAACGAGTGATACATCGTCACGAGCCCGAGATATCCGCCGCGATAGGGATAGCGGCCAACTTCCATAATCTGGTCGGCGGCATTGTCGTGAATATCGGGTAGGACCAGGGGCTTTCCGTCGGACCAGTTCGTGCCATCGGCGCTGGTTCGCTGGTTCGCGACCCGGCAAATGTTCTGTGCGCACTCATATCGTGGGATGACGTTGCCCGGACCGGCGGGAGCGGCCATCTTGAAATGTGCGACGTACCCTTTGGAGTCGCGGTAGATGTAGCACGAATCGCCGGTCTTCAGATTCAGCGGCCCTTCAATTCCGCGCCAGTGTAATCCGTCTGCGGAACGATAACGGTAAAGCCCGTAATACTTCCATACATCCGTGGAATCTTTCGCCGGGGTCTGATTGAAACCCGCCACGCACATCGCCGGGCAGCGCCAGTGAACTTCGCGGAAGCAAAACATCTCATATCGGTTTTCCCTGGCAGCCTGGGGGTCGATTGAGACGGACGCGTAAGCAGTTCGGCCACCGGAATCGTTGTCGAAAATGAGGTTCGTGGGTTTTCCGTTCCACTGGACCAAATCGAGCGACGGCCGACGCCAGTGAACTCCATCGTCGCTTTCAATGTAAGCCAGGCGGAATTCGCATTCGTTAAGCTTCTCGGGAGAATCGCTGGACATGACCGGCGTCCATCCCTTGAACTTGCCGTCGATCGGATCTTTTAAAATCGTTCCGTGGCCGACTGCGGGTGTCGCATCGTCCCAGGGATTGTCCCCCTCGAGCAGGGGGTTGTTCGGATCGAGTTTCGCTTGCTCAACCCTCCACGCTACCCGATAATGTTGTTCGAACAAATCCTCGAAGAAGATTGGGGGAAGCCTGTCTTTTTTGTTTTCCATGCGTTTCTCAGTTCTCTTGCGGAGTTGTTATGCACATCCGTGCAATTCTTGCCGGGCGTAATCCCAGCCGATCATTGCCGTTGGGCCGACACGATCCCCATCCCGACAGCCTGAATCTAACCATATAGTACCACGTAGAACCATGGTATCGGATTCATCTTGAAAATGCCAGCGAAATCCTCGCTTTGCCCTATGAGCGGTGGTCGCGCTCTCCGTTGCCGCACACCCAAACGGCTCCGCACAGGCCAATTTCGCTCATCACCTCGGATTAGCGGATTGCGGCAAATTTTGAGCGGTTTGCCGCGTGCGCGATTTTTTCTTGAAACTGGTACAAAGTGATATATAAAGGTATAAACCCATGGCTCCGGACGGGTGATCGCCGTGGCGAGATGTGAATACGCATTCAGCTAGGAGTTCATGCGATGTCTGAAAGCCGCATCAGCATTCTTTGGAACCTGTCCCCAGCTCAGGCACTCTTTGAAATTATCCGCGGAGAGCTGCGGGAGGGCCGCGTTGTCGCCGGCGAAGCCGAGATTCGCGATCGGCAATTTACGTCGTTGCGAGCCGGGCCGGTGCGGCTGGAACTAACCATCGATGGAGAAGGGGCCGCCATCGGAGCAAACCCCACTCTGGTGCAGGTAAAGAACGGTTTGCAGTCGTTTACCTTCATGCTCCGCGATGTGCGCCGCGATTTCCCGATTTTCATACCGGCCTATGGAGTGGCGGTTACGGCCACCGATGACACTCGCAGTTATCGCGAGATTCGGCAGGCGATCGCCGACAAGAAACAGCTCAGCAACCTTCAACAGATCGATAATGATCCCGAGGAGTCTTTTGAGGAAGCCGCAAAACATACGCGTGCCGTCGAGTGCCCGATTTGGATGGGTGTAAGCCGCGACGTGCGCATCTTTGAGATGGGCCTTCGCTATCCGATGCACGTGACCGACTATATCCAGCCGAGGTTCCACGGCCTTGGATACTTTGGTCCGAATGTTCCTGATCTCGAGAAGCAATATCTTTGCGACCGATACGGCTTTGTCGCCGGTCGCGGGTGGGAGTGCACAGAAAAGACGTGGCGGTATCTGGACGATGGTTCGCTCCCGATCCTCCACATGGTGCGGGAAGATGATGACCTTCGTTATGAGCTGACGGCTTTTGCAACGCTGGAGCGCAGCCCGCTGGCGTCCGATCATATTCGCGGAACCCATTTTATGGTGGCCGACGGGCTATCGGTTTGTCACGCCTTCACGGAGGAGCAGGAGAAGCAATATCAATCGCTTCGCGAAAGCGAATTGAACCGCGACGAAGAAACCGTGCTCTTTTGCCGAATCGTCGCCCTCAACACGGCTCGCGTGCCTCGATATGCGATGTTCAAGGCGGTGCATCCGCTTGCGCATTATGGGTACATGAACCAACCGAAATATACCTTTGAATCGAACACTGGATTTGCGAAGCAATCGAAATCGGGACAGGTGTTCGCGATTTCGAAGCTGGATGGCAATCCGCTGCCGCAAACGGAAATTGCCGTGCTGGTGGAGCCCGGGAAGACCTGCGTCTACGAGTTCTTGTTGCCGCATCGTCCGATTTCGCACGAGAGGGCGATTGCGCTTGCCGAACACAATGTCGAGCAGCGCCTGAGCGAATGCAGGGGATTCTGGAAAGGTAAGCTAGAGGCGGCGGCGCAGATCGAACTGCCCGAGAAGCGCATCGAAGAGATGGTGAAGGCGGGCTTTTTACAGCAGGAGCTGGTCACCTACGGCCACGAGCCGCGAGGAACCCTGGTCATGACGAACGGCACTTATTCAGCCGTGAGCTCAGAGATTTGGGAGAACATCGCGTTTTTTAACTCTCTGGGACTTCATGACATCGCGCGGCGATCGTATCAATATTTTCTCGAAAAGCAGCACGAAAACGGCTTCATGCAAAACTTTCTTGGGTACATGCTGGATACGGGCTGCGTGCTCATGGGTCTCGCCCAACACTTTCGATATACGCGCGACGAGGCTTGGGCTAAGGCGATTTCACCCAACGTGATCAAGGCCTGCCAATATCTTTTGAAATGGAGAAAGCGCAATCGAAAAGAAGAATTGCGAGGCAAGGGCTACGGGCTATTGGAAGGCCAAGTGGCGGATCCTGAGGACAATGAGCGGATCTACTTCCTAAACGCGTTTGCATACGCGGGACTTCGAGGAGCCGCGGCTCTTTTGGAGAATGTTGACCCGAAGATATCGCAGCAAGTCAGCGAGCAAGCCGATCAATTCAAAACTGATCTGCGGAACGCCTTTTTTGATTCGCTGGCTTCCGGTCCGGTGGTACCGCTTGCTGATGGAACGTGGTCGCCGACGGCGGCGCCGTGGGTCGGGCCCTCGGGGCCGATGTGTCTCTTCCTCGACGCCAAGGCCTGGTGGACACATGGGTCCGCCACGGTGCGCGACGATATTCTTGGCCCGATTCAATTGATTGCCGGGAAAGTCCTTGATCCCAAAGAGCAGGCGGCGAAGTTTTTGTTGAACTACTCAAACGAACTGATGTTTTCACGAAATGTCGCGTCGAGCCAGCCGTATTATTTGCAGCATCCGGAAATCCATCTTCACCGAAACGAAGTGAAGCCGTTTTTGAAGACCTATTACAATTCCTTTTCCGCTCTGGCCGATCGCGAGACTTATTCCTGGTGGGAACACTTTTTCCACGCTAGTCCGCACAAGACGCACGAAACCGCCGGATTCCTGATGCAGACCCGCCATATGCTTTGGCTGGAAGACGGTGACACGCTGAAGCTTTTAGCGGGCGTTCCCCGCGCATGGCTCGCATCCGGAAAGGTAATTCAATTTAAAAATGTCGGCAGCTTTTTTGGACACCTGTCGTTCAAAGCGGCGTCCGAGGTGGAGTCGGGAACAATAGAGGCTGGCATCACTTGTGAGGACCCGAAACGTAAGCCCCAAAGAGTTACTATTCGGTTGCCGCATCCTCTGGGCCAACGACCGAATCGGGTCGAGGGCGGACAATACGACCCCGAACTGGAAACCGTGACGATTGACGATTTCCGAGGCAAAGCGACGATGAAATTGCGATTTGCCGTCTGAAGTTGTTTTGGCACGCGGCGCAATCCTGCAGGAGAAGAAGATGAACGTATTGTTTGTGGGCGCTGATCCCGACGACATCGAGTTGTGGGCTGGCGGCACGGCGGCGCTTTACGCGCGGCAGGGCAACGCCGTCTATTTTTGCGTTGCAACGAATGGAAACGTGGGTTCCTCAACGCTTCCACCGGCGGAAATCGCCGCGATTCGCCGCGTCGAGGCGGGACGCGCCGCGGCGGTCATCGGAGCTGAGCTCATTTGGCTCGATTTTGACGACGAATTTCTTCTTGATACCCGAGACAGCCGCCTGGCGATCATCGAAGCTATCCGGCGCACTAAGCCAGACGTGATATTCTGCCACTGGCGACAAGACTACAACCCGGATCATTCGATCAGCGGAATGCTGGTTGATGAATGCGCTCACATGGCCGGCGTTCCAAATATCATAACGGCCTCTGCGCCATTCGGTGGGATTCCCCACGTTTATTTCATGGATACTCCGGCGGGCGTGGGTTTTGAGCCTGAGATCTACACCGATATCACCGAGACATTCGCTGTGAAAATTGAGATGGTTCGCCAGCATGCAACCCAGGGAAGCTGGATGAAAACAATATTCGGCTACGACCTGGAAAGTTTTCTGGAAATACCGGCTAAGTTTCGTGGATTACAGGCGGGCTGTCCCATGGCGGAGGCTTTCCGTCCCAGCTACCGCTGGGGCCGTACGTTTACCGAGCATTATCTGCCGAACTGCTCTCGCGCCAAACCAAGAGAAGAACAAATATGAAAATCAAACAAGTCATTTGCCAAATCCTTCGAATTGAGTCCGTGGAACATAAGACCGCCGGCACGCAGGACACGGTTCTGGTCCGCATACGAACGGACAATGGCCTTGAAGGCATCGGAGAGGCGGACGCTTCGCCCGAGGTGGTCAAAGCGATCATTGATGCGCCATTCAGTCACAACATCGCATGCGGTTTGCGAGAGCTTCTTATCGGAGAAAACGCCCTCGAGACCGACCGCCTTTGGCAAAAGATGTATCGGCGGACGATGTATTTCGGACGCCGGGCCGTGGGAATTTCGGCCATCTCGGCCGTCGATATGGCCCTCTGGGATTTGAAGGGCAAGCTCTTTAACCAGCCAATTCACCGTTTGCTGGGCGGCAAGCGCCATGACCGTGTTCTGGCATACGCTTCGATTCTATTCGGCCGCGACGGCAAGCAAACAGCCGACATCGCGCGGCGATGGCGCGCGGCGGGTTATCGCGCGATCAAATTCGGCTGGGAACCGATGGGGGTTTCTGAGCAGCTCGATGTGGAGTTGGTCGCCGGCGCCAGAGAGGGAATTGAAGACGGACAATTGATGATCGATGCGGGCTGCGTTTGGGACGCGCGCACGGCGCTACAGCGAGCAAATCGCTTTAGGGATTATCGCATCACCTGGCTCGAAGAGCCGTTGTCGCAGGATGACCTGGAAGGCTATGTCTGGCTTCGCGATCATTCACCAGTGCCAATCGCCGCCGGCGAAGGCGAATGCGGCCGCGCGGCCTTCCAACCGTGGATCGATCGCCGCGCACTGGACGTATATCAGGTGGATCTTGCTCGCAACGGATTTACCGATTCCGCGTATATCCGCCAGCGCGTCGAGGAAATTGGCGCCAGGCTTTGCAATCATTGTTACAAGACGCCGATCAGTGTGGCCGCTTGTCTCCATTGGCTCAGCACGTGCCAGGGAGCGTTTGTGTTTGAGGATTGCGTGGAAGACTCGCCTCTGCGGCACGAGTTAACGCACGAAAAAATGCAGGCGAAGGACGGTTACATTGCCGTTCCCGATGCACCGGGTCTGGGTGTTACCCTGAACGAGGACTTTGTTAAACGTTTCCTGGTTGCGGAGTCAGACTAGCAGGCGGCGCCGTTCTCAAAAAAAGATATCCCGAGATTACCGGCTGGCGTTGTCAGCGCTTCTGTCATATCTAACGAATGTCGTATCGAACAATATTGCTCTTTGGTCCCCCCGGCAGTGGCAAGGGAACGCAAGGAAAGATTCTCAGTGCCAAGTCGGATTTCTTTCATTGCGCCTGTGGCGATGTGTTCCGCCGGCTCGACCCGAAAAGCCAAATTGGAATTGAATTCGCCAGGTATTCCCGCAACGGGTTGCTGGTACCCGATGAACTGACCATAAGACTGTGGCGTGCGTCGATTCAGTCGATGGTCGCATGCAGACAATATAAACCTGCAGATCAATATCTGCTGCTCGATGGTATCCCGCGGACCTTCGAACAGGCCAAACTCCTGGCCGATGATCTGGATGTGCGCACTCTCATTTATCTGTATTGCAACGATGTCAATCAGATCGTTGCGCACTTAAGCAATCGAGAAAGTCTTGAGAACCGCATCGATGACGTGGACATCGAGATCGTCCGGCATCGCATCGACGTTTACGAGGAACAAACCGAGCCCCTGCTGAATCTTTATCCTCTGAACAAAGTCTATCGAGTGAACGCGACACGCGAACGTGAAACCGTTACGAAGGATATTCTGAAGGCCATCGATGAGGTGCGGCTCGATTGGTGATTCTTCTTGCTACTCTGCTATTTCCGGCACCAGTGGTCCCATACTTGGCGATAGACCGCCTCGACATTACGGGCAAAACGCCGGGCATCCATCAGGGGAGAGGCCTGCATCCTTCGGCGCATCGTTTGCCGCAATTGACTTAGCCGCGGCAAGTCGCCGGCCAGGGCAATCGCGATTTGCCAGTACTGCTGCGGCGTGTCGGCGATCAGGTCGGTTAATCCGACATTACTTAGGATGCTCACGCCACCGCGGCCAACGGCAGTTCGGCCGGCCAAGGTTACGACCGGAACCCCCATCCATATCGCATCGCACGTTGTGATCCCGCCTCCCCACGGAAAGGTATCCAATGCGACGTCGATCCGATCGTAAGTGCGAATGTAATGGTCCCACGATTGCCACTTCAAAAATTCCAACCGGTCAGGGGACACGCCCCGTTCGGAAAATCGCCGGCGTACTGCGTCCAGATGTGTGCCCGGATGGGAATGAATGATCAGCCGCGACTTCTCCACCGCAAACAGGATCTCCGCCCAAAGATCCACTGCCGCCTTAGACACCTTGCTGAAATTGTTGAGGCAGCCATAGGTGACATATCCGGATGTCAACGCTGGCGGCGGCGAAGGTACCGTAGTTGTACCAGCGACGTTATAGCACCAATATGTCTCCGGCAACCGAATTGTGCGCTCGCTGTAACGCGAGAGGTCGGAGTCCGATGAATCGATGAACGGATCAGACAGCCGGTAATCCATTGAGATCATGCCGGTGCTTCCGCAATAGCCGAGATAGGTCAGTTGCACCGGGGCAGGTTTGTATGCGAAGGTCAGGAGCCGATTGTTGGCCGAGTGGACGGCCAGATCCACGAGAATATCGATGCGGTCTTTTCGAATTAGATCGGCAGCTTCGGAATCGGATATCCCGGCGATATTGCGCCAGCCAGCCGAGCTTTGCCGGATCGATTCCGTCACCCCATCGACGCGGTTCGCGCACATGTAACAAAGCGGCTCATATTGCTTTCTATCGTGATGGCGCAAAAGCAGCAGCACCTGGTGCCCAACCACATGGTTTCGAAAGTCCGGCGACACATAGCCAACACGCAACAGACGATTCGGATCCCGATTATTTTCGTGAAGTCGGATGAATTGTTTTAGGGGTTCGGCATGTCGCTGATTCCAGCGGCGAAGCTCTTCGAACGCCAGGCCTTGATCCGCGATCGGATCAAGAGAGAGTGCAAAGATCAAACCGCTGTGTGTCTTCGAACAATTTGGCTTGAGTCGTACAGCTTCCCGATAACACGCGATCGCTTCGTCAAGTTCGCCTCGGGCTTTGAGAACATTTGCAAGATGACTGTGAAGATCTCCGGTGTCTGGCCGAAGACGAATTGCCTGACGGCAGGCGGCGATCGCCTCATCGAGCGCTCCGATTTCCTTAAGGGCGTTGCCAAGATTTCCAATCGCTTCGGGCAGATCCGGTTGGAATCGGAGGGCTTGGCGATAAGACGCGATGGCCGATTCAATCTCGCCGCGACTCTGCAAAGCAACGCCCAGTCCATTATGGGCTTCGGCGGTTTCGGGTCCGAGGCGAATCGCTTCGCGAAACGAGGCGAATGCTTCATCAAGCCGGCCTTTGTCTTTTAAGACGACGCCAAGATTGGCGTGGGCCGCGACGAAATCATGATTGATTTGAATAGCTACGCCATAAGCTGCGATTGCCTCATCCAACCGCCCGCTTGCCCTCAACGCATTGCCCAGATTGTTGTAATAGTATTCGTTCGTCTTGCAGGCCTGAATCGCACGTTGAATCAGTTCGATTCCGGCATCGGTCCGCCCGGCATGAATCGCGAGTACACCCAGCAAATGTAATGCATCCGCATGATCGGGTTGCACCGTCAGAATCTGCCTGCAGAGCAACTCCGCAGGTGCCAATCGCTTCGCCTGATAATGTGAAATGGCGGATTTGAACTGCTCATCAACCGTCATTTAGCCGAGCATTATAACTTGGCCGACGCTCGGTTGCGTAAAAGCTCTACCCATTTCCCGTCGCGCGGGAGGTGGAGGAGCGGGCGATCAGACGCGGGGTGACCAGCACGCTCATCGTCGGACGCGAATGCGGCTTGTCCAGCTTGTCGATCAGCAAATCCACCGCAGCGATGCCTACTTCCCGAAATTGAGGATGGATCGTCGTCAGCGGAACTTCATACTTTTGGCCCATCGCGCTGTCGTCAAACCCCACCACGGAAATATCTCCCGGAACCTTCATCCCCATTGACTTGGCGGCGCCGATGATCCGCACCGCCCAGATGTCGTTGAAGCAGACAAATCCGGTCGGATGCTTTGCCGTTTTCAGAACGGAACGCAACTGGTCCGGATTCCTTTCCTGACCCTCGGCCTGTTCGATGATCCACTCCGGCGGAACCTTCACGCCGGCCACATCGCACGCATCCCGGAATCCGCCAAGACGCTCGCGATGACAGGGAACATCGTTGGGGTTCGCGTCATATCCGAAATAGGCGAGCCGGGCATGGCCCTGTTCCAGCAGATGGCTGGTTGCCAAACGCGTCCCCTCGCGATCATTCACACTCACGAAGTCCTCATCGCAGTCGCGCAGCGCGGTGTCCAGCATGACCACCGCGATATTGTTTTTTCGCAGCTCTTTATACCCCTCGCCCGAGAATCGCCAGAGGGGGCTGAGCAAAACGCCTCGAACGCCGCTGCGGACGAAAGCCTTGATGTGCTGCAATTCGGCTTCCGCGGTGATGTTCGAGCCGGTGGTCAGCACGTAGCCGCGTTCCGAGGCCTGAAGCGTCGCCGCCTGCAGCACCGAACCGAAGAACGTCGCCTTCTCCCAGACCAGCGCTCCGATCAGCGCGGTGCCCGTGTCCCCCAGCGTGGGAGGACGGGTCGGATCAGCCACAAATGTGCCGCGGCCCTGCTGCGCGCGATCAGACGCTCATTCTCCAGGATCCCCAGGGCGTGGCGGATCGTCCCCCGGCTGATTCCAAACCGCTCCGCCAGAGAACGTTCGTTGGCCATGCGCTGGCCAATGGCATATTTTCCCTCGCGGATTTCCTGGCGCAGGGTCGAAGCCGCCCGCGCCGCCGGCGTGAGGATTTCGTAGGTCGCCAATTCCGCCGACGCCATCGAGCGTCTTTTGGTTCGCTGCATGGACCGATCTTTAAGGGGCGATCGAGCTATCACGTTTTAATCCAACGAGAATCGATTCATCCACTTGCCATCCACCCGGGTAAAAATCCACTGGGTTGAAATCTACAATGCGCCGCCAAGTTGTACAACCGGTACAAATAGTCCGAAAAGAGCAACGCTCGAATGTGCCGCAAATTTCGGCACAAGCACACATTCCGTTCTGGAATCCCTCCGACTATACGACATTGTACCATTCAACCCGGCGGTTGCGATAGGGAAATCTATATTTTTGTGGAGCACGCCGCCGCCGTGTGCGTTATTTCGCGCGTTGGCGGCTGTAAGGCAACGGCTGAAATGCCGGTAGATCAGGCAAAGGTGAGCGAATATAGGGACGCATCGCGCATGAAGAACCGCAGCCTCAGGGCGCCGGTATGGGGGATTTTGCTATTGCCGCGCCAACTCAATCTGTGGGAAGTGCCGTCGCCCTGAAAAACATCGAAGCTGTCGCGAGAAAATCCAGGGAAGACCTGGTCATCTGTGTCGGTGGCTTCGACCCGGATATAACCGCCTCTGCGGCAGCACGCGTTGATCATTACGTTCGGCGATTCCGTACGTAAGGCGCGGGTAATCAAAATGCCCTCGCGCACAGGGCCGGCGTCAATTGACACAAATCCGTTCAGGCGAAGCGTCGCGAGGCCCAATGCATATTCGACATGCTCCATGCTCGTTGCCTCGGGCACATTGAGACCTTCCTTTTCTCCGACAATCCACCAATCGTGATGGTGGCGTGCGCCGCCGTAATAAATATACAGCTCATCACCGACCGGAATCGGCATCGCGCTCATGTTCACCATACAGGAGTCCCACGCGCCAGGTGAAACCGCCAACCACGGCTGGCGGTCAATCCACTGCCATTTCCAACCGTCGCGACTGAAAGCCACCCGCACATCGAGGGTATTTGAAACCTCATGGAGCACATGTACGAACCCAACGAATAGCTCTCCTAATCGAAATTGCGTCATTCCGTAGAAACTGTCGTCGAGATTATCGAGCAAGGGATCTGGCGCAAGAATACATTGCGGCCGTGTCCAGTGGATCAGGTCAGAGCTTTCGGACTGGAAAATTCTGCGTCTGTTTTCGCGGGATTCGTCGTGGGGAAAATGAGGCGGGAAGAAACTTCCGGTGCGCGGGCGGCGCGCGTCGTAATGGACGGTTTCCATTCCGGCGGAGCGGGTCAGCAGCCGATAGACACCACTGTCAATATCGGGAAAAATGGTGTAGCAGTCACCGAGGCCGTTGCCGTGTTGTCCGAATCGGGGCAGATCCTTGTGAGAAGTCCAGTGGAAACCGTCGGGAGAATGGTGCAACTCGACGCGCACAACGTCGGTCAATCCATCGCGTCCGTCACGCGTTCGCATTATTTCATCGCTTAGCTTGTCCGAAAGGACTTGCTGTTCCGGAGCATTTCGGCCAACAACGTATCGATCGAGGAACATTTTGTATCGGCGCTGAGGATCGTTTTCCAATGGATCTTCGAACACTGCTGTGGATTCCAGCTTGATGACGTCGAGATTTCCGAGGACGACGTTCGTTCGCCGTCCATCCTCATTCAAATAATCGAGCTCCGGTTTGTGCCATTGACGGCCGTCGGTGGAATTGGCGATAGAAGTTCGGCCAGGATTGCAATACAAATAGCCGAGGCGCTTCACTTCCGCCGTATTCACGCTCCAATCGTCATACCAACACCGGAATTCCGCCGTCTTCGAATCGCGCACGACCGACCAGCCATTGACCGTAAAGTAGGGATTCTTTTCCCACGGCTTGTCGCGGCGGAGAATTGGTTGCGGCTGTTTTGCCGGCCGGTGTACGGTTCGGTAGATATCCTGGACCTGCTCGATAAGAACATTATCGAAAAAGAATTGAGGAACGCTGCCGATATGCAACATTGTTCCGTCCATGTAGTTCATGGCAAAACTCCCAGTTCTGGCCAGGTGCGCGGCGCAGAAGATTGAAGATCATTTCGCTGTGATCGTGGGGCTATACCATTCGCCGGCTGCCCAGAGGTGCGGAAAACCATCGCATAGAAACTCCAGGACAACGTGTTGTCCGGCATATGCGGATAAATCGACGTCGAAATTCTGAATTGGATAAGGTCGATTGGCGCCTACAATCAAGGTGCTCGAGACTTCTTTCCCGTTAATTCGAATTACGCCACGATTGTCGCCAACGTCGATCACCGATCCAGGAAGCAGTCCATACGAGCCCGTGAGATGAATGGAATTGGAATCCGGCAATCGACCAATGAATAAACCTGTTGCCGTAACGGCGGTAATAAATGAGTCATCTTTTGGAACGAAGTGGCCATCGCGTTGACGCGGCGACACTTGCCAGTGCAGGTTTACACACTTGCCGACGAGTGGCACATCGAGCTTACGATAGGCCCAGAGAAGGCTGAATTTGTCGCCTGACGCATTCAAATCGATCCGCGCGGTCTGCGCCGATCGATCTACTTGCACCTCCTCGCCGTCCTGGAAGACCGAAAAGTCATCTGGAACGTGCATGGCGACTTCACCATGACCGGTCATCTTGATACGGAAGAATGAACCATCGGAACCAACATCGTGGCCAGAATCTTCCCCGGGCCTGATGTCGAGATACGGATCGGTGTACATTGCAAAATCCGCCGGGACGTCCGTGATGTGAAACCAGTCCTGGGGCAAGCGGATGGATCTGTCGAAGTAGTAGCTCTTAGTCGGATCCAGGCCAATTAAAGTTTGTCCATCGTAGGCAGGCCAGCTTCGCAGCGCGCCTGGTCCTCCCCATTTCGTGATTCCGAAATATCGGGTGCCGTACCAGGCGGGCTGTTTTCCTGATTGATAGACAACGAGTCCACGGCGGTGCGGCTCAGTTTCGAAAAACGCGGTGACCCCATTTTTGCCGGTATATGCGGAGAGCCGTCCCGTGCGTAACGGAAACCGGGGCGCTGCGCTGAGGTTATTGTATTCAAACGCGCGGGCAATCGGCAGCCACGATTGGCTCCATTTTACGTCCGCAACCGGCATGAAGAATCCCCACTTCTCGTTCGCGTCCATGTATGAAGGCATCATTGGGGCGGCCATATATCCCTCAGGATAGAATTTAATGAACTTGTGAAAGATGTAGCCACCGAGTCGATGCCCATCATCAAATTCTGAAAAGCAAAAGCTGGCGTATCTCGAGCACATGGGATTAAATTCCTCCGTCTGTACCGCCATCTGCGGATAAGTGTCTCGGATCTGTTTGACCAAAAGCATGACGCCCTGAATAGCGGTAGTGCCGTCGATCAAGAATTTGCCCGTCGGTGTATCTGCCTCGTCGAGATGGATGCAATCGACGCCGGAGTCTGCTGCGTCCTTCAGTTGTTGCACCAGATAATCTCTCCACGGTTTATAAGCCGCCGAGCAATAGATTTGCCTACCGGGAATATTCCAGTATTGCTCCTTGCCGGTGGCATCGTGGCCCGTTACTTCGAATCCTGGGCGAAAGCGTTCCGCCAACTCGGGAAAGGCATCGGAGTCGATGCCGGTAGTATTGACCCAAATGCCAATATGGAAGCCAAGATTTTTGGCGTATTTCACCCATTTCTTGGCGGCATCGGAGAGCCGATAATCCGGATAGTCCATGTCCACGGGAAAATTTCGATAGCCGTTGTTTCGAAACAGCGCCGTCTTTGACGGGTCCAAAACTTTGGCAAGTTTATCGAGGCTGGCATAGTCGCCGCACAACACGTTCGCCTGGACCTGAATATTGCTGATCCACGAGGGCGATTGCTGATCGAGCGGCACGAATCCGAGGTCATGCTGCATCCAGTCTACATACGGGTCCACGGCGTCTTCCCATTGACCCCGATACGTTCGAAACCGGATTTCGTACATTTCCATGGTTCGGCTGGGCACCGGCAAGGATCGGACGAAACCAATATTGGCGGTATCGCCAAGACCCTTCGCCATGACGCATGCAGGCCCAACCTGAAGGTCTCGCCCTTCCACCACCCAGCCCGAATTCTGCCCTTGAAATAAAAAAATGAGCGGCTGGACATATCGTATATTCGGAGCGTCTTTTTTGGGATCGCCGCTAAATATTCCGATCCAGGGAGCCGTTGCCTCTTGGCCGACGCCGACATTCGTCACGCCGACGATTTTGTGAGCGCCGATATCACAGCCGAGAAATAGCATCCGGAGTTCATCCAGTTCCTTTTGAGATCGAACAGAAGCGTGCAAGATGAGATCACCTTGGCCGGGCTGGATTTCCCAATTCAGATCGAGCTGTGTTCCATCAGGTGATTCGATCTGGACAGCGACAGAACCATTGGTCTGCTGGCCGGAGATCTTGCATCGAGGAAGATCCAGCACTTCAGAGGTCGAAATCTGCAGTTCGCCCGCATCGGCGGGATCCATCGATAGAAGCACCTGTCCGGTAACCCGATCCCTCAGCCTCATAAGTGTCCCCGACTGAATCGTCGCTTCGATCCGATCGTTTTGTAACACCACGTGAAGAGGTACAATTTGACCGGCGGCAGTGTTTAGCGCCAACGCGGTGAGCAAATAAGACAGCGCCATGTATCGCGAGCGAATTGGCCTCATTTCATTCTCCCTTTCGACAAAGCGAAAAGCCGGCCGCCTTGCGCGAATGCGAAAATATGCGGCTTTACCAGTCCAAGATCACTCCGAGCACGGATGGATCGTGGCTTTCAATTAATCGCCACGCGTCGGCGGCCCTCGCTACTGGAAAGTGGTGCGTAATCAGAGGCAACGTCTGCAATTCGCCGTTGCTGATTTTCGCTATCGTGGAATCCATGCGTGGCCGGGTCATTCCCGAGACCGAGTCGAGCGACAATTCCCTATCTCTGAGCGCCTGGAGCGAAATCTGGTCATCGGTGCCACAGAAGCCCGCCGAAACAATGTGGCCGCCGCGCCTCAGCATTCCGATAAGGGATTGCGTAATTTGCGGCGAGCCTACCGTATCGACACCCAGGGCAAGTGCACCATTGGTGAGACTTCGAACCATCGACGGCCAATCAGCTTCAGCCGAATTGACAACGTGACACCCTGTCAGAAGCTTCGCCAACTCCAAACGCTGTTTGCGCCGGCCTACGACAATCACCGGGCATCGTCGAGCCGCAAGCGTCTGTGCCGTCCACTGGCCCACCTGTCCATCCCCAATGACTACGGACCAATCTTCCGGATTGATGGGAGCGCGAGAGCCGCAGTTGTAACCGACCTGCGTTAACACCAGGCCGGCGTATGCCAACGGCTTAGGACTTCGCGGTAATTTCCAAATCAATTCGCGCGGAGTAACGGACGGCGAGACGTGTCCGCCTTCCGCCTTGAACATATTCGACACCCGCCCGGCGATGCAGAAGACCGTTTCACCAACCGCTAAGTCCTTAATCTGGCTGCCAACCGATTCAACAATGCCGACCTTCTGATAGCCTGCGACAATGGGAAACGGAGTTGGATCGCCCGGTCGATACGCAGTGTCGCCTTCAATTCGCTCTCCGCGTAAGAACGAACCCTCGGTTCCATTGCTGATCCACGAGTGCGTAATTCGAACGACCGCGTCATTGGGACCGGGGTCAGGGCATGTGACGCTGCGGAAATCAACGATGTTGCGCTCGGTGAATATGACGGCATTTGCAATCATTGCCGTAGCCTTTACCGTTTCGGGGCGGACATGAACCGACGTACTTGTTCTAAATCCTTTTTGGTTTCGGCCTCATCATCGCCAAACGTTTCGACCATAACCCACCCGTCGTATCCGATGGATCGAATGGCCTTCATTGCTGATTCCAAATCCAGCCGTCCTTTGCCTAGATGTAGCGACCCGATCTTGTCGGCGGAATCCTTAACATGGAGCGCGACGATCCGCGAAGCGAGAAGCCTGACTTCCTTGGCCGGATCGAATCCCAGCGCGACCGCATTGCCGAAGTCGTAATATATTCCGAAGGTGTCCGAGTCCAGGCCGTCAACCAGCATGGCGAATTCAGCCGCAGGAAGAGGAAGTTCGAGCCCGATGGTGATTCCAAGCTCTCGTGCCAGCGGCTCGACTGCCTTCGAAACCGCTACGAGATTCTTCTGTTTTTGCGGGGTATCTGGATTCGACACAATGTATCCGCAGAGCAGCATCACGTCCGCCCCGACCGCACGCGTGAATTTCATCGCGCGATTGATGATTTGAATGGCCTTGTCTTTGCCATTTTTCTCGATCAACGACGAATCGTTGTTGAATAGCCCCAAAGCGACCGAGGGTATCTGTACGCCAAGCCGATTCGCATTCGAGGCAAAGTGGTCAACCTGGTCTGAGGACCAATTCAGGAATTCAGAGGCCTCATCGCCGATGAATGGTTCCACGCCGGCAACTTTGAACTTCGCGGCGGCTTCGACAAAATTCTTGCCGTCCGCGCTGGCCGCATATTGAGTAAGTCCCAGTTTCACAAACGATTCCTCATGCGAGACTTTTGGCGTGTTGGGGTTTGCGGGTGCGGACGGTGGCGGCCATGGCGTCGTCGCAAATGTTCAACGCCTCGTCGATGTCCGCCTCGGTGTGCGAATAGTTCACGAAGCTCACGTGCCAGGGCACGAAGAACAGGCCGCGTTTGATGCACTCCTCGAAGAACTGCTTGTGGACCGGATGGTCCGAGCGGTTCCCCTCATGGGGATGCCAGGTAAACCGCGGCATTGACGCCACCGGGTCGGCGTAGGCCTGGGCTTCCTCCATGCCCCGGTCGTGGCAGATCCGTTTCAGCCCGTCGATCAGCCGCTGGCCCATTTTGTACAAGTGATGAACAACATTCTTCTCCCTGATTTCCCGAAGCGTCGCGATCGCCGCGGCGATCGCCAACGCCTCCACGAAAAACGTTCCCGACGTCGGCGTTTCGACCCATCGCTCCATATACTTCGCCTTGCCCACCACCGCCGAGATTGGGTATCCGTTGCCCAGCGCCTTGGAGAGCGTGGTGAGGTCCGGCGTCACGCCGAGATATTCCTGCGCCCCGCCGGGCGCCACCCGGAAGCCGGTTTTGATCTCGTCGAAAATCACCAGCGCCCCGTGCCGATGCGCCGTCTCGACGATGGCCTGATAGTTCTCCGCGGTGAAGGGGCGCGTATCCGCCGGGCAGAGAATGACCGCCGCGAATTCCTGTTTGGTGGTTTCGAAGAGGCGTTTCAGGTCTTCGGCGCTGCCGTCGAACGGGAGCACGACTTCCCAGGCGGCCTGGTGGGTACCGCCGCGCTCGCCGTTACGCCACAGGTCTGCCCAGCCGTGATAACCGCAGCGTGCGATGTAGGTACGGTTGGTGATGTGGCGGGCGATCCGCGCCGCCGCCACCGTTGCCTCCGTGCCCGTTTTCAGATAGCGAACGCGCTCGGCGCTGGGGACCATCTCCACCAGCAGCCTGGCCAGTTCGACCTGGTTGGGGTGGTTCGTCGACGATTGGAACGAATCCCGGATGGTGGCGATCGCCGCCTCATCCACGCGTGGATACGCATAGCCCAGGATGATCGGACCGATACTGCACAGCAGGTCCACGAACTCGTTTCCGTCCACATCCCACATCCGGCAACCCCTGGCCCGCGCAAATAAATGGGGAAGTCGGCATAGAGCGGCGAGCGCGTTCCCATCGTCCCGCCGGCGAAATACTTCTGGGCCTCGCGGTAGATCTCGCTGGAGCGTTTGAACTGAAAGTTCGGCATCATTACGTCACTTGTCCCGATTTGTACCTATTTGAATCACAATGTACCAATTCTAAACCATCTCCTCCGCTTCCGCAAGGGAATTAAGGAGGCGCACCGAATGGGGTAAGTGTCACAGGCGTTTGTTTTTGGCATGCATAATTTGGATGGGGAATCATAAATTGCGTTGCGGCACGCATGCTTTTGCCGCCACGAACGGCCGCCCACGCTACCGACCTGGGTGCAACACAGCCTCGTCGCGCCACGGCATAATGGATTTCTCCATCGCCTGCGTTTCGATCGCCAATCCGGAACAATTGGAAGCTAAAACTTCGAAAATTCTGTTGGCAACGACTCTGTGGCCGAGGTCATTTGAATGCACGCCATCGTGATGCACCATCCAGTCGGCGCCACCCATCGCGGATAGCAGATCGACAAACAGACAGTCCAACTTTTCGGCCAATTGGCGAGTTGCGTCGTTGTATTGCCGCGATTGCTCGTGCGATCCCTTGCCGCCATTCGGACCTCCAACGGTGAAATCGGCGACGTGATACGGTCCGATGAGCACGATCAATGGCTTGAATCGCGATCGAATCCGGCCCACGATCTTTTCCATCTCCTCGCAAAACATGGAAACTGGAACGGAAAAGCTCGCCTCATTCAAGCCATAGGCAATTAGCATCAGATCGGGCACAATTGGATTTCCATTAGCCGAATTGGAAAGCACGTGTTCCTCAAGCCGCTCATCGAGCGCCGGCTTTTGACTGAATTTGTAGCCGGGAAATTTGCTCGAAATAATGTTGGCGCCGATTCCGACGTTGACCAATTGCACAGGATTTCGCTGCAACTCGCCGATCATTTCGGCCAAAAGGTTCGTCCAACGGCGTTCGCGGCAACTGGCCCATCCCCCGGCTGTAATGCTGTCGCCAACCGCCATCATCACCTTGAATTCTTTGTTCCACCAATCGCGTTTTTGCGGCATATCTAATCCTCTTCAGACCCCGCGGATCAGCCTACGCTATGCGCCATCGACAGTCGATAGGGATTTTGGGGGATTACAGAGCGAAATTGAAAATCACTAAACCGACTACTCACGAAGTTCCCGGCTGCCGGTTATTCTAAGGGGCCGCGAGTATTTGTGACTTCGGGAAGTCTCCGAGTCCACCGTCGGAATTGATTCGACCTTCAATGCCGTGAGGCGCCGCTCCTTTTCGGTCAGGATATGGTGCGCGATCACACTTTCCAGGATTTGAGGGTCGCGAAGGGCCAACACTTCGACGATTTGGCGATGTCCGAATTCCGTCGCTTCGAATTCGAGGCAAAACGATTTGACAGCATAGTCTACGTTGAAAATGCGCTCGAGCAATTTCCTTCGGCGAAAGATTCGCCTAATCAAGCGATTGTCGCTCATTTCAATTATATGTTGATGAAACGCGATGCTGCCAAGATCGACTGCGCGGTTGTCGTGCCGCTGAGCGGCGCGTTCCCGTTGGCCACACAATTGACGCAGCTGCTTAAGACTTGCCTTGGTAACGTGCGCGACGCATTTCTCGAAGTGGCGGCTTCCAGGCACGACCAAACATCCCATAGATCTGCGAGGTCTTTAAGGCCGGGCTTCCGCATCGGACTGTTCGCGTTCACTGCGAAACCATCAGAGATCATCAATATGTTCGCTGCCATACCAAGGCGCTCCCGACGCGTGGTTCAACCGGAGCAGGGTTGGCAAGCACAAAGTGCCCGTATTTACTAGTTTGGACAACATAGCGTAATGGTTTGATGTTGTCAATATTAGACTTTCACGCGAAACGGCGCGCTGTGCGTCGGCGTCAATTTCGTGAATTGGTGCGGAAGTTCTCGCGATATTTCGTAAAAGCAGCGGCACCGATGGCCGTGAGAAATAGACATGTATGAATCGCCTGATCATTTCCGAACCTGATATGGTTCAAAGTGATACACACTCAGGGATTCCAAGATATTTAATGCCTTTCACTATCCCGACAGGCGCGAAAGCGGCCGGTTATCGCCGCGGGAATGCGCGCCTCCAGCATGCGATTCAGAGGCCTTTCGATCTCGAGACGCCGGGCCAATGCTTTTTGATTTTATCGCGCAAAAACTCGGCGCTTCGCCGCAATTGTGGCAAGCCATCCATGCCATCTTCGATGCTGATCCAACCGTCGAACCCAACACTCGAAAGCTGAACGAAAATCGCGTCGTAATCGTTCAACCCTTTGCCGATTTCACCATGTTCGAGAAGTTGCGCGTAACCGAGCGCGTTTTCCTTTGAGCGCAACTCGGCAAGCGTTCCGCGCGCCAGATAGCGATCGCTCGCGTGCATGGTCACGACACGTCGCTTTATGCGTTCGAGCAGGATCAGCGGATCTTCGCCGGCAAGCAGCGTGTTACTCGGATCGAAATTTACGCCGAAGGCGGGCGAATCGATTCGATCAACCAGTTCGCAGAACACGTCCATATGCTGAGCAAACTCAGGAAACTGCCAATAGTTATCTTTGTAGTGATTCTCGAGATTGAGAATGATCCCCCGCTCCGCAGCGTAGGGCAGGCAGGCTTGAATGCATTCAACGGCGTATTGGATTCCGTCCTCTCGAGTCAACTCGGGCCGGCGCTGTCCCGCAAGAACCCTGCAAAATGCCGCGCCCAGCGAAACAGCCATGTCTATTCGCCGTTTCTGCGCCTCGATCTCGCGTTTGCGAAACACTGGATCTGGATGCGTAAAATCAGGCGAACAACAAAGCATGGGGATTTGCAGCCCGTGGTCTTGCGCGGTTCTGCGCGACTCATCCCATTGACGCGGACGCTGAAGGCCCAGAAATCCGGCATAAAATTCAAGGCCATCGACGCCGAGGGTCGCGGCCATTTCAATCCATTGCCGAAGGGACATGTCTCCGTGGACACACAGGTTGTCCATGAAACATTTTGGAAAGGCCGCTAGGTTCGGCATCGTCTCACCTCGCCGCGAGCTCATCGCGGAGACAACGGACAAAGACATCCAGCATCTCATCCGCCTGCGCCACCGTCATGATGAGAGGCGGCGCGAAGGCAATCCAATTGGGATCGCAGCGCAGCAGCAGCCCGGCGTCGCGCATCCGCTCCTCCAACCGCTTTCCGAATCGGCGTGCCGCGGGGAATGATGCTTTCGTTTTCATGTCTTGAACGAATTCGACGCATGACAAGGCACCAACTCCGCGTACTTCTCCGAGCACTCCAAGTCTTTCCACTTCAACCCGCAGTCTGCGACGAATATGGTCCCCAACCTTCGTCCCCTGGGAGATCAAGCCGCCTCGCTCTATCACATCGATGACAGCATGTCCCGCAGCCGCGGAAATTGGATTTGCGCCGAAGGTGTGGCCATGTGAAAACCCCGGATTTTCGCTTTCATCACCCCAGAACGCTTCATTGTAGAGGTCATCGCGGACAACCATCGCTGAAACTGGAGCGTAACCGCTAGCCATTCCTTTCCCGCAGCACAGGATGTCCGGCGTAACGCCGAATGTCTGAGCCGCAAACCACTCTCCGGTGCGGCCCATACCGGTGATGATTTCGTCAAAAATTAAAATCACGTTATGCGCGGAACAAATCTCTCGAACCTGCCGAAGATATTTCGAAGGCGGCACGATGATGCCGCCCGTGTTGCTGATCGGCTCAACGATAAATGCAGAAACCGTGTCCGGACCTTCCGCGCGAATTGCGTAGTCGAGAATTGACGCGCTAATTTCCGCATAAGTTGCGCCATCGATTGGGTACGGCGGCTTGAAACAGTTAGGCGGCGGGACTTGCAGAAAGCCGCTCAAGAAGGGAGCGAAAGGTTGTTTTCTCGGCCATCCCAGGCCCGTCGCGGACAGTGCGCCCATGGTTGAACCGTGAAAGCCGGTATAGTTCCCGATAACCTTATATTTGCTGGGATTCCCGCTGTTTACATGATACTGACGGGCAAATTTGATAGCGGATTCCGTTGCTTCTGATCCACCGGTCAGGAGTTTTACCGTTCCCAGTCCGCGGGGCATGATTCGCGCGAGCTTCGCGGCGTATCGAATCGCTGTGTCGGTGACGGAGTGCAATGGGCCGGCGAACGAAATCTTCTCTTGTTGACGCCGAATTGCCGCGATAACTTCAGGGTTACCGTGACCGATGTTGGTTACATAGATGCCGGAAACCCCTTCGATATAGCGTTTTCCTTCGGTGTCGTAGCTGTAAATTCCTTCACCGCGAGTGATAACAAGCGGGCGCTCGCAGAAATTCTTCATCTGGCGAAGGTCGAGCATCAAATGCCGGAGGTCATCTTGAAGTGTTTCCTGATCGCTAAGCATATGCCGCTCCTTTAAGGTCCGTGCAATGCCTCAACACGTCGCGATTGACGACATTGATTGGGACAATTCCATTCAGATACAAAAGGATGTCGTCCACTACACAATTGAGCACCTTCGCAAAAGTGCCTCGCGTATCGCTGCCGATGTGAGGGGTTATTATTACGTTCTTCAACTTCAAGAGCGGATGATCGGCCGGCGGGGGTTCGCGTTCCATGACATCAAGCGCCGCGCCACGAAGCTTTCCGCTGCTCAAGGCGGTCACAAGGCGCCTTCGTCAATCAAAGCCCCGCGCGAGGTGTTGATAAGATAAGCCCCGTGCTTCATTCGCCTGAATTCTTCCGTACCCACGATTCCGCGATTCTGATCGTTTAGTCGGATGTGAATCGACAAAATATCTGAGCGCGCCAGCAACTCGTCCCGGCTGACCAATTGCACGCCGTAATTTTGCATCGCGGATTTGTCGGCATGAAGTGAAAAGCCCAGAACCTTCATGTTGAAGGCTGCGGCCCGCCGAGCCACAGCTTGCGCCACGTGGCCAAATCCATATAGACCCAGAATGTTTTCCGAAATATCTGTACGGACATACCGGGCGCGATCAGCCCATAGCCCATCGTGGACGCTGATATCGGCAGTCACAATTCCGCGCAGCAATGCGAGCATCAGCCCGAACGCAAAATCGGCACACGCTTCGTGAACAACCGGGGCGTTGGTAACGATCACGCGATGCTTGGTGGCGGCGCCGAGATCGATGTGATCCGTGCCCGTGCCGTCGCAGCAGACCAAGCGCAACTTGGGCAACGCGGTAAACGTGGCGTCGTCGAAACATTCGCCGGAGACGATTGCAATCGCGCTGCCCTGAAGCGCTTTTTGCAATGTTTGCTGGCTAAACGGTTCAATTCTCACACGGCGAACTGTCGCGCTTTCGGACAATCGCGATAGGGGCTCATCGATTACGGCGGGGTCATAATAACTTATGACCGCAACATCTGGCTTCATAGTCGCCTTTATGCCAGGCCAAGCAGTTTCAGCGAGTCTCGGTTGATAAGTTCCTCGATGCGACCCGCATCGATTCTTGCCATGCCTGTGCCCTCAACGAGCATGTTCAGACTCCGCAGGGTTTCCTGAACTTCCGCGGCCGTTCGAAACGGAAAGTCGGTTCCGAACAGGAGCTTGTCCATTACCGCGAATTCTTGGAACAATGAAAGCGCTTGATACAGCCATGTGCGGTGCAACCCCGGCGATATATCCGCGAAAACGTTCTTATGCTTGCGCACCATCACCATCGCATCCGTAAACCAGGGCAAACCAATGTGCGCGAGTATGATCTTGAGATTGGGGAATTCGCGGGCGACGCCGTCGTAGGCCAGAGGATTGGCCCATTCCATTCGAGTCGTGGGAATCGAATGAAACGCCGCATGCGTGAGAATCGGTAAACCCAGTTTTTCGGCGCGAGCGTGCACTTTTCGCGCTTTCTCATCACAGGGATGATAGTCCTGGTACACGGGGCTCATCTTAATTCCGCGCAGGCCCAGGGCGTGGGCCCTGTTCAGTTCCTCGATCGCGTCTTTTTGATTTGGGTCGATCGACATGAATCCAATGATTTTTCCGGGATGCGCTCTGGCGTAGGCGGCGATTGCGTCGTTGGGCGTGCTCATTTTTAGCGCGAGCGAGTTGATTCCAAAGACAATCGCCCTATCGACCCCCTCCATGCCGCGCCAATGTCTCTCCGGCGTCACATGCAGATCGATACCGAATTTTGCGTTGGTCCTTCCGAATGCTTCGAGAAAGATCGGTCCCCATTGCTCGATGGTAGACAGGTGGGTGTGTACATCCACGATCATGGTTACCTCAACCAACGGTAGCTGACATCGCGGGCGACAAGATACGCTAATGGTCCATTCTTGTCAATGATTCAGTCACCCGGACTCATTCGGAAGCGATGCATCGGTTCCAACTGCATTTTATGGCTAAAAATAGGCAAATTCGGTTTAATTGTCGATTGATCCATGAAATCGTGGGAAGAAAGCAGTTCGTAATGCAAAGGGGAATTAAGACCGATTGGTATACACTGGTTAATTAAAAGTTTTAGGGCGTCCTCAATGATCTCTATATCATGCTTCGAGGAAATCGCACCAGGTTTTGTACACCGGTTGGAGTGACAAGATACTGATCTTCGATACGGATGCCGCCCCCCAGATCATCTCCGTAAACGCCTGGTTCGACTGCGACCACTTCTCCCGGCATGAGCACGTCGTCCCACTTCGGATTTAGATGCGGAAATTCATGAGCCTGAAGTCCCACGCCATGCCCTAGATGGTGGGGAAGCGGTCTTCCCAAGCTCTTGGACAAATGGTCGTTCACTGCGGCGAATAAGTCGCAACACCGGGCGCCGGGCTTCGCCAAACGCTCGAAAATATCGAAGCAGGACAGAATGGATTGATAGGCTCGCTCCTGAGCTTGTGTGGGCTTGCCATCGACCGCAAAACTTCGCGAATTGTCAGCAAAATAACCGCGATACGATGGACCGAGATCGAGGATGTAAACCTGACCAGCCTGGGCAGTGCGGCCCGCGCGGGGCGGTCCACCATTCGCGTCGCATGCAAAATCATTTCCGAGCAGATCCGTCAGCGGCTCATTTGCCTTTTCAACCGCCGCACGCTGGAGTTCGACGAATACCGCCACCTCCTCGATCCCTGGTTCGATGATTTCCCGCGCACGTTTATACATAGCATCCGTAAGCTCGATTGCGGCCTTCATAATCGCCAATTCGTCAGCGTCCTTGCAGCGGCGCATTTGCCAGATTTCCTCATCGATGAGGTCCGCGTTTTCTCCAAATCGTCTGGCTAAGTGCAAAGAAACAGGCGACGTGTCGAGGCCAAGCCGGCGAGTTTTGCGCGGAGCGAGCCAAGACAGTACGCTTTCCGCGACGGCCATCGGCTGTTCCTGGCGGAGCGTCGCCATCCACTGTGCCTCGTACGCGACGCTTCCGTCGATGGCCATAGTCTTGGCTGGTTCATTGGGCGAGATCAGGCAGGAACGGCCGTCGGCAGTTAGAGCAACGGCGGCGTAATGGAGCGAGTGTGGATAGAAGGTTGAGAAATAATAGACATGCCGGGGCAGTCCGACGACAAGCGCGTCTAGCTTGCGCTTTTCCATAACTGCCAGAAGACGCTCTTGCCGTGCGCGCGACAAACGTGGATCAAGCATTGCGGCTCCAAATATCAGGGCTGACACATTGGTATCGGATGGTCCATTTATGGTATCACAGCGTTTTAGACTGGCGAGCGCGTTTTGGCAAACGTGGTATCCGCTTCGATCGGAAACATTTGTTGGAAATCGAAACCGGCGATGAACTTTCCTGCTGAAAGCTTCCAAACGCCCGCGATTGTCATCGACGAAGCCATTGTCGATCGCAATCTATCGCGGATGGCGGCGTACCTCGCGCAGCATAATATCGCTCTGCGCCCGCATACAAAAACGCATAAGTCGATCGAGATGGCGCGGCGCCAAATGGCGTGCGGCGCGATTGGACTTACCGTCGCGAAGGTCGGCGAGGCCGAAGGAATGGCCGAAGCGTGTGAAGAAATTCTGATGGCCTATCCGGCTGTGGATCGAGCGCGATGCGCTCGGCTGGCGGCGCTGGCAACAAAAAAAAGAATTCTGGTCGCCGTCGATTCGGAATTCGCGCTGGCCGCACTTTCCGAATCCGCGCTGGCCGCCGGATCGATCATCGGCGTTCTTGTAGACTTAGACGTCGGAATGCATCGCACGGGCGTGCAGACTCCGCATGCGGCGCGCGAGCTCGCCCGGCAGGTCAGCCGCACGTCGTCGCTACGGCTCGGGGGTTTGTTCTTTTATCCGGGCCATGTTTGGAGCCCGGTGCATCAACAAGCCGAATCGCTACTGCAAATTGCCGCTCGACTGGAAGAAACGCTTTCGCTTTGGTCGCGCGATGGACTGGCCGCCCGGATCGTGTCCGGAGGCTCCACGCCGACGGCATATCAATCGCGTTTGATTTCTCAACTGACCGAAATCCGCCCCGGGACTTACATTTACAACGACATGAACACGGTTTCCGCGGGCTTTTGCGGCCTGGATGATTGCGCCGCGAGCATCATTTGCACGGTCGTCAGTTCCGCGGTTCCGGGAAAAGTCGTTGTGGACGCGGGGACAAAAACCTTGACCAGCGATCGCAACGCGACCAAACCCGAGACCGGGCATGGGTACGTTATGGAATATCCGGGTGCGAAGATAGCTCGGCTAACCGAAGAGCATGGGGAAATTGACGTTAGCGCGTGCGAGCGAGTTCCAGCAATCGGCGAACGAATTCATATTATTCCCAATCACATTTGTCCCTGTGTGAACCTGCAGGATTATGCGTGGCTTCGCGCTCCAGGCGGGGAACTAACCAGGCTCAAGATCGACACGCGAGGAAAAGTTTCGTAGATATCCGCCGGGAAATGTCATCCCCCCCTTATTTCAACATATGCCGGGAGAATTCAAGTGAGACTGATCATCGATTCGCATTTGGACCTGTCGTGGAACGCTCTTTCCTGGAACCGCGACCTGACACAATCGGTCGCCGAAATGCGTAAGGCCGAAGCGGGTATGACCGACGACAAGGCTCGCGGCCGTGGGACTGTCACCTTGCCGGAAATGCGTGCGGGTCGCGTAGCCGTCTGCTGCGGGACGCTCCTGACGTGCGCAAAACGACACATGAAGCCGGGCGCAAAATCGATCTTGATGTCGGGACGCAGGAAATTTGTTGCGCGATCGCCCGAGGTCAATTAGCGTATTATCGTCTTCTGGCCCACAGAAATGAGATCGCGATGGTCGCGAACCAGAGTCAGCTCAGATCGCATTGGTCTCGCTGGGAAGAGAAGGCTACCTCGGCATCGACGCTGCCGATTGGACTTATTCTGGCCATGGAAGGCGCCGATCCGATCGTTTCACCAGGTCAGGTCGACCAATGGTGGTCAGACGGATTGCGCAGCGTCGGGCTGGCGCACTACGGCAAAAGCCACTACGCGGTCGGCACTGGCGATCATGGTCCGTTGACACCGAAGGGAGTTGAGCTGCTAAAGGAATTTGACCGCGTGGGCATGATTCTTGACGCTACGCACAGTTCTGACCCGAGCTTCTATCAAGCGCTCGATCTTTTTCGAGGGCCGGTGATGGCCAGCCACAACAATTGCCGCGCACTCGTGCCGGGAGACCGGCAGTTTTCTGATGAGCAGATTAAGCGTCTGATTGATCGGGGATCCGTCATCGGCGTCGCCCTCGACTCATGGATGCTCAAGCCGAATTTCGTGATCGGAAAGACTCCGGGCAATGTCGTTTCTCTCGAGGCGGTCGTGGATCACATCGATCATATCTGCCAATTCGCCGGTAACGCGAACCATGCGGCGATCGGCTCCGATCTTGACGGCGGTTTTGGCACCAACCAGTCGCCCGGTGGCCTGGAAACGATCGCCGACCTGCAAAAGCTGGATGCGATCCTAATGCAAAGAGGCTACAGCTCGGCTCAAATCGACGGCATTTTCCACGGCAATTGGTTGAGGTTTTTCCTAAGTGCATTGCCTGAAAATTAAGCGATCCCGCGCGGGCAGACTGCCATTTGCTACGGTTTGACGGCGAATTTCAAATTAAAGAAATCCGCGGTATCGCCGCGGACAGATCCGTCGGACAGAAACTCGACGCAAACATATTTGCCGGCATAGGACGTGATGTCTTTGTCGAATGTAACCCTTTTATACGGCTTATCCCCGGGCGGAATCCGCAACACTTCGGCGCCATTAATCCGAATCACCCCGTCACTCGCCTGGCTAAGTTGCGGATTAACTAGATATTCGCCTTGAATGTGAATACTCGATGCGGTTGGAATCTTACCAATCACCCGGCCGATCGTGCCAACGGCCATCTCAAAACCGTTTTCGGAATTCGGCTTCATCCACTTCAGCTCGTCTCGTGACCCATAGTAAGGCAAGCTTGAGAAGATTCCGCTCAGCTCCGTATCCACTTTGCGGACCGCGAGCAGCGTCGCGGGGCCTTGAGTTTGAGCCGCGGCCCCAGCTTGTTTGTCGGGGCTCAATTCAATGTGATAACCGAGTCCCGTTGCATCGATGGCGGAGGCGTCGATTTGAGAAAAGGCCTGATTCGATTGAGGGTCAACGGCCAGTTTCATGCCGTTCAGATACGCGTCGTAATTGTCGGGCACGTAGACGCCGATTTGGCCCTGGCCGGCGAATCGCAAACAGAAATAGACGTCGTCGGGGCCGACTTCCTGCTCAGCGGTGCGCGGTTCCATGCTGCTGACGCCAACGAAATTGTCCGGCACTTTGAATACATGGAAACGATTCGGCGAAGTGCTTCGGCTCGCATCGAACCAGTAAGATTGATTTGGATTCAGACCCAAAATGGTTTGGCCATCGTAGATCAGCCAGTCATCTATATATTCGCGGAATCCGAAATAAGCCGGCATTCCTGGCCCGGCAAACGATTTGATGTTGAAATATCTGGTTCCAATCCATTTTGGCTCCTTGTTGGGCTCGTAAACGACCAGACCGCATTTAGTGGGTTGTTTTTCGAAATATGCGGTAACGCCGTTGTCGCCTCTAAATCCAAAAAGTTTTTCGCCCTCGGGGGGAATGGAATCTTGCGGCGCCGGAAGTAATCCGTGCGAATAGTGATCGACAAAATGAGTGAATTGCACGCGCTCCAGACGCGAATCCGGAACGAGCTGGTATTGATGAAAGGCCGTTACAACATCGGTCCACGATCTTTCGCGCTGCGGATCCGCCCCGGGCATCATGAAGCCCCATGAGTCGAATGCATCCATCAGGGAGCAATCCGTGGGGGAGTACATAACGCCTTCCGGCACAACTCTGACGAAATTATGAAATATATACCCGGAAAGAGGATGGCCTAAGGGCATCTGGCTCAGGGCAAGCTTGCCAAACTTGGCGGTAAGCGCATTGAATTGTTCGGTTTCGACAGCCACGCCCGGATAGCGCTCGAGAATTTCCTTCATAAGCAATTGAACGCCTTGAATTCCTGTTACCCCGTCAACGACAAACGGGCCGCCAGGCGCCATCGCTTCGTCGAGATAAATCACGTCCACGCCGGAATCGACAGCGTCTTTCATCTGGTCGATCAGATATTCACGCCAGGGTTTATACGCCGCCGATATGCGTAACAGGGCATTTTTTCCCTCATAAATGTGTTCATATTGCGGGTTGCCATCTGCATCGACTCCAACGGGCAAAAGCGCTGGCCTGAACCGCGCGACAAGATCGGGAAACATCGCGGCGAGACTCTGGCTGTTGAAATGCACGCCAACATGGAAGCCTAAATCTCTGGCGTACCTGATCCATTTTTTTGCCGCAGGATTTACCCGATAATCGGGATAACCCACGTCCATGGCGTAAAACCGATATTCAGGTTGACGGCCGACAAACGTTTCGGAAGGGTTGACGCATTTGGCCAGATCGTCCAGTCCTTCGTTGTTGCCGATGTCGATATATGCCTGAGTTTTGAGCTTCGCGACCCATGCCTGGTCCGGCGGAAGCTTGTCGAGCGGGACAAATCCGGCGCCTTTCTGCAGCCAATCAATGTACGGATCAACCGCGTCCTCCCAATGATTCTGATAAGGCCGAAATCGAACCTCATACATTTCCGGAGACGTCGTCGGAAACGCGAATCTGCGGTCCATTCCGATTATTGCATTGTTCCCGTTTCCCTTCACCATGACGCAGGCGGGCCCAATGCGTTCGTCGCGGCCTTCAACGAACCATCCCCGGTTCTGGCCCTGGAAAAGCGCGACCAGCGGTTGCGGAAACCCTGATGGAGATCCATCGGAATTGGGGTCGCCAAGGAATATGCCGTTCCACGGGGCATTCGCGGTGCGTCCAACGCCATAGCCATCAATCCAGACCAGACTGTGAGCGCCGATATCAAAACCGCTGAGGATCAAACGCATTTCGTCAACCGGATGCGCGGTCTCGGCCGAAGCGCGCAGCACCAAATCGTTGTTGGGCGCGACAAACCACCTTATAACCAGGTGGGTGCCGTCTCGCATCCTCCAATAAGCGAAGACCGATGTATCGTTGGCCTCTTGCTTAACCATGGCCGCGTCGAAGTTAGCGGAGTGTGACGGCCCAAAGAGCGGCATTGCACCAGGCAACTGATCGGGCTGGATTTGAACGAGCGTATCGCCGTTGATGGTGCTCTTTATTTCGCATGGGAATCCATTTTGGAAGGTCGCCTCCCACGTGTTGCTATGTAGCACGGCTCGACCGTTGGTGGCTGTGCGCCAATCCGCCAGCGCGAGCGCCGCCGGGAGTAGAACGAAAATCCCAAATACCGCCGCAACAATTCCCCTTTTAGAATTAGTGAAAAATCTCATTTCGGCGATCGCCTCCCGGCGTTTGAATTCGGCTGGCCGATGGGCACAGCCGATTGTATCTATCGATACCTCTATGGGACCATATTGAACCAATATCCTCGATTGAGCGCGGCGTTTCAAGTTTTTATATTTAATTTTACAGTCATTTTCCCGCGGGTAGAACAACCGTGTACCGCTAGATTATTTGGGCATAGGGCCCAGTTTTATGCCGTTGGAATCGTCGAGCAACAGATTTCTGTTTCGATATCGAGCCTGATAGGACTTGGGCGGCAGGCCCATCAGCGTCTTGAAAATCGTTGCGAAGAACTGGCTGGAAGAAAAACCGAGAGACATCGCTATCTCGGTCACCGAGCGATTCTGGCCGCGAAGAAGCAGCGCCGCTCGTCGGATGCGCAGGCGGGTGCGATATGCGGCCGGGCTGAAAACGACCTCCCTCACGAACCGTTTATGGAAATGGCTTGTGCTTAAACCGGAGACCTCGGCGAGCGTTTCGATGCGATAGTCTTCACCCAAGTGCTGCTCCATCCAGACGACGGCCTGGCGAATGCTTTCGCTCTGCGCCGCAAGTTTATCGCGCAAAGACTGTGCTTGCCGTTCGTGATCGACCGCCACGGAAACCAGTAGCTGCAACAAAGCCGCCCGAGCGCCCACCGCCGCGTATTTGTCGCCAGTCCAATCGCGATGCGCCGCGACGAGCCTGGCGAATGCGTCTTTGACCGATTCTGAGCCAGGGAAAGCGTGCAGCGTCATTCCCGAGTAATCACGCCGCAGGGCGCGATAGCTGGCCGCGGTCATTCCGGGGATCGTACCTGCCGACGGTAAAACGACTTGGGCCCAATATAACTCGTTGGGATGCATCATAGCGTCGCGTCCACCATGGCGTTCGTCCGGTCGAGTGACGAAAATCTGGGCGGGACCCACCTCGTAGATCTCGTTACTCGCCCACCATTCCACGCTGCCTCGAACGATGTAGCAGATTTCAAAGGCGTTCTTGTGCGTATGCGCTTTGAGCACGGCGCTTGCCCTAGGATAACGCGCCCAGCCGACCTTAACCAACTCGGGCAATAACAGATCTTTGTCCCAGACAAGCCTTGCGGGCTGGCCGGATTCGGACGGAGAACGCCGCATAGTAGTGGGGCCCATTCTAACTTCGAGTCGGAAATAGTATGTTCAAATTTCTCTGAATCGGACCCTGAACGCACAGTGGTCTATCGTGATATAAACTGGTTTGCGGCACTCGGTTTAGAAGGGTTTATGGAAAGTGAAAAGACGAAAGCGAGAGTGGCGTGGTATCGGTCGCCCGTTTCCCGGGAACAGCTTCGTAAATTGAACGAGAGAAGCGATTTCAAGGGTTTTTTTGCAGACAGTTTCCTTCCTAGGGCTTCTGGTCCTAACTGGTTCGACCGCCTATTTGTCCGTAGGCCGGGTGAAATGGCCGCTGGTTATACTGCTATTTTTCATTCACGGGACCTGCTGGTCTTTCATCGTCGATGCCTGTCACGAATTTGCCCACGACTCGGTATTCAAGACCAAGTTTCTGAATAAGTTTTTCGGGCGGATATTCATTTTTAGGCTGGGATAATCCTTATCGGTTCTGGGCCAGCCACATGCAACATCACAAGTATGCGCTGCACCCGCCGGACGATCTTGAAGTCGTGCTTCCATTGCCGCTTTCTTTGAAGGGCTTTTTATTGGGCGGATTCATTAATCCGCAAGCCGCCTGGAACACGTTTACGGCGACCGTCTACATTGCACTTGGAAGGCTCCGGGGAACTTGGGAGCTGTCGTTGTTTCCGGCAACCGATTCGGAACAACGTCGCCGCCTCTTCAATTGGGCGCGCTTTCTGCTGGTGGGGCAGGCAGCGATTGTGGCGACTGCGGTCATCATGCGATGGTGGCTGTTAATTGTCGTCGTCACCCTGGCGCCCTTTTATGGTGAATGGCTGCGATTTCTCTACAACCAGACCCAACACGGTGGACTTCGAGACAATGTGCCCGACTTTCGGCTGTGTTGCCGAACGATGATTTTGAATCCGTTTTTGCGATTTTTGTATTGGCATATGAATTTCCATACCGAGCATCACATGTATGCCGGCGTTCCGTGCTATAACCTTGGCAAGTTGCATAGGATAATCGCCTCAGACCTGCCGCCATGCCCTCGAGGGTTAACCCGCACGTGGATTCAAATCATCGGCATCCTTCGCATGCAGAGGCGCGACCCCTCGTATAAATATTCCCCGCCGCTGCCGATGCCGAGCGTGCGAAAGTCAACGTCAGGCGCGACGATGGTCCCGGAGCAGACAACCGAAATTCCCGCGGCCTAAAGGCTTCTTAAAATCTTCGCTCCGTGGTAAATATTACGAACTTTATGACCAGCAAAGAGCTTCGCAAAAAAGTGTTGGGCGGGGAGCACGTGTTCGGGACTCTGATTGTCTCCTCATCTCCGCGCTGGCCGAGGATTGTTGCCGGCTTGGGATTGGATTTTGTTTTCATTGATACCGAGCACATCGCCCTGGATCGCGCCGAGCTTTCATGGATGTGTCAGGCCTATGCCGCACTCGGCTTGCCGCCGATTGTTCGGATCCCTTCGCCGGATCCCTATCAGGCAGCGATGGTCGCCGATGGCGGCGCCGCTGGCGTGGTTGCGCCTTACATCGAGTCAGTCGAGCAGGCTCAGTCACTGCGCGGCGCAGTTAAGTACCACCCCGTCAAAGGAGAATTCCTCGCGCGACATCTCCATAGCGAGAAGAAATGTGGGCGCGAATTGGCCGAATATCTCGACTCTCACAATGCTAATCGCCTGATGATCATCAATGTGGAAAGCGAGCCGGCGGTTGAGAATATCGACGCTCTTCTTGGGGTGCGCGACCTGGACGCGGTTCTGATCGGTCCACATGATCTGTCTTGCAGCCTTGGGATTCCCGAGCAATATCACCACCCGAGATTCGAAGAAGTCTGCCGCTATATTTTTAAAAAGGCTCGCGCCGCAGGGGTGGGCGCGGGCGTGCATTCCTACGTTGGCGACGTGGGGCAGGAAATTTCCTGGATGACCGAGGCCGGCGCGAATCTCATCATACACTCGGCGGATCTCGTGGCATTTTCAAAATCGATGACGGCGGATATTGCACAGCTCCGGGCCGCAGTAGGAAGCAAACAGGATGCGCGGAGAGGTCGGCAATATTTAATAATTGATAGACAGACGGCCGACTTGGACATACAAGGATATACCTCTGTGTACCAGTTGGGGTTTTATTGCCTTGTCCGGCAAACATGATTGGGGTATCCGAACATGTATTTCATCCCTGAGAATTGCCGTTAAATGGCTAAATATGCGCGGGTTGGCGAAATAAATCAGGAGCTTGGTACAGTATTGATAACTATGTACCAATCTGATAACCTAACGGAGTAACGGAAACACAATATGGCGAACGACAGTTCTGTCTCGTCTCGAATGGGGCTATTGATGCCAGATGACTTCAGCGAACTGGCGCTATGCGGCTGGCGCGTCGAGCTCGGCACGTCGGATCCCGAAAACCCACTGATCGAGGGGGAGATGCCATGGGAGCGAGGCGGCGTCGGTGATCATGGTTCGGTTTTTGTCGACCCCATCACGGGCAAATGGAAAGCTTATCTCGAATGTACACCCGCCGAGGAATTTCCGGAAAAGCAGCCGGAAAACAAGGGAAAACCATGGAACTCGGAAAACGCCCACTTTCGCCGCGTCTGCCTCTTTGAAAGCGAAGATGGTCTGCATTGGGCCCGGCCGATGCTTTCGAATGTCAAATATGGTCAACACGAAAAGACCAACATCATCTTTGATATCGACGAGGGCACGTCCGGATACGCCTCGATTTTCGTCGATCCGTCGAACACGAAGTGGCCTTATGAGATGCTGGTCCTTCGCGAATCGTGGATTCCAGGTTTCGGCAAGCCACCCGATGGAAACGGCTACTATCGATATCGCTCAGCCGATGGCCGCAAGTGGGAACGCATCGGCAGTCGCGTGCCGGGATTTGATGGAGATCTGTGCTTCTTTTACCGAGTCGGAGGTGCACTGACGCCGTTTGGTTCGATTCCCGGCGAGCAGCCGCTGAAAGAAAAATACCTCGCCTATTACCGCTTGCCGGGAAAAGGTCAGCCTACGGATCACGTTCCTGTTTACGAGGATTGTGGGCGTCGCACGGTTTATCGCGCCTCAAGCCAGGACAGTTACACATGGGATTTCGATGAAAAAGTTCCGCTGACGGCTGATGAGCGCGATCATCGCGATACACAATACCAGGAATGCGTGCCCCTTAGAGTCCCCGGCGGATACATTGCAATGGTGACGATGTATCTGCCGATCACGCAAACGCTAAACCTGCGAGTGGCCGCATCGCGCGACGGGGTCCGATGGTGGTTTCCAGATCGGCGACCATGTCTGGATAACGGTCCGCTTGGCGATTATGGCGGTGGACAGATCTGGCAAAGCCAATATCTGCATGTCCAGGATGGTAACTTGTACGTCTATCATGGCGCCACTGAAAGCCTGCACAGGCAGATCACGGATACGCGCGCGCCCTCCGTTGACGTGAACTACATGGAAAAGGTAATCGACCATGGCGGGCATTTTCTGCCATTTACCTGTGCATTGTGCCGCTCTTCATGGAAACTGGACCGGTTGTACGCGCTGGCCTCAAGCACCGGCGGGACAACCTATGGCCGGGCCACAACCATTTCTTCGGACTTGGGCGGCAAACATTTGTTTGTCAACCTGGTCACTCGCCCTCCAAAGAAGGCTTCGACGCCTGGGCTGGACGAAGGTATGGTTCAGGTTGAACTCCTCGATCAGTCGGATCAACCGATCAAGGGATTTACGTGGGATGATTGCATCCCACTGAAGGGCGATCACGCCTCGGCGATTGCAAAATGGGCGGGCGGCTCTCAAGCGCCTTCCGCTGCGCAAAGCGCGGTTCTACATCAAGCGCGCATTTTTATACGGATTTTCATTTCAAACTGCGGGCACAAATGCGCCCGCATGACGAAAGGCAGTGTTTTAGAAAATATGTCAGCTCATGACACGCGAATGCCTCTATTGATGCCGGATGAGTTCAGCGACCTTCATCTATGCGCTTGGCGCGTCGAGCCCGGACGGCAGGACCCGGAAAATCCCCTGATCGAAGGGGAGCTTCCGTGGGAAAGAGGCGGCGTCGGAATTCACGGCACCGTGCTGAAAGATCCAATCGACGGGTTGTTCAAGGCGTGGATTGTCTGTACGCCGGCGGAAGAAACGTCCGAAAGCTGGCCAAACGGCTGGAGCTCGATCGCCAACGACCGCGACCGAAGCATTTGCTATTTCGAAAGTAAAGACGGCGTTAAATGGATCAAGCCAAGGATCTTCGACACTCCCTACGGAGATCACGAGCGCACAAACATCATCTTTCCATCGTCTAAGTTTGGATTGCAGGCGTATGCGTCGGTGCTCATCGATCCGAAGAATAAGAAGTGGCCGTATGAGATGTTCGTTCTGCAAACTCCGACGTCAATCGCAACGCCTCCCCACGGCTCGGGCTATCACCGCTATCGTTCCAGGGACGGTAAAAAATGGGAGTGGACGGGCGGCCCGATTACAGGGTGCATTCTCGGCGATGTTCTGTTTGTTTATAAAAATCCCAGCGGCGGCTATCTCGGCTCATACCGCACCGCAATGCCGCTTCAGGTGGAAGACCATCTTCCGCCGTGGGAGGACTGCCCGCGGCGAACGTGCTTCCGCTGTACGAGCAAGAACGGGTTGCATTGGATCAAGGATGACCTGATGGTCATTCAGCGCGACGAACGAGAGCATCGCGACACGCAGTTCATGGAATGGGTGCCGTTGGCTGTTCCGGGGGGATACGTCGCGACCGTCTCCGTTTATCACCCGATCCGCCAGACGCTTGACACTCGTATTGCGGCGTCGCGCGACACGCGGCAATGGTGGTTTCCCGACAGAATCCCCTGCGTGCCGAACGCGCCCATGGGCGATTACGGTGGCGGCATGATCTGGCAGAGTAAAAATCTTCACGTTCAAAATGGGAAAATGTATATGTACTACGCTGGATCCGAAGGCGCCCATCGGCAGATTTCGGAGACGCAGGCGCCGTCAGTAAGTATCGGGTACCAGGAGACCGCGATCAGTAAGGGTGGCCACTTTCTCCCGTTCACAACGGCGCTTTGCCGATGCCACTGGGATTTTGATCGTCTTTACGCGCTATGCAGCTCCACTGGGGGCCCTACGATTGGGATCGCCACGACCAAGCCGCAAAAGATCAAGGGGAGTGGCTTGCGGGTGAACGTCGTCACCCGTCCGCCGAAGTGCGGAGGATCGGACGAAGGCTATTTGCAGGTCGAACTGCTGGATGAAGGCGGCCGTCCGATACCAGAATTCAGCCGAGGCGATTGCAAACCCATTCACGGAGACCACCGCAGCTATGAAGTTCGCTGGGCCGGCGGAGGTCGCGCTCCCGCCGCGGCCGTTCAGGCGAAACTTTATCTCAAGCGAGTGTTTCTTTACGGCTTCGAATTCTCGAAAGGAAAGTAATGGCGCTGAAACGTTCCACGATTAATCAGTCGATTGAAATCGCCAAGCAGGCGTATGCAGGCGTTGGCTTTACGTTACCTCCATTTGCCCATTGGACGGCCGAGCAATGGCCGCAGAAAAGCGTCAATGCGGACGAAATTCGACTGGCCATGCTGGGCTGGGATGTCACCGATTTCGGCCAAGGCAGATTTGAAGAGATCGGGCGAATTCTGCTGACGCTCCGCAACGGTTCGTCCAAATTTCCCTCGGGAAAAGACTACGCGGAGAAGCTGATTCTCGATCCCGAAAATCAAAAACCGCCGCGGCATTTCCATCGCAACAAAATGGAGGACATTATCAATCGCGGCGGCGGGAACATCATGATTCAGCTTTTTCAATCCACTCCCCAGGGTCAGACTTCGGAAGAATCCGTCACGGTTCAGATGGACGGAGTTACGCGAACGATAAAGGCCGGGGCAATCGTACGCCTCGAGCCGGGACAGAGCATCACAATTCGGCCAGGCATCATCCACCAGTTTTGGGGCGAACCCGGAACCGGCATGAAAATTTCAGGCGGGAGATACACCGTCAGCGGCGAAATGAGCCGGGTCTGCGATGACTGGAACGACAACTGCTGGCTCGAGCCGTGCCAGCGATTCTGCGAAATCGAAGAGGATGAACCGCGCAGGCATTATCTGGTTCATGAGTATCCAGCACCGAAAAAGTGATGTAATGAGGCAATCGGTAAAGATTTCGAAAGGCCTGCCTCTACTGATCGTTCTCTGTTACAGCACTATCGGAATTACACAAGTGCCCGGTGAATGGCGCAACTTCAAAGAGCGCGTCGTACTGAAAAACGACGCGATTGAGGCGGATTTTCAGGCCGGAATCCTCTACAGGCTAAAAGACGTTGCCACGGGGGAAATTCTTGCCTCCGTGGACCCCACCGATCTGGCCTCAAAATTGCCTCTATTTGGGAAATCGCAAATCGATCTGGACGCCTGTGGTATCGCCCAAAATGAGAGTGAAAATTCACTCGATACCCGAATCACGTCGCCCGACGGGGTCATCTGGGAACTGCGCTGGACCATAGAACCGGGAAATGGGGACTTAATTCTGCAAACCTCGGCAAACACCCCTCGCGCCGTCGACGAAATGCGCGTTCTGTTCTTCGGGTGCGATATTGCCAACCACGCTCTGGTCTGGGTGGATGCAGGTGGCGTAGGAAAATTGTGCCACGCGCCTTGGAATGGAGATTTTCTCGGCGATCCGATGTCCACAGGCGCTCCTTGGTCATTTGTCCATCCGCTCGTCGGCTTATTCGAGGGACGAAACGCGGGCTGGTTTATCGAAGGACGAGATTCGAACATCGGTCCTTCGTGTTGCATGGTGCGCGGAAGTGGGCAGACCATCAATCTCGGAATGATTCGCTCCTTTCCGGTGCCGACGAATCGGCCGGAAATGTTTGAGATTCGATTGCGCGCTTATCAGCGACATTGGGAAGACGCGGTCGATCCCTATGTTCAGTGGATGGAGGCTCAGGGTTATGTCCCGTTCGAGAGAAAATCTCCGAGCTGGACCAGGGAAATCGTAAACCAGGCTTATATTCCGGTGGGTGATTTTGACGACCTGGAGTCGTTGGCCAACGAGGTGAAGCCGTCCAAGACTCTGATCGGCCGTAACGCGGATTACCGCAGTTACAGCTTCGATGTCGGATATCCGGATTACGAACCGACCGACGTCGCCAAAACGTGGCTGAAGCGCGCCAGGGCGATGGGCTTTCACGTGGGCGCGCACTTCAACAGCATGGGGATTTCGCGAATGTTTCCCGATCTGGTCGAAAGGATGCGGCCGGGATTTCAAGTCACCGGGCACGACTCTTCGGGTAATCCAACTTACGACTCAATTTACGACGGCCAAATGATCAATTGCTCGGCGGCGTACAAGCCGTTTCGCGATCTGCTGATCGAGCGGATGCGCGATGCGGTTGCCGCCGGGGTTGATGTGATTTACCTCGACGAAACGAACGGCCTCGGCGGAAAATTCCTTGTTGATGGTATGACCGGAATTCAGGGTATCGTTGAGCTGGAGAAAGAAATTCTGCAAACATACCCAAACGTGGCGGTGGAGACAGAGCAATTCAATCCGATGTCATCCCGCTATGCGGCATTTGCACTCAGCCAAATGCCAATGGGCCATCCGCTCAGCGCCTATATCTTCCACCGTTTTGTGAAGGTCGTGCCCGAAGGCGTGATGTCGGCGCCGATTGACGAAGCATTAATCGACGAAGTGCAGTCCTGGGGTTGCATGACCTTGGGCGCGGGGCCGATGGATCATCCCTGGATTGAGATTGCCAAGGCATTCGAAGACTACGGCCTTAAGCCGGATTTCCGTCTTGATCGCCGGGAGTTTCGTGATTACCAGTCTGATCCATCGGAAGGTACGATGCCGGCGCCCGAGCCGATACCCAACGGCGTGACGGTCCGCCTATTCGGTTATCGAGGCAACGACGGCGTAACCGCTTTTTTTGAAAAGCAGAAATACCAGCGTGGGCTGGTGATTTACGAGCCCGGGAAAAATCCCCAGTGGATCGGCGCTTGCCACGTCGGCATTACTCGCTGGCGTGGCCCCGGTGCACCCGTGTTCGAACAAATCGGTCGGCGCAGGCCCTATTGGCTTCTCTATAATGGTTCGACAATTCTTGGGCTCGATCCGTCACAAACTTATGTTTTCACCGACCAAGTCAGTTTGCCCCCGGACCAGTTTCACGCGACCGCGGTCCCAGCCGATTTTCAGCAGTACTACGACGGCGGGCGACGAATTATTTCGCAAGACATCGGCGATCAGAAATCTTATTACAAATTAACCTTCATCGGCCACGGACAAATCGACGCGTTCGCTCCAGCCGGATACGATCTTTATTTGAATGATCAAAAAATGACCCGAAAACCGGGTACGCTCATTCAGAGCGCCAGCGTATCCGCCGATTCGTCACGCCCGGCCGTCCTTCGCGCTTTCCGTCGAACAGACACCCTGCTCGTCGGCAAATGGGTGAAGCTCCCATGGCACGGAGCCTGGTATATTCCAGGATACATCGTCGCCAATTCGGACCTCGGGTTCACCGGATCCACGACCGGTATCGGAACTCTGATCGGAAAATTTCCAATTGCTCGGCACCTTCGATTGCGCGGATCTTACGGCATCCCGGCCGGCAGCAACGGCCTATTTGGTGATGGAGTCGTCAGAATCAACGGCAAAGAGATCGTACGCGTACCACATGGGGATCCGCCTTTCAAAATGCGCGATTTTGATGTCGATATATCTAGTTTCAGCGGTGCCTATGCGATGTTGGAATTTTCTTCCGAAGGAGAAATTGGCGGCGTTAGCCCTCTCATGGAATGGGACAATCCGCAAATCGTCGCAGTTCCATAATGATTTCGATCACCACCCAACCCGATTACCTCGAGTTCTGCGAAGAGCGATTGGCCAACCCCTATCCGTTGTTTGATCGGCTGCGGGCTGAAGAGCCGGTGCATTGGTGCGAGCCGATGAAGCTTTGGCTGGTTACGCGCTATGACGATGTGCTGCTCGGTTTGCGGAATACGAATTTATCTTCGAACCGAACGGGAATGTATGCGCAAGTATTGCCGAATGCGCAAAAAAAGGCCGCCCAACCACTGCTTAGCCACATTTCGAAATGGATCCAGCTCACCGACGAACCCGATCACGGGCGTTTGCGCAAACTGGTCAATCTGGCGTTCACGCCGAAGGTCGTCAATGGGCTGCGCACCAGAATTATGGCGTTGACCAATGACTTTCTCGCCGGCATCCCAAAGGGGCGCCCATGCGATATTGTGCGACAGCTTTGCTATCCGCTCCCGGCGACCGTGATTTGCGAATTGCTGGGAATTGCCGCCGGGGACCGAGACAGATTCTACACAGCAACGGCAAGGCTCATGCAGTTTAGTACCAGAGCCGGCCCGGCTCTCAAAGATTATGTTAACGAAGCCAGCGATGCCCTTGGGAATTTGGTTTCGATGTTTGAGGAATTGGTGGCGGAGCGGCGGCGTCAACCCTCGACGGATTTGCTCAGTGCTTTGGTCAGCGCGGAAGCTGAGGGGACAAAACTGTCAAATGAAGAACTGTACGCGATGTGTGTTTTCATTTTTCTCGCCGGCCATGAAACCACAACGAATGGACTTGCAAGCGGTATCCTCTCGCTGCTTCGACATCCCGATCAGTTTGCGGCGCTAAACGCAGAGCCTGACCGGTTGGCGGCAGGCACTGTTGAGGAAGTCCTGCGATATGAATCGCCGGTGCCACGCGCTGTTCGCCAGGCAATCAACGAGGTCGAAATCAACGGGCAAAAGATATCAGCGGGCCAACTTATTGTTTTGCTCTTGGGCTCGGCCAACCGCGACCCGGGCCAATTTGCCGATCCCGATCGATTCGATATCTCACGCCATCCCAATCGCCACCTGGCATTTGGCTATGGCACTCACTTTTGCCTGGGAGCCGCCCTCGCCCGGTTGGAGATGGAAACAGTATTTCGCGCAGTCGTCGAGCGACTACCCAACCTAAAACTGGAGCAAAAGACGTTGAAGTGGAAACCCGTAATGGGAATTCGCGCATTACAGGAATTGTGGGTGCGCCAATAGTCTCGACGGCTCATGACTTATTGCTGGTCCGCCGTCGCTCCCATCCGGCTTCCCAAAGATTCATCTCCTTTACATTAATCGCCGGATGCGCGCGGGCCACGTCGACATTCAGATCAATCCCAAGGCCCGGCGCCGTCGGCAATTCCAAGTAGCCATCGACGCACTTCGGGGCGTTAATGAATAGGTCCTTCTCCCATGCCGTTTCACTGAAGTCATGGAAAAATTCCTGCACGTAAAAATTTGGCGTCGCTGCATCAATGTGGACACACGCGGTGGACGCAATTGCCCCCGAGGCTGAGTGAGGTGCCAGCACCCCGTAAAAAGCGTCCGCCATGTCGGCAATCTTGCGCGAGGCGAGAATACCGCCAATGTGCACCGGCTCGATTTGCAGGATCTGGATCGCCCCATGCCGCAAGAGTTCTGCCGCCGCCTGCTTGGAAGACAAACTCTCTCCCGTTGCGATCGGCACGGATGTGGCGCGTGCAACCTCGATCGTCGCAAGCGGGTTGTGATGGGGCACCGGTTCCTCCAGCCATGCCGGGTGGAATTCCTCCAGCCGTTTGGCAATGCGAATGGCCTGAGAGACACCAAATCGTGAATGGGCCTCGATCATGAGATCGACCTCTGGGCCGACCGCGTCGCGAACGTACCGTACGATATCGATCGAAAGATCTTCCTCCTGAGGCGTCAGCATGCGCCAAGACGCCCCAAACGGATCAAATTTCATCGCGGTATATCCGCGCTTCTTCACGCGAACAGCCTGCTGGGCAAATAGTTCGGGTTTGCGTTCCACGCGATACCAGCCGTTGGCGTATGCCCGCAGCCGTTGATGACATTGTCCACCAATCAACTTGTACACCGGCAGCTTGGTAGCTTTGCCAATGATGTCCCAGCAAGCGATCTCAATTGCCGCCAAGGCGCTCATCTTGATCTGCCCACCCTCTGCATAAATATCGCGCGAGACCGTGTTCACGATCCACTCGACGTCGAACGGATCCGCACCGATAACGAATGGCTTCAAGTCCTCAATCGTTCCTGCCACCGCGTTACTCATCTGCCCAAGACTGCCTTCGCCCACACCATAGATTCCCTGGTCCGTCATCAGCCTCACGAACACCCAGATCTTCCAGGGGTTGCCGACTACGTAGGTCTCGATATTGGTGATTTTCATGGAATGTAGTCCTGACAATGAGCTAAAGGTTCACCGCGATTAGGCCGCCGCATTCGAGTATTTTCTGCGAAAATACGCAAACAGTGGCACAGTCCAAGTACAATATGGTACAAAGTGGCTAAGCACAATCCGATTCGATGGATTTTCAGCGATTCTCTGGGCGAACACCTGCTTATGAAACGAGCGCGAGCTTTGTGAGGTCGCGGGAGTTATGAATCTGGCGCAAAAATCATTTCCGATGACGGTTCGACCTTACAAGTGGAATGGTCCTTATGCGCGTTGGCGGGCCGACGCTCCTCATGACCCGGGGCTTTGCGCGGATCTCCGCGGTGGCTGGCTGGGTGCCGATGAGCGACTCATCCTGCGCACTTGCGAAGTGATGGGTCACCCGCAGCGCCTTCTCTATGACGATCATTTTCCTCCAACCGAGCAATCAGGACGCGGCAAAAACTATCGCCACGTACCGTTTACCTGGGATGCAGATCGTTCGCCTCAATACCTATCGGCTGATTGCCCCATCGCCGATTTCGGCGGGTTTGGACTCGAACTTACGGCAAATGCGGATTCCATCGATATCCATCTCCGCGTGAAAAACTCCTCAAGCGAGGCGACTGGCCCGATCGATTGGGCGTTTTGTGTCGTAACGCTTGAGTGCGATAGCATCAAGGATCCAAGCCATCAGCGTACATTTATTTTCGATGGTCACCGGCTGAGATCATTCAGCGAATTGAAAATCGACGGCAGGACTACGATTATTCCCATCAGTGGCGGCGAGGGATTCGTGCCCCTGGAACACGAGCGGCTTCCGCAGTCTCCGGTAGTGGCCCGCGCGTCATTTGTTGCAGTCGAAGCAGCCGACAAAAAGCATTCGATTGCCCTCGGATTTGAACAGTCATACAACGGCTACGGCTGCACCGGGAATATGTGCATCCATGCGGATCCCTATCTGGGCAGTGTCGCTTCAGGGAACGTAAAGCTTATGCGCGGAAAGCTTTACCTCATCGACGGAAATGCCAATGACGCATTGAACCGGTATCACGCGGATTTTGAGGTTGAATGAAAATGAATATGTTGGCTGATTCGGTATGGGTCCTTAGCCAATGCGGCGGAGTTGTTGAATATCTAACCGGTACGCGCGCTGCCAACCCCATCTCGCGCCGCTGAATTGATTTGGCAGCACGGGGCGCACCGAGAGGTGCTCCTGGAAGTCATGATCAATGGCAACGCAGACGCCTGGTGCCGGCGCATCGACGATCAGCGGGCCTGCGGACAATCGGTCTGGGCTGGGTGCGGGTCCAACGGGTCTCAAGAATGTTCCTTCTACTGGCGGCGGTCTCGGCTGGGTTTGTCGCCGAAGAAAAGGCGGCCGTCCAAGCCGGTGTAAGCCGAGCCTGGGCCGCTGGCTTTCGCCCAGGTTGTTGTTCAGAGGCGCCCTGCGCCGTGTGGAGAAAACCGAGAATGACCGTTTCGCGGCGTGTGTTTCCTGAGACAGCGGCAGCAGCCGGAGCTGCGGCGCTGACGTCGTGCGCATCATCCGGTTGTCCCAATGCAACGCGCCAAAAATCAGAGCCAACAGGAAGGATACGAGATGACGCCCGAAAGTATGCAGCAAGGTAAACGGATCTATCCAACTCCCTACGGCGATGTTTCCGTCGGCCAGTTCAAGGAAGTTTTGTCGCTGCCCGGTAGATACTTGAACGATCATTGCTTGATTCGCGAAGGCGATCAGTGGCATTTCTTCGGTATCGTCGGCCAAATACCCCGGGCTGATCTTCATGACGACGGCTCGCGGAGCGAAATCACCTTCGCTCATGCCACCTCCCGAGATCTTCAAAACTGGACGCCGCACCCGGACGTGCTGATGATTTCCGGCCAATGGCCCGAGGTTACCCACATCTTCGCCCCCGCGGTGTTCGAGCACAATCGACGATTCTACATGCTTTACGCGGCCGCCGACGAGCGAGCCATTCAGCGCATTTGTCTCGCGACCTCAGACGATCTATTTACATGGAATCGTTATCCGGGAAACCCCGTCATTGTGCCCTCCGTCTCCTGGTCCCGTTGGCCGGGTTTTGGCCTCGATGCTTCGGACGACGGCTCATTTGGCGGCTGTCGCGATCCGCACATTATTCAGCTCGATGACGGCAGTTTCGTATCCTATTGGGTTTCCAGAATGCAGGAAAAGTTTGGAGGTGATTTGTGCTGCGTTGCCGCATCCATTTCCCATGATTTGATCCACTGGCAGGAAATAGGCCCCGTCTTTGCCCTAAGAGCTTGGCATCAGCCGTTGACCCGAGAAGTTGAATCTGCGTGCGTGGTCCGCAACGACGGGCGCTATTGGCTGTTTTTCAAAAACGGCTGGTGGACCCACTTTGTGGTTTCTGATTCTCCGTTCGATTTCCGTGGCTGCGAACCGATTCGTCTTGGCTATAGCCACGCTTCTAAAGTGATCGAATGGAATGGCCAGTGGTGGATCACACATTGCAAGACGGACCCTGACGATTTCCTGCAGAACAAATCTGATCGAAGCCGGGGCCTATTCATCGGCCGTTTGCAGTGGCCGGACGGAAGTTATCCCAAGGTTGTTTAATATCTCCTGTACTCAGGGGCCGGCATCTCAATAGATCCTCTTGAAACAGAAACTGGCTGGGACCGGAGTAGTGGTTGCTGAAACAACAAGCTCCCACGTTGGGGGACACGAGCACCGCGCCGAGCGTCAGGAAAGGAATCCGGACCAGTTGCGTTCCGTTCTGAAAGCCGCCAAGCATCCGACCGGATTTGTCTGCTACAACGATATCTGGGCGGTGCGGATCATCGGCGCCGCCAAGTCGATGGGGATGAAGGTTCCGGGAGATATTTCCGTGGTGGGGTTTGACGACAGCGCGATGGGCCAAAAGTATGAAGTTCCGCTGACGACGATCCATCCTCAATTTCGGGAAGTAGGCATCGCTGCGGTGGATTTGCTGATCGACAAGCTGGACAAGCCGCATTCGCGTCCGACGATGAGCGTGCTGGTCACCCCGCGTCTGATCGCCCGCTCCTCCACCTCCCGCGCGACGGGAAATGGGTAGAACTTGATCTCGCCGAGAGTCTTTTCACGCCGTTTTTTGTGTCCGCTTTAGCGAAACGGTAAGTTGCGTGCCGACAGATAGTTGTCGGGATGAAACCGCAATCTTTGATTCATCACTGGCGATTGCTGGCTACCTGGGATGCTGCAGGAGGTGAGGTCATGTCTCCGGGTAGAGTTTTTGGGCAGGTGCGATTTTCACGATTGCAAATCCATAACTGCCAACCGGTCTACGGTGGTTTAAAAAATGGAATATGACGGCTGCCGATCCCCGAGTTGTTGATCCGTGGATCCTACAATGAAAATCGTCAACTGCTTCAGAAAAAAGAAATACCGATATCGCTATAAGCCAAATCCAATTAGCGAATTACATCAAGTTCAATTCCGCGTTTTCCGATTTCATCAGGCGAACCAATATCAGACTCCGGCGTGGATCGAAAATATCCCAGGGATCGCCTTTTTCGGACAAATTTTTCTTGGCAATTCCACCAAACCGTGGTTACAATGGTCCAAAGTGATATATCGCGTCGAACATCTAGGAAGCATTTGCACGGATCGTACCCAAACAGCTAATGATTCGTATTGTGGCTAAAGCGACGCCCTAGTCCACGGCATCGCAGCCGAGCATGGCTTTCCTATTCTGTATAAAACCGAGTCGATGCGGCCGTCGAGTTCGTTCTTGTCTTTGCGGATCTCGCGGATTTGCCGTGGGAAATGAAACTCGCTTTTTATGCAGCACCCTCTCGAATTTCATTTTTGGGGAATCTTGAAGGGAGTCGTCAGTTGAATCAGAACATAGGCCTGGGGACGCGAGATTTACTGCAAAAGCATCCTCGCCTCGCAATTGGCGCTGTGACGGTCGCTATCGTTTGCGCTGCGGTGTTCTGTGTCTATGCGGTAACGAATCCCAATACCGTTGGGCATAAAGCCTGGTTTACCGACGACGATGGCAAAACCTGGTTTGCGGACGATTCAAGCAAGCTGGCACCGTTTGATCACGATGGGAAGCAGGCAGTCCTGTGCGTCGTTTACTCCTGCGATGGCGGTAAGACAAAATTCGTCTCCTACATGATGCGTGTTTCTCCGGAGGGGCAACAGGCAATTCAGGACGTAATGAAGAAGCGGGCCGCCGGTGATAAAAATGCGGGCCTGGTTAGCATTCCGATGCAGGTGAAGGCGCCGGGCGACGGCGAATGGGTCGGCGCAGAGAGTCCGGCGGGACGGGTGCTCATAACCCCGCATAGTCCGGATGGATCGCTTCAAGATCTTCAGATGATCGATCCGAACGGCTGAATTGTCGGCAGGGCAAAGATATTGTCTGGCAATTGGGAATTTAATCGTGATTTTTGTTGACTTAATCTCGAATTGTTCTAGATTATTCGACAATAAATCACCTCGCAGGAGTCGACTTGGCCATAGGAGAGAATCTTCTGGAACGCGTGAAAGAGTCACTGCTCGAGCACGCGGGTGCGGACCGGTTGATCACGGAGCAAGCGCTTTGCAAGCCCCTGAAACTGGGCCGCAGCACGATTCGCGAAGCCCTCGGATGTTTTCAGGAACAAGGGCTCATCCATGCGGACAAAAAAGGTACGACGCTCTGCCGGCCGGGCCTCAAGGAAATGTCGATTTGTGGGACACGCGCGTGCGCTGGAAGGAATGGCCATTCGACTGGCCTGTCCTAACATGAGCGATGCCGACCTGAAGAACCTCAAGGACCTGTGCGACCAGCGAGACCGGGCGGCGGTTTCGGAAGATCAGGACGCAGTCGATCGCCTCGATATCGAATTTCATCAAAAGATCATCGACGCCTCTGGCGACCAGGTCCTCAGGGACATC